>CAVTYO010000005.1:0-400141 GCA_963738915.1 uncultured Alphaproteobacteria bacterium
GCGCGATGCCGGCGAGCTTCAAGTGGGCCCACGCCGAACGGGATGCCGAGGATGGTGACGGCGAGCAGGAGCGCCGTGACGAGGTGCCCGAGCGCGAGCCACCAGCCCGCGAGCACCAGCCACACGAGGTTGCCCGTGAAGCCGAGCAGTCCCGTGCCGACGTCTTCTCGGCCAGTGTGCTCAGCGCGCGAGACCGCCCTCTGGCCGAACGGCAGCAGCGTGTAGGCGGCGATGTTGAGCGCCGCCCGCGCCCAGGGCAGGCCGATGATCGTGATCGCCATGATGACGGCGGCGACTAGCCAGCCCAGCGCCATCCAAGCGCCGCCGAACACGATCCACAAGACGTTCAGCAAGAGGGACATGACGGGCATCTGTGATCTTTGAGCCTAGGTTGCCGATTGAAAGTACTTCTTCGCCTTGTCGTGTTTGCGGAGCGGCGCTGGTCGATAAGGGCCATAGCTGATGAAATTTCGAACCGAGGGGAGTTCCAGGCGCTCGTAAACAGTAGGGTGCAAAATCGCGTCGTGAGGGACGTCCCGATCCGCCGGGTACCATTTCAGCGGGGAGCCCGCGACGCCGACCATACACTCGTCATGCATCATGCCCTCGCATGAGGGAGAGAGCGTGAGAACCCGATGATCGATGGCAACTCGCCCCTCGAGCGGAAGCTCGGTCTCTATGAAGTCTGCCATCCACTTGAGCGTTACGTCCGACAGCCGAGATTCGATCTCCGGATAGCTCCCGCCGATGTCCGCATGGTTTCCCGCAAACCATATCTGCTGAAAAGCGTCCGGCTGGCCCGGCACCGAGGGCGGAAATTCGTCCCACCCCACTTCACGCGCGCGAAGTCCTTTCGATATTCGTCGATCGACATCGCGTGTCGAGCAAAACGAACGTCTTTCGGCAAGTGAAGGTCGTAGCCCCGTCGTAAGACCTTCGACCAGCCGACCGCAGCGACAGTGTCCCACACGCCGATGAAGTACGGCGCGGCGCCGGTCGCGCCGCCCGCTGCGCAAGCGTACGCTTTCTTAAACCGGTCGACTGCGGCCGAGCGCTTAGGCAATTCTGCTCTCGCATAACCGCAGACATAGAGGGTCCGCACGGCCTCCTTGCAAATCCGGCGGAGAGCGGACGGCAGCAAGCTCAATTTGCGGCCAGAGCGGTCCTGAGTAGGGATGCCGAAGAGCTCGACCACGTGCGCGAGACAGCGCGCTGTGTACGCTCCACGGCTGAAGCCAAAGAGGTAGATCCGGTCTCCCGGTTGCCACACGCTGATGATCGCCGAGTAGCCGTCAATTATCCGCTTTGTCAGCCCACCGCCAAACATCTGATCGACGTAGTCTCTCAGACCCATCCGGTGGCCTGGCTCGGGCGTACCGATGCCGTGAATATAGAAGGCCACCTGCTTAGCGGGATCGATCGAAGAGTCGGGACCAGAGCGCGTCGCACGGTAGAGCTTGTAAACGTTGGTGCGGCTCTCGTCCGGCAGCAAGCCGCCCTCGTTGCCGGTCCCGTCAGCAAACAGAGAATATTTTTGCCCATTGGCTGATTCCAAGTGCGGAATCAGGTGACAATAGCAGCGCTATACCTTGGGGGCAAATCGGACGGTCACGACATGCGCTACGGCGGCCCACCCATGACGCTCGGCAACATGCGCGCGAACGGCGTGCGCAAGCTGAGCGTCTACAGCGCGGCGCGCGACTGCCATCGCCGCGGCGTCATCGAAGTGGGCGGCTACGGCGACGACGTGCCTGCTGACCGTCGAGGGCGTCACCATTTGGATGCATAATGGGCCGCATGCAAACGGCGCCGATGCCGAGCGTGCCCCTAAACATTTTGGAAGAGACCTGCGGCGCAAATGCGCTCGCAAGGCGGCCGCGCATGGAACTTTATTTCACTTCAAACGTTACGGTGCCGAGATATTTATATTGTGGAGGAAACAATGTTTAAATCACTTTACGTTTGCGCGACCGCTGCGGCACTCGCAATGGGCGTGAGTAGCGGAAATGCCATGTCGATCAACATCGGCGCCGGAATGAAGCCTGGGCTCGATGCCACCAACGTAATACAAAAGGCCGCGGTCTATATCGTCGAAGGCCACCCCTATTGTTTCTATTTCGACGGCTGGCACGGCGCGGGTTGGTATCGTTGCGGCTTTGCCCATCGGCGCAATCTCGGCTGGGGTGGCGAATATGGCTGGCAGGGCTGGAACTACGCACCTGCGGAGAAGCGCTATGGCCACGCCGGCACGACCGTCCGGGAGGGCACGGCTATTCGGCAGGACACTACGGTCCGCAGTAAATCGACGGTTCGTGAAAAGACCGAAAGCCCGAGCAAGAGCGTCGGTAGCGCCACTACCCTTCGCCGCAGCACAACTGGAGCAGCGCCAGACGGCAGCAGAGAAATAAAAGGTGGCGCTGCGACCGCAGTAGGCGGCAAGGCGCAAGGCGGTTCACAGCACGGCACCGAGGCCCACGACAGTGGCGGCAAGTCGGAGACGGGTGCACAAGGCGGCAAAGGCACCGGCGAGAAGCAGTAACGCCCGTTTCGCCTGACAAACAAGTGAGACCGCTTCGGCGGTCCCACTTACTTGAGTGTATTAATGGCGCGCAGGATATTTAAACCGCAGCCTGCCGAAGGTAGCAAAAACTATGCACGCCACTGACCCCGTCGTAACGTTTCTACTGGTTCTCATGCTCGGCATTGTCGCCGGTATTCTTTTCGATCGACTTGCCGGGCCGTCGTGGCTCGCCCGGCAATTCTCCGGATCGACCCGCGGCATCATCACGAGCGCGCTGGTGGGCGTTGCCGGTGCGTTCGTCGGCTATCACATCGCTATGCTTCTCGCGCTTAGCGCTGGGCTGGTGACGTTGATTATATCGGCGGCGGTCGGTGCTGTTGTGGTGCTGTTCGTTTGGCGGATGGCTAAATAAAACCGCGGCGTCCGGGACGACCTGGATCAAGATGCTCTTTAAGCGACACCGTACTGCTGATACGGTAGAACGAATATTCGGGGCGATTGATACGACCTCGAGGTTCGTCTCATGAAGATGAGCAGGTTCGGCTATTTTTGCGAATTTCTGTTTTTTCCTCCGTTGATCCTTTTTGCAATATTACTCGCCCACCACAGATCGACGCTGCAGCGTCCGGTTGAATGGATGTTTGTTTTTGCCGTCGGCATCGTCGGCTGGACGCTGATTGAATATCTCCTGCATCGCGTACTGTTTCACCACGCGCCGGTCCTCTCCGTCATTCACGAGCGCCATCATGATGAGCCGCTAGAGCTGATCGGGACGCCGGTCTGGGCGAGCGCTTTGGTCGGCCTGTTCGCGGTCGCTTGCCCGGCCTGGGCAATCGCCGGACTAGAATTGGGCACTGCGGCGGTTGCGGGCCTCGTTACCGGCTATCTGTGGTACGTTTTCGTCCACTACGCGAGCCACCATCGACGGCCGCGCCGCAATTCCTATTTTTATCGAGCCCGACTTCGGCATGCGGGCCACCATTATAGGTCCCATGACGGCAATTTCGGCGTGACCACTGGCCTGTGGGATCGGATCTTCGGCACTGAGCTGGAACTGCGTAGTTCGCGCGCCGGCACGTCCAATTAAATCCCCGGCGTGTTCGCGTTCGGTGTGTGATAGCCGTCCATGGCCCCATCGCCGCGCTCGCTGCGTAAAATCGTCGTCATCACATTCACTCAATCCACGGGCTGTATGGCAACTTAGTCCTGCGTAACAGCAATCAAAAAATTATGGGAGGCGTTCATGGGTGTCGAGAAGCCCGCATATTTCGATCTCAAAACCGTTTCTCTCTTGAGGGAAACGCTTGACGACGCGTGGGCCTGCCTTCGACCGCAAGAGCGCGAGGCAACGAGCCGCACCGCATTGGCCGAAGCCATCCTCGCTTTGGCGGCACAAGGCGAGCGCAATCCGGACCGCTTAATTGACGCCGCGCTGACGGCGGCCAGTGATAGACGCAAGGCGGACGCCGCCGCATAGCTCTTTACAGAGATCATGCCGCTTGCGGCGCAGGATCGCGCCTGTACGAATTTCCGCCATGTTTATAGCCGTGCCGATTTCGACGGCCTAGCACTTACAGTGTGGTGCGGGCTGGTATCCTCAGCGCCATAATTCTCCCTTTGACCCCGGTCCTAAGGCCATTGGATCGGGGTCATTTTTGCCCCGAGGCAGGGCGAACCCTGCAGTTCTTTTTACTTTCATTTTACTGCGGGCGGTTGAAACGCGGACCTAAAATATTGGTCGACGCGGCACGTCTCTGTTTGGAAAGTTTAGAGCGCTAATTTGATTTCAATTTTGTCCGGCGTTGTCACAGTTATGGCAGGTGGAGCAACTCTTTGGTATTTTATGCCAAATGAGGGGCGTACGCACCCGATCGCGAAACTTCCGCTGTTGGATTCCCTAATCCCTGTCGCGATCGTCGCCGCACTAGCCATCGGTGTGTCGCTGATCATCAACGGCTTTTTCTAACATGACCGACATTGTTGAGCATCGCCATCAGCACTTTTGGAGAAGCGCATGAATTTGGTCTTAGGCGTCGCGCTCATAGCGGTCGCGGCAGGGATGATTTTATTGGCACGCCCGCGCGACGGCGTGTCGGCGCCATATTTGAAAGTTTATATTGTCGGTCAAGCCTACATCATGACCGCAATGATCGCCGCGGTCATGGGCGTCGCGCGAGTGATCGTGAATTGGCCGTTTTGAGAGAGAACCTTGGCGCGACAATGTCGGAGATCGGGGGCACATGGAGACGGCGCTCCTGAATTGGCTTGTAGCTGATCTGCCGATTTTCGGTTTCCATGCTCAGAATTGGATGCCGGTTTTGATTACGTTCGGCACATTGTGTTTTTGTGCCGCGTTGTTCCAGCAGAGCCGCCACGAAAGGCGATGAAACTAGGATGCCGTCATAGGGAGAGCGGGTAGTGGACTTCGGGTGGGCTTGGAAAGCATTTTGGATAATTTCAGTCGCCGTCCTCATCGGTTCGATTTGGTACGCTAAGCGAGCTCGAGACAATCCGCCGGGCAAAAGTTAGGCGGCGACGCTGATGGTGTAGCGCTCGCCTTTACGCCGCCGTGCTGCTCTCGAAGTCATTGCATGATGAGTCGCTAAGCATGAAAACGCTAGGTCTATTCGCTGCCGCCATCGCCTTCTTCGCCATCGGCATTACGATGGTGCTCTATGAGGTTTCGCGAATTAGAGCGGACCGACCAATCTTAAAGGGGCAAGATGCGGCGAAGCTCTACTGGATAGTCTATCTATCGATGTTCGTGCTGAGTGCGACAACGGGGCTCAAAGCGATCGTCGGCGCTTTTTGACCATTGGCGACATCATGCTCCACGTCTGGTCCGGCAGCCCGGCCTCCTTAATTGCTCGTGCGAACGGTACAATCGGCTCGCCGCTCGTTCCAGTCCGGACGGGCGTCGGCACCGATCGCGCCACAGCGCGTGCAGACCATGCGAGGGCCAAACGCCGGTACGCCCAGGTCGCTGGAATAGTTGCTCACGTCGCCACGATTTGGTCTGCCAAACAGCGTGACCAAGTAACGCTAAGCTCGACGTTCTGCACGTAAGCCGGCGCTCGGTCGTCAAGAATACGCATATATAGCCCATATTACCACGACAGCACCGAGCACGAGCATCCAATTTGAAATTTCGATGCTCGCTATAGAAGTTTTCTTGCTAAACCATTCCATAACTTCCTCCCATATCGCGGCCTTAGTTAGCGGCCCCTTTGAAGCTTCGGCAACAATAGCGCGCGGGCCGTCCAGTCGCGGGCCGAGCTCTAGATCTGCCGGGTTCAGTGCGTGCCGAAGTCGTTGTATGGCGTGCGCAGGACCACGGCGCAGCATATCTCAAGCAGTGCCTGCTTGTTCTGGTCCGTCTCCTCGACGAAGCGGTACTCCATCGCGCGGATACGCGCCTTCGCATGGGTGAACGCCTTGAGGAATTTCGCGTCGAGCATGAGGCCGGCCCGGCTTCCCTCGTCGGCTCGGTAAGACGGCTTCGTCTTGCCTGTCTTGTCGCGCGCCAGCTGGAAAGCGAACGACGCCATGCGATGCGTCGCGCCGGGGCGACAGTGACGGCCGTAGCGCCCGCGCAGGCCGTTCGAGCGCCTGACGTACAAGTGCTTACCGGCTTCGGTGAACATGTACACGCCGCTCTTGGGCATCTCGCGCGGCAGCTTACCAAGGGTGACACGCGGCGCGGCCAGTAGCGCGCTCAGCTTTGGCGCGAGCTGCTCGACCAGCGCTGCGAACCTCGGGTCCAACGTTCTCGTCCTCGACGCCGTTCAACCACGACTACGCGCCAGCATACAACACCGTCGGCGATCTAGGGCGTGTACTCATTAATCCGCGATGTCCCCTTTACCCCCGAAAGCTGACATTTACTGTGCACGAGGCGATGTCCGCTGTGGGTCGATTGTGTTGCAGAACTATTTTCACGACCAAAACGAGCAATATTAATTCAAGAACAAACACGAACGCGCATCATTGATTCAAAACGCTGTACGATCGGATTCAATTGTTGCGTGTTCGCAGTGCAGCAAAGAGTTTTGCAACACAATCTGCCAGTAGCGGACAAACGCTCAGCAAACGGCGTCATCGAATGGGAGGGGAACTTGCTATTCCGCCCGATACGCTATCTTGTTAATTTAAAACCGGCCAGCGTGAGGGCATGCGCAAAGGGAGATGGTGTGATGTGCATCAACTGCGAGAACGAAGGGGTCGGTCGGAGGGATCTGCTGAAGTTCGGCGCCGCGGGCATCTTCGCGTTCGGACTCGGCGATGTGTCGTGGCAGGCGCGCGCCGCGGATGGCGCGCCGACCGAACTCTCACCTGGCGAGGCGCTCGCTGCGCTGAAATCTGGAAACGAGCGCTATGTGAGCCATCCGGAACTCTGCTCGATCGACCTCGCGGAGCAGCGGAGCGATGTAGCGGCGCACCAGGCGCCCTGGGCAACGATCATTAGCTGCGCCGATAGCCGTGTGCCCCCGGAACTGATCTTCGGCGGCCACGGCGTCGGCGAACTCTTTGTCGCGCGGAATGCCGGCAACCTCGTTGACACTGCAACCCTCGGCACCGTCGAATACGGCGCTGCAGTCCTCGGTTCGCCGCTCATCGTCGTACTCGCCCACACTAGCTGCGGCGCGGTGAAGGCAGCCTGCGACGTCGTAACCAAGAATGCGACTTATCCTGGCGCGATTGGCCCAATGATTGAGCCGATTCTACCGGCGGCGCTTGCAGTGCGGAGTAACCCCGGCAATTTTGTCGACAACGCCGCCAAAGAAAGCGCCAAGCGGACCGCCGGGCGGCTGACCGCCGCGAGCAAGCTGATTGCCGGCCTCGCAGGCGCCGGAAAACTGAAGATCGCCGCAGCGATCTACGACCTGAAAACGGGCGTCGTGACCTATCTCGATTGAGGGAACTACCGCAGGCCAAAATCCAAATTTGTTCGCTGTTGTCCAAAAGCCGACAAACTCGGGTCAAGCTGGGTTGGCCGCTAAGTGCCGATATTGGTGGATGGTGGCTTTGCCGGTCGTCGCTGCTAGCAGACGGGGAGACACAATGCCTGAATTCATCTGCTCGACCTGCGGCACGCAATATCCGCTAAGTGAAGCCCCGCCGGCCCACTGCCCAGTGTGCGAAGACGAACGCCAGTTCATCCCGCCCGAGGGGCAGTCGTGGACGACGTTGGAACGGCTGAAGATTTCGCACCACAACGGGTTCCGCCAGTACGAGCCGGGTCTTATCGGCATTGGTACGACGCCGAGAATTCGCCATCGGGCAACGCGCACTGCTTTTGTGTACGCCTGAGGGGAATATCCTATGGGATTGCATTTCGCTGATCGACGACGCCACGGTCACTCTCATCAATGGGCTTGGCGGACTGCGCGCCATCGCCATTTCGCATCCGCACTTCTACACGACGCTGGTCGACTGGAGCCGGGCGTTCGGGAATGTGCCGGTCCATCTGCACGCCGACGATGCCAAGTGGGTGAGGCAGCCGGACCCCTGCATTAAGTTCTGGCAAGGCGAGAGATTCGAACTGATGAATGGGATCACGCTGGTTCGCGGTGGCGGGCACTTCCCCGGCGGGGCGATGCTGCATTGGGCGGCTGGGGCCGGGGGCAAAGGCGTGGTGTGTTCGGCCGACATGGCCATAGCGAACCTGGACCGCAAGTCCTTCTCCTTCCTGCGCAGCATTCCGAACTTTATCCCCCTCTCCGAAAAGGCTGTTCGTGCCGTCGGTGCAGCGCTGGCGCCGCTCGCGTTCGATCGGGTCTACAGCCACCACTTCGATCGGGTGATCCATTCGGGCGCCAAGCAGATCTTACAGAATTCTGTGGAACGCTACGTTGCAGCGATCGGTGGCGCCTATGATCGGACGTGAGGTCAGAAAAGGCCCAACCGCTCAAGCGGCGAGAGCGTTGGCGAACGTGGGCTCTGCGTACATCGTGGACACTCGCGTCCACGCCAGAGACGTCGTCAGACACTTGCTGATCGTGATCTGTCGCGTCTGGACCACGGCGCCAGGCCGGACCGACAAATGTCTCCAAGGGGCGCCGGCGCGGCCGGAGGGCGGCGCCGACCGGCGATCTGCTGGTCGATCAAGGCAATGCGCGCCCAGAGAGCTGGCTTAAGTCAGCGCGCGTCTTGTCGCTGGGCCTTCTTCGAGTAGTCGGCGACCTCGGTCGCGATCTGCTGCACGCCGCTGGCGAGCACGCCAAACGTCTTCGTCGCGGCGATACGGCACGTGACGGAAGCGACAAAACAGTTTGCATCAGCCCGGGAACGAACCCAAAGCATGACCGTTAATCCGGTGCTGTCTTATGAGAGGAGTTTTTATGCATCGGATCATGGGTGCGGTATTTGTTGTCGCGGCCATCGCCGCCTGTAGTAGCAGTCAGGCGCGCGAACATCGGTCAGGGCACGCCGGGAAATACTGCCTAAGTGAATGGTTTGCGGGCGAGAACGTAAATTGCTCGTTCCGAACGTTGGCGCAATGTGAGCAATCAAAGACCAGCTTCGCTGACAGCTGCCAGCCAAGCCCCCATACGCGAAGCACGACTGGTTCTGCGACGCGAGAATAAATGGCCGTTGGATAGGAATATCTGACGTCGGGCCAAGGCTCGACAATCAGTTCCAAGGAGGGCTCGGCGCTTCTAAGGGAGCGTCGAGCTCTTTTTATCGGTCAATGCTCGGCAGGTTATCGGTCAACGCTCGGCAGGGGCTTCGGTGCCCGGCTGGCCTGGGTTTTTAATTTCGGTAGCTCACCGGAGTATCACCACAGAAACAACGCGGTCGAGGGATCAGGGACGCTTCGGTGTGATATTGCCCCCTGGTTGACTACAACGCCATCGCCGCACGGGACATATTCCGTCAGATATTGCGGTGTTAGGACCACGACGGGACGGCGCACAATCGGTACCGGCTGCTCGTAGTACCCGACGTAATTACAAGTCCGACAGCCAGCGTCTGCTTTGCCGGTCATCGACAAGACTAAGCCCACTGGAAGCAAAGCGATTAGTAAAAAACGCTGACGCGTGTGTGTACGCATAACTAACCTCCAGCGCCACGCGAACATCATCGGACAACCGGGGCGCGAGAGCAACAACGGCTAACGTGCCAAATTAGGACGGCGGCGCAAAGCCAGTTCGCAGCCGCCCTATCGCTTCCCGCTCGGTGGCATCATCCCCCACGTCGCGAAAGGGGATCGACCGTCGGCGCCGACCGCTGCTTTGATCTCGATGATCCGCGCGAACGGCGCGTTGGGCCGGCAGCGACGGCAGCTCACCTTCGGGATGATCGAGGCGATGGTCGCGAGCGGGTGGTGGTCGAGGGTCCGCAGGTCGGTCTCGGTGATCGTGCGACACGCCGGGCAAACCGTGTGCACGATCGGCGTCTCGGCGACCAGAGCGCACTTGATCGTCGGAAAGAACGCCGGCCGGCGGCCTCGGGCGGCGCGAGCGTTGAATAGCGCGACGATGCGCTGGGCGTAGCCTTTCGCAGTCGCCATCTCGTCGGCGCGGCGCCGCGCTATGTCCGCCAGTTCGAGGCGCTCATTCTTATGATTCGGGGGTTGCTCGGGCATCGCCGAATGATAACGCCTTGCTGGGCACGTCGCCAAGTTTCTTAAATTTTCGGGCGCGCCCATAGGCGACATGTGCAGCGACAGGTCTCCCGCCGCACGCGGAGGACACTCAATGTGAATATGTTGAACCAGATGCGTCCCAATAAGATCAGAGCATCAGTCCATCGGCTCGCCTTGCATGCAGCGCCTGAGTTCTGCCGGAGCCGCGTGGCGGTGTTCCATCGCGCTGCCGCCATTTTGCGGAAGGTATTTCAATTGGACATACGCAGCACATTTGGCGCGGCGACTGCCGTCACCGGCGTTAGCCTGCCCTTTTGGGGCCGCGGCCGCGCAACCCGCAGACCATTCAGCGCGGTGTGCTCGCATGCAATTTTGCATCTCGCTCGGCTTGCCAACGAAACTATTGCACAGACGCGTCCGATCACCTGCGCACGCACTTTTCATCGCTGCACTTGGCGCGGCTAACCCGGTCGCGCATGATCCAATCAGTAAAAAGATGGTTGCCGAGACCGTACGTTTCCCACGCATGGCAAGATCATCTCCACGCCGGCACCGAACTCTTGCTTCGCTCGTATACGACGGCCACCAATAAAGAGCTACTCACAGCCCGTACCGCTCGGCAACAGCGCGCGAACGGAGTGCGTAAGCCCGGCGTCAGTAGACGGCTACGGCGACGAGGTGCCGATGCCGTGGTCGGCCCGCGGGCTACGCTGCGAGCACTGTGGCCACAAGGGCGGCAGACACGCGCCCGGACCAGGGCGAGCGGGCTACGCTGGGCCGGGCGGGCTACAACAGCGGAGCGACGGCGTCGGCGCCCCTCGCCGGACCCACGGCCCGCTTAGTGAACGCTAGTCACGCAGCGACGGGCACGTCGGCGAAGAACGCCTCCCAGAGACGCTCGCGAAGCGCAGCCACGCGGTCCTCCCCGTCGTCGCCCGAGTCGCGAAGGAACGCGCGACCGGCGATAAGCGCTCGATTGAACGCCGCCGCGTCGGGGTGCTCGTAGTCGGGCCGCCCATGCGCTCGAAGAAGGTCGCGGTGCTCCTCCGGATAAGTGGCCCAGCACACCTCGGGCAGGTCATCCTCATCCTGGCTGGCGAGCGCCCACGCGATCTCTTGACCGTGCGGCTCGTCGCTCACTTCATCTGAAAACCAGCCGGCGCGCCCAAAGACGCTAACAAAGGCGGTGCCGAGTGCCTCCCTCACGGCCTGATCGTCGTCGGCGCGATGGGAGTCTAGTTGTTCGACAAACTTGCGGTTAAAGTGGTCGACGTGACTATCAAGCACAGTCGGGACGCCAAACCGCTCCAGCGCGCCGCGGTGCTCAAGCGGATACATCAGCAACCAGTCGGGACTGACCTCGATCTGATCGGGTGACCGCGCCTGAGGAAACGTCGCAGGGTCGTGATTGAAGACCTCGGCCTGCTGTTCGAAGGTCGAGGCGCGCGCGGCCACCTCGACGCCCTGCCAGATCTGCATCGGCGCCGCCCGCATAATTTGGCGAAAGAGCCAGCGCGAGAACGGGTCACCCGTCAAGCTGGGTGCCGCCTTATCGCTAGCGTGGCCGAATTCCATCAGCCGCAGATTGTACTCGTGCCCGCGCGGGCGAAACGCCGGATCGATCCCGAAAAGGGAAAGGTAACGGCGCTGGTCGGCCGGATATGCCGCCGTCCAGGCCGGAAGCGGCTCGTCCTCGCGCGCGGCTGTCTCGGAAGCTGCCACGCTACCCGTGGAGCCCGCGAGTGAGGGTTCAGTGTCGTTCGCCAAAGGCTGCGGGGCAGCGGCCTCGGGCTCTCGCCCACCGGCGCCAGCGGGCGTCTTCTTGGCCTCGTCGGAGTTCTCTGCACTATCATCGTCACGATTCATCGAACTTCTCCATATTGACGTTGGGAATTCAGTCGCGCAGCTCGGATCGCGTGCGCGGCAGCACAAGCACGTCGTCAGTCGAGAACCGACGACGCAGCCAAGCTCTTCAGGCCGTACTCGACGACGCGATCGACGCCGTGACGACGGGCCGCACGTCCAGACGATCAAGCCGACGACGGTCGTCGAACGTAGAGGGGCTGCAAGCGCCGAACAGTGCTCCTCGACCGGGCTCGCGGAGGCGGGAGCACGGCGGCATGAGCAGCACGCCATGAAGATGCAAGCCGTCGTTCAACGTGACTTGGCGCAGCGGCTTGCCGGACTTGCCGACCGGAAAATCCGGCGCGACGATCATGACGGGCAGCTCGCCGATCGATCTCGGCGACGCCGGCCTACGAACTACGCGCGTCAAGAAAGTCGAATAGAAGCGCTCGGCCTCGTCGAACATCTGCGCCAGCACTGGCTCGGGCCTAGCGGGCAAGTGCTTGAACATGAACGACAGCAAGTATGGACGCCAACCAGCAGTAACGCGCTGATCGACAAGGCTGGTATATCCAGCGACGACGTCGCGAACAGCTCGGCGATCAGCAAGATAATCGACAGCGGTCATGCTTAGCTGTTTCCTTTGTCTGCGTTGTCGATCGTGTCTTTGTTCATCGTCGTCATCGTCGTCGTCATCGCTGCTGTCGTCTCGATGATCAGATCAGATTAGCGAGAAGCAATATCGAGCAAATCATCCGGCAACGCATTGCCGGACTGCAGAAGCCTTCGAAGGCAAATGACTCTGCGCGCGGCCATCCGTCGCGCGAATCAATTCACCAGGTATTTATGTCCGCGCATGCTGATCATGATTTCGATGCAGTTTTGCTGTTGCTGATTTGCGCGACGTATCCGGTTCAAGCGCGCAAGCCAATGGTGCGTCACTCACGATTTCGTGGTGCGTTTTGTGAGAAAAGTTTTTCTGCGAATTACTCGGATCGGCCTGTGTGCTGATCGAGCGCATCTCGGTACGGCCGCAGCACGAACTCGTAGAGCACGTCAGCGATCGCCTTCGTCATCAGCGGTGGCACGCACATTCCGATGCGTGTCGCTGCCTGTGCGACCGTCCCAGTGAATACGTAGTCGTCCGGCCAGCTCGACACGCGCATCATCTCTGGAATTGTGAACTTTCTGTCCTCTAGCGGGTGAAGCACGCCGCTGCGCCCGTCCGGCTGCTGGCCGCTAGCCGTTAGCGTCGGGCTGGGCAGATTCGCCGCGGCGCGCACCGTTGAGAAGCGATTGCGCCCGAGGCCCACCTTTCGCGGCGTGATCCAGCGGCCCGGGTCGTGCGGAAGTCGGCGAGCAAGGTGACTGAGATTCGACGTCATCATCGCTCGTCGGAAAGGATGGACTTCCGCTTCATTCTGCTGAAGACCGATGAACGCGGCTTCTACGGAAAGCGGGGCGTGCGTCGGGCCGGGGAACAGTAGAAGCATGGCCACATCCGATCCAAGCTTCACGACATCGGCGACATCGGCGCGAACCGCGATGACAAACAGCCGCCGACGGCGCTGAGGGACACCGTAATCCGACGCGTTTAAGACCAGGAAGTTCGCGTAATATAGGCGCCGGCCGGTCTCATCAAAGCGCAGGAGACGCAGCGCCGCCTCCAAGATGTGGCCATACCGACCGCCCAAGTCGGGAACGTTCTCGATGACAAGTACTCGGGGCCGAGCGACCTTCGTCATGTTGACGACGTCGAAGATCAGGCCGGCGGTGCCTCCTTCTTGTGGCCCAGGCCCGAGGCGGCTGAACTCATTGCACGGCGGGCTCATATGCAGGACGTCCAGCTCGCCATAATTGAGGGCGCCTTGGCCCAAAAGCCGGGCAATGATTTCCCGCGACGCGGCGGCCTCGCGGAAATCTCGATGTTCGACGAAGGTCTCGGGAAAATTCCTTCGAAACGTCCGCACGGCTTCCGGATCGAGCTCGATGGCAAAGACGGGATGGCCGCCAGCGAGTGCGTAGCCGACATCGGCAATGCCGGCGCCGGAAAATCCTGACGCGAAGGTGAAGCGCACCCGCGCCATCGCCGCGCGGACATCGCGCAGGAAATAGGGACGTATATTGCGTTCTTCATCGAAGGGTCGGGATCTCGGTCCAGGTGTTGGCGTTGGTCAAAGTGGTCCAGCCCGGCGTGTGCAACTTGGCGAAAGCGTGCAGTCGGCGCTTCGCGTTCGGATACAATTGCTCGGCGATCTCGATCGCATTCGCGCCGCGCGGCGGGGCGCGCCAAACGCCACTGTCCGGCAGTGTTAGCTCGGCACCGCCGCGCTGCGCAGTGACGAGCACCTTGGCCCCGGAGATATCTCCAGCTCCGTCTTGATCCATCACCAGGATGCGCGACAGGCGGGAAAAGCCGCAGCGGGGTAATAGCTCGGTCGTCACTACGCCGAGGTCGCGGACGCGGGTCAAGATCACTGCCCCCGCCGCAGGCGCCATCACCTGATGGATGGGCAGACAGCGATCCAGCGTGCCCGGCCCGTCGACATAGAATTCATCGAGCATCGTGAGCTGGCGGCGCGGGTCGATATACAGCAAGTCGAACTGGGCCTCGGCGGCGATCAGCCTTGCAAGCGTGGCGGCTGGCGGAAGCGATGCGGGCACAGGTGCGGTCGGAGCGGCGCCCGTTTCTGCCTCATGACTTTCGTAGCGGCGCAATTTGTTCGCGGGGTGATTCATTAGATCACCTCGATGCCATGTGCATCGGCAAACGCGATGAGCTTGCCCAAGATCTCTTCGCTGCCTGCCAACGGAAAGCGAACGGTCCTCTTAACGAAAGTTTTCGCCTTCTTCCTGCTGTTCGTTTTCAGGCGCTTGATCTCTTCAACCTTTTCCAATTGCTTGGCGGGTTTGCCAGCTTTGGCGATCTCACTTAGAGCGCTGCGGTTTCGATCGAGTTTGGCCTTCTTCGCGGCTTCCGCCGCCTGAGGTGACATCCTCGCTACTTCTAGGGCGCGCTCGATCCACGCGCGCTTTCCCGCATCACTGCTACCCGGGACGGCGAGCTCGCGCGCCATGGCAGAAACGACGCCAGGACGGCCCGTGCGGGGCTTTTGCGCACTTTGCGCAATATCTCTTTTCTTGAAGATGTCGTGATACTCGAGGGCGCGTTCGGCCATCTCGATATATGACATGGCCTTACCTTTGAACATGGACCAATCTCAGCGAGGCGAGCTTCACAACCGATTTCGGTCGGCTGCAGTGCCGCTTCGGAATTCAGCGGTTGATGGTCCTCACCAAGGCCGGCATCGTCGCTGGCAGCGCCCGGCACGATCGATGGTTGGGGAGCCAACGCCGGCATTTGCTCGGGGCGATCGACCGCCTCTTTGATTTCATCCTTTTCTGTCATCATGACGTTATCCTCAGTAAAAATCTGGCGTTGACTTTTGCCCTCACCGACTTATATTAGTCCTCTGCAGCGGACTAACAAGAGGCGAGCATGGAGAAATTTTCACCGGCCACCATCTTCGCGCCTGCGTTCAGCTCAAGCGAGCTGTGCGCCATCGCCGGAATTGATCGGAAGCTTGCAAATCTGTGGCTCGAGCGGGGGCTCATTGAGCCGAGTTCGAATTGAACAGCTTGCTGTCCGCAGCCGGCCCTATTTTTCGTGTGTGGCCATATTCAAGGCCCGCTTGACGCGTGAGCTCTCGGAGCTCTTCGACATGTCGAGCTCAAGCTCACAGTTCGCGGGCATTGCGGCCGAGTTGGCCAATGACCCTTCCGCTGCCAACGCCACCGTCCGCCAAGTTGTGCACGTGGCGGCTAGCCCCGGCTGGCTCCATGGCCACGCGCGCGCGGTCGAGCGCGGGAAGCCGCTCAATTTTTATGCGGGGCTAAGTCGTAAAAATGGGTGTTGGGAATTCCGGATGGACATGGACGTCCGCAAGCTCGCGGCCCACTTCGGCAAGATTCCATTTGTGTTGTTTCCCATCGGGGCCATTTTTGATGAAGTTTACCTGGCATGCAAAGCGGCCGCAGAGGGCAGTCGGTAGAGATCGTGCGTAAGCCAGACCATCAACGCGTCGAGCCGCGCGGGCTGTCGCGCGCCGAGGCCGCCGCTTACGTCGGCGTCTCGCCGTCGATGTTCGACATCATGGTGAAAGACAGCCGCATGCCGCAGCCGAAGCGGATCAATAGCCGCACGGTATGGGACCGCCGTCGGCTCGACGAAGCTTTTGAAGAATTGCCCGACGGTATCGAGCACAACCCGTGGGACGAGGCTGCGGCGTAGGCGCGACGACCATGGCGACGATGAAGTTGAAATATGTTGTTGAAGACGTCGATCGGCACGGCAACGTGCGGCGTTACGTCCGTGTGCCTGGCCAGCCGAAGATACGCATCCGTGAGCAGGTGGGGACGGCGGAATTCATCGCGGCCTATGAGCGCGCGATCGCTAAAGGAAATGGTCCTCCCGGCCAATCCGGGCAAGCCAAGCAAGGTTCTTTTCGGAATTTGTGCATCCGCTACTACGGCAGCGCGGCGTTCACCCAACTCGATAAAGCGACGCAGTCGTGGCGTCGACATCATCTCGACGTACTGGCGCAGGCGCACGGCGACAAGCCGGTGGCGATGCTGCAACCCAAGCACGTGCGCAAGCTCCGCGACGAGCTAAAGGAGTCGCCAGTAGTCGCCAACATACGCCTCAAGGCCCTTCGGGCTTTATTCTCATGGGCCGTCGAGGAGGAGGCTGCGCCGCACGACCCGACGCATGGAGTGAGGGCCTTCAAGCACGTGAGCAAGGGCTTTCATTCCTGGGAGCTGCACGAGATCGTGCAGTTCGAGAACCGTCACCCCATCGGGACCAAAGCGCGGCTGGCAATGACGTTGCTGCTCTACACGGCTTGCCGGCGCGAGGACGTTGTCCGGCTCGGCACGCAGCATGTTCGAGATGGGCGTATTCGGTATCGGCAAGCGAAGAACGAGCATAGGAACCCGGTTGACCTCGATATCCCGGTGCATCCGGACTTGAGGGCCGTTATCGACGCCACGCCTTCCGATCACCTTACCTTCATTACTACCGCTTTTGGCCGGCCGTTTACCGCGGCCGGCTTTGGCAACCGATTCCGCCAGTGGTGCAACGAGGCCGGTCTTCCGCACTGCTCGGCTCATGGCCTGCGCAAAGCGGCTGCGGCGCGCCTGGCGGAACGCGGCGCCACCGCGCACGAGATCATGGCGATCACGGGGCATCGCTCCCTCGAAGAGGTCGAGCGGTACACCCGCGCGGCACGCCAGGGGAAGCTGGCCGACGCCGGCATGGCGAAGTTCAAAGCGGGAACAGATACTGTCCCACCAGACTAGTGGTGGGACAATTTTGGTCGAAAGCTTTATATGAATCAAAGGCGGTCAGCGGGGATGGCGGTCCCGAGAGGAGTCGAACCTCCGACCTTCGGTTTAGGAAACCGCTGCTCTATCCTGCTGAGCTACGGGACCCGCGCGGCGGCGACTTAGCATAACCTCACCATGGCAGCTATATGACGGCACCGCACTACGCCAGTCAGGCTTTGATTATCGCTGCGCTCCTTGCCGCGGCAGGCTTCGCCGTGGCCGCAGAGCAGGCCTGCCAGCTTGCACCGGCAGGCAGCGCAGAGGTTGCCGCCGTGCGCGACGGGCGCACGTTGCTGCTGCGTGACGGCAGCGAACTGCGTCTTGCCGGCATCGAGACGGCAGCCGGGAGCGACGCGCAGACCACTTTAGGCACACTGGCTCTGGGCAAGACGTTGACACTTATGCGGCTCGGACCTGAGGCGCACGACCGCTACGGACGCCTTGTCGCCTTCGCGTTTGTCCCTGATTCCGCGCAATCCCTGCAGCAGACGCTTTTGGACCAAGGCCTTGCCCGGGTCTCATCGCGTATCGGCGACAGGGCCTGCGCCGACGCTTTGTTAACCAGCGAACGCACCGCAAGGGCCGGTAATCGCGGACTTTGGGGCGATCCAAATTTCGCCCCTTTGCCATCGGACGATCTCCCCCGGTTGACCGCGCAGCAAGGTCGGTTTGCGCTGGTCGAGGGCAAGGTTTTGTCGATGCGCGAGAGCGGCGGCACGATCTATCTGAATTTCGGGCGGCGCTGGACGCGCGATTTTTCTGTCTTTATTGCCGGCCGTCTGCGGCGCAACTTTGCCGCGGCCGGGATCGAACCGAAAAGCCTGGAAGGCCGACGCATTCGCGTGCGTGGCATTATCGAGCAACGCAACGGCCCGATAATCGAGGCTGCCGCGCCGGAACAGATCGAGACTGTGAACTAGGGCGTCCGTGAGTAGAGGCGTATGGGGTGGGTCAGCACATTGTCGGCGGCGAAGGCGCGTAACGGCACCATAGCGTTGACGCTTTTGCTTGCCGCCTGCACGAGCACGCCGGACGGCCTTCAGGTCAAACTGCCGGAAGCGCCCAAGCAGGCGCAGATGCAGCCGGCGGCGGAACGCGAACATCAGCGCATCCTCGCATCCTACGGCGGCGTCTACGAGGATCCGCGGCTGCACGAGGAGATCGACAAGCTCGTCAACCGATTGGTCGCGGCGTCCGAGCGGCCTAACCTCAAATACGAGGTGACGATCCTCAATTCGCCGGCGATCAACGCATTCGCGCTGCCGAACGGCCGGCTCTACGTCACCCGCGGGCTAATCGCGCTCGCCAATGACCGCTCCGAGTTGGCTTCCGTACTGGCGCACGAAATGGGACACGTCATCGCCCGCCACGCCGAAATCCGCGAGGAGCAGGCACGGCAGGCGGCCATCGTCGGCCACGTGGTCAGCGATGTGCTCAGCGATCCGCAAATGGGCGCACTGGCGCTCGCCAAGTCAAAGCTGACGCTCGCAAGCTTTTCGCGGGCGCAGGAATTCGAAGCCGACGGAATCGGCGTCGGTATCGCCGCGCGCGCCGGCTTCGACCCGTTCGGCGCGGCGCGCTTCCTCAACGACATGCAACGCAATGCCGAGCTTAAATCGCCCGGCGGCAATCCCGATCCGCGCGCCGTCGACTTTCTCTCGTCGCATCCCTCGACCCCCGACCGGGTCAAGAATGCGATCGCCAATGCCCGCCAGTTCAGCGGGCCTGGCAATGGCGAGCGTGACCACGCCGACTATCTCGCCAGCCTTAACGGCATGGTTTACGGCGACGACCCGAGCGAGGGCTTCGTGCGCGGCCGCCGTTTTGTGCATCCCAAGCTCGCGTTCAGCTTCCTGGCGCCGCCCGGCTTTACCCTCGACAACACAGCGCAGGCCGTGCTCGGACTCGTGGACGGCGGCAACGAAGCGTTGCGCCTCGACACCGTGCGCGTGCCGGCCGAACAATCGCTCGGCAACTATCTCAAGTCCGGCTGGCTCGAAAACGTCGATGCATCGAGTGTGCAGGAGTTCGCGGTCAACGGCTTCCCGGCGGCAACCGCGACCGCGACCGGGGAAGCATGGTCCTTCCGCCTCTATGCCGTGCGCTTCGGCAGCGAGGTCTATCGTTTTATCTACGCGGCCAAGAACAGAACGCCGGAGATCGACCGCTCGTTTCGCGATTCGATTGAAACGTTTCGTCGGCTCAGCCTGAAAGAAGCAAGCGAAGTTCAGCCGCTGCACCTCAACATCGTCAGCGTCGGCGGCCACGATACAGTTGAGACCCTGGCCCGCCGTATGGCGAGCGTCGATCATCCCCTCGAGCGCTTCCGCCTGCTCAACGGACTAGGACCCAAGGACACTGTGAAGGCGGGACAGCCGGTCAAGCTGCTGGAGTGAAACGCTTCAGCGGTCAGCTTTCGCCGGCCTCACAATTGAGCGTGAATTCGCGCGGCACTTCCGGACCCCAGAGATAGAAAGAATCTTCAGGCTTGTGGTCGGCGGAAGGCCAGCGCTCTTCCTTCGGAATGTAATCAATATCGCAGGAATATTCCGAGAAGCTGCCCCACGGGTCGCGCACATAGTGGAAGTAGTTGGAGCCGAGCACGTGACGGCCGAGCCCCCAGCCCTTGGCAAAGCCCTTGTCGGCCATTCTCATGGCGCCAAGTCCGATGTCGTTGACGGATGAGACGTCCCAACTGCAATGGTGGAAGCCAGGCGCGGAGGATTTTACCAGCGCCAGCAGATGATGATCGCTGCCATGGATGCCGTGCATGAAAGCGACGAGGTCGGAGGCGCGGTCGGACAGGCGCAAGCCCAACGTGCGCTCGTAGAATTTGATCGAGGCGTCGACGTCACTGGTGAAGATCAGCACATGCGAGAGCCGCCGCGGCTGCACCGGCGGTGCCTTGGCGCGAACGGTGGCGGCGGCAACGCCCGCGCCAACCGTGATCCACTGGCTGTCCGACTTCACGTCGGGCGAGACTTTCGGCCCGACTTTGACCTCCATAAGCACGCCTTCGTGGTTACGAAACCAGAAGCCGTTGCTCTCGAAGCCTGGCGGCGGATCGATCAGCTTGACGCCCGCGCCTTCGATGCGCGCCTTCAGCCGCGGCAGATCCTCGGCATAGCAGCCAAACGACAGATGGTGCAGCGCCTTGGCCTTGGCGCCCTCCACCACCGAGCCCCAGCGGTGCTCATGGCCGAAGGTCTTGATCGCCAGCGCGTTGCCGCGGCGCTCAACGTCGAGGCCGAAATTGCCGTAGAAGTCCTGCGCCACGCTGGCGTCGGGAACCGCAAGCACAAACTGGTCGAGCGAGTGCACGCCGAGTGCATCGGCCTCGTTGGTCGGTGCGACATAGCCGCGAATGGCGGTCATTGCTAACTCCGTCGATTTTCCGTGAATGGGTGGTTGGCGGGCATACTAGCGCACCGGACCAAGCTGGCAAACCAGCTTGGCGGTAAGCAAAAAGCCCGGCATTGCTGCCGGGCTTTTCGTTTTACAACTCGATCGAAACCTGCGTCAGGCGGCCTCGGTCTCGGAGGCCGTGTCAGCCTCGGCCTCGCCAGCCGGCTTCGGACCACGCCGCGGGCCCTTGGCCAGCGCCGCCTCGATCTCCTTGATCGCCTCGGTCTCGGTGACACGCTGCACCGCCGCGATTTCGCGTGACAGCCGGTCAACCGCGGCCTCGTAGAGCTGCCGCTCGGAGTAGGACTGCTCCGGCTGCGTATCCGAACGATAGAGGTCGCGCACGACCTCGGCGATGGCGACGATGTCGCCGGAATTGATCTTGGCTTCGTATTCCTGCGCCCGGCGCGACCACATCGTGCGCTTGATGCGGGCGCGGCCCTTCAGCGTCTCCAGCGCGCGCTTGACCACCGGCGGCTCGGCAAGCTTGCGCATGCCGACCGAGACGATCTTGGCGGTGGGAACCCGCAACGTCATCTTGTCCTTGACGAAATTGATGACGAACAGCTCGAGCTTCGCACCGGCGACTTCCTGCTCCTCGATGGCCAGAATCTGCCCGACCCCGTGGGCCGGGTAGACGATGAACTCGTTGGTCTTGAAGCCTTGTCGCTGCGTGGTCTTTTTATTGGCGGTCATTCCGGGCAAAACTCCTTCGCCAGCGCCCTTGCGGTTGCCGGTTTTCTTGGCTGCGGGAGCCCCTGCACGGACAATGCCGCGGGGGGCCTGCGAGGTGGTCCGCCGCACTGCGGCCGACTTGTCTGTCCTCCGGGTCATACCGGTGGAACCTTTCTTCGATTTATGACGCGATTTGTCTGCCACTGCTCACGCGTGGGTTGCACGCCCTCTAGCCGTTTCCTTGGAACGCTGCCGAAAAAATAGGCTCCCCGAGGGGAGCGCTTCGTCGGCGGCGGTTTTCTTATGAATCATCTGATTTTTTCTATATATAGCACATTTTTGGGCAAAATCAAAGCCTTATCGGTACGCAAAAGTGCAATTCAGCCGCCATAATTTCGCAATTTGCGGTGATCGTTAACGTAGTTAAGCCGGCGCTGGACGCCGATACCATCAGCGAGCCCGGCTAGTCGCCCTCGCCCGGTTCGGGATCGAACAGCTTGGCCTTGTCGGGCTTGCCGTCCCATTCCTTGGCGTCGGACGGCGGCTCGCGTTTGACCGTAATATTGGGCCAGGACTTGGCGTATTCCGCGTTTAATTCCAGCCACTTCTCCAGCCCCGGCTCGGTGTCCGGCTTAATCGCGTCAACCGGGCACTCGGGTTCGCAGACGCCGCAGTCGATGCATTCGTCGGGGTGGATGACCAGCATGTTCTTGCCTTCGTAGAAGCAGTCCACCGGACATACTTCGACGCAGTCCATGTATTTGCATTTGATGCAGCTTTCATTGACGACATAGGTCATGCAAACACTCCGGAACCGGCGCGCCACGGCTGCCTAACGTAAGCTTAGATAGGTCGCAAGCAGTGCCGTGCGAAGGCTTGCGCAGCGCAGAACTGGCCAGAATTCGTCCAGAATTCGGCGGCTACGACGTCACATCGCGATAGAGCGCCCGCGCCGCCGCCGCCTGCCCCCGGCGCTCGCAAAAGCCTTCAATTTTGACCACACGCACCGAGCGGTCGAGCGCCAGCGTCACCACGTCGCCGACGCGCACCGTGCGCGAGGGCTGAGCGACCCGGGCGCCGTTGAGCCGCACGAAGCCTGCCTCGGTGAGTTTTGCCGCATCGGTCCGGGTGCGCACCATGCGCGCGTACCAGAGCCACTTGTCGATGCGTTGGCGGTCCACGGCCTTTTGGTTTTTGCGTCTAGCTCGGCTCTTTCGCGTTCTGCTCAAGCTGCTGCTTGAGGGCCGCGAGCTTGGCGAACGGTGAATTGGGGTCCGGCTGCTTGTTGCGGTCGGAGCGCTGGCCGCCGGGCCGCGCGTAATATTGCTCGCGCTCGGCCCGATCGACCTGATTGCCCTTGTCGCGGCGCGGCGGACGCCCGCCGGGGCGAGCCTGACCTTGGGCGGCCGACCGCTGATCGCGGCGCTCGGCGCGTTCTTTGCGTTCGCGGCGGTCCTGCTGGAACGCGCGGTCACGCTTCTCGCGATCCCGGCGCTGGTCCGCCCCGCCGGATTTTTCCGGTGCAACCTCAGGCGCCGCAGCCGCAGCGGCCTCGGGCGAGGGGGGCGTAGCTTCCGCAGCGGCAGGCGCCGGCGCGGCGGCCTGGCTGCGCTCGGGCCGGCGCGGGCGGCGCGGCTTGTGCGGGCGGCGCTCGGCACGGCCGGCTGGCCGCCAGACCTCGATAAAGGCCGGCTCTTCAGCCGTCGTTGCGGCCGGCGCAGCCGTTTCAGCCGCAGTTACAACGGCAGGCGCCTCAGCCGCCGCGGGGTCCGGCCCAGCAATTTCAGCCGGCACTTCCGATGAGGGCGTGAATTCACCCGGCGGCGTGAACAAGGGCGAAAGCTGCTCGCCGACTTGCGCTTCGAACGCAGCATGCACCGTTTCCATGAACGGCAGCAGCGTGGCTTCCGGCAAAAGTGCCGCCGAATTCCGCACGGCCGGCGCCGCCGGTTCGGAGGCCGGCGCTGCACTTTGCCCAGCCTCGTTTGGCACCGGCTCAATTGGCGCCGCAGCGGCCGGCTCCGCCGGCTTGACCTCTGCCGGCCCCGCCGGTTTGGGCTTGCGGTCCATGCGATAGCCGAGCGAACGCAGGATCGAGGCGAAATCCTCACCCGAGGCGCCCGTCAGCGAGGTCATGGCCCCGGTGACGGTAAAGCCGCGGCCATCTACGACGCCTTCCGGCTTCGGGCCCGGCGCGCCTTCGCGCCAGGACAGCACCGGCCGGATGAGATCGGCGAGCCGTTCGAGAATATCGACACGCACGGCGCGCTCACCGGTCACGCGGTAACCGGCGGTGCGATAAAGCGACTTCGGCGTATCCTTGTCGACGGGAATCGAGGTGCGCCCGGACGCCGCAAGATGCAGCAGGTCGCCGACACCCTTGGCGTCGGGGCTCTCATGCTTGAGCGCCCAGAGCTGGGTCGCCATCCCCCGCGGCGCGGGCTTGAGCAGGATCGGCAGATAGATGTGATAGGCGCCGAAGCGCACGCCGTATTTGCGCAAGGTCGCACGCGCCGGCTGGTCGAGACCCTTGACCTCCTCCGCCACTTTCTGGCGCTCCAGCACGCCGAGCGCCTCGACGAGCTGGAAGGCGACGCCGCGCGCCATGCCGGTCACGTCATCGGCCGCGGTCAGCGAGAACAGCGGCGCCAGCACCTTCTCGATGTGGTTCCTGAGCCAGAGGTCGAGCCGGGTCTGCACCAGGTCGCGCGCCGGGCCGGTGAGATGTTCATCGGCGACGATGCGCACGCGCGGGCGCAGCACGTCATCGCCAGCAACGAGCCTGCCGACGAGGTCGCCCATCCAGCGCAGCGCGCCGTCATTGGCGAGCAAAATCTGGTCGTTGGACGCCTGCGACAGCCTCGTGGCGCGGCCTTCAATCTCGCCCGCGAGCGCCTTCTGCGCCGCGGCGTTGAGCGCCTTGGCTTCGGAGGCATCGGTCGAAGCAGCGGCGGCGAACATGAAACCCTCGAGGCGCCCGATGACATGGCCCTCGACCGTCACTTCGCCTGTTTTGCCGACTTCGGTTTCCAGCATCGCCTTCTCGCGCAATCGTCGCATCAACACGCTGGTGCGGCGATCGACGAAGCGTTCGGCCAGGCGCTCGTGCAGCGCGTCCGAAAGCTTGTCCTCGACCGCGCGGGCGACGCCTTGCCAATGCTCCGGATCGGCGAGCCAGTCCGGCCGATTGGCAACGTAGGTCCAGGTCCTGACATGCGCGATCCGGTTGGAGAGGGTGTCGATGTCGCCATCGGTGCGATCGGCCTGCGCGACTTGCTGCGAAAACCAATCGTCCGGGATATTACCGTCCCGCGTCAGGAAACCATAGAGGGTGACAACCAATTCGGCGTGGGTGGCGGGTGCGATCTTGCGATAATCGGGAACTTGGCAAACATCCCATAAACGCTGGATCGCCTGCGTGTCGCGCGCCAGGCTGCGCACATTTTCATCACGCGAAGCATGCTCCAGAACGAGAATGTCTTCGCCGGTCGGCGCGCGGGTGAGGCCCGGCTCGCGCGGCGGCATGGCAAGCGAGGCCTGAAGCGCGCCGATCGATGAAAAGTCGAGATCGGAATTGCGCCATTGCAGCAGCCGCAGCGGCTGAAAATTGTGACTTTCCAGCGCCTGCACCAGTTCCGGCTCAAAGGGGTCGCAGCGCCCCGTGGTGCCGAAGGTGCCGTCGCGGGTGGCACGGCCGGCGCGCCCGGCGATCTGCGCCAG
This sequence comes from uncultured Alphaproteobacteria bacterium, assembly GCA_963738915.1. Classification (GTDB taxonomy): domain Bacteria; phylum Pseudomonadota; class Alphaproteobacteria; order Rhizobiales; family Xanthobacteraceae; genus Pseudolabrys. Next base: position 25,140 of record CAVTYO010000005.1, read on the forward strand.
TTCGGCCGGATTGAGCTTGCGGAATTGGTAGCCGTCGAATTTGCGGTCGCTGGCGAAGGCGACGTGATCGACGTCGAGATTGAGCCCCATGCCGATGGCGTCGGTGGCGACCAGATAATCCACGTCGCCGGACTGGTAGAGCGCGACCTGGGCGTTGCGGGTGCGCGGTGAGAGCGCGCCGAGCACAACGGCAGCCCCGCCGCGCTGCCGGCGGATCAATTCGGCGATGGCGTAAACCTCCTCCGCCGAAAAGGTGACGATCGCCGAACGCTGCGGCAGCCGTGTGAGCTTCTTCTCGCCCGCATAACTCAAATTCGACAGCCGCGGACGGCTGACGATGTGCGCGCCGGGCAGAAGCTTCTCCACCATCGGGCGCACGGTCGCAGCGCCGAGCACCAGCGTCTCCTCGCGGGCCCGGGCATGGAGCATACGGTCGGTGAAGACGTGGCCACGCTCGAAATCGGCGCCGAGCTGCACCTCATCGACGGCCAGAAAGGCGACGTCGAGATCGCGCGGCATGGCCTCGACGGTGGAAACCCAATAGCGCGCATTGGGCGGCTTGATCTTTTCCTCGCCGGTAATCAGCGCCACGGCGCCGCTGCCCACCCGGTCGACGCATTTGTTGTAGACCTCTCGCGCCAAAAGCCGCAGCGGCAGCCCGATCATGCCGGAGGAATGCGCCAGCATCCGCTCGATCGCGAGGTGCGTCTTGCCGGTATTGGTCGGCCCGAGCACGGCGGTGACGCCGGCGCCGCGGGCGCGCGATTCACGGTTGGGCTCTTGGGAAAAACTGAGGGCCATTACGCATCCGGACTGACGGGGCGGCCCCGCCGAGGGCTTTCTGTATCACAATGCGACGGTTTCAAGCCGCCGCACGCCGAGCGGTTAAGCTCTGGAACGAGTCTGGAACGAAACGCGCCCGAATCACTGACTCGCGCCCTGTAAGCCTTCGTTCACGGCGATATCTGGATTTGGTTCCGTTCGGTGCCACCAGATCAGGTAGTTGGGAGCATTTTTTCGCGATTCAATGCGGCAAAAGAGTTAACGGCGGACAACAACGGTGTCCCAGTCAGAGTCAAGCCCGCCTTTGCGCCAATCGAGCGCGCTCACTGCACCTTGGCGCCGCTGACCGAGGCACGGGCCGGCATCGCGGTGGAGACAAATTTGTCTGCGGCGAACACCACCGGGCCGACCGGCGTCGGGCCCTGCCCGCGGAACGGAGCCAACATGCGCGTGCCGGCGATCGGCGCCAGCCACACCTCCATGTCGCGGATCTTGGTGAGGTAGCGGATCGCCGCACGCGAGGGGACAAAACCGGCGATCGGCGTGAAATAGACGGCGCACACCACCACCGGGCCGGCATAGCCCTTGTCGGCCTTGACCTGCTCCATGCGCTTGAAGGCGAATTGCAAGTCATATCGGATTTTGCCGTCGAAGATCGGCACGGTGCGCTGGCAGGCTTCCGGCGACACCGGCTCTCCGGTACCGGGCGTGCGCAAAATAGAGGCGCTCATCGGGTCGAAGACGCCTTGCTGGCTTTCCTCGGTCACCGGCACCCGCTCGTCGTCGACATCCTGCGGCGGATCGACCTTGAGGTCCTTGACGTTGCCGGCATCAATGTTGAAGCGAACGCTTTCCGTCTTTTTGCCGCTGGTAATGCTGGAGGTGAAGATCGAGGTGACAAACTGGCCGCTATTGTTGAGCGTGCCCTTGCCGCTCGAGGCGCCGTGGCCGCCGGTGAAGACACGCATCAACCCGGTGGTCGTCCCGGTTCCAGCGGCGGTGAAGTGCGTGTCGGTGATGTCGATGGTCCAGTCGCCCTTGCCGATCGGAATTCCCGCAAGTGTGACGGAATAGCTCGCGTCGAGCCGCCCTTGCGCGCCGGCGGCTGAGGAAACCGCGGCGAGCGCTGCGGCGAGAAGCAGCGCGGCTCGGCGATGGCGGCAAAATGCCAGCACGGGTTCTTGTCCTTTTCGCCAGCCGCGCCCGCACGGTAACAGCCGGCACAGAGATAATACCGATCACTGTGACAGGCCGCACGCAACGGGTGCCCGGAGTACCGTTAACTCCACAGGAAACGGCCAAGCGGGCCTCTAGGTCGGCGTAGAATGCGCCAAAACTGTGTTAGGCCCGCGGCTTGACGGGTTTGGGCCCTCTCTCTATACGTCCGCCCGTCTTCCACGATGAACGGGCGAACCCAGCGCCGATTGTGCGCGGGTGATTTTTGAAGGGTGAGGCCAATGGCCTGGCGTTGCGATTTGACCGGCAAGAAATCCTTGATGGGCCACAAAGTGAGCCATTCCAACATCAAGACCAGGCGGCGCTTCATGCCGAACCTGCAGAACGTAACGCTTTTGTCCGATACGCTGCAGCGCCGGGTGCGGGTGCGGATCTCGACCAACGCGCTCAAGACCGTCGACCACCGCGGGGGCCTCGATGCCTTCCTGCTCAAGGCCAAGGACGAAGAGCTGGCGCCGAAGATGCGCGAGCTCAAGCGCCAGATCGTGAAGAAGAAGGCCGTGGCGGCGGGCTAAGCCCAAGCCTCATTCCGCCGCCAGGGCGAATTGCAGCAGCAGGTTGCGCTGAAATAGCGAAAAGTTATCGTCCGACACCATCGTGATGATGGTTTCGCCTTGCGCGTTCTTGTGCACGGCGATGCCTTCCATGTTGTCGATCTGAAAGCCGAGATCGGCGGTAATGAGCTGCGCGCCGTCGACCAACGCGCCAGGCTTGAGGGCCGCGAGCGGAATGCGGCGAATGCGCATGAGGATGCCGCGCGCCGGTGAAAAATGGCGCTCGAGCAGCAACAGGTCGGCTGGCGGCAAGATCGTGCAGTCGCTGACGTCGAAACCGTCGCTGCGCTTGACGCTGAAGCGCTCGGCGTGGCCGGCCTCGGGCGGCTCGTTGCGCACGCCGTCGAGCAGATAGGCGCGGTGGTTGCCGGAAGCGTCGAGGCTGCGCTCGGTGACGGCGATCAGCGCACCCGCGAGCGGCGAGCCCTGCGGCGGCATTGCCAGGCACTCGAGGCTCTTGTTGTAGGTGAACGTCCTGAAATCGTCCGGCGCCGACAAAACGCGGGCCTGGGCCTCAAGCCTGTCACGCGCGTAATCGAAGCGCACGATCTTCTCGACGCGCTCGAGGCCGACGTAAAGCGTGCCGTTGCCGTTGTCGTTTTCGAGCGACTCCGCGTCGTACCAGCCGCGCGCTGCAAGCGGCTTGCCGTCAGGGCCGAGCAGCGGCGCCATTTCCGCATCGGCAATCCCCGACGGGCGGCCCTCGCTGTAGACGATGCGCCCGCGCAGCCAGGAACCGTTGTCGGTGACGGCAAGGAAGTGGGCACCGTCCGCTTCGACGCGGAGCTCTGAAATGCCGCCGAACGCGGACTCGCTTGAGGTCAGCGCCAGACCGCCGCGGAATTCGAGCGCGCCGAAGCGCGTGCGCGAGGGCTCGGCGGTATCGAAGCTGTCGACGGGTGTCGCGTGCACGGCGACCACCACGGGCGACTCGACGTAATTCTGCGCCAGCGCGTGGGTCGCGGCGGCAACAGCCGCGACGGCAAGGCAGAGGACGACGGCGAGCTTGCGCCGGAGAATCACGCAACCCGCCTGCGCGCACGCGGGCGCACCGGCTCGTCCGGGATTTTCTCCTCGAACAGCTCGGCAAGCTTGTCGGTCATGGCGCCGCCGAGTTCCTCGGCATCGACGATGGTGACGGCACGGCGATAGTAACGCGTGACGTCGTGGCCGATGCCGATGGCGATGAGTTCGACCGGCGAGCGCATCTCAATCTCCTCGATCACCCAGCGCAGATGCCGCTCGAGGTAATTGCCGGGATTGACGCTGAGCGTCGAATCATCGACCGGCGCGCCGTCGGAAATCATCATCAGGATGCGGCGCTGCTCGGTGCGCGCCAGCAATCGCTTGTGCGCCCAGTCGAGCGCCTCGCCATCGATATTTTCCTTGAGCAGGCCCTCGCGCATCATCAACCCGAGATTCTTGCGCGCGCGCCGCCACGGTGCGTCTGCCGACTTGTAGATGATATGACGCAGATCGTTGAGGCGGCCAGGATTGGCCGGCTTGCCGGCGGTGAGCCAGGCCTCGCGCGACTGTCCACCCTTCCAGGCCCGCGTGGTGAAGCCCAGGATCTCCACCTTGACGCCGCAACGCTCGAGCGTGCGCGCGAGGATGTCAGCGCAGGTTGCGGCAACCGTAATAGGACGGCCGCGCATCGAGCCGGAATTATCGAGCAGCAGCGTCACCACCGTGTCGCGGAACTGCATGTCCTTTTCCGCCTTGAACGAAAGCGCATGCAGCGGATCGATGATGATGCGCGGCAGCCGCGCCGGATCGAGCTGGCCCTCTTCGAGATCGAATTCCCAGGAGCGGTTCTGCTGCGCCATCAGCCGGCGTTGCAACCGGTTGGCAAGGCGGGCGACGACGCCCTGGAGATGCGACAACTGCTTGTCGAGATAGCCGCGCAGCCGGTCGAGTTCTTCCGGCTCACAGAGGTCTTCGGCGGCCACCGTCTCGTCGAAGCGCAGGGTGAAGGCGCGGTAGTCGGGACCGCGCGGCTCGTTCTGGCCGAAATTACGCGGGCGCTGCGGCTCGCCGGGCGTCTCGGAATCGCCGAGGTCGCTGTCGTCGGCCATGTCGGCGGTTGGAGCGTCGACGGCTTCGGTGGCGCTGTCCGGCATATCCTCGGCGGAGACTTCCGTGTCCTCCGTGCTGGAGCGCTGCTGCTCGTCACTGTCGGCGGCGTCGCCGTCCTCGCCGGATTGCTGCTTGCGCTGATCCTCCTCGCCTTCGTCTTCCTCGTCTTCGGAGTCGCGGCTGCGGTCCTCGCCCATTTCCAGTGCGTCGAGCAGATCGTGCACGGCGTCGCCGAACTGGCGCTGGTCCTCAACCACGCTCTCGAGCCGGTCGAGATCGCGCCCGGCGCAGTCCTCGATCAGCGGCCGCCACAAATCGACCAGCTTCTTGGCATGCGCCGGAGGCGCCAAGCCGGTCAGGCGCTCGCGCACCATCAGCGCCAGCGCCTCCTCGATCGGGGCGTCGCCACGCTCGGTGATCTGGTCGAATTTCGCCCGCGCGAAACGCTCATCGAGCATCGCGGTCAAATTCTTGGCGATGCCGTCCATGCGCCGCGCGCCGATCGCTTCCACGCGGGCTTGCTCGACGGCCTCGAACACCGCGCGCGCCTGTTGCCCGCCCGGCTGCAAGCGGCGATGCATGGCCGGGTCATGGCAGGCAATCCTGAGCGCGATCGAGTCGGCGTTGCCGCGCACGATCGCGGCCTCGGCGCGTGTCAGCTTGCGCGGCGGCTCCGGCAGCCGCGCCTTGCCGGTGATCAGCCCCGGCCGTTCCGCCGCGAAGGTCACCTCAAGATCGGGCTTGCGCGCGATGGCACGCAAGCAGCCGGCGACGGCACGCTTGAACGGCTCCGCCGGCGACTCCTTCGGCGACGGCTTGGATTTGATGTTCGACGCCATTGGTCCCCGCGGGGATTTTAAGACAGCGCCACGTTCACCGACAACTCCGGCAGATCGACGCCGAAGCAGCGTTGATAGAACTCGGCGACGATCGGCCGCTCCAGCTCATCACATTTGTTCAGGAACGTGAGCCGGAAGGCGAAGCCGATATCGTTGAAGATTTCCGAATTCTCCGCCCAGATGATCACCGTGCGCGGGCTCATCACCGTCGAGATGTCGCCGTTCATGAACGCATTGCGCGTCAGGTCGGCAACGCGCACCATCTTGCCGACGATCTCGCGGCCCTTTTCGTTTTGATAATGCTTGGCCTTGGCCAGCACGATCTCCACTTCGTTGTCGTGCGGCAGATAATTCAACGTCGTGACGATCGACCAGCGGTCCATCTGCGCCTGGTTGATCTGCTGCGTGCCGTGATAGAGGCCGGAGGTGTCGCCGAGGCCGATGGTGTTGGCGGTGGCGAACAGGCGGAACGCCGGATGCGGCCGGATGACGCGGCTCTGGTCGAGCAGCGTCAGGCGGCCGGAGGATTCCAGCACGCGCTGGATCACGAACATCACGTCCGGGCGGCCAGCGTCGTATTCGTCGAAGCACAGCGCGACATTGTTCTGATAGGCCCAGGGCAGAATTCCGTCGCGGAATTCCGTCACCTGCTTGCCGTCCTTGATGACGATGGCGTCCTTGCCGATCAGGTCGATGCGACTGATGTGGCTGTCGAGGTTGACGCGCACGCAGGGCCAGTTGAGCCGCGCCGCCACCTGCTCGATGTGCGTGGACTTGCCGGTGCCGTGATAGCCGGACACGATCACACGGCGGTTGTGGGCAAAACCGGCGAGGATGGCGAGCGTGGTCGAGCGGTCGAACCGGTAATCGGGGTCGACATCGGGAACGTGGTCGTCGGCCTTGCTGTAGGCCGGAACTTCCATGTCGCTTTCGATGCCGAACACTTGCCGGATCGACACCTTCATGTCGGGCAGGCTGGCTGTTTCTTGCACTGCGGTAGCCATTAGTCCTCCATGGGCTTGGGAACGCCCCCGAAGCCTGATGCGGGTCCGATGAATACGGTCCGGCTGATAGGATCAAGAACTTAGCAGACGGTGTGGCGCGGAAAAACCCGTCCGGGCCAGATGTCCGTATCAATATTATCAATGAGATAGGTACGAAATGGCCTGAACGAAAGGCAGGGCTGGGTTGCGCGGCCGTTCCCGCGCCCTAGCCGATCTGCCCCATCGAGACGCCAGGGCTGCCGACCATGAATTGCGCCTTGGCGAGGGCGGCGAACAACCCGCCGAGCGCCACCAATTCGTCGAAGCTTCCGCTTTCGACGATGCGGCCGCCATCGAATACCAGAATCCGCGTCGCATTGCGCACGGTGGCGAGACGGTGGGCGATCACAAAACTGGTGCGGTTCTTCATGACTTCGTCGAGGGCCGCGTTCACCTTGGCCTCGGTCGCCGCATCGAGCGCGCTGGTTGCCTCATCGAGGATAAGGATCGGCGGGTCCTTGAGCAGCGCCCGCGCAATCGACAGACGCTGGCGCTCGCCGCCCGACAGCGCGCGGCCGCGTTCGCCGACATTTGCATTGAGCCCGCCCGCATGCGACACGATGAAATCGAGCGCCTGCGCGCGCTTGCAGGCTTCGAGAAGCTGCTCGTCCGTCGCATCGGGATTACCGACGCGCAGATTTTCGGCGATCGACCGGTTGAACAGCAATGGTTCCTGGAACACGACTCCGACGTTGCGCCGCAGCGCCGCGAGCTTGATGGTGCGGATGTCGATGCCGTCGATGCAAACCGTCCCGGACTGCGGATCGAAGGCGCGGTGCAACATGGCAAGCGCCGTCGATTTTCCGGCGCCGGTGGCGCCAACCAGCGCGACGGTCTCCCCCGGTAATGCCGAGAAGTTCAGACCGGAAATTACCGGCATCTTTCCGTCGTAGGAGAAGCTGACGTTGTCAAACTCAACGGCTCCGGTGATCGTGCCGGGTACGATTGCATCCGGCAGGTCGCGCACCGCCGACACGGTGTCGAGGACTGCGAAAAATTGCTGCAGGCGCGGCGCATCCATGAAAATGTGATTGATGAACCCGGCGGCCTGTTCCAGCCGCTGGATCAGCAATCCGGCGAAGCTCATGAACATCACGATCTCGCCGACCGTGGTCAGCCCGTCGATAAACAGGAAAATACCGGCCACCAGAATCGCGAGTATGGTGAGCGTGGTCGACGCACGCGTGAGCGTGCCGGCGAGCGCCCACCATGAGAGCACCGGCAGTTGCGCGCCGAGCAGGCGATCGGCGACCTGACGCAGGCCGCGCACTTCCATCTCGATGCGGGTAAAGCTTTGCACCAGGGCGATGTTGCCAAGGGTGTCGGAAGCCCGTTCGGCAAGATCGGAGTAAAACTCCTCAACCTCGCCCTGCAGCGTCTCGGTCTTGCGCAGCACGTAGGCGGTGAGGAATACGAATACGCCGCACAGCACGATCAGCAGCAGGGCCAGACGCCAGTTCAGGTAGAGTGACAGCGGCAACAACACGAATATCGCCACGAAAGCGGCAAGGTGTTCGCGGAAGAAGCCGAGCCAGAGGTCCCAAAGCGTATCGGTCCCGGTGAGCATGATCTTCATCAGCCGACCGGAATGAGTGGTGCTGTGGAATCCCAGCGGCAGTTCAAGCACATGCTCGAAATATTCGGTGAGCACAGTCTGCCGGCGGCGATGCGCCAGCCGGTCGGCGTAAAGCGAGACCAACGCGCCGCACACGATTGAAAACAGCCCAAAGCCGACCCAGGCCGAGACAAGCGGCAACAGTCCCGGCCACGACAGGCGCGAACCCTGCCCCTGCGCACTGGCAAGCGTGTCGATCACCCGGCCAAAAAGCACCGGTTCGGCAAACTGGGTCGCGGCGAGGGCCACATTGGCAAAAGCCAGGATCCAGCCAAGTTTGATCTGCGGCCCGAGCAGGCCCAGAACGCGCACATACAGTTGTAGAATGCCCAGACCGCCCCCGTTCGCGTCAGGCGAAGCCCACCGACTTCAGATAATTGTAGGACTGGATGATCTCGACCAACCGCTCTTCAGTGGAGCGGTCGCCGCCATTGGCGTCCGGGTGATAGCGCTTTACCAACTGTTTGAAGCGAATCTTGACCTCGACCGGCGTCGCGCCGATCTCCAGGCTAAGAACCTCGAGCGCCTTGCGCTCGGCGTTGCGCACGGGCCGCGTCTCCGCCCGGGCCTGCTGCTCGGCGCGCAAGCCTTCGCCAAACAGCTCGAAGGGATCGCCGCCGTCGCCGAGCCCACGCAAATCCGGGCGCTCGAAACGCTTGCCGGTCCCCATCTTCCAGGTCGGGCGATGACCGGTGAGCGCATCCTTCTGATAGGCCAGAACCGCCGTGTCGCTCATACCGGCGAAAAAATTGTAGGACTGATTGTATTGGCGCACGTGCGCCAGGCAGAAGTTCCAATACTGCTTGTCGCCGCCGCGGCCCTTGGGAGCCCGGTGAGTGGCAGTCTCCTTGCAGCCGTGCCATTCACAAGCCCGGCCGCCGGTTTTGACGCGGCGGTCTTTCGAGGGCTTGACGCGGATTTTATCGAACAACGGTGAGTCGAATTTCATGACCAATCACTATGCGCCTTATGCGGTGACACCTTCAAGACTTGACAGTAACGCGCGACACCCAAGATTCGCATAGATGCGAACCGCCGAGACCATCGAAAAGAAGCTTACCGAGGCCTTTTCGCCGCAAAGCCTCGACGTGCTGGATGAATCGCATCAGCACGAAGGCCATGCCGGACACCGGCCGGGCGGGCAAACTCATTTCCGCGTCTATATCGTTGCGAGCGCGTTCAAAGGGAAGAGCCGGATCGAGCGGCACCGCATGATCAACGGGATTCTTTCGGATGAACTCGCGGCCGGCGTTCATGCGCTTGCAATCCACGCCGCGGCGCCGGGGGAAGGCGGCGTCTAGCCGGCTTTCGCCGTGGCTTTGCGCGGCAGCGGCTGGATGCGCAAGGCGGTGATGCGGTTGCGCGAGCGGCGCAATACCCGAAAGCGGAAGCCGTGGAAGGTGAAGCTCTGCCCGACCTCGGGGATCGAGCGCGCCTCATGGATCACCAGACCGGCAATCGTCGTCGCCTCGTCGTCGGGCAAGTGCCAGTCCATCACGCGGTTGAGATCGCGGATCGGCACCGCGCCGTCGACATTGATCGAGCCATCCGGCTGGCGGCGCACGCCGGGCATGGCGACGTCGTGTTCGTCGGTAATGTCGCCGACGATTTCCTCCAGAATATCCTCCAGCGTCACCAGGCCTTCGACATCGCCGTATTCGTCAACCACCAGCGCGAACGGCGTCTTGCGGCGGCGGAAGGCCTTGAGCTGCTCGGAGACCGGCCGGGTGTCGGGCACGAACCAGGGCGCCTTCATCAGCGCCGCGATATCGACTTTCGACGCATTGCCGTCGACCGCGTGCAGCGCGCGCAGCAGGTCCTTTACATGCAGGATGCCGACGATGTTTTCCGGATTGTCGCGCCAAAGCGGGATGCGCGTGACCGGCGAGGCGATCACGGCGTTGACAATGGCCTCGGGCGAGTCACTGGCGTCGATCGTGATCATGTCGGTGCGGTGGATCATTACGTCGGAGAGCACGAGTTCGCGCAGGTCAAGCACGCCGCCGAACATGTCGCGGTCGAGCGTTTCCACTTCGCCCTCGCGGTGGAACAAGTCGACTGCGCCGCGCAATTCCTCGCGCGCCGACAGCACCTGCTGATCGTCGCCTACGGTCATGCCGATGTGCTTGAGCAGCCAGCGCACCAGCGCCTCGACGCCCATCAGCACCGGTCCGAAAAACCTGACGAACAGGTTCATCGGCCGGGCGACCGCGAGCGCGATGCGGTCGGGCGCGTTGAACGCCGCGGTTTTCGGCAGGATCTCGGAGAACACGACGACCACGATAGTCATCACCACCGTGGCGTAGATCACGCCGGCGCTGCCGAACCAGGCGAGCAGCACGCCGGTGGCCAGCGAGGAGGCGGCGATGTTGGCGGCGTTGTTGCCAAACAGCAGCGCGCCGAGCAGGCGCTCTCGGCTCGCCAGCAGACGGTTGACGATCCCGGCACGCTTGTTCCCGTGCTTTTCCAGCCGGGCCATGCTGGCACGCGAGGAGGCGGTGAGCGCGGTCTCGCTGCCGGCGAAAAACGCCGACAGCAGCAGACAGACCAGCACAATGACGATGGAGAGCCAGTCGTATCCGGTCATTTCGCGATTTGGCCTGCGAGAAAGGCGCGGACCTCCGCGGGATCGACATTGTTCTCGACGAAGGCCTTGCCGATGCCGCGCACCAGAATGAAGGTGAGTTGGCCGCGCTTGACCTTCTTGTCCTGGCCGATGAGTTCCATCAGCCGCTCGACGCCCGGCATGTCGCCCGGCACGTCCTTGATCCGCGTGGGCAGGCCGACCACGGCAAGATGAGCGCGCACGCGCGCGGCCTCGTCGGCGGAAATGAGCTTGCGTTGCGCCGAGAACTCGAACGCGAGCGCCGTGCCCAGCGCCACCGCCTCGCCGTGCAGCAGCCGGCCGGAAAAGCCCGCCGCGGCCTCTAGTGCGTGGCCGAAGGTGTGGCCGAGATTGAGCAGCGCGCGCTCGCCCGTTTCGCGTTCGTCGCGGCCAACGATCCCCGCCTTGCCGCGGCAGCAGACGGCGATGGCGTGCTCGCGCGAGGGCGCGCCGGAAAACACGTCCCTCCAGTTTGCCTCCAGCCAGGAGAAGAAGGCGGCGTCGCCGAGCAAGCCGAATTTGACCACCTCGGCGAAGCCGGCGCGGAAGTCGCGCTGCGGCAGCGTGTCGAGCAGCGCGGTGTCGGCAACGACCAGCACCGGCTGATGAAAGGCGCCGATCAGGTTCTTGCCGCGCGGGGAATTGATGCCGGTCTTGCCGCCGACGGAGGAGTCGACCTGCGCCAGCAAGGTCGTCGGTACCTGCACGTAGTCAATGCCGCGGCGCACGCAGGCCGCGGCAAAGCCGGCGAGATCGCCGATGACGCCGCCGCCAAGCGCGATGACGAGATCGCCGCGCTCGATGCGCGCGTCGATGATCGCTTCGCAGACTTTATCGAAGGTCGCGTAGCTCTTGGAGCCTTCGCCCGGCGCAACTCGGATCGCGGTGCAGTCGATTCCCGTGGATTTGAGCGCGGCAAGCGCGCCGGCGAGATGATGGGCTGCCACGGTATCGTCGGTGACGAGCGCGGCGCGGGCCGACGGGCGCAGCGCCTTGATGCGCGCGCCGAGCGAAGCAATAACTCCGCGGCCGATGACGATGTCGTAGCCGCGCGCGGCAAGCGCGACCTGCACCACGATCGGTTCGCCGGGGCGGGGTTGCGCGGTCATGACGCACCCTCGGTAATGCCCAGTTCCTTGCTCAACGCCGCTACGATTTCGTCGATGATCGTGTCATGCGGCTCGTCGCGCGAGTGCACCACGATATTGGCCTGCGCATAGAACGGCTCGCGCGCAGGCAAAAGGTCCTTGATCTTTTCCGCCAGCGGCCGGTCGCTGCGCCGCTTGGTCCGGCGCAACAGGACGTCGAGATCGGCCTTGAGCCAAATCGACACGCCCTTGTCGCGGACCAGCGCACGCGTGTTCTCGTCCATCATGGCGCCGCCGCCGGTCGCCAGCACCTGCGGCCCGCCGCCAAGCAGACGCGCGATCACCCGCGCCTCGCCGGCGCGAAAATAGGCCTCGCCATGGTTGTCGAATATCTCCGGGATGGTCATGCCCGCCGCCGTTTCGATCTCGCCGTCGGCGTCGACGAAGGGAAGGCCGAAGCGGCTCGCCAGTCTGCGGCCGACCGAGGATTTGCCGGCGCCCATCATGCCGACGAGCACGATGGAGCGCGCCGCCAGCGCGCGCACGATGGCGGTTTCCAAAGCGTTTTCCGCGGTCTTTGGGCTGGCGCTATCGGCCATGAGCTTTTCCCATCGGCGAACAGGGCTTCCTATACCAGAATCGGCCGTCTCGCGATGGCGGCACTTGTCACCCGGCAAAGAACGTGGTCGTACTCCCGCAGAATCGCTCGAATCGCGCATTACGCTCGAGCCAGCGGGCGGTGCGTGCCGGACCCCGATAATGCCGAGCCTGTTCAGATTCCTGGTCGTCGTGTCGGTCATTGGCGGTCTGGCCTACGCCCTCGTTTTTTCGCTTGCCAACTTCGTCTCCTACAAGCCGCGCGAGATTATCGTCACCGTGCCGTCCGACAAATTCATCAAGCAGCAGCGCTGACGCACCGCCGATGGGCCGCCGGCCGAAACATCGTGACGCAGGCAGAAGCGACGGCGCGTTGATCGATCTGTTTCTCGACATGCTGGCGGCCGAGCGCGGGGCAAGCCGCAACACGCTCGAGGCTTACGGGCGCGATCTCGCCGATCTTGCCGCGCACCTGCAGGCCGGCGGTGGCAGCACCGCCAAAGCAACGACCGAGGACCTGCGCAGCTATCTCGCCTCGCTCGCCGAGCGCGGCTTCAAGGCGACAACACTCGCGCGGCATCTGTCGGCGCTGCGGCAACTTTATCGTTTCCTCTACGCCGAGGGAAAACTCAAACACGATCCGGCGGCGGTGCTCGAAGGTCCCAAGCGCGGGCGCGCGTTGCCGAAAGTATTGTCGATCGCCGAAGTTGACGCCCTGCTCGACGCCGCACGGCGTGCCGGCGAAAACGAAGCGCTGGCGCCCGCGGCATGTCTGCGCGCTGCGCGGCTCAACTGTCTGATCGAGGTGGTCTATGCGACCGGCCTGCGCGTGTCCGAATTGGTGGCGTTGCCGGCTTCGGCTGCGCGGCGCGACCAGCGCATGCTGGTGGTGCGCGGAAAGGGCGGCAAGGAGCGGCTGGTGCCGCTCAACCAGGCGGCCAAGCGCAGCATGGACGCGTACCTCAAACTGCTCGACGAGGCGCGCGAAGCGCAATCGAAATGGCTGTTTCCGTCCTTCGGCGAGCAAGGCCACCTCACCCGCCAACATTTTGCCCGCGAACTAAAGGCGCTGGCGCCGGCTTGCGGTATCGCGCCGGCGCGGCTTTCACCGCATGTTCTGCGCCACGCTTTCGCCAGCCATTTGCTGCACAACGGCGCCGACCTGCGTGTCGTGCAGACGCTGCTCGGCCACGCCGATATTTCCACGACACAGATCTACACCCACGTCCTGGAAGAACGCCTGAAGGCGCTGGTGCGCGACCTGCACCCGCTCACCGACCGCGAACCGGGCGCTGCTTGACTTAAACGGGCCGCCCGCGTCAGTTCTTTGCTTCCATCACCCGAGCCGGGATTAAATGCGCAGCTATCTCGACTTTGAAAAGCCGGTGGCCGAACTCGAAGCCAAGGTCGAGGAGCTGCGCGCCATGGGCGAAGGCGGCAGCGCCGTTTCCGTCGGCGACGAAATCAATCGCCTGGAGGCAAAAGCCGGTCTCGCGCTCAAGGAGCTCTATGCGGGGCTCACGCCGTGGCAGAAGACGCAAGTCGCCCGGCATCCGCAACGCCCGCATTGCCTCGATACCATCGCCGGCTTGATCACGGAATTCACACCGCTCGCCGGCGACCGCAAGTTCGGCGAGGACGCGGCGATCGTCGGCGGCTTCGGCCGCTTCCGCGGCGAGAGCATCTGCGTCATCGGTCACGAAAAAGGCTCCGACACCGAAAGCCGGCTCAAGCATAATTTCGGCATGGCGCGGCCGGAAGGTTACCGCAAGGCCGTGCGGCTGATGAATATGGCCGATCGCTTCGGCATTCCCGTCGTCACGCTGGTGGATACCGCCGGCGCCTATCCCGGCATTGGCGCCGAAGAACGCGGCCAGGCGGAGGCAATCGCGCGCTCGACCGACGCCTGTCTTTCGCTCGGCGTGCCCAATGTGGCTGTGATCCTCGGCGAAGGCGGCTCCGGCGGCGCGATTGCGCTGGCCACCGCCAACCGCGTGCTGATGCTGGAGCACGCCATCTATTCCGTAATCTCGCCGGAAGGCGCCGCCTCGATCCTCTGGCGCGACACCACCAAGGCTCAGGAGGCGGCGACCAACATGAAAATCACCGCCCAGGACATGGTTCGTTTCGGCATGATCGATGCCATCATTTCAGAACCGGTCGGCGGCGCCCATCGCGACCCATCGGCGACGATAGCCGCAACGGGCGACGCAGTTTCGGCGGCGCTCGCCGAATTGCGGCCGCTTGACGCGGCGGCGGTACGGGCGCAACGGCGGGAAAAGTTCCTGCGCATGGGCCGAACGCCGATTTAGCGCGGCCGCGGCAGTATCCATTTACTTTTGCTTCACCATAGGCTTAGAGCTAGTCTTGGGAGCGCGGGATTGCCTTGCGGATGCCACATCTTATGGCTAACGATTAGACAACAAGGGGCCCTTCCCGGGGAGTAAAGCGTTTTGGATCCTCGCCTCGTCGCACGCGCTCTTTTGGCGCCCGCGGTCGTTGCCGCCGCACTTGCGCTTGCTGGATGCGATCAGGACTCCATCCCCACCGGCCGCGCGCTCGCGCCTTTGTCCGACAAGATGGTCTCGGAGATCGCCGAGAAGAACATGGACAAGGAGTTGCCGATCCTTGTCCGCCTGTTCAAGGAAGAATCCGAACTCGAGGTCTGGAAGAAAAATCGCGACGGCCAGTTCGCGCTGCTCAAGACCTACCCGATATGCCGCTGGTCCGGCGATCTCGGCCCGAAGAAAAAGGAAGGCGACCGTCAGGCGCCGGAAGGCTTCTATACGATCACGCCGGCGCAAATGAATCCGAATTCCAATTACTATCTCGCCTTCAACACCGGCTATCCCAACACCTACGACCGCTCGTGGGGCTACACCGGCTCGGAACTGATGGTGCACGGCGACTGCTCGTCACGCGGCTGCTACGCGATGACCGACGAGCAGATCCAGGAAATTTACGCGCTGGCGCGCGAGTCGTTCTTCGGCGGGCAGAAGGATTTCCAGTTCGAGGCCTTCCCGTTCCGCATGACCGCGCTCAACATGGCCAAGCATCGCAACAATCCGAACTTCGCCTTCTGGAAAATGATCAAGGAAGGTTACGACCATTTCGAAGCGACGCGTCAGGAGCCAAAGGTCGCGGTCTGCGAACGCCACTACGTGTTCGACCCGGCAGCGCCCGACAATGCGGGCAAGCCGCTCAAGTTCGATCCGCGCGGCAAGTGCCCGGCCTACGAACTCGACAAGACGGTCGCCGATGTCGTGCTCGACCACCGGCGCCAGGAACAGTTCGAGATGGCGAAGTACATCGCCGACAACGTCGCAACCGTACCGCCGCATGTCGGTGACGGCGGCATGAACCCGGTCTTCGCCAACAAGCTCGCGTCGCACACCGAATTTGACAACAATGGCCGCACCTACGTGGCCGCCGGCAATACGGAAGCGCCCGGCGCGCTGCCGCACGTGCCCAATGCGCCGGGAGCGCTCGCCGCCCTGCGCCCGCCGAAGCCGCAAACGGCAGCGCCCGCCGCGGCGAAGCCGGCGAGCGAGCCGACGGCGCTTGCGAGCGTGAGATTGCCGCAGGCCGCGCCGCTGCCGAAGGAAGGCGACGTGCCGGCCGAACAGCCCACCACAATCGCCGGACTGCTCGGCAACCTTTTTGGCGGCAACCAGGCAGCCGCCAGGCCGGCGGCGCCTGAGGCCGAAAGCGAACCGGTCGCGTTGCGCGGCACCGATGAAGAGATCGCCAACCCTCAGCCAGCCGTGGTCCGTACCGCATCGACGGCCCGGACGCCTTCTCTCCCGCCGGTGAAACCGCAGCCGGCGCCCAGGCCCGTAGTCGCCGCACCGAAGCCGCAGCCGGCGGCAAAGCCGGTCGCTGTTGCCGCGGCACCACAGCCGGCGCCAAAGCCACGCGTCGCTCAGGCCGAGAAGCGCGAGACGCAAGGTTCAACCAGCGGCGAAATGCGTACCGCCTATTCGGCGACGGCGGCGGCGCCGAGCAGCAACAATCTCCTCGCCGGCGCCCAGCCGGTCGTGCCCGCCGGCACGTTCGACCAGCGATGGTCGGCGTTCCGCTGATCCCCGCCGCATGGCCTGCTTCGTTTACGTCCTCGGCAGCCGCGCCAAAACCCGCCATCTGACCTATGTCGGCTGGACCAACGATGTGCGCCGCCGTCTCCGGCAGCACAACGCCGGCACCGGCGCGCGCACGACGCGCGGCCGGACCTGGGTGCTGCTGCACACCGAACAATTTGACGACAAGCGCACGGCGATGAGCCGCGAGTGGCACTTGAAGCGCGACCGCGGTTTCCGTAAAAAACTCGCGCTGGCCTTGCCACGCTAGCTGCGTCAAAGTTTTCCACCGAGCCTTCGGCTTTCACGGCCCGCGCACGCGGCGCATGCGCTAGTGTCGCGGGTGATTCTGGAAATGCGGTGAGGTTTACGATGCGGCGTTTCGGACTGGCGTTGACGATTGCACTCTTAAGTGGAAACAACCTTGCCGCCGCCGATTCCAGGGGCGAAGCCCAGAATGAAGCGAAGTTCGAGGCCATGCTCAAGCGCATCGACCCGGAAGACCGGCTCGAGCAGATCTGCGATTTCGCCGCTGCCGACCGCATCGGGCGCGACAAGAATCCGTATCACCCGGATCGCGCGGTTATCGACTCGATTTCGGCGCCCAAGATCGTCGGCGACACGGTGCAGGGCAACGGCGGCGCTTTTCGCAGCGACGGCCAGTGGTACCAGTTCTCGTTTACCTGCAAGACCACGCCGGACCGGCTGAAAATTTTGTCGTTCGACTATCGCGTCGGCGAAAAAATTCCCGAAGACAAGTGGAACGGCTACGGGCTCTGGCGCTAGCTACCTGAGCTTGCCCTGCATCACCAGGCGGCAGTCGCGGGTCAGATTATCCATGTTGCGCTTGAGGCAATCGGTAATCGCGTCGCGGTTCGGGATATAGACTTGGCACCAGCGGTGGGCGTCGGGCGTGCAGGCGTCACGCTGGCGCTGCGTTTCCGGTTGATCCTGGGCGTAAGCGGCGGACCCCGCGGCGGCAAGGATGCCCGCCGCCAAAGCGGAGCGCAGACCGATTTCGAGACGCCGTTTCATGCCCGCGCACCCCGTGAGAGGACCCAGCCGCATTGAAGCGCAGCCGGCCCGCCCAATCTAGCTAAACTTGCCGTGACAATGTTTGTATTTTTTGCCGGAACCGCAGGGGCACGGCTCATTGCGCCCGACCTTGCCCCAGCTTGCCGGATTTTTCGGGTTGCGGTCGGCCTCTGCGGACCCGCCGTTGCCGACCAGCATCGGTGCCAGCGGCGCGGCAGCGAGCGCCATTTCATCCTCGCCGGTCGTCGGATCGACCTTGTGCGCTTCCATGTAGGGTAAGTCCGGCGATCGCGGCGCCGGCGGCGCAGCCTGATCGGGCTGTTGCGCAGGCGGTTGCTGCACGATCTCGACACGCATCAGCTGGCCGGTCACCGCTTCGCGCAGGCGCGCCGTCATCGCCTCGAACAGGCTGAAAGCCTCCGCCTTGTATTCGTTGAGCGGGTCGCGCTGGCCGTAGCCGCGCAAGCCGATCACCTGGCGCAGATGCTCGAGCATGACCAGATGCTCGCGCCAGAGATGGTCGAGTGTCTGCAACAAAATCGATTTCTCGACGTAGCGCATGACGTCGGGGCCCCATTTGGCCACTTTGCCCGCCATCCATTCGTCGGCCTGGCGGATGATGCGCTCACGCACGTCCTCGTCGGTGATCCCCTCTTCCTTTTGCCACTGGGCAAGCGGCGGATCGATGGTGAGGATCTCGCGCACCGCCTGATCGAGCGCGGTGACATCCCACTGCTCGGGGTAGGCATTGGCCGGGATGTGCTTGGCGACCAGATCCTCGACCACGGAATGGCGCATATCGGCGACCGTTTCATCCACGGCGTCGTCGCGCATCAGGTCGAGGCGCTCCTTGAAGATCGCCGTGCGCTGGTCGTTCATCACGTTGTCGTATTTGAGCAGGTTCTTGCGGATGTCGAAGTTGCGCGCTTCGACCTTCTGCTGCGCCTTTTCCAGCGCCTTGTTGATCCAGGGGTGAACGATCGCCTCGTTCTCCTTGAGGCCCAATTTCTGCAGCATGCCGTCGAGCTTGTCGGAACCGAAGATGCGCATCAGGTCGTCTTCGAGCGACAGGAAGAACTTGGAATGGCCGGGGTCGCCCTGGCGGCCGGAGCGGCCGCGCAACTGGTTGTCGATGCGCCGGCTCTCATGGCGTTCGGTGCCGAGAACGAAGAGGCCGCCGGCGGCAAGCGCCTTTTCCTTCAGCCGCGCGATCTGCTTGCGGATTTCATCGGCTTGCGGACTTTTCTCGCGCGCGCGCGGATCCTCGATACCGGTGATCTCCTGGCGGATGCGCATGTCGGCATTGCCGCCGAGCTGAATATCGGTGCCGCGGCCGGCCATGTTGGTGGCGATGGTGATGGCGCCGGGCACGCCGGCCTGGGCGACGATGAAGGCTTCCTGCTCGTGGTAGCGGGCATTGAGGATGGCGAATACCTTGGTCTTGGTGGCGCCGTCGTCGCCGGAATAAAGCGCGGCAAAGGCGTTGGGGTCGGAGAAGTCGTGCGCTTCCCAGCCGGCCTCGCGCAGCATGTCGGCGAGCTGCTCGGATTTTTCGATCGACGTGGTGCCGACCAGCACCGGCTGGCCGCGCAACTTGCAGTCCTCGATCAGCGCGATGATGGAGCGGTACTTCTCCTTGGTCGTGCGATAGACCTCGTCGTCGTCATCGATGCGGACAAGCGGCATGTTGGTCGGCACTTCGAGAACCTCGAGACCGTAGATATCCATGAACTCGTCGGCCTCGGTGAGCGCCGTGCCGGTCATGCCGGCGAGCTTCTCGTACATGCGGAAGTAGTTCTGGAACGTTATCGAGGCGAGCGTCTGGTTCTCCGGCTGGATCGGCTGATGCTCCTTGGCCTCGAGCGCCTGATGCAGCCCTTCCGAATAGCGCCGGCCCGGCATCATGCGGCCGGTGAACTCGTCGATGATGACGACCTCGCCGTTGCGCACGATGTAATCCTTGTCGCGCTGGAACAGCTTGTGCGCGCGCAGCGCCTGGTTGACGTGATGCACCACGGAGACGTTCTCGACGTCGTAGAGCGATTCACCCTTGAGCTGACCGGCTGCGCGCAGACGCTGCTCGAGCTTTTCCATGCCGGCCTCGGTCAGCGTGACCGTGCGCTGCTTTTCGTCGACCTCGTAGTCGGCCTTGTCGAGCGCCGGAATATAGCCGTCGATGGTGTTGTAGAACTCGCTGCGGTCGTCAAGCGGACCGGAAATGATCAGCGGCGTGCGCGCCTCGTCGATGAGGATCGAGTTGACTTCGTCGACAATGGCGTAGATGTGCCCGCGCTGGACCATATCCTCCATGCGGTACTTCATGTTGTCGCGCAGATAGTCGAATCCGAGCTCGTTGTTGGTGCCGTAGGTGACGTCGCAGTCGTACGCTTTCTTGCGCTGCTCGTCGTCGAGCCCGTGCACGATCACGCCGGTGGTCAGGCCGAGGAAGGAATAAATCTGCCCCATCCACTCGCTGTCGCGTTTGGCGAGGTAATCGTTGACGGTGACCACGTGCACGCCGCGGCCGGCAAGCGCGTTGAGGTAGACCGGCAAGGTCGCGACCAGCGTCTTGCCTTCGCCGGTTTTCATTTCGGCGATCTTGCCGTCGTGCAGGATCATGCCGCCAATCAACTGCACATCGAAATGACGCTGACCGAGGGTGCGTTTGGCGGCTTCCCGGCAGGTGGCGAAGGCGGCGACCAGGATGTCGTCGAGCGAGGCGCCGTCGGCGACCTGCTGCTTGAAGGCCGCGGTGCGCGCGCGCAAGTCGTCGTCGCTGAGCGCCTCGAGTTCCTTTTCCAGGGCGTTGATTTGGGCAACCCGCGGCTGATAGCTGCGGATCTGCCGGTCATTGGCGGAGCCGAACAGCTTGCGGGCGACGGCGCCGATCATCGGGAAGCTCCAAATCTTTCGCCCAGCGCTTCTATCATGGCTTCGCGTCCGGATTTGCGTTCCGGCACTCCGGAAAAGCGCCACTTTTCGGGCTAATTCACTGCAACCTGCGCCGGAACGGCGCAAAACAAGCGAACTGAGCGAGACATAAGAGTGGGTCGGAAAGTTGTCAATTGGCGGCAGGCAACGGCCTTAATCGGCATTTGGCATTCCGAAGGGGCGATTTTCGCCGGTCGCCGCCATTGCAAAGCCATGGTTGTTGGGCCACAAGTCCGCGCCGTCCGCATCGCCTGAACGCGGGCAAACCGTTCCCAAGGACAGCGACATGCCGTTTTCCCGCCTAGCCGTCTGCCGCGGCCGCCTCGCGGCCGTCATGGCTTTCTCTTTCGCCCTGCTCATGGCAGGCGCCGCACCGCTTAAGGCGCAGGACAAGGATCCCGTTCTCGCCAAGGTCAACGGGGTCGAAATCCACCAAAGCGACCTCGCCGTCGCCGAGGAAGAGGCCGGGCAGTTGCCGCCGATGTCGCCGGACCAGAAGCAGGATTATCTCATCCAATTCACCTCCGACATGCTGCTGCTGGCGAAGGCGGCCGAAGACCAGAAGCTCGCCGACAGCCCCGAATTCAAGCGCAAGCTCGCCTTCGGCACCAAGAAGCTGCTGATGGAAGCCGTGCTGCAATCGGTTGGCAAGTCGGCCCTGACCGACGAGGCGATGCACAAGGTCTATGACGAAGCCGTCAAGCAGATGAGCCAGGAAGAGGAGGTGCACGCGCGCCACATCCTCATCCGCGCCGCTCCCGACGACGAAAAGGCTGGCAAGACCGCCGAAGACAAGATCAAGGCGATCATCGTGCGGCTCAAGAACGGCGAGGATTTCGTCAAGCTCGCCGGCGAATTGACCGAGGACCCCTCGGGCAAGGCGAGCGGCGGCGATCTCGGCTATTTCACCAAGGACCAGATGGTGCCGGAGTTCTCCAACGTCGCCTTCAAGCTCGACAAAGGGCAGATTTCCGATCCGGTGAAGACCCAGTTCGGCTGGCATGTCATCAAAGTCGAAGACAAGCGGGCAAAGCCCATGCCGACCTTCGACGAGGTCAAGCCGCAGATCGAGCAATTTGTGACACGCAAGGCGCAGGCCGATCTGGTCAACTCGCTACGCGCCAGCGCCAAGATCGAGCGTCTGGACAAGCCGGTCACGCCGCAGGTCCCGGTGCCGGATGCGGCGAAGCCGGCCGAACCGGCCAAGAAATAGAACCAATCGCGCCCGTCAATTGATTTCGTCATGGCCGGGCTTGTCCCGGCCATTGCCGTCTTTTATGCCGGTGTCATGTCCACCGCGATCTCCCCCCTCGCCCCGCAGCATGTGCCCGAAATGCCGGCAATCGACGGCGTAACGATGGCGACGGCCGCCGCCGGGATCCGTTATGCCGGCCGCACCGACGTGCTGTTGGTTCTGCTCGACCACGGCACGACGACTGCCGGCGTGTTCACGCGCTCGAAATGCCTGTCGGCGCCGGTCGAATGGTGCCGGGCGCAGCTCAAGCGCGGAAAGGCCAAGGCCGCGGCGCGGGCTCTGGTGGTCAATTCCGGCAACGCCAATGCCTTTACCGGCAAGACCGGCCGCGCGGCCTGCAAGTTCACCGCCGACATCGCCGCTCGCGCGGCGCGTATCCGGCCCGGTGAGGTATTCCTTGCCTCGACCGGCGTGATCGGCGAGCCGCTCAATGCAAGCGCCTTCGATGGCGTGATGGATGGCTTGGTCACAAATGCGAAAGCCGGCGGCTTTCTCGCCGCGGCCAAGGCCATCATGACCACCGACACCTTCCCGAAGGTGGCGACGGCGACCGCGCGCCTTGGCAAGGCGACGGTGACCGTCAACGGCATCGCCAAGGGCGCCGGCATGATCGCGCCGGATATGGCGACGATGCTGTCCTTCATTTTCACCGACGCTGCAATCGCGGCGCCGGCCTTGCAGGCCATGCTCGACGAAGCGGTGGTCGATACCTTCAACGCCGTGACCATCGACGGCGACACCTCGACCTCTGACACGCTGATGATCTTTGCCACCGGCAAAGCCACGGATTGTCCGCGCATCGGGCGCGGCGGCGACCCGCGGCTCAAGGCATTCAAGAAGGCGCTGCAACGCGTGCTCGCCGACCTTTCCGAACAGATCGCCCGCGACGGCGAAGGCGCGCGCAAGCTGGTCGAGATCACGGTCGAGGGGGCGGTATCGAAAAAATCGGCGCGCCGTATCGCGCTGTCGATCGCCAATTCACCGCTGGTGAAGACGGCGATCGCGGGCGAAGACGCCAATTGGGGACGCGTGGTGATGGCGGTCGGCAAGGCCGGCGAACCCGCCGACCGCGACAAGCTGTCGATCTGGTTTGGCGGCATTCGCGTCGCCCACAAGGGCGCGCGTGACCCCAGCTATGACGAGACGCAGGTTTCGGCGGCAATGAAAAGGCCGGAGATCAGCCTGAAAGTCGCGCTCGGGCTCGGCAAGGGCTGCGACCGCGTGCTCACCTGTGACCTCACCAAGGAATACATCGCCATCAACGGCGACTACCGCTCCTGACATTCGAAAATTGCGAGGTTCCAGGGTGGCGGCGTTATGACTCAGTTAACTACGCCGGGAAATGCGATACTTTACCCAATCGGTTTGAGCCGTCCTTTACCGTGACGCCGATAGCCTGTGGTCCAAGGGCCGTGCCTGAAAAACTTGTTCTTGTTGCTGCCTGCGCCCTCATCGATGCCGACGGCCGCGTGCTGATTGCGCAAAGGCCCGAAGGCAAGCCGATGGCGGGGTTGTGGGAATTTCCCGGCGGCAAGATCGAGAGCGGCGAACGGCCCGAGCAGTGCCTGATACGCGAACTCAAGGAGGAACTGGGAATAGACGTCAGCGAGGCCTGTCTCGCGCCGCTCACTTTCGCAAGCCACCGCTACCCCGACTTTCATCTCCTGATGCCGCTCTATGTTTGCCGGCGCTGGGAGGGGCAAGTCACCGCCAAAGAGGCGCAGCGGATTGCCTGGGTGAGGCCAAACCGGTTGCGGGACTACCCGATGCCGCCGGCGGACGAACCGCTGGTGTCACATCTGCTGGCGCTGCTGTGACCCGGCTGCGAAGGACGAAAAACAGGGAATGCCCATGCGCAACGTCGTCGAAAACCAGCTCCGCCGTTTCCTGCATCAAGAGCAGGGCGCGACCGCCATCGAATATGCTTTGATCGCGGCGGGCATCGCCGCCGCCATCATCATCACCGTCAACGCGCTGGGCGTGTCGGTGGTCAACATGTGGACCACGGTTTCCGCCGCGCTCGGCTAAAAACTGCGATCCGGCTTCTCTCCGGTCGATATTTCCTGGGTGCCAAGCGCATCGGCGAGCCGGCTCGCCGCCGAACCCGGCTTGAGCGGCTTCTGCTGGCTCTCGTGCGGCGCCCAGCCTGACAGCCAGACAATCTCGAAGGTCGCGCGCAAGCGACCGTCGTCGTCGGTAAAGCGCTCCCCATAGATATCGGCCATCCGTTCCAGAGTCGCGCGCCTGAGAAGCGTACGGCGGCGTTCGCACAAGACATTGGTCGCTCCCATGCGGCGCAGTTCGCGCATGAGGTCCAGCACCGAATCGTAGCGCACCGTGAGCCGGTCGGTGTCGACCACCGGCAAGGCAAACCCGGCGCGTTGCAGAAGCGCGCCGAGCTCGCGCACATCGGCGAAAGGCGCGACGCGCGGCGACGCGCCACCCTCGATCTCGCTTTCAGCCGCAGCGAATGCCTCGCGCAATTCGCCGAGGCTGGCGCCGCCGATCAGTGCCGCCAGCAGCAGACCGTCGGGCTTGAGCACGCGGCGGATCTGGATCAGCGTGCCGGGCAGATCATTTACAAATTGCAGCGACAGGCCGGAGACAACCAGATCAAGCGAGGCATCCGCGAAAGGCACGGCTTCTTCATCGGCGGCGACGCGAATAAAATCGGGCGCGAGCCGACGTGCGTCGGGCTCGGCCGCAATGACGAGCCCCACCCTCCCCGTCTCAGCAAGCGCGCAGCGCACCGCATCGTTCGGCGTACCGAGATCGACGGCGAGAGGAAATTGCCGCGTCACCGTCGTGAGGCGCTCGGCCATGTCGGCGGCGACCCGGTCGAGCAGAAACGTCTCCGGCCCGAGCGCCGCAGCGCGGGCCCGGCATCTGCGCAGCAAGGCGCGGTCGAAGATGGTCGGGTTTGTCGACATCTGCTAGAGTTTACACATGAATGAGCTCGCAGCCGAAACTCCTTCCGCCGGCGGCTCGTTTCGCCGCGCATGGTGCGGCCCGTTCCGGCTGGCGCTCGATCTGGTGCTGCCGCCGCTCTGCCCTTCCTACCGCGACCCGCTTGGCGACGGCGTCGGCCTGTGCGCCGCCTGCTGGACGAAACTGTCCTTCATCGAGCCGTCGTCTTGCGCACGGCTCGGCATCCCTTTCCTCTACGATCCGGGGCCGGGCCTGCTGTCGATGGAGGCCATCGCCGATCCGCCGGCCTATGACCGCGCCCGCGCCGCGGTGCGCTACGACGATGTCGCCCGCTCGCTGGTGCACAATTTCAAGTACGGCGACCGGCTTGACCTCGCGCCGCTGATGAGGCGGTGGATGGCGCGGGCCGGACGCGAGTTGCTCGCCGAGGCTGACGCGTTGATCCCGGTGCCGCTGCACTGGCGCAGACTTTGGGCGCGGCGCTTCAACCAGTCGGCGACATTGGCCGCCGCGATCGCGCAGCCGCAAGGCGTGCCGGTACTGCATTCGGCGCTCAAACGCGTGCGCGCCACCGTGCAGCAGGTCGGGCTGTCGAGGGCGCAGCGGGCGGACAACGTGCAGGGTGCTTTCGCGGTGCCGCCTGAGGAAAAAGCCAATGTCGCCGGCCGCCGCATGCTGCTGATCGACGACGTGTTGACCTCCGGCGCCACTGTCGATACTTGCGCCCGTGCTCTGCTGCGGGCCGGCGCCGCCCACGTCGATGTGCTCACCTTTGCCCGGGTTGTGAGCCCCATGCGCGCCACCATATAAAGGGGCAGCAAAAGGCAACCGCTCGCACCATGCCGCCCGTCGACATCTACACCACTCGCTTCTGCCCCTATTGCTCCACGGCGAAAGCCTTGCTCAAGCGCAAGGGTGTTGCCTTCACCGAGATCAATCTGTCGCAGGAGCATGAGCGCCGCGACGAAATGGTAACGCGCGCCAATGGCCGCATGACTGTGCCGCAGATTTTCATCGGTGACCTGCACGTCGGCGGCTCCGACGAATTGCACGCGCTGGAGCGCGCCGGCAAGCTTGATCCGCTGCTCGCAACTGATGGAAAGAGCGAAGGGCGGCGCGCATGAGCGCAGCAAGCGCGACCTTCAAGGCGGCGATGATCCAGATGCGCACCGGGATCGAACCTGCCACGAACATCGACGCCGCGGCACGCCTGATCGGCGAAGCAAAGTCGGCCGGCGCCGACTACGTGCTGACGCCGGAGATGACCAACATCCTGGAGAACAAGCGCGACCGCCTGCTGGCGACAATCGCCGAGGAAGAGACGGATACTTCGCTCGCGGCATTTCGCGACCTCGCGCGCAAGCTCGGCATCTACATCCACTTGGGATCGCTGGCGATCAAGGTGTCGCCCGACCGCGCCGCCAACCGCGGCTTCCTTATCGGTCCCACGGGCTCGATCGTCGCGCGCTACGACAAGGTACACATGTTCGATGTCGACCTCGCCGAGGGCGAGAGCTATCGCGAGTCGCGCACCTATCGCCCCGGCGAACAGGCGGTGCTCGCCGACCTGCCCTGGGGACGGCTGGGGCTGACCATTTGTTACGACCTGCGTTTTCCGGCGCTCTATCGCGCACTGGCGGAAGCCGGCGCGACCATGCTGGCGATCCCTTCCGCCTTCACCAAGCAGACGGGCGAAGCCCATTGGCACGTTCTGATGCGTGCCCGTGCCATCGAGAACGGCAGCTTTGTCTTCGCCGCGGCGCAGGGCGGCAAGCACGAGAACGGGCGCGAGACCTTCGGCCATTCACTGATCGTTGATCCGTGGGGGCGTATCCTAGCGGAAGGCGGAACCGAACCGGGCGTGGTGATGGCGGAGATCGACCTGGCTGAGGTGGTGAAGGCGCGTTCGCGCATCCCATCGCTGCAGCACGGCCGCCGCTTCGAGCTGGTCGAGCCGCCGGCCGAGCCGGCATATCTGCACGTCGTGGGACGCGGCGAATGATCCGTTACGCCCTGGTCTGCGATTCCGCGCATCAGTTCGAAAGCTGGTTTGCCGATTCAAGCGCGTACGACAAGCAATCGAAGCGCAAGCTCGTCGCCTGCCCGCAATGCGGCTCGACCAAGGTCGAGAAGGCGATCATGGCGCCGCGGCTCGCAACTTCGAAGCGGCGCAAGCTGGTTGCCGAAGTCCCCGCTCCTCCTCCCGTTGCCGCCGCCCCGGACACGACGCCGGTCGCCATGCTGTCGCCGCAGGAGCGCGAGTTGCGCAGCAAGCTCAAGGAGCTGCGCGATCATCTGACCAAGAATGCCGACAATGTCGGGCAGAAATTCCCCGAACAGGCGCGCAAGATGCACTATGGCGAGATGGAACACCGCTCGATCTATGGCCAGGCCTCACCCGACGAGGCCCGCGACCTCGCCGAGGAAGGCATCGAATTCCACCCGCTGCCGATTCTGCCGGACGAGCGCAACTAGTCTGCCTGCGGGCCTAGTGCGCCCACACCAACAAGCCGACGCCGAATACCACCAGCGCGATGCCAGCCAGTTCGCGCGCGCTGGTTGGCTGCTTGAAGATGAATTTCGAAATCCCCTGTGCGAACAGCACCTCGACCAGCGCCAGCGTGCGCACGCTCGCCGCCGTGGCGATGGCAAAGGCTAAAAACCAGAATTGCGATGCCAGCGCGCCCATGAAGCCGGCAAACAGCGACGGTCGCCAGGCGCGAAAGATCGCCTTGAGCACGCCGAAATCGCGCACCGCAAGAAACGTCGACAGCAGTATCGTCTGCAGCACCAGGCCAACGAACAACGTGTAGGTGGCGGAGAGCACGAAGTCGTTGGCGCCCTCGAGATTTAGAATCGCGCCGCGATAGCCGATCGCCGAAAGCCCGAAGCAGCCGCCGGAGATGAGCCCAAGCAGCGTCGGTTTCATGCCGCCGGCTTGCGCGCCCGGCTTGATCGACATCACCACCACACCGGCGGTGGCAATGAGGATCGCCGTGGCAAGGAGCGGCGTCACCTTGTCGCCAAGCAGCACAAATCCGAACAGGGCGACCTGCACCGGCTCGGTCTTGATATAGGCGATGGTGACGACGAAGGAGCGGTCATTCATCGCCGCCAGCATCAGCGCCGTCGCCGTGACCTGCGCGGCGAGCCCAACCGCGATCCACGGCCAGTAGGCGAGCGTCGGCTTGGGCAGCGGTGCGCCGGAATAGACCAGCACGCCGAGGAGGAATAGCAGGGCAAACGGAGCGCCGAACAGAAAGCGCACGTGCGTCGCGCCGACGGTGCCGAGCGTCGCCGTCAACTCGCGCTGCGCGGCATTGCGCACAGTCTGTGCGGCCGCGGCAATCAGCGTGAAGACGGCCCAAAGCATTGGATCAACCCCGGCGGCTCCGGCCTTCGCGCCGGTCACACCTTGCTTTTAAAGCCACGGCTGTCGGCGACAAGCCCGGCCGGGGCGACCCTGCCATGCGCGATTATTTTCCCGGCTTTTCCGCCACCAGCATGTAGTTGACGTCCATGTCGGCGGACAACTGCCAGCGGTCGGCGAACGGATTATAGACGACGCCGCGCTCGGCCGTGACGTTGAGGCCGCAGCGCTCGATGGCGCTTTCCAGTTCCTGCGGCGTGACGAACTTGTCCCATTGATGCGTACCGCGCGGCAGCCAGCGCAGGATGTATTCGGCGCCGACGATGGCTAGCGCGAAGCTTTTCAGGGTGCGGTTGAGCGTTGCCGCGATCATCAGCCCGCCCGGTTTAACCATCGACGCGCAGGTCGTGACGAAATCGCCAACGTCGGCGACGTGCTCGACCACCTCCATTGCCAGCACCACGTCGAACCGTTCGGCGGCGGTGGCGAGGTCTTCGGCGGTCGTGGCGCGGTAATCGACCGCGACGCCGCTCTCTCGTGCATGCGCGCTCGCGGCTACGATGTTTTCTTCCGACGGATCGGCGCCGACCATTTCTGCACCAAGCCGCGCCAATGGCTCGGACAAGATGCCGCCGCCGCAGCCGATATCGAGAACGCGCAGGCCCTTGAGGCAATCGAGCTTTCTGGTGTCGCGGCCGAAACGCTCCGCCGCCTTGTCGCGGATGTAGCCGAGCCGCAGCGGATTGAGCTTGTGCAACGCCGCCATCGGCCCGCGCGGGTCCCACCAATCATCGGCCATCGCGGCGAAGCGCTTGACCTCGGCGGCGTCGATGGAGGACCGGGGCATGCTCTAGCGCGCCGTCACTTGGTTGCGGAAATCGAGCGGGGCGCCGATGCCATGCAGCGGTTCGATGCCGACCCCGGTGCCGCGGATGGTGATGTCGCCGTAATTGAGCAGGCGGCCGAAAAACGACTGATCGACGTCGACGCTTTCGACCTTGTCCATGTTCATCTCGACGGTGTGCCTGTTGATGAAGCCGCGCTTGTAGACGATGCGCCGGTCGGTAACGTCGATCTCGGTGGTCCAGCGCCGGAACCAGGCCGAGCTGAACATCACCGCCGCGGCGGCGGCAAAACCCATCGCGGCAATCGACCAGCTGATGCCGCTGCGGCCCTGTCCCGCCTTGGTCAGTGTCGCTAACGCCAGCAGCAGCATGATCATTGCCGGGATATAGATGACCCAGTGAATCTTGCCGGCAAAGACCAGCTTTTCGCCGGGCTGCAAAATCCGCTCGATATAGCGCATCGCCTTAACCCAATTGCCGCATGTCGCGCCGGCGCAAGTTGCAGTCAGCCAACCCCGCCGGTATGTATACGCGCCTTTTCGCTCCGGCGCCTCAACGCTCGCGCCGGCCGCTTGTTAGCGGTTTTTCGCGCGCCCGGGAATGTCAGGTTTTCTAAAGTCATGGCTCGGCTGGTGATGAAATTCGGCGGGACCTCCGTCGCCGATCTCGACCGCATCCGCAACGTGGCGCGCCACGTCAAGCGCGAGGTCGATGCCGGCTACGACGTCGCCGTCGTCGTCTCTGCCATGGCCGGGGTCACCAATCAGCTAGTCGAATGGTGCCGGCAGGCGGCGATGCTGCACGACGCGCGCGAATACGACGCGGTGGTGGCGACCGGCGAACAGGTGAGCGCCGGACTGCTCGCCATCGTGCTTGAAGGCATGGGCATCAACGCCCGTTCTTGGCAGGGCTGGCAGTTGCCGATCCTCACCGACAACGCGCACGGCGCCGCACGCATCCTCGAGGTCAACGGCGCCGAACTGATCAAGCGCTTCAAAGAGCACAAGCAGGTCGCCGTCATCGCCGGCTTCCAGGGCATGCACAAGGCAACGGGCCGCATCACCACGCTCGGCCGCGGCGGTTCCGACACGTCCGCCGTGGCGGTCGCGGCGGCGATCGGCGCCGAGCGCTGCGACATCTATACCGATGTCGACGGCGTCTACACCACCGACCCGCGCGTGGTGACGAAGGCTCACCGGCTGGACAAAATCGCCTACGAGGAAATGCTCGAGCTCGCGTCACTCGGCGCCAAGGTGATGCAGGTGCGCTCGGTCGAGCTCGGCATGGTGCACAATGTGCGCATCTTCGTGCGCTCGAGCTTCGAGAAGCCGGAGGATATCGATCCTTCCAGGGCGCCGTCCGGAACACTCATTTGCGACGAGGGAGACATCGTGGAACAGCAAGTCGTCACCGGGATAGCCTTCTCCAAGGACGAGGCGCAAATTTCCATCCGCCGCGTGCAGGACAAGCCCGGCGTCGCCGCGGCGATCTTCGGGCCGCTCGCCGACGCCAATATCAACGTCGACATGATCGTGCAGAACGTCTCCGCCGACGGCGCCACCACCGACCTGACCTTCACCGTGCCCTCGGCCGACTACGAGCGCGCGCGCATGACCATCGAGAAGGCGAGGAAAGCGATCGGCTACGACCATATCGACGGTTCAACCGACGTCGCCAAGGTTTCCGTCATAGGCATCGGCATGCGCAGCCACGCCGGCGTCGCCGCCCAGGCGTTCAAGGCGCTGTCGCAGCAGAAGATCAACATCCTCGCCATCACCACCTCGGAGATCAAGTTCTCGGTGCTGATCAATATGGGCCAGACCGACCTGGCGGTGCGCACGCTGCATTCGCTCTACGGACTGGACAAGGCGTAAAGCCGGAAAGCGCGCGCACCGCGTTTTCTAGGCTGCCTCGGCCGTGGTCGGATCGATGATATTGCGCACGCGCGCAATCTTGTTGGCGGGGAAACCGCCCTTCTGTGCGTGCGCACGCACAGCGGCTTCATCCGGCGCGATATAAACGCAGTAGATCTTGTCGTCGGTGACGAAGCTCTGCAGCCATTGGATCTGCGGGCCCATCTCCTTGAGCACGCCGCAGGACTTCTGCGAGATGGCTTGCAGCTCGTTCTTCGGCAATTTCCCGGCGCCGACGATATCGCGTTCAATGACGAATTTCGGCATGTGCGTTCTCCTCCGTTGCGGCCATGCGCTGTGCATGGGCCTGGAGAGAACTGCCGCCCTTTGGCACGCGCTGTCTTGAGGCGGAAGCCCCGGGTCGCGGGGCGCAAGCGCCGGCCAACCGGGACAGCGGTCCCGGATCAGCGCGCGCCGATCTTGCCGGCGAGCCCCAGCCCTGCGTTACGCGCCTGCACGATCGCCTGATAGCGGTGCTCGACGCCGATCTTGTCGAACACACGCGTGATGTGGTTGCGCACGGTCTTCTCCGAGAGCCCGAGCGAGGCGGCGATTTCCGAATTGTCCAAGCCCCCGGCTATCCCTTCGAGCACGGCGCGCTCGCGCGGCGTTAGTTCACCGAGGGCAAGCGTGTCGCGCCGCTCTGTACAATCCGCCGGTTCATCGAGAAATGCGCGAACCTCGGCGACAAGCCGCGGCCACGCCGGCTCATCGCCGAGCGGCATATGGTTTTCGCCATCGAGCTGGACGAAGCGGCTGTCGGGAATGAGGCTCGCCAGTAGACGGGCCTGCTCGATCGGCACCACGGCATCGCGCTCCGAATGCAGAATGAGGACGGGGCACTTTATGCGGCGGGCCGCGTCACGCACATCCACATTCCAGCCGTTTTCCATTAAGCGCACTGCGGTATCGGCAGACGTTGCGGCGCATTGCTGGTCACACCATGCGCGCGAGTCGATTCCGGCCCCCGGCTGGAAATACGAGGCCCAGACTTTCAGAAAGGTCTGGTTCTGCTGTCCCCAAGCATGACGCATCAGATCGAGCAAGAGCCGCGCCTGTTCGGCATCGATCGGATCGTTCCAGCGTAGCCGGCCCACGGCGTTGGTACCGTAGAGGATCAGACGGTTGACCCGCTCGGGGTGCCGCGCGGCGTAGGCGATCGCGATCGGGCCGCCCCAGCATTTTGCCAGCAGATCGAAGCGGCGGAGCGAAGAAGCCTCAATGACGCATTCAAAATCATGAACCCAGGTCTCGAATGAAAGGTCATCGACATTCCAGTCTGAGAGGCCGCAACCGCGGGCATCGTAGCGCAAGAGTTTGTGCCCGTATGAGAAGGCCTCCAACCAAGGTCGCCATGAGACGCTTCGCCACTGATGCTCAAGATGTGACAGCCAGGTCGGCGACATCACCAGCGGTGGTCCGTCGCCGCTCACCGCATAGGCGAGCTTCACGCCGTCGGATGCCGAGCAAAAGCGGATGTCCTGTTTCATGGCGCCCACCTTACCGCGCGCTGATTGCGCGTCCATTCATGCCAAGCCCTGCTTCGCGCGCACGCACGATCGCCTGATAGCGGTGTTCGACGCCGATCTTGTCGAACACACGCGTGATGTGGTTGCGCACGGTCTTCTCCGAGAGCCCGAGTGAGGCGGCGATCTCTGAATTATCCAACCCCTCGGCGATACCTTCGAGCACGGCGCGCTCGCGCGGCGTCAGTTCGCCGAGGGCAAGCGTGTCGCGCCGCTCGGCAGGGCGGACGGGCTGGCTGAGAAAGTTCTCGATTTCGCCGGCGATCTGGCCCCACGCCGGCTCGTCGGCGAGCGGCATGTGATTTTCGCTATCGACCGGAACGAAGCGGCTATCAGCAATGAGGCCGGCGAGTTCGCGGCCCTGCTCGATCGGCACCACCGCATCGCGCTCGGGATGGAGAACGAGCACCGGACATTTGATCCTGCGCGCGGCGTCGACGACACTAACGCCATAACCGATCTCCAGCAGCCGCACCGCCGTTTCCGCCGATGTCGCGAAGCATTGCTGCGCGCACCACGACCGCGTGTGTTCGAGCGTGCCGCCCGGCTGAAACGACGAGGCCCAGACCTTGGCGAAGGGATGGTTCTCCTGTCCCCAGCCCAGCCGCGTGAGATCGAGCATGACGCGCGCCTTCTCGGCCTCTGCCGGCCGCTCGTCCCAGCGGAAACGGCCGCGCGCATAGGTTCCATAGAGGACGAGGCGGTCGACCCGCTCGGGGTGACGGGCGGCGTAGTCGATGGCGATCGGCCCGCCCCAGCAGGTGCCCAAGAGGTCGAACCGCTCGATGCCGGCGGCCTGGACCACCGCTTCAAGATCGCGCACCCAGTTCTCAAAGGAGAGTCCGCTCGTGCCACGGTCGGAGAGGCCACAGCCACGGGAATCGTAGCGCAACAGCGTGTGGTTCTTTGATAGCGCTTCGAGCCACGGGCGCCACGCCAGGCTGCGCCATTGGTGATCGAGCTGCATCAGCCAGGTCGCCGGCATCACCAGCGGCGGGCCCTCGCCGCTGGTCGCATAGGCAAGCCGCACACCGTCATGGGAGGCGCAAAAGCGGATTGTCTGCTGCATAGCCGCGGTATTGTACACCGTCCGAGTCGACGCTGCACCGCAGCGACGGGCAGAAATAAGCTATGCCGCTTTCGCTTGCCCCTTGCATGGCCCATTCGCTATAGCCTGACAGAGATCGCCGCGGCCGCTGGGTACCGCGGTCGCTATTCGTACATGATCGGGCCGTAATGGAAGCTGCGGTCGGAACCGCAGGCGAAGGATCCTACAATGCGTGGCGCGCTCGGCGGTCCGCGCGTGCTGTTACGGCGGCTCCGCGAGGTAATGGCGGAGCCGGTCAGCGCGCAGGATCGCCTCGACAAGGTGGTTGTGCTGATTGCCGCCAACATGGTGGCGGAGGTCTGCTCCGTCTACGTGTTGCGCGTGGACGGCACCCTTGAGCTTTACGCCACCGAAGGCCTGAAGCACGAAGCGGTCCACCAAACCGTGCTGAAATCCGACGAAGGCCTCGTCGGGCTGGTCGCCAGCGAGGCCAATCCGATCAATCTGTCGGAAGCGCAGGCGCACCCGGCGTTTTCGTTCCGCCCGGAAACCGGAGAAGAAATCTACCACTCCTTCCTCGGCGTGCCGATCCTGCGCGCCGGCAACACGCTCGGCGTGCTGGTGGTGCAGAACCGCGCGCGGCGCACCTACACCGAAGAAGAAGAAGAGGCACTGCAGACGACCTCGATGGTGCTCGCCGAGATGATTGCCTCGGGCGAGCTGTCGGCGCTCGCCCGCCCCGGCGCCGAGCCGGTCGCGCGGCACACGATGCAACTCGAGGGCACGTCGCTGTCCGACGGCGTCGCGCTCGGCCATGTGGTACTGCACGAGCCGCGCGTGGTCATTACCAACGTCATCGCCGACGACGTGCCGAAGGAGCTAAAGCGCCTCGAAGCCGCGATCACCACACTGCGCGCAGATCTTGACCGTCTGGTGGAGCATCGCGACGTCGCCGACGGCGGCGAGCACCGCGACGTGCTCGAAGCCTACCGCATGTTTTCCTATGACCAGGGCTGGGCGCATAAAATCCGCGAGGCGGTGTCGACCGGCCTCACCGCCGAGGCCGCCGTCGAGCGCGTGCAATCGGATACCCGCGCGCGCATGTTGCGCGTCGCCGATCCGTATTTGCGCGACCGTCTGCACGATCTTGACGATCTCGCCAACCGGCTGATGCGCGTGCTCATGGGGCACGACCACGCGCCGTCGCGCGAGCAGCTGCCGGAAAATGCCATCCTCGTCGCCCGCTCCATGGGTCCCGCGGCGCTGCTCGATTACGACAGGAAGCGCTTGCGCGGGCTGGTGCTGGAAGAAGGCGGGCCGACCTCGCACGTCTCGATCGTCGCGCGCGCGCTTGGCATTGCCGCCGTCGGCGAGATTGCCAACGCCACCGGCCTGGTCGAGCCGGGCGACGCCATAATCGTCGACGGCTCAACCGGCGACGTGCATCTGCGGCCACCGGTCGACATCGAGACCGCCTATGGCGAGCGGGTCAAGCTGCGGGCACGACGGCAAGCGCAGTACCGCGCCTCGCGTGACAAGCCCTGCGTCAGCAAGGACGGGCAGAAATTCTCGCTGATGATCAATGCCGGTCTCACCGTCGACCTGCCGCATCTGGAGGAAACCGGCGCCGCCGGTATCGGCCTGTTCCGCACCGAGTTGCAGTTCATGGTCGCCGACACGCTGCCGCGCACCGGCGAGCAGCTGGCGCTCTACCGCACCGTGCTCGATGCCGCCGACAAGCGGCCAGTGACCTTTCGCACCCTCGACATCGGCGGCGACAAGGTGCTGCCCTACATGCGCAACATCGAGGAGGAAAACCCGGCGCTGGGCTGGCGCGCGATCCGCCTTGGCCTCGACCGGCCTGGCCTGCTGCGCAGCCAGGTGCGCGCAATGCTGCGCGCCGCCGGCGGGCGCGAACTCAAAGTCATGTTTCCCATGATCGCCATGGTGGAGGAATTCGACAAGGCCAAGGCTCTGGTCGAGGTCGAACTCACGCATCTGCGCCGTCATGGCCACGCGCTGCCGGAACGCGTGGAGATCGGCACCATGCTCGAAGTTCCATCGCTGCTGTTCCAGCTCGACGAGTTGCTCGCCCGCGTCGATTTCCTCTCCGTCGGCTCCAACGACCTGATGCAGTTTCTCTACGCCGCCGACCGCGGCAACACGCGGGTGTCGGCGCGATTCGACCCGCTGTCGGCGCCGGTGATGCGCGCGCTCAAGGAAATCGCTGACAAGGCGAAAAAGCACGCCAAGCCGGTAACCCTGTGCGGCGAGCTCGCCTCGCAGCCGATCGGGGCGCTGGCCTTGGCGATCCTCGGCTATCGCTCGCTGTCGCTGTCGCCCTCGGCGGTCGGTCCGGTAAAGGCGATGCTGTTGGAACTCGACTGCCGCAAGGGCGAACAGGCGATCCTGCCGTTTCTGGAGCAGCCGGTCGGCAGCGTCTCGCTGCGCAACAAGCTGGAGAATTTCGCCGTGGCCGAAGGCCTGCAGCTTTGACCACGCTGCCGCAGCACAAACTCGATGCTTTGCTTGCCCGTCACGCGCTGGTGGAGAGCGAACTGGCGACCAATCTCGCAACCGAGGCTTACGTCAAGCTGTCGCGTGAATTCGCCGAATTGTCGCCAGTCGTCGAGGTCATCAAGGCTTACCGGGCAGCCGGCAACGAGATCGCCGACCTCGACGCGCTTGCCGCCGACAGCGCAAGCGACGCCGAAATGCGCCGCATGGCTCAAACCGAAAAACAGACGCTGGAAGCGCGGCGCGACAAGCTCGCCGAGCAACTGCGCCTGGCGTTGATCCCCAAGGACGCAATGGACGATCACAACGCCATCCTGGAAATCCGCGCCGGCACCGGCGGCGACGAGGCGGCGCTGTTCGCTGGTGACCTGTACCGCATGTACGAGCGCTACGCGGCGACGCAGGGCTGGAAGGTCGAGATCCTGTCGCTGAGCGAAGGCAGCAAGGGCGGCTTCAAGGAAATCATCGCCGAGGTGCGCGGCCGTGGCGTCTTCGCCAAGCTAAAATTCGAATCGGGCGTGCATCGCGTGCAGCGGGTGCCCGACACCGAAGCCTCCGGCCGCATCCACACCTCGGCGGCGACCGTCGCGGTGTTGCCAGAAGTCGAGGACGTCGACATCCACATCAACGACGCCGATCTCAAGATCGACACCATGCGCGCGCAAGGCGCCGGCGGCCAGCACGTCAACAAGACCGAATCCGCAATCCGCATCACCCATCTGCCGAGCGGCATCGTCGTGTTCGTGCAGGAGGAGCGCTCGCAGCACAAGAACAAGTCCAAGGCGATGACCATGTTGCGCGCCAAGCTATACGACCAGGAGCGCAGCAAGCGCGACGCCGAACGCGCCGCGGACCGCCGCGGCCAGGTCGGCTCCGGCGATCGCTCCGAACGCATCCGCACCTATAATTTTCCGCAAGGCCGCGTGACCGACCATCGCATCAATCTGACGCTCTATACGTTGCCGAAGGTAATGGAGGGTGAAGGCCTGAAGGAATTGATCGACGCGCTGATCACCGAACACCAGGCCGAATTGCTGGCGGCGGAAGGCGCGGCGTGAGGGTCATTTCGGGGCTGAAAGCCGACGCGTCGGTTGCCGATTCCCTGCGGCTGCTGTCGCAGTCGTTCAGGCTGGCGCAGATCGAATCCGCGGAAGCCGATGCCCGGCTGTTGGTCGGCCAGGCGCTGCATCGGTCGCGCGCCCAACTGGCCGCGGAAACCGACCGGCTGCTCGAGGCCCGCGAGGTCAACGTGATTTCGGCGCTCGCCGCACGACGATTGAAGCATGAGCCGGTGGCGCGCATTCTCGGCCGCAAGGAATTCTGGAGCCTCGAACTGCAGGTCACGCCTGCGGTGCTGGTGCCGCGGCCGGAAACCGAAACCGTGATCGAGACTGCGCTCGACGCGGTGACGACGCGCGGCCTGCGCATGGAAAATCTGCGCGTGCTCGATATCGGCACCGGCTCGGGAGCGTTGCTGCTTGGCGATGCTGCGTGAATTGCCGAAAGCCGTCGGTATCGGGACCGACATCAGCGCCGATGCGCTTGCCGTCGCCCGTGCCAATGCCGAGCGGCACCGGCTGGACACGCGTTGCACCTTCGTCGCCGGCAACATCGCCAGCGGCGTCGAAGGTCCCTTCGATTTCATCTTGTCGAACCCGCCTTACATCGCCAGCGGAGACATCGCATCGCTGCCTCAGGAGGTGCGCGACTACGACCCAAGGCCGGCACTGGACGGCGGCGTCGACGGGCTCGATTGCTACCGAGCGATTGCCGCAGAGGTTCCCCGCCTGTTCGCAAGCGGCGGCAGGCTGATCGTCGAATTGGGCGCAGGCCAGCACGAAGCTGTCAGCGCGTTGTTTACCAAGGCGGGATTGAGTGTCGTCGATACACGCAAGGACCTGGCCGGTATTGTCCGCGCACTGAGCGCCAAACTGCCGTGATCAAGCCGTCATGATCGTGTTGCATTGGGTGTGCGCGCGTGGCGCAGACCTCGATTTGCTGCGAAAAAAGCTCTTGGATTATTGTGAGGAAACGACTACGTTCCCGATAACGGAATCGACCCGAAACGGTCGCACCGCCAGGAACCCCGGAGCGAGGCTCTGTGCGGCGGCGGAGCGGACCCGGCGGATCGGGAAACGCCCGATTAACAACGGTATTACAAGACGGCTGACGAATTCGCCACGAATGGGTCCGGATGCTTCACCGGTTGAGTGCATCGTTTTTTCTTCGATGCGCGTGACGACATACAGGCAACGCCGCGGGGCTAAGGCCGCGGCCATGGGGTTGCTACTGCTATCGCGATAAGAAGCGCAATGTTTTCGATAATCGCGCGAAGTTCGGCGCGGCGTCATGCCGCGCGACGAAAGTGGTGTGGACGAGTGCAACGCGGTCAAGCGAGAGGTCAAGCGACAGGCATCCGATGAGAAACGGTCAGAAGCGCATGCGGGGACGCAACAACAATCACCGCAAAAGCCAGAATCCGCTCACACGCGTTTACGAGTCGAACGGACCCGACGTGAAGATTCGCGGCACCGCATCGCATATCGCGGAAAAATACATTCAGCTCGCGCGCGACTCGCAAAGCTCCGGCGACCCGGTGGCGGCGGAAAACTACTACCAGCACGCCGAACATTATTTTCGCCTGATCGCCGCCGCGCAGGAACAGTTCCGCCAGCAGAACCCGTACTACAACAACCAGCAGCCGCAGCAGGGACAGAACCCGCCACAGGGTGCAGCCGACGACAATTACGACGACGGCGACGACGATCAGCCGTTCCTCGGCCAGAACGAACCGAACTACGCGCCGCAGCAGCAACCGCAACAGCAGCCGCAACCTTATCTGCCGCGCGACCAGCAGGCGTTTCCGCCGCGTGATCAGCAGCAGAACTACAACAACCGGCCGCAGCAGCCGCAGCAACAGCCCTCGACCGGCCAAGGCGGCGACGTCGGCGGCCTGCCCTCGTTCATCACCGGTGGTGGCGGCCAGCCGCAGCAGAACAGCAATAACCAGAATTCGCAGAACGGCCACGATCAGGGCGACCGCCAGGATCGCTTCGGCCATCGCCGGCGCCGGCGTCATCGTGGCGGCGGTTATCGCCCCGATCGCCAAGATTTCGGCAACAACAATCAGCAGAACGCCGCGCCGCCGATGCCAAACGATGGCGGCGACGAACCGCCGCGCCAGCCCGGCGAATAGTCGAAGGCTTTTTTCAGGCTCCCGGTGATGGCGCCAGCGCCGGCTTGAGCGCCGGCACGATCTGCCGCCGCTCACGCCGCGCCGGAATTGCACGATAGACCTGCTTGGTCGCCTCCACCAAGTGAACGCCGGCAAACGGCGCCGACAGCGTCGAACCGGTACGCTCCCAGGCGCCGGCTGACCGCAAAAACCAGCCACGCTCGATCGGCGGCACGTACAAGGCTTCGCCCCATCCGGTCGGCGTAAACCAGGTTTCCCGCAACAGCTGGTTGATCTGGGTGCGCGAATAAGGCCGCCCATGACCGAACGGCGTCGTATCCATGCGGGCCCACAAGCCGCGCCGGTTCGGCACCACCGCGAGCAACCGCCCCCCGGCCGCGAGCACGCGCCAAACCTCGCGCAACAGCGCGGCAGCGTCGGTTGTCATCTCCAGCGCATGCACCAGCAGCACACGATCGACCGCGGCGTCGGGCAGCGGCATTTCGCAATCGTCGACCAGTGCCGCAAGCGCCGGCCGCGTGGTCGGCCACTTCACCACGCCCTGCCCCGCGGGCATGAAGGCAAGACAGCGTTCGGCATCTTCGCGGAACAGCCCGAGATAGGGTGTGGCATAGCCGACGCCCAGCATCCGCTGACCCGTCGTGTCGCGCCACTGCGAGCGGATGCTGCGGCCGATAAAGCGGCGTGCGACCACGCCGAGGCGCTGGCCGTAGAAATTACGCAGATCAACGACGTCAATCGACATGGAAGGAAAATACCACGAACGCCTTGGCAAATCGCTGCCATGCAGGCAACGCCGCGCCTACTAGGGCCTGGTGGCGCGTGCTAGAGTTAATAAAACGCCTGGAAGAGGAATGCCATGACCGCTGAAATAAGCCTGTTCCCGTGCCTGAGCGACAATTACGGCGTCCTGATCCACGACAGCGACACGGGCGCCACCGCTTCAATCGACGCGCCGGAGGCGGCGCCGGTCGAGGCGGCGCTCAAAGCCACGGGGTGGAAGCTCACCGACATCCTGGTCACGCACCATCACCACGACCACACCGGCGGCATCCAGGCACTGAAGGATAAATATAGATGCCGCGTGGTGGCACCGGTGGAGAAGGGTGCGAAGATTCCCGCAGTCAACGAAACGGTGCGTGAAGGCGACAAGGTTTCGGTCGGAAAATTGTCGGCCCGCGTGATCGAAACACCGGGGCATACGCTTGATCACATCGCCTACTGGTTTCATGGCGACAAAATCGCGTTCGTCGGGGATACGCTGTTTTCCATCGGCTGCGGACGGGTGATCGAAGGCACGCCGGAAATGATGTGGCGTTCGCTGGTGAAACTTCGCGATCTGCCCAACGATACCGAAATTTATTGCGGGCATGAATACACCGCCGCCAATATCCGCTTCGCCCGCACCATCGAGCCGGACAATCCGGTGCTCGCCGCGCGCGAGGCGCAAGTGAGGCGGCTGATCGCGGAAGGCGAGCCCACGATCCCCGTGACCATCGGCGACGAAAAGCTGGCCAATCCGTTTCTACGCGCGGATCAGCCCGAGGTCGCCGCCTGCTGCAAT
Source organism: uncultured Alphaproteobacteria bacterium (assembly GCA_963738915.1). Classification (GTDB taxonomy): domain Bacteria; phylum Pseudomonadota; class Alphaproteobacteria; order Rhizobiales; family Xanthobacteraceae; genus Pseudolabrys. The sequence continues at coordinate 65,780 of CAVTYO010000005.1, forward strand.
CTGACGGGGCAACCTGCGGCAAAGGTATTTGCCGAAATCCGCGAACGCAAAAACAAGTTCAAATAAGTGCTGACCGCAGCCGAGATCATCCGCCGGCTCGCGCTCAAGCCGCATCCGGAAGGCGGGCATTATCGCGAGACCTTTCGCGACACGAACTTGATCAACGGACGCGCGGCCTCGACCTCGATCTATTTCCTGCTCCAGCGCGACGAGCGCTCACATTGGCATCGCGTCGATGCCGTGGAGACCTGGCACTATTATTCGGGAGCGCCGCTCGAACTCTCGGTGGTCGACGGTGCCAGCGAAGAGGTGATCCACCTCGGCCCCGATATCGCCGCCGGCGAGGCCCCACAGATCACGGTGCCGGCGCGCGCCTGGCAGGCGGCGCAGACGCTCGGCGAATGGACGCTGACCGGTTGCACCGTCGCGCCGGGTTTTGATTTTTCCGGCTTTGAACTGGCGCCGAAGGATTGGAAACCAAAAACCTGAGCTCAGGTGAAATACTGGCCGCCGTTTGCCGTCAGCGTCGAACCGGTGATCAGCCCGGCGTCATCGGAGGCGAGGAAGACCACACAGCGCGCGATTTCCTCCGGCTCGCCAAGCCGCCCGATCGGAATCAGCGGCAGGATCGATTTCTCCAGCACGTCTTTCGGCACCGCCTGCACCATCTCGGTATTGATATAGCCGGGGCAGATGGCGTTGACGGTGATTCCGGCGCGCGCGCCTTCCTGCGCCAGCGCCTTGGTGAAGCCGATCTCGCCGGCCTTGGCGGCGGAATAATTGGTCTGGCCGAATTGGCCCTTCTGCCCGTTGATCGACGAGATATTGACGATGCGGCCGAACTTGCGCTCGCGCATGCCCTCGATGACGTTGCGGCACATATTGAACAGCGAGCCGAGATTGGTGTTGATCACCGCCGTCCACTGCTCCGGCTTCATGCGATGAAGCTGCAAATCGCGGGTAATGCCGGCGTTATTGATCAGCACTTCGATCGGACCGACATCGGCGCCGACCTTCTTCACGCCCTCGGCGCAGGCTTCGAATGAGGACACGTCCCACTTGAACACCGGGATGCCGGTCTCGGCCTTGAATTTCTGTGCTGCCTCATCGTTGCCGCCGTAGTTGGCGGCGACCTTGTAGCCGGCTGTCTTGAGCGCTTTGCAGATCGCGGCTCCGATGCCGCGGCTGCCGCCGGTAACCAACGCAACGCGAGACATGCCCCACTCCTCCCATAATTTTTTTGTCTTGTTCTTCGTACCCTAAAGACGTGGATGGCCGGGACAAGCCCGGCCATGACGTTTTTTATCGAAGATTATTGTGCAGTGCGTCGAGGTTCAACGCTCGACGCACATGGCGATGCCCATACCCCCGCCGATGCACAGCGTGGCGAGGCCCTTCTTGGCATTGCGCTTCTGCATCTCGAACAGCAGCGTCGTGAGGACGCGCGCGCCTGAGGCGCCGATCGGGTGGCCAATGGCGATGGCGCCACCGTTGACGTTGACCTTGGCGGTGTCCCAGCCGAGGTCCTTGTTCACCGCGCAGGCCTGCGCGGCGAAGGCCTCGTTTGCCTCGATCAGGTCGAGGTCGTCCTTTTTCCAGCCCGCCTTCTTGAGCGCCGCACGCGAGGCCGGGATCGGCCCGGTGCCCATGATCGCCGGATCAACGCCGGCTTGTGCCCAGGACACGATGCGAGCAAGCGGCGTCTTGCCGAGCTTAGCGGCTTCGGAGGCCCGCATCAGCACGACGGCTGCGGCGCCGTCATTGATGCCGGAGGCATTCGCCGCGGTCACGGTGCCTTCCTTGTCAAAGGCGGGACGCAGCTTGGCGATTGAATCGATGGTCACGCCGGCCTTGGGATATTCGTCGGCGTCGACCACGATGTCGCCCTTGCGCGACTTGATGGTCACGGGAGTAATTTCGTCCTTGAAGCGGCCGGACTTCATCGCCGCTTCCGCCTTGTTCTGCGACTTGACGGCGAACTCATCCTGCTGCTGGCGCGTGATCTGCCATTGCTTGGCGACGTTCTCGGCGGTGTTGCCCATGTGATAGCCGTTGAAGGCGTCCCAGAGGCCGTCCTTGATCATGGTGTCGACCATGGCGAAGTCGCCCATCTTCACGCCGCCGCGCAAATGCGCGCAGTGCGGCGCCATGCTCATCAACTCCTGGCCGCCGGCAACCACGATCTCGCTGTCGCCGTTGGCAATTGCCTGATAGCCGAGGGCGACGGCGCGCAGGCCCGAACCGCACAGCATGTTCACGCCCCATGCGGGGCTTTCCACCGGAATGCCGGCAGCAACGGAGGCCTGCCGCGCCGGGTTTTGTCCTTCGCCGGCGCTGAGGATCTGCCCCATGATCACTTCGGACACGCGGCTGCCTTCGACTCCGGCCCGGGTCAGCGCCGCCTGAATCGCGGTTTTGCCGAGCTCATGCGCCGGAAGGTTTGCGAACGCCCCATTAAACGCGCCGACCGGGGTGCGTGCGGCGCTGACAATGACGATATCGTCCTGCATGGAAAACTCCTGTTGCGATGCCGTAAGGCGTCAGGGGCGTATTTTGGCGCTGCCGCATCCTGTGTAGCCGGCGTCGGGGTGTCAATCACGTCTCAGGTCAAATAGGGGCGGCAATTCGGGGTTTTAAGACCCCCTCGCGGCTTCCGGCAAGCCCATTCAGGACGCTGCCGCGCTGCCACAAAACGACTGGCTTGGGCCTGCTGAAAACGGCTATGCTCAAGACGTCCTCAGAGGAAACCGCGATGACCATGGCAGCCGAAAGCAAAGAAAAAGAGCCGATTACGATCAAGAAATACGCCAACCGGCGGCTCTACAACACCGGAACCAGCACTTACGTGACGCTCGAGGACCTCGCGGCCATGGTCAAAACCGGCGAGGATTTTGTCGTCTATGACGCCAAGACCGGAGAAGACATCACCCGCTCGGTGCTCGCGCAAATCATCTTCGAGCAGGAAAACAAGGAAGGCCAAAGCCTGCTGCCGATTGCCTTCCTGCGGCAGTTGATCCGCTTTTACGGCGACAGCATGCAGATGCTGGTGCCGCGTTTCCTCGAGCAATCGATCGAGTCGTTGACCCGCGAGCAGGGCAAGTTCCGCGCGCAGATGGCGCAGGCCTTCGGCGTCGGCGGCTTCGGCCCGCTGGAAGATCAGGTGCGGCGCAACATGGAAATGTTCGAGAAGACCTTTGCCATGTTTGCCCCCTTTGCCCGTGGCCAGGCCAAGGGCGAAACCGAAAAGCCCTCGTCCGGTGGTGGAAGCGGCGGCGACATTGACGAACTCAAGCAGAAGCTCGACGAGATGCAGAAGCGCCTCGACCGGCTCGGCAACAAGGAATAATCGTCAGGCGGAGGCGGCGGCGCGCGCGACATCTTCCGGCCGCCAGGGCCGGTGCGGCGATGCAAGCCCGATCAGCGCGCCTTGTAGATAGTCGCAACCCCAACCGGCCAGCGTCACGGCCGCCTCTTCGTCCTGCACCCATTCGGCCACGGTCTTGAGACCGAGTCGCCGCGCCAGATCGATCAGCGTGTGCACGAAGGCGCGGTCATCTTCCGACTTGATGATGTTCTGCACAAAGGCACCGTCGATCTTGACGATGTCCACCCCGAGCTTGCGCAGGTTGCGGAACGAGGTGTAGCCGGCGCCGAAATCGTCGATGGCGATGCGACAGCCGAGATCCTTGACGCGGGCGACGAAACCCCGGGTATCGTCGATGTTCTGGATCGCCGCGCTTTCGGTGATCTCGATGATCAGCCTGGCGGCCGCATCGGTGTGTGCGCGCAGCAGCGCGCCCAGCCCCGCCCACCAATCAGGATCGACGGTGGACGCCGCGGAAACGTTGACGCTGGCGTGCAGCAGCGGCGCTTCCGCCAATTCCTGCACCACCAACTCGAGAACGCGGTGGTCGAGCATGCGCACCAATCCGACCCGCTCGGCGACGGGAATGATCTCGTTGGCATGGGCGACGGTGCCCTCGGGGCGATAGACCCGCATCAGACACTCGTAGAAGCCGATTTGCCGGCTGCGGACATCGGCGACCGGCTCGAAGGCAAGTGCAATGCGCCGCTCGTTGAGCGCGGCGACAATCTCGTCGGTCGCGCGGGCGCTTTCCTTGCGCAGCGCGTCGCGCTCGACGTTGGGGCGATAGGCGGCAAACGAACCGTGGCGCTTGGCGCGAGCCGCGTTAAGCGCGTCCTGGGCACGGTTGACGATTTCCGCAACGGTACGGGCATGACGCGGCGCGGTAACGCCGCCGATTGTGACGGTCAACGCGACCGGACCGGCATTGGTCTCCATCGGCTCTTCACGCACCGCGACCAGCAGGCGCTCGGCAGCAACCGATAATTCCTCCGGCGTGCAGGTCTTCAGGATGACGCCGAACTTGTTGCCGGAGAAACGGCCGAGGCGATCGTCGCCGCGCAGCTTCGGGCGAAGGCGTTTGGCAAGCTGGGCGATAACCTGCTCGGTGACGTCGAAGCCATAGGTTTCGTTGAGCCGCCCGAGGTGATCGATGGCGATGAGGAGGAAGCCGCAGGAGGTACGGAAGCGCACCGCTTCATCAAGGATGCCGCCGAGAACGTCGATCAGATGTGCGCGGTTCATCTCGCCGGTCAGTTGATCGAACTGTGCCAGTTGCGTCAGCTTGCGCTCGCGCTCGTGGCGCTCGTCGATGGCGCGCACGACGCCATGCGCCCGCAGCGGCTTGCCGTCGGTTCCGGCGAACCACCGGCCGGTGTCCTCGATCCAGACTTTTTCGCCATCGTCGCGGCGGAAGGCGTATTCGATCTGATAGGCAACACCGGCGCCATTGTCGGTCTGCGAGGCGCTGGTGATTGCTTCAAAGCGGTTTGGCCCGCCGGCGGCCTCGACGCGCTGCGCATAGGCGCGCCCACCGGCAATTCCTCCGGGGACGGCGCCAAGCACCGCCGCGGCATTGCCGCTCCAGATCAGCATGTCGGTGTCGAGACGCCATTCGTAGGCGGCTTCGCCGACCGAGGCGAGAATCCTTGCCGTGTCGAGTGAACCGGGCACCTGGTCGATACGGATCACGATCGCCCTTTTTTGGGAACGTTGCACGGCATGGCGGCGTTGAAAGTCGGCAAAATGGCAAGCGCGACGCTATAGTGAATCATTAAAGAATTAGGAAAAGCCCGTTTTTCCTTGATTTCCGCGATTGCGGCACGGATGCCGTCGCAACCGGCACGATGCTTGCCAATCTCATGACGACACGGGGCATTTTGTCCCGAACCGAGACAAGGCACTGGACACTGGCCTGATGAAAGTCACCGCGACCAGACAACCTGCTCAGAGGCTGATCGGCCGCACTTTGCGCGAGACCGATCAGCGCGCGGAACCGGGCAACGCGACCCACGCTCTCGTCGCCACTGGCCCGGAGGTTGCTCGAGAGCCGGCCGCCGGCTTCCGGCAGGCGCCATTTTTGGCTCAGCTCATCGCCACCCGGGATCAGATCGCACAAACGCGCGAGCGCCGGCGCGCGGAACCGGGCGAAGCGATCGCCGCCTATCGCGCGACCGAGGCGCTACTGCCGCATTAGTAGCCGAGCGCGCAGCCGTCCTTGCGCGATTCGGAGCCCGCGATCAGCACACCGCGGTCCCAGTCGATGTTGACCACCTGCGCGCCGCCCCATGGCACTTCCGGAGTTGTGACGTGGTGGCCACGCTGCTTGAGGCCGGCAATGGTGGCCGCCGGCACGCCACGCTCGGCGGCGGTGTCCTCGCCGACAAAAAACGCGCGCGGCGCTTCGATCGCCTGCTGCACGTCCATGCCGTAATCGATGAGGTTGAGGACGATCTGCACGTGGCCCATCGGCTGGTAGTGCGCGCCCATGACGCCGAACGAATATTCGACCCTGTCGTTGCGCATGGCGAGCGCCGGGATAATGGTGTGCATCGGCCGCTTCGACGGACCGATGGAATTGGGGTGTCCGGGCTCGAGCGTGAAACAGGCGCCGCGATTGGTGAACATGATCCCGGTCTTCTCGGTGCACAGGCCGTGGCCGAAGTTAGAATAGAGCGTGTTGATGAACGACACCGCCATGCGATCTTTGTCGACGATCGAGATGTAAGTGGTCTCGTTGCCCGGCGTCGGCGCCTTCGGCAGCGCCACGCGTTTTGCCGGATCGATCTTGGCGGCCAGCGTCTTCGCCCAGCCTTTGTCGAGCAACCTGACGGCATCGATCGTCATCGCTTTCGGATCGGCGACGTGCGTATCGCGCACGGCATAGCCGATGCGTCCGGCCTCAAGCATCAGATGAAAGCGTTCGGGCCCGAGAGCCTCGAGCGATTTCATGTCGAAGGTCTCGAGGATATTGAGCATCACAAGCGCCGTGATGCCCTGCCCGTTCGGCGGCAATTCGAGAACGTCGAGCCCGCGATAGTTGCTGCTGATCGGCTTGGCCACTTCGCCCTTGTGCGCGGCAATGTCGTTCACCGTGATCAGCGAGCCGCGCGCGGCAAGTGTTGCCGCCATATCGGCGGCGATTTCGCCTTGATAAAGCGCGCGCACGCCGTTCGCCGCGATTGACTTTAGCGTATTCGCCAGCGCCGGAAGCCTGATGACGTCGCCTTCCCTCGGCGACGTACCGTTGAACAGATAATGTTTGGCGGAGCCGGGATCGGCGTTGAGCCGCGCGGTGAACCGTGCCCAGTCGAAAGCGACGCGCGCGGCGATGGGAAAGCCGCTTTGCGCATATCTGATCGCCGGCGCCAAGGCGCGATCAAGGCCGATGGTGCCGTGCGTCTTGAGGGTTTCCCCCCAGGCATCGACCGCGCCGGGTACGGTCACGGCGTGGATCGACGTACCAATCTCGTGCAAGCCTTGCGACCGCAGCGCTTCGGCGGATGCCCTGGACGCCGAACGCCCGGAGCCGTTGTAGCCCCAGGGCGCCTGTCCCGGCTTTGCCAGCATCACGAAGCAATCGCCGCCAACGCCCGTCATGTGCGGCTCGACCACGCAAAGCACTGCGCAGGCGGTAACCGCTGCGTCGGCGGCATTGCCGCCTTCGCGCAGCACGTCGATGGCGGCAAGCGTCGCCAAGGGATGCGAGGTCGCCGCCATGCCATTGCATGCAATGACGGGCGAGCGGCCGGGGAGCTGGAAATCGCGGCTCATTTTAGTGGCGCATGACCTTATCCGAAAACCGGCATCCACTTTTCGGGATCGTGCGCGGACTTCGTCGAGCGCGGCGGGTTGACGCTAGGCTTCGGTCTTCACCTTGAGAACCTGGCGGCCTTTATACATGCCGGTCTTCAGGTCGATGTGGTGCGGGCGGCGCAACTCGCCGGAATCCTTGTCCTCGACATAGGTAGGCCGCTTGAGCGCATCGGCGGAGCGGCGCATGCCGCGGCGCGACGGCGAGGTTTTTCTTTTTGGAACGGCCATGGGAAACAACTCCGGTCAGGATCGCAAATGTCGGTTTGAAGCCGGGCTTATAGAGGATGCTCCCAGCCAAGGCTAGGGGCAAAACTCAGCGGGTTTCCTTAACGCAGGCAGCGACTTCCGGCGAACGCGCAGCGCGGGCGACGTAAAGCCCGGCGAGCCGGCGCAAGCCTGGCCCGGGCTTATGAGCGTCGCGGTCCGACGGGTTGGGCAGGACGGCGGCAAGCAGCGCGGCACGATACGCGCTGAGGTCGCGCGCCGAGGCGCCGAATGCATAGCGGCTGCCAGCTTCGACGCCGAATTCACCGTTCGGGCCCCATTCGGCAATGTTGAGGTAGATCTCCAGTATCCGGCGCTTCGACAGCACCAGGTCGATCCACATCGCCAGGGGAAATTCCAGCGCCTTGCGTACGTAGCTGCGGCCTGGCCAGAGGAACAGGTTCTTGGCCACCTGCTGCGTGATAGTCGAGCCGCCGCGAAGATCGCCAAGGCTGTCCGCGTCCTCGATGGCGTCGCGGATTTCGGCGAGATCGACGCCGTAGTGGCGGCAGAAGCGCCCATCCTCCGCGATCAGGACAGCAAGTCGCAACCGCCCCGAGACGGCGGACAAAGGCGCATAATCCCGAACGACCCGCTGCCCGGTTAGTTGGCGCCAAAGCATGACCGTCGAGACCGGACGGCCAAAGGCGTAGAGCGGCGTCAGCACATACGGCAAAAGCAGCAGCGCCAGCCCGGCGATGACGAAATAGAGCAGCGGCCGCGACGGCAGCCGCAGGATGTCATGGGCAAGGCTTAGTCGGCGTTCCCGGCGGGCCATGGCCTCGAACCTAGCCCATTTGCCGGGCAATTTGCCGCCGGCGAAACCCGGCGCTAATGATGCGACGCATGGACGCCAGTTCTAACGATTTTGCCGCACGGCTTTCGGCCGTCGCCGCCGATACCGAAGCGCTGCTCGAAAAGTTGCTGGCCGCCAAGCCGGCCGCCAACGAGGTCATGCGGCCGCCGCGCCTGCTAGAGGCCATGCGCTATGCAGCCCTCGGCGGCGGCAAGCGGGTGCGCCCTTTCCTGCTGGTGGAATGCGCGAGCCTGTTCGGCGCGAACCGCGCCGGCGCCCTGCTCGCCGGCTGCGCTCTCGAGTGCGTGCATTGCTATTCGCTGGTGCACGACGATCTGCCGGCCATGGACAACGACGACCTGCGGCGCGGCCGCGCGACGGCGCACAAGGCCTTCGACGAGGCCACCGCGATCCTCGCCGGCGACGGCCTGCTCACATTCGCCTTCGATCTGATGGCACGGCAAGAGGTGCACGCCGATGCGCGCGTGCGCGCCGATCTCGTTCTCGAACTCGCCCGTGCAGCGGGGATCGGCGGCATGGCAGGCGGACAAATGCTCGACCTCGCCGCCGAAGGGCGCTTCGCCGGAGCCAAGCCGCTTGGCGAAAGCGACATCGTCACCTTGCAGGCCATGAAGACGGGCGCGCTGCTGCGCTTTGCCTGCCGCGCCGGCGCCATCCTCGGGCAAGCCGACGCCAGGGCCATGTCGAACGTCGATCGCTACGGCGCCGCGGTCGGACAGGCGTTCCAGATCGCGGACGACTTGCTCGATGTCGAGGGCGACGCCGCAACCATCGGCAAGGCCGCCGGCAAGGACGCCGCCGCCGGCAAGGCGACGCTGGTATCGGCGCTCGGCGTCAAAGGCGCACGCGCCAAACTCGAGGCGCTGATTGCGGACGCGGAGGCAGCCCTTGTGTCCTTCGGCGCCAAGGCCGACATCCTGCGCGCGACCGCGCGTTTCATTGCCGAGCGGCGGAACTGATCGCCGCGGAAAGAACGCCATGGCCGAGACTAAAGCGCCTATCGCGCGCCGCCCGCCGCGGATCATCCGCATCGTCCGCGCGCGGCCGAGGCTTTTTATTGCCGCGGTGATCGCCGTTGTTGCCGCGCTCGTGTCGCCGGGAGAGTGGATGACGACGAAGGCGTTGATCGGCTGGGACATCGGCGTCGCGTTTTATCTGATTGCGGTGTCGCAGCTCCTGGCCATGGGCGGCGTCGACTACCTGCGCAACCGCGCCGCCAAGGAGGACGAAGGCCGTTTCGGCATCCTGGTTCTCACCGCCATCGCCGCGATGACCAGCCTCGGCGCCATCGTCGCACTGCTGGGCAATACGCGCACCGGCGAACGCGAGTCGATGCAGCTCGCCTTGGCGGTCGTTACTATCCTGCTGTCATGGGGGTTTATCCACGTCATCTTCGCCGTCCATTACGCCAACGAATATTACGCCGCGCAGCGCATGAAGATCGTCGGCATGATTTTTCCCAAGGACGTCGAACCCGACTATTGGGATTTCCTGTATTTTTCATTCGTGGTCGGGATGACGTCGCAGGTCTCCGATGTGGCGGTGGGGTCGAAGCCGGTGCGCCGGACGGTGCTGGCGCACGGCATCATCTCGTTCTTGTTCAACGTCACATTGCTGGCGCTGGTCGTTAACATCGCGGCCAGCGTCATCTAGCGGGAGCGAGCCGGCACCATGGAAGCATCGGCCATTACCGCGACGATGCAGACGGTCGGGTTCATGCTCGCCGTGCTGGCGGCCGTCGCCGTCGCCGCGAGGCGCCTGAATACCGCGCCGACGATCCTGCTCGTCGTTGCCGGCGTCGGCATTGCGCTGGTGCCGGGCCTGCCGCAGGTGACGCTGGCACCCGAAGTCGTGCTGCTGGTGATCCTGCCGCCGCTGATCTACTCGGCCGGCGTCGCCATGAGCTGGCGCGACTTCCGCTTCAACCTGCGGCCGATCGCACTGCTCGCCTTCGGCTGCGTCATCTTCACCACCTGCGCGGTCGCCGCAGCCACGCATTACCTCCTGAAATTCGATTGGGGCGTCGGCTTCCTGCTCGGCGCCATCGTCTCGCCGACCGACGTGGTGGCGCCGCTGGCGATTGCCCGTAAGCTCGGACTGCCGCGCCGGATCATGGTTGTGCTGGAAGGCGAGGGTCTCGCCAATGACGCGACCGCGCTCGTCCTTTACCGCTTCGCCGTCATCGCGGTGACCACCGGCACGTTTTCGCTCGGGGAGGCGGCCGGCGAATTCGTAATCATCGTGATCGGAGAAGTCATTTACGGCCTCGCCGTCGGCTGGCTCAGCCTGCGGCTGCGCAAGTGGTCGCACGAGCCGCGCGTCGAGATTACCTTGTCGCTGCTCACCCCCTTCCTCGCGTTCTGGGTGCCGTTCCATCTCGGCGGCTCGGGCGTGCTGGCGACGGTTGCCTGCGGCCTGTACGTGAGCTGGAACGGGCCATTGCTCATTCCATCGGCCACGCGGCTGCAAGGCATCTTCTTCTGGGACCTGATCGTCTACCTGATCGAAGGGCTGGTGTTTCTGGTCACCGGCCTGCAAGCGCGCACGCTGATTGAACAGACGCAGCGATTCGAGATCCACGACCTGATGATTGCGACCGCCTGGACCACCCTGATCGTCATCGTGGCGCGTTTCATCTGGGTGTTCCCGTCGACCTACCTGCCGCGGTGGATCAGTCCCTCGCTCGCCAAACGCGACCCCTCGCCGAGCTGGCAAACGACGTTTTTTCTCGGTTTCACCGGCATGCGCGGCGTCAACTCGCTGGCCGTGGCGCTCGCGATTCCCTACACGCTCGACAACGGCCAGCCGTTTCCGCACCGCGACCTGATCCTGTTCGTCACCTTCGGCGTCATCATTGTGACGCTGGTCGGGCAGGGTCCGATGCTGCCGACGGTCATGCGCTGGCTTGGGCTCTCCGACATCGGCAAGGCGGAGCGCGAAAAGGAGATCGAGGAGGAGTTGCTTGTCCGCGTGGACGCGTTGGAGGAGGTAGACAAGCGCTTCGAGGAATCCGCCGCAAAACGCGGGTTACCGGAAGACGCCGCCGATCACATTCGCACGCGCAATCGCAGCCGCAAGCAGCTTTTGCCCAAGAACCTGACCGAAGGCCTTGAACAGACGCGGCGCACCGCCGCCGCGAAGAAAGACCTGATCGATGCCGAGCGCAAATATATTTTCCGCCTGCTGCGCGAGGGCAAGATCACCGACGAGGCGCGGCGGCGAATTGAATACGAGCTGGACCTCGAAGAGGCGAGCCTTGCCAATCGCGGGCAGGACCAGGGCGGCTGGATCTAGCGATGACGGCTTCCGCCGGGACGGATCTCTTTTACGCCGGTCTTCCCGTTTTCCGCGACTTTACCCAGATCGTCGATGAGGCCAACTTCCAACCGCTGCCGGAGGGCTGGGTGATCGGCGTCGCCGACGTGGTGCAATCGACCAAGGCAATCGCCGAGAACCGCTACAAGGCGGTGAACATGGCCGGCGCCGCCGTGATCGTGTCGATCACCAACGCGCTCGACGGTCGCGATTTCCCCTTCGTGTTCGGCGGCGACGGCGCGAGCTTTGCGGTAGCTGCGTCCGATGCCGCACTTGCGCGGCAGGCGCTCGCCGAAACTGCGACCTGGGTCGGGGAGGATCTCGATCTGTCCCTGCGGATCGGAATGACTTCGGTCGATGCCATCCGCGCCCAGGGGCACGATGTGCGTGTTGCCCGCTACGGCCCCTCGGAGAACATTTCGATCGCGATGTTTTCCGGCGGCGGACTTGCGTACGCCGATGCGGCCATGAAGCGCGGCGAGATTGCGCTTGCGCCGGCGCCGCCCGGAGCGCACCCCGATCTAACCGGGCTTTCCTGCCGCTTTGAGCATATTCCGGCGCAACGCGGGCTGGTCCTCACTTTCGTGGTGACCCCGGCGCCGGGCGCAAGCCCCGAAACCTTTCGCGCCCTGATCGAGACCATCACCCGCATCGTCGAGAAGACGCCCAATGCGTCGCGTCCGCTGCCGGGAAAAGGGCTGCGGATGAAATGGCCGCCGCAGGGCTACGACCTCGAAGCGCGCGCCGCGCGCCGCACCGGCGAGTCGATCGGCGTGCGCAAGGTCAAGGTGCTGGCTCGTACGCTGCTCGTTTTTCTCGTCATGTGGTGCGGCGTGCGCGTCGGCCGCTTCGTTCCCAAGAAATACATGCGCGAGCTCATCGACAATTCAGATTTCCGCAAGTTCGACGACGGTCTGCGCATGGTGCTCGATTGCACGCCCGAGCTCGCCGACGAGATCGAGGACGCCCTAAAAACCGCGGCAGCCGACGGCGTGGCCAACTACGGTGCTCATCGGCAGGAAGCGGCCATCATGACGTGCTTTACGCCTTCGCCGTCGAGGCCCCACCACATCCATTTCATCGACGGCGCCGACGGCGGTTACGCGACCGCGGCGACGGCCATGAAGGCAGCGGATTGAAGGTGGTGATAGCTATTCGGCGGCGCGCTGGCCGCCGGTGCCGAAACGGCGCTCGATGTAATCGGTGACCATTTGCTTGAAATCGGTTGTCAGCGTCGGCCCGCGCAGCGTCGCGGCCTTCTTGCCGTCGATGAACACCGGCGCGGTCGGCTGCTCGCCGGTGCCCGGCAGCGATATGCCGATGTCGGCATGCTTGGATTCACCCGGACCGTTTACGATGCAGCCCATCACCGCGACGTTGAGCGTCTCGACGCCCGGATAGCGCATCTTCCACGCCGGCATCGAGTCGCGGATGAAGCCCTGGATGTCGGAGGCAAGTTCCTGAAACGTGGTCGAGGTGGTGCGACCGCAGCCGGGACAGGCGGCAACCAGCGGTACGAAAGTGCGCAGACCCATGGTCTGCAATAACTCCTGCGCCACCTGCACCTCGCGGGTGCGGTCGCCGTTCGGTTCCGGCGTCAGCGAGATGCGCACGGTGTCGCCGATGCCCTGTTGCAACAGCACGCCCATGGCGGCAGACGAGGCAACGATGCCCTTGGAGCCCATGCCGGCTTCGGTTAGCCCCAGGTGCAGCGCGTAGTCGCAGCGGCCAGCAAGCTTGGCGTAGACGGCGATCAGGTCCTGCACCGCGGACACCTTGGCGGAGAGAATGATGCGGTTCTTTGCCAGCCCGATCTCCTCAGCGCGTGCCGCCGACAACAGCGCCGACTGCACCATGGCCTCGTGCATCACCTCGCGCGCGTCGAGCGGCTCGGACTGCTTCGAGTTCTCGTCCATCAGCCGCGTGAGCAATTCCTGATCGAGCGAGCCCCAGTTGACGCCAATGCGTACCGGCTTGCCGTGCTTGATCGCCATTTCCACGATCTGCGTGAACTGCGGATCGCGCTTGTTCTTGAAGCCGACATTGCCGGGATTGATGCGGTATTTGTCCAAAGCCTCGGCGCAAGCCGGATGGTCGGCGAGCAACTGATGCCCGATGTAATGGAAGTCGCCGACGATAGGCGCCTTGACGCCCATCTTGAGCAACCGCTCCTTGATATGCGGAACCGCCGCAGCCGCCTCGTCGCGGTCGACGGTGATGCGGACGATCTCGGAGCCCGCCCGCGCCAGCGCGGCAACCTGCCGCGTCGTCGCCTCGACGTCGGCGGTGTCGGTATTGGTCATCGACTGCACGACGATGGGTGCGTCACCGCCGACGACCACGCCGCCGACATCGACAGCGACGGTGTGGCGCCGGGTCTGTTTTGCGGTCGCGCTCATGTGCAAAGGCCGATCAATACTGAAAAACCCGCCAAAATGGATGCCATTTACACATAGGGGCGTCAACGGCGTCGCGAAAGTGCCCCTACTCGCTCAATTTCACCGCAATCAGTTGCAGCCGGCTCGCGGCAATCTCCCGATGAAACGCGACAATCGAATGACGTTTCATGCCGAAGCGCTAGGCAGCCTTGCAATTCACGCAGATGCCGAAAATCTCGATCACCGGCGTTTTTGGCGTGAAGCCGGCGGCACGCGAGGCGGCTTTCAACGTGTCGGCAACGGCGGTGGCGGCCGCCTCGCCGACGGCGCCGCAGTGCTCGCAGATCAGGAACACCACCGGATCGCCGCTGTCATGGTTGTGCACGCAGGCGATGAAGGCGTTGCGGCTCTCGATCCTGTGCACCAGCCCCTGTTCGCGCAGGAAATCGAGCGCACGATAGATCGTGATCGGCGCCGGCCTCGCACCCCGCGTGGCCAGGCGATCGATCAGCTCGTAGGCACCGAGCGGCTGATGGCTCGAGAGCAGGGCTTCAAGGACGCTGCGCCGGATCGGCGTCAACCGCTCGGCGCGCGCCGCGCAAATCGCCTCGGCATGCGCGATGGCATCGCTTGAGCAGCGCTCATGGTCGTGGCCTGGCGCCGGAAATACCGCCCGCGAAGATGCTTTCTTGGCCATGCCTTTATCCGCCGTCATGCAGAACCCGTCGTCATCCTGAGTGTAGCCCGTCGGACGCCAATCAAGAAAAGGTGAGCCGTTGCGCCGACAGACTAACATATATATTGCAGTGCAATAATATTAAGAGCAGCTTCGCTGCGCCCCTGGTCCGTTTTTCCGGCCGCTCACCCATCGAGGATGTTCCATGCTCAAAGGCAAGACCGCGCTGGTCACCGGCTCCACGTCAGGCATTGGTCTCGCGATCGCCCGTGCCATGGCCAAAGACGGCGCCAATCTCGTGATCAACGGCTTCGGCGATAAGACCGCGATCGAGAAGGAGCGCGCCGGACTGGAAAAGGACTTCGGCATCAAGGCGCTCTATTCGGGCGCCGACATGAGCAAGCCGGGCGAGATCGCCGACATGGTGGCGATGACGGAAAAGGAACTCGGTTCGCTCGACGTGCTGGTGAACAATGCCGGAATCCAGTTCGTCGCCAATATCGAGGATTTCCCGGTGGCGAAGTGGGACGCGGTGATCGCCATCAATCTGTCCGCCTCGTTCCACACTATCCGCTCGGCCATCCCCGGAATGAAAAAGCGTAAGTGGGGGCGCATCATAAACATCGCTTCGGCGCACGGCCTGGTCGCCAGCGTGCAGAAGGTTGCTTACGTAGCGGCCAAGCACGGCCTGGTCGGCATGACCAAGGTGGTGGCGATGGAAGCCGCCAATGACGGCATCACCTGCAACGCCATTTGTCCCGGCTGGGTGCTCACCCCGCTGGTGCAGCAGCAGATCGAGGCACGCGCCAAGGCGGCGGGCCAATCGGTCAAGCAAGCGGAGGAGGCGTTGATTTCGGAAAAACAACCGATGCTCAAGTTCACCAAGCCGGAAAGCATCGGCGATCTCGCCGTGTTTCTGACCAGCGACGCGGCCGCCACCATTACCGGGTCGGCCTATTCGATCGACGGCGGCTGGACGGCCCAGTGATCGCGCCAAGATGATCGAATTTCTCTCCCGCGCCTTTGGCGGCGGCGACAAGAAAGACAGGCCGCAAGGGACGAAGCACGTCAACCTCGCGCTGCAGGGTGGCGGCGCGCACGGCGCCTTCACCTGGGGCGTGCTCGATCATCTGCTCGAGGATGGGCGGCTTACCGTCGAGGGCATTTCCGGCACCTCGGCCGGCGCGGTCAACGCCGTGATGCTCGCCGACGGCTTAAAACGCGGCGGACCCGACGAAGCACGCAAGCGGCTCGCCGACTTCTGGCGCGCGGCGAGTGTCGGCGGCGACCTGCCGCCGCTGCAACGCGCGGTGACCGACCGGCTGTTCTCGCTTCTGCCAAACCAGGATTCCCCGACTTTCGACTGGCTCAACGCCTGGTCGAAATATCTGTCGCCCTACGATGTGAACCCGCTCAACATCAATCCGCTGAAGGATCTGATCGAGCGTTTCGTCGACTTCGAAGGCTTGCGCGCCGACCCGCGCGTCATCTTCATCGCCGCCACCAACGTGCAGACCGGACGCCTGCATATTTTCCCGCGCGAGCAAATCTCCGCCGAGGTGGTGATGGCTTCGGCCTGCCTGCCGGCGGTGTTTCGCGCGGTCGAGATCGGCGGCGTCGCCTACTGGGACGGCGGCTATCTCGGCAATCCGGTGCTCTATCCATTCTTCCGCAACACCAGCACCGAAGACGTGCTGATCGTGCAGATCAATCCGCTGGTGCGCAAGAAAGTCCCGACCTCGACGCGCGAGATCGTCGGCCGTGTCAACGAAATCACGTTCAATTCCTCGCTGCTCGGCGAACTGCGCGCCATCGAATTCGTCAACAGGCTGATCGAGCAGAAGCGCGTGCCGCACGGCACCGGACCCGGCGAATACCGTCAGATCAAGGTGCACCGCATCGTGCTCGAAGGTCTCGGCGAGCGTTTCTCCTCGGCCACCAAGCTGCGCAACGACTACGAATCCTTCGAGTTGCTGCGCAAGCTCGGCCAGCGCTCGGCGCGGCGCTTTCTCGACGCGCATTACGACGACGTCGGCGTGCGCTCGAGCATCGATCTCAAGGCGGAGGTCTATTCGGAGTGGGGGTGATATAGTCCCTGCATGCCGCTGCTCAGCGCCGAAATCGGCAACGCCGTTCTCGATATCGACGTCGCCGACATCACCACACTTGCCGTTGACGCCATCGTCAACGCCGCCAACCGTTCGTTGCTTGGCGGCGGCGGGGTGGATGGCGCCATCCATCGCGCCGCAGGACCCGGTCTGCTGGACGAATGCCGCGCGCTGGACGGCTGCACAACCGGCAGCGCCAAGATCACCGGCGGTCACCGCCTCAAGGCCAGACACGTCATCCACGCGGTCGGGCCGGTGTGGAACGGTGGCGCGGCAAATGAGGAGGCGCTCCTCGCCGGCTGTTATCGCGGCGCGATCGATCTTGCCGCCGCGCACGGGCTTTGCTCGCTCGCCTATCCAGCGATTTCGACCGGCATCTATCGTTTTCCCGCCGACCTCGCCGCGCGCATCGCGGTCGGCACCGTCGCCTCGGAACTGGCGGCAAGCCCGCGCGGCATTACCCGCGTGGTGTTCTGCTGCTTCTCGCCCGGCAGTGCCGCGCACCACCAGGATGCGTTTGCAGAATTGGGGCTGGCTTAAGCCTTCGGCTCGACGTCGAGCCGCACCACCCAGTTCTCCAGCCCCGCTTTCGCCGCCGGATAAAGCTTGAGCACTTCGGGGTCGTGGCCCGGCACGATGTGCTGGCGCGAGGAGGCGAGCTTCTTGATCGTCTTGTAGCCCTCGAGCGTGTCGCCGACGGAATAGGTGATCGGGAACACGCGGCCCTCGTCGATGTGCGAATAAAGGTGGATGCAGTCGGAGGCGACGACGACAATCCCGCGCCTGGTTTTTACCCGCACGCATTGCAGTCCCTTGGAGTGGCCGCCGATCTTATGCACGGTAATCCCGGGCGCCAGTTCCTCGACGCCGTCATGAAATTCGACACGATAGGCAAAAATCTTGCGCACCATGGCGTGCACGTCGGCTTCGCTGAAGGGAATACGCAGCATCCGGTGGCACATGCAGCGGCCGGTGGCGTAGGCCATCTCGGTATCCTGGATGTGGTAGCGCGCACTGGGGAACAGGTCGTAGTTGCCGGCATGATCCCAATGCATGTGTGTGGCGATGACGTGCTCGACCTTGTCGGGTTCGACACCAAGCGCCTTGAGCCCCTCGCCCACCGGATGGATGATCTTGCGTCCGCGCTCCTTGGCTGCGGCTTCGTCGAAACCGGTATCGCAGACGAAAGTGCCGTGCGGTCCTTTGATGACCCAGACGTAGTAGGAGATCGACGTCATCTCGTCGTGCGGGTCGCCGAAAATGTAGTTCTCGGCGCGCTTGCGTCCGTGGCTCGCGTAAGCGACGGCGTAGATCTCGTGAATATCGTCGCTCATGATTTCTTCCCGCCGATGGTGACGCCGGCTCGGCGCTCGGTGAGCTTGACGATCGCTGTGAAGTCCGAATCGCCGCCGTACTCGGAGTTGGTTGCTTCCCATTGATCGAGCACGGCGCGCATCACCTGGTCTGGAACCGCGAGCGACTTTGCCTCTTCGGCGCAGAGCCGCACGTCCTTGAGCATCAGGCCGGTGGCAAACCCGTAGTTGAAGGTGCGCGGCAGGATCGCCTGCGGGAATTTTCCATCCGACGCCGTGGTCCGCCCCGAGCCGGCATTGATGACGTCGATCATCACCTGCGCGTCGAGCCCGGCTTTCACTCCCATGGCGACCGCTTCGGATGTCGCCGCCATTGCGGTGGCGGAGAGGAAATTATTGGCGAGCTTCATGGTCTGCGCCATGCCCGGCTTGTCGCCGATGACGAACACCCGGCCGAAGACGGAAAGCGCGTCCTTGACCACGTCGACGTCGGCTTGCGGCCCCGACACCATGACCGCGAGCGTGCCCTTGTTTGCGCCGCCGACGCCGCCCGACACCGGCGAGTCGACCTGCACGATGCTCTTCTTCGCCAGCGCGGCAAAAATCTTCGCCGCGGCGCGTGAACCGGTGGTGGAAAGATCGACCAGCCGCTTGATGCGTTTGCCGTGAATGACGCCGCCTTCGCCGAGCGCGACCTTTTCCGAAATCTGCAGCGACGGCAGGCTCGCCATCACCGTCTCGACGCGGTCGGCGACGTCGGCGGGTGACGAGGCAAGCTGCGCCCCGAGCGCCACCAGCGGAGCGACTGCGTCGTTGCGCGTGTCGTAGACGATGAGTTTGTGCCCGGCCTCGATCAGCCGCCGCGCCATCGGCTGCCCCATGTTGCCCAGCCCGATAAAGCCGATGTCCATTTCGTTTCCGCCTCGCTGTTTTTTTCAGGCGCGACTTTGCCCCAGCCGCGCGGCTCCGTCATGCGTCCGTCGATGCACGACGGCACGACGCAACGCCCTTGGCCAAAATGTCTATTGCACTTATTATAAGCCTGCTTATTATAAGCACACCCGCAAAACGGAGGGTGCCTTTGGTTCTGCCGGTCGAACGCGAAATCGCCTTTACGATCATGGACGTAGCGCGAATGATGAAAACGTTCGCGGATCACCGCGTGCGCCCCTTCGGCATGACGCGAGCGCAATGGGCGGTGCTGTTCCGCCTCGATCGCTCAGAGGGCCTCAAGCAATCAGAGCTTGCCGAAATCCTCGACCTGCAACCGATCACGCTCACCCGCCTGCTCGACCGGCTGGCGGAAAATGGTTTGATCGAGCGCCGCGCGGACCCCAACGATCGTCGCGCCAACCGGTTATTCCTGACGCCCGCCGCGCGGCCGATCCTTGAACAACTCGCCGAGCTGAGCCTGGAGGTCATGGGCACCGTGCTCGAGGGGCTCGACCCGAAGGCGGTTGCGCGGCTGCTGCACGATCTCGAACGCATGCGCGAAAACCTGCGCGGCGCCATCAACCGAAGTGGAATTCCGCAGCCCCGGGTTGCCAACGGCTGAGTTGCATGAACGATAAAGTTCTCAAGATCGTACCCGCTCCCGACGCCAAAACCGCGCCGGACGGAACACCCGCCGCGGCTGACGCCGGACGCATGTCGCGGCTCGGCGCGCTGTGGCGCCGGCGCAAGCGCGCGATCCTCCTCGTCGGCCTGCCGTCGATCGCCGTGCTGATCGGCCTCGGTGTCTATCTCTCCGGCGGCCGTTACATCTCCACCGACAACGCCTATGTCGGCGCGCAGAAAGTGCTGATCACCCCGGACGTCGCCGGCAAGATCATCCACGTCGCCATTATCGAAGGCCAGCACGTCAAGCCCGGCGACGAACTGTTCACGCTCGATCCGGTGCCCTACCGGCTCGCGCTCGACGCCGCGAAAGGCAAGCTCGATGCCGCGCGCAGCGATTACAACAAGCTGAAGACCAACCTCGCCTCGCTGGTGACGCTCGCCGAGCTCGCGCAAAAGAACGTCGACCTCAAGCAGCGCGACGTCGACCGCAAGACCTCGCTGGTGAAATCGCTCGCCGGCTCGCAGGCCGATGTCGACACGGCCTTGACCGGCCTGGTGACCGCGAAATTGCAGGCGCAGTTCACCCAGCAGCAGCGCGACTCGACGCTGAACCAGTTGCTCGGCAACGCCGACCTGCCGCTCGAGCAGTTTCCCGAATACGCTCAGGCCAAGGCCGCCTATGACGACGCCCAGCGCAATCTCAATTTGACCACGGTACGGGCGCCGATCGCCGGCACCGCCACCCAGGTCGACAACATCCAGGTCGGCCGTTACGTGCCCGCCGGCACGCCGATCCTCAGCGTGATCGACGATCAGGCGCCCTGGGTCGATGCCAATCCGAAGGAAACCGATATCACCTACCTGCGCGTGGGCCAGCGTGCGACCATCGACGTCGACACCTTCCCCAACCACACCTTCAAGGGCACGGTGATTGCAGTCAGCCCCGGCACCGGGGCACAATTTTCCATTCTGCCGCCGCAGAACGCGACCGGAAACTGGGTCAAGGTGGTGCAGCGCGTGCCCTTGCGCATCGCCTTCGACAAGGACGAGGACACGCATCTCCTGCGCTCGGGCATGAGCGCGGTGATCGAAGTCGACACCGGCCATAGCCGCATTCCCTTCCTGTCGGCGTCGGCCAAAGAGCCGGCAAAATGAGCCCGCGCGTCGCCTCGCTGTCGCCGAATGCGCGACGCTGGCTGATCACGATCTGCGCCATGACGGCGACGATCATGCAGGCGCTCGACACCACCATCGCCAACGTGGCGCTGCCCTATATGCAGGGCTCGCTGTCGGCGTCCCTCGACCAGATCAACTGGGTGCTGACGTCCTACATCGTCGCCGCCGCGATCATGACCGCGCCCATCGGCTGGCTGGCCGACCGCTTCGGCCGCAAAAAGCTGTTCATCATCTGCGTCGCCGGCTTCACCGTCGCCTCATTCCTCTGCGCGCTGGCGCAGAACATCGAGCAGATGGTGCTGTTCCGCCTGCTCCAGGGCATGGCCGGCGCGGCGCTGGTGCCGCTGTCGCAATCGACGCTGCTCGACGCCTATTCGGTCGAGGAGCGCGGTTCGGCGATGGCGATCTGGGGCGTCGGCGTGATGCTCGGGCCGATCATGGGTCCGACGCTCGGCGGCTGGCTCACCGACAATTACTCCTGGCACTGGGTGTTCCTGATCAACCTGCCGATCGGCGTCGCCACCGTCATCGGCATGTTGGCGTTCATGACCGAGACGCCGCATCACGCGCATTTGCGCTTCGACTGGTTCGGTTTCATCGCGCTCGCCGTTGGCATCGGTTCGCTGCAACTGATGCTTGACCGTGGCGAACAGGTCGGCTGGTTCGGCGCCAGCGAGATCTGGATCGAAACCATCGTGTCGGTGGCCGGCTTCTATTATTTCTTCGCCCATTCGCTGACCACAGCGGAACCCTTCGTGCGCTTTGAGATGTTCAAGGACCGCAACTTCGTCTCCGGCTGCGTGTTCATGGTGGTGATCGGCGTGGTGTTGTTCGGCACCATGGCGCTGGTCACGCCGTTCATGCAGAACCTGCTTGGCTTCCCGATCCAGACCGCAGGTTTCCTGCTCGGCTCGCGCGGCGTCGGCACGCTTCTGACCATGCTGGCGGCGCCGCGGCTGATGAAGATGATCGAGTACCGCTACCTCATCCTCACCGGGCTCGTGATCAGCGCCGGGACGCTGTACACAATGACCGGCTTTTCGCTCGACACCACGCAGAATACGATCATCGTCACCAACATCGTGCAGGGCGTCGGCCTCGGCCTGCTGTTTGTGCCGATCAGTTCGGTCGCGTTCCTTACGCTGCCGGGGCATCTGCGCAACGGCGCCACCGCCATCACCACGCTGACGCGCAACATCGGCTCCTCGGTCGGCATTTCCATGGTGATTGCCAGTCTCACCAGCAAGACCACGGAAATGCACGCGCGGCTCACTGAATCGGTGACGCCGTTCAACGACGCGCTGCAGATGCCGGACGTCACCGCAAACCTGAACGTGCACACGGAGCAGGGCCTCGCCATGCTCGACGGCATCGTCACCCAGCAGGCCGCGATGATCGCCTACATCAACGACTTCAAGCTGCTGATGATCCTGACGCTGGCGGTGATGCCGCTGGTCATGCTGATCGGCACCACGAAGAAGACGCCCGGCGTCAAACCGACCGAAGCGGTCGCCCACGCGATCGACTGATCGCTAGTCACGGAAAAATTCTTTGCGCACTTTCTCCGTATGCTGCCCGAGCGCCGGAATGGCGCCATAACTGCGCGTCTCGCCGGCGCGCTGCGCCGCCGGCGCCGGCACGGCCACCGGCCCGCTCGGCGTATCAAATCTCACGCGCCGCAGATGTGGATGCGTCCTGAGCAACGCCGAATCGTTGACGCGGGCAAAGGCAATGTCGGCAGCGGCGAGCTTGCCCATCAACGGCTCGACGTCATGGCGGGCAAACGCCGCGGCGACCGTGGCGTCGGTTTCGTCGCGATGCTTCAGGCGCTGCGTCGTCGTGGCAAATTTCGCCTCGGTGCCGAGTGCAGCATTTCCCAACACCTTGTCCGCAAGCATTCGCCACTCGCGGTCGTTCTGGATCGAGATCAGGATGTCGGCGCCGTCGCGGGATTTGAACACGCCGTAAGGCGCGATTGTCGGATGGGCGAGGCCGATGCGCTTGAACGGGTTGCCGCCTTCCTCGTTGAGCAGGGGCACGGTCATCCACTCGGCCATGGCATCGAACATGGAGACTGAAATCGCGCCGCCTTCGCCGCTGCGCCCGCGCTTGATCAGCGCCTCCAGGATCGCCTCGTAGGCGCTGAGGCCGGCGGCGATATCGACAACGGACACCCCGACCCGTGCCGGCGCCTCGGGGCCGCCGGTCACCGACGATAGGCCGGATTCCGCTTGAATCAGAAGGTCATAGGCCTTGCGCTGAGCATAGGGACCGCTCTCGCCATAGCCGGAAATCGAGCAGCACACGAGACGAGGATAGTGCTTGCGCAGCCGCGGGATGGCGAATCCGAGCTTGGCCAGCGCGCCCGGCTTGAGGTTCTGCACGAATACATCGGCCTTGCCGAGCATGGCTTCGAGCAGCGCCTTGTCGCCGGCCCTGGTGAGATCGAGCACGACCGACTCTTTGCCGCGATTGAGCCAGACGAAATGCGCGCTCTCGCCGTGCACGATGTAATCGTAGTCGCGGGCGAAGTCGCCCTCCGGGCGCTCGACCTTGATGACGCGAGCGCCGGCGTCGGCCATGCGGCAGGTGCACTGCGGCGCCGCCACCGCCTGCTCGATGGAGACGACGAGAAGACCTTCCAGCGGCAGCGCCATCTCAATACGACCGCGGCAGGCCGAGCACGTGTTCGGCGAGATACGATAGGATCATGTTGGTGGAGATCGGCGCCACCTGGTAGAGCCGTGTTTCGCGGAATTTACGCTCGATGTCGTATTCCTCGGCAAAGCCGAAACCGCCGTGAGTCTGCACGCACATGTCGGCGGCAAACCAGGACGCATCGGCGGCGAGCAGCTTCGCCATGTTCGCCTCCGGCCCGATGTCGCGGCCTTCTTCATATTTGCGCGCCGCCTCGTACACCATGAGTTCCGCCGCGCGCATCTGCGCGTAGGCGCGCGCGATGGGAAACTGCACGCCCTGGTTCTGCCCGATGGCGCGGCCGAACAAGGCGCGCTCCTTGGCGTATTTCGTCGCCCGGTCGATGAACCATTTGCAATCGCCGATGCACTCCGCCGCGATCAGGATACGCTCGGCATTCAAGCCGGAAAGGATGTAGCGGAAGCCCTGGCCCTCCTCGCCGATCAGATTTTCCGCCGGCACACGCAGATCGTCGAAGAACACTTCGGTGGTGGCGTGGTTCATCATCGTGCGGATCGGATTGATGGTGAGGCTCGTGCCTTGCGCCAGATGCATATCCACCAGGAACACCGACAAGCCTTCGGTACGCTTCTTGGTCTCTTCCTTCGGCGTGGTGCGCGCCAACAGCAGCATCAGGTCCGAATGTTCGGCGCGCGAGGTCCAGATCTTCTGCCCGTTGATGACGTAATGGTCGTTGCCCTCACGTTTCGCGGTGGTGCGCAGGCTCAAGGTATCGGTGCCGGATGTCGGTTCGGTCACGCCGAAGGCCTGCAGCCGCAATTCGCCGCTGGCGATCCTGGGCAGGTAGTTCCGCTTCTGCTCGGCCGAGCCGTACCGCAGGATGGTACCCATCGTGTACATCTGCGCGTGGCAGGCGGCGCCGTTGCAGCCTGCCGCATGCACCTCTTCCAGAATCGCCGCGGCGGCGCGCAGCGGCAGCCCACTGCCGCCGTACTCTTCCGGAATGAGCGCCGCGAGGTAGCCGGCCTCGGTGAGGGCGGCGACAAATTCCTTCGGATAGGCGCGCTCGCGATCGAGCGCGCGCCAGTATTCGCCGGGGAACTTGGCGCAGAGCGCGCGCACGCCGTCGCGGATGTCGGCGAAGTCCTGACCGTCGGCGGCACGCTTGCTCATCTTCAAGCCTTCAGCTCGGCACGGCCGTTATTGATCGCGATGACGTCGCGTTCGACCACCCGGGCGCGGAAGCTTACCACGGAGCCGCCTATGGTTTTTTCCCGCCACATCTCGGTGCGGATGGTCTCGCCCGGATAGACCGGCGCCGAAAACCGGCCCTTCATCGCGGTAATCTTCGCAGGATCGTAGCCGCAGAGCGTTTTCAGGATGGCGTGACCCGCCACGCCAAACGTAGCGAGGCCATGCAAAATCGGCCGCGGAAATCCTGCCGCCTTGGCGAAGTCGGGCTCGGCGTGCAGCGGATTGACGTCACCGGAAAGTCGGTAAATCAGCGCCATTTCCGGGCGCGTCGGCAGGTCGCAGGTCATGTCCGGCGTACGCTCGGGCAGCACGTGCGGCGCTGGCGCTTCGCGAGGCGGACCGCCGAAGCCGCCGTCGCCGCGACAGAATGTGGTCTGATAGAGCGTCGCGACTGGCGCCCCGGTTTTCTCGTCGGTGACCTCGCGCTCGGAATAGACCAGCGCACCCTTGCGCTCGCCCTTGTCGATCACTTCGGTGACGCGCGTCCTTCCGACGACCTCGCCTTCCGGCGCCACCGGCCGGTGCAGCACGAAGCCCTGCTCGCCATGCACCACCTTTGTCCAGTTCACGCCGCTCTCCGGATTGCGCAGCCAGTAGGGCGAATAGCCGAGCACCAGCGCCATGGTCGGCAGCGCCTTAAGGTTTCTTTCATAGACGAAGGCAAGCTCGTCCTCGTTCATCGGGTCCTGGCCGAGGCCAAGGCCCAGCGCATAAAGGATGCAGTCCTTCGCCGCGTAGCGATGCTCGACCTCGGGGATTTTCAGCGCCTTGAGTTTTTCGTAGACGATCGGCATTGGGTCTCCCCGTCATGGCCGGGCTTGTTCCGGCGCATTCATCAAATCGGGTCCCAACTGAACACATCGCCCGATCGCTCCAATGGCGTCAGCGACGGACCGAAGGCGCCCTTGAGCTGCTCGGCGACCGTGCCCGGCGTCCACCCCTCGGAGCGGTGGATAACGCGGATCGGCCGCGGCTGGTTGAACAGGAAAATCTCGTTGTTGCGCACCGAGAAGATTTGCCCGGTGACGCCGTCGGCGGCATCGGAACCGAGATAGACCACGAGCGGGGCGATTTTTTCCGGCGTCATCTGCGCCAAGCGCTCGATGCGCTGCTTCTCGGCTTCGGTCTGCGCCGGGATCAATTCGATCATCCGCGTCCAGGCAAACGGCGCGATGCAGTTCGAGCGCACCTTGAAGCGCGCCATGTCGAGCGCGATGCCGCGCGACAGCCCCATGATGCCAAGCTTGGCCGCCATGTAGTTGGCCTGGCCGAAATTCCCGATCAGCCCGGAGGTAGAGGTCATATGCACGAAGCTGCCGGAATTTTGTTCGCGGAACGGACCGGCGACGGCGCGACTCATGTTGAACGAGCCGTTGAGATGCACGGCAATCACGTCCGACCAGTCGGCGTGGCTCATCTTGTGAAAAATGACGTCGCGGAGAATGCCTGCGTTGTTGACCAGAATATCGACGCGGCCGAAGGCGTCGAGCGCCAGCTTGACGATGGCTTCGGCGTTCTTCGGCTCGACGATGGAGAGCGTCGTCGCCACCGCCCTGCCGCCCTTTGCCTTGATCGCGGCGACGACGTCCTGCGCCGGCCCGGCGTCGTTGCCGGCGCCCTCAAGGCTCGCGCCGATATCGCAGACCACGACGTTCGCGCCCTCGGCGGCAAGCAGCATGGCGATGCCGCGGCCGATGCCGCGCCCCGCCCCGGTGACGATGGCGGTCTTGCCCTCGACAATGCCCTGCATCTATTTCCCCCAGACGTCCTCAGCCACCTCGACGATCATCTTGAGCTTGGCCCATTGCTCGTCCTCCGCCAAGACATTGCCCTCTTCGGTCGAGGCGAAGCCGCATTGCGGCGACAGGCACAGTTGCTCGAGTGAAATATATTTCGCCGCCTCCTCGATGCGCCGCTTGATGTCGTCCTTGGATTCAAGCCGGCCGGTCTTGGTGGTGACGAGGCCGAGCACCACCTTGCGGTCCTTGGGCACCAGCTTCAACGGCTCGAAGCCGCCGGCGCGGGCCGAATCGTATTCCATGAAATAGCCGTGCACCTTGATGCGGTCGAACAGGATCTCCTGTTCGGCCTCGTAGCCGCCGGAGCCCATGAAGGTCGACTTATAGTTGCCGCGGCACAGGTGCATGCTGACCGTCATGTCGGCGGGAATATCCGACATCGCCGTGTTGATGAGGTCGCCGTAGAGCGGGCCCAGGCGCTCGGGGTCGTCGCCGCGTGCCTGCATCTGCGCGCGGTACCTGTCGTCGCAGAGCATGGCGATGAACACCTCGTCGAGCTGCAGATAGCGGCAGCCGGCATCGGCAAAGGCGCGCACCGCCTTTTTGTAGGCCTGCCCCAGATCGGTAAACATCGCGTCGACGTCCGCATAGACCGTTCCATCGATCGGCGGCTTGACCGGGCGGCCATAAAGTGCCGACGGCGCCGGAATGGTGATCTTGGGCGTACGCCCGGTATGCGCGGCGAGAAAGCTGAAATGCTCGAGCATCGGGTGACCGCAGAAGCCGATCTTGCCAGTCACCTTCAAGCCTTCGTTGCGGGTGGCGACGCCGGCAAAAGCGACGCCCTCTCCCATCACGTGCCGCTTGACGCCGTCGAGGCCCCAGAGGAAATCGAGATGCCACCAGGAACGGCGGAATTCGCCGTCGGTGATTCCTTGCAGCCCCACCTCTTCCTGTTTTTTGATGACTCGCTCGATCTCGCGGTCCTCGATCGCCTTGAGGGCGGCGGCGTCGATCTCGCTTTTGGCACGCTGCTCGCGCGCTTTTTTCAGCGCCGCGGGACGCAGCAGGCTGCCGACATGATCGGCACGGAACGGCGGATTGGCCCGTTGACTCATCCCCAGACCTCTTCGGCGATTTCGACAATCAGCCTGAGCTTTGCCCATTGTTCGTCCTCGGCCAGAATATTGCCCTCCTCGGTCGAGGCGAAGCCGCATTGCGGCGACAGGCAGAGCTGCTCGAGCGGCACGAATTTGGCGGCCGCATCGATGCGGCGCTTGATCTCGTCCCTGGATTCGAGCCGCCCCGACTTCGAGGTGACGAGACCAAGCACCACGGTCTTGTCCTTGGGCACCAGCCGCAGCGGCTCAAAGCCGCCGGCGCGGTCCGAGTCATATTCCATGAAGTAACCGTCGACGTTGATGGAATTGAACAGCACCTCCGCGACCGGCTCGTAGCCGCCGGAAGCGACGAAGGTCGACTGAAAATTGCCGCGGCACAGATGCATGGTCACCGTCATATCCGCCGGAATGCCGGAAATCGCGGCGTTGATCATGCGCGCGTAGATTTGCGGAAGCTGTTCGGGGTCGTCGCCGCGATTGGCGACCTGGGCGCGCAATTTCGGATCGCAGAGATAGGTGAAGTTGACCTCGTCGAGCTGGAGGTAGCGGCAGCCGGCATCGGCAAAGGCGCGCACCGCCTTGGCGTAAGTTGCCCCGAGATCGCGATAGAAATCGTCCATGACCGGGTAAATATTTTCCGGTACCGCGTCACGGCCATAGCGGAAATGCAGGCTCGACGGCGACGGGATCGTCATTTTCGGCACCGCGCGCGCATGCGCGGCCAAAAACTTGAAATGCTCAAGCATCGGATGCGTGGTGAACGTGCCCAGCCTGCCCGTCACCCGCAGCATCATTGGCTTCGGATTGACGCCCTCGAACTTGACCTTGCGCTCGCCGAGATAGGCTTCGACCCCGGGCAGCACGCCCAGAAAATCATAATTCCAGAAGGCGCGGCGAAATTCGCCGTCGGTCACGGCCTTGAGCCCGATATCCTCCTGCCGTCTGATGATCTTTTCGATCTCGCGGTCTTCGACCGCCTTGAGCGCGGCGGCGGGGATTTCGCCCCGCTCGCGTTTCGCCCTTGCCTCCTTCAGTGGCGCAGTGCGCAACAGGCTGCCGACGTGGTCGGCGCGGAACGGCGGCGCCGTCCGCGCGCTCATGCCCCCCACACCTCTTTGGCGATGTCGACGATCAAGGCGAGCTTTGCCCACTGCTCCTCTTCGGCGAGCACGTTGCCCTCTTCGGTCGAGGCAAAGCCGCACTGCGGCGACAACGCCAGTTGATCGAGCGCCACGTATTTGGTCGCTTCCTCGATGCGCGTCTCGATGTCAGCGCGCGGCTCCAGCCGCCCGGTCTTTGAGGTGACGAGACCGAGCACGACGATCTTCTTGCCCTTGGGCAGGAAACGCAGCGGCTCGAAGCCGCCGGCGCGATCGGTGTCGTATTCGAGGAAGTAGCCGTCGTAATTGCATTTGACCAGCAGGCTTTCCGCCACCGGCTCGTAACCGCCGGAGGAGATGAAGGTCGAGCGGAAATTGCCGCGGCAGACATGGGTGGTGATGGTCATGTCGGCGGGTTTTGCTTGCAGCGCCTTGTTGATGCAGGCCGTGTAGGTCTCCTGCAGATGGTCGACGTCGAGCCCGCGCTCGCGCGCCTTCTTCAGCTCCTCCCGCGAGCAGAGATAGGCCCAGGCGGTGTCGTCGAACTGCAGATAGCGGCAGCCGGCATCGTAGAAAGCGCGCACCGCCTTCTGATAGGCGGCGGCAAGATCGTCGAAAATCGCGTCGCGGCTCGCGTAAGCAGCCTTGCTCACGGCGCCCGGTTCGAGCCGGAAATGCATCACGCTCGGCGACGGGATGGTCATTTTCGGCGTCACTTTCGTGTGCGCCTTGAGGAATTTGAAATGCTCGATCATCGGATGCTGCGAAAATCCGATCTTGCCGGTGACGCGAACGGTCCGGGTCTTGGTCAGCACGCCCTGGAACTGGATGCCCGGCCCCTCGTCATTGCGTTCGACGCCATCGAGACCGTCGAAGAAATCGAAATGCCACCAGGCGCGGCGAAATTCGCCATCGGTCGCAAGCTTGAGGCCGACCTCTTCCTGCTTGCGGATGACCTTTTCAATCTCGCGGTCCTCGATCGTCTTGAGTTCCGCCGCCGTGATCGTGCCCTTTTCGCGCTTGCTGCGCGCTTCCTTCAGGGGCGCGGTGCGTAGGAAGCTGCCCACATGGTCGGCGCGGAATGGAGGTCTCTGTTGTTGGGCCATGAATAATCGCTCGCATTGTTGACGGGACAGCCCCGCCGGCGGCGCATACACAACACCTCTGCGCGCGCGCGTCAATTTCCGGCCTCTTTCTCTGGCAGACGCCTCACGCTAGGTTGCCGACGACGCGCGTTTACCGCTCAAGAAACGAAGAGGAACGACCAGTATGGCTTACAAGAATTTGGAAGAGGCGATCCAGGCCTCGGGCAACATCGTCAAGATGCTGCGCAACTCGCAGATCGGCGCCTATGTCTACCCGGTGGTGGCGCCCGAGTTCACCAATTGGCGCGACGAGCAGCGCGCCTGGCGCGACACCTGCGTGCTGTTCGACCAGACCCACCACATGGTCAACCTGTTCGTCGAAGGCCGCGACGCCAAGAAGATGCTGTCGTACCTCGCCACCAACTCGTTCGCCAATTTCGCCGTCGACAAGGCCAAGCAGTTCGCGCCGTGCAGCTACGACGGCTATGTGATCGGCGACGGCATTCTCTTCTATCTGGCGGAAAATTCATTTGTGTTCGTCGGGCGCAATCCGACCGCGAACTGGATCGAATTTCACGCCAAGACCGGCGGCTACGACCTCAAGACCGAATACGACGACCGCTCGCCGTCACGGCCGATGGGCAAGCCGGTGTTCCGCAAATTCTATCGCTACCAGATCCAGGGCCCGAACGCCGAGCAGGTGATCAAGAAGCTCAACGGCGGTGCCATGCCGGACATCAAGTTCTTCAACATGGGCACCGTGACCATCGCCGGACGAAAAGTGCGCGCGCTGCGCCACGGCATGGCCGGCGCGCCCGGCCTTGAAGTCTGGGGGCCCTACGCCGAAGGCGACGAAATCCGTGCCGCGATTCTCGAAGCCGGCAAGGACGCCAATATCGTCCAAGTCGGCGCCCGCGCTTACGCCACCAATACGCTGGAGTCCGGCTGGATCCCCTCGCCTGTCCCGGCGGTCTACACCGGCGAAAAAATGAAGGCCTACCGGCAATGGCTGCCGGGCACGAGCTACGAGGCCAACGCTTCGCTCGCCGGCAGCTTCGTCTCCGCCAACATCGAGGACTACTACACGACGCCGCACGAACTCGGCTACGCCGGTTTCACCAAATACGACCACGACTTCATCGGCGCCGACGCGCTGAAGAAGATGGACGGCAAGAACCACCGCACGAAGGTCACCTTCGCCTGGGACGACAAGGATGTCGCCCGCATCCTTGCTTCGGGGTTTACGCCTCCCGGCGAGAACTACAAATGGCTCGACCTGCCGCTGACCAATTACGGATCGAGTTCGTTCGATGCGGTGATGAGCGGCGGCAAGATGGCCGGCGCCTCGATGTTCTCCGGCTACTCCTTCAACGAGCGCAAGATGCTCTCGCTCGGCTTCGTCGAGGAGCAATACGCCAAGCCCGGCACGCAGCTCACGCTAGTGTGGGGCGAGGAGAACGGCGGCACCAAGAAGACCACGGTCGAGCGCCACAAGCAGACCGAGCTCAAGGTCGTGGTCGGCCCGACGCCGTACGCCGCGCCGGCGCGCGAAACCTACCACCAGGGCTGGCGAACCGCCGCCGTCGGATGACGAAAAAAGACGGCGGGGCAACTCCCCGCCGTTTCCTTATTAGGAGCCCGTTGCCGCCCGCCGTTCCGGCGCCTGCGCCGCGGCGCTGGCGAAGCGGGCGGTTTCGGCCAGTCCGCCGAACGAGAAATAATGCGGATGGGCATCGCCGATTTCGCCCGACGCCAAACTCAGCGTTTCGACAATGCGGTCGGGGCCGACATTGCCGATGAGCGCGCTTGCCGCGCCCGACATCAGGCCGCGCAGCGAGGCGTTCACGCCGCAGCGTTTGGCGTAGCGCAGCAGCGCCGGCAGGCTGGTCGGGCCGGCCATGCCGACCTTGATCGGCGCGGTAATGCCGCAGGCACGCATGCGCTCGAGCCAGGCAAGGATGCCGTCCAGCGAAAACGAGAACTGGCTGACGATGTGCAGCCTCAAGCCCTGGGCTCTCGCCGCAGCGATCTTTTCGTCGAGCGAGGCTTCCAGCCGGACGGCGTCGATGCGCGGATGCCCTTCCGGATAGGCGCCGATGCCGATCTCCTCGATGCCGGCTTCGCGCAAGGCGCCCTTCTGGATCACCGCCAGCGCGTCGGCAAACGGCCCGCTTTGCTCGACGTCGCCGCCGATCACCAGCAGCCGCCGCACGTCCGCTTCGCCGCGCAGCCGCGCCAGCAGATCCTGCAAGTCGCCCGCGGCGCGAACGCGCCGCGCGGCGATGTGGATGACCGGTTCAAGCCTGGCGCGGCGCAAGGATTTTGCGGCGCCGACCAGTTCTTCCGGGGTGATCGTCGGTACGGCGGAAAAATAGACCGGCGTGCCTCGCGGCAGGATGGCGCCAATTGTCTCGATCTCGGCAGCGCTCGGCCGCGTGACTTCCACAGAGAAGGTTTGGGCAAAATTATTTGCCGCCATGCCCGTCACTCGCGCCGGCGCGAGATCACGAAGGATTCGTCGTAGAACCACAGACCGCCGTGCTTCTGCAGCGCGTCGCGCGTCGCCTCGATGTAGCGGCGATCGCTGTTGACGTCGGACAATCGGTCGTCCTCGATCTGCGCCACGTAGATCGCCGCGTTCCATGCCGCAAGTAATGTCGATGTGCCGATCGAGGAGGATATCTCCGACGGCAGCGTGTGCATGTCGTAGCGGAACAGCGAGCGCTGGTCGGCGTAGGCGTTGAAGTTGAGATCGCGGCCGGCCGCGCCCAGGTCGTGCTTGACCTCCTTGAGCAGCATGTGCCGGTTGTGCACGAACGGATTGTCGTTCGGCCACACCCGATGGATGATGTCCATGCCGGGATCGTTGCCATAGGAATGGATCGCGATCATGCGCCCGCCGGGACCGAGCGCACGGGCAAGCGGAGCCAGCACGCGCTTGGCCTTGAATTCGAGCGAGGCGCGAGCACGATAGGGCTGCGAGGCGATCACCAGATCGTATTCGGCGGTCGAGCCGCCGGGCTTGGGCACGATCTGATCGAGCAGGAATTTGTGATCGTTGCGATAGAGCACCAGCACCACCGGCCGCTCGTAAACCGGGTTGCCGCTCTTGGGCGACACCCGCGCCTTCCAGTTTTCACCGAGGAAGGGTTCGAGCGCCGTGATCTGCTGCTCGAACGAATGCGCGGTGTTGCCATCGAGCGGCACTTCTTTCCACACCATGCTGGAGGCCGCGCTCACTGATTTCACCGTCAGCCACGGCGCCTCGCCGTAGGCAAGATTGGTGAGCACTAATACGGTCGAGGGGTGCTCGATGAACCGGTCCGCCATTTTCTGCAACGTCAGGCGCACGTCTTCGAGGCTGATTTCCTTGCCGACGACGTAGAACGGCATGGTCGGGAAGCGGTCGTGCATCGAGCGCATCACGCGCGCGAGCACTGTGCCGTCGCCGACACCGGCGTCGAACACCCGCACCGCCGGCGGCCGCGGATGGATGCTGGCGAGTTCCATACCGACGCGGTTGGCGATTTCCCATTTTTCGCTGCAGGTATTCACGAACAGCAAATATTTCTGCCGGTTGTCGAAGAAGCGGAAATTCCGGCTCGGGTCGTCGCTCGCCTGACCTGAGGCGACCGGAGGCGCCGGCGGTGCCACCACCGGCAAGGCCGAGGGCGGCGCCTCGAACAGCAGGCGGCGGCCGCTCGGCGCGCTGTCGGCGCTGCGCGCCATGAAATTGCGGATGCGGTCGAGCGTATCGGTGGTGATGCGGCCGCCATTGCGCAGGCGGCTGGCAAGCTTGCCGTCGTTGACCGCGCGGCGGCCGAAGGTCGATTCCGCCAGACCTCGGCGCCGGCAGAATTCACTGATTTCCTGCAGAATCTGATCGTTCATCGGGCGTTTCCCAAAAGACTCTTGCCGGCTCTGGCGGCCGCTTATTGCAAAGCCAATCAAGCCGATCGCAATTCGTCAATGTCGCACGTGGCGTTGGGAAAGGTGGGCGTCAATGGTGGGCCATGCCCACCTCACCAAATCTCTCTGGAATATATGCGCTATTTAGAAGCGTAGCCTTGGTACAAAAAATGTTGTGCTGTGTTGGGCCATATCCCAGCGCTGAAAATACGCAATTGTGGGCGAAGGCGGGGGCGGCGGTTCGGGCAAAACTCTCAAATATCGAAGAAAACCGTTTCGTTGTCGCCCTGGACGCGGATGTCAAAGCGGTAGAGCGGCTGCCCACCGCGCGTCGCCTTGGTGGCGATGAGGGTCTGCCGCCGCTCGGCCGGCACCAGGTTGAGAATCGAATCGGCGCTGTTGGCCGCCTCGTCGGAAAAATAAAGCCGCGTGTAGATCTGCCGCAGCATGCCCCGCGAGAAGATGCAGAACACGACATGCGGCGCCTGCGCCTTGCCGTTGGGCCCCGGCACGGGGCCCGGCTTGATGGTGTCAAAGCCGAACATGCCGTCCTTGTCAGTCGCCGAGCGGCCGAAGCCCTTGAACTTGGCGTTGGGCCGGCGGCTGTCGCGCGGGCTCGCGTAGCGGCCTTGCGCGTCCGCCTGCCAGATTTCGATCATCGCATCGTTGATCGGCTTGCCGTCGCCGTCGGTAATGCGGCCCTCGATATGGATTTTCTCGCCGGTCGCATCCGGTGTCACCAGATTGTCGGTGACGGTTTCCTTCCAGCTATAGGTACCGTTCGGGTCCCACTTGGCGCGTCCCTTGGGCGCGAGACCGTATGCGAAGAACGGGCCGACGGTTTGGGAGGGCGTGATTTCAGACATGGGGAACCCGGCTGTTGCGTTTGCGGCGCTGCGATTTCATTCCGCTCATTCCCGCGAAAGCGAGCGGGTGTTGTGCGGCCCGAATCATTCCTAGTGCTTTTCCTCGTCGAGGGGCGTCGCGTCGCGTCCGCGCAGCACGATGTCCCAGCGGAAGCAGAGCGCCCAGTCGGGAACCGTGTTGTCCAGATCGAAGGTCGAGACCATGCGGTTACGCGCCTTCTCGTCGGTCACCGAATTGAAGATCGGGTCGTACGGAAACAGGTAATCGCCGGGGAAATACATCTGCGTGACCAGGCGCGTGAGGAACGATGTGCCGAATACCGAGAAATGGATGTGGTTCGGCCGCCAGGCGTTGGGGTGATTGCCCCACGGATAGGCGCCGGGCTTCACGGTGATGAATTTGTAATAGCCGTTCTTGTCGGTGACGGTGCGCCCAGCCCCGGTGAAATTCGGATCGAGCGGCGCCGGATGCTGATCGACGAGATGCACATAACGGCCGCAGGCATTGGCCTGCCATATCTCAACCAGCGTCTCCGGCACCGGGCGCTTGTCTTCGTCGAGCACCTGGCCGTGCACGATGATGCGCTCGCCGAGCGGCTCGCCCTTGTGCTGCTTGGTCAGGTCGTTGTCGTTTTCCTGGATGACGTCGTGACCGTAAACCGGCCCGGTCAACTCGGACAAGGTGTGCGGCACGACGATCAGCGGCTTCGACGGCGAGCGCTTCACCGTCGAGCGATATCCCGGCGACAGATGCTTGGGAAAAACGTCGAGGCTTTCCTTGGGGTAGATCAGCGACATTGTTTTTGTCCTTGCTTCAGACGACCCGCTCGATGGCCAGCGACACGCCCTGGCCGACACCGACGCACATGGTGGCAAGTCCAAGCTTGCCTCCGCTTTCCTCGAGGCCGTGCGCCGCGGTCAGCGCCAGCCGCGCGCCTGACATGCCGAGCGGATGGCCGAGTGCGATGGCGCCGCCATGCGGGTTGACGTGCGCGGCGTCATCGGCAAGCCCGAGCTGCCGCAGGCAGGCAAGCGACTGCGAAGCAAAGGCTTCGTTGATCTCGATCAGGTCGTAGTCGCCGATTTTGTGCTTGAGGCGTGCCATGAGCTTCTGCGTGGCCGGCACCGGGCCGATGCCCATGATGCGCGGCGGCACCGCAGCCGAGGCCATGCCGAGGATGCGGGCGCGCGGCGTAAGCCCGTGCGTCTTTACTGCCGCTTCCGAGGCGACGATCAGCGCGGCAGCGCCATCGTTGACGCCGGAGGCATTGCCCGCAGTCACCGTGCCGGGATTGCGGAACGGAGTCTTGAGCTTGGCCAATTGCTCGAACGTGGTATCGCGCGGATGTTCGTCTTTATCGACCTTCACCGTCTCGCCCTTGCGGCCGGCGATTTCGACGGCGACAATCTCCTTGGCAAAATAGCCAGCGACGACGGCTTTGCTCGCGCGCTGTTGCGAGCGCAACGCAAAGGCGTCCTGATCGGCGCGGGTCACCTGGAATTCTTCCGCCACGTTCTCGCCGGTTTCCGGCATCGAATCGACGCCGTATTGCGCCTTCATCAGCGGGTTGATGAAACGCCAGCCGATCGTCGTGTCGTAGATCTCGGCCTGGCGTGAAAAAGCCTCCTGCGCCTTACCCTGCACGAAGGGCGCCCGCGTCATCGATTCGACGCCGCCGGCGATGGCGAACTCCATCTCACCCGCCTTGATCGCGCGCGCGGCGGTGCCGACCGCCTCCATCCCCGAAGCGCAGAGCCGGTTCAGCGTCACGCCCGGCACGGAAACCGGCAGGCCCGCCAGCAGCAGCGCCATGCGCGCGACATTGCGGTTATCCTCGCCGGCCTGGTTGGCGCAGCCATAACAGACTTCGTCGAGCTTTTCCCAGTCGACCTTGGGATTGCGCGCAACAAGCGCCTTGATCGGCACCGCTGCGAGATCGTCGGCGCGGACCTTTGCCAGCGCTCCGCCGTATCGGCCGATCGGCGTGCGTACCGCGTCGCAAATAAAGACATCGCGGCTCATGTTTCACCGTCACTGTACATAGCCCTTATTTACGGGCCGCCAAGGACAGGGTCAAATGGGCGTTGGTTGGCGCTCCAACGAACGAATGGCGATGCTGGGCACGGAACCGATCTTCACAATTCACGCCGATCTTGCGGCAATCGTGAACCTTGGCGACACGCCCTATGGCGGACGCCGCTTCGTCGGCATTCTCGGCGGCCAGGTCACCGGATCCAGACTTAACGGCCGCGTGCTGCCCGGCGGCTGCGACTGGCAGGTCATTCGCAGCGACGGCGCCGCCGATGTCAGCGCGCGCTACATCATCGAATCCGACGGCGGCGCGCACATCGGGGTAGCGAGCGACGGTCTTCGGCACGGCCCTGCCGACGTTCTCGACCGGCTGGCGCGAGGCGACAGCGTCGAGCCGGCTCTCTATTATTTTCGTACCGCGATGCGATTTGAAACTGCCGATCCGGCCCTTGACTGGCTCAA
The DNA here is from genome assembly GCA_963738915.1 of uncultured Alphaproteobacteria bacterium. GTDB lineage: Bacteria > Pseudomonadota > Alphaproteobacteria > Rhizobiales > Xanthobacteraceae > Pseudolabrys. The sequence goes on from CAVTYO010000005.1 coordinate 102,793, forward strand.
CCGGATTCTTGCCGTGGCGCGCGGCCAGCGTGAAGCGCGCAGCGTTCGGCTCGACGTCTACGAGGTGAAGTGATGCCGAAGAAACTTGACATCGATCTGCCGGATTCACTTGGCGCCGAGCGGCAAGGCGCGGTGGCGATTCTGCGGCTCAAACGGGAGCACAAACGCAACGCGCTCGACGACCAGACCATTCGCGGCATCGACAGCTTCTTTACCGCGCTGCCCGATGACATCGGCGCGGTGCTGCTCGTGGCCGAAGGCGAGAATTTTTCCGCCGGGCTCGACCTTAACGAGCTTGAGGAGCGCGACATGGCGCAAGCTATCGCGCATTCGGAGACGTGGCATCGCGCCTTCGACAAGATCCAGTTCGGCAGGGCGCCGGTCGTCGTGGTGATGCACGGGGCCGTCGTCGGCGGCGGTCTCGAACTCGCCGCGGCCGCGCATGTGCGCGTCGCCGAGCGCTCGGCCTATTACGCGCTGCCCGAAGGCAGCCGCGGCATCTACGTCGGCGGCGGCGGCTCGGTGCGCTTGCCGCGGCTGATCGGTGTTGCGCGGGTCATGGACATGATGCTCACCGGCCGCACCTATTCCGCCGAGGAAGGCCAGGCCATCGGTCTTTCCACGTATCTGGCCGAGGCGGGCAAAGGCTTTGCCAAGGGCCTTGAACTCGCGCTGCGCATTGCCGGCAACGCGCCGCTGACGAATTTTGCGATAATGCAGGCGTTGCCACGCACCGCCGAAATGGCGCCGGCGGCCGGATTGACGGTCGAGGCGCTGATGACGGCGATCGCGCAATCCGATCCGCAGGCGAAGCGCCGGCTCAAGGACTTTCTGGAAAAGCGCGGCCCAAAAGCGACGCGATCTTAATCGCAATGACAGACCCGGCGCAGGAACTTGAGCGAACCGCGCGATTGCGCAAGGTTCGGCTTGGCGCGCTCGATCCCGTGCTCGAACGCGAGGCGAATGGCGTCATCCACGTCCGCGCACGTCAGACGCTGGCGGCTTACCCCCGCACACTGAGCGAACCGCTGCGTCATTGGGCAAAAGCTGCACCCGACCGCGTGTTTCTCGCGCAGCGCGACGATTCCGGCGGCTGGCGCACGCTGACCTACGCGCAGGTCTTGCGCGAGGTGGGCCGCATCGGCGCGAGCCTCACGCGGCGCGAGCTCTCCGTCGAGCGGCCGGTCGCCATCATGTCCGGCAACGGCATCGAACACGCGCTGCTCGCGCTTGCCGCGATGGACGTGGGCATCCCTTACGCACCGGTCTCGGCCGCCTATTCGTTACTGTCGGCCGACTTCGGCAAGCTGAAAACCATCATGGACTTGCTGACACCCGGGCTGGTGTTTGCCGGCGACGGCGCGACCTTTGCCCGCGCCATTGCCGCCGCCGTGCCGGGCAACGCCGAGCTTGTGGTCACGCGCAATCCGCCAACCGGACGCAAGACGACGCTGTTCTCCGACCTGCTCGCCGCGGAAGACGATGCCGGCGCTGCCGCGGCACGCGCCGCTGTGACGCCCGATACAATCGCCAAGTTTCTTTTCACCTCCGGCTCAACCGGCCAGCCTAAGGCCGTCATCAACACCCAGCGCATGCTGTGCTCGAACCAGGCGATGATCGCCGCCGGGCTTTGCTTTGTGGCCGACGAGGCACCAGTCGTGGTCGACTGGCTGCCGTGGAGCCATACCTTCGGCAGCAATCACAACTTCAATCTGGTGCTGGTCAACGGCGGCTCGCTCTATATCGACGACGGCAACCCGACGCCGTCCGGCGCGCCGAAAACGGCAGGCAACCTGCGCGATATCGCGCCGACCATCTATTTTAGCGTGCCCAAAGGCTACGAGGCGCTCATCCCGCATTTGCGCGCTGATGAGAGCTTGCGCAAGACGTTCTTCAGCCGGCTCAAGGTTTTGTTCTACGCCGGCGCCGGCCTCAATCAGGCTGCCTGGGACGAACTGACGCGCCTCGCCGTTCAAACAACCGGCGAGCGCATTGTTTTCCTCACCTCGCTCGGCTCGACCGAGACTTCGCCACTTGCGCTTGCCTGTTCGTGGGATTTCGATCGGCCCGGCAATATCGGGTTGCCGGCGCCCGGCGTCGAACTCAAGCTGGTGCCCGCCGACGGAAAACTCGAAGCGCGGCTGCGCGGGCCGAACATCACGCCCGGCTACTGGCGCCAAAGCGAACTCACGCGCGACGCCTTCGACGCGGACGGCTTCTACAAGCTCGGCGACGCGCTGAAATTCGTCGATGCGGGCGCACCCGAAAAGGGGCTGCTCTTCGACGGCCGCATCGCCGAGGACTTCAAGCTTTCGACCGGCACGTGGACCAGCGTCGGGCCGTTACGCGCGCGCTTTCTCGACCATTTCGCGCCTTACGTCCGTGACGTGGTGTTTGCCGGCGCCGACCGCGACGTTATCGCGGTGCTCGTGTTCCCCGACATCGAGGCCTGCCGCAAACTCGCCGGCCTCGCGCCGGAGGCAAATGCCACCACAATTGTCGAGGCGGCGCCGGTGCGCGCGAAGTTCACCGCGCTGCTGGCGCAACTGGCGGCATCGAGCCCCGGTAGCTCGACCCGCATCGAGCGCGCCGCGCTGATGGCCGAGCCGCCATCCATGGACAAAGGCGAAGTGACCGACAAAGGCTCGATCAACCAGCGTGCGGTGCTAAAAAATCGCGCCGGACTGGTCGAGGCGCTATACGCTTCGCCCTCGCCCGCTCATATTATCGTCGTTTCCGGCAAAGGGACGCACTGATGGACATCAAGGGACACAGCGCAATCGTCACCGGCGGCGCCTCAGGGCTCGGCGCCGCCACGGCCCGCGCGCTGGCCGCAGCCGGCGCCAGGGTGGCGATCTTCGACGTCAACGCCAAAGCCGCATCCGAGGTGGCGATCGATGTCAACGGCATCGCCGTTACCTGCGATGTCTCGGACAGCGCCAGCGCCGAAGCCGCGGTGAAGAAGGCCGCCGCCGATCACGGCCCCGCACGCATCCTGGTCAATTGCGCCGGCGTCGGTCCGGCCAAGCGCATCGTCGGCCGCGACGGGCCGATGCCGCTCGCCGACTACGAGCGCGTCATCAAGATCAACCTGATCGGCACCTTCAACATGTTGCGGCTGGGCGGCGCGGCCATGCAGCCTTTGCCGGCGCTGGCCGACGGCGAGCGCGGCGTCATCGTCAACACCGCTTCGGTCGCCGCTTTCGAAGGCCAGATCGGGCAGGCCGCCTACTCCTCGTCGAAAGGGGGCGTCGCCGCGCTGACCATGCCGGCGGCGCGCGAATTCGCCCAGTTCGGCGTCCGCGTGCTGGCGATCGCCCCCGGTATATTCGGCACGCCGATGCTGCACGCGCTGCCGCAGGAGGCGCAGGATTCGCTTGGCGCCTCGGTGCCGTTCCCCAAGCGCCTGGGAAATCCGGACGAATATGCCGCGCTGGTGCTGCAGTGCGTCCGCAATGGCTATCTCAATGGCGAGGTCATCCGGCTCGACGGCGCGCTGCGCATGGCGCCGCGCTGAACCAGATGCCGACCTTGAGCAACCGGCAAACCGTGCGCATCCGCTGGGGCGACTGCGATCCCGCGGGCATTATCTTCTATCCGCGTTACTTCGAGATTTTCGACAACGCCACCGCGGCGCTGTTCGAGCACGCGCTCGGCATCACCAAGTTCGAGATGTTCAAGGTTTACGAATTTGCCGGCTGGCCGCTGGTGCGCACGCATGCGCGATTCCTCAAGCCGACCCGCTTTGGCGACGACGTGGTGATCGAGACCAGCGTCTCCTTCGGCCGCAGCAGCTTCGACATCGAGCATCGCCTGAGCCTCCAGGGCGAGCTCTGCGTCGAAGCCCAGGAAAAACGCGTTTGGACCGTGCGCGACGCCGGCAACCACATGAAGTCGCACGCAATTCCCGAGGCGGTGCTGAAAAAATTCCAGGCCTGATCAGCCGATCCCGGCCGCGATCTTCTTCAACACCGCGAGGAAACGCCGGCGCTCGCGCGCGCCGATGACGCGATCAAGATTGCGCTCGTGCCGGCGCGCGCAGGCGGTCAGCAGGGCAAGGGTTCTCTTGCCCGAGGCCGTGAGATGCAGGCGGTAGGCGCGGCGGTCGCGGGCAAGCCGCGTGCGCTTGATTAATCCGCGCTGCACCAGATCTTCCACCACCGGGGTGACGCTGGACTTGTCGCGGCCGCTGGCGAGTCCGAGCTCGGTCTGGCTGATGCCGCCGTTGCGGCCGATCAGCGTCAGCGTGGCAAAGCGGCCCGGCTTTTCGCCGACCTCCCGCGACAGGTGCGAAAACGCCTGAAAAGCCGCTTCCTGCGCCATGCGCAGATTGAAGCCGACCCATTGTTCGAGCGGCCCGAAATCGACCGATTCGGCAACGTCTTCGCCATTCCTGCCGCGGCGGTCGCGCTTGCCGCCTTGTCTCGCCATCGCGTGCCCCCGGCACTTAGAAATATAGTTCGCCAAGTAGTTTGGAGCCAAACTATCGGCTTTACAACATCCACCACATGCGGCTGAATGTTGGGCAAGAAAAAACGGCTGCGCAACGCAGACCAAAAATGAACCGCATGCTCTTGGGAGGAGCCTGATGAAAAGCCGCCATACGGGATTTTGCGCCGCCGCGCTCGCCGCGGCCGTGATCGGCAGTGCCGGCATCGCGCAGGCACAGGAAAAGACCTTCGAGCTGAAGATTTCGCATTGGGTGCCGGCCTCGCATCCGCTGCAAAAGGCGCTCGAGGAATGGGGTGCCGCGGTACAGAAGGCGTCGGGCGGAACGCTCACCTACAAAGTCTTTCCGGCGCAGCAGTTGGGCAAGGCCTTCGACCACTACGACATGGCCCGCGACGGCATCGCCGACTTGACCTACGTCAACCCCGGCTATCAGCCGGGCCGTTTTCCGATTATCGCCGCCGGTGAATTGCCGTTCCTGATCTCGGACGCCAAGGGCGGCTCGGAAGGCCTCGACGCGTGGTACCGCAAATACGCGGCGACCGAGATGAAGGACGTGAAGTACTGCCTCGCCTTCATCCACGCCCCGAGTTCCTTCCATTCCAGCACCAAGAAGATCGTCGTGCCCGACGACATCAAGGGCATGAAAGTGCGTCCGGCTGACGCAACGATGGCCAATCTGGTGACGCTGCTGGGCGGCACCAACGTGCAGTCGTCGGCGCCGGAAGTCCGCGACATCATCGAGCGCCACGTCGCCGATGCCGTGACATTTCCATGGGGATCGCTGGTGCTGTTCGGCATCGACAAGGTGACGAAGTACCACATGGATGCGCCGCTCTACGTGACGACTTTCGTCCTCGTTTTCAACAAGGACAAGTACAACCAGATGTCCGACCGGCAGAAAAAGGCCGTTGACGACAACTGCACCACCGAAGCCGCCGGTCGTGTCGGCGGACCGTGGGGCGAGTTCGAGGATGCCGGCCTCAGCAAGGTGAAAGCCGAAGCCGGACAGGAAGTGTACCAGCTCACGCCCGAGCAGACGGCCGCGTGGAAGAAGGCCGCGGAGCCGCTGGTTAAATCGTGGGCCGACGGCGTCAAGAAAGCCGGCGTCGATCCCGATGCAGCGATGAAGGAATTGCGCGCCGACCTCGCCAAGTACAACGCGCTCGCAAAGTGAAGGCGCCGCCGTCGGCGGTCTGATTTTGCGGCGGCGGGGCCACCCCGCCGCCGATTCCAGCGCATGATCCTGCGGAGCGGCTCATGAAACGCATCACGATGGATGGTTTCATCGACACCATCGAATGGATCGCCGCCGGATTTGTCGGCATCGTCGCCGCCGACATTTTTATATCGGTCCTGCTGCGCAACCTGTTCAACTACGCAATTCCAGATTCGTTCGACTTCGGCCGTCTGCTCCTCGGCATTCTGATCTTCTGGGGAATTGCTGCCACGTCCTATCGTGGCGGCCACATCACCGTCGATCTGGTCTGGGCCAATGTCGGGCCCAAATACCGGCGCATGATCGACGTCTTTGCCACGCTGGTACTCCTGTTCGTGGTCACCGTGCAGACCTACACGCTGTTCGACAAGGTGCGCGGCACTTATTACGACCACGTCCTCACGTTCGACCTGCGCTTGCCGACTTGGCCGTTCTTTGCCGTCGCCTGGGCCGGCGACGTCTCCGCTGTCCTGCTCATCGCCATCCGCACCTACCGCCTGATTTTCCGCCCGGAACTGATGCACGAATCCAAAATCAAGGCGGTCGAGTGATGAGCACGGACGCCGTCGCCGTCATCGGGTTTGTCGCACTGTTTGCGCTGATGTTGCTGCGCGTCCCGGTCGGCATGGCGATGGGCCTCGTCGGCGTGTCGGGCTTTGCCTATCTGGTCAACGGCTCCGCGGCGCTCAAGCTCGTCGGTGCGACCTCGATGCGCACGGTCACCGACTACACCTTCGGTGTCATTCCGATGTTTCTTTTGATGGGAACGTTCGTTTCCAATTCCGGAATGAGCCGCGACCTGTTCAAGGCGGCGAACGGCTTCGTCGGACATCTTCGCGGCGGCCTCGGCTTTGCCACAGTCGCCGCCTGCGGCGCCTTTGCAGCGATCAGCGGTTCTTCGGTCGCAACCGCGGCGACTTTCTCGGCCGTCGCCTATCCGGAGATGCGCCGCTTCGGCTATCCGCAGAGCTTCGCCACCGGCGTCATCGCCGCCGGCGGCACGCTCGGCGCCATGCTGCCGCCGTCAATCGTACTTGCGGTTTACGGCACCATTACCGAGCAGGACATCGGCAAGCTGTTCATCGCCGGCATTCTCCCCGGCGTTCTCGCCACGACGATGTATCTGATCACGATCGCTCTCATCGGTTACGCACGGCCGAACTTTCTTCCGCGCGGGTCACGTATCGCGTGGCGGGAGCGCTTCGCCGACTTGAAGGATATCTGGGCGCCGCTGCTGCTGTTCGTTTTCGTCATTGGCGGGCTCTATGGCCTGCCCTTCCTGCCGCGTTTCACCCCGACCGAAGCCGGCGGCGTCGGAGCGGCGGGCGCCTTCCTGATCGGCGTACTCACCGGACGGCTGGACAAGGACAAAATCCTCGCGTCGCTTCTGCAGGCGACGCGCACGGCGGCGGCGGTGTTCACCGTGCTGATCGGCGCGTTGATCTTCGGCTATTTCCTGACCGTCACGCAGACGCCGCAGAAGGTCACCGAATTTCTGGTCGGCCTGGGGCTGGGCAGCTACGGCGTGCTGGCGCTCATCATGCTGATGTACCTCGTGCTCGGCTGCCTGATGGACGCGATGGCCATGATCGTCCTCACGGTGCCGATCATCTTCCCGGTCATCACCCATCTGGGGTTCAACCCGATCTGGTTCGGCATCATCATCGTGATGACCGTGGAGCTGGGCCTCATCCACCCCCCGGTGGGCATGAATGTCTTCGTGATCAAGAGCGTGGTGAAGGACGTGAGTTTCGCCACGATTTTCAAGGGCGTGGTTCCCTTCATCCTCACCGATCTGGTCCGGCTGGTGATCCTGGTCGCCTTTCCGATCATTGCCTTGTGGCTCCCTTCGCACATGTAGGCTAATATAGTTTGGACCCCAACCATTGGATTGCCGCGATGGAACGCTCGTTCAAGAAGGAAGTGCAGGCCCTCACGCTCGGTGACGGCGATACTTTCCACGGCGAAGGCATCCTTGCCGTGACCAAGGCGCTGCTGCAATCCGGCGTGTCCTATGTCGGCGGCTATCAGGGCGCGCCGGTATCGCATCTGCTCGACGTGCTGGTCGACGCCGAAGACATCATGGGCGAACTCGGCGTGCATCTGGAGACCTGCTCCAATGAAGCGAGCGCCGCCGCCATGCTCGGCGCCTCGATCAACTATCCGCTGCGCGGCGCGGTGACATGGAAGTCCATCGTCGGCACCAACGTCGCCGCCGATGCGCTTTCCAACTTGTCGTCGCCCGGCGTCGTCGGCGGCGCCATGATCATCCTCGGCGAGGATTACGGCGAAGGCGCAAGCGTCATCCAGGAACGCTCGTATGCCTACGCGCTGAAATCCTCGATGTGGCTGCTCGACCCGCGCCCCGACCTGCCGTCGATCGTGCGCACGGTGGAAAAGGGCTTCGAGCTGTCGGAAGCGAGCCACGCGCCCGTGATGCTGGAACTGCGCATCCGCGCCTGCCACGTCACCGGCTCCTTCGCCGCCAAGACCAATCGCAAGGGCGCAATTTCGGGTCTGAGCAAGCTCGCCGGACCGCCGCGTTTTGAATACGGGCGGCTGGCGCATCCGCCGGTGATTTTCAGCCAGGAGAAGATGAAGGTTGAAGAGCGCCTGCCCGCGGCGCGGGCCTTCATCCGCGAGCACAAGCTCAACGAGGTGATCGCCGGCGATGTCGACGATATCGGCATCATCGTCATGGGCGGGCTGACCAATTCCGTGTTGCGGGCACTGGAGCGCGTCGGCTTGGCCGACGTGTTCGGCGTCTCGCGGGTACCGCTCATGGTGCTCAACGTGGTCTATCCGCTGGTGCCGGAGGAGATCCGCGAGTTCTGCGCGACAAAGCGCGCCGTGCTCATCGTCGAGGAGGGCTCGCCCGATTACATCGAGCAGGCGGTCAACGTCGAACTGCGCCGCGCCGACCTCCAGGCCAAGGTGTATGGCAAGGGGCCGTTGCCGGCAGCGGGGGAATATTCTTCCGACGTGCTGCTCGAGGGCCTCGCCGCCTTCCTGCAAGCCGCAAAGCCCCACGACAATCGACGCCGAGACCCTCGCAGAAACGGCGCGCGGCCTCATTGCGCACAAGGCGAAAGCCAGCGCCGCACTCGGGCCGTTACCGCCGCGCCCGCCGGCCTTCTGCACCGGCTGCCCGGAACGGCCGGTGTTCTCGGCAATCAAGCTGATGCAGCGCGAACTGGGGCCGACGCACATCTCAGCCGACATCGGCTGTCATTCATTCGCGACCTTTGCGCCGTTCTCGCTGGGCAATTCCATTCTCGGCTACGGCATGTCGCTCGCCAGCGCCGCCGCGGTCACCCCGAACATGGAGAAGCGGCCGATCGCCATCATGGGCGACGGCGGCTTCTGGCATAACGGGCTGATCACCGGCGTTGCCTCCAATCTGTTCAACAAAGGCGACGGCGTGCTCATCGTCATGCAGAACGGCTACGCCTCGGCGACCGGCCAGCAATACATCCCGTCGAGCACCGCGAGCCGCGCCGGCGCGACGCCAGGCGTCGACATCGAGCAGACGCTGCGGCAGATGGGCGTCAAATGGCTGCGCACGGTGCGCACCTATTCCGTCGCGGTGATGGTGAAGACGCTGAAAGAGGCGATGCGCACCGCCGAAAAGGGCCTCAAGGTCATCATCGCCGACGGCGAATGCCAGCTCGCGCGCCAGCGCCGCGTGCGCGCCGAGGACGCGGTGAAGCTCGAACGCGGCATGCGCGTGACGCGCGCCCGCTACGGCGTCGACGACGAAATCTGCACCGGCGACCATTCCTGCATCCGCCTCTCCGGCTGCCCCTCGCTCACCGTGAAGCCCTCGCCCGATCCGCTGCGCAGCGATCCGGTGGCGACCGTTGTCGACAGTTGCGTCGGCTGCGGCCTGTGCGGCGAAGTCGCGCACGCGGCAGTGCTTTGTCCCTCGTTCTACCGCGCTGAAATCATCCGCAACGCCACGGTGTGGGACCGCATCAAGCATCGCGTCCGCCAGACCGTGATCGGCTGGCTCGGCGGCTTCAACGCAAGGGCAGCGGCAAGAGCAGCGACATGAACGCCACGCGCCCGATCACGCTGCTGATAGCGGCACTCGGTGGCGAGGGCGGCGGCGTGCTGACCAACTGGATCGTCGGCGCGGCCGACGCCGCCGGCTTTCCCGTGCAATCGACCTCGATCCCCGGCGTCGCCCAGCGCACGGGCGCCACGACGTATTACATCGAGATTTTTCCGATAAAGACCGCCGCGCTCGGCGGCAAGCGCCCGGTGCTGGCGCTCACGCCCGGCGTCGGCGACATCGACATCGCGGTGGCGAGCGAATTGCTCGAAGCCGGGCGCACGGTCGCCAACGGCTTCGTCACCCCGCAGCGCACGTTTCTGATCGCCTCGACCAGCCGCCTCTACGCCATGGACGAAAAGATCGCCATGGCCGACGGCCGTTTCGACCAAGACCGGCTGATCAAGATCGTGAACGACAACGCGCACGGCAGCCTGCTCGTCGACATGGCCGAACTCGCCAGGCAGAGCGGCTCGATCATCAACGCCGTGATGCTCGGCGCCATCGCCGGCTCCGGCAAGCTGCCGCTCAGCGTCGAGCAGCTCGAGGCCGCGATTCGCGACGACGGCAAGGCCGTCGATGGCAATCTGCGCGGCTTCCGTGCCGGGCTCGAGGCGGCGCGGGCGAAAATGCCGCCGGTGAGGCTCGTGGAGAATAAGCACAACGCGCCGGTGACGCCGGAACTGCTCGAGCACGAGACGACATATGCCTTGCCGGCGCTGGCGCAGCCGATCGCGGTGGAAGGCATTCGCCGCCTGATCGCCTATCAGAGCCTTGCTTACGCCAAGCTCTATCTCGACCGGCTGCGGCCCTTCGTCGAGCTCGACGAAGCGGGCGGCGCGCGCGGGCAACTGGTCAGAGAAATCGCGCGGCATCTTGCCGTGCGCATGTCCTACGAGGACGTGGTGCGCGTGGCGCAGGCAAAGATTTCTCCGGCGCGCATGGCCCGCATCGCCCGCGATGAACTGCGCGTCAAGAATGAACCGTATTCCGTGCATGATTTCCTCAAGCCCGGCATCGAGGAACTCTGCCAGCTGCTGCCAGGCTTTCTGGCGCGGCCGATCCTGCGGCTGTCGCAGCGCAAAGGCTGGCTCGGCCGCGTCTATTTCGGCATGGAGATCAACTCGACCTCGATCGGCGGCTACCTGCGCTTTCTGATGCTGGCGAAGCTCCGGCGCTCTGCGCCCTTACGGGCACCGCTATGCGCAGGAACAGGCGCAGATCGAATCCTGGCTCGCACTTATTGCACAAGCCGCACGGCTGTCGGCCGGCCTCGCGCTGGAAGTTGCCGAATGCGCCCGGCTGATCAAGGGCTACGGCGACACCCACGCGCGCGGCCTCGCCAACTACGCCACCATCGAGGCGCGCGTAATCAGGCCGGCGCTGGCCGGCGACGTCCCGCCGGCGCGTGCGGCCGACGCCATCGCCAGCGCCCGCACCGCCGCGCTGGTCGATCCGGATGGGGAAAGCCTCGGCAAATGCCTCGCGGAACTGGACGGGCAGACCGCGTTCCGTGTGGCGGCGGAATAGCTCGCCGTCCTCCGGCTCCGTTGTCAGCATTTCGCCCGTCGAGTAGAACACTCGCGAAACGAGCGACAAAGCGCTTGGCGCTTTGAGGGGCGAAAACGCATGGCCGTCACACCGACTGGGCGCGAGCGGCCGGCGATTGCCGCCGAGGCTTTTCTGCGCGCGCTCGCCGACCACGGCGTCGATTATTTCTTCTGCAATCCGGGCACCGATTTTCCGCCGATCGTCGAAGCCTTCGGCCGCGCCAGAAGGACCAACGCCAAAGTGCCGAAGCCGGTGCTGGTGCCGCACGAGAATCTCGCGGTCAGCATGGCGCACGGCGCTTACCTGATGACCGGCCGCCCGCAGGCGGTGATGGTGCATGTCAATGTCGGCACAGCAAACACCATCAACAATCTCACAAACCTCGCGCGCGACCGCGTGCCGCTGCTGCTCGCCGCCGGCCGCACCCCGATTACCGAGAAGGGTTCCTTCGGGTCGCGCTCGCGCCCGATTCACTGGGCGCAGGAAATGTTCGATCAGGCCGGCATGCTACGCGAGCTGGTGAAGTGGGATTACGAATTGCGCCAGCCACAACAGGTTGGTGACGTGGTGGCGCGCGCCTTCGAGGTCGCCATGGCGCACCCGCGCGGGCCGGTCTATCTGGTGCTGCCGCGCGAACCGCTGTCGGCGCCGCTTGCCGAGCCGGTCGGACCGATGCGCCCGCGCCCATTGGCGGCGCCCGCGCGTCCCGATCCGGCAACCGTCGCGACGCTCGCCGAATGGATCGCGGCGGCAGAGCGTCCGCTGATCATCGCCGCCACCTTGCCGGGCGAAGCCGTGGCGCCGCTGGGCGCACTCGCCGAACGCTGCGCCATTCCCGTCGTCACGCATAACCCGCGCACGGTGTGCCTGCCGTCCAGTCACCCGATGCATTTCGGCTTCGAGCCGGGCGCGCTGCTCACCGACGCCGACCTCGTGATCGTGCTTGAATCCGACGTGCCGTGGATTCCGCATTTGCAGCATCCGCCTGCCGGCTGCCGCGTCGCCCACATCGGCGAGGACCCGTTCTTCGTGCGCTACCCGATGCGCAGCTTTCCGAGCGATCTCGAGCGTGCAGGCGGGCTGCGTCGGCGCGCTGGAAGCGCTGGTGGAGGCGGTCGAACCGCGCCTGCAGATGGCGGAAGCGCGCATCGCCGCCCGCCGCGCCCGGCTCACCGAGCGCATGCGCACCCGCCGCGCGCAACTGGTGAAGGATTCCGCGCCCGGCGCGACGATTTCGCCGGAATATCTGTCGCGGGCGATCGGCGACATGGCCGGCGAAGATGCCATCATTTTCAATGAATATCCGCTGCGGCCCGATCATTGTGCGCGGGAGAAGCCGGACACCTTCTTTGCGCTCGGCCCGGCCGGCGGTCTCGGCTGGGGTTTGGGCGCGGCGCTCGGCGCCAAGCTCGCCGCGCCTGACGCCTTTGTCATCGCGACGCTGGGCGACGGCGCCTACATGTTCGCCAATCCCATGGTCGGACACTGGGTCGCCGCCAAGCACGCGCTGCCGATCCTGACCGTCGTCTTCAACAACAGCCGCTACGGCGCGGTGCGCCGCGCGACACTGGCGATGTTCAAGGACGGCGTCGCCGGCGAATCCGACGGGCGCGACCTCGCCGACCTCGACCCCGCGCCTCCGTATGAAGCGATGGCGCAGGCGCAAGGCGCCTATGCCGAGCGCGTGGAAAAGCCCGCCGACCTGCCCGACGCGCTCGCCCGCGCCAGGCAAGCCGTCGTCAGCGGCCGCCGCCAGGCGCTGCTCAACGTCATCACGCCTTACTGAAATCGCCCGCAAGCCATCACGGAGAAGTGCATGCGTATCGACGCCTATACCCATTTCATCCCGAAAACATTTTTCGACGCCATCGTCGAAAGCGGGCTTCCGGGAATCGGCAAGCGCATGCGCGAGATTCCCTGCATCCACGATCTCGACGTGCGCAAGAAGGTGGTCGATACGTTCCCCGACTACGCGCAGATCCTCTCGCACGGCATGCCACCGCTGGAAGTGCTGGCCAAAGGCGAGCAGGTCGCGGTCTACGCCAAGGCCATCAATGACGGCTTTGCCGAGATCTGCGCCAAGGATCGCGATCATTTCCCCGGCTGGGTGGCGCAAGGCGCGCTCGGCGCGCCCGACGCCGGCATTGCCGAAAGCGAACGGGCGGTGAAGAACGGCGCGCTCGGCGTGCAGATCTACACCAACGTCGCCGGCAAGCCGCTCGACCTTCCCGAATACGAGCCGTTTTTCGCGCTGATGGAAAAGCTCGACAAACCGATCTGGCTGCATCCGGCGCGCGCCGCCAACGTTCCCGATTATCTGAGCGAGACCAAATCGAAATACGAAATCTGGTGGGCGTTCGGCTGGTCCTACGAGACCGCCGCGGCGATGGCGCGGCTGGTATTCTCCGGCATCATGGACAAATATCCCAAGCTCAAGATCATCACCCATCACTTCGGCGGCATCGTGCCGATGCTGGAAGGCCGCATCGGGCCGGGCTGGGATCAGATCGGCGCGCGCACCTCGGACGAGGACTTGAGCGCGGTGCGCAAGCGGCTGAAGAAACGGCCGCTCGACTATTTCAAGCACGATTTCTACGTCGACACCGCGACCTTCACCGCCGAGGGCGCGATGCATCTCGGATTGGCCTTCTACGATCTCGACAAGATCGTGTTCGCCTCCGATTGCCCGTTCGATCCGGAGAAGGGCACCATGTATGCGCGCGAAACGCTCCGCATCATCGAGGGCCTCGACATGCCCAAGGCCGACAAGGACAATATCTGGCACGGCAATCTGGAGCGCATCACCGGCGTCAAGCTCGTAAAGTGACGATATGAGCGATCGCCCGCCCGTCGTCATTGCCGGCGCCGGCCCGACCGGCCTGATGTGCGCGCTGGCGCTGCGGCGCCAGGATATTCCCGTCGTGCTGTTTGAGGCTGAACCTGCGCTGACGCGCGACCTGCGCGCGGGCTCTTTTCATCCGCCGACGCTGGACATGATGGCGCCCTATGGCATCACCGCGCGCATGCTGGAGACGGGCATCAAGGTGCGCCACTGGCAGATCCGCAACAAGCCGGGCGACCTGATCGCCGAGTTCGATCTCGAACTGCTCGCCGCCGACACGCCGCACCCCTACCGGCTGCATCTTGAGCAGCACAGGCTGACGCCGATCCAGCTCGATATCCTGCGCCAGGACGGCGGGGCGGAAATTCATTTCGGCCACCAGGTCACCGGATTCACGCAGAACACCGAGCAGCGTCTCGGTGACGGTCGAAAGCGGCGGTAAGGCGCGCACCCTCGAAGCTTCGTGGCTCATCGGCGCCGACGGCGGCCGCAGCGCGGTGCGCAAAGGGCTCGGTGTCGAATTCGAAGGCTTCACCTGGCCGGAGATTTTCGTCGTCGCCAGCACGCCTTACGATTTCGGCGCGCGCGGCTTTGCCCGCAATACCTACATCGCCGATCCGGTGGAGTTCGGCGCCATGTTCAAGGTTCCCGACGACGGACCGCCCGGGCTGTGGCGCATCGCCTATCCAGCCAATCCGGACGAAAGCGACGAGGCGCTTTTGTCGCCCGAGCGCGTCGAGGCGGCGATGCAGCGCTTCAACGCCAGGCCTGAGCCCTACGAGATACGCTACAAGAGCACCTATCGCGTCCACCAGCGCGTAGCTGCGGCCTTCCGCGCCGGCCGCGTGCTGCTCGCCGGCGATGCCGCGCACCTCAACAATCCGCTAGGCGGCTTCGGGCTCAACAGCGGCATCCACGACGCCGTCAATCTCTGCGACAAGCTCGGCCGCCACTGGCGCGGCGAAGGCGGCGACGAGTTGCTCGATCTTTATTCGCGCCAGCGGCGCGCAGCCACGATCGAGCAGGTGCAGGCGATGTCGATCCGCAACAAGCGCATGATGGAGGAGCGCGATCCCGCCGTGCAGCGCCAGCGGCTGCAGCAGATGATCGAGACCGCCGCCGACCCAACGCGGGCGCGCCAGCATATGCTCGACACGTCGATGATTTCCGGGCTGCGGCGCAGCGAGCAAGTGCAGTAAGCACTGCGAGCCGCGCGCGACGTTATCCACGCGCAATCCATGCAGCCGCCGCTTCCCCGATGAAACCGCGGCGGGCATCTGCTAGCGTGACCCCATGACGCTGACCCAACCCTTGGGCCTGAACGAGCCGGAACCGCCGCCCGGCGAGGCCGAGCGCGTCACGCCGGCCATGGCGCAATACGTCGAGATCAAGGCCGCCAATCCGGATTGCCTCCTGTTCTACCGGATGGGCGATTTCTACGAAATGTTTTTCGAGGACGCCGAAGTCGCCTCGCGCGCGCTCGGCATCGTGCTCACCAAACGCGGAAAATACCTTGGCCGTGACGTGCCGCTGTGCGGCGTTCCCGTGATCCGCGCCGACGAATACCTGCACAAGCTGATCGCGCTCGGCCACCGCGTCGCCGTCTGCGAACAGCTCGAAGACCCCGCCGAGGCAAGGAAACGCGGCTCGAAAAGCGTGGTGCGCCGCGACGTGGTGCGGCTGGTAACCGCCGGCACGCTGACCGAAGACACTCTGCTCGACGCGCGGCGCAACAACTACCTGCTTGCCGTCGCGCGGGCGCGCGCCTCCGAGAGCGACGCTCGCTTTGCGCTGGCCTGGATCGATATTTCCACCGGCGAATTCCGCATCACCGAGTGCGACCGCGCGTCGCTTTCGGCCGAGATTGCGCGGCTCGAGCCCGGCGAGGTGATCATTTCCGATGCGCTCTACGCCGATGCCGACCTGAAAGACCTGTGGGACGGGCTACCGGCGCTGATGCCGCTCACCCGCGACGTGTTCGATGGCGCAACCGCCGAGCGGCGGTTGACGTCATTCTTTTCCGTCGCCACCAGCGAAGCCTTCGGCACCCTGAGCCGGCTTGAACTGACAGCCGCCGCGGCCTGCGTCACCTATGTCGAGCGCACGCAACTCGGCCGCCGGCCGCCGCTGTCGCCGCCGTTGCGCGAGGCGGCTTCCGCCGCCATGGCGATCGACCAGGCGACCCGCGCCAATCTCGAACTGATGCGGACTCTGTCCGGCGAACGCCGCGGCTCGTTGCTGGAGAGCATCGACCGTACCGTGACCGCCGCGGGCTCGCGCCTCTTGGCGCAGAGGCTGTCGTCGCCGCTGACCGATCCCGCCGCGATCGCGCGCCGCCATGACGCCGTCGTCGCCTTCGCCGGGGACGCGGCAACCCGCGCCGAAACCCGTTCGCGGCTTGCCGCGGCGCCCGATCTCGCGCGTGCGCTGTCGCGCCTGGTGGTCGGGCGCGGCGGGCCGCGCGATCTTGCCGCCATCCGCGACGGACTGCTCGCCGCGGCCGACCTTGCCCGTGCGCTCGCCGCGCTGAAGGACACGCCGCCGGAAATTGCCGAAGCGCTGCAAGCGTGCGTCGTCCCGGACGGTATGCTGGCGGCTGAACTCGCCGCGGGCCTCGCCGCCGAATTACCGGCCTTCAAACGCGACGGCGGCTTCGTGCGCGACGGCTACGACGCGACGCTCGACGACACGCGCGCCTTGCGCGATGAGTCGCGCCGCGTCGTCGCCGCCTTGCAGGCCCGCTACGCCGATTCAACCGGCGTGCGCGGCCTGAAAATCCGGCACAACAACGTGCTCGGCTATTTCGTCGAAGTGACCGCGCAGCACGGCGACAAGCTGCTCGCCGCCCCGCACAATGCAACTTTCATCCACCGGCAGACGCTCGCCGGCCAGATCCGCTTTACCTCCACCGAGCTTGGCGAACTGGAAGCAAAAATCGCTAGCGCCGCCGACCGCGCGCTTGGGCTGGAACTCGATATTTTCGAGCGGCTATCAGCAGCGGTTACCGCGCAGAGCGCGGCGATCAAGCAATGCGCCGGGGCGCTGGCGGTACTCGACGTCTCAAGCGCGCTGGCGACGCTAGCCGTCGAGCGCGACTATTTGCGGCCGGTCGTCGATGACAGCCTCGAATTCAACATCGATGGCGGCCGTCATCCGGTGGTCGAACAGGCGCTGGCGCGCGACGGCACGCCCTTCATCGCCAATATCTGCGACCTCTCGCCGCCGAAGAGAGCGGATGCCGGCCGTATCTGGCTGATCACCGGCCCGAACATGGCGGGCAAGTCGACCTTCCTGCGGCAGAACGCATTGATCGCGATTTTGGCGCAGATGGGGAGCTTTGTTCCGGCGCGCGCCGCACGTATCGGCGTCGTCGACCGCCTGTTCTCCCGCGTCGGCGCCGCCGATGATCTCGCGCGCGGGCGCTCGACCTTCATGGTCGAGATGGTGGAAACCGCCGCCATCCTCAATCAGGCCGGCAGCCGCTCTTTGGTCATTCTCGACGAGATCGGCCGCGGCACCGCGACCTTCGACGGGCTGTCGATCGCCTGGGCAACCGTCGAACACCTCCACGACGTCAACAAATGCCGCGCTTTATTCGCCACGCACTTTCATGAACTCACCGTTCTGTCGGCGCGGCTCAAGCGGCTGCACAATGCCACTGTGCGGGTGAAGGAATGGCAGGGCGAGGTCGTGTTCCTCCACGAAGTCGTGCCCGGCTCCGCCGACCGCTCTTACGGTATCCAGGTGGCGAAACTCGCCGGCTTGCCGGCAAGCGTCATCGAGCGCGCGCGGCTGGTGCTCGCCAAACTGGAGGCGGACGACCGCGCCAAGCCGAAGGGTTTCGAAGATCTGCCGCTGTTTGCGCTTCCCTCTGCGGCGCCGGTCAAGCGAGACGACGACACCGATCGCATCGCCGCGGCGATCGCCGCGCTCAACCCCGACGAGATGTCGCCGCGCGAGGCGATGGATGCGCTTTATGCGCTCAAGGCCAGACTGCCGAATCCGCGTGAGAATTAGCCGGCACGGACAACCCGAACGAGGAATGAAGAAAGCCCCCGGACTGTTGTCCGGGGACTTTCTCGTTCAGACGGGGAACTTCCCAGGCGAGTGTATCAGGCGGCTTTTGCGTTCCGCTTCTGGCGACGCCAGCCGAGCAGGCCGAGCAGGCCGGAACCGCTGACGAAAAGCGGCAGCGCGCCCCGAAGCGGGGTCGCCAATCCTGAGCATCGACCAGAGTGATGTCCGCCATTCGCGAGGGGCGGCAGCGTAAGCGGCGGTAGGTGGGGCAGAGCGGCGGGACGGCAACCCGCTCATCTCGCCCGTAAATAGCCGGCGTCGCGAAACCAGCGAACCGCCGCCCCGAGCCCCTCGCGGTACGGCCGTGGGCGAAACCCGAGCTCCTTTTCGGCCTTGGCCGAGTCAAAGAACATCCGGTATTTCGCCATGCGCACCCCGTCCAGCGTCGCAAACGGCTCACGTCCGGAGATGCGGGCTGCCGCTTCGGCGGCAAGCGCGACCGGGATCAGCGCGCGCCAGGGCAGCCGCAGCCGCGGCGCCCGGCGACCGGCAAGGTCCGCGATATCCGCCAGCATTTTTGAGAACAGGACATTCTCTCCGCCGAGGATGTAGCGCTCGCCGACCTTGCCGAGTTTGAGCGCCGCGAGATGGCCCGCGGCCACATCGTCGACATGCACCAGATTGAGCCCGGTCTCGATGAATGCCGGCATGCGGCCGTTCGCCGTTTCGACGATGATCCTGCCGGTCGGCGTCGGCTTGACGTCGCGGGCGCCGACCGGCGTCGACGGATTGACGATGACCGCGGGAAGGCCACGCTCCCGCACCATCGCCTCGACCAATCTTTCGGCGGCAATCTTGCTGCGCTTATAGGTACCGATGCCCTGCGCTTCGGCGAGCGGCATGGTCTCGTTCGAAGGCGAGCCGTCACTTCCCAACGCCAGCGTGGCGACGCTGCTGGTGTAGACCACGCGCTCGACACCGGCCCGCAGCGCCGCTTCCATCAGATTACGCGTGCCATCGACATTGGAGGCATAGATTTCGTGGCGGTCCCGCGCCCACAGACGATAGTCGGCCGCGGTGTGCACCACGTAGCGCATGCCTTCCGCCGCTTTGGCGACCGAAGACGCGTCGCGCAAATCGCCGACAAAATATTCCAGATCGAGGTCCTTAAGATGCGCGCGCGGGCTGCTCTCGCGCACCAGCGCACGCACGCGAAATCCCGCTTCGCGCAGCTTGCCGGCGACGGCCGAGCCGACAAAGCCGCTCGCTCCGGTAATAAGGACGTCGTCCTGCTGTGCCATGCCGTCGAGACCGCTTCCGCGTGAACCTTGCACCATTTAGGCCATGGCCAAAGCGATAGTTCCGCGCACGAGCGAAACGCCGCGCCTTGCCTTCCGCCTTTAGCCGCCCGCCGCCGCGGCGCCGGTTTTTTGCAAGCCGCGCTGGCGTATCAGATAAAGCAAGAGGTTACAGCCGAGCGAGGCGGCAAAGGCGAGCGTCAGCGCCGCGGCCGAACCGAAGCGCTCGGCGGTCAGGCAGAGCACGACCAGTGCGACGGCAAAGCCGCCCAATCCGATCACGGCGTTGGCCAGCACCGCGGCCGTCGCCGGGCCGCCGACGCGACGATGCAAGATGATCGCGATGCTGCTGAGCACGATGGGGAACACGGCGAGATTGCCGCTCGCGGTCGGGCCGATGCGGAAGCTCAGGCTCACCACGACCCCGACCAAAACCGCCACCATTCCTGCGCGCAGGACGAGGTCGTACCAGCGCGCCTGCACGCGCGGCATCGGCGCGTGGCGCAATGGCGCCGAAAGCCAGAAGGCAAAGGCGATCACGATGACATTGAGAGCGACCGCCGACGCCAGCGTCCACGCGATCCAACCGCTCGCCCAAATCAAGGCCACCCAGGCGGCGAAGGCGCCCCCGACGCTGAGCGCGAGCGAACGCTTTTGCGCCAGCAAGGCGTAGGTCAGCGCGAAGGCGACGTTGTCGGCATTGGTGACCAGGCTGCCGAGCGCGCTGCGCGCGATGAAATGCGCGTCGTGGTCGAGCGCAAGAAAAATGTAAACGGGTCCGGCGCTGATCGGCAGCGTCGCCACCAGGCCGCCGACCAGCGGCCCGGCGCGCTCGGCAACCACCGTCGCCAGAAGCAAAAAGGCCGCCGTCACGGCCATTTTGACGATCAGCGTCAAGGCAAAATAAAGCTCGGGGGACATTGGACTTGTCATGGCCGGGCTTCTCCCGGCCATCCACATCTTTACGTCTTGCGACCTAGCAAGCCGTGGATGCCCGGCACAAGGCTTATGCTCGGGCCGGCGAAGCCGGACCCGAGCGCCGGGCCTGACAAAATCGCTATGCGCGATGCATGGTCACGTCCACCGGCGGACCGCTTTTGATGGTCTGGTAGACGACGCAATATCGCTCGGTGAGCTTGAGCAGTTGATCGAGCTTGTCCTGCGGTGCTTCGGTATCGAGATCGAAGCGCAGCCGGATCTGCGCGAAACCAACCGGCGCGTCCTTGGCGACGCCGAGCGTGCCGCGAAAATCGAGATCGCCCTCGGCCGACACCCGGCCCGATGTCAGCGGGATCTCGAGCGCAGTCGCCACCGCCTTGACGGTGACGCCGGCACAGGCGACCAGCGCCTCGAGCAGCATGTCGCCGGAACACAATTCCATGCCGGAACCGCCGGTCGCCGGGTGCAGACCGGCAATCGCCAGCGCGCGCCCGGTTTCGACCTTGCAGGCGATATTGCTGTCGTCGAGCGTGCCCCTGGCCTTGAGCGTGATGAACCCGGCCTTGGGGTCGCTCTTGTATTTGTCCTTGAGCGGCGCCTGCATGGCGCGCAGTCCGGCAGCATCCATTACTTCACTCCTCTAAACTGTCATCACCGGGACAAGCCCGGTGATGACGAATAACAAATTCCGCGCGGAGCCTATTCCGCACTACGCCGCGGGCGTCAACACCACGCGGCCGACCACTTTGCCGGCGCGCAGTTCGCCATGCACGGCGTTGACGTCATCGAGCGGGCGCGTCGCCACCGGAACGTCCGGCAGGCCTTTGGCGCGCACCAATTCCATCAACTCCTTCATCTCGTGCTGGCTGCCGACATAGGAACCCTGAATGGTGAGTGCGCGCATCGGGATCGGCGGCAGCGACACCGTGAGGTCGCCGCCGTAGAGACCGACGATGATGTATTTGCCGCCCTTGACCAGGCTGTCATAGCCCATCCGCGCCGACGCCGAAGAACCGACGACGTCGATCACCGCCCAGGCGCCGGCGCCCTCGTTGGTCAGCTTCGTGATCTGCTGCACCGCGTCGGCAACTTTTGCGTTCACCGTCGCCTTGGCTCCGGCCTTCTTTGCCGCGGCGAGTTTTGCATCGTCGATGTCGACGACGATGGCCGAATGGCCACCCATCTTGCCGTGCAGCGCGAGGCACATGAGGCCGAGCCCGCCGGCGCCGATGATCACCGTCGGCTCGGTCTTCAGGGTCGCGACTTTCTTCAGCGCGCCATAGGTGGTCACGCCGGAACAGGCGAGCGGCGCGGCGCGTGTCGGCGACAGATCGCCGACGTCGTGCAGGTAGCGCGGATGCGGCACGATCATGTGCGTCGCATAACCGCCGTTGATGAAGACGCCGAGGCTGCGCATGGCGCGGCACAGATTGTCGTCGCCGCGCAGGCATGCCGCGCAATTGCCGCAGCCGATCCAGGGATTGGCCAGCATCCGCTGCCCGACCTTGACGCCCTTTGCATCGGGCCCGACGGCGATCACCTCGCCGACATTCTCGTGGCCGAGCGTTATCGGCAGCTTCATGCCGCGGTCGGTGACGCTCAGTTTCTTGCCGCCGCCGAGATCGAAATAGCCGTCGGCAAGATGCAGGTCGCTGTGGCAGACGCCGGCGGCCAGCACCTTGAGCAGCACTTCGGTGCCCTTGGGTTGCGGCGTCGGCGCCTCGCTGAGCGTCATCGGTTCGCCGCAGGTACAGACCTGGAACATACGCATATCGTGCCCTCCCGACCGTGTTCTTGTTTCGGGCGGGAGCATATCAGTCAGACCAAGGCTGAATAGGGGTCACCACCACAGCGCCGCGCCGGCGTTCGCCGTGACCACGGTCTCGTCCACGCGCTTCTTGCGGTCGAGCGAACGGTCGAGACGCCGCGAGCACGTGCCGCTTGGCAAAGTCGAAGGCCGCCGACTGGCGGTCGCGCGGCCGCGGCAGGTCGGCGGCAATCTCGTCGAAAATGCGGCCCGGGCGCGGACACATCACCATGACACGGTCGGCGAGCACGACCGCCTCGTCGACGTCGTGGGTAACGAGAATGAGCGTCGGCCTCGCATCGGCCCACAAATCGAGCAGATGATCCTGCAAATCGGCGCGGGTGAAAGCGTCGAGCGCGGAGAACGGCTCGTCGAGCAGCAGCACCTGCGGCCGCGGCACCAAAGCCCGCGCAATGGCGACGCGCTGCGCCTGTCCGCCCGAGAGTTCGCGCGGCCACATCGCCGCCTTGTCGCTCAGTCCGACGCGCGCCAGCGCCTCGGCGACGCGCCGCTCACGCTCGGCGCGCGGGCGATCCTCCAGCCCGAAGCCGACATTGCCGGCGACGGTGAGCCAGGGCAGAAGCCGCGGCTCCTGGAAGATGATGCCGATCTTTTCGTGCGGCGCGTTGATTGCGACGCCGTCGAGCACGACGCGGCCCTGGCTCGGGGTATCGAGCCCGGAAATCGCGCGCAGCAGCGTCGATTTGCCGCAGCCGGAACCGCCGACCACGGCGACGATTTCGCCCGGCCCCACCGCAAGCGACACGCCGTCTAGCGCGCGCACGCCGTTGCCGTAAATCTTGCCGACGCGGTCGAGTTCCAGCATCGCCTAATTCTCCTGCGTCCGGCCGAAGCGGTCTTCCCAGCGCAGGAACGGCGCGCTGGCGGCGACGATCAACCAATCGGTCGTTTTACCGATGATGGCAAAGGCGACGATCGCGGCGACGATTTGCGCCGGCTTGCCGAGCTGCTGGCCGTCGACCAGCAGAAAGCCGAGGCCTTCAGATGCGCCCATGAATTCGGCGGCGACCACGAACATCCACCCGAGTCCGAGGCCGGAGCGCAAGGCGACGACATAGGACGGCAGCACGGCGGGCAGCAAAATCCGCCGCACCATCTGCGTGCCGGTCAGGCGGAAGGCGCGGCCGACCTCGACGATCTTGCGGTCGACCGAGGCCACCGCGCCCATGACGCCAAGATAGACCGGGAAGAACACGCCGACGGCGATCAGCGTCACCTTCGAGGCTTCAAAAATTCCGAACCAGAGAATGAACAGCGGCACCCAGGCGATCGATGGGATCGCGCGCAATGCCTGCAGGCTCGGATCGAGCAGGCGGAAGATAAAGGCCGAATAGCCGGTGATGGCGCCGAGCAGCGTGCCGGCGGCGACGCCGAAACCGAAGCCGGCGGCAACGCGCAGAAGCGTCGCCAGAGTGTGGCGCTGCAACTCGCCGGTTGCGGCGAGTTCCTTGAACGTCGCGTAGATGACGGACGGCGGCGGCACCAGGCGGCCGTCGGACAGACCGAAGCGCACCGCCAGTTCCCAGAACAGCGCCAGCCCCAGCGGCAGCAGCAGGCCGAGTGCCGGACCGGCAAAGCGCGCCAGCGCCGACCGGCGCTGACTTTGCTCGACCGCCGGCTCTACCGTCACACCCGTTTGCACAAGAGACATTGAACGCGTTCTTTTTTCATTATCGTGGCCGGGCTTGTCCCGGCCATCCACGTCTTTGCCCAATCGGCCAAACCGTGGATGACGTTTAGCGCGTGGTGCGCAAGCTCACTTCGCCGCCACCACGTAGTGGTCGTCGATGAGCGCATCGAGCGCGCCCTTGACGTCGACATCGGATTTGATGACGCCGGCCTGCTGCAACGCCAGTCCCGCGGCGAGAATGGTGTCACGCTGCGGCTTGCCGATCTTGCCGTTGGACAGATCGGTGCGTTCGCGCAACTGCTTCTCCACCACGTCCTTGGGCAGCTTGGTGGCGGCGATGAAGCTCTTTTCCAGTTCATCGGGATGCGCCAGCGCGTATTTACGCGCCGACTCGTAGACCGCGAGCACGCGCTTGACGATATCGGGATGCGCCTCGGCAAATTCCTGGCGCACGTTGAGGATGCCGTAGGTGTTGGCTTCGGCATCGCGATAGAACAGTCTTGCGCCGTCGCGAAGTTCGGCCTTCGCCATCATCGGATCGAGCCCGGCCCAGGCGTCGACGTCGCCGCGGATCAGAGCGGTGGCGCCATCGGGGTGCTGCAGCAGCACCGGCTGGATATCCTTTTCGCTCAGGCCCGCCTTCTGCAGCGCGCGCACCAGGAAGATGTGCGGATCGGTGCCGCGGGTAACGGCGACGCGCTTGCCTTTGAGATCAGCGACGGTGTTGATGCCGGTGTCCTTGCGCGTGACCAGCGCGGTCCACTCGGGCTTGGAATAAACGTAGATCGCCTTGATCGGGTTGCCGTTGATCTTGCCGAGCAGCGCGGCCGATCCTGCGGTCGAACCGAAATCAATCGAGCCGGCGTTGAGGAACTCGAGCGCCTTGTTGGAGCCGAGCGTCTGCACCCAGCGGATCGAGACGTCGTCCTTGGCGAATTCCTGCTCCAGCCAGCCATGATCCTTGAGCAGCATGGAGACCGGATTGTAGGTCGCCCAGTCGACGGTGATGGTCTTCGGCGCGTCGGCGGCAAACAGCGTCGTCGTCGGCAGCAAGCCGACGAACAATGCAGAGGCGATCAGCGAACGGCGGCTCAACAGTTTCATGGCAGGCTCTCCAGGGCTGGATTGGTTCGGCGCGCGCGGGCTCTTTTCGTTGGCGCTAGTAATATTCTATAAGAGCCCTGATTTCGTTGCACAAACGAATGTTTTCATCTTTCTTTCTTCGATTATGGAGCTTTTGTTCTCTATTTCGTCGAGCCGGCACCCTGGCTCTTATCTTTGGGGCAAGCGGTGACTTGCGCCACCGCCTCCGCTATCCCGATGACCGCCATGGCCTCCCTCGCAGTCGAATCCTCTGTCGCTACGCCGCCCCAATCGATTGCGCGGACGTCCAGCGAATTGATCGACACGCGCGCCGTCGCCGCCGATCTGGAAAAGCTGGCGAAGCGCGGCGACTTCGGCAATGAGCGCGAATTGCGCACGGCGGTGGCGCAGCGATTGAAGGCCGCGCTCGTCGCCGGCCGCGCCCAGGCCGAGCAACTGCTGCTCAAGGACCGCCACGGACGCCGCTGCGCCGAACGCATCTGCCGGCTGGAAGACGAGATCATCCGCCTGCTGTTCGACTTCGCGCGCACGCATCTCTATCCGTCGCAAAATCCTTCCGAAGCCGAGCACATGGCGATCGTCGCCACCGGCGGCTACGGCCGCGGCCTGCAGGCGCCGGGCTCCGACATCGATCTGCTGTTCCTGCTGCCCTACAAGCAGACCGCCTGGGGCGAGTCGATCGCCGAAGCCGTTCTTTATTGCCTGTGGGACACCGGGCTTAAAGTCGGCCACGCCACCCGCTCGGTGAACGAGTGCATCCGCCAGGCCAAGGCGGACATGACCATCCGCACCGCCATCCTCGAGGCGCGATTCCTGCTCGGCGACCGCAAGCTGTACGACGAACTGGTCAAGCGCTTCGACCACGAAGTGGTGCGCAACACCGCGGTGCAATTCGTCGCCGCCAAGCTCGCCGAGCGCGAGGACCGCATCCGCCGCGCCGGGCAGTCGCGCTACCTGGTCGAGCCCAACGTCAAGGACGGCAAAGGCGGCCTGCGCGACCTGCACACGCTGTTCTGGATCGCGAAATACGTTTACCGCGTGCGCGAACCCGAAGAGCTGGTCAAACGCGGCGTATTCGACAAGCAGGAGTATCAGCTGTTCCGCCGCTGCGAGGATTTCCTCTGGGCGGTGCGCTGCCATATGCATTTCATCACCGGGCGCGCCGAGGAGCGGCTGTCATTCGACATCCAGCGCGAGATCGCGGTGCGGCTCGGCTACACCGCGCATCCCGGCATGAAAGATGTCGAGCGTTTCATGAAGCACTACTTCCTGATGGCCAAGGACGTCGGCGACCTCACCGCAATCCTGTCCGCCGAACTGGAGGACAGTCACGCCAAGAGCGTGCCGGTGTTGAGCCGCATGATGGCGAGGCTGCGCCCGCCGCGGCGGCGCGCGCTCGCCGGAACCGAGGATTTCAGCGTCGACAACAACCGCATCACGGTTGCCGACGGTGGCGTCTTCAAGCGCGACCCGGTCAACCTGATCCGCATTTTCCGCCTGGCGCAGAAGAACAACCTCGCCTTCCACCCCGACGCGCTGCGCGTCATCACCCGCTCGCTCAAACTGATCGACGGCAAATTGCGCGACGACAAGCAGGCCAATGCGCTGTTTCTCGAAATCCTCACCTCGCGCCACGATCCGGAAACCGTGCTGCGGCGCATGAACGAGGCGGGCGTGCTGGGCAAATTCGTGCCGGCCTTCGGCAAGATCGTCGCCATGATGCAGTTCAACATGTACCACCACTACACGGTGGACGAACACCTGTTGCGCTGTATCGGCATGCTCGAAGAGTTCGAGCACGGCGGCAAGGACACGCCGCTGGCCAACGAACTGATCCAGAAGATCCTGCCGGCCAACCGCAAGGTGCTTTACGTCACGCTGTTTCTGCACGACATCGCCAAGGGCCGCATCGAGGACCACTCGATCGCTGGGGCGCGGGTGGCGCGGCGCTTTTGCCCACGGCTCGGATTTTCCGCAGCCGATACCGAAACGGTCGCCTGGCTGATCGAAAATCACCTGGTGATGTCGAGCGTCGCGCAATCGCGCGACCTCTCCGACCGCAAGACCGTGGAGAATTTCGCCGCCGTGGTGCAAACGGCGGAACGGCTCAAGCTACTCACCATTCTCACCACCGCCGACATCCGCGCCGTCGGCCCCGGCGTGTGGAACGGCTGGAAGGCGCAGCTCATCCGCACGCTTTATTACGAGACCGAACCGGTCGTGACTGGCGGCTTCTCGGAAATCAACCGCGCCCAGCGCGTGACGCAGGCGCAGACCGAATTCCGCGCCGCGCTGCGGAACTGGCCGAAGGAAGACCTCGACGCCTATATCACCAAGCTCTATCCGGCCTACTGGCTTAAAGTCGATCTGCCGCACAAGCTCGAACACGCGCGCCTCGTCGCGCAAGCCGACAAGTCGGCGAAGACGCTTTCCACCCACATCAATTTCAACGGCGGCGCGGTGACCGAACTCACCGTGCTGGCGCCCGATCACCCGTGGCTGTTGTCGATCATCGCCGGCGCCTGCGCCATGTCCGGCGCCAACATCGTCGACGCGCAGATTTCCACCACCACCGACGGCCGCGCGCTCGACACCATTTCGCTGACCCGCGAATTCGAACGCGACGAGGACGAGCAACGG
Source organism: uncultured Alphaproteobacteria bacterium (assembly GCA_963738915.1). Taxonomy (GTDB): domain Bacteria; phylum Pseudomonadota; class Alphaproteobacteria; order Rhizobiales; family Xanthobacteraceae; genus Pseudolabrys. Next base: position 130,364 of record CAVTYO010000005.1, read on the forward strand.
CGCGCCGCCCGCATCGCCGATTCGATCGAGAAGGCGCTGCGCGGCGAATTGCGCCTGCCCGACGTCGTCACCAAGCGCCAGGCTCCCAAGGGGCGCATCAAGGCCTTTGCGCTCGAACCCTCGGTCATCATCAACAACCAGTGGTCGCACCGCTACACCATGGTCGAGGTCGCCGGCCTCGACCGCACCGGCCTGCTGTACGAACTGACCGCGACGCTGTCGAAGCTCAACCTCAACATCATCTCGGCGCACGTCGCCACCTTCGGCGAGCGCGTGGTCGACGTGTTCTACGTGACCGATCTGTTGGGTGCGCAGATCACCGCGCCGACGCGGCAGGCCGCGATCAAGCGCGCGCTGATTGCGCTGTTTGCCGACACCGACGGCAAATCCGGCAAGGCCTGAGGCCTATTCGGCGGGGCTTTCGGCGGCCGCCGGCATTCGCGGCGGGCTCGCCCGCCAGCTCATGACCCAATCCGACAACCGATCGAGATAGAGATAGACGACCGGCGTGGTGAACAGCGTGAGCGCCTGGCTGACGATGAGGCCGCCGACCATGGCATAGCCGAGCGGCTGGCGGATCTCCGAGCCGGTGCCGGAACCGAGCATCAGCGGCACCCCGCCCAGCATCGCCGCCATGGTGGTCATCATGATCGGCCGGAACCGCAACAGCGCGGCGCTGCGGATCGCGTCGTGGGCCGAGAGATGCTGGTCGCGCTCGGCGACGATGGCGAAATCAATAAGCAAGATGCCGTTTTTCTTCACGATGCCGATGAGCAGGATGATGCCGATCAAGGCGATCAGGCTGAAATCGAAACCGAACAGCATCAGGGTCGCCAGCGCGCCGACGCCTGCCGAAGGCAGCGTCGACAGAATGGTGATCGGGTGGATGTAGCTTTCGTAAAGAACACCGAGAATGAGGTAAACCACGACCAGCGCGCCAAGGATCAGCAGCGGCACCGTCGACAGCGATGCCTGAAACGCCTGCGCGGTGCCCTGGAAGCCGCCGACAATAGTGCCCGGGACCCGCAGTTCGTTCTTGGCGCGGTCGATCGCCTGCGTCGCCTGCCCGAGCGCGACCCCGGGCGCCAGATTGAAACTGATCGTGATCGCCGGGAACTGGCCCTGATGGCCGACCGACAGCGGCTGCACCGGCGTCGTGGTCCATTTGGCAAACGTCGACAGCGGGACTTCGCCGCCCGTGGTCGGCGACTTGAGGAATATCTTGTCCAGCGTCGCCACGTCGCCCTGCAGGGCGGGCAGCACCTCCATGATCACTTCGTAGCTCGAAAGCTGCGTGAAATACTGTGCAATCTGGCGCTGGCCGAAGGCGTCGTACAACGTGTCGTCGATATTCTGCACCGTCAGCCCATAACGCGAGGCCTGATCTCTGTTTACGGTCAGCGTCAGCGTGGTACCGGAGGTCTGCTGATCGGAGGCAACGTCGCGCAGCTCGGGCAGCGTCTTCATCTTCGCCAGCAGCTTTGGTCCCCACTGGTTGAGCTCGTCGAGATCGGAGCCTTGCAAGGTGTACTGGAATTGCGTGCGTGACGCCCGGCCGCCGACGCGAACGTCCTGCGCCGCTTGCAGGAACAGTCTTGCTCCCTCCACCTTTGCGAGTTGCGGCGACAGCCTGGCGATGACCTGGTCGGCGGTCGCCGTGCGCTGGTCGCGCGGCTTCAAGGTGATGAACATACGCCCGGTATTGAGGGCGTTGCCGGTGCCGCCGATCGCCATGGCGGCGTGATCGACCGCTGGATCTTTCAGCACAACGGCGCCAAGCGCTTCCTGATGCTTCTTCATCTCGGCGAAGGAGACATCTTGTCCGGCCTCGGAAATGCCGGTGATCAGGCCGGTGTCCTGCTGCGGGAAGAAGCCTTTGGGGATGACGACAAAGAGATAGACGGACAGCCCCAGCGTCGCGAAAAATACCAGCAGCGTAGCGAAACGGTGATCGAGCACAAAATCGAGCCCGCGCTCGTAAGCCTTCAACATGGCTTCGAAGCCGCGTTCGCTCAGTTCGTAAAATCGGCCATGATGGGCTTCCTTGGGCGGCGTCAGAAACCGCGAGGCCATCATCGGCGTCAGCGTCAGCGATACCACCGCCGACACGATGATGGTCATCGACAGCGTCACCGCGAATTCCCGGAAAAGCCGGCCGATGATGCCGCCCATCATCAGCAGCGGGATCAGCACGGCAATCAGCGATATGCTTATGGAGACGATGGTGAAGGCGATCTGGCGCGCCCCCTTGAGCGCAGCTGCCAGCGGAGCTTCGCCTTCCTCGATATAGCGGGTGATGTTCTCGAGCATGACGATGGCGTCATCGACCACGAAACCGACCGAAATGGTCAGCGCCATCAGCGAAAGATTGTCGAGGCTATAACCCGCAAACCACATCAGCGCGCAGGCCCCGAGCAGCGCCAGCGGCACCGTGATGCTCGGGATGATCGTCGCCCAAAGGCTGCGCAAGAATACGAAGATGACCATGACCACCAGCGCGATGGTCAGCAACAGCGTGAACTGGACGTCGTGCACCGACGCACGGATGGTCTGCGTGCGATCGGACAACACGAAAATCTTGACCGCCGGCGGCATCGCCTTCTCGAGGCGCGGCAACTGCTTCATGATGCTGTCGACCGTCGAAATTACGTTGGCGTCCGGCTGTTTGAAGATGACCAGGAACACGCCGCGCTTGCCGTCCGCCCAGGCCGCCTGCTTGTTGTCCTGCGCCCCGATCACCGCGTTGCCGATGTCGCGCACCCGCACCGGGCTGCTGTTGCGATAGGAGACGATGATGTCATTCCAGGGCTTCGCCTCGGTCAGCTGATCGTTGGAGTAGATGGTGAAGGACCGCGTTTTCCCGTCGATTGCGCCCTTCGGCCCGTCGACGGTGGCAACCGACACCTGCGTGCGCACGTCTTCCAGCGACAGGCCCTTGGCGACCAGCTTGGCCGGGTCGAGCTGCAGGCGCACCGCCGGCTTCTGCTGGCCGCCGATAAGGACCTGGGCGACGCCCGAAATCTGGCTGATCTGCTGCGCGATCTTGGTTTCGACGGCGTCGTCGACTTCGGTGATCGGCAGCGTGTCCGAGGTCGCGCCGAGCAAGAGAATCGGCGAATCCGCCGGATTAACCTTGCGGTAGGTTGGCGGGCTCGGAAGGTTCTTCGGCAACTGTCCGCCGGCGGCGTTGATCGCCGATTGCACATCGTTAGCCGCCGCGTCGATCGGGCGATCGAGATCGAACTGGATGGTGATCTGCGCCGAGCCCAAGGTGCTGGTCGACGTCATCTGCGACACGCCGGGAATTTGCGCGAATTGTGTCTCCAGCGGCTGCGCAACCGACGACGCCATGGTGTCGGGGCTGGCGCCGGGAAGCTGGACCGAAACCTGGATGGTCGGAAAATCAACCTGCGGCAGCGGGGCGATCGGCAACCGCGGATAGGCGATGATGCCGACGAAAAGAACGCCGACCATCAGCAACGAGGTGCCGATCGGATAGCGAATGAATGGAGCCGATATCCCGCCGTCCATGGTTAGCGTGCCTTGCCGCTGGCATCGAGCGCCGAGGTTTCCTGCTCACCGGGTGGCGCCGGTAATTCCGTCGCCTGCACCAGGGCGCCCGGCTGCAGGCGGTACTGACCGGTGACCACCACCTTGTCGCCGGCTTTAAGACCTTGCGTGACGACCGACTGTCCGTGGCCTTCGTGCGCGACCTTGAGATCGCGGACTGTGACCTTGTTGTCGGCGCCGACGACGAAGGCATAAAGGCCATCGGGCCCGCGCTGAACCGAATCGCTGGGCACAACGATCACGTCCTTGAGCGTATCGACCAAAAGACGGGTGGCAACCGACAGGCCAGGCCAGAGCACGTTGTCGGTATTGGCGAACGTCGCCTTCATGCTGATCGTGCCGCTCGCCTGATCGACCTGGTTGTTCACCAGCGCGAGATGACCGTGCGACAGTGTCTTGGTTCCGTCCGAGCTCAGCGCCGTCACCGGCACCTGGCCGCGGGCCAGCGCGTTGTTGATTTGCGGCACTTCTTCTTCCGGCGCCGTGAACACGACGGAGATCGGCTGCAGCTTCACGATCGTGACGATGCCGCCAGTGTCGCTTGCGTGCACGATGTTTCCGGGATCGACGAGACGAAATCCGGTCTTGCCTGTGAGCGGAGACCTGATGGTGGTGTAGTCGAGCTGGGTCTGCGCATTGTCGACCGCCGCCTGATCGCCCTTGATCAGGGCCGTGGTCTGATCGACCGAGGCCTGCTGGGTATCGACCTGCTGGCGGGAGGCGAAAGCCTGATTGGCCAGCGTGCGGTCTCGCTCAAGGTCGAGCTGCGCGTTCTTCAGGTTTGCTTCGTCCTGCGCCTTTTTCGCCAGCGCCTGGTCGAGCGCCGCCTGGTAGGGACGCGGATCGATCTGCACCAGCAGATCGCCTCGCTTGACCATCTGCCCTTGGCGAAAGGCGACCTTGGTGACTTCGCCGTCGACGCGGCTGCGCACGGTCACCGTGTCGTAAGGCTGCACGGTGCCGAGGCCTTCCAGATAGACGGCGAAATCGGCCTTCTGCGCCTGCGCGGCCGTCACCGGGATTGCGACGGCGGCTGTCGATGCCGGTGTCTTTGCGTCGGCGGAAAAATGGCGCCAGCCGGCATAGCCGGCGAGTGCGGCGGCGACGGCAACGATGGCAATAACCACTCCCGCGCGCGGCCGGACGCCAAAAAATGGGGGCAAAAACCGCTCCTTGAAGTGGTTCGGATGCCAAGCCCCCAAGGCTCCGACTAAAGGTGACGCCGCCGACAGCTAAAAGTTCCGGCTTGGCTATTCAACGGCGGCGGCCGTTAAATCCTGCTGTGATTGCAATATTTTAATCTAAATCTCCGCCGCAAATCGCCCCTTAACGACGCCTTAAATCGGCGTGCTTAGCGTCGAATTCGGGGACGGCGGCGCGTTGAAGCTGCCGGCCGGATTGGATCGGCGTATGGCCAAAGGCAGGGGAAAAGGGCGCGCGCGCCGCGAACCGGTGTTCGATGCCGCGCCGCCAATCAGAGTAGCGCCCGACGAGCGGCCGGCGGGGTCAGGCGAAAGCACGACGCCCGCACCGCGCCGGCGCAAGCGCAAGGCAAAGCGCAGCGGCGGTGGCCGCAAACGCTCGTTGGTCGCGCGGTCGCTGTACTGGGCGCTGGTGCTCGGGCTGTGGCTGGCGATCGGCGGCGTCGGCACGATCGCTTACGTCGGCGCGCACTTGCCGCCGATCCAGTCGCTGGAGATTCCGAAGCGCCCGCCGTCAATCCGCATCGTCGACGACGGCGGCCGCGTGCTCGCATTGCGCGGCGACGCCGGCGGCGCTGTGCTCACGCTGAAGGAATTGCCGAGCTACGTGCCGAAAGCCTTCGTCGCTATCGAGGATCGGCGCTTCTACGAGCATTACGGCATCGATCCGTTCGGCATCGGCCGGGCGCTCGTTGCCAACATCTTGCACAGAGGTATCAGCCAGGGTGCCTCCACCATCACGCAGCAATTGGCGAAGAATCTCTTTTTAACTCAAGAGCGTACGGTCACGCGCAAGCTGCAGGAGGCGCTGCTGGCGGTGTGGCTGGAGCGCAAATTCTCCAAGACGCAGATCCTCGAACTGTATCTGAACCGCGTTTATTTCGGCGCCGGCGCCTACGGCATCGAGCAGGCGGCGCAGCGCTATTTCGGAAAGTCCGCCAAGCAGATAACGCTGGCGGAAGCGGCGCTGCTCGCCGGACTGGTGAAGTCGCCGTCGCGTCTTGCACCCACCCGCAATTTCGACGGCGCCGAGCAGCGCGCCAAAATCGTGCTCTCCGCCATGGCAGAACTTGGCTTCATAAGCCAGACAAACCAAAGGACAGCGCTCGCCAAGCCCCCGACTATCGTCGCGCAGGCCGGCACCGGCTCGATCAACTACGTCGCCGACTGGGTGATGGACGGCATCAACGACGTCCTCGGCCATGCCGACGAAGACCTCGTCGTGCGCACGACAATCGATTCCAACCTGCAGACGAGTGCAGAAAAGGCCGTTATTGATGAACTGGCGCAGAAGGGCGACAAGGCCGGCGTCAGCCAGGGCGCATTGGTTGCCATGGCGCCGGACGGCGCGGTGCGCGCCATGGTCGGCGGGCGCGATTACGCCGCGAGCCAATTCAACCGTGCGGTCGCCGCCAAGCGTCAGCCCGGCTCGGCGTTCAAGGCCTTCGTCTACCTCACCGCCCTCGAGCACGGACTTACACCCGACAGCGTGCGGCTCGACGCGCCGATCAAGATCAAGGGCTGGCAGCCGGAGAATTACGGCCACGAATATTACGGGCCGGTGACGCTGACCAAGGCGCTGGCGCTGTCACTCAATACCGTGTCGGTGCGGCTGACCATGGAACTTACGCCAGCTGCGGTCGTGCGCACCGCGCACCGGCTCGGCATTGCCTCGCGGCTCGAACCCAACGCCTCGATCGCGCTCGGCACCTCGGAAGTTTCCCCGCTTGAACTCACCGGCGCCTACGCGTCCTTCGCCAATGGCGGCATGGCGGTGCGGCCGCATGTCATCGAGACCATCACCGCCGGCAACGGCAAGCTGCTCTACAGTCGCAGCGAAGCCTCGATCAGACGCGTCATCGATGCGCGCGATGTGGCAATGATGAATGCGATGATGGCGGAGACGCTGACCATCGGCACCGCGCACAAGGCGGTGTTGCCGGGCTGGCCGGCGGCCGGCAAGACCGGCACCTCGCAGGATTTCCGCGATGCCTGGTTCATCGGCTACACCGCGCAGCTGATTACGGGAGTTTGGCTCGGCAATGACGACGGCACACCCACCAAAAAAGTGACCGGCGGCAGCCTGCCGGTTGAAATCTGGAGTCGTTTCATGCGCTCGGCACTCCAGGGCGTGCCGGTCGAAAGTCTGCCAGGTGAATCGGGCGGCGGCCTATTTTCCGGAGTATTCGGCGGCGGCAATCGATCGGCGTCGGCAGATCCGGTGCCGCCCGCGCCAGTGCAGCCGGGGGCGCGCACGACGCAGCAGACGAACGGCTCGGGCGGCGGTCTCGACAGCTGGCTGCTCAATAATCTGTTCGGCCGGCGCTAGCGCTGATCGCCTTGCAATCCGTACCGATGCAGGTCGGTGCCATGAGCGTCGAGCCAGGCCTTGGCGCGGGCGACGTTGGGGCAGGTCTTCTCCACCAGCCGCCAGAACCGGCGCGAATGATTCATCTCGACGAGATGTGCAACTTCGTGCGCGGCGAGGTACTCGAGCACGTAACGCGGCGCCAAAATAAGCCGCCACGAATAGGACAGGACGCCGGTGGTCGAGCACGAGCCCCAGCGGCTCGACTGGTCGCGGATGGAGACGCGCTTGATGATGACGCCGAGCGCTTCCGCCGACTGCCTGCTCGCCGCTTCAAGGTCGCGCTTGGCCTCGCGCTTGAGGAAATCGGAAACGCGCCGTGCCACATGCGGCGCCTCGCCGGCGACACACAGCAGCCGCTCGCCGTCGGCGCCGGCCTCGACCCAGACGGTGCCGCGGCCGCGTCGGTGATCGATGCGATGATCGAGCCCGCGCAGCGGCAACACCGTGCCATGCGTGAAAGCCAGCACTTCCGGCAACCGGCCAAGCCGCGCGGCGATCCAACCGCAGTGCTTCTGCGCGAAAGCGCGCGCCTCTTTAAGGCTGCCGCGCGGCGGCATGGTGAGCACGACGTCGCGCGTCACCGAATGGATGCGCAGCGTATAACGGCGCGCCTGCCGGTGCCGGCGCAGGCGCACAAGGTACATTTGTTGATTGAAGGCAATGCTGATCGCTGAAGGTTCACTCGGCCGGCGGTAGAGCAGCGCGCGCAGCGGCATGGGGATCGTCCAGACGGACCTAAATCGGCGCGCAGATAGTGCCATAATTTGCCCGATGTGAAGCCCCCTGGGAGCGGAAATCGCAAAACCTCCGGCCGCTCCGGAAGATGACGAAAACGCGCTCATTGACAACGGCTTAACGGGGATGGACGCCGTTGCCGCGGCCGCGGCCGCCGTTGTTGGAGAGAACGAAATCGGCGATGCGCGGCGCAATCTCCGAGCGGAAGCGCGAGCCGTTGAAGACGCCGTAATGACCGACGCCCGGCTGCATGTAATGCACCCTGAGGTCGGCGGGAATGTTGACGCAAAGCGCCTGCGCCGCCTCGGTCTGCCCGACGCTGGAAATATCGTCGTGCTCACCTTCGACGGTGAGCAGCGCGACGCGCTTGATGGCGCCCGGATCGATCATACGATTGCGATGGGTCATTTCACCCTTGGGCAAAGCATGACGTATGAAAACGGTGTCGACCGTCTGCAGATAGAACTCGGCGGTCAGGTCCATGACCGCAAGATACTCGTCATAGAACTCGCGATGCTTGTTCGCCCCGTCGCCGTCGCCCTTGATCAGATTGAGAAACAGGTTGCGGTGTGCTTCGAGATGGCGATCGAGATTCATGGTGACGAAGCCATGCAGTTGCAGGAAGCCCGGATAGACGTCGCGCATGAAGCCCGAATGTGGGAACGGCACCTTGCTGATGACATGGGTTCGGAACCAGTCGAGGCCGCGAGTCTCGGCGAGCTTGTTGACGTCGTTGGCATTGATGCGCGTGTCGATCGGCCCACCCATCAACACCATGGAATGGGGAACGTACGGGTCTTTGTCCGCTTCCATCAGCGCGACGGCAGCAAGCACCGGCACCGAGGGTTGGCACACCGCGATTACATGCGCGTCGCCGCCGAGCAGATGCAGGATCGAAATGACGTAGTCGATGTAGTCGTCGAGATCGAAGCGGCCTTCCGCCACCGGCACCGAACGGGCATTGCGCCAGTCGGTGATGTAGACGTCGTGATTGGGCAGAAAGGCTTCGACCGTGCCGCGCAACAGCGTGGCGTAGTGTCCCGACATCGGCGCGACGATCAGGAGCTTCGGCTGTGGCCGGCGCGGGGCGCGGGTGAACACGCGCTCGAAATGCAAGAGCCGGCAGAACGGGCGTTCCCAGACCGTTTTGATATTGACGGGGACGCGTTCGCCGCCAACGACGGTTGAATCGATGCGCCATTCCGGCTTGCCGTAGATCCGCGTCGAGCGCTCGAATAGTTCGGCGGCCGCAGCGACCGACTTGCCGTAGGTGGTGTGGGCGAGCGGGTTGGCCGGATTTTTGAAGAACAGCTTGGTTGCGTCGGCAATCGCGCGCGCCGGATCAAGCGCGGCGTGGCCCATCTCGTAGAACCAATACATCGGCGTGGAAAAAACGCCGTTATCGGCGGGCAGCGTTGCTGCGCCGTCAAATTCCCCGATCGGCATCGGCTCAATCCCCGGACTTTGCTGCAATGCAGCAGAGTGACGTTTTTCTGTCATAAGGTCAACTTAGCGACAACTCCTTCGTTCCCGGTTACGCCAGGAAAAGCAAAGGAAAAACAATCGCTTCTGACTATTCGCCGCCCTGGAGCAGGGTGCCATGTGCACGTGCGCTCTGCAACAACCACATGAATGCGAGCGATGCAGCCGTGAACAAAACCGCATTGAACGCCAAGGCCGTCACCATGAGGTCGGCGCGGAACACGTGCTCGATGAGCAGGGCGCGCATGCCCTCGAAAACATAAGTCGGCGGCAGCGACCAGGCGACGTATTGCAGCCAGTGCGGCAACACGGTCACCGGGTAGTAAACGCAGGTCAGCGGTAAAAACAGAAACATGATGGTCCAGGCCATGCTCTCGGCGCCCAGGCCATTGCGCAGCAGCAGCCCGGCGACAAAGACGCCGATCGCCCAACTGGTCAAAATGAGATTGAGGAAGAATGCCGCGAGTGCGAAGCCGAGCGACCAGAAATTAAAGCCGAAGAAGAGTACCGCGAGCGCCGTCACCGGGATCATGCCGATCAGGAGCCGCACGATACTCATGACCATCAGCGCCGCGATAAATTCGGCCGGGCGCAGCGGCGACATCATCAGGTTGGCGAGATTTTTTGAATACATTTCCTCAAGGAAGGAAATGGAAAAGCCGAGTTGGCCGCGGAACAGGATATCCCACAGCAGCACCGCGCCGATGAACACGCCGCCGGCGCGGGCAAACATGCTGGAGCTCTGCGACACGTAAAGCTGCAGAAAGCCCCACATCAGCATCTGCACCGTCGGCCAGTAGATGAGATCGAGAATGCGCGGCCAGGACGAGCGCAGCAGGTACCAGTAGCGCCGCACCATGGCGGCAACGCGGTTGACGGAGAATTCAAAGCCGCCGCCGATCATTGCGCCGCCTCGTTGTGCGCGCCGCGTCCGCGCGCGACGTCGAGGAAAACCTCTTCCAGCGTTTCCCGCCCGTAGCGGGCAAGCAGGCGGTCCGGCGCGTCATCGTCCTCGATGCGGCCTTTCTTCATGATGATGACACGCCCGCAGAGTCGCTCCACTTCGCCCATGTTGTGCGAGGCAAGCAGCACCGTGGCGTTATGCTCGCGCGTGTAGTCCTCCAGATGGCCGCGCACCCAGTCGGCGGTATCCGGATCGAGCGAAGCGGTCGGTTCGTCGAGCAGCAACACCTCGGGATAATTGAGAAGCGCCTTGGCAAGCGCGACGCGAGTCTTTTGCCCGGACGACAATTTCCCGGTTGGCCGGTCGAGGAATTCGGCAAGATCAAGCGCCGCGGCGAGGCTGTCGATGCGCGCGGGGGCATCGGCAACGCCGTAAAGCTGGGCAAAAACCGAGAGATTCTGCCGTACCGTGAGCCGGCCCGGCATGTCGACGTAAGGACTCTCGAAATTCATGCGGCCAAGCACACGGTGGCGTTCTCTCGGCATGGCAGCGCCAAGCACGCTGACGCGGCCTTCGGTCGGCGTCACCAGCCCCATGATCATGGCGATGGTCGTGGTCTTGCCGGCGCCATTGCCGCCGAGCAGCCCGGTGATCGAGCCGGCGCGCAGCGCAAACGAAATGTCATCGACCGCGATGGTGGCCTTGTAGCGCTTGGTCAGGCGCTCGACGGCAACCGCCGGCTGTTCAATGGCGGGCAAAATTACACCACGTCTCCGTAAGGCCCGTTCGGATCGGCAAGCGCCTGCATCCGCAGCGCCGCGGCGCGGGCAAAGGCGATCATCATCATCTTGCGGGTGGCCGCGGCCAGCCGATGCTCCGGCGCCTCGCAGACCACATGCGCGCCGAAGGCGTCGGCTACAATCAGCCCGGTATCTGGCGGGAAGATTTCGCAAGGCACGTCGACGCAGGTAGCAAAGAACAGCCGGTCGCAGTGCATGCGGTAATCCTGCCACTTCTGGTCGGCGCGAAAGTCGGCGACCGAAGATTTGATCTCGACGATCCAGATTTCACCACCGGCATCGAGGCCGACCAGATCGGCGCGGCGTCCTGAGGCGAGAGGCAATTCGGCGACGCAGGAAAAGCCGAGCGAGAGCAACAGCCGCCCGGTGCCGCGGGCAATCGCCAGCGCGGTATCCGACTGGCGGCCGTCGGCCGGGACTTGCAATGGCTGCGCGGCGAGCTTCATGGCAGCCCTTTTATCGCGCTTCGCTGCACCCGACAAACGGCGCGCCAAGCGTTGCGCGCCCGCGCCTAGGGTGACTGCGTGCCGTGCATTGATCGCGCCATGCCAGCGCCACGATTCGCCCTGAAATATAGGCGCAGGGAAGAATTCGCGTCGGACAAGAAGGGCCGGTCTCATATGGCAACAGGTGGAGCCAATCATGGTCCTGCAGGACATCCTCGCATTCTTCGTGGGCGCGGCCCTTCTTGTCGTGCTCGGTTACGGCGTGTGGACGCACGACTCGCATAACCGCGCCGAGCAGCAAGCCGAGCCGCGGCGGCGGCGCTCCCCATCACGCATCAACTAATGCTAAAGAGCCCCGCGGAATTGCCTGAGGGCTCTTGGCATATGGCGAGCATCGACTACGAAAAAGAATACGACAATCGCGGCCGCGTTGCCGAACACCCGCGGATTTTTGCGCGTTGGGAAGCGGAAACCAAGGCCTATCGCGCCGCGTGCCCGGACGCCGAACTGAGCCTGTCCTATGGGCCCTCGCCGCGGCAGACCATGGACCTGTTTCCGGCCAAGGACGACGACGCGATGGCGCCGCTCGCCGTGTTCATCCACGGCGGCTGGTGGCGTTCGCTCGATCCCGCGATGTTCAGCCAGATGGCGAAAGGGCCGAACGCGCACGGCGTGACCGTCGCGGTCATCGGCTATGATTTATGCCCGCAGGTATCTGTCGCCACCATCATCGAACAGGTGCGCGCGGCGTGCCTGACGCTATGGCGCCGCAGCGGCAAACGCATCTTTGTTTACGGCCATTCCGCCGGCGGGCATCTCGCCGCCTGCATGGTGGCGCAGGACTGGAAGGTCTTTGCCTCCGATGCGCCGGCCGATCTCGTGCCCGCGGGCTACGCGATCTCCGGCGTGTTCGACCTCACGCCGATCCTTGAGGTGACGCCGAACCAGGACATTCGGCTTGACGCGGAGCAGGCGCGCGCCTGCTCACCGCTGTTCTGGAAGGTGCCACATGGGCGCAAGCTCGATGCCGCGGTCGGCGCGCTCGAATCGAGCGAATTTCTGCGCCAGAGCAAGGCCGTCGCCGACGGCTGGCGCGCGAAGGGCGTCGAGACGCGCTACGAGGAAATCCCCGGCACCAACCACTTCACGGTGATCGACGCGCTTTCCGACCCCGGCAGCGCCATGACCCGCCGCGTCGTGCAGATGGCAAGCCTGGTAAACGCGATGGCGCTCTAGAAGAACGCCTGGATGCCGGTCTGCGCGCGGCCGAGGATCAGCGCATGGATGTCGTGCGTGCCCTCGTAGGTATTCACCGTCTCGAGGTTCGAAAGCACGCGCATCACGTGGTATTCCTCGGAAATGCCATTGCCGCCGTGCATGTCGCGGGCAATTCGGGCAATCTCGAGCGCCTTACCGCAATTGTTGCGCTTGAGCAGCGAGATCGACGGCGGGGAGGCTTTCCCCGCCTCCATCATGCGGCCGAGCCGCAAGGCGGCCGTAAGGCCGAGCGCGATTTCGGTCTGCATATCGGCGAGCTTCTTCTGCACAAGCTGGTTGGCGGCAAGCGGGCGGTTGAACTGCTTGCGGTCGAGCACGTATTGGCGCGCCGCGTGCCAGCAGAATTCGGCGGCGCCCATGGCGCCCCAGGAAATGCCGAAGCGGGCATTGTTGAGGCAGCCGAACGGACCGGCGAGGCCCTTGACGTTGGGCAACAGGCTGTCTTCCGGCACGAGGCAGTCTTCCAGCACGATCTCGCCGGTGATCGAGGCGCGCAAGCTGAGCTTGCCTTCGATCTTCGGCGTCGAGAAGCCCTTGCCGCGCTCGACGATGAAGCCGCGAATGACGCCGTCGAGCTTCGCCCAGATCACGGCGAGGTGGGCGACCGGCGCATTGGAGATCCAGGTCTTGGCGCCGTTGAGCTTGAAGCCGCCGGCGACCTTGTCGGCGCGCGTCACCATCGAGCCGGGGTCGGAGCCGTGGTCGGGCTCGGTGAGGCCGAAGCAGCCGATCAGTTCACCGCTTGCGAGTTTGGGCAGATATTTCCGCCGCTGCGCCTCGGAGCCGTAGGCGTAGATCGGATACATCACCAGCGAGGACTGCACCGACATGGTCGAGCGGTAGCCTGAATCGACGCGCTCGAGCTCGCGCGTGATCAGGCCGTAGCAGACATAGCCGAGGCCGGCGCCGCCGTATTCAGCCGGGATGGTCGGACCGATGAGCCCAAGCTTGGCCATCTCCGGCAGCATGTTGGCGTCGTATTTTTCCTCACGGTAGGCGGCGACGATACGGGGGCTGAGATAATCCTGCGCAAAGCCGCGCGCGGTGTCGCGCACCATGCGCTCTTCTTCCGTGAGCTCGTCTTCGAGGCCGAGCGGATCTTCCCAATTGAAGGCGGCATCCTTGAGCATTGACGGTAGCCCACCGCGCTTCTCGGCCGCTTGCGACATCGTTCGCTCCCCTTATGCCTGTTGCCGCCGATTATAGACCCTTCCGGCAAATGAAAAACCCCGCCGGGGCTGCCCGGCGGGGCTTTCATAAAGCAAAGACTGATCGGCGATCAGATCGCCATCTTCAGTTCCTTGGTGGCGCGGAAAGCCACTTTCTTGCTCGCCTTGATCTGGATCGGCTCGCCGGTCGCCGGATTACGGCCCATGCGGGCGGCACGCTTGCGCACCTGCAAGATGCCCAGGCCGGCGATCTTGACCCGCTCGCCTTTTTTAAGGTGCTTGGTGATCAGACCGACAAGGTCCTCGAGCATCTGCACGCCCTGCTTCTTGGTGAGCTGATGCTGTTCGGCCAAAGTATAGGCCAGGTGCTTGGTGGTGATCGGCTTGCTTGGCTTTGGTGTGTCGGCCATGGAAATCCCTGCTCCCTGTGCGCCCCAATGGGCATCGACAAAAAGCCATATGAGATTCGCGGGCTTACGCAAAGGGTCCGCAAGGTCAAAATTGTCGATAAATAGGGCTTTTTTGCACCGCGCAGCCGATTTCGGCCGTTGCCGGTGCCCAATGATTGGTTTATTCAGGCCAAAGGCGCCCGTAGCTCAGCTGGATAGAGCGTTGCCCTCCGAAGGCAAAGGTCGGACGTTCGAATCGTCTCGGGCGCGCCACCCCATTCACGCCGGTTGAGGGGCACGCAGCCGCGACTCAAGGCGCGGTTGCTATAGGCGGACGGCTAGCCGCGCGCGTCTTCGCGCGCACCCGGCGCGGCCGCGGCACGTAATATTTGCCGATCTTCACCATCGGCCGTGGATTGATCACGATCGAGGTCAAGCGGTCGCGCAGGGCCTTGGGCGAAGTCGGCTTCACCAGGAATTCATGCACGCCGGCGCGCATGGCTTCGGCAACCTGCCCGCGATGCGCGCGGTTGGTAAGCATGATGGTCGGCAGGTTCGGGCGTGGGAAGACGCCGGGCGAACGCACGATGCGCAGCACCTCGATGCCGTTGAGCACCGGCATGTCCCAGTCGAGCAGCATGATGTCCGGGTCGCGGGTACGAATCGCTTCCAGCGCGGCAAGCCCGTCGGCCGCTTCGATCACCGATTTAGCGCCGAGATTGACCAGCATCATGCGCGTGACCCTGCGCATATAGGGATTGTCGTCGACGACTAGGATGCTGATCCCCTGGATCATCTTCTCGATCATTTTACCGGAGGGGATGGGCGGCGCGGCCGGCCGCTTGGCACTGGACATGACGAAAACCTAGCGGCAATGGGCTGCCATTTTACTAACGTCATGCGTTAACATTTTCGTAATCGGCGGCTCGCGGTGCGCCACCGCAGCTATTAGATGCGCGGAACCGTCAACAAAGGCGCGCATCATGAAACTGCCCGGCCCCGACCACCCGATCACCATCGCGCCCAACGCCAATCGCGTGCGCGTGTCCTTCGCCGGCAAGATCGTCGCCGACAGCAAACGCGCGCTAACGCTGAAGGAGGCGCATTACGCCGCGGTCCAATATATCCCGCGCGAGGATGCCGACATGAGCCTGCTCAAGCCGACGAGCCACACGACGCATTGCCCGTACAAAGGCGACGCCAGTTATTTCAGCATCGCGGCCGATGGCCGGACCGCGGAAAATGCGGTGTGGAGCTACGAACAGCCGTTCCCGGCGATGGCCGAGATCGAGGGCTATCTGGCCTTTTACCCCCATCGCGTCGACAGGATCGAGGAAACGCCGGTCTAGCCGCTTCTTGCGATCATGGTGATCGCACCTAGATGCCGCGCAGAACGTGAGGGTGTTCGCCACACGAATCCCCCACCCATGTTCTGCTGGCTCCGGCTTGGCAACAGCCGGGGCCAGTCATTTTTTTGCGGGCGGTATTCGCCTTAGTGCATCCGCGGCGCTTTGAGAAACTTGGCGCGGTCGGAGGAATTCACGCGCACGTCGAAGGTCACGCCTTCGCGGTAGAGCGTCAGCGGTACTTCGACCCCGGCTGAGCCGAGCGACCAGACCTTGCGATAGAAACCGGCAAGCGTCGAAACGCTTTGTCCGGCGACCGAGAGCACTACGTCGCCCGTTTTGATTTCGGCGCGCGCCGCCGGCCCCTTGCCGGCGATGCCGACGACGACGACCTTGTCCTCGATTTCGGTCGAGTAGACGCCGAGCCAGGGTCGCGCCGGCCTGTTGACGCGGCCGAATTTGCGCAGGTCGTCGAGGACCGGTTTCAACAGATCGATCGGTACCACCATATTGAGGTGCTCGTTCTTGCCCTGGCGTGCGCGCTCGAGCTGCAACGAGCCGACGCCGATCAATTCGCCTTTGGCCGAAATCAATCCGGTGCCGCCCCAGTTGGGATGCGCCGGATAGGTGAAAATCGCCTCGTCGAGGACATATTCCCAGTAGCCGGCAAATTCCTGCTTGGCGGCGATGCGGCCGGCCAGCGATCGCGTGCGTCCGCCGACGCCGCCGAGCACCACGCGTTCGCCGAGTTCGACGGCCTGCGACGAACCGATGGGCAACGCCGGCAGATCGAGTTTCGCCAGCGCCTGCACCAGGCCGAAGCCGGTCTCCTGGTCGAAGCCAAGCGAGGTCCCCTCGACGGCGCGGCCATCGCCGAAATGCAGCCAGATCGTCTCCGCCTCGGTAATGAGGTAACCGATGGTCAGCACAAGTCCATCGCCGATCACCACGCCGTTGCCGGCGCGCTCAACACCCAGCGTGTCGGCGGTGAAAGCGTCGGCGGGAATGATCGAGTGCAGGCCAACCACCGCGGACAACGCCCGGTCGAGATCGAAACCGTAATCCTCCGGGCGCGGCTGCGCGGCCGCCGGTACTTTCCATTCGGTCAGAGAGGGCATGCACGGCTCCCTTGGGGTCGCGCTATCTATCACAGCTCTTGTGCGCACGAAAATATGGCGCAGCCCACGATAAAGTGACAACTGTTGGTGATGTTCCCGATTTCCATCCTCGACCTCTCGCCAGTCAGCGCCGGCTCGACCGCGGCGCAGGCCTTGCGCAACACGCTCGACCTCGCACGCTTTGCCGATGGCCGCGGCTTTGCCCGCTACTGGGTGGCCGAGCACCACAACCTGCCGGCGATCGCATCCGCCTCGCCCGACATCATGATCGGGCAGATCGCCGCGATCACGCAAAGGATGCGTGTTGGTTCCGGTGGTGTCATGCTGCCCAACCACGCGCCGCTGATAGTGGCGGAGCGCTTCAAGCTCCTGGAGGCGCTGTTTCCCGGCCGCATCGATCTGGGCCTCGGCCGCGCGCCGGGCACTGACCCGGCGACATCATACGCACTGCGCCGCCGTCAGGGCGTCAGCGACGAGGACGACTTCCTCGAGCGCTTCCAGGAATTAATGCTGCTGGAGACGCGCGGTTTCCCGCCGGACCATCCGTTCCACAATGTGCGCGCGCAGCCTGCCGAAGTCGCGCTGCCGCCGATCTTCCTGCTCGGCTCATCCGACTACAGCGCGCAGCTTGCCGGGCAGATCGGCGCGGCATTTTCGTTCGCGCATCACTTCGCCAATTTCGATGCCGAAGAAGCAATGCGGCTTTACCGCGACAGCTTCCGCCCCTCGGCGGCGCACGCCAAGCCCTACGCGATCCTGGCGACGCACGTCGTCTGCGCCGACACAGACGCCGAAGCCGAGCGCCTGGCGGCGACTGTGGACCTCAATTTCGTGCGCCGCGCCAAGGGCGAATATCAGCCGCTCGCCTCGCCGCAGGACGCCGAGGATTATGACTACGCGCCGGTCGACCGCGTCCGCATCAAGGCCAATCGCGCCCGCATGTCGGTCGGCGCGCCATCAACGATCAAGCCACGGCTCGATGCCTTGCTGGCGGCGACCAAGGCCGACGAATTGATGGTGACGAGCATGATCTTCGACCACGCGGCGCGCAAACACTCCTACGAATTGCTGGCGCAGGCCTTCGAACTCGCCGCAGGCTGAGCCCCCCGGCTGGCCGCATTCCTGCTGGCCTGCTAAAAACGCCGCCGGCGACGGAAGAATTCGCAATCAGTTTTGCAGTCAAAGGGAGGTTCACTTGGGCAGGCAGTTCACGCTCACCACGGCCGACAAACACACGCTCGGCGCCTATCGTGCCGATCCGCAAGGTGCGCCAAAGGGCGGCTTGGTCGTGGTGCAGGAAATTTTCGGCGTCAACAAACACATCCGCGCGGTCTGCGACCGGCTTGCAGCACTCGGCTACGTCGCGGTGGCACCGGCGGTGTTCGACCGCTTCGTGCGCGACTTCGAAACCGGCTACACGCCCGATGAAATCGCCCACGCCCGCAGTTATCTCGGCAACCTCAACTGGGACCATATGGTTCACGACATGAGCGCCGCGGCTGGCGATCTTAAGGACGTCGGGCCGAAGGGCGTCATCGGCTTCTGCATGGGTGGCACCGCCGCGTTTCTCGCCGCCTGCCGCATCCCCGGACTGTCGGCCGCGGTCTCCTATTACGGCGGCATGATCGCCAAGTTCGCCGACGAAAAGCCGAAGTGTCCGCTGCAGATGCATTTCGGCGAAAAGGACGAAGGCATTCCGCTGGCCACGGTGGAAGAGATCAAGAAAAAGCAGCCGCAGGCCGAGACCTACATCTATCCGGGCGCGGCGCACGGCTTTTATTGCGATGAGCGAGCGAGCTTCAACAAGGATGCCGCTGCGCTCGCCTGGAAGCGTACCCAGGAATTCCTCGGCAAGCATATGAAGAAGAAGTAATCGGCAGGGTTAGCGGCGGCGGGATTAGAACCAGCGCTCCTTGACGACGATGGTGTCGCCCGGCCGCAACGGCGTATTGAGCGGCACATCGGCGCTGAATTGCTGCCATGGCGTGTTGCGCGAGAGCTTCACGTTCTTCTTGTCGGCGCGCGGGGCAAACCCGCCGGCAATCGCAATCGCCGTTTCCGCCGTCATGTTGGCAACGTAGGGATACTGGCCCGGGTTGGTGACTTCGCCGAGAATGAAAAACGGCCGGTAGGCCTCGACCTCGACGCTGACGTGCGGCTCGCGCACGAAGCCCTGCTTGAGCCGCTCCGCGATGCTCTGCGTCAGTTGCTGCGTCGTATAGCCGCGCGCCGGCACCATGCCGATCAACGGCAGGCTTATATTGCCGCCAGCATCGACGATGTAGGAATTGGAAATGCCTTCCTGTCCGAACACCACGATGCGCAGACGGTCGCCGGCATCGAGCGTGTAGGGCTGCTCGGCCGGCGCGTAGGCATATGCATAAGGCGCCGCGGCGTAGGGCCCGCCCTGCCCGGAGGGCGCGGCGTATTGAGGCTGCGCATATTGCGGCGCTGAATATTGCGGCTGCGCGTAACGCTCCGGCTGCGGCTGTGCATATTGCGGCGGCGTGTATTGCAAGACCTGTGACTGTTGCGCGTAGGCTTGCTGCGGCGCCGCCGTGCGCCCGCTCCAATTGAAAAACCCTCGATCACCCGACGACGAAGACTGCTGCGCATAGCTCGAGGCATATTGAGCTTGCGGATATTGCGGCTGACCGTAGGGCGATTGCGCGTAAGGCTGCTGCGCCATCACCGGCACCGGCTGCCCTGTCGCCGGGTCAATGATGTAGCTCGCTGATTGGTGCCGCGCGCAGGCTGCAAGCGCGAGTGCTCCCGCCAGTGCCAGCAGAAATCGGGCTTTGCGCATCAAGCGAATCCGGGCCGCGTAGAGGAAATTCACGGCGGATTAACGCTTTATATGGTTAATAAACCCTCACCGGAAACGACTTCACCTCTCCCCGCGATGGGGAGAGGTCAAGTGTTTCGGCTTTTCAGGCCTGCGCGGCCTGCGCCAGCTTGGCGCCTGTGCCGATCGGACAGGACACGCCGGTGCCGCCGTGACCGCAGTAGCCGAAGGGATTCTTCGCCAGATATTGCTGGTGGAAATCCTCGGCGAAATAGAACTCCGGCGCATCGACAATCTCTGTGGTGATGGCGCCATGGCCCTTTTTGGTCAGTTCGGACTGATACATCGCCTTTGACGCCTCGGCCGCCTTCTTCTGCTCCGGCGTAAAGGTGTAAATGCCGGAGCGGTATTGCGTGCCGACATCGGCGCCCTGGCGCATGCCTTGGGTCGGGTTGTGGCCCTCCCAGAAGGCCTTGAGCAGCGTCTCATAGGTGATCTTCTTCGGGTCATAGACCACCAGCACAACCTCGTTGTGCCCGGTGCGGCCGGAGCAGACCTCTTCGTAGATCGGGTTGGGCGTGAGGCCGCCAGCGTAGCCGACGGCGGTGACATAAATGCCGTCGCCCAATTCCCAGAAGCTTTTCTCCGCGCCCCAGAAGCAGCCGAGGCCGAACATCGCCTTCTCCAGACCTTCCGGATACGGCCCTTTCAACGCGCGGTGATTGACGAAATGCTCCTTCGCCGTACGGATCTCGTGGTCGCGGCCCTTCAGCGCCTCACCCGGACCGGGCATTCCAATTTTCTTGAAGGCGAACATTGCTTGCTCCTCCTCAAATCTTTGAGTGCAATATAAGCCTTGCCGCGGCTGTCCGAAACGGCTGCACCGATCACGAGTTGGCCAGAGTGGCAAACACCGCCATCACGGTGGCGCTATCGCGCGTAGCCGATCAGCGGGCGCTTCCTGCGGCCAAGCAAGAGAAAGACAATGCCGAAAAAACCGAGGATGGCCGATGCCGGCGCCGAGAGCAGCGTCACCATGCCGGGGTCCCAGAGCAGACCGCCGGCGTAGGGCCTGATCAGTGGCTCAAGCTTGGTGAGGCTGGCGGCGTTGATCAACTCCCACAGCGCTTGCACGCTGGTCAGCGACAGGCTGTTGCCGGCAATCGACTTGGTGCCATCATAGATCACCAGAATAAATGCGGCCGCCAAGCACAACAGGCCGATAAATCGCAACAAAAAACGAATCATGGCTGAAAAGGCTGCTTTGCTCGCATTGTGGCCACGGATTACCCCGCGCCGCGGCGCGGTTCAACCATGCAAAAATGCGCCAAGCACCTAGCTTCGCTTGAGCTATCCGCGCCGGTTCCGCTAACGTCACAGCGTGGCCGGGCATTCCCGGACGAGTATCGGAGTAGAAATGCCCGCCAAACCGCCCGGTCCTACCAGGCCGACCTTTACCGACCAAGAAGCTCTGCAATTTCACAGCGTCGGCCGGCCCGGAAAGCTGGAAGTCGTTGCCACCAAACCGATGGCGACCCAGCGCGACTTGTCGCTCGCCTATTCGCCGGGCGTCGCCGTGCCGGTGCTGGCCATCGCCGACGATCCGAGCCGCGCCTACGACTACACGGTGAAGGGCAACTTCGTCGCCGTCATCACCAACGGCACAGCCATTCTCGGCCTCGGCAATCGCGGTGCGCTGGCAGCAAAGCCGGTAATGGAAGGCAAGGCGGTGCTGTTCAAGCGCTTCGCCGATATCGACTCCATCGATCTTGAGGTCTCCACCGAAGATCCCGATGAGTTCATCAACTGCGTCAAATACCTCGGTGCCGGCTGGGGCGGCATCAATCTCGAAGACATCAAGGCGCCCGAGTGCTTCATCATCGAGCAGCGCCTGCGCGAATTGATGGACATCCCGGTTTTTCATGACGACCAGCACGGCACAGCGATCATTTCGGCCGCGGGATTGCTCAACGCGCTCGATCTGACCGGACGCGACATCAAGAACACGAAGCTGGTCTGCAACGGCGCCGGTGCCGCCGGCATTGCCTGTCTCGAACTGTTGAAGTCGATCGGCTTTGCCCCCGAGAATCTCATTCTCTGCGACACCAAAGGCGTGATCTATCAGGGCCGCACCGACGGAATGAACCAGTGGAAATCGGGCTATGCCATCAAGACTTCGGCGCGGACTTTGGCCGAGGCGCTCGACGGCGCCGACGTTTTTTATGGGCTGTCGGTCAAAGGCGCGGTGACCAAGGCGATGGTCAAGTCGATGGCGGCAAAGCCGATCATCTTCGCCATGGCCAATCCCGATCCGGAAATCACCGTCGAGGAAGTCGCCGAAGTGCGCGACGACGCCATCATGGCCACCGGCCGTTCCGACTACCCCAACCAGGTCAACAACGTGCTCGGCTTTCCCTACATCTTCCGCGGCGCGCTCGACGTGCGCGCGTCCGCGATCAACATGGAGATGAAGATCGCGGCAACGCGTGCGCTCGCCGAGCTTGCGCGCGAGGACGTGCCCGACGAGGTCGCCGCGGCCTATGGCGCACGGCCGAAATTCGGACCCGACTACATCATCCCGGTGCCATTCGACCCGCGGCTTATCTCCTACGTGCCGCCGGCGGTGGCCAAGGCGGCGATGGACACGGGCGTTGCCCGGCGCCCGATCGTCGATATGGATGCCTATCGCCAGCAACTCAACGCCAGGCGCGACCCGGCGGCGGGCACGATGGTGCAGGTATTCGCGCGTCTGCGGCGCCAGCCGCGCCGCGTCGTCTTCGCCGAGGGCGAAGAAGAACAAGTGATCCGCGCCGCTGCGAGTTTCGTCGATCAGGGGCTCGGTACCGCGCTGCTCTGCGGCCGCGAGGATCGCGTCAAGGCCTCCGCCAAGGAGGCCGGCATCGACCTCGCCGACGGCATCGAGATCGTCAACGCCGCCTTGTCCAAGCGCAACACCGTCTACCTCAACCATCTCTACGAGCGCCTGCAACGCCGCGGCTATCTGCTGCGCGACTGCCAGCGGCTGGTGAACACCGACCGCAATTATTTCGCCGCCTGCATGGTGGCGCTCGGCGATGCCGACGCCATGGTGACCGGCGTCACCCGCAATTTTTCCGTGGCGCTGGAAGACGTGCGCAACGTCATCGATCCAAAGCCAGGCCACCGAGTGATCGGCGTGTCGCTGGTGGTGGCGCGCGGGCGTACCGTGCTGGTCGCCGATACCGCCGTCACCGAAATGCCGACAGCGGAGGAGCTTGCCGAGATCGCCATCGAAGCCGCCGGCGTTGCCCGGCGCATGGGCTACGAACCGCGGCTTGCGCTGCTCGCCTTTTCGACTTTCGGCAACCCCAAGGGCGAGCGTTCGGCGAGGGTGATCGAAGCGGTCAAGATTCTCGATCACAAGCGCGTCGATTTCGAATATGACGGCGACATGGCCGCAGACGTTGCACTCAATCCGGAGCTTGCCGCGCCCTACCCCTTCTGCCGGCTGTCAGGCCCAGCCAATGTGCTGGTGATGCCTGCCTTCCACTCAGCCTCCATTTCCACCAAGATGCTTCAGGAACTCGGCGGCGCGACCGTGATCGGGCCGCTGCTGGTCGGTCTCGACCGGCCGGTGCAGATCGTGCAGCTCGGCGCCAAGGACACCCAGCTGGTCAACATGGCGGCCTTGGCGGCGTATAATGTGAGCGGCTAAAGCTATCGCAACGACCGGCGACATGGAGACGGCCATGGCAGCGACCGAGTCCGAGCCCTGTTTGACCGTGTTGGCTCCGCAATTCCTGGTAGACGACCTGAACGGCGCCATTGCGTTTTACCGCGATGTGCTCGGTTTTTCATTCGGCGAGCCGTGGGGCGGCTTCTATGCCATCGGTGAGCGCGATGGACTGCACATCCATCTCAAAGAGGCCCGCAAGAATGCGGCCGAGCGCGCGCACAGGCGCGACAACGAACATCTCGACGCCTATGGCGATGTCAAAGGGATCGACGCGTTCTATAACCGCTGCGTGGCCAAGGGCGCGACCATCCTCAAGCCGTTGTCCGAGACCCCGTGGGGCACTAAGGACTTTTATCTGCAGGATCCCGAGGGCTATATCCTCGCCTTTGGCGAGACCATCAAGGCAAGCTGAACGAAGAAGTAAGGTGCGATGACCAAAGCCAAGCTCTCTGGAGTGATCACTGCGATTGCCACGCCGATCGACGAGAAAGGCGCGCCCGACTTGAAGCGCGCGACCGATCTTGCCCGTTTTCTTCTCGATAACGGCTGCGATGGCCTCAACGTCCTCGGCACCACCGGCGAGGCGACCTCGTTCTCGCTCGAGGAACGCAAAGGCGTGATGAACGCCTACAAGGCCGCCGGACTGCCGATGGAGCGACTGATGGTTGGTACCGGCGCCGCCGCCGTGGCGGACGCGGTCGCGCTCACGCGCCACGCCGCCGAGCTTGGCTTTGCCGGAGCGCTGGTACTGCCGCCGTTCTACTACAAGGGCGTACCCGACGACGGTCTGGCGGCCTATATCGACAGCCTCGTGACGGCGACAGCCCAACAGCCAATCCCGATTTACCTCTACCACTTCCCCGCGATGTCCGGCCTGCCCTGGAGCGTTACCCTGATCCGCCGTCTGCTCGAGGCTTACCCGTCGCGCATCGTCGGCCTGAAGGACTCCTCGGGCGACATGGCCTATGCACGCTCGGCGGCGGCAATCTCGCGCGACTTTTCCGTGTTTCCATCGACGGAAGCCGCGCTTTTGGAGGCGCGCCGCGGCGATTTCGCCGGCTGCATCTCCGCGACCGCCAATCTGAACGCCGATCTGTGCGCGCGTGCCTGGCGCGACGGCGATGAGGCCGCGCTCGAACAGGCGGTCGCCATCCGCAAACTGTTCGACGGCCGGTCGCTGGTCTCCGGGGTGAAGGCGCTGCTGGCTCATATTCATGGCGAACCAGCGCTCGCCCGGGTCAAGCCGCCGCTTTTTGCCTTTCCCACCGCGGATCGCGCCGCAGTGACGGCCGACCACGACGCGGTCAGGGCTAAGCGCGTGGCCTGACGCACGTTTTTCGGTCGTTGACGCCCGCTTTGTGCCTTACTATAAGCCTCGCCGGTGGCGGCGAGCATTCTCGCCGCCGCATTTTATTCGAACGATCGATCGCCCGAGCGGGCTCTTTGCGCCCAGGCAATCGTTTTCAACGAGAGTGTGATGGCCAACACAAGTTCAGCCCGCAAAGCCACGCGCAAGATTGCGCGCCGCACCGAAATCAACAAGACGCGCCGTACCTTGCTGCGCAACTCGGTCCGCAAGGTCGAGGAAGCAATTGCCAGCGGCGATCGCGCTGCTGCCCTTGCGGCGATGAAGCAGGCCGAGCCGGTCATCATGCGTGCGGCGCAGCGAAACGTCGTGCACAAGAACAGCGCCAGCCGTAAAGTGTCTCGCCTTACCCATCGCATCGCCAAGCTCGGCAAGTAGAACCAAGCTCGCCAAGGCGCTCCGAGTAAATTTTCCGCATAGCACGCGCTTCTGCTCGAATTTGATCGCGTTCTGACTTTCTTATCCATCGCTTCATCACGTTTGCCGTCAGAAATTTCCGGATGCCGACGCCGAGAGGGCTCGGCGTTGCAAATTCGTCACAACCACGTCAAAAAAATTTGCGCGTGTTGAATTTGCTGAGCCGAACCGATTTCGCCGGCGCGGCGCGTGAGGGGTACCTTAAATTTTTGCTCACGAATTTTTCCATCGCAAGAATGACTTACGACAAAGCCGCGGTGAGGACCCGAAAATCCACATAAATCGGGCCTTTTATGAAAGCATCACTGCAAAGAAAATTTCCGACGCCTGAAACGGCCGGCTCAAGAGATTCTCCGCGACTCATCAACGCGTTAAAAAGTTCGATCGAAGTTGCGACGCCCGCCACAGCACGATTTTGAACCGACAAAAGGCTCGCGTTTGCGCGATTATCATTGCGGGTCGATGACGACGGTGTATCGTGAAAAACGCGCCCGGAATTCTCTGGGCGCCATCAGGAAAAGGGTTGCGGCACGCTCATCAGCGGATGAGAACGGCTATTGCTTGACCGTAAGAGCAACCGGCTGTTCGAAGACGCCCCACGAGTGTTGTGCCGTGTCCAATTCCTGGAGTTGCCCAGCGGTGGCGCAACTCGTGGCGGCAGACGGTACGCAGGCAAGCCTGCGGATTATTAGGGGGAATATTATGACCGGAACTGGGAATGGACCACGCGTCAGCACTGTGGCCATCGGTTGCGCCCTTTCTTTTAGTTCTTCTAATTCCGGTCTTTCTCTTTGTTCGAGCCGCCGAGATATTGTAAGCGGCGCCGACCTTTCATGTTGCGCGATGCATGGGCCCGCGCCCGACTTCGCGAACGGGATCAGAGGGGCTACACCGCCGCCCGGCGGCTGACCCCTTCCCGTCTCTACCGTTCCGCGCGTGCCTGTGGCCTTGCGGAACACGACACTCCACCACGGTACCGCATCGATTTAAGTGAAGTTGCGTTCGGTTTCCGGCGCGTTGGCGGTAATCCCGCCAAGCCAAGCAACCTTAGTCCGTTCCAACATCAAGCCGGATAAGAGAAGAAGAAAATGACGAACGCGGATCAGGAGAGCTGGTCACAAGTGAGAGGGCGTCTCCGAGCAGAACTTGGCGAAGACGTCTATTCAAGCTGGTTTGCCCGCATGGATCTCGAAGCCATCGAAGACGGGGCCGTGCGCATGTCGGTGCCGACCCGTTTCCTCAAGAGCTGGATACAATCACATTACGCCGAGCGGGTGCTCGCCTGCTGGCAGGCCGAGGCCAATACCGTAGGGCGCATCGAGTTGATCGTACGCTCCGCGGTTTTGCGCTCGACGGTGACAAAGCCGAAAGCTTCTGAACTCGAGGGCACGGGCGACGGCGCCCGCTACGGCAACGGCGGCGGACGGCCGATGTCGGCCGGCGACCCGAGTGTGCATGAGGCGCTCGGCGGCTCGCCGCTCGATGCGCGGCTTTGCTTCGACACCTTTGTCGTCGGCCGCTCCAACACGCTGGCGCAGGCGGCAGCAAAGCAGGTCGCGGCGGCAAAACGCAGCGATGCCGTAATGTTCAACCCGCTCTATATCCACGCCGGCGTGGGCTTGGGAAAAACCCACTTGCTGCAGGCCATCACCTGGGCGGGAAACGCCGCCGGCGCGCGCAAGGTGCTTTACCTCACCGCCGAGAAATTCATGTATGGCTTCGTCTCAGCGCTGCGCACGCAGACCGCGCTCGCCTTCAAGGAAGCCCTGCGCGGCATCGGCGTGCTGGTGATCGACGACCTGCAGTTCCTGCAAGGCAAGTCGACCCAGGCCGAATTCTGCCACACTCTCAATGCGCTGATCGACGCCGGCCGTCAGGTCGTGATCGCCTCCGACCGGCCGCCGTCCGATCTTGAAAGCCTCGACGATCGGGTGCGCTCGCGGCTTGCCGGCGGGCTGGTGGTCGAGATGGCCTCGCTTGGCGAGGAATTGCGCCTGGAAATCCTCAAGGCCCGCGTTATGGCCGCGCGCCAGCATCATCCCGGCTTCGACGTGCCGCTGCCGGTGCTTGCCTATATTGCCAAGACAGTGACCCATAACGGCCGCGATCTCGAAGGTGCGCTCAACCGGCTTCTTGCCCATAACAAGCTGACCGGGCATGCGGTAACGCTGGAAATGGCCGAGCGCGAAGTGCGTGACCTCATTCGCCCGCAGGAACCCAAGCGCGTCAAGATCGAGGACATCCAGCGGGTGGTCGCTCGGCAATACAATGTCAGCCGTTCAGATCTGCTTTCGTCACGCCGCACCGCGAATGTGGTGAGGCCGCGGCAGGTGGCCATGTATCTCGCCAAGACGCTCACCCTTCGTTCTTTGCCCGAGATCGGTCGTAGGTTCGGCGGCCGCGACCACACAACGGTGCTCCACGCGGTGCGCAAGATCGAGGGCCTGGTCGGCAATGACATGGCGCTCGCCGAGGAAATCGAAACTCTTAAACGGCAATTGCAGGAATAGGCGGCGCCCGGTCAACGCCGGGCGACGTGTGCGGCCTCGTCCCGGCCAGCCTGGGCGGGGCCTTCTCTTTGGGCGGGCGGCCTGTGGAAAGGCTCTGGCACCCTTGCAGGTTTCGCAGCCGCCGTGCCACCTTTGCCCCCCGGCTCCGCAATCGCGGGCAAAGCCGGCTTACTGTTGCGCCAGTGAGTATTTTTAAGGCGCCGAAGCGGGTTTCCCCATGAAAGTAACCGTCGAGCGCGCCGAATTGTTGAGGTCGCTGGGTCACGTGCATCGCGTGGTCGAGCGCCGCAACACCATCCCGATCCTCGCCAACGTCCTGATCAAGGCCGACAAGGGCAAGCTCAGCCTGAAAGCGACCGACCTCGATCTCGAAGTCACCGACACGATCGCCGCGGAAGTTTCGCCCGGCGGTTCCACTACCGTGCCGGCGCACATGCTCTACGATATCGTGCGCAAGCTCCCCGAAGGCACGCAGATCGTGATCGAGGGCTCCGGCGACCGCGCAGTACTATCGATCCGCGCCGGGCGGTCGCGCTTCACGCTGCAGACGCTGCCCGAGAGCGATTTTCCCGATCTCGCTGCCGGCGACATGACCCATTCGTTTGTGCTTGCCGCCGCGGACCTCAAGCGGCTCATCGACAAGACCCAGTTCGCCATCTCCACCGAAGAGACGCGGTACTATCTCAACGGCATCTATCTGCATGCCGCCGGCACGCAAAAGAGCCCGACGCTGCGCGCGGTCGCGACCGACGGCCACCGCCTGGCACAGGTCGAATTGCCGCTGCCGCAAGGCGCCGCCGGAATCCCCGGCATCATCGTGCCGCGCAAGACCGTGGGCGAAGTGCAGCGGCTGATCGAGGCCGGCGAAGGCGAGGTCGAGATCAAGGTGTCGTCCGGCAAGATCCGCTTCACGATCGGCGAGGTGGTACTCACCTCGAAACTGATCGACGGCACCTTCCCGGATTATGCCCGCGTCATCCCGGTCAACAACGACAAGGAATTGACCGTCGACAAAAAGGACTTTGAAGCCGCCGTCGATCGCGTCTCCACCGTATCGAGCGAACGCGGCCGCGCGGTCAAGCTCGCGATCGCCAGCGGACGACTGGTGCTGTCGGTGACCAATCCGGATTCCGGCAGCGCCACTGAAGAACTCGAGGTCGACTACGCTGCCGATGCACTCGATATCGGCTTCAACTCGCGTTATCTGCTCGACATCGCCGCGCAGATCGAGGGCGAGGTTGCCGTACTCAAGCTCGCCGACCCGGGCTCGCCGACGCTGATCCAGGACAAGGACGCCAAGGGCGCGCTCTATGTGCTGATGCCGATGCGGGTGTAAGGCCGCAGGGTTCCCGCGCTATCGAATATCGAACTTGCCGCGGGCGGGCTCATCCGGGCAAGCTATCAAGCAACCATGGCTGGGATGACGACATGCAGATCGGAATGATCGGGCTTGGCCGGATGGGCGCGAACATCGCTCGCCGCCTGATGCAGCACGGCCATGGCGTGGTGGCACACGATCGGGCGGCTGCGGCGATGGCTGAACTAGCCGCCGCCGGGGCGCAGGAGGCCAAAAGCATCGAAGAGCTGGTCAAGCACCTTAAAGGCCCACGCTCGGTCTGGGTCATGCTGCCGGCGGGCGAGGCGACTGAGACAACGATCGAACGGCTCGGTGCGCTGCTCTCCGCCGGCGATACGGTAATCGACGGCGGCAACACGTTCTGGCGCGACGACCTGCGCCGCGCAGCCGCGCTCAAAAACCGCTCGCTACACCATCTGGATATCGGCACCAGCGGCGGCGTTCTGGGACGTGAAACCGGCTACTGCCTGATGATTGGCGGCGAAAAAGGCATCGTGCAACGCTTGGCGCCGGTGTTCGCAGCACTCGCGCCGGGCAGTGCCGATGGAAAAGCGTCAGGTGCCGCGCAAGGCTGGCTGCATGTCGGCGGCAACGGCGCCGGCCATTTCGTTAAGATGGTGCACAACGGCATCGAGTACGCCTTGATGCAGGCCTACGCCGAGGGCTTCCAGATCCTGAAGGAAGCCGACGCCGAGGCCCTGCCCGAAGCCGAACGGTTCGAGCTCGATATTGCCGGTATCGCCGAACTGTGGCGCCACGGCAGCATCGTGTCGTCTCGGCTGCTGGACGTGATCGCCAAAGCCCTCGACCAGGATTCCCGGCTGCGGGATTTCTCCGGCGTGGTCGACGACACTGGCGAAGGACGCTGGACGGTGCAGACGGCGATAGAGCGCGCCATTCCGGCGATGGCGCTGACAACGGCGCTGAACGCGCGCTTCCGCTCACGGCGCGATGGCAATTTCGCCGACAAGATGATCTCGGCGATGCGCCGCGGCTTCGGCGGTCACACCGAGGCAAAAGGCAAGCGATGATGCTGGCAAACTCGCACCCGCCGGCGCGCTGGAAGACGGCTATCATCGTCATGGGCGTCTCCGGTGCCGGCAAGAGCACGGTCGCGTCACGCCTGGCGCTGCGGCTTGATCGCCTGCTTGTGGAGGGCGACTCGCTGCACCCGGCGCAGAACGTGGAAAAAATGAAGCACGGCATCCCGCTCGCCGATGCGGATCGCCTGCCCTGGCTCAAAGCGATTGCCGCGCGCATTGACGCGGCGCGCGCCGCTCACCAGCAGATCGTCGTTACTTGCTCGGCGCTCAAGCGCGCCTACCGTGAAACGCTTATCGCCGGCAAAGGCGACGTCGGCTTCGTCTATTTGAAGGGAGAGAAGGAACTGATCGCACGGCGGCTTGCGCGGCGGACCAACCACTTCATGCCGGCGGGTTTGCTCGACAGCCAATTCGCCGCCCTGCAGGAGCCGGACGCCGACGAGCCGTCGATCGCCTTCGCCATCGACCCGGCCCCGGACGACATCGTCGAAGCGATCGCTTCGATGGTCATGCGCGAAGGACGGGCCTAGGCTCGGCCGGTACAGCGACCGCCCCGCAAGATGACCGCCGCGCACATCCTCCGCCTGACGCTAAGCAATTTCCGCAGCTATCACGCCGCAACGCTGACGCTTGCCACCGCAGGTCCTGTGGTTATCACCGGCGCTAATGGCGCCGGCAAAACCAACCTGATCGAAGCGATTTCGCTTCTAGCGCCGGGCCGCGGCCTGCGCCGGGCCACCATGGAGGAAATGGCGTTTTCCGAGGGTGACGGCGCCTGGGCGGTCGCAGCCGAGGTCGAAGGCATGTTGGGCCTGGCGACGCTTGGCACCGGCATCGATCCGCCGGTGGGCGAGGACTCCGCGCCATCGCGCAAATGCCGCGTCGACCGCGAGCCCGTTTCTTCTGCCACGGCATTCGCCGATCATTTGCGTATCGTTTGGCTCACCCCGGCCATGGACCCGCTGTTCAACGGCCCGGCATCGGAGCGGCGGCGCTTTCTCGACCGGCTGGTGCTTGCCGTCGACGCGCAGCACTCTAGCCGCGTCGCCGCGCTCGAGCGCAGCCTGCGCTCGCGCAACCGCCTGCTCGAAGACGCCAACGCCGATCCGCACTGGCTCGACGCCATCGAGCACGAAACCGCCGAGGTCGCGGTTGCGGTTGCGGCAGCACGGGCGGAGACCGTGGCGCGGCTGTCGGCGGCACTGGGTGACGCGCGCCAGCAGTCCGGCGAATTTCCCGCCGCCGGGATCGCGCTGCAAGGATGGATGGAAACTCTCCTGCCGGTGCACAGCGCGACCGAGATCGAAGACCGCTACCGCGCGCTGCTGAAGGACAACCGCGCGCGCGATGCGGTGGCCGGCCGCACGCTTGACGGCCCACATCTCTCCGATCTGACCGTCACACATGCGGCGAAAAATATTCCGGCACGCGAGGCCTCCACCGGCGAACAGAAGGCGCTGCTCATTCGCCTCGTGCTCGCGCACGCCTCCCTGATCAAGGAGATGACCAGCTTTGCGCCGATGCTACTACTCGACGAAGTCGTTGCGCACCTCGACCCGCGGCGGCGCGCCGCGCTCTACGACGCGCTCGCCGATTTGAGCGCGCAAGTGTGGATGACCGGAGCCGACCCCGCGGCGTTCGGTGACATCGTTAATCGCGCGAAAATTTTCGAGGTGCGTCCCGGTATCGTGGAACCGGACTAGGTTCCACAACAACGTCCGACGAACTGCATTGCACAAGCGTCGTTCGCTCAGGAACAAGTCGTGCTTCAGGGACATTACCCTGCGCAGCTTGAGTGGGTGCGACGATGGTTGAGGACGAGCGCAGCGATTTGGAACAGCGTGACATGGAACAAGCGTTCAAGCGCCTTGCGCAGGACCTTGACCGCATCGAATCTACTTACCGTCGCGCTCCACGCGTTTACCCAGCCGGTTCCCAGCTATGAACCGCGCCTCGACCCGCGCTTCGTCAAGATTCTGCGGCGCCGCGAGAGTTAAAGTTCCCCGAGCAACTCGCGCCGCTGCCGTTCGGACGCATTCGAATAGCGGCGTAGCGCATGCGCTTCGGTCAATAGCCCGATTGGCTGCCGGCGCTCCGGCGTGTCCACAACGGCAAGCCCCTCCGCTTCCGTCCTGTCGAAGGCGGCGATGGCTTCCTGCGCGGTCATCTGCGGCAGCAGGACATTGTCGACGTGATGCAGAATTTCGCGCAGTGATGCAATGGCGGCAAGATCGGCGGCGTGCGCTTCCGGCAACAGCACCATGCCGGCGTAGCGTCCATCTTCGTCCACGGCGATAACCTGGTTGGTCGAGCCGAGGGGAAAGGCTTCGCGGAACGCGGAAATCTGTGTCTCCACCGGCACCGTGCGCACGTCGGCGCGCATCATCTGTGCAACCGTCAGGTCCCTGATCCAGCCGACGTCGGCGGCGCTGCGGATAGTTTCGCCGCGCAAGTGGAAGCGCCAGGTGGTGAAGGAATAGCCGAAGAATTCCCGCGTCACTTGCATCGAAATGATGACCGCGATCAACACCGCGGTGGTGAGCCACAAATCGCCGGTCGTCTCCAGCGCGATGAAAGTCATGGTCAGCGGCCCGCCGATCACCGAGACCGACAAGGCCGAAAGTCCGATGATCGCATAGGCGTCGGGATTGACATGCGCGCCGGGCCAGACCGCGGCGACCCCGACCGCAAACAATTGGCCACCGAGCGCACCAAGCAGAAGCGACGCAAAAAACAGCCCGCCGCGAAAGCCCGAGCCAAGCGACACCATCGAGGCAAGCGTCTTGAGCACGAAGATCGTCGCAATCATCTGCAACGGCAGCTTGAAAATGCCGGTCAGATGCAGCGCGCCGTGGCCCGACGACATGACCTGCGGCGATACGATCGCCAACAGGCCGACCACTGCGCCGCCGATCATCGGCCGCAGCGCCGGCTTTACCCGCATCCGTGTGAACAGCAACTCGCAGGCGGCAACGCCGCGCATCAGGACGATACCAAAGATGGCGGCCAGCAACCCGAGCCCGCCGGCGATCACCACGTCATGGACGGCGAGGTTCGAGATGGTGCCGGCATCAATGCCAAGCCCGGCAGGCGCAAAGGCCTGCGTGGTGAGATAGCCGAGCAACGAGGCCATGCCGACCGGCGCCAGGCTGGCAGTCGAATAGCTGCCAATAATCAGCTCGAAGCCGTAGAAGGCGCCGCCAAGCGGCGCGCCGAACGCTCCGGAAATCGCCGCAGCCGCGCCGCACCCAACAAGGATACGCATGTCACTGCGGCGCAGGCGAAAGCCGCGGCCGAGCCAGGAGGCGATGCCGCTTGCAAGCTGGGTGTAGCCAGCTTCCAGCCCGACGGAGGCACCGATGCCGCTCGACCACACCGTCTGCGCGGCGACAATCAGGCTGCCGCGCATCGACATGCGCCCGCCATGCAGGGCGTTGGCTTCGATTGGATCGACTTCGATACCGCGCCGACGCGTGATGAAGGCGCTGACCAGTCCGAACAAGAGCCCGCCGACAAACGGCGTCATGAAAGCGTACAGCGGATCCAGTACGACGCGGCCGGATAGCCGCTCGCCCGGATCAAGACCGAAAAAAATCATGTGCATGATGGAGACGAGTTCGCCCATCGCCGCCACCACAAGACCGGCCGCGCAACCCACGACCGCCGCCAGCACGATGACGCTCGATTCACGGGCACGAACGACCGCGCGGAGCCGATGGGGGATTTCAAACGGCCAGCGCTCGGGGATTTTCAGAGTCGGTGCGAACCAGCGCATGAGAAAAAATCGGATGGAGACCGGCTCTGCTTACACGAAAAGACGCGCACGGGCACAAGCTGCGACCCGATCCTCCGAGGCCAAAAAAACGTTTCGGCGCTCTCGCCTGGGCGGGCGGAAAACAGCAAGATTCGGGGCCATTCGGCGGTCAAATTTCGATCAATTTTACCCACCTCAACTCTTGAAATAAACATTCCGAATCAACACATTAAGCCCCGTTACTTTACCCTGTACGGGGGTGCCAAATCGTGCCACACCAAACGCCCAATCCGACTCGATTTTTCATCCGTTTTGAGAGCGCCGCCAATGGCTGAACCGGCCCGTAATCTTCCGTCCGACTATGGCGCAGAGTTGATCAAGGTCCTCAAGGGCCTCGACGCCGTGCGCAAGCGGCCGGGCATGTATATCGGCGACACCGACGACGGTTCCGGCCTCCACCACATGGTCTATGAGGTGGTGGACAACGCCATCGACGAGGCGCTTGCGGGCCACGCAACCGAGGTGGTGACGACGCTCAAGCCGGACGGCTCGGTGACCGTGTGGGACAACGGCCGCGGCATCCCGACCGACATCCATAAGGGCGAAGGCATTTCGGCGGCCGAGGTCATCATGACCCAACTGCACGCCGGCGGAAAATTCGACCAGAATTCCTACAAGGTATCCGGCGGCCTGCACGGCGTCGGTGTCTCCGTGGTCAACGCGCTCTCCAGCTGGCTCAAGCTTTCCATCTGGCGCGACGGCAAAGAGCATTTCATGGAATTCCGCGACGGCGTCGCGGTAGCGCCGCTCAAGGTCGTCGGTGATGCCAAGGGCAAGCGCGGCACCGAGGTGACATTCTTCCCCTCGCCCAAAACCTTCACCATGGTCGAGTTCGATTTCGCTACGCTCGAGCACAGGCTTCGCGAGCTCGCCTTCCTCAACTCCGGCGTCAATATCGTGCTCTCCGACATGCGCCACGCGGTCGAGAAGCGCGAGGAAATGAAATACGAGGGTGGGGTCGAGGCCTTCGTCAAATACCTCGACCGCAACAAGACCCCGCTCATCCCCAATCCGATCATGATCAAGGCCGAGCGCGAGGGCATCACGGTCGAATGCGCGCTGTGGTGGAACGACGGATACCACGAGAGCGTGCTGTGCTTTACCAACAACATTCCGCAGCGCGACGGCGGCACCCATCTCGCCGGTTTCCGCGGCGCGCTCACCCGGCAGATCACGCAATACGCCGAAACGGTCGGCACCACGCGCAAGGAGAAGGTCGCGCTCACCGGCGACGACTGCCGCGAGGGCTTGACCTCGGTGCTGTCGGTCAAGGTTCCGGACCCGAAGTTCTCCTCGCAGACCAAGGACAAATTGGTCTCCTCGGAAGTGCGCCCGGTGGTGGAAAACGTCATCAACCAGGCGCTCCAGGACTGGTTCGAGATTCATCCGCAGGAAGCCAAGGTTATCGTCGGCAAGGTGGTGGAAGCCGCAGCCGCCCGCGAGGCGGCGCGCAAGGCGCGCGAACTTACCCGCCGCAAGGGCGCGCTCGACCTCAATTCACTGCCCGGCAAGCTCGCCGACTGCCAGGAGCGCGACCCGGCCAAGGCCGAATTGTTCATCGTCGAGGGCGACTCAGCCGGCGGCTCGGCCAAGCAGGGACGCAACCGCGAATTCCAGGCGGTGCTGCCGTTGCGCGGCAAGATCCTCAACGTCGAACGCGCACGCTTCGACAAGATGCTGGGCAGCCAGGAGATCGGCACGCTGATCACCGCGCTCGGCACCGGCATCGGCCGCGACGAATTCAACCCGGACAAGCTGCGCTACCACAAGATCATCATCATGACCGACGCTGACGTCGACGGCAGTCATATCCGCACGCTGCTGCTGACGTTCTTCTTCAGGCAGATGGAAGAGCTGATCAACCGCGGCTACGTCTATATCGCGCAGCCGCCGCTTTATAAGGTGAACCGCGGCAAGTCCGAGCAATATCTCAAGGATGAGCGCGCACTCGAGGATTATCTGATCTCCACGGGAATCGAAGACGCGGTGCTGCGGCTCGCCTCCGGCGAGGAGCGCTCGGGCGCCGACCTGCGCACGCTGGTCGAGGAGGCGCGCGCGATCCGCAATATTCTTCAGGGCTTGCACAGCCGTTACAACCGCAAGGTCATCGAGCAGGCGGCGATCGCTGGCGTGCTCAATCCGGAGGTCACCAACGACGCCAAGAAAGGCGCAGCCGCCGCCGATTACATCGCCAAGCGGCTGGATGCGCTCGCCGACGAAACCGAGCGCGGCTGGAAGGGCACGTTCGACGAGAGCGGCTTTCATTTCGAGCGCACTGTGCGCGGCGTGAAGGAAGCCGCCGTCATCGACTCCGCGCTGCTCGGTTCGGCCGACGCCCGCAAGCTCGATGAATTCGCCGCGACCTTGCAGCTGATCTATCCGCGGCCGACGCCGCCGGCCATGCTCCGCCGCAAGGACGAGACCATGTCAATCCACGGGCCGGTCGGCCTGTTCGAGGCGCTCACCGCCGCCGGCCGCAAGGGCGTCACTCTGCAGCGCTACAAAGGCCTCGGCGAAATGAACCCGGAGCAGCTCTGGGAAACCACGCTCGACACCAACGCGCGCTCGCTGCTGCAGGTGAAGATCAAGGAAGTCGACGAGGCGAGCGTCTTGTTCGACCAGTTGATGGGCGACGTGGTCGAACCGCGCCGCCAGTTCATCCAGGACAACGCGCTGACTGCCAGCGTCGACGTCTAGCGAGGCATTTAACAAAGCTTCGTGCCGGCGCTTAGCAGCCGGCTTTGACCACGCTAATCGGGCGGCCGTAAGCATCGGTCGCTGGCTGCCCGACGCAGGGGCCGACGGGAGCCGAATAGATGATTTGCGGCGTCGGCGGCGCAACGACGACCGGGGCCGACGGATAAACATACTGTCCAGGCGGATAGTAGGGATTATAGGTCGTGTTGCAGCATCCGGAAATTGCTCGGCAACAACCACCGTACGAATAGCCGGCATATCCCGGATACGCGTTGCCGTAGGGGTAGCCTCCGCCGTAATAGCCGCCGGCGTAATAATTTCCGCCGGCCTGCGCCGGACCGGCAGCCAAGCCGAGACCGAACATTGTGCCCAGACTTGTGGCGACAAAAATCTTACGCAACATCGCGTCATCTCCAAGACCCACCAAAATATAGCGGGATTTCCTGCAAGTCGACAGACGCCGCCGGGAGTTGGTTAATGCGTCGAAAAAGCCGGGTCAGATCAAGACATTAACCTGGAGCCGATCGCCAACCCGATGACCAGCGCGCCGACAAACAGCACGAGGAAGATGCCGAACAGCACCTTGGCGATGCTCGCCGAAGCCTCCTCTATGCCGGTAAAGCCGAAAATGCCGGCGACAATAGCGATCAGTAGAAACACAACGGCCCATTTCAGCATCTCGGTGTCCCCAGTTTAGTTCCGTGCAAACAATCCCGGGATCGCCTTGGAGTTCCGTTCAACGTTTCGGCGGAATCGAACGCGGGTCGCGAGCCGGCCAACGTCCTGCCTCGACTCGGGCGAGAAAGTCGCCGAGCGTCTGATTGAACAGGTCCGGCTCCTCGAGATTAACGACGTGACCGGTTTTCGGCAGCACCACCAGCCCCGCGGCGGGGAGCGTCTGTTTCAGGAACAGGCTGGGCTCGATGCAGCGCTCGTCTTCGTCGCCGACGATGATCAGCGCCGGAACAGCCAGCGACCTGATGTCGTCTTCGAAATCGTAAAGTGAAGGCCGCGCGCCCATGTAGCCGCGCGCGGTATTTGCAGAGCCTTGCGCGTCGTGCTCGGCAAGCATGACCTGGAAAGCGGCAAAGCCGCGCGGGTCTTTTATCTCGAAGGGAATACGGCTCGCGCTTCGCCCGTAAGTCTGCGCTACCGCAGCCGAGCCTTCGCGCTCGAACTGGTCCGCAATCGCGCGCGAAGCCTTGTGAAATTCATCGGTGTACCAGCGCTCGCTGCCCGCACCGGTGCCGGCAAGCGTCATCGAGCGCACACGCGCTGGATGATTGAGCGCGACCTGCAGGCACGTGTAGCCGCCCATGGACAGGCCGACCAGATGCGCCTTGTCGATCTTGAGGTGATCGAGCACGGCGACGGCGTCTCGCATCACGTGCCGGTAGCTGTAGGCGCTCTTGTCGGCTGGCACTTCGGAGGGTGCATAACCGCGCGCGGAATAGACGATGCAGCGGTAGCGCTTGCCGAACTCGCGCAGTTGCGGCTCCCACCCGCGATGGTCGGAAGCAAATTCATGCACGAACAGGATGGGCGTGCCCTGCCCGGCCTGTTCGTAATAAAGCCGCACGTTGTCCGGCGTGATGGCGTAAGGCAAAGGGGTTTCCCGCCCAGAAGCCGCCGACTGTATGCGAATTTCAGTGCGGCTGGCGCGTCGAGGCACCGAGATCGACACGACGCCGCCAGGCGACCTGGCGCAGGCCTTTGAGCCGTTGCGCTGCGGTTTTGGCGTCGGCACGGCTGGCGGCGGCCCAGGTGCGGTATTCGAGATCCGATACCCGCGAGGTCAGCGGCGCCGGCTTGAACAGGCGGGTGAAGGGGTTGGTGCGGTCCATCTTCAGCTCGGCGATTGCATTGGCCACATTGCCGGCGTGACCGAAAGCGATCAGCCGGCCGGTAAGTGTATGGCGAACCTCATAAACTCCCGGCCCAATGGGCGCTTCCACGCTGTCGCCGCTTTCCGCGTCGGGAAAGCGCTTCCAACCGCTCCAAACCTGATCCATCGGGAGATCTCTCGCGTTCCGGGAACCGTCCGTGAACGCGAGAACTAGTCATTGGTTCCAGCGGGTCAATGGCGGGGTGTGGACAAGTTCCCAATGCGCGCCCTGTCGTCAGTGGCCGGGCAGGACCAGGATTTTCGGTTTCACCGGCAACGATGTCCGCGACACGACCACAGAGGGCACCTCGGCGACCTCGACCTCCCACT
This sequence comes from uncultured Alphaproteobacteria bacterium, assembly GCA_963738915.1. Classification (GTDB taxonomy): domain Bacteria; phylum Pseudomonadota; class Alphaproteobacteria; order Rhizobiales; family Xanthobacteraceae; genus Pseudolabrys. The sequence continues at coordinate 169,093 of CAVTYO010000005.1, forward strand.
CCTGGCGCACGCGCGAAAGGAAGCGGTCGAGGGTGTAGGCGCTGAAATAATGCATCGGGATCATCAGCCGCGGCTTAAGCGCGTGCAGCACCTCGATCATGCCGTCGAGATCGAGGGTGTAGTTGCCGTCCACCGGCACCAGCACCACGTCGGGCCGGCCGACCTCGTCAAGCTGGGTCTGCGTCAGCGTGTGATGCAGATGCCCGAGATGAACGATGCACAGATTGGCGGTCTCGAAGACGAAGATGGAATTGCCATTGAACTCGGTGCCGCCGTCAGAGGTGCGGATATTGGTCGGCACGTTGCGCACGCGCACGTCCTTGTAGGCCATATCGATGCGCGCCGGCTTCTGCTCCTCGGCCCAGCCGCGCAGCACGTATTTGATACCGGCGTCGGGATGCATGCTGTAGTGCGTGGTGTGCGCGTGGTTCATGGTGACGATGTCGGGCAGAAGTGGCGGCCGCACGTAGTCGTTGTAGTCGGTGGCGATACGCACCAACTGCGGACTTTCAATCAGGAAGGTCGCGTGGCCAACGAAGGTAATGCGCACCTGATCGGAATTGAGTGCGACGAGCTGGATCCTGGCCGGCGCAGCAAAGGGCGCCCGGTTGGCGACAAGGCCCGGACAGCTCTGCCCCATTTCCGGTTTGGGCGCGGGGACCGGCGGCGCGACGCCTTGCGCCAAAGCCTGCCCGGTAAAACCCAGGACGACGCCCGCCACACAAATCGTGAGCAAACTCTCGCGCATATCGATCACCCGCAGCGCCGGCGCGCGCAAATCTGACACGCTTTTGGCGGTCTCGCCACCGGACCTCACGCACAAATGAAAAGCGGCGCCTTTTAACGGCGCCGCCTGAGGTTTTTGCCGGAGTTGCGTTGTTATTCGAAATAATGACGATCGCGCGAGGAGACGATGATGCCGCGCGGCGTCACCACCATCCAGCGGCCATCCTCGCGCTTGATGGTCTGCACCGGCCCAAGGCCCGGCAGCGGCGCGCCGAGCACGGCCTGGTAGAGCTCGCCGTGGCCTTGCACCAACGCCATGCCGTCGCGCGCCATGCGGATGGTCCAGTCCGGCACAACGGCAAGCCGCACCGGCGGCGGCGCAACAGCCTCTTGGGCTGGACGCGGCGGTGGCAGCGGTGTTGCCTGCGGCCCGCTCGCCGGTACGGTCTGCGGCGGCGCGATCGAGCCGGTGATCTCGGCCATGGCGGCGAGGCGGTCAGCGGTTTTGGCCGCGAAGTTCTGCGCCGTCTTGCTCGCAGCGTCGAGGTTTGTCTTGAGCGAGGCCACTTCCTTCGACAGATGCGCAATCGACTGCTGCATCGCGTTGCGCTCGTCGAGGGCGGCAATATCAACCGCGGGCTTTCTCGCCGCAAGCCCTGCGTTGGTTCCGATCGCTCCGGCGGCGGCACCGAGCAATGCGGCCAGAGCGACCGAAGCGGCAAGTACGGCCCCGCGTTTTTTGTGCGGCGTCCATTTGATTTTGAGGAAGGCTGGCTTAGCAAGGAGCGGCTTGAGCGCCGGCGCGGTCTCGATAACCGGCGTTGGTTGCGTTACGGGCTCAGCGGCGGGCGCAATTTCCGCCGGCGAGATCGACGGCGATTCAATCTGCGGCAGTTCGGACTTTGCCGGCTCGGAATTTGTCGGCGCAGCGGTCGTTTCGCTCGCCTGCTCGGTCAATTTGCGCTTGGCCATGGATGGGTCCCCGGATTGGCGTTCACCAATCGCTAACCACGTTCGGTTAGCAATTGGTTACCAATCGGGCGCGCGCTGTCAGGCGGCGCCGGGACCGGTTTCGACCAGTAGGCCTTTTTCCTCGGCCAGCACCTTGAGTGACACCGCCGGCCGCGCGCCGACATGCTGGATCACTTCCGCAGCGCACAGCGCCCCGAGCCGAGCGGCGGTGCGATGATCCCTGCCGCGCGCCAAGCCGACGAGAAAACCGGCAGCGAATAGGTCGCCAGCGCCGGTCACGTCGACCACTTTCTTCACAGGCTCCGCCGGAACCGCGATATCGCCGCTTGGCGCCAGCACCACACAGCCCTTTTCACTTCGCGTCACCACGCCCAGCTTTGCATCGTTGCGCAGCGCCTTCGCCGCGGTGTCGAAGTCGCTGGTCTGATAGAGGCTGTGCAATTCTTTTTCGTTGGCGAAGACGATATCGACGATGCGCTTGCGAATGAGATCGAGAAATTCGTCGCGGTAGCGGTCGACGCAGAACGCATCCGATAAGGTGAGCGCCACCTGGCGCTCCGCCTTGTGCGCGATCGCAGCCGCCTTGACGAAGGCTTCCTTGGCCTGCGGCGGATCCCAGAGATAGCCTTCAAGGTAAGTGACGGCAGCGGCCGAAATCGCCGCCTCGTCGATGTCGGAAGGCTTCAGGTCCTGCGCGGCACCGAGATAGGTGTTCATGGTGCGCTCGCCGTCCGGCGTTACCATGATGTAGCAGCGCGCGGTCGAAGGTCCGCTGCGCGCCGGCTCGGTGTGGAAGGCGACGCCGGCGGCGCGGATATCGTGGATGAAGGCGCGGCCGAGCTGGTCCTCATTGACCTTGCCGACAAAGGCGGCACGGGCGCCGAGGCTGGCGACGCCAACGATAGTGTTGGCGGCCGAGCCGCCGGAGGCGCGGATCGCCGGTCCCATGGCGTCGTAGATCGTCCGCGCGCGCGCTTCATCGATCAGCATCATGCCGCCCTTGCGCATGCCATGCGCAACCAGGAAGTCCTCCTCGGTATTGCCGATGACATCGACAATGGCGTTGCCGATGCCGAGTACGTCGTAGCGGGAGGCGGGCATGCGTAATCCTCGTCAATCCGGCGCCGCACTATATCGGCAGATAGGCGCCCGGCAAACGCGTCAACGCATGGACCGGTCGCGCCACGACGTGCGGGCGCGGCTTGGGATGCTGCCCTATCGGAAAATAGCCATGCCGCGGCTTGCCGGCGAACGGCTTTGCTTGCTCCTTGCGCGGCGATAATGCAGATAATGCATATGAGGTTGGCGAGCGTGTGCGGTTGGGGACGATTGCGTGATAAAATTTTTCGTTGGTTGCGCCGCTTTGATGCTTTTGAGCGACGTCGAAGCGGCTGAGCCACTGGCGAAAACTTCGACGCACGACTGGGGCGGCCTTTACTTCGGCGGTCACGCCGGCTGGGGCTGGGTGGACGAGAAATCAACCTTCATGGGGACTTCGACCCCGGTCCCGGTCACCGTTCCGGCAGGCACCGTGACCGACGGCAGCCGTGACGGCGTCCTCGGTGGTCTTCAGGGCGGTCTCAACTGGCAGCTTGGGCATTGGGTTCTCGGCGCCGCCGCGGATGTGTCGTGGACCGACGCCGCGGTCCAGGTTTTCACGCCGAGTCCGCTGCTCGCCGGTGGCAGCAATCTTCAACACGGCCGGAATTACTGGTACGCCACCGCGACCGGCAGCGTCGGCTACGCTTGGGATGACTGGCTGCTCTATGCCGACGGCGGCGCCGCGTGGGATCGCGCCGAATATGACGGCAGCGCAACGGCGCCGCTGTTCGGCGGCACGGTGTTCTATCCCGGCTTCGCCAATACACGCTCGGGCTGGACCGTCGGCGCCGGAGTCGAGCGCGTCCTCTGGGGCCGGTGGTCGTGGAAGGCCGAATACAGCTACATGGATTTCGGCACGTTTCACGGGGCCTACGTTCCTCTGGGCGGCGGCGTCATCAATTTCAGCGACAGCCGGACCAAGATCAGCGTCGTCAAGCTGGGCCTGAACTACAAAATCGATTGGGCCCACATTTTCGCCGCCAAAAACTGAGCGGCCGGCCGCCGGCTTGCGCCGCCCTTGCACCACGCCGCTTTCCCGTGGCATTGCTCCGCCGCAAGTCGAGAGGTCACTATGGCGTTCAAAGAACGGGTGTTTTCCGGCGTGCAGCCGACGGGCAATCTGCACCTCGGCAACTATCTCGGCGCCATCGTCAAATTCGTGGCGCTACAGGAAAATTACGACTGCATCTATTGCGTGGTCGACCTGCACGCCATCACTGTCTGGCAGGACCCTGCTGAACTGGCCAAGACGACGCGCGAAGTCACCGCTGCGTTCATCGCCTGCGGCATCGATCCGAAGAAGAACATCATTTTCAACCAGAGCCAGGTCGCCGAGCACGCCGAACTGACCTGGGTTCTCAACTGCGTCGCCCGCATGGGCTGGCTCAACCGCATGACGCAGTTTAAGGAAAAAGCCGGCAAGGACCGTGAGAACGCCTCCGTCGGCCTGTTCACCTATCCGACGCTGATGGCTGCCGACATTCTCGTCTATCGCGCGACGCACGTGCCGGTCGGCGAGGACCAGAAGCAGCACCTCGAGCTGTCGCGCGACATCGCGCAGAAATTTAACAACGACTTCGGCGCCTCGATCGCCGCGCATGGCTATGGCGACGCGTTCTTCCCGCAACCCGAACCGCTCATCCAGGGCCCGGCGACGCGGGTGATGTCGTTGCGCGACGGCTCGAAGAAAATGTCGAAGTCCGACGCCTCCGATCAGTCGCGCATCAATCTCACCGACGATGCCGATACCATCGCAATGAAAATCCGCCGCGCCAAAACCGACCCGCATGCGCTGCCGAGCGAGGAGAAAGGTCTGGAAAGCCGCCCCGAGGCAGAGAACCTGGTCGGCATCTATGCAGCGCTCGAAGGCAAGAGCCGAGCCGACGTCCTCGGACAATTCGGCGGCGGGCAGTTCTCGACCTTCAAGACCGCGCTCGCCGATCTCGCCGTCGCCAGACTTGGGCCGATAGGCGTGGAGATGAAGAAGCTGGTGCAGGACCCGGTCTATATCGACGGCGTGCTCGGCGAAGGTTCGCAGCGCGCGCAGGCGATCGCCGCCGAAACCATGAAGGCGGTCAAGGATATCGTCGGCTTCGTGCGGCGGTGAATTTCCCCGCTTGCTGGCCGCGCGTTCCCCGTGCCACCATTTGCCGCTTGTGCCCCCGCCACAGTGGCATGAACCGGGAGCGACGATGAGCAGCAAGCGCCGCAGCTACGAGAAGGGCCACAGGCGCAAATATCTCGTCGTCATCGACGACACGCCGGAATGCGATCGCGCGGTCTATTGGGCGGCGCGCCGCGCCGGCCGCACCAAGTCGGCCGTGGTCATGTTGCGCCTGATCGAGCCCGGCGACCGCAACCAGCAATGGCTCGGTGTCGCCGACCTGATGCAGGCGGAACAGATGGAGGCGGCGAAGAAGCTGCTCGACAAATATGCTGCGCGCGCCGAGAAGATCGCCGGCGTCAAGGTCGACCGCGTCATCCGCGAAGGCGCCGCATCCGAACAGATCATCAAGCTGATCGACGAGGACGCCGATATCGGCATTCTGGTGCTCGGCGCCGGCACCAGCGCCGAGGATCCCGGGCCGCTGGTCAGCAACGTCGCCAAATTCGCCGGGACCTTCCCGATCCCGCTCGCGATCGTGCCCGGACACCTCAGCGACGAGGATATCGACGCCAGTTCGTGACGGTTGACCGGGGCCCTGGCGCTGCCCATTTATGCTATAATAGAAGCCTGTTCCCCGGGCCTTGAACCCGATGCGGATAAGGAGTTGCGACTATGTTCATCCAGACCGAAGCCACGCCCAATCCGGCGACGCTGAAATTCCTGCCCGGCCGGGTCGTGCTCGACACCGGCACGCTCGATATGCCGAACCGCGACGCGGCCAGGCAATCGCCGCTCGCCAAGCGGCTGTTCGATGTGGCCAATGTCGGCGGCGTCATGTTCGGCGCCGACTTCATCGCCGTCACCAAGACTGGCGGCGACTGGCAGCAGATCAAGCCGGCGGTGCTCGGCGCCATCATGGAGCACTTCATGACCGGCGCGCCGCTCGTCGCGAGTGAAGCGCAGCCGGCTGATGCCGCAAGCGAGGAGTTCTTCGACGCGGCCGACGCCGATACCGTCGCCACCATCAAGGACCTGATCGAGACACGGGTGCGGCCGGCGGTGGCGAGCGACGGCGGCGACATCACCTTCCGCGGCTACAAGGAAGGTATCGTCTATCTCAACATGAAGGGCGCCTGCTCGGGCTGCCCGTCCTCGACCGCGACGCTCAAGCACGGCATCCAGAACCTGCTCAAGCACTTCGTGCCCGACGTGGTCGAAGTGCGGCCGATGTAGGCAGCGATTGCAGGCCTAGAACGGCGTCATGCCCGGCCTTGTGCCGGGCATCCACGTCTTCGCAGAGTCCAACAAGAAAAAAGACGTGGATGGCCGGGACGAGCCCGGCCATGACGGTGGTAGATTCAATTATGCGCGTCCTCGCCATCGACACCGCGCTCGCAGCCTGCTCGGCGGCCGTGCTCGACACCGAGCACGGTGTCATTGTCGCGCATGAATCCTTGCCGATGACGCGCGGCCATGCCGAGGCGCTGATGCCCTTGGTCGCACGGGTGATGGAGGGCGCCGCGTTCGACTTTGCCGCGCTCGACCGTATCGCCGTCACCACCGGCCCCGGCAGCTTCACTGGCTTGCGTGTTGGCGTCGCCGCGGCGCGGGGTTTTGCGCTTGCTTCCGGCAAACCTGCGGTCGGTCTCTCCACGCTTTCAGCCTTGGCCGCGCCGTTTATCGCTGCCAACGACGCAAGGCCCGTGGTCGCGGTCGTCGACGCGCGGCACGGGCACGTTTATCTGCAGATGTTCGGCGCCGGCGGGCGCACACTGGTACCGCCGCGGCTTGCCTCGATCGCGGAGGCCTTGCGTACCGCGGCAACCGCCGAGCCGCGCCTTGTCGGCAATGCGGTGAGGCTTTTGGCAGCGGCGTGGCCGGCCGGCGAACGCCCGCCTGCCGCGGTCGAGGAACGTGCGGCGCCCGACATCGACTGGGTGGCGCGGCTGGGCGCTGCCTCGGTGGAAGTGGGCGCGCCGCCCAAACCGCTCTACCTGCGCGCGCCAGATGCGCAGCCGCAGGACGCCAGCCGGCTGGCACGGCGATGATCTGGCGCACGCTCTTTGCCCGCGAACCGATACTATCGGCGGCGAGCCCGCGCGACGCCGCCCCAATCGCGGCGCTGCACGCAATGTCGTTTCGGCGCGGCTGGAGCGAGGATGAAGTCGAACGCCTCATCGGTGAGCGCAATGTCGTGACCCATCGCGCCATGCAGGGAAGCGCGCTTGCCGGCTTCATCATGTCACGGCTGGCCGCCGACGAAGCGGAAATCCTCACCGTTGCGGTCGCCCGCGCGGCCCAGGGCCGCGGCCTCGCTCGCCGCCTGCTTGATCTGCATCTTCGGCGGCTGGCCGGGCTTGGTTGCCGCGCGGTATTTCTCGACGTCGACGAGAACAACCGAGCCGCGATCCGCCTCTACCAGCGCGCCGGATTTCGCGAGGTAGCGCGCCGCGCCGGTTATTACCCCGCGCCTTCGGGACAAGCCGCGGCGGCGCTGGTGCTGCGCCGCGATCTGAGTTGACGTCCTGCGGCCCGGTTTTTTGTGCTAAAATGTGTGGACGGAGTGGGGCGATGGCAACGCCGGACAAGACCATGACTGACCGCGCGAATATCGAGGCACTGTGCGCGGCCAAGGGCATGCGCATGACCGAGCAGCGCCGCACCATCGCGCGTGTGCTGGCGGCTGCCGAGGACCACCCCGATGTCGAGGAGCTTTACCGGCGGTGCGCCAAGGTCGACGACCGCATTTCCATGTCTACGGTCTATCGCACGGTGCGGCTGTTCGAGGATGCCGGCATCATCGAGCGCCACGACTTCCGCGATGGCCGCGCCCGCTACGAAACCAGCCCAGAAGCCCATCACGACCACCTGATCAACCTGCGCAACGGCGAGGTGACCGAATTCGCGTCGGAGGAAATCGAGCGATTGCAGGCCGAGGTCGCGCGCAAGCTCGGCTATAGACTGGTCGATCACCGACTCGAACTCTACGCGGTGCCGCTCGACGACAAGAAAAAATAGCGCATGCTTCGCGCCCTGGTCACCGCCGTCATCTTCTTTACCGCGACCCCAATCCTGATTTCGGTGCAGTGGGGGCTGGACAAATTGCACCTGCCCGGCTGGGGTTTCATCGCATCGAATTACTATCGCGTGCTGGTGCGCATCGTGGGTCTGCGCGTGCGCGTGGTCGGTGAACTGGTGCGCGACCGCGCGGTGCTGCTGGTCTCCAATCATGTGTCATGGGCCGACATCTTGGTGATCGGCTCGATCGCGCCCGTCGCCTTTGTGTCCAAGGCGGAAATCGCAAAATGGCCGCTGGTCGGCATCACCGCGAAAATGCAACGCACGGTCTTCGTCGACCGCAACAGGCGCCAGCAGACCGGCGACGCCATCGCCGAGATCGTCAGCCGCCTCGCCTCCGGCACCTCGATGGTGTTGTTCGCCGAAGGTACCTCGAGCGACGGTAACCGCGTGCTGCCGTTCCGCTCGGCGCTGATCGGCGCCGTGAAGGAAGCAGGCGACCGCGCCGAAAGCGGCATCCTCATCCAGCCGATGTCGATCTGCTATACCGGCATCAATGGCGTGCCGATGGGGCGCCGCTACCGCCCACTGATCGCCTGGTACGGCGACCTCGACTTCATGCCGCATATCAAGACGCTGATGAGCACCGGGGCGGTTGACGCGGTGGTGACCTTCGGCGAGCCGCTGACCGCCGACGGCGCGACCGATCGCAAGGTCATGGCGAAATCGCTCGAAGACACCGTTCGCGGCCTGACCGCCGCTGCGCTCCTCGGCCGGCCCCGCCCTGCAGATGTGGCGGCCTGATGGTCCGTCTTAAAATCGCAACAATATCAATTGTATGGAACAAGGCGACAAATCGCGGCCCTCCGGGTTAGATTGGCCAAACGGTCGAATTAGAGCGGCACATTGAGCATCACGAGCAGACCCCGCAAAGTCCACGTCAAATCTTTCGGCTGCCAGATGAACGTCTACGATTCCCATCGTATGGCGGACACGCTGGCGCCGGCAGGCTTCACCGAGACGGCGGAACCCGGCGACGCCGACCTCGTCATCCTCAACACTTGCAACATCCGCGAAAAGGCGGTGGAGAAGGTTTATTCCGAGATCGGCCGCATCCGCGTGCTGAAGGAAGAGGCGGCCGCCCAAGGCCGCAATATGATGATCGCGGTCGCCGGCTGCGTCGCCCAGGCCGAAGGCGCCGAGATCGTGCGTCGCGCGAGCGCCGTCGACGTGGTCGTCGGTTCGCAGAATTATCACCGGCTGCCCGAACTTTTTGTCCGCGCGCAAAAGGGCGAACGCATCGTCGACACCGAATTCCCAGCCGAGGACAAATTCGACAACCTTGCCGCTCCGCGACGCGAGGCAATTCGTCTTCGCGGGATTTCAGCCTTCGTCACCGTGCAGGAGGGCTGCGACAAGTTCTGCACTTTCTGCGTCGTGCCCTACACTCGCGGCGTCGAAATTTCACGGCCGGTGGAAAAAATCGTCGCCGAGGTCGAGCACCTCGCCGCAGCGGGCGTACGCGAAGTGACGCTGATCGGGCAGAACGTCAACGCCTATCACGGCGCCGGCGAGAGCGGTACGCCGGCCACGCTCGTCACGCTGCTGCGCCGGCTGAGCGAGGTGCACGGAATTCTGCGCCTGCGCTACACCACGAGTCATCCGCACGACATGAGCGATGACCTGATTGCAGCGCATGCGGAATTGCCGGCGCTGATGCCATGCGTGCATCTGCCGGTGCAGTCGGGCAGCGATCGCATTCTTGCGGCGATGAACCGCAGGCACACTCGCGCCGACTACCTCGACGTAATTGCGAAGCTGCGCGCCACGCGTGCCGATGTCGCGCTCACGTCGGATTTCATCGTCGGCTTTCCCGGCGAGAGCTATGAGGATTTCGAGGGCACGCTGGCGCTGGTCGATGAGGTGGGCTTTGCCGGCGCCTATACCTTTTCCTATTCCCCGCGCCCCGGGACGCCTGCCGCCGAGATGGAGGCCCAGATCCCGGAGGCCGAGAAGATCGAGCGTCTGCACCGCTTGCAGGCCCTTATTGCCCGGCAGCAGCGCGATTTTAATGCGCAATCGATCGGCAAAACCATCGACGTGCTGCTGGAAAAGGCCGGTCGCTTGCCTGGGCAACTCACCGGCCGCACCCCATATCTGCAGACGGTACAGGTCATGGCACCACGGGCGCTGATCGGCTCCGTGGTCAAGGTCGCCATAACTGAGTTGGGAACCAATACGTTGTTTGGACATCTTGAACGCGCCGGCACGCCGGCGCCTGCCGCAGCAGGAGCTTGAGCATCACCTTGCGCACACCGGATCCCGCGATCCCGACCGCCGCCACGTCGGAGGAAACCGCGACCACGCAAACCGTGCTCGCCTTCGAGGACAACCGGCTCGCTTCCATTCTGTTCGGCCAATACGGACAAAACCTGGCGCTGATCGAGCGCCGGCTCGGCGTGGTCGCCGAGCAACGCGGCAACCACGTCACCATCGAAGGCTCGCGCGGCGCCTGCGAGCAGGCCCGCCGCGTGCTCGAGGGCCTTTACGAACAGATCCGCAAGGGCCACGAGCTCAGCCCCGGTGACGTCGAAGGTGCCATCCGCCAGGCATTGGCGCAGGGCTCGCTGTTCGACTACGACGCGATCAGCGGCCGCGGCGCATTTGACGAAATCAACCTGCGCAAGCGCCCGGTGCGTGCACGTACCGCCGCGCAGAACGCTTACATCCATACGCTCAAGCGCTACCCGCTGGTGTTCGGCACCGGCCCTGCCGGCACCGGCAAAACGTTTCTTGCGGTCGCCCAGGCAATCCAGATGTTCGAGCGCAAAGAGGTGGACCGCATCATCCTGTCGCGCCCGGCGGTAGAGGCCGGTGAGCGCCTCGGCTTCCTGCCCGGCGACATGCGCGAGAAGGTCGACCCTTATCTGCGCCCGATCTACGACGCGCTGTTCGATCTGATGGATGCCCGCGTCGTCGAGCGTGCGCTGCAATCAGGCGAGATCGAGATCGCCCCGCTCGCCTTCATGCGCGGCCGCACGCTGTCGAATGCCGCGGTCATTCTCGACGAAGCGCAGAACACGACCGCTATGCAGATGAAGATGTTCCTGACCCGACTTGGCGAAAACAGCCGCATGATCGTCACCGGCGATCCGAGCCAAGTCGACCTGCCGAGCGGACAGACCTCGGGCCTAGCGCAAGCGATACGCCTGCTCGAAGGCATCGAGGGCATCGGCCATGTCGCCTTTACCCATGAAGACGTGATCCGCCACGAGCTGGTGGCGCGCATCGTCGAGGCCTATGACCGCGCCACGCCGCGCGGAGAGAAAAAATGAAGCCGGCGCCGCACCGGCGCGTGGGCTTGCCGGCGGTCGAGATTCAGGTCAAGTCACCGCTATGGAGCGCGCAACCGCGCGCAGAAGATGTCGCACGCGCGGCGGTGCTTGCCGCAGCCGGTATGCTCTCAACAGCGCCTGGCGAAGTGAGTATCGTCCTCACCGACAATTCGGACATGCAGGAACTCAATCGCACCTGGCGCGGGGTCGATAGGCCGACCAACGTGCTCTCCTTTCCGGCGCCGGAGGCGAACGCCGGCGCCATGCTGGGCGATATCGTCGTAGCCTACGAGACGCTCGCCCGCGAATGTGAGGACGAGGGACGAATTTTCCTGCATCATCTCTCGCATCTCACGGTGCACGGCTTTCTCCACCTCGTCGGCTACGACCATCGGACTGACGCCGAGGCCGAGGCGATGGAAGCGCTGGAAAGCGAAATAATGGCGCGCATGGACATGCCCGATCCTTATCTCGGGGCGATCTTGGATAAAATCTGAACGCCATGCCGGACAGCGATAATCCAGTTTTCACGGGCGGCGCGCCGTTCGAGCCGCGCAACCTGCCGGTGCCGGTTCCCGCCAAACGCGAAAACGGCGACGGCTGGATCGCGCGCGTGTTCCGCGCGCTGTTCGGCCGCAAAACCGACACCATCCGCGCTGACCTGCACGACGTGCTAGATCTGATGACGCCCGCCGAATCCGGCTTCTCGCTGGAAGAAAGCCGGATGCTCAAGAACATTCTCGGCCTGCGCGAGCGCCGCATCGGCGACATGATGGTGCCGCGTGCCGACATTATCGCCGTGCAGCAGGACATCAAGCTTGGCGAGTTGATCCGCGTGTTCGAAGGTGCCGCGCATTCCCGGCTTGTCGCCTACAACGACACGCTCGACGATCCGGTCGGCATGGTGCATATCCGCGATCTCATCGGCTTCATGACGGCGCGCGCCGCGGTCGGCCCGGAAAAGAATGCCAAACGCAAGAAGCCCTTCCCCGCCGGACTCGATCTGAAGGCCATCGATCTGTCGATGCCGCTGTCGGCGGCCAAGATCGTGCGTGAAATGCTGTTCGTCCCGCCATCGGCGCGGGTGATGGACTTATTGGCGCGCATGCAGGCGACGCGTATCCATCTCGCTTTGGTGGTCGACGAATATGGCGGCACCGACGGACTGGTGTCCATTGAAGACATCGTTGAGGAGATCGTCGGCGAGATCGCCGACGAGCACGACGAAGACGAGACCCCGCAGGTGGCGCGGCAGGATGACGGCTCCTTCATTGCCGATGCGCGGCTCCGGCTTGAGGACGTCGCTTCCGTCATCGGTAATGATTTCGATCCAGGCGACGCGGCGGAAGAAGTCGACACGCTCGGCGGCTACCTAGCGATGCGTGCCGGCCGCCTGCCGGTGCGCGGCGAACTGGTGCCGGGGCCGGGCCTGTTCGAGTTCGAGGTGCTCGATGCCGATCCACGCCGCATCAAGCGTGTGCGCATCACGCGGCTGAAAGAGCGCCGCGAACGCCCACGCGCCGAGAAGAAGCGCGGCGAGCCCGATGTTGCACTGGCCGGCACCACGCCGCCGGCGCTGCCGGTCGATGACGCCGCTGCGCAAAAAGACGGCGCCGCTGCGCCCGCCGCCCGCCGCCCGTGACGATTGCCCGCATCGCCAATACGGTCGTGCTCGCTTATGGCTGGCAGCGCGCAGCTATTGCCTTTGTCGCCGGTGCGGCGTCTGCACTGGCGCTGGCACCCCTCAACGCCTGGCCGGTTTTGTTCCTGACCTTTCCGGTCTTGGTCTGGCTGGTTGATGGCTCGGCCAGTGGGCGCCGGAGCGGCGCCCTGGCGGCTGCAGGCGCCGGCTGGTGCTTCGGCTTCGGGTACTTCCTCGCCGGCCTTTACTGGGTCGGTTACGCCTTTTTGGTCGATGCGAAAACCTTCGGCTGGCTGCTGCCGATTGCGGTCGCGGGGTTGCCCGCCTATCTGGCGCTGTTCACCGCACTGGGGCTGGCCACGGCGCGGCTCGCCTGGGTGCGCGGGCCCTCCCGCGTGTTCGCGCTTGCCGCCGCCCTCACCGCCGCCGAATGGCTGCGTGGGCACGTGCTTTCTGGATTCCCCTGGAACGCCTTCGGCTACGCGCTGACCCAACCACTGGCGCTGGCGCAAAGCGTTTCGCTCACCGGGGTCTGGGGCCTGACATTTCTCGTCCTCACCATCTGTTCGACGCCGGCGCTGTTTGCCGACGACCGCAGCGACACGCCGCGTCCGTGGCGGCCGCTGCTGGCGGGGCTGGCGGTGCTAGCCGCGTTGACCGGATACGGCGCGGTGCGGCTGTGGACGCATCCGACCGAGTTCGTCGCCAAGGTGAAGTTGCGCATCATGCAGCCCGATTTGCAGCAGGACCAGAAATTCAACTACTCGGCTAAAGGCCAGGTCATGGCGCGCTACCTCGCGCTGTCCGATCGCTCGACCGGGCCGCAATCGAACGGCGTACACGATGTCACGCATCTGATCTGGCCGGAATCGGCCTTTCCGTTTTTCCTCACGCGCGAGCCGGACGTGCTGGCGCAGATCGTGGAGCTGTTGCAACCGGGCACGGTGCTGATCACCGGCGCCGTCCGCGCTGCTGCCACGCCGGACAACGCCCGCGTCGGCGAAGCCTATAATTCAGTCTATGTGATCGACCACGACGGCTCGATCCTCGGCATCTACGACAAGATTCATCTGGTGCCGTTTGGCGAATATCTGCCGTTGCAGCCTCTTCTGGAAAAACTCGGGCTGCGACAGCTCACCAAGCAGGTCGGCGGCTTCCGGTCGGGCGACCGCCGGCGCGCCATGACGGTGCCGGGCGCGCCGAAGATGCTGCCGCTGATCTGTTACGAGGCGATTTTTCCCGGGGCTGCCGTGCCTCGCGGCGAGCGGCCGGGCTGGCTGGTGAACGTGACCAACGATGGCTGGTTCGGCATCAGTTCAGGGCCCTACCAGCATTTCCAGCAGGCCCGCGTACTCGCGGTCGCCGAAGGCTTGCCGCTAGTGCGCGCCGCCAACACGGGGGTCTCGGCAGTCGTCGATCCGTTCGGCCGCGTTATCGCGTCGCTGCCGCTCGGCAGCGAAGGCGTTCTCGACGCCAGACTGCCGCGGCCGATCGCGCCGACGTTTTATGCGCGATTTGGCGACACCGCGTTGCTGGTGTTTCTCGTCGCCAGCATCTTGATCGTCGGACGGCGTCGGCTGCATCCTTGAATTGCCGACTTGCAAGAACAACTCATTACGGTTGTTTAGCCCTTGCGGCGAAAACGCATCGGCTGCCTGCTACGGCTTTTCCTGTACGGTGAAAGCCTATTGATAACTAAAGAAAATTTTTAATATTTTCTCACGCCATTTACCAAAGCGCGTGCGATGACGGATTGCGTAGGGAATGAGTTTTGTGACATTACGCTAAGCGGTGGTCTTATAGGAGTTGTTTATGGCTAAGAAGGCGCCGAACCCGATCGACAAACATGTCGGCTCGCGCGTGCGCATGCGCCGGATGATGCTGAGCATGAGTCAGGAAAAGCTCGGCGACGCTCTCGGCCTCACGTTCCAGCAAGTGCAGAAATATGAGAAGGGCACCAATCGAATTGGCGCCAGCCGCCTGCAGCAAATTTCCAACATCCTGCAAGTGCCGGTGTCATTTTTCTTCGAAGGCGCACCGAACATGCCGGGTCATTCCGGCGGCATGAGCGAGGCGCCCTCGCCGGCTTACGTCGCCGATTTTCTCGCGACCTCCGACGGACTGTCGCTGACCAAATCCTTCATGCGCATCAAGAACAGCAAATTGCGCAGGCGCATCGTCGATCTCGTCGAGCAGATCGCCGACGAAGACGACTGAAACAGCCCGCGTTATCGTTGACCGGGGCGCGGCATTTTGCATCGAATTCAAAGATCGTTCTAACGTTCTGCTTGAACACGATCTTTTCGCCGGGCCCGGCTCCCGCCCAAGCCATGCCACACGAGGCGGTTGCCCACCGCGGCCCGCATCTTGACCTCGTCAGGGGGTACTGCAAGAAACACCCCCGACCTGATCAGGGCGCAGCCTAAAACTCGCGCGGCGGGAGGAACTTAGCGTGTCTCATAGGAATTTCTTGTTTACCAGCGAGTCGGTGTCGGAGGGTCATCCCGACAAAGTGTGCGACCAGATTTCCGATGCGGTGCTCGACGCATTCTTGGAAAATGACATCAAGCTCGGCATCGCCGACGACAGCAAGGTTAATGCCCGGCTCGGTTGCGAGACGCTGGCCACCACCAACAAGATTGTCATCGCCGGCGAAGGCCGCGGCCTTGAGCCGTTCTTTCACAAGCACGGCGACAAATCGGTGGTGAACCGCGAATTGATCGCGCAGATCGCGCGCGGCGTGGTCAAGGACATCGGCTACGACCAGGACGGCTTTTCCTATTATGGGGCCGACATCGAGGTGCTGCTGCACGGTCAGTCGCCCGATATCGCCATGGGCGTCGATGCGAAAAAGAAAAAGAGCGGCGAGGAAGAAGGCGCCGGCGACCAGGGCATGATGTTCGGCTTCGCCTGCACCGAAAGCGAGGTCTACGAGAAGAATTCCTTCATGCCGGCGCCGATCTATTTTGCGCATAAGATCCTGCGCTCGCTGGCGGAGAAGCGGCACTCCAGCGCCCTTCCCGATCTGCAACCGGACGCCAAGAGCCAGGTGACGGTGCGTTATGTCGACGGCAAACCGGTCGGCTGCACCAAGGTCGTGGTCTCAACGCAGCACAACGAGAAGAGCCGCAACGGCAAGAAGTACACGCCCGGCATGGTCAAGGACATGATCGAGCAGACCGTCACCGCGGCGCTGCCGAAAGGCTGGATGCCGCAGCGGCCGTCCGACTTCCTGGTCAACCCGACCGGTAATTTCGTCATTGGCGGTCCCGACGGCGACTGCGGCCTGACCGGACGCAAGATCATCGTCGACACCTATGGCGGCTACGCCCCGCATGGCGGCGGCGCCTTCTCCGGCAAGGATCCGACCAAGGTCGACCGCTCGGCGGCATACGCGGCGCGCTATCTCGCCAAGAACGTGGTCGCGGCCGGGGTCGCCGAGCGCTGCACCATTCAAGTCGCCTACGCGATCGGTGTTGCCGATCCGATGTCGGTCCTGGTCGACACCCACGGCACCGGCCAGGTCGAGGAAAAGAGGCTCGAGAAGATTCTGCCTGAGCTGTTCCGCCTGACGCCGACCAATATCCGCCGCACTCTCAAGCTTAACCGGCCGATCTACCGCCGCACCGCCGCCTACGGCCATTTCGGCCGCGCGCCGGACAAGGATGGCGGCTTCTCCTGGGAGAAGACCGACCTCGCTGCTGCGATTAAAAGCGCGGTGAAATAGCTTTGCGCTCTGATTAGACGCAATGGCCGGCCTTGTGCCGGCCATTCGCGTCTTTGATAGTCCGGCCATGAAACCGGATTCGGCATCGGCGCAGCGCGCTTTCTTCGGGCGACGCAAGGGCCATCCGCTGCGGCCGCGGCAGGCGGCGCTGTTCGACACACTATTGCCGAAACTGGCGCTTGATCTCGGCAAGCCGGCACCCGCCGACCTGCACCCTTTGTTCGACGGCGCCGGCGATGTCCGCCTCGAAATCGGCTTCGGCGGCGCCGAGCATCTGATCGCGCAGGCAATGACCCATCCACGCGTTGGCTTTATCGGCAGCGATGGCTATCTCAACGCCATTGCCAAAGCGCTCGCGGCAATCGCCGACGAAGGGCTCGTTAATGTTCGTCTGTGTCTTGGCGACGCCAGCGCGTTGATCGATTGGCTGCCGGCGGCCTCCCTCGCGCGCATCGACTTGCTCTACCCCGACCCGTGGCCGAAACGGCGGCACTGGAAGCGGCGCTTCATCCAGGACGACAGCCTCGCGCGCCTCGCGCGCATCCTCAAGCGCGACGGCGAATTGCGCTTTGCCACTGACATTCCGGGCTACGCCGCCTGGGTGCTGGCGCGGGTGCTGCGCTCGAATGATTTTGTCTGGACCGCCGAGACCGCCGATGATTGGCGCAAGAGCTGGCCAGATTTTTCCGGCACCCGATACGAGGCCAAGGCCCGGCGTGAGGGCCGCACCCCGGCCCATTTCACGTTCCGGAGGGAATAGGCCGTCGTGCCCGCGTTTAGCGCGGGCACCCACATCCCTCTTGCCACAAGAGAAAGATGCGGATGGCTAGCGGGAGCTGGCCACGACGTAACGCTTATTCACCGGTACCCTGGCGCACCTGCCAGAAGCGCACCACGCGCTGGGCAGTCGCGGAGGTCAGCCGTTCAAAATTTTCGCGCGCCGCATCGATGACCTGCGGCGATGGCTTATTGCCGACACGTCCCTCGATGATGGCCTTCACCGTCGCAAAACTGAAATCGGCAGCGCGAGCGAGGATCAGCACCGGATCGGCGCGTTCCCCGTTCATCAGCCGGTCGACAACTTCCACCGGCACCGCGCAAACCGTCGCCAGCGCGGCGATAGTCTCCTCGTATTTGCCGGCCTTGGCGTATTCGGCGACATCGACCTCGGTCAGCAGGCGCTCCTTGTGCCGCGCGCGCACCGTGGTCAGGGCTGCGGTGTAATTGCGCGGCGCGGCCTTGGCCGCGACCTCGTCGGAGACCTTCGTCAGCACGCGGCGAATTTCGGCCTGCGTCTCCGGCTTGGCTTGCGCCAGCAGCCGCTTGCGCACCACTTCCGTTGCCTGCATCAGCAATTGGCGAAACAGGCGTGGCGGGATGTCGTCGCGCACTCCGACCTTCTCGGCGAGCACGCCGTCCTGCTCGGCGCGCTGTACCAGGGCGCTGAAGGCATCATTCGAGAGTTGTGCCTTCTGATTGGTGGCAAGGCTGCGCGCGACGTCGAGATTGCCGCGCTGCACGAGGATGTCGGTGAGCGCTTCGCCGATGCCCTGCCGCGCCGACATCGCCAACAAGTGCGCCTGACTTTTGTTCTCGGCGATGTATTTCAAGTCCGGCTCGTCGAGCTTGGCGTGCTTGAGCACCGGCCCGGCGACGGCGATATCGTCGTTGCGTGCCAGTGTACGCATCACGCCCGAAGGCGCGTTAGCGACCGGCGCAATGCTGCGCGCAAGTTCGGCCAGAGCCTTGGCCTCGATCTCCTCGATCAGGCAACCAATCACGTCGTCGAACAGCGCGACGTGGTCGCCCTTGAAACTGCCGGCGCCCTCGAGAAACAGGGTGGTGATCCGCCGCAGCGTCTCGGCTCGCTTCTCAGCCGAGCCGTGCTGCACGACCTCTTCTAGCTCGGGAAGCAGCGAGGCAGGAGCACCCATTACCACAACCTGCAAACGGCATAAGCCGCTGGAAGCCAGCGGCTTTACCCAAATTTAAGCCCAGATTCTGAACGAAGGGTTAGTCACCAAAGGCCATGGCGGCCTTGCGTGCACGCCTGAAATCGCTATATTCCGCCTGTAATTAAGGCACCCTCATAACCGAACGGGTTTTGAGAGTGGGTTCCTCCGGGGACCCGCTCTTTTTTGTTACCAAAATGGCCGGACGCGAGGCGCAACAAATACAGGCGGCGCCAGCCGCAACGATCGAAATGGAACCGCGGCTTATCACCGAGCCGGGCTTGCCGGCGCGTGTCGCGGCGATCGCCGAGCCCGTGCTCGAACGGCTGGGTTACCGCCTGGTGCGCATCAGAGTGTCGAACGCGGACGGCTGCACCGTGCAGATCATGGCGGAAAGACCTGACGGGACCATGGTGGTCGAGGACTGCGAGACGGTGTCGCGCGCGCTGTCGCCCGTCCTTGATGCCGCCGATCCGATCGACCGCGCCTACCGGCTCGAGATTTCCTCGCCCGGCATCGACCGGCCGCTGGTGCGGCTGTCCGATTTCGGCCGCTACGCCGGGCAGACGGTGAAGATCGAGACCGAAATTCCCGTCGACGGACGCAAGCGCTTTCGCGGGCTACTCGTCGGCACTGAAGGTGAAGCCGTGCGCCTGCGGCGCGACGATGTCGAAGCAGGCGAGAACGCAGAGATTCTGCTCCCGATCGCGGACATGAATGAAGCAAGGCTGGTGCTCACCGACGAATTGGTGACTCAGGCCTTGCGGCGCGAAAAGGCCGCCAAGCGCGAAACCAAGGCGGCGAAGAAACTGGAACGAATGAAGCGGCACCGACGCGCCGCCAACGCATAATCTTGGAAAAGAT
Source organism: uncultured Alphaproteobacteria bacterium (assembly GCA_963738915.1). Classification (GTDB taxonomy): domain Bacteria; phylum Pseudomonadota; class Alphaproteobacteria; order Rhizobiales; family Xanthobacteraceae; genus Pseudolabrys. The sequence continues at coordinate 188,537 of CAVTYO010000005.1, forward strand.
CATGCGCCAAACATTAGGAAGAGGAGAGTGAGCTATGGCTGTCAGCGCCAACCGGCTCGAATTGCTGCAAATTGCGGATGCGGTCGCCCGCGAAAAGGCGATTGACCGATCGATCGTCATCACCGCGATGGAAGACGCCATCGCCAAGGCGGCGCGCTCGCGCTACGGCGCTGAGACCGACGTGCACGCCGAGATCGAGCCGAAGACCGGCGATTTGCGGCTGTCGCGCCACATGCTGGTCGTGGAGACGGTGGAGAATTCTTCCAACCAGATCACGCTCGATGAGGCGCGCAAGCGTCATCCGGCCGCTCAGGTCGGCGACACCATCGCCGATCCGCTGCCGCCACTCGAGTATGGCCGCATCGCCGCGCAGTCGGCGAAACAGGTGATCGTGCAAAAGGTGCGAGAGGCCGAGCGCGACCGGCAATATGCCGAATACAAGGATCGCATCGGTGAGATCGTCAACGGCGTGGTCAAGCGCGTCGAATACGGCAACGTGGTAGTCGATCTCGGCCGCGGCGAGGCGATCGTCCGTCGCGACGAGATGCTGCCGCGCGAAGTGTTCCGCAACGGCGACCGGCTGCGCGCCTATATCTATGACGTGCGCCGCGAGCCGCGCGGCCCGCAGATTTTCCTCTCGCGCACGCATCCCCAGTTCACGTCGAAGCTGTTCGCGCAGGAAGTGCCGGAAATCTACGACGGCATCGTCGAGGTCAAAGCGGTCGCCCGCGACCCGGGTTCGCGCGCCAAGATCGCGGTGATCTCGCGCGATTCATCCGTCGACCCAGTCGGCGCGTGCGTCGGCATGCGCGGGTCGCGCGTGCAAGCGGTGGTGAACGAATTGCAGGGCGAGAAGATCGACATCATCCCGTGGTCGCCGGACATCGCCACCTTCGTAGTCAATGCGCTGGCGCCGGCGGAAGTCGCCAAGGTCGTGCTGGACGAGGACAAGGAGCGCATCGAGGTGGTGGTGCCCGACCAGCAACTCTCGCTCGCGATTGGCCGGCGCGGGCAAAATGTGCGGCTGGCTTCGCAGCTCACCGGCTGGGACATCGACATTCTCACCGAGCAGGAAGAATCCGAGCGCCGTCAGGCCGAGTTTGAAAGCCGCACCAAGGTCTTTGTCGAGGCGCTCAATCTCGATGAAGTCGTCGGCCAGCTGCTCGCCTCAGAAGGCTTCGGCTCGATCGAGGAGCTTGCCGTGGTTGATCAGAAAGAGCTCGCGCAGATCGAGGGCTTCGACGAGGACACCGCGCGCGAATTGCAGGAGCGAGCGAGGGAATATCTCGACAAGCAGGAGGCCGAGCTCGATGCCAAGCGCGTCGAACTAGGCGTCGCCGACGAGCTTAAGGACGTTCCCGGCGTGACCACGGCGATGATGGTCAAGCTCGGCGAAAATGGCGTGAAGACACTGGAAGACCTCGCCGGCTGCGCTACCGATGACTTGACCGGCTGGACCGAGCGCAAGGACGGCGAGAGCAAACACGAGCCCGGCTTCCTCGATGGCTTCGACATTTCCCGCGAGGATGCCGAGCAGATCATCATGCAGGCGCGGCTCAAGGCTGGCTGGGTCACCGAGGCCGAACTGGCCCCGCCACCGGCCGCGGATGCGGCTCCGGCGGAGGAGCCGGCGGCGCAGGCCTGACGGAGAGCAAAGATCGTGTTGGCGATAGCGCAAGCAAACGAGCGGGACAGCGAACTGGACCGTGGGGCGACGAGCCCCGCGGCGACGCAGCGCACCTGCGCGCTGACGCGAGATGTGCTGCCGATCGATTGCCTGCTGCGCTTTGTCGTCGGGCCGCAAGGAGATGCCGTGCCGGATCTCCGGCGCAAGCTTCCTGGGCGCGGCCTTTGGATCACCGCCACCCGCGCCGCGCTGGAGGAGGCCATGACACGCAAGGTCTTTGCCCGGGCCTTCAAGCGCGAGGTGCGCGTTGCCGATGATCTTGCGCCTCAGACCGAGCGGCTGCTTGAGCGCTCGGCGCTCGATGCGCTGGCGATCGCAGGCAAATCCGGCAATGTTCTCACCGGCTTTTCCAAAGTCGAAGCGGCGCTCGCACAAGGCGGCAAGGCCGACGTCATGGCGCTGATCCACGCCCGCGACGCCGCCGCCGACGGCAGGCGCAAGCTCGACGGCGTCTTGCGCCGCGAAACGGAGGAAAAAACGCGCGAAATCGTGTTGATCGAAGAATTTAGCGGCGAGCAATTGGATTTGGCATTAAGCCGCCCAAATGTGGTACATGCAGCGCTGCTTGCCGGGCCCGCGAGCGGGACGTTTCTCGCCCGTGCCGCGCGTTTAGCGCGCTTTCGGACCGGACATTCGCCCGAGGCAGTTAGCGCCATCGCGCCGACGGACGGCGCACGAGGAAAAAGTACGGAATGAGTGAAACGAAGAATCCTGGCGAAAAGAAACTGAGCGTCTCCAAGCTGACGTTGAAGCCGCGCACCGAAACGGGCGTGGTGCGCCAGAGCTTTAGCCATGGCCGCAGCAAGCAGGTCGTGGTCGAAAAAGTCAAACGCCGCGCCGTCAGCCCCGGCGAAACGCGCGCCGAGCCAGCGCCCGCCGAAACGCCGAAGAAGGCCGCCGCGCCCACTGCAAAGGCCGCGCCTGCGGCGCCGCCTGCCGAGGCGCCGAAGCCGTCGGGCGTTGTGCTGCGTACGTTGACCGAAGAGGAGCGCGCGGCGCGCGCTCATGCGCTTGCCGATTCGCGCGTGCGCGAAGCCGAAGAGCGCAAGATCGCCGAAGAGGCCGCCCGCCGGCGCAACGCGCGCGAAGCCGGAGACCGTTCCGACCGCGAGGCCGCCGACGCGCGCAAGCGCGAGGAGGAGGACCGTCGTAAGCACGACGAGGAAACCAAACGCAAGGCTGGCGAAGTCGCCAAGAAGCGGCTGGGCGAAGACGAGATCAAAAGGCCGGGCGGCCGCATGGCGCTCGAGGCCGAAGATGACGATGGGCCGCGCGTATCGCGCCGTCCGGGCGCCGCGCGTCCCGCGGCAGCCCCACGTCCCGCCCCGCGCGGCGGCGCCGAGAAGCAGCGTGGCCGCCTCACGCTCGTGACGGCATTGCGCGCCGATGAAGTACGCGAGCGTTCGGTCGCCTCGTTCCGCCGCCGCACCCAGCGGCTCAAAGGGCAGGCTTCGAACGAGCCGAAGGAAAAGCTCGTCCGCGAAGTCACCATTCCTGAGGCGATCAGCATTTCCGATCTCGCCAACCGAATGTCCGAGCGCGCGGTCGACGTGATCCGCCTGTTGATGCAGCAGGGGCAGATGCTGCAGATCAACGACGTGATCGATGCCGACACCGCCCAACTCATCGCCGAAGAAATGGGCCACACCGTGCGTCGCGTCGCCGAGGCCGACGTCGAGGAAGGTCTGTTCGACAGCGCCGACGATCCGGAGCAAACCGAACCGCGCGCGCCGGTCGTCACCGTCATGGGCCACGTTGACCACGGCAAGACATCGCTGCTCGACTCGATCCGTTCCGCCAATGTTGCATCGGGCGAAGCTGGCGGCATTACGCAACATATCGGTGCCTATCAGGTCACCGCGCCCTCTGGCGCGAAGATTACTTTCATCGATACACCCGGCCACGCGGCGTTTACTGCCATGCGCGCGCGCGGCGCCAAGGTCACCGACCTTGTTGTCCTGGTGGTTGCCGCAGACGACGGCGTGATGCCGCAGACGGTGGAGGCGATCCATCACGCCAAGGCGGCCAAGGTTCCGATCATCGTCGCCATCAACAAGATGGACAAGGCCGACGCCAATCCGGCCCGCGTGCGCAACGACCTGTTGCAACACGAGATCCAGGTCGAATTGCTCGGCGGCGACGTCGTCGACGTGGAAGTGTCGGCGACGAAAAAGACCAATATCGATAAGCTGCTGGAGATGATCGGCCTACAGGCTGAAATCCTCGATCTCAAGTCCAATCCAAGCCGGCCGGCCGAAGGCACCGTAATCGAGGCCAAGCTCGATCGCGGCCGCGGGCCGGTAGCGACCGTACTGATCCAGCGCGGCACCCTGCGTGTCGGCGACCTGGTTGTCGCTGGCGCCGAATGGGGCCGCGTACGCGCGCTCGTTTCCGACACCGGTGATCCGATCGCGAACGCGGGACCGTCGATGCCCGTCGAAGTGCTTGGCTTTTCCGGCACACCCGACGCCGGCGACCGCCTGGCGGTGGTCGAAAACGAAGCCCGTGCCCGCGAGGTCACCGACTATCGGGCGCGCCAGAAGCGGGAAAAAATGGTGGCACGCACCACCGGCATGCGCGGCTCGCTGGAACAGATGATGGCGCAGGCGAAAACCGCCGGGCGCAAGGAGTTTCCGCTGGTGGTCAAGGCCGACGTGCAGGGCTCGCTCGAAGCCATCATCGGCTCGCTCGACAAGCTCGGCACCGATGAGGTGGGGGCGCGGGTACTGCACGCCGGCGTCGGCGGCATAACCGAATCCGATGTGACGCTGGCGGAAGCTTCCGGCGTTCCCATCATCGCCTTCAACGTACGCGCGCACAAGGAAGCGCGCGAGGCCGCGGAACGCGCCGGCATCGAGATCCGCTACTACAACATCATCTACGACCTCGTCGATGACGTGAAGAAGGTGATGTCCGGCCTGCTGCCGCCGACGCTGCGCGAGACCATGCTCGGCAACGCGCAAATTCTCGAAATCTTCAAGGTGTCCAAGGTCGGCAACATTGCCGGCTGCCGGGTCACCGACGGCATCGTCGAACGCGGAGCCAATGTGCGGCTGATCCGCGACAACGTCGTGATCCACGAGGGCAAGCTGTCACAACTCAAGCGCTTCAAGGACGACGTACGCGAAGTCACCGCCGGCATGGAATGCGGTATGGCCTTCGAGAACTACCAGGACATGCGGCAAGGCGACGTGATCGAATGTTACCGGGTGGAAACGATTCAACGCTCGCTGTGAGTCCAAGTCTCACCGCGTAAGCCGCGATCGCCCACCCTATTTCCAATTGCAATGTCGGCGGCCGCGGGAATTGCGGCCGTGACGAATTGAAAGCATTTATGGCACGCCACAAACAACGCCGTGACGACAGCGGTCCAGGCGGCTCGCAGCGCCAGTTGCGCGTCGGCGAACTGGTGCGGCACGCCGTCGCCGAGATGCTCACCCGCGGCGACGTCCATGACCCGGTAATCGAGGGCCACCTCATCACCGTACCTGAGGTGCGCATGACGGCCGACCTGCGTCTCGCCACGGTCTACATCATGCCCCTCGCCGGGCGTGATTCCGATCAGGTCGTCGCCGCCTTCGAGCGCAACAAGAAGTTCCTGCGTGCAGAGGTTGCCCATCGCATCAACCTGAAATTCGCGCCCGACCTGCGATTCCGCATCGACGAACGCTTCGAAGAAGCCGAGCGCATCGACAAGCTACTCCGCTCGCCTTCGGTCAGACGCGACCTCGACGACGATGGTGATGACGAATGAACGAGGACACCGCGAACGATCTCGTCTCCCCTGCAGCCGAAGTGCCGGCTGCTCCTCGCCAGAAAAAACGCGAAAAGTACGACGTGCACGGTTGGGTCATTCTCGACAAACCGGTGGGCATGACCTCGACGCATGCGGTCGGTGCCGTCAAGCGCCTGTTCACCGCAAAGCGCGCCGGTCACGCCGGCACGCTCGATCCGCTCGCCTCCGGCATGCTGCCGGTCGCACTCGGCGAAGCAACCAAGACCGTCCCTTTCGTCATGGATGGGCGCAAACTTTATCGGTTCACGGTTGCCTGGGGCGAGGAGCGCGATACCGACGACGCCGAAGGCCGCATCACGCAAACAAGCGCGCTGCGCCCGACCGCGGAGGCAATTGGGACGTTGCTGCCATCTTTCACCGGCACCGTGCAGCAGGTGCCGCCGCGCTTTTCCGCCATCAAGGTCGAAGGCGAGCGCGCCTATGATCTCGCCCGCGACGGCCAGCAGGTCGAACTCAAGGCCCGCCCGGTTGAGATTATCCGTCTGGAGATCGTCGAGACCCCTGATGCCGATCACACCCAATTCGAGGCCGAATGCGGCAAAGGCACCTATGTTCGCTCGCTCGCCCGCGACATCGGGCGCGCTTTGGGCTGTTTCGGCCACGTTTGCGCCCTGCGCCGGGTCGAAGTCGGCCCGTTTGGCGAAGAAACCATGATTTCACTGGAAGAACTGGAGGCTCTGTGCCATAGAGCCGCGGCCGGTGAGGCTCGCCTCGCCGACGCGCTCATGCCCGTCGAGACCGCGCTGGACGACATCCCGGCGCTGGCCGTCAGCGGGTCTGATGCGGCAAGGCTCCACCGGGGCCAAGCCGTTTTGTTGCGCGGACGGGACGCTCCCAATTTCCGCGGCACGGTTTATGTCACCACGGCGGGCCGCTTGCTCGCCCTGGCTGAAGTGGATCGTGGCGAAATCGTCCCTAAGCGCGTGTTCAACCTTTCCGGCCTAGTGGGCAGTGCCGGAACAAAACGAGGGTAACCGATGTCGGTAACCACCGGCCGCAAGGCCGAAGTGATCAAGACCTATGCGACCAAGGCAGGCGATACCGGATCGCCGGAAGTGCAAGTGGCGATCCTGTCGGAGCGCATCAACAATCTCACCGAGCATTTCAAGGCACACGTCAAGGACAACCATTCCCGGCGTGGGTTGCTCAAGATGGTGAGTCAACGCCGCACCTTGCTCGACTATCTGCGGCGCACCAACGAAGCGAGCTACAAGACTTTGATCGAGAAGCTCGGCATCCGCCGGTAATTTTTTACCGCGCGGCGATGTGCCGCGCGTTTCACAACGGATGCGTTGGACGCATCCGTTCAAAGGCCCGGCGGCGATAGGCGCAGCCGGCGACAAAGCGGGAGGGACAAAGGTCCCGATGTCCCGCGACAAGGCAAGGCTCGAAACGCCATGGCAGGATCGCCAGACGCTGTTCGCATCCAGTTTTCGCGGATGACGCGTAGCCTCTCGCCGTCTTGCTCATGGCTTTCGGTTCATGCCGAAAACCACGAGAGAAAGAAAAAATGTTCGATATTCATCGCGTTGAGCTGGACTGGGGCGGGCGCAAGCTCGTCCTCGAAACTGGACGGGTAGCGCGCCAGGCTGACGGCGCCGTGCTCGCCACTTACGGCGAAACCACCGTTCTTGCTACCGTCGTTGCGGCAAAAACGCCCCGCGAGGGCGTCGACTTCCTGCCGCTCACCGTCGACTACCAGGAAAAATTCTACGCCGCCGGCCGTATTCCCGGCGGCTATTTCAAGCGTGAAGGCCGGCCAACCGAAAAGGAGACGCTGGTCTCGCGCCTGATCGACCGTCCGATCCGTCCGCTGTTCGCCGAAGGCTGGCGTAACGAGACGCAAGTGATCGTGACCACCCTGTCACATGACCTCGAGAACGATCCCGACATTTTGGCGCTAGTTGCCTCGTCTGCGGCGCTGACGCTGTCCGGAGCGCCGTTCATGGGTCCGATCGGCGCTGCCCGCGTCGGCTTTACCGCCAACAACGAATACGTGCTCAACCCGACGCTCGACGAGATGAAGGAAAGTCAGCTCGATCTCGTCGTCGCCGGCACCGGTGAAGCGGTGCTGATGGTGGAGTCGGAAGCCAAAGAGCTCTCCGAAGACGTCATGCTCGGCGCCGTGATGTTCGGCCACCGCCACTTCCAGCCGGTGATCGAGGCGATCATTAAGCTCGCGGAAAAGGCCGCAAAAGAGCCGCGCGATCACCAGATCGCCGACAATTCGGTGCTGGAAAAGGAAATGCTCGGCATCGCCGAGAAGGATCTGCGCGCCGCCTATTCTATCCCGGCAAAGCAGGAACGGCAAAACGCGGTCGCCGCGGCCAAGGCCAAGGTGATGGAGCATTACTTCCCGGGCGGCGTCGACAATCCGACGCACACCAAGCTCGGCATCGCCGGCGTGTTCAAGGAGCTGGAAGCCAAGATCGTGCGCTGGAACGTGCTCGATACCAAAAAGCGCATCGACGGCCGCGACCTCTCGACCGTGCGGCCGATCGTGGCGGAAGTGGGCGTGCTGCCGCGCGCACACGGCTCCGCGCTGTTCACCCGCGGCGAGACTCAGGCCCTGGTGGTGACCACGCTCGGCACCGGTGAAGACGAGCAATATATCGACGCGTTGCAGGGCACGTATAAAGAGACCTTCCTGCTGCATTACAATTTCCCGCCTTACTCGGTCGGCGAGACCGGCCGCATGGGCGGCACCAAACGCCGCGAAATCGGCCACGGCAAGCTGGCCTGGCGCGCGGTGCACCCGATGCTGCCGTCGAAAGAAGAGTTCCCCTACACCATCCGCGTGGTGTCGGAGATCACCGAATCGAACGGCTCCTCGTCGATGGCTTCCGTTTGCGGCGCCTCGCTGTCGCTGATGGACGCGGGCGTTCCGCTCAAGCGCCCGACTGCCGGCATCGCCATGGGCTTGATCCTCGAAGACAAGCGCTACGCCGTGCTCTCCGACATCCTCGGCGACGAGGACCATCTCGGCGACATGGACTTCAAGGTGGCTGGTACCGAAGGCGGCATCACGTCTCTGCAGATGGACATCAAGATCGCCGGCATCACCGAGGAGATCATGAAGGTCGCGCTCGCGCAGGCGAAAGAGGGCCGCATCCACATCCTGGGTGAAATGTCCAAGGCTCTCACCTCGGCGCGCGCCGAACTCGGCGAACACGCCCCACGCATTGAGATGTTCAAGATCCCGACCGACAAGATCAGGGAAGTGATCGGCACCGGCGGCAAGGTGATCCGCGAGATCGTCGAGAAGACCGGCGCCAAGATCAACATCGAGGACGACGGGTCGGTGAAGGTTGCTTCCGCTGACGGCGAGTCGATCAAGGCGGCGATCAACTGGATCAAGTCGATCGCCTCCGATCCCGAGCCGGGCAAAATCTATGAGGGCACCGTGGTCAAGGTCATGGACTTCGGCGCCTTCGTGAACTTCTTCGGCGCTAAGGACGGCCTTGTACACATCAGCCAGCTTGCGTCACACCGGGTGAACAAGACCTCCGACGTCGTCAAGGAAGGCGACAAGGTCAAGGTCAAGCTCCTCGGCATGGACGAGCGCGGCAAGGTGCGCCTGTCGATGAAGGCGGTCGATCAACAGACCGGCGAGGACATCGAGGCCAAAGGCCAGCCGGCGGTGCAGGCGGCAAGTGGTGCGGCTGAATAGCCGTCGCTATGAGTTGGCTGCAAGGCTTGAGGGCGGCCCATGCGGCCGCCCTTTTTCATGCCAGATAGCCATTTAATTTGAACGGCTTCGGCCAATGCGGCGGACGGACTGCGGAAACCCCGAAAAGCGCCGATTTGTGATCGCTGTCATGAACCAAAAGGCGACCGTGACCCACATAACCATAGCCGGAGCGCAACGCTTGCGGCGATCCGGCGAAAAGTCCGGGAATAACAGAGGAACGTCATGCTCCGCACTTTCGTGATCTCAGCCGTCGCCATCGTGCTGTTTGCCGGCGCCTGGACGGTCGACCTCGTGCGATACCATCCGGCAGACGACGGCCTTAATCCGTTCACACCGATCAGCCTGAATCTGGCCTGGAAACAGTAGCCGGCCCGCATGTAGCCGCCGCCGGAATACGCTGACGGGCCCGGTTTTTCTGCTAGGTTATCCGGGGGGTTAGTGCGGCTGTCCGCATCCTTGTGCTGGGTAACTCATGGCGACGCATATCGATAATCTGCTGTCGGATCTGCCCGACCGCCTCTTTTCCGCGCTGATGTCCAAAGCCAAGCCGCGGCAATTAAGCCGCGACGAGGTTCTGTTCGTCGCCGGCGATCCGGGCGACGGCTTCTACCGGCTCGACGAAGGCCTGCTCAAGGTCAGCATCGCCTCGACCGCCGGCGCCGAGCGTATTCTGGCCATTCTCGGACCCGGCTCGATAGTCGGCGATCTGTCGATTATCGACGGGTTGCCACGGTCGGCTTCGGCAACGGCACTGCGCGACTGCAAACTGCATTTTGTCAGCCGCTCCGCATTTACCGCTTTCGCCAGCAACGAACCGAATATCTACAAGTATCTGGTCAAGATGCTCGCGGCGCGCCTGCGCGATACTGACCAGATCGTGGCGGCAGAAAGTTTCCTGCCGCTCAAGGGCCAGGTCGCCCGCGCGCTGCTCGGCCTTGCCGGGGCGTTCGGTCATAAGGTCGACGGCAGCCGCGTCGTTATTCGCCAGAAGGTGAGCCAGCGCGATCTGGCTTCGATGGCCGGCATCGCGCGCGAAAATGTCAGCCGCATCGTCAATGAGTGGATGCGAGCCAATATAATCACCCGGCAGTCAGGCTACTATTGCCTGGAAAACCCCGCCACGCTCGAGCGCGAAATCGAAATCTAGCGGCCGGCCTTGATTGCGGCGGCGGCAATTTTTCCGAACGCGATGAAGTCATTTTTTTGCGGGGGGTAAGCATGGCCAACGCAGGATTACATCCCGACATGATATGCATATCAGATCGCCACTCAATACGGTTAGACGACACGACATTTTATTCGTAAAAATGCCGCACGTGCGCGCTACCGGTGCGCCAACTTCGCAGTGGGAGAAAGACCATGGACGCAAAGACAGATGACAAGAACGCGGGCAAGTGCCCCTTCACCGGCGCGCGCGGGCACAGAAATCGCGACTGGTGGCCGGAGGCCCTTGACCTCGCGATGCTCCATCGGAACTCCAATTTGTCCGATCCGATGGGCAGGGAATTCGACTACGCCAAGGAATTCAAAAGCCTCGACCTCAACGCCGTGATCAAGGACCTGCACGCCTTGATTACAAATTCGCAAGAGTGGTGGCCCGCCGACTTCGGTCACTACGGCGGGCTGATGATCCGCATGGCCTGGCACTCGGCCGGTACCTACCGCATCACCGACGGCCGCGGCGGCGCCGGCGCCGGCCAGCAGCGCTTCGCGCCGCTGAACTCGTGGCCGGATAATGCCAACCTCGACAAGGCGCGGCGGCTGCTGTGGCCGATCAAGCAAAAATACGGCCGCAAAATCTCCTGGGCCGACCTGATGGTCCTGGCCGGCAACGTCGCCCTCGAGTCGATGGGCTTCAAGACCTTCGGTTTTGCCGGCGGCCGTGTCGACGTCTGGGAACCCGAAGAGCTCTACTGGGGTCCGGAGGGCACCTGGCTCGGTGACGAACGCTACAGCGGCGAACGCCAACTCGCGGAGCCGCTCGGCGCGGTACAGATGGGCCTGATCTACGTCAACCCGGAAGGTCCGAACGGCAATCCAGACCCGATCGCCGCGGCTAAGGACATCCGTGAGACGTTCTTCCGCATGGCGATGAACGACGAAGAGACCGTCGCGCTGATCGCCGGTGGCCATTCGTTCGGCAAGACCCATGGCGCCGGCGATCCGTCGCTGGTCGGACCGGAGCCGGAAAGCGGCGCGCTCGAGGATCAAGGCCTCGGCTGGAAGAGCAAGCATGGCACCGGCATCGGCGCCGACACCATCACCGGGGGCCCGGAAGTCACCTGGACGCAGACGCCGACGAAATGGAGCAATCTCTTTTTCAAGAACCTTTTCGAAAACGAATGGGAACTGACCAAGAGCCCGGCGGGCGCAAAGCAATGGAAGGCGAAGGGCGCGGCAGCGTCCATCCCGGACGCACATGACAAGTCGAAAAAGCATGTCCCGACCATGCTGACGACGGACCTTTCGTTACGCTTCGATCCGGCCTACGAAAAGGTATCGCGACGCTTCTATGAACACCCGGACCAGTTCGCCGATGCATTTGCCCGCGCATGGTTCAAGCTCACGCACCGCGACATGGGCCCGATCCAGCGCTATCTCGGCCCGCTCGTGCCGAAGGAGACGCTGATCTGGCAAGACCCGATTCCGGCGGTGAACCATCCGGTGATTGGCGAGCCGGACATCGCGGCCCTGAAGGCCAAGATTCTCGGGTCTGGCCTGTCCATATCGCAGTTGGTCTCGACCGCCTGGGCATCAGCCTCGACGTTCCGTGGTTCCGACAAGCGCGGTGGCGCAAACGGCGCTCGGATTCGCCTCGCGCCGCAGAAGGACTGGGAGGTCAACCAGCCCGCTCAACTCAAGACGGTCCTCCAGAAACTCGAAGCGATCCAGAAGGAGTTCGGCAAGAAGGTTTCTCTCGCCGACCTGATCGTTCTCGGCGGCTGCGTGGCGGTTGAAAAAGCCGCCAAGGACGCTGGCGTCGATGCAAAGGTTGCTTTCATTCCAGGCCGTGGGGACGCGTCGCAGGAGCAGACCGACGTCGATAGCTTTGGCCCGCTTGAACCGCGTGCCGACGGCTTCCGCAATTATATCAGCGGCAAGGCGCAGTTCATGAGGCCGGAGGAAGCGTTGGTGGATCGGGCCGGCCTGCTATGGCTGACCGGCCCGGAAATGACGGTTCTTGTCGGCGGCCTGCGCGTGCTCGGGGCCAATGCCGGCGGCTCCAAACACGGCGTGTTCACCAGCAAGCCGGAGACGCTGACCAACGACTTCTTCGTCAACCTGCTCAATATGAGCACGGAGTGGCAGCCAACCGGCTCTGACGGAGTGTACGAGGGCCGCGACCGCAAGACAAAGACGGTCAAGTGGACCGGCACCCGTGTCGACCTGATCTTTGGTTCGCACTCCCAGCTACGTGCCTTTGCGGAAGTCTATGCCTGCGCCAATTCGAAGGAAAAGTTCGTAAAGGACTTTGTCGCAGCCTGGACCAAGGTGATGAACGCCGATCGATTCGATCTCGCAGCCTCCGGCAAAAAGGCCGCCTGATCACCGAGCGGCAAACGAAGCGGCCGGGGTGTTCCCCGGCCGTTTTTGTTTTTCTCTGCGGTCAAATTATTTTCCGCCATCCACCTCGCCGCCGGCAACCTTGAGCGCGTCGGGCTGCGGCATGGCGATGACGTTGTAGCCTGAGTCGACGAAGTGCACTTCACCGGTGACACCGGTGGACAGGTCCGAGAGCAGATAGAGCCCGGCACCGCCCAATTCCTCAAGCGTGACGCCGCGGCCGAGCGGCGAATATTTTTGCTGGAAGGCGAACATGTAGCGCGCGTCGGTAATGCCGGCGCCCGCCAGCGTACGGATCGGACCGGCGGAAATCGCGTTGACGCGGATTTTCTGCGGCCCGAGATCGACCGCCAGATAACGCACCGAAGCTTCTAGCCCTGCCTTGGCGACGCCCATCACGTTGTAATTGGGCATGGCGCGTTCCCCGCCATTGTAGGTGAGCGTCACCAGGCTGCCGCCATTCGGCATCAGCGCCGCGGCGCGTTTGGCGGCCTCGGTGAAGGCGTAGCAGGAGATCACCATGGTGCGGACGAAATTCTCGCGCGTAGTGTCAGCGAAGCGGCCCTTGAGTTCGTTTTTGTCGGAGAAAGCGACCGCGTGCACGAGGAAATCCATCGTGCCCCATTTATTCTTGATTTCGGCGAACACGGCGTCGACGGAGGCGATGTCCTCGACGTCGCAGGGCATGACGAATGTCGAACCGACGGACTGCGCAAGCGGCTTGACGCGCTTGGCAAGCGCGTCGCCCTGATAGGTGAAGGCGAGCTCGGCGCCGTGTTCGTGCAGCATCCTGGCGATGCCCCAAGCGATCGAGTGGTCGTTGGCGACCCCCATCACCAGCCCGCGTTTTCCCTGCATCAGTCCCGGCATGCGGCTCCTCCCTCGTCCTGCCCGTCTTAGGCGGGCATCCACGCGCTGCTCGTCCTTAGAGACGTGGATGGCCGGGACAAGCCCGGCCATGGCGGTAGTTACGCTGATGTGCTCCTTCGATCAATCACGCATCCAGCCGCTTGAAGGCGACCGACGCGTTGGTGCCGCCGAAGCCGAACGAGTTCGACAGCACGGAGCCAAGTGTGACGTTATCCTTGCGCTCGCGCTGGATCGGCATGTCGGCGAAGGCCGGGTCGAGATTTTCGATATTGGCGCTCTCGCAGATGAAGCCGTTGTTCATCATCAAGAGCGAATAGATCGCCTCCTGGGCGCCGGCGGCGCCGAGCGAATGACCGGTGAGCGATTTGGTTGCCGAGATCGGTGGGCATTTTGCTCCGAACACCTGGCGGATCGCTTCGATCTCCTTGAGATCGCCGATCGGCGTGGCAGTGGCATGCGGATTGATGTAGTCGACCGGCGCCTTCAACGTCTCCAAGGCCAGCTGCATGCAGCGCGCCGCGCCCTCGCCCGACGGCGCGACCATGTCGAAGCCGTCGGACGTCGCGCCGTAGCCGGCGACCTCGGCGTAAATCCTGGCGCCACGCGCCTTGGCGTGTTCAAGCTCTTCCAGAACCAGCACACCAGCGCCGCCGGCGATGACAAAGCCGTCACGGCCCACGTCATAGGCGCGCGAGGCTTTTTCCGGCGTGGCATTGAATTTGGACGACATCGCCCCCATGGCGTCGAACAAATTCGACATGGTCCAGTTCAGCTCTTCGGAGCCGCCGGCAAAGACCATGTCCTGCTTGCCCCACTGGATAAGTTCAGCACCGTTACCGATGCAGTGGTTGGAGGTCGCGCAGGCCGACGAAATCGAATAGTTGACGCCCTTGATCTTGAACCAGGTGGCAAGCGTCGCCGACGCCGTCGACGACATCGCCTTGGGCACGGCGAAGGGACCGACGCGTTTGGGCGAGCCTTTTTCGCGGGTGATATCGGCGGCCTCTACGATCACCGCAGTCGACGGCCCGCCCGAGCCCATGACGATGCCGGTGCGCGGATTGGAAATATCCTTGTCCTCGACGCCGCTATCGCGGATCGCCTGCTCCATGGCGACGTGGTTCCAGGCAGCGCCTTGCCCGAGGAAGCGCATGGCGCGCCGGTCCACCGATCCGGTCGGATCGAGAGTCGGCATGCCCTGCACCTGGCACTTGAAGCCACGCTGGGCGAATTGCTCCGCGTGCGTGATGCCGGATTTCGCCTCGCGCAGACTGGCGAGGACTTCCTGCGTGTTGTTGCCGATGGATGAGACTATGCCCATCCCGGTGACGACAACTCGTCTCATGGCCGCTTTGCCTTATGAACGCGGATCGATTGAGCCTTAGATGGGACGCGGCGGGCCACCATGCAACTCAAACGCCGCTCGGCTGCAATGCCTGATCCTGCTTGAACAGGCCGACCTTGAGGTCGCTCGCCTTGTAGATGACGGTGCCATCCGCCGACAGCCAGCCGTCGGCGATGCCCAGCACCAGCTTCGAGCGCATCACCCGCTTGAAGTCGATGCCATAGATCACCTTCTTCATTGTCGGCAGCACCTGGCCCGAGAATTTCAGCTCGCCAAGTCCGAGCGCGCGGCCTTTGCCGGGCGCGCCGATCCAGCCGAGGAAGAACCCGACCAACTGCCATAGCGCATCAAGGCCGAGGCAGCCCGGCATCACCGGATCGCCCTTGAAGTGGCAGAGGAAAAACCAGAGGTCCGGCTTCACGTCGAGCTCGGCGCGGATCATGCCTTTGCCGTGCTCGCCGCCTTGTTCCGAAATTTCGGTGATGCGGTCGAACATCAGCATCGGCGGCAACGGCAACTGGGCGTTGCCGTGGCCGAAAAGATCGCCTCGCCCGCAAGCGAGCAAATCTTCGTAGTTAAAGCTGTGCCGACGGTCTTCCATTTGCGCTGCGGTATTTTCCGGTAATACGGGCTGAATTCCCATGGCAAATTCCTAACATAGCCAGGCAAGCGGGCAAAGGTCGCCGCAAAAAAGGCCGTCACAGCGCGACCTTATCGGCCTATTGCGGCTCAGTTGCGTCGCTCGGTGTCATTGCGTATATGTCTCACAAGCAACGGTTTTCCGGCCTGACCGGAGAACACCGGAGTTTTGACGAGATAGACGAGGCAAGAGCAAGCGATGGTGTTTCCTTCCAAACCTGCCGAGACGACGGTTATTGCGCCTCGCGCGGATTTGACCGGCTGCCCGTGGCATGACGTGAAGGCAATGCTGCGCCAGGTTGGGTTACGGCCGACGCGCCAGCGCATGGCGCTGGGTTGGCTGTTGTTCGGCAAAGGCGACCGTCATCTCACCGCCGAGCGCCTGTACGAAGAAGCGACCCGCGCCAAGGTGCCGGTGTCACTGGCGACGATTTACAACACGTTGCACCAGTTCACCGAAGTCGGATTGCTGCGCCAGGTCGCGGTCGATGGCTCGAAGACCTATTTCGATACCAACGCCTCCGCGCATCATCACTTCTTCATCGAGGGCGATGACGAACTCCTCGACATCCCCGGCGCCGATGTGATCGTCGGCAAGACGCCGGCACCGCCGGAAGGCTACGAGATCGCTCGCGTCGACGTCGTCGTACGGTTGCGGCGGAAAAGCTGATCCCTTTTCGAGCAGCGCCCTGATCGCGTCATGCCCGGAATTACGCCGGGCTTTTTATTTCAGGGCGCGGCGCGAGAGAAACTACTCGACCTTCTCATTCGGATAGGCGCCCCAGACCCGTTCCTGCTGGATCCAGCCATCGAAATTCTTACCGGCGAATTGGCACCACTGTCCGTCGCAAGATTTGATCTGTCCGACCACGCCGGCCTGTAAACGCGCAGCGAGTGCGGCCTTGGCGTCGGCGCTGTCGTAGAGCGGGACAAATTCGTCCTTGAGCTTGGGCACCACGACCGCGGTGCGCTTTCCGGACAGGAGCGAATGGTAGACCCAGCCCTCCGAGCCTTCCCAATCGCGGATGCGACGCCAGTTTTCGAACTCGGCGGTGATCTCCACCGGCATACCGGCCTTGGTATAGACCCAGCGCACCTCCTGGTCCTTGTTCGGCCCGGAGCGCACGTTGACCCGGTCGGACTTCAAGCTGACGAAGCGCGGCACCGGCAAGCCGCTGACCGAACCGGTGGCAAGGTCGCCGGCTGCCCAGGCGTGCGCAGTGGCCAGGACGACAACAGGCAAGGCAAGGACGATAAGCCCCAATCGATGGAACGCGGCGCGAAAGCTTTGTCTTGTCACGGCCATCTGATAGGAAAGGATTGGACTTGCCGCCCCGCCGGCACAACGAGTTACCCGTTGTCGGTACTTTGGGCGAGCACGGTTAAAGAGACCTGAATCGCAGGTCGCCGGCACGAGGCAAAACAGGATGCCGAAGGGCAAAAAGCCGCTCGTCGTCGTCACGCGCAAGCTGCCGGACAGCATCGAATTGCGCATGCGGGAACTTTTCGACGCCCGCTTCAATCCCGACGACAAGCCCATGACCCAGGCCCAGCTCGCGGAAGCGGTCAAAACGGCCGACGTGCTGGTGCCCACGGTGACCGACCGGATCGACAATGCGGTGCTGAGCAAATCCGGCGAACAGCTCAAGCTAATCGCCAATTTCGGCAATGGCGTCGACAATATCGACGTCGCAAGCGCCGTGCAGCGCGGTATTACCGTCACCAATACGCCCGGGGTGCTGACCGAGGACACCGCCGACATGACCATGGCATTGCTCCTCGCGGTGCCGCGCCGGCTCGCCGAAGGGTCCGCCGTGCTCACGGCGGACAATGACTGGGGCGGCTGGACGCCGACCTGGATGCTCGGCCACCGTATCTGGGGCAAGCGCCTCGGCATCATCGGCATGGGGCGGATCGGCCAGGCGGTTGCGCGCCGCGCTCGCGCCTTTGGCCTGCAGATCCATTACCACAACCGGCGCAAAGTGGCGCCGAAGATCGAGGAAGAACTCGACGCCACCTATTGGGAGAGCCTCGACCAGATGCTCGCCCGCATGGACATTGTTTCGGTGAATTGCCCGCACACGCCGGCGACCTATCACCTCTTGTCAGCGCGCAGGCTCAAGCTGATGCGGCCGGAATCCTATATCGTCAACACCGCGCGCGGCGAGGTGATCGACGAGAACGCGCTCGCCCGCCTGCTCGAATCGGACGGCATCGCCGGCGCCGGCCTCGACGTGTTTGAGCACGAGCCGGCAGTCAACCCAAAGCTGGTCAAGCTCGCCAAGGCCGGCAAGGTGGTTCTGCTGCCGCACATGGGCTCGGCGACTATGGAAGGCCGCGTCGACATGGGGGAGAAGGTCATCATCAACATCAAGACCTTCATGGACGGGCATCGCCCGCCCGACCGCGTTTTACCGTCGATGCTCTGATCAGTATTTTCCCGACAAATCCTTGATCGTCGGCTTTTCCCCGCTGAGTGGGTTGTTCGGGTCCCAAGCATAGCTAAACGTCTCGAAGCGCATCGAGCGCGCGTCGATCATCGCCAGCCGGCCAACCAGCCCCTCGCCGAAGCCGACGATCTCGCGGGTCACTTCCAGCGCCATCATCGAGCCGAGAATGCCCGGCAGCGCACCGAGAATGCCAGCTTCGGCGCAAGCCGGGACCGTGCCCGGCGGCGGCGGTTCCGGGAACAGGCAACGGTATGTCGGATTGGGACGCCCGTCGACGCGCTTCTCGTGTGCACGAATAGTGGTGAGCGCGCCGTCGAAGGTGCCGACCGCCGCGGTCACGAGCGGCCTCTTCGCGAAATAACACGCGTCGGAGGTGAGGTAGCGTGTCGCGAAATTATCGGAGCCATCGGCGACGATGTCGTAGCGGCCAATGAGATCGAGCACGTTGCCGACGGCGAGCCGCACCTTGTGCGTTTCGACCATTACGTGCGGATTGAGCCGCGCGATCGCGGCGCCCGCGCGCTCGGCCTTTTCCTTGCCGATATCGGAGGTTGAAAAAATCACCTGCCGCTGCAAATTCGACAAGGAAACCTCATCGTCATCGACGACGCCGAGCGTGCCGACACCCGCGGCCGCAAGATAAAGCAGCGCCGGGGCGCCGAGACCGCCGGCGCCGATGACCAGCACTCGCGCGCTTTTGAGTTTTTGCTGGCCGGGACCGCCGACCTCGCGCAACACGATATGGCGCGCGTAGCGCTCTAATTCCTGGGGATCGAGCATCACGGTTAAAGTTATGACGTTACAGGCCTTTAGGCCAGTACTGCGCCTTTAGAGGCCGCCTTTGCGCGGTTTTCCGTTGAGGCTCGATCGGCTATGGTCGTGGCCTCAATTGGGTGGGTAGCGGCGTTCAATTCATGCGTTTGGGCCCTTGGCTGGTGATGCTTGTGTTTGCGTTCGGCGCCGTGCCGGCACGGGCCGATGACACGCCGACGCAGCCCTATGCGGAGCCGGCCAAAGCGAATGCCGACAAGCCGCGCGAGGCCAAGGCCGCCAAGGGCCACAAGAAGGAGGCCGTGCAGGCGCAGAAACCTGCGGCGAAACCTGAGCCGGCCAAACCTGCCACGATCAAGTCAACGCCAACCAAATCCGCGGCAATCAAATCTGCGCAGACGAAAGCTGATGCGGGCAAGTCCGAGGCGGTGCCCGATGCGCTCGCCGGTATTCCCGGCGACGAACGCCTCTCGGTGCAGGCGGCGCTGCTGTGGGCCGGCGATTATACCGGTTCGATCGGTGGCGAAGACCCGATGCTGAGCGCGATCAAGAACTACCAGAAGCGCAGCAAGGGCAAAGTCACCGGTGTGCTGACTGCACCCGAGCGCGCCAATCTCGTCGCCGCCGCACGCGACCACGAGCAGGAATTCGGCTGGAGCGTGGTCGCCGATCCGGCAACCGGAGTGCGCATCGGCCTGCCGACGAAGCTGGTGCCAGTCGCGCGCGATGCGGCACGCGGCACACGCTGGTCGTCGGCGCACGGCGAAGTTCAGGTCGAAACCTTCCGCATCAAGACCAACGACCTTGCCGCGCTGTTCGAGCAGGAGAAGGAGGAGCCGAAGCGGCAGATCGAATCGAGCGCACTCCGCGGCGATAATTTTTCCGTCAGCGGCATGCAGGGGTTAAAGAAATTCTCAGTGAAGGCGCAGCTTCGCGACGGCGAGGTCCGTGGCTTCACCATGCTTTACGACCAGATGATGGAAGGCATTGTGGCCCCGGTGACCGAAGCGATTGTGAGTTCGTTTTCACCGTTCCCCGAGCGCAGCGCACCGTTCGCGGCCCCGACAAAGTCAGTCGAATACGGCACCGGGCTCGTCGTCAGTGCGCTTGGCGACATCGTGACCGACCGCAAGCTTACGCATGGCTGCCAGGTGATCGTCGCCAAGGGCCTGGGCAATGCCGAACGCGTCGCCGAGGACCCGGAGAGCGGGCTGGCGCTGCTGCGGGTCTATGGCGCCCGCGCCCTGTCGCCGCTGGCTCTGCCGCTCGGCCTAGCAAAACCGGGCGATGTCACGCTAGTCGGCATGCCCGATCCCAAGGAACAGGACGGCCGCAAGCCGCTCGCTGAAATCAAGGCGCGGCTTACCGAGGGCGCGGCGATCGAATTGCGCGAACCGACGCCGATGGCCGGATTTTCCGGAGCCGCGGCACTCGACGGCAACGGCAAGGTCCTCGGCATGATCGAGATGCGCAACGCGATATTGGCAAGCGCTGCATCTGCGCCGCCGCCGGTGCGGCTGGTGTCGGCGCTGACCATCCGCGCTTTTCTTGAGGCGCGCGATGTTGCGCCGGCGTCAATGCAAAGTGCCGACGCGCAGGCGGCAATCGTGCGCGTCATTTGCGTGCGCAAATAGCTATTTGTTTTTCCATTCCGGCTTGCGCTTCTCGACGAAGGCCTTCATGCCTTCCTTCTGATCTTCGGTCGCAAACAGCGAATTGAAGATGCGCCGCTCGAAGCGCGAGCCTTCGGCGAGCGAAGTTTCGAACGCAGTATTGACCGCTTCCTTGCCGGCCAGCACCGAAGGCAGCGACATGGTCGCGATGGTATCGGCAACCTTCATCGCCTCATCCATCAGGCTTGCCGCCGGCACTACGCGCGCCGCCAGCCCCGAACGCTCGGCTTCCGCCGCGTCCATCATGCGGCCGGTCAGGATCAGCTCCATCGCCTTGGCCTTGCCCACGGCGCGGGTCAGCCGTTGCGTGCCGCCGATGCCGGGGATAACGCCGAGCTTAATCTCGGGCTGGCCGAACTTGGCGTTGTCGGCGGCGATGACGATGTCGCACTGCATGGCGAGTTCGCAGCCGCCGCCAAGCGCAAACCCGGCAACTGCGGCGACGATCGGTTTGCGCGCGCGGGCGGCGCTGTCCCAATTGCCGACAAAATTGCCGACGAACGCGTCGATGAACGTCTTGTCCGCCATTTCCTTGATGTCGGCACCGGCGGCAAAGGCCTTTTCGCTGCCGGTGATCAGCATGCAGCCGATATTGGCGTCGGCGTCGAAGGCTTCGATTGCCTGCGTCACCTCCGTCCGCAGCCCTGTGTTGAGCGCGTTGAGTACCTGCGGCCGGTTCATCCGGATAATGCCAACGCGACCTTTGGTTTCGACGATGATGTTCTGATAACTCATGGCGCCCTCCGCTGGACCTTTATTTCTGGCACGATGGACAGTAGAACGTCGAGCGTCCGTTCTGCACGATGCGTTTGATCTTGCCTTTGCAACTCGGGCATGGCTCGCCCTCGCGATCATAGGCCCGGAAGTTGTGCTGGAAATCGCCGAGTGAGCCATCGGCGCGGCGATGGTCGCGCAGGCTTGAGCCGCCGGCCTCGATCGCATCTTTTAGTACCGCCTTGATGGCGTCGACCAGCGCTACCGCGCGCTGGTTTGGCTGGCCCTTGCGGTCGGCAATCGTGGAGGCCTGCCGCTCGGGCGAAAGCCGAGCGCGAAACAATGCCTCGCAGACATAAATGTTGCCGAGACCGGCGACGACACGCTGATCGCTGAGCGCGGCTTTGAGCGACGCCTTTTTCCCGGCGCAAGCGCGCGCCAGCATCGCCGCGTCGAATTCGTTGCCCAGCGGTTCGGGGCCGAGAGCACGCAACAACTTTTCATTGTCGAGCGCGGCGCGCGGCACCAGCTTCATCGAACCGAAGCGGCGCGGATCGTTGAAGGTCACCGTCTGCCCGTTCGACATGTGAAACACTACATGGTCGTGCGACTTACTTTTCGACTTCTCGTGATAATAGGCGCCGGGCTTGGCATCTTCGCCGACGCGGAACGAGCCGGACATGCCGAGGTGCATCAGCAACACGTCGCCAGAGGAAAGGTCGGCGAGCAGATATTTCGCGCGGCGGCCGAGGCCGTCGACAGTTTTTCCGCTGATGCGCTTTTCGAAATCCTTCGCCAACGGCCAGCGCAGCCGGCGGTCGCGCACCTCCACCTTGGTGAACTTCGCGCCTTCCATGGCAGGCACTAGGCCGCGGCGTACGGTCTCGACTTCAGGCAATTCGGGCATGTTTGACCGCTCCTTTGCTGACACATAGCGCCCCGCATTGGCTCGCGCTATGGTCCTGCCCGCAAAGGATTATTGGCTATGGCGCAAAGCCGCGACGAGACCCATTTCGGCGAGCAGACGGTGCCGCTTGAAGACAAGCAAGGTATGGTCGACGACGTTTTCCGGTCAGTGGCGGGACGGTATAATCTCATGAACGACCTGATGTCGGGTGGAATCCACCGCGCCTGGAAGGATGCGCTGGTCACCGCGGCCAATCCGCCGCGCTCCGGCAACAGCTTTACCTTGCTGGATGTCGCTGGCGGGACTGGGGATATTGCTTTCCGCGTGCTCGCGGCCGGCGGCGCCGGCACCCGCGCCACGGTCTGCGACATCAACGCCGACATGCTCTTAGAAGGCCGCAAGCGCGCCGCCGAGCTCGGCCTGAGCAACGTGAGCTTTGCCGAAGGCAATGCCGAGCAGCTGCCCTACCCCGACCGCGCCTTCGACTGCGTCACCATCGCCTTCGGCATCCGCAACGTGCCGCGGATCGAGCGCGCGCTCGGCGAAATGTACCGCGTGCTCAAAATCGGCGGACGCTTTTTGTGCCTTGAATTTTCCGCGGTCGACGTGCCGGGAATCGACAAGCTCTATGACCTCTATTCCTTCCAGATCATCCCGCGTATCGGGCAGGCGGTGACCGGCGACCGCGACGCCTACCAGTATCTGGTCGAATCGATCCGCAAGTTTCCCAAGCCGAAAGTCTTCAAGCGGATGATCGAGGCCACGAGCTTCCGCCGCGTATCGGTCACGCCGATGACCGGCGGCGTGGTGGCGCTGCATTCTGGCTGGCGTTTGTGATCGCCGGCTTCTCCCATCTCGCGCGCCTCGGCCGCGCCGGTTTCGTGTTCGCGCGCGAGGACGTCTTTGCGCTGGTCGACACCCGGCCGCTGCCGCTGCCGGCGCGCGCGGCGATTTCGTTGTCGCGATTGTTGGCGCGGTGCAACGCCAGGGACAGCGGCAGCCGGCTGGCCGCCGCGCTCACCCGGCTCGGGCCCACATACGTGAAGCTCGGCCAGTTCCTCGCCACGCGCCCCGACGTGGTCGGCAAGGCGATCGCCCGCGACCTCGAAAGCCTGCAGGACAAGATGGCGCCGTTTGCGCAAAGCGATGCGGAAGCAACCGTCGTCGCTGCGCTGGGCAAGCCACTCGGCGAGATTTACGTGACGTTTGGCCCGCCGGTTGCCGCCGCCTCGATTGCGCAGGTTCACAGGGCCGAAATCGACAAGGACAGCGCACACAAGGCCGTGGCGGTGAAGGTGCTGCGCCCCGGCATCGAGCGCCGCTTCAAGGCCGATCTCGACGCCTTTTTCTACGCCGCACGCAAGGCGGAGGCCTGGTCGCTCGAGGCGCAACGGCTGCGCCTCATCGAAGTGGTGGCAACGCTCGCCCGTTCGGTCGCCATCGAAATGGATTTCCGCCTCGAAGCCGCGGCGCTCTCCGAGATGGCTGAGAACACCCGCGAGGACAGCACCTTCCGCGTGCCCACCGTGGACTGGGACCGCACAGCGCGCGAGGTGCTGACGCTCGAATGGATCGAGGGCACGCCGCTCAACGATCATGCCGCGCTCGCCGCCAAGGGCTTCGACCTGCCCGCGCTTGGGCGCACGGTGATCCAGAGTTTTCTGCGCCATGCGTTGCGTGACGGCTTCTTCCATGCCGACATGCACCCGGGCAATCTGTTCGTCGACGACGATGGCCGACTGGTGGCGGTCGACTTCGGCATCATGGGAAGACTCGGCCCCAAGGAGCGGCGCTTCCTTGCCGAAATTCTGTTCGGCTTCATCACCCGCGACTACATGCGCACCGCGCAAGTGCATTTCGACGCCGGCTACGTGCCGCGCACGCATTCGGTGGAGAGCTTCGCACAGGCGATCCGCGCCATCGGCGAACCGATTCACAACCGCCCCGCCGAGGACATCTCGATGGCGAAGCTGCTGACGCTGTTGTTCGAGGTCACCGGCCTGTTCGACATGCGTACGCGCCCTGAACTTCTGCTGCTGCAAAAGACCATGGTGGTCGTCGAGGGCGTTGCCCGCTCGCTCGATCCCAAGCTCGATATGTGGACCACCGCCGATCCGGTGGTGCGAGAATGGATCGAACGCAACCTCGGGCCGGTCGGCCAGCTGGAAGACATGGCCGAGGGCGCCGGCGAGGTCGGCCGCTTTGCCGCGCAGATGCCGTCGCTGCTGACCCGCGGCGCGACGCTGGTCGATCAGCTTGACGCCATGACCCGCGACGGCCTGGTGCTGTCGCCGGAAACTGTCGCCGCCATCGGCGTCGCCGAGGCGCGGCGCAACCGCTGGCTCACTGCCGGCATCTGGTCTATTGTTATCATTCTGATTATACTTGGCTTTATGCTATTGTGATAGCAATGATTGCATTGCTATCATGCCTGCGGCATGATGGGCCATGCCCAGCATTACGATCCGCCAGCTTGACGAGGCGCTGAAGAAAAAGCTGCGGCTGCGCGCCGCACGCAGCGGCCGCTCGGTTGAAGACGAAGTGCGCACCATTCTGCGCGAGGCCGCGGATGAACGCGGCAGCGCGCCGGCCGACGATCCGGTGCCGGCAGCGAAACGCGCAATCTCGCGTCCCGTGGCGGCACCCGCCGGCAAGCGCGTGCTGCTGATCATCGGCGGCGGCATCGCCGCCTACAAGTCGCTCGACCTCATTCGCCGGTTGAAAGAGCGCGGCTTTGCCCTGCGCGGCGTGCTCACCAAGGCGGCCGAACATTTCGTCACGCCGCTCTCGGCCGGGGCTCTGCTCGGCGAGCGCGCCTTTACCGAACTGTTCGATGCCGCAAGCGAACTCGACGTCGGTCACATCCGTCTGGCTCGCGAATGCGATTTTATCGTCATTGCACCTGCGACCGCCGATCTGATGGCAAAAATGGCGAACGGTCACGCCGACGACCTTGCCACCGCCGTGCTGCTGGCGGCAGGAACCAGGATCCTTCTGGCGCCGGCGATGAACCCGCATATGTGGGCCAACAAGGCGACGCAGCGCAACCTTGCGCGGCTCATCGCCGACGGCGTTACGATCGTCGGCCCCAACGAAGGCGAGATGGCCGAACACGGCGAGCGCGGCCTCGGCCGCATGGCCGAGCCGCTGGAAATCGCGGCCGCGGTCGAAAGGCAATTCGCCGCGGTCGGCGCGCTTGCCGGCAAACGCGTGCTGATCACGTCCGGCCCGACGCATGAGCCGATCGATCCGGTGCGCTACATCGCCAACCGCTCCTCCGGCAAGCAAGGCCACGCCATCGCCGCGGCGGCGGCAAGCGCCGGCGCCAGCGTGACGCTGGTCAGCGGACCGGTGAATGTGCCTGATCCATCGGGCGTTTCGGTGATCCACGTGGAAACGGCGCGGCAAATGCTCGAGGCGGTGCAGACGGCGCTACCGGTGGACGTTGCGATCTTCGCCGCCGCGGTCGCCGACTGGCGCGTGGCCAATGCCGGCGAACAGAAGATCAAGAAGAAGCCGGGACAGGCAACGCCGGAGTTGGCGCTTGCCGAAAATCCCGACATCCTCTCGACCATTGCGCACCGCAAGTCGCAACGGCCAAAGCTGGTCATCGGCTTTGCCGCCGAAACCGAAAACGTCGCCGCCAACGCGCAAGACAAGCTCAAGCGCAAAGGCTGCGACTGGATCCTCGCCAACGATGTCTCGCCCTCGACCGGCATCATGGGCGGCGACCGCAATACCGTCGCGCTGGTCAGCGCCAGCGGTGTCGAGCAATGGCCGCCGCTCTCCAAGGAAGATGTCGCGGCGAAGTTGGTCGCTCGGATTGCCGGCGCCATCGAAAAGTAGTCGCGCGCTTCCAGTTACCCACAGCGCCGTTGGCCCGCGTTCCTTGCGCGCGATATGCTGACGAACCGCATTGCGGGTGGGGGGTTGGTTCCGATATGGCGGCGCGTGTTCAGCTTAGGCAATTTTCTGACGAGGCTTCGATCGAGGTCCGCGTCCAGCGTTTGCCCCACGGTGATGGTCTGCCGCTGCCGTCCTACCAGAGCACGCATGCCGCCGGCCTCGACCTCATCGCCGCCGTTGCGGCGGATCGCCCGCTCTCTCTCGCGCCTGGCGCGCGTGCTCTTGTCCCCACGGGCATCGCGCTGGCGCTGCCGCCGGGGACCGAAGCACAGGTGCGCCCGCGCTCTGGGCTTGCCGTCAAGCACGGCCTTACCGTGCTCAACGCGCCGGGCACCATCGATGCCGATTATCGCGGCGAGGTGCAGGTGCTGCTGGTCAATCTCGGCAGCAAAACGGTCGCGGTAACGCGTGGCATGCGCATCGCCCAGATGGTGATCGCCACGGTCGCCCGCGCCGAGCTGCGCGAGGTCGACTTTCTCGATCCGACGCCGCGCGGCAGCGATGGCTTCGGTTCGACCGGAGGTTGAACGGCCTGCCTCCTGTTCCTGCTAGACGGATAGCCGGCCGTAGCCTAATACCACTAAAATTAGTTGCGACCGGGTCTAATCAATCATGCCTCTGGTCTCCCGCAAGGCCATCCTCGCCATTGCCGCTGTCGTCGATGTGGCCCTCAACGCCAAGAGCCGGCCGGTCTCGGCCCGAGCGCTGGCGGCGCGGCACAAGCTGCCGCCACGCCACCTCGAGCCGGTGCTGCAGGCGCTGGTGCGTGAGGGCATTCTCAAAGGCATCCGCGGCCCGCACGGCGGTTACGAACTCGGCCGCGAACGTAAGCGCATTTCCGCGGAGGATATCGTGCGCGCGGCGGGTGAGACCCAGGACGGCCCCGACGCAGGACCGGCGCTGGCGCTGATCGAGGAGGTGGTGCGTCCAGCGCTGGCCGATGCCGAACGCGCTTTCTCCACCGCGCTCGGCCGCGTCAGCATCGACGACATCGCGCGCCGCGCCGAGGATCGCAAATAACCTGGCGCCGATTTCCGTGGATGGACACGTTCACGGTCTGGACTCTTTCGGCGCGAGTCCCCGCAGGGGTAAAGTCGTCGCGATTCGCGGGCCGCGTGGCGGACGCTGGCTTCGCATCTTGGGGCAAGCACGGAATGCCGGAGACGATCCGGGCGGCGAACGAGAGGCTGCGTTCGCGGCGGGGCGGCGTCCCCGCCATCGTCGCCGCCGCGATATCCTTGATCGCGCCGGCAGCGCCGGCCCGTTGCGAAGGGCTCGATCTGCTCGGTGTGCTGCAAAGCCGGCAGGATATCGCCGGGTTGACGCTGACGCTCGGCCTGCTCTGCTTCACGGTTTTCGCCACCATCATGCTGCTGCGCACGCGCAGCCGCGCCGAGCGTGCGGAAAATGCGGCGCAAGATCAGGCGATGTCGCTCAATGCCGAGATCGACAGGCTCAAGGCACTGCTGTTGTCGGAGCCGCAAGTCCTCGTTGCCTGGCGGGCGGGGGCCGAGGACCCGCCCGACATTGTCGGCGACACGGCGATTATCGCACCCGGCGCGCCCCGCGATCGCGTGCCCGCCTTCGGCACCTGGCTCGAGCCTGGCGCCGCCCAGCGCATGCAACATGCGCTCGACGACTTGCGCAGCCACGGGCGCGGTTTCGTCATGACGCTGACCACCAGCGCCGGCCGCCCGATCGAAGCCGAGGGCCGCGCCATCGGCGACCGCGCGGTGTTGCGGCTACGCGGTGTCGGCGGCATCGAGCATGAACTCATCGATCTCGCGGCCCGTCACGACGTCCTTCAAGCCGACGTCGAAACCATGCGCGCGCTGCTCGATGCGCTGCCCGCGCCTGTTTGGGCGCGCGACGACCGCGGCCGGCTGATCTTTGTCAACGCCGCCTATGCGCGCGCCGTCGAAGCGACCGACGCGACCGATGCCGTGGCGCGCGAGGCCGAATTGCTCGACCGTGGCGCGCGCGAGGAAGTGGCACGCGCCCGCGCTGCCGGCGGACGTTACAGCGGGCGGCTGCCGGCGGTCGCCGCCGGCGAGCGGCGTTTGTTCGATGTCATCGATGCGCCAAGCGGCAGCGGCCGCGCCGGCATCGCTATCGACCGCACCGAGGCGGAGGGCATGCGCGCCGGCATGGCGCGGCTGATCATCGCACACCGCCGCGTGCTCGACCGGCTGGCCACAGGCGTCACCATCTTCTCCGCCGACGGCAAGCTCACATTTTACAACGCCGCTTTCCGCTCGCTGTTCGAGCTCGACGCCACATTCCTCGACCAGAACCCGAGCGACAGCGCCGTGCTCGAGCAGCTGCGCGGCGGCCGCAAATTGCCGGAGGAACAGGACTTCCGCCAATGGAAGAACCAGCTGCACGAGGCCTATCGCGGCAACGAGCCCAGGGAACACCTGTGGCATTTGCCCGACGGGCGCACGCTGCGCGTGGTCACCGCGCCCAACCCCGAGGGCGGCGTCACGTATCTCTACGACGACGTCACCGAACGGCTCGACATGCATCGCCGCTACGATGCGCTGATCAAGGTGCAGGGCGAGACGCTCGATCACCTGACCGAGGCGGTCGCGGTGTTTGCGTCCGACGGGCGAGTGCGCCTGCATAATCCGGCCTTTGCGCGCATGTGGAAGCTGCAGAAGGAGGCGCTCGACGGGCGCCCGCATATCGAAGCGGTGACCGCCTGGGCCCAGGCCCAGCACGACGACAGTTCGGTGTGGCGCGGGCTGCGCGCGGCCGTCACCGCGATCGACAACCGTGAGCCGATCCACGCCCGTATCGAGCGCCGCGACGGCACCGTCATCGATCTTGCCACCATGCCGCTGCCCGACGGGGCGACGCTCGTCACCTTCCAGGACGTGTCCGACAGCGTCAACGTCGAGCGCGTGCTGCGCGAGCGCAACGAGGCGCTCGAGGAAGCCGACCAGATCAAGATCGAATTCGTGCACCACGTGTCGTACGAATTGCGCTCGCCGCTCACCAACATCATCGGCTTTGCGCATTTCCTCGGCGATCCGGCGTTCGGCCCGCTGACCGACAAGCAGCGCGAATATCTCGGCTACATCACCGCCTCGACCAACGCGCTGCTGGCGCTGATCAACAACATCCTCGATCTCGCCACGATCGACGCCGGCGCCATGACGCTGTCGCTGAGCGAAGTCGACATCCGCGCCACCATGGAATCCGCCGCCGAGGGCGTGCAGGATCGCCTCGCCAAGGACCGCATCGCGCTCGACATTCGCGTCGAGCCGCGTATCGGCAACTTCACCGCCGACGAGCGGCGGCTGCGGCAGATCCTGTTCAACCTGCTGTCCAACGCCGTCGGCTTCTCGCCGCCGGACGCGACGGTGACGCTCGCCGCCGAGCGCCGCGCCGACGCCGTGGTGTTCACCGTCACCGACCGCGGACCCGGCATTCCACCCGAGGCCAAGAACAAGGTGTTCGACTGGTTCGAGACCAATTCGCGCGGCTCGCAACATCGCGGCACCGGCCTCGGGCTGTCGCTGGTACGCTCGTTCGTCGAGCTGCACGGCGGCACCGTCACCATCGACTCCGTGCTCGGACAGGGAACGACGGTGACCTGCGTCTTTCCGACCGAGCGGACCGCGGCGCGAACCGCGGCATAGTCGCGCAAATCCAGCCCGCGTTGGATTTTTCCCCAAGGCTGGTATGATCGCAAAGCTCAACCGGATAATCCACCTGCCAAAATCCGACGCAATTGACGGCGCCACGCGCGGCGCGCCGCTGGTCACCGAGATGCTGGTCATCCCCGTGGCCGGGGAAGACTCGATGCTGCTCAATTTGAGCGGCGCGCACGGTCCGCTGTTCACCCGCAACATCGTCATCCTCAAAGACAACGCCGGCCGCACCGGCGCCGGCGAGGTGCCGGGCGGCGAGAAGATCCGGCAAACGCTCGACGACGCGCGGCCTTTGGTCGTCGGCCAATCGATCGCGGCGTATCACGCCGTGCTCAATGCCATGCGGCAGAAATTCGCGGCACGCGACGCGGGCGGGCGCGGCCTGCAGACCTTCGACCTGCGCGTAACCATCCACGCCGTCACCGCCGTGGAAGCGGCGATGCTCGACCTGCTCGGCCAGTTCCTTGACGTGCCGGTGGCCGCGCTGCTCGGCGAAGGCCAGCAGCGCAAGGCCGTGCAGATGCTCGGCTATCTGTTTTACGTCGGCGACCGCAAGCGCACCAACCTGCCCTATCGCGCCGATACGAAGACGAAAGACGGCTGGCTGCGCCTGCGCGACGAAGAGGCGATGACGCCGGATGCCGTGGTGCGCCTCGCGGAGGCAACGCACGAGCGCTACGGCTTTGCCGATTTCAAACTCAAGGGCGGCGTGCTCTCCGGCGACGATGAGATGCTCGCGATCATCGCCCTGAAGAAGCGGTTCCCGCAGGCCCGCATCACACTCGACCCGAACGGCGCGTGGCCGCTCGACGACGCCGTGCAGCTCTGCCGCGGCCGCGGCGATGTGCTCACCTATGCCGAGGATCCGTGCGGCGCCGAAAAGGGCTACTCCGGCCGCGAGATCATGGCCGAGTTTCGCCGCGCAACCGGGCTGCCGACGGCGACCAACATGATTGCCACCGACTGGCGCGAGATGGGCCATGCCATCCAGCTCCAGTCCGTCGATATTCCGCTCGCCGATCCGCATTTCTGGACACTGCAAGGCGCGGTGCGGGTGGCGCAGATGTGTCGCGACTGGGGCCTGACCTGGGGCTCGCATTCCAACAATCACTTCGATATTTCACTCGCCATGTTCACCCATGCCGCCGCGGCGGCGCCGGGCAAGGTGACGGCGATCGACACACACTGGATCTGGCAGGACGGCCAGCGGCTGACCAAGGAGCCGTTCAAAATCGTCAAGGGCTTTGTGGCGGTGCCGAAGCGCGGCGGCCTCGGCGTCGACATCGACATGACGCAGGTCGAGGCGGCGCACGCACGCTACAAGACCATGGGGCTCGGCGGCCGCGACGACGCGGTGGCCATGCAGTTCCTCATTCCCAATTGGAAATTCAATCCCAAGCGGCCGTCGCTGGTGCGCTGACGGCGCGCCTGACTTGGCCACAGCCGCCGCCTATAAGGTGGCGGCGAGGCGGATGATTCGATGTTTCCTCTCACCCCCGACGGATCGAGCTTTGCGGTCGAGCTGGCTGACGAGCAGGCGACGCACCGGCTGGTGCTTGAGATCGCCGCGCTGATCGAGCCCGGCGACCTGATCACGCTGTCGGGCGACCTCGGCGCCGGCAAGACGACATTTGCCCGCGCGCTCATTCGCCATTTCGCCAGCGACGAGACCATCGAGGTGCCGAGCCCGACCTTCACGCTGATGCAGGTTTACGAGCTGCCGCGCTTTACGCTGGTGCACGCCGATCTCTATCGCCTTACCGGCCCCGCCGAACTGACCGAACTCGGTTTCGACGATGTCGCCGAACGCGGCGTGATCCTGCTGGAATGGCCGGACCGTGCCGCCGGCGTTCTGCCCGCCGACCGCCTCGACATCACCTTGACGCTGTCGCAGCAGCACGGGTCGACCTTTCGTAATGCCCGCATCACTGGCTATGGCGCCATGGCCGCGCGTGCCGAGCGCATCGCCACCATCGGCAATTTTCTCAACGCCCATGGCCTGGCCGACGCCGCGCGCACACGCATCCAGGGCGACGCCTCGACGCGCTCCTATGAACGCCTTACGCGCGACGGCAAAAGTTTAATCTTGATGAATTCGCCGCGCCGGACGGACGGACCGCCGGTGCGTGACGGCAAGCCCTACAGCGCTGTTGCCCATCTCGCCGAGAGCGTGACGCCATTCGTCGCCATGGCGCAGGGCTTGCGCGAGCGCGGCTTCTCGGCGCCCGCGATCGCCGCTGCCGACCGCGAGGCGGGGCTTCTGGTAATCGAGGACCTCGGCGACGAATTGATCGTTGCCGGCAACCCGCCGGCGCCGATTGAGGCGCGTTACGAGATCGCCGTCGATGCGCTGGTCGAGCTGCACAGCCGGCGTCTGCCCGAGACACTCGCCGTCACGCCGGGTGTCGATTACCGGCTGCCGCGCTACGACCTCGAGGCGCTACTGATCGAGGTCGAACTCCTGATCGACTGGTACGCGCCGCGCCTCAAGGTGCAGCTCTCAGACCTGATGCGCAAAACCTACCTCGCGCTCTGGCGCGATGTCCTTGCGCCCATCGCCGAAGCGCCCTCAACCTGGGTGCTGCGGGATTTCCATTCCCCGAATTTGCTGTGGCTGCCGGAGCGCGCCGGGATTGCCCGCATCGGGCTGCTCGATTTCCAGGACGCGGTCCTCGGCTCGCCCGCCTACGATGTCGCCTCGCTGCTGCTCGACGCCCGCGTCGACGTGCCGGAAATGATGGAAATTGCGCTTCTGTCCCGATACACCCGCGCCCGGCGCGCGCGCGATCCCGGCTTTGACGCACCGCAATTCGCCAAGGCCTACGCCACCTTAGCAGCCCAGCGCTGCTCCAAGATTTTGGGCATTTTTGCCCGCCTCGACGCCCGCGACGGCAAACCGCAATATTTACGTCACATGCCGCGGGTATGGGGCTACCTGCAGCGTTCGCTCGCGCATCCGGCGTTGGTGCCGCTTGGCGCCTGGTGCGCCATCAATATGCCGGCGCTGAAGGCTTAAGAGACGGCGTGAAACAGACAGCCATGCAGCCTCCGCCCCGCAGCGCCATGGTGCTCGCCGCCGGCCTCGGCACGCGCATGCGCCCGCTCACCAACCGCAGGCCGAAGGCCCTGGTCGAGGTCGACGGCAAGGCGCTGATCGACCACGTGCTCGACCGTCTCACCACAGCCGGCGTCGAGCGCGCGGTGGTCAACGTGCACCATTTCGCCGATCTGCTGCAGGGACATCTTGCGACGCGTAAGACGCCGAAGATCGTGATCTCCGACGAGCGCGGCATGCTTCTCGGCACCGGCGGCGCCGTGGTCAAGGCACTGCCCCAACTCGGGCCGGCGCCGTTTTTCCATCTCAACGCCGACACCATCTGGATCGACGGCGTGCAATCAAATCTTGCCCGGCTTGCCGAAGCCTTCGATCCGGCGGCGATGGATGCGCTGTTGCTGCTGGCGCCGACCACGGGTTCGATTGGCTATGCCGGCCGCGGCGATTTCAGCATGGCGCCGGACGGCCGGCTGCGCGCCCGCGGGGAGCGCGAGGTGGTGCCCTTCGTCTTTGCCGGCGCGGCGACCCTGACACCGGCGTTGTTTGCCGACGCGCCCAGAGGCGAGTTCGCTCTGACCAAACTTTTTGCACGCGCGGCGGATGCCGGGCGGCTTTACGGTTTGCGCCTCGAAGGGCTGTGGATGCATGTCGGCACGCCCGACGCCATCGACGGGGCCGAAGCCGCGATCCGCGCCAGCACGGGCTGAGTTTGGATTCGCCAGCGGCGTAAAGCGTGTATGATTCACGCAATGCCGGCCGCAAAACCCAACGTCTTCAACATTCCCGCCTCGGCGCCGTTCCTCAAGGTGCTCGTCGAGGCATTGGTTGGCGGAAAACTGGTGGCAGGCTTTCCGGCCTCGCGCGATCCGCTGGCGCTTGCCGCGGCAACGCTTTATCTGCCGACGCGGCGCGCCGCTCGTCTCGCGCGTCTCGCGTTCCTCGACAAACTCGGCGACGCCGCGATCCTGCCGCGCATCCTTGCCCTCGGCGACATCGACGAGGACGAATTCGTATTCGCCGATGCGGCGACCGCCGGTCTCAGCGAAGCCGCACTCGATTTGCCGCCGACGCTTCCCGCACTCGAACGGCGTCTGCTGCTTGCCACGCTGATCCTCAAGTGGGCCAACACGCCGGCCGTTCGTGGCGCCGAGGGCTCGCCCCTCATCGCCAATACGCCTTCCGCTGCGCTCGGGCTGGCGGATAATCTTGCCCGTCTTATCGACGACATGACGACGCGGAAAGTCGACTGGAAGGCGCTCGACGGGCCGGTGCCTGATGATCTGGACATTTATTGGCAACTGTCCCTGCGGTTTCTGAAAATCGCGCGCGACACCTGGCCGCAAATCCTAACTGAACGCGGCGCGGTCGAATCCGCCACCCGCCGCGACAGGCTCATCGAGGCCGAGACCCAGCGCCTCGCCAGCAGCAAGGCGCCTGTCATCGCCGCCGGTTCCACCGGCTCGATGCCGGCGACGGCAAAGCTGCTCGCCACCATCGCTCGGCTGCCGCACGGCGCGCTGGTGCTGCCCGGCCTCGACATGGATCTTGACGACGCCTCCTGGCAGCGCATCGCCGGAGATGCCAAGGACAAAAGCCATGACGGCGCGCCCGTTGCCGGCCACGCGCAATTCGCCATGCAGGGACTTCTCGCCTCCCTCGGGGTCGAGCGCACCGTCGTCGCGCAGCTCGCGCCGCAGCAGGCACGCGAGCTCATCGTCTCCGAGGCACTGCGCCCGGCGGTAACCACCGAACATTGGCAGCAGCGCGCAAAAACCGGGGAGTTTGCCGCCGCCGCCGATACCGCCACCGCCGGCGTCTCCATGATCGAAGCCGCCAATGCCGAGGAAGAGGCCCTCGCCATTGCCGTGGCCTTGCGCGAAACGCTGGAAACGCCGGGCAAGACCGCCGCGCTGGTCACCCCCGACCGGGCGCTCGCGCGCCGCGTCGCCGCGGCGCTGTCGCGCTGGGGCGTGGCGGTTGACGATTCCGCCGGCGTTTCGCTTGCCGACACCGGCGCCGGCATCTTCGCGCGGCTTGCGGCCGAAGCAGCCCTCGGCGGCCTCGAACCGGTGACGCTGCTGGCGCTGCTCAAGCACCCGCTGCTGCGGCTCGATGCGGCCAAAGGCAGCCACGCTCGCGCCATCGCCACCATCGAGCACACGGTGCTGCGCGGGCCGCGCCCACGCCCCGGCAGCGAGGGGCTCGACCGGGCCTTCGCCGCCTTCCGTCTCAACCGCGATTCGATGCACCGCAGCGACCCGCGCTGGCTCATCGCCGACGATCGTTTCGACGGCGCCGCCGAACTGATCTCGCGCCTTGCCGCGGCGCTGGCGCCGCTCGAAGAGTTGCGCAAGCCGCATCCGCTTGCCGAACTCGCCCGCCGACACCGCGAGGTGATCGTTAAACTGAGCGAGGAAAGGCCCGCCGCGGTCGCGGCTTTCGCCGGCCCTGAGGGGCTCAAGCTTGAGCAGGCGCTGGCCGAACTCATCGCCAGTCCATCGGCTGGCGAATTGCCGGTTGCACGGCGCGACTACGTCGAATTATTCCACGCCGCCATGGCCGATCGCGTGGTGCGCCGCCCCGAATTATTTGACGTGCGCGTGCGCATCTTCGGGCCGCTGGAAGCGCGCCTGCAAAACGCCGACCGCATGGTGCTCGGCGGGCTCAACGAAGGCAACTGGCCTCCAGAAACGCGCAGCGATCCGTGGTTGTCGCGGCCGATGCGCGCGAAAATCGGTCTCGACCCGCCGGAGCGGCGCATCGGGCTCGCCGCGCACGACTTCGCCCAGGCGCTCGGCGCCCCCGAGGTCATCCTCGCCCGCGCCGCCAAGACGGCCGGCGCGCCGACGGTCGCCTCGCGCTTCGTGCTGCGGCTTGCCGCGGTGTCGGGAGAGGAACGCTGGGACAAAGTCATCGCGCGGGGCGACGAATATCTCGCCTGGGCGCGCGCGCTCGATGTGCCCGTGACCGTGAAGCCCGCGCCGCGGCCCGCGCCGGCGCCGCCACCGGAAGCGCGTCCCGACCGCCTTTCGGTGACCGACATCGAGAACTGGCTGCGCGATCCTTACACGATCTACGCCAGGCACGTGCTCAACCTGCGCCCGCTCGACGCAATCGACGCCGAGCCCGGCGCCGCCGACCGCGGCAGCGTCATCCACGAGGCGATCGGCAATTTCACCGAAGCCTATTCGGGCGTCGCTCTCCCGGCCGATGTGGAACGGGAGTTGATCCGTTACGGCGAAGCGGCCTTTGCCGCCTGGCAGGATTTCCCAGAGGCGCGCGGGTTCTGGTGGCCGCGCTTCAAGCGCATCGCGCATTGGTTTGCCGGCTGGGAGCGCGAACGCCGCATGGGCCTTACCACAGTTTACGGCGAGATCCAGGGTGAATTGAAAATCCCGCTGCAGGCGCGAACTTTCACGCTGCGCGCACGCGCCGACCGCATCGAACAGCGCAAGGACGGAACCTACGCCATCCTCGATTACAAGACCGGGCAGCCGCCGACCGCGCCGCAGGTGCAGGCGGGCCTCGCGCCGCAGCTCACGCTGGAAGCGGCGATCCTGCGCCACGGCGGTTTTACCAATCTTCCGGCAGGCTCCGTGGTCGAGATCAACTACGTGCGGCTGCGCGGCGGCGAGCCGCCCGCCGAACCCAAGGAGATCAAGTTCAGCAAAGGCGGCACGCCGGACTCATATGGGGAGATTGCGCTGGCCAAACTCACCGGCATCGCCGCGCGTTTCCTCATCGGCGGCGAACCCTACCGCTCGCTGGTGCATCCGATGTGGAAGAAGCACTACGGCGACTACGACCACCTGGCGCGGGTCAAGGAATGGGCGGCCTCCGGCGGCGAAAGCGAATATGAGGGCCCGCCGTCATGAGCACCGCGCGAAAAATCCCGGATGCCGCCACGGCCCGGCAGATCGCCGCGGCCGATCCCAGCCGCTCGGTGTTCGTCTCCGCCAATGCCGGCTCCGGCAAGACCTACGTGCTGGTGCAGCGTGTCATCAACCTGCTGCTGCGCGGCGAAGACCCGGCCAAGATTCTCTGCATCACCTTCACCAAGGCGGCGAGCGCCAACATGGCGGGCGGCGTGTTCAAGACGCTGGCCGAGTGGACCGCGCTCGATGATCGCGCGCTCGACGAGAAGATCCGCGCCAGCACCGGCAAGGCGCCGGATGCCGCGCAGCGCGCGCGGGCGCGGCGGCTCTTTGCCAGCGCGCTGGAAAGCCCCGGCGGGCTCAAGGTGCAGACGATCCACGCCTTCTGCACCCGGCTGCTGCATCAGTTTCCGTTCGAAGCCGACGTTGCCGCGCGCTTCGAGGTGCTCGACGACACCACCACCGCGCAATTGCTCAACGAACTCACCCTCGATGTCATCCTTGAAGGCGCATCCGATCCCGACGGTGCGCTGGGCCGGGCGCTGGCAAACGCCATCACCGCAGCCGCCGACACCACCTTCAAGGAGGTGATCGCCGAAACCATCCGCAAGCGTGAACTGGTCACCGCCTGGGTCGAACGCGCCGGCGGCGTGCCTCAGGCGATCGCGGAACTCACCCGTGCCTTCGGCCTCGACAAAGGCGACAGCATTGAAAAGGTCGAGGCCGAATATTTCTCCGGTTCGCTCATCCCGCGCGCCGAATGGCCGGCGCTGATGCAGGCGCTCGAGCAAGGCTCCGCCGCCGACAAGAAACACCGCGACGCGATCGAGGCGGCCCATGCCGCGGCCGGCAGGCCGCA
Source organism: uncultured Alphaproteobacteria bacterium (assembly GCA_963738915.1). Taxonomy (GTDB): domain Bacteria; phylum Pseudomonadota; class Alphaproteobacteria; order Rhizobiales; family Xanthobacteraceae; genus Pseudolabrys. The sequence goes on from CAVTYO010000005.1 coordinate 225,995, forward strand.
GATCGACGCCTATCTTCAAGTGTTCTGCAAGGCGGACAAGGCGCCGCGCGAACGCATTCTCACCAAGGCGCTTGCCGACAAGCATCCGCGATGGGCCGAACTTCTTGCCGCCGAGCAGGCGCGCGTATGCAAGCTCGTCGCCCGCGAATTCGCCCTGCGCGCACGCGACCGCAGCGCGGCGCTGCTCACCGTCGCCTTTGCCGTGATCGAGCGTTACCGCGCCGAAAAGGAGCGTCGCGGCCTGCTCGACTATCAGGACCTGATCGGCAAGACGCTGGCGCTATTCAAGAAGACATCAGCCGCCTGGGTGCTCTACAAGCTCGATCTCGGCATCGACCATGTGCTGGTCGACGAGGCGCAGGATACAAGTCCCGATCAATGGGACATCGTCGCGACACTGGTGTCCGAATTCGTGCAGGCCGGCGCCCGAGCGGACAAGAAACGTACCGTCTTTGCCGTCGGCGACGAGAAGCAGTCGATCTTCTCGTTTCAGGGCGCGGCGCCGCTCAACTTCGCCCTCAGGCGCGACTATTTCAGGCGTCTCTACGAGCCAAGTGAAGTGCCTTTCGCTACGGAAAATCTGCACTTTTCGTTCCGCTCCGCCGCGGAGGTGCTGGAAGCGGTCGACATCGTATTTGCTCAGCCGCAGGCGTTCCGCGGGCTTTCCTCAGAGGATACACGGACGGTGCATCAGGCGTTGCCCGACGCAGCGCCCGGAGAGGTGGAAATCTGGGAACTCACCGCGCCCGACGAGAAGGACCCGGATAAGGAAGGCTGGGACGCGCCGTTCGACACCACCAGCGAGACAAGCCCCGCCATCAAGCTTGCGGCGCGCGTCGCCCGCGCGGTCAAATCCTGGGTCGCACGCGGCACGCGGCCACGCGATGTGCTCATCCTGGTTCGTCAGCGCGGGCCGTTCTTCGAGGCGGTGATCCGCGCGCTCAAGCACGAGGCCATCGACGTCGCCGGCGCCGATCGTCTCGTCCTCACCGAGCACATCGCCATCATGGATCTTCTGGTGCTCGGCGATGCGCTGCTGCTGCCGGACGACGATCTGTCGCTGGCGACCGTGCTCAAAAGCCCGCTGTTCGGATTTGACGATGACCAGCTCTATCGTCTCGCCTATGCCCGCAAGGGTCCACTGCGCACGGCGCTCCGCGACAAAGCTGGCGAAGAGCCGGCCTTCGCCGAGGCATTGCGCGTACTGGACGAACTCTCAGCCAAGGCGCGCGTCATGGCGCCGTTCGAGTTCTACGCCCACGTTCTCGGCGCGCGAAAAGGCCGGGCGAAATTTCTCACCCGCCTCGGCATCGAAGCCTCCGACCCGATCGATGAATTCCTCAACCTTGCGCTCAGCTATGAGCAGCGGGAGACGCCGTCCCCGCAGGGCTTTCTCAGCTGGGTGCGCGCGGCGCAGTCGGAAGTCAAACGCGACATGGAGATGGCGCGCGACGAAGTGCGGGTGATGACGGTGCACGGCGCCAAGGGGCTGGAGGCAAAAAACGTCATTCTCGTCGACACCACGACCACGCGGCCGGAAGGCGCCTACCCGCCGCGGCTGCTCACCGTGCCTCTGGCGGACGCGGCACCCGATGCGGCCGGCCTGATCTGGGGCGTCGCCAAGGACAAGGACGCGGGCCCGATGGCACAGGCGCGCGGCACAGCCATCGAAGCGGCCACGGGCGAATACCGGCGGCTGCTCTATGTCGGCCTGACGCGGGCAGCGGAGCGGCTGGTGGTCTGCGGCACCAAGGGCATCAACAAAATTCCCGAAGGCTGCTGGTACGAGCTTGTAGCTGACGCACTCAAGCCGCTGTCGGTCGAAACCGAGACCGCCGACGGCAAGGTCTGGCATTTCCGCAAGCCCGAGCGCGCCGCCGCGGCGGCGCAGACACCGGCCGGCGCAACGAAAACAAAACCCCCCGGCTGGCTCAAGAGTAATGCGCCGGCCGAGCAACAGGCCATCAAAACCATCAAGCCGTCCTCCGCCGGCGATGACGAGGACAACCGGCCGGCGACGGGTGAGGGCCGAACCACGGCGTCGTTGCGCGGCACACTCATGCACCGGCTGTTGCAATCTCTTCCCGACGTGCCCGCCGAACGCCGCAGCGCTGCGGCGGAAAATTACCTGGCGCGAGCCGGCCGCGCCCTCGGTGACGACGAGCGGCGCGTCCTGGCCGGCCAGGCGCTGTCGCTGCTCGATGCGCAGCGGTTCGGCGTCCTGTTCGGCAAAGACAGCCGCGCCGAAGTGCCGATTGTCGGCTGGATCACGGCGGGCGGCCAAAAGGTGCGGGTGTCGGGCCAGGTCGACCGCCTCGCGATCGCCGGAACGGAAATTTTCATCGCCGATTACAAAACCAACCGGCCGCCGCCGCGAATTGCTCCGCCGGCCTACGTGAGGCAACTCGCCTGCTACCGCGCGGTGCTGCAGAAACTATACCCGCAAAGCATCGTGCGCGCCGCGCTGGTCTGGACGGAAATCCCTGATTTAATGGAGCTTTCCGACGCGGAACTGGACGAAGCGCTGGTGCAAGTCACCTCCGCGTGACGCCGCCTTGACGCTGCGGGATCGCATTCATAGGTTCGGACCCTCGCAAATTTCGGGCGCACAAACAGCGCCACAAATTCCAGACAAGAGGTGTACCATGGCCGTCGGCAAAGTGTCGGACGCAAGCTTCGAATCGGACGTCCTGAAATCGAACGAGCCGGTCGTGGTCGATTTCTGGGCGGAATGGTGCGGCCCCTGCCGGATGATCGCGCCGGCGCTGGAAGAGATCTCCGGCCAGCTTGGGGACAAGGTCAAGATCCTCAAGCTCAACGTCGACGAGAACCCGAACACCGCGGCGAAATACGGCATCATGTCGATCCCGACGCTGATGCTGTTCAAGAACGGCGAAATCGCCTCGCGCCAGGTCGGCGCGGCGCCGAAGCAAAAGCTGCATCAGTGGATCAGCGGCGCGGTCTGAAGACGGCTCAGCATTTAGATTGGAACGGCCGGCGCCATCGCCGGCCGTTTTTTCATGCCGGCAGGGTGCCGTTCTCGCGCAGCACCTCGCCGGCGAGATAGAGCGAACCGGTGATGAGGACGCGCGGCGGCGGCTCGAGATCGAGCTTGCGCACCGCATCGAAGGCTTCGGCAAGATTGTCGCGGCTGGTTGCGGCGAGGCCGATGGCGCGAGCCGCATCGGCCACAGCCTCTGCGCTCATTCCCTTCTCCGCGGCCGGCACCGGCACCGCGATCACCCGGCGCGCGAGCCCGGCGAAGTTGCTCAGGAAGCCGGCGCAATCCTTGGTCGACAGCATGCCGACGATCAGCACCACCGGCCGTGACACGCGCTCCTCGAGATCGGCGAGCGCAGCGGCGACGGCGCGGCCGCCATCCGGATTATGCCCGCCATCGAGCCACAATTCGCTGCCCGGCGGGGTCAGCGTCACGAGCTTGCCCGGCGCCAGACGTTGCAACCGGGCCGGCCAATCGGCCTTGGTCAAGCCTGTTTCAAAGGCTGCTGGAGCAAGCTTCAGCGTGGGAATCGCACGCAATGCGGCAATCGCCAGTCCGGCATTCTCGAACTGGTGGCGGCCATAAAGTTTAGGCGCCGGCAGGTCGAGCAACCCCGCCTCGTCCTGATAAACCAGGCGGCCACGCTCTTCCGTCGCGGTCCAGTCTTCGCCGGCGATCTTCAGGGGAACGCCGAGCCTCGCCGTCCGCCGCTCGATCACGGCAAGCGCTTCGCGCGGCTGCGCCGCCACGATCGCCGGAGCCCCACGCTTGAGGATGCCGGCTTTTTCGGCGGCGATCTTTTCAAGGCTGTCGCCGAGAAAATCGACGTGATCGATCGAAATCGGAGTAATCACGGTGGCGAGCGGATGCTCGACGACATTGGTGGCGTCGAGGCGGCCGCCCAGTCCGACTTCCAGCAGCACGACATCCGCCGGATGCCGCGAAAATATCAGCAGTGCCGCCGCGGTGGTGATCTCGAACAGAGTGATGGCGTGCTCACCGTTCGCTCGTTCACATTCCGCGAGCGCGGCTGAGAGTTCGTCGTCGCTCACAAGCACGCCTTCGCCCGGCGCGCCGATGCGAAAGCGCTCGTTGAAACGCACGAGGTGCGGCGAGGTATAGGCGTGGACGCGCTTGCCGCCCGCCTCCAGAATCGCGCGCAGGAAGGCAACGGTTGAGCCCTTGCCGTTGGTGCCGGCGACGTGGATCACCGGCGCCAGCTTGCGCTCCGGATGCCCGAGCGCGGCGAGCAGGCGCTCGATGCGCTCAAGCGACAGATCGATGCGCTTGGGATGGTGCGATGAAAGCCGCGCCAGGATCGCGTCAAGCGGAGGCAGCGCAGTCACGCGTGCGCCGGAACCGGCAGTTTCTGCTGGCCGCCCGCCGGCGCCCTGGTCAGCAGCCGGCACAGTTCGGCGAGCGTCGCGCGCAACCGGTGGCGGTGCACGACCATGTCGACCATGCCGTGGTCGGTCAGATATTCGGCGCGCTGGAAGCCCTCGGGAAGTTTCTCGCGAATGGTCTGCTCGATCACGCGCGGGCCGGCGAAGCCGATCAGTGCACCCGGCTCGGCGATCTGCACGTCGCCGAGCATCGCGTAGGAAGCGGTGACGCCGCCGGTCGTCGGATTGGTGAGCACGACGATGTAGGGCTTGCGCGCCTCGCGCAGCATCTGCACGGCGACGGTGGTGCGCGGCAACTGCATCAGCGAATAGATGCCTTCCTGCATGCGCGCACCGCCCGACGCAGCGAACATGATGAACGGCGTTGCCCGCTTCACCGCGGTTTCTAGCCCGGCGATCACCGCTTCGCCCGCCGCCATGCCGAGCGAACCACCCATGAACTCGAAATCCTGCACGCCAATGGTGACCATCAAGCCGTCGAGCCGGCCGATGCCGCTCTTCACCGCGTCCTGCAGACTGGTCTTGGTACGCGCGTCCTTGAGCCGGTCGGCGTAACGGCGCTCGTCGCGAAACTTCAGCGGATCGATCGGCACCTCGGGGACGGCGATCTCTTCGTACTCGCCGTTGTCGAACATGGCCTTCAGCCGCGCCGGCGCGCTGATGCGCATGTGGTAGTTGGAACTGGGGATGACGAACTGGTTTGCCTCGACGTCCTTGTAGAAGACGAGCTGGCCCGTCTCCGGGCATTTGATCCAGAGATTTTCCGGCGTCTCGCGGCGCAGGAAGCTGCGAATCTTCGGACGGACGACGTTGGAAATCCAGTTCATGACCCGGCTATATAGGCACGATTTGGCGGCAATATAACGGCAGCATGCGCCGAATTCTTACTCCGCCGCAACACGCCGCGCCGCCCGCACGCCTTGGACGATTTCACCCACCAGGGTGGTGACGGCTTGCAGCGTGCCGGGGCCGGCCTTGCCCGCCTTGTCGAGGCTCGCGCGCAGCGCTTCAACGAGCGCCGAGCCGACCACGACGCCGTCGGCGATTGCCGCGATGGCGCGGGCGCTGGCCGCGTTCTTGACGCCGAAGCCGACCGCGACCGGCAGCTTGGTGTGGCGCTTGATGCGGGCGACCGCCGCCGCGACGGTGCCTGCGTCTGGCGCCGCGGCGCCGGTGATGCCGGTGATCGAGACGTAATAGACAAAACCCGATGTATTGCTGAGCACCGTCGGCAGCCGTTTGTCGTCGGTGGTCGGCGTGGCGAGACGGATGAAATTGAGTCCCGCCTTCAATGCCGGCAGGCAAAGCTCGTCGTCTTCCTCGGGCGGCAGATCGACGACGATAAGGCCGTCGACGCCGGCGGCTTTAGCGTCGGTCAGAAACTTGTCGACGCTATAAATGTAGATCGGGTTGTAATAACCCATCAGCACGATGGGCGTCGCATCGTCGCCAGCGCGGAACTCACGCACCAGCGCGAGCGTCTTCTTCATGGTTTGCCCGGAGCGCAGCGCGCGCAGACCGGCGGCCTGGATCGCCGGGCCGTCAGCCATCGGATCGGTAAACGGCATGCCGAGTTCGATCACGTCGGCACCGGCCTTGGGCAGCGCCTGGGCCAGCGCGAGCGACGTTGCGTAGTCCGGATCGCCGGCCATGGTGAAGGTCACCAGCGCGGCGCGGCCTTCGTCTTTCAGCGCGGCGAAGCGCTTTTCGATGCGGGTTGTCATGGCCCGAGGGCTTAGTCGTTTCGCTCCATCCGGGCAACGGGGTCGCAACCTACCTTGCCGGCCGGAACCAAGCTGTGATTGTGTCCGCGGCGGGTGTTGGGGGAGTGCCATGGCGCTTGAAAAATCGAAGAATCCCGTTGAATTCGCCGACTTCGAGAAAACCGGCTGGCAAAAGCAAATCGCCGGATATGACGGCGGCGTCGGCGCAGTGTCACGGCAGACAGTGCAGCCGATGCTCGACGCCGCCAAGGTGCGCGCCGGCGTGCGCGTGCTCGACGTCTGCTGCGGGCCCGGGATGCTGGCCGATGCCGCGGTCAAGCGCGGCGCCAAGGCGGTCGGCCTCGATTTTCCCGATGTCGTCAAGCTTGCGCGCACGCTGGCGCCGGCCGCAGAGTTTCAAAGCGGTGACGCGCAGGACCTGCCGTTCCCGGACAATTCCTTCGACGCGCTGGTCTGCGGCTACGGCATCCTGCATGTGCCGGACCCGGAAAAAGCGCTGCGCGAGTTTTACCGCGTGCTGCGTCCCGGCGGCCGCATCGCCCTGAGCAGTTGGGACATCGAGACGCCGAATAACGGGCTTGGGCTGATCTATGGCGCGGTCAAGGCGCACGCGAACCTCAATGTACCGCTGCCGCACGGCCCCGACATCTTCCAGTTCTCGACGCGCGACAAGATGCGCAATGCCGTGAGCGGGGCCGGCTTCGCTAATGCGGGTGCGACCCAGTTCCAGCAATCATGGCGGGTGAAATCCGGCAAGCAGATGCTTGACGCCATTTACGAGGGCACCGTGCGCACGCGCGCCGTGCTCGCCGCGCAGACGCCAGCGGTCATTGCAAAGATCGTCGCCGCGCTCGAGCAGCCTTTCGCCGGCGCGCTTGCAGCCGACGGCAGCTTCAACGTGCCGATGCCGGCGATCATCGGCAGCGGCGCCAAGCCTTAGGTGCGTTTGGCAAGATAAGCAGCGACGGAGTCGAGGTCCTTGTCGCCGCGGCCCGACAGGTTGAGCACCATCAGGTGGTCCGCGGGCTTTTGCGACGCCAGGTCGAACACGCGGGCAAGCGCATGCGCCGGCTCCAGCGCCGGGATGATGCCCTCGAGCTTGCTGCACAATTGGAACGCCGCGACCGCCTCGTCGTCGGTGGCGGAGAGAAACGTTACCCGGCCCATATCGTTGAGCCAGGCATGCTCTGGGCCGATGCCGGGATAATCGAGACCCGCCGAAATGGAGTGCGCTTCTTCGATCTGTCCGTCGTCATCCATCAGCAAATACGTGCGGTTGCCGTGCAGCACGCCGGGCTTGCCGCCGGCGACGGAGGCCGCGTGCTTGCCGCTCGGAATGCCGTGCCCTGCGGCTTCGACGCCGTAGATCTCGATCGAAGGCTCATCGAGAAAGGGGTGAAAAAGCCCCATGGCGTTGGAGCCGCCGCCGATGCAGGCGATCAGCGAATCCGGCAGCCGGCCTTCGGCTTGCTGCATCTGCTTGCGCGTCTCGCGGCCGATGATCGCCTGAAAATCGCGCACCATCGCCGGGTAAGGATGCGGGCCGGCCACCGTGCCGATGCAGTAGAACGTGTCAGCGACGTTGGTCACCCAGTCGCGCAACGCCTCGTTCATTGCGTCCTTGAGCGTTTTTGCGCCCGATTCCACCGCGCGCACTTCGGCGCCGAGAATTTTCATGCGCAGCACATTCGGCTGCTGCCGTTCGACGTCGACCGCACCCATGTAGACGATGCAGGGCAGCCCGAACTTGGCGCAGAGCGTCGCCGTGGCGACACCGTGCATGCCGGCGCCGGTCTCGGCGATGATGCGGGTCTTGCCCATGCGCTTGGCCAGCATGATCTGGCCGAGCACGTTGTTCACCTTGTGCGCGCCGGTGTGATTGAGCTCCTCGCGCTTGAAATAGATTTTGGCGCCGCCAAATTTTTTCGTCAGCCGCTCGGCGAAATAGAGCGGCGACGGCCGCCCGACGTAATGCGCGAGATGCCCGTCCATTTCCTTTTGGAACGCCGGGTCGGCCTTGGCCTGCGTGTAGGCCTTCTCCAGTTCGAGGATCAGCGGCATCAGCGTCTCGGCGACGAAGCGGCCGCCATAGATGCCGAAATGCCCGCGCTCGTCGGGACCGGTGCGGAAGGAATTGGGACGCTGCACGCTCATGTGCCGCCCACGACGTTCGACTCGCCGAGCTGCAACACGTCGGCAGCGCGCGCAGCGCGGATGAAGGCGCGGATCTTATCCAGGTCCTTCTCGCCGGGCGAGCGCTCGACGCCCGAAGAAACGTCGACGCCGCCGGCACGGGTGATACGCACCGCCTCGGCGACGTTGCCGGCATCGAGGCCGCCCGAAAGCATGAACGGAATTCCCGGATTGACGCCCCTGAGCAGCGTCCAGTCGAACGGCTTGCCGAGACCGCCCGGCCGTGTGGCGTCCTGCGGCGCGCGCGCGTCGAACAGCAGCCAGTCGGCGACATTGGCAAAGAGACGGATCGGCGACAGATCGGCGCGCTCGGCGATCGGCAGCGCTTTCACTACCGGCAGACCGAAGCGCGTGCGCACCGTCACCACCCGGTCGGGCGTCTCGCTGCCGTGCAATTGCAGCATGTCCGGCTTCAGCGCCGCGACGATCTCGCGCAACGTCTCGTCATTGGCGTCGACGGTGAGCGCGACCTTGCCGGCGCGGTCTCCTACACGCTCGCCGAGTGCGCGCGCGGTCGCCAACCCGAGATTGCGCGGGCTTGGCGCAAAGAAGACGAAGCCGACCAGGTCGGCGCCGGATTCCAGCGCGACCTCAACGGCTTCGGGGGTCTTGAGACCGCAGATTTTGACTTTGAGCGGCATGCGCCGGAGTTCTACCCGCTTCTCCGCGCGGCCGCAAAGCGCCTCAGGCGACCGGCGGCGGCAGCACCAAAGGCGGGCCCGGCTCGGTTTGCGCCTTGTCGGCGGTATCCACGCGGCGGCGCAACGCGTCGTGCTCCCGGTGCAGCGCCCGCATGTCGTTGTCGAGCCGCCGCGCCGCGCGGCGCCACTTGCCCTGCCGCAGCCAGGCGGCAAAGCCGCCGATCAGCACGCCGAGAATGAGGATGATGAAGATGACGATGAACAGCGGCAGCTTCGCCGCATAGGCCGGATTAGCCGACGACAACGGATCGAACGAGACCGTCACCGCCTGGCGGTTGGCCACCGCGAAGCCGACGATGATGACGACCAGCGGGACGACGATGATCGCGGTGACAATCTTGCGGAACACGGATCATGCCTCATTCAAAACAGCAAAGGCCGGGCAAGCCCGGCCTCGACAATAGCACTCTCGACAGTGGGATAAACCAGCGCGGCGATAAACCGGCGCGCCCTTAGGCCACCGGCGTCTTGTTGAGCCGCTCGCGCATTTCCTTGCCGGTCTTGAAGAACGGCACCGACTTCTGCTCGACCGAGACGTGGGCGCCGGTGCGCGGATTGCGGCCGGTACGCGCTGGACGGTGCTTGACGGAAAAGGCGCCGAAGCCGCGCAGCTCGACGCGGTCGCCCTTGGCCATGGCATTGGTAACTTCGCCGAGGATGGCGTTGACAATGTTCTCGACGTCACGCTGGTAGAGATGGGGATTCTGGGCGGCGATACGCTGGACCAGCTCGGACTTGATCATTGACGCCGCCTGACTGCTCAATTGGAACTTGGAGGGTGCCAAAGCGCCAAGAGACCGTCAAGGTTCAGCCGCTCGACCGCCTGCACCGCGCCCCAGTCCTCAAGGCGCTGCGCCACGGCGGAAAGACCCATGGCCTGGAAGGCGAAGGCCGCGACGTGGAGGAAAGACAACTCGCCGAAACGGGGTTGCAGCGAATAATCGCGCACCGGGGTGTCGGCGGGCACGCTCTTTTCCCTCGCCAGCCATGCCAAAGCGGTCTTTTCGTTGCCGATCTCGTCGACGAGCTTCAAAGGCAGGCCCTGGTGGCCGGTGAAGACGCGGCCGTCGGCCACGGCGGCAAGCTGGGCATCGTCCATTTTGCGGCGGTTCTTAACCAGGTTCTTGAACCAGGCGTAGGAGTCGGAGACGATGGCGGCGATCGCGGCGCGCGCCTCCGGGCTGGTCGGTTCGAAGCCGTTGGGCGCCGCCTTGAGCGGCGAGGATTTGATCTCCTCGACCTGGATGCCGATCGTCTTGAGCACCTGGGTAAAGTTCGGATATTGGAACAAAACGCCGATTGAGCCGACCAGCGAGGTGTCCTGGGCGACGATATGGTCGGCGGACATGGCCGCGATATAGGCGCCGGAGGCGGCAAGGCCGTCGACCACGACCACCATCGGTTTCTTCGCCTGCAAGGCGCGCAGCGAATCGAACAGCTGCTGGGAGCCGGCAGTGGTGCCGCCGGGTGAATCGACATGCACGATCACGGCCTTGGCGCTCGATTGCGACAGCCGGTCGAGCGCGTCGGTGCGGCCCTGGTTGCCGCGGATCAGGCCTGTGATCCTGATGCGGGCAATGTAATCCCCATGCTCGCTGAGCCGGCTGGGCACGAGCAGCGCACCGGCGGCGCCGATCGCGACAACGGCGACGGCGACCGCCGCGACGCGCCAGAAGGTCAGCTTGCGCCGCATGCGGCGGCGGTCGACGATTGAATCGGCGTCGAGCGACATAGTTCGCTCCTTCTTTCCAATCACGCCCCGAGATTGAGCACAGTCTAACCCCTCCCCCTGAAAGGGGGAGGGTCAGGCAATAGGTCCGGTTATTCGCCGGCCTTTTCTTTCTCGGCTTCCTCGTCTTCCGGCTTGTCGCCGCGCTGCTTGAGCGCTGCGCCAAGGATATCGCCCAGCGAAGCCCCGGAATCGGCGGTGCCGTATTGGGCAATCGCCTCCTTCTCCTCGGCCACTTCGAGCGCCTTGATGGAGACGGCGAGCTTGCGCGTCTTGCGGTCGAACTGGGTGACGCGGGCGTCCACCTTCTGCCCGATGGCGAAGCGCTCGGGATTCTGGTCGCCGCGCTCGCGCGCGAGTTCGTTGCGCTTGATGAAGGCGGTAAGGTCGGTGTCGACGATCTTGACCTCGATGCCGCCTTCCTTGACCTCAATCACCTCGCCTGTCACCACCGATCCCTTTTTGAGATCGCCGGCCGACGCCATCGGGTCGCCTTGCAGCTGTTTGACACCGAGCGAAATGCGCTCCTTCTCGACGTCGACGTCGAGAACCTGCGCCTTGACCATGTCGCCCTTCTTGTATTCCTCGATCACCTGCTCGCCCGGACGCTTCCAGTCCAGATCCGAGAGGTGAACCATGCCGTCGACGTCGCCGTCGAGCCCGAGGAACAGGCCAAACTCGGTCTTGTTCTTGACCTCGCCTTCGACCGTCGAACCCGGCGGGTGCTTCTCGACGAAGACTTCCCACGGATTGCGCATGGTCTGCTTGAGGCCGAGCGAAATGCGGCGCTTGACCGGGTCGACTTCCAGGATCTGCACCTCGACTTCCTGCGAGGTGGAAACGATCTTGCCCGGATGCACGTTCTTCTTGGTCCACGACATTTCCGACACGTGGATCAGGCCTTCGATGCCCGGCTCCAGTTCGACGAAGGCGCCGTAGTCGGTGATGTTGGTGACGCGGCCCTTCATGCGCGCGCCGACCGGGAATTTGGCCTCGATGCCCTGCCACGGGTCGTCGAGCAACTGCTTCATGCCGAGCGAAATGCGGTGTGTCTCGTGGTTGATCTTGATGATCTTGACCTTCACCTGCTGGCCGATGTTGAGCACCTCGGTCGGGTGATTGACGCGGCGCCAGGCGATGTCGGTGACGTGCAGCAGCCCGTCGATGCCGCCGAGGTCGACGAAGGCGCCGTAGTCGGTGATGTTCTTGACCACGCCATCGATCACCTGGCCCTCTTCGAGGTTCTGCACCAGTTCCTGGCGCTGTTCGGCACGCGTCTCTTCCAGCACGGTGCGGCGCGAGACGACGATGTTGCCGCGGCGGCGGTCCATTTTCAAAATCTGGAATTGCTGCGGCACGTTCATCAGCGGCGTGACGTCGCGGATCGGCCGGATGTCCACCTGCGAGCGCGGCAGGAAGGCCACGGCGCCGTCGAGATCGACGGTGAAGCCGCCCTTGACCTGATTGAAGATGACGCCGGATACCTTCTCCTGACTGTTGAAGGCCTTCTCCAGCTTGCCCCAGCTTTCCTCGCGCCGCGCCTTGTCGCGCGACAGCACCGCTTCGCCGAGCGCATTCTCGACGCGCTCAAGGTAAACCTCGACGGTGTCGCCGACCTTGAGGTCGGCCTGACGGCCGGGGGCTGCGAATTCGCGCAAGGCGACACGCCCTTCGGTCTTGGCGCCGACGTCGATGACGGCCATGTCCTTTTCGATGCCGACGATCTTGCCCTTGACGACGGTGCCTTCGGACGGCGTTCCGCCCTGGGCAAAGGACTCTTCGAGCATCGAGGCGAAATCTTCACGCGTGGGTGCTTGCGCAGTAGCGGTGGCCATGGAGTCTCCTGTATGCGGCGCGCCGGGGTTTGAAATGGCGTTCCGAAAGCCCGGGCCGACAGGTCCCGCAAGACGTGTCAGCAGCCCTCCGCGAAACGGAAGGCCGGCGCTAATACCGCGCGTTCGGAACGATGATGCGTTTGGGCTGCCGGCACCGAGGCTCGAGCGGGGCTTTGTCCTCCAACAACGAGGGGCGGTTAACCGCTGCCTCGGCCCGCTCGGGTGGCCTCGACGATGTCGATGGCGGCCCGAATTGCGCTCGATATATCCATATTGGTTGTATCGAGCAAGTGGGCGTCCGCAGCCTGTTTTAGCGGCGAAACGGCGCGTTTTGTGTCGCGTTCGTCGCGCCTGACGATATCGGCAAGGACAGACGCCTCTTCGACCGGCTGCCCCATCGCCTTGAACTCCAGAGCCCTGCGGCGGGCGCGCACTTGCGGCGCCGCGGTGACGAAAATCTTAACGTCGGCGCCGGGGCAGATGACGGTGCCGATATCGCGGCCATCGAGCACGGCGCCGGGCGGCTTGGCGGCGAAGCCGCGCTGCACGGCAACGAGCACGGTGCGCACGTCGGGAAACGCCGAGACGATGGAGGCAGCATCCCCGACAACGGGAACCTTGAGCGCCACCTCGTCGAGTTGGGCCAGATTGAGCCCCTGGGCCGCGGCAACCGCGGCGGCGGCGTCATCTGGTTTATGCCCGGCGTCGAGCACGGCTTTCGCTACCGCCCGATACAGCAGGCCGGTGTCGAGATGGCGCAGCCCGTAATGCGCCGCGAGTTTCTTGCCGAGCGTGCCCTTGCCCGAGGCCGCCGGTCCGTCGATCGCAATGATCATGGCGCGATGCTCATGCCAGATCCGCGCCGAGCGAGCGCATCAGTTCGGTAAAGCCGGGAAAGCTCGTGGCGATAAAGGCGCTGTCGTCGATGCGCACCGGGTTCTCGCTGGCGAGGCCCGTGACCAGCGCCGCCATGGCGATGCGGTGATCCATGTGCGTCGTCACTTCACCACCGCCGGCGGCGCGCCCTTTGCCGTGCACGATCAGGTCATCGCCCTCGATCTCCACGGCAACACCGTTGGCGCGCAACATATCGGCGGTCGCGGCGAGCCGGTCGCTCTCTTTTACCCGCAATTCCGCAAGGCCGCGCATGCGCGTCGTGCCTTCGGCAAACGCAGCGGCGACGGCGAGCACCGGATATTCGTCGATCATCGACGGCGCGCGCTCCGCCGGCACGTCGACGCCCTTAAGGCCGCCGGCGCGCACGCGCAGGTCGGCAATCTCCTCGCCGCCGTCGGCGCGGGTTTCCACCGCCTCGATGCCGGCGCCCATCTCGCGCAAGGTCGTGAGCAGCCCGGTGCGCAGCACGTTGGTCATCACCGCTTCGAGGATCAGTTCCGAGCCCGGAACGATCAGTGCGGCGACCAGCGGAAACGCTGCCGAAGACGGATCGGCGGGCACCGTCACCGCCGCCGGCTCAAGCTCCGGCTGGCCGATGAGCGTGACGCGGCGGCCGTGCTCGCCATATGGCTTTATGCTGACCTTGGCGCCGAAATGCTTGAGCATGCGTTCGGTGTGATCGCGCGTTGCTTCTGCCTCGATCACCGTTGTTTCCCCCGGCGCGGCGAGCCCAGCGAGCAGCACCGCGGATTTTAACTGCGCCGACGGCACCGGCGACTCGTAGGTAATCGGGATCGGATCGCGCGCGCCGATAAGCGTCAGCGGCAGCCTGCCACCCTCGGCGGCCTCGGTTGCACGCGCACCCATCTTCTCCAGCGGCTCGAGCACGCGCCGCATCGGCCGCTTGCGCAAGGATGCATCGCCGTCGAATGTCGCCGTCACCGGGCAACCGGCCACCGCGCCGATAGCAAGCCGGCAACCGGTACCGGAATTGCCGAAGTCGAGAGGCTGCGCGGGGGCAGCAAAGCCGCCGACGCCAACACCATGAATGCGCCAAACCCCGTCGGCGCCGCGCTCAAGCCGCGCGCCGAGCGCGCGCATGGCATCCGCCGTGCGCAGCACGTCCTCGCCCTCGAGCAGGCCGCTGACCGTCGTTTCCCCGACCGTAAGCGCGCCCAAAATCAGGGCACGATGCGAAATCGACTTGTCGCCGGGCACGCGGGCGCGGCCCTGCAAGGGGCCGCCGCGGCGGGCGGTGAGCGGCGTCATGGTTGCTGCATCCACCGGCACGGGTCCGTTAAATGAACGCGACTGCCTACCACGCGGGCGCGCGCGCCGTCATCCTTGGCGGGTATTGACAGGGCGGCACCAACTCGCCAAGTGAAGCACCGATTTGACCGCATTTTCCGAGGAGCCCGACCCGTGGCCAAAGCAGAGCTCGGCACCAAACGTATTTGTCCGGAAACCGGGCGCAAATTCTACGATCTCAACAAGACGCCGGTGATTTCCCCCTATACCGGCAAGGTCGTCCCCATCGTCGTCGCCCCGGTGCGCTCGCGCCCCGAACCCGCGGCTACCGTGGTCCGGCCGGCGCCGGTCGCCGAGCCGGAAGTCGTCGCGCCGGAGACGGCGGACGCCGAATTCGTTTCGCTCGATGATGCGGAGGCCGAACAGCAGGGCAAGAAGAAGCCCGCGGCTGCCGGCGCCAAGGCCGAAGGCGAGGAAGAGGAAGTCGAAGCCGACGAGACCCTCGACGATGCCGCCTTCATCGAGGAACAGGACGAAGGCGATCCCGATGTGTCCGACATCATCGGCGAGACCGTCGAAAAGGAAGAAGAGCAGTAGTCGAAAGGCCGGTAATGCTGTTGGCAGACCGGCCTTTGCCTCATTCCCGGGGACTGCTATCTGTTCGCTTAAGGGGCCATAGCTCAGCTGGGAGAGCGCCTGCATGGCATGCAGGAGGTCGGCGGTTCGATCCCGCCTGGCTCCACCAACCTACGCGGCTTCGCGAGCTACGGCTCGGCAGGCCATTTTGCCAAAAGCCGCCCCAAGGGGCGGCTTTTTGATTTTCCGCGTCTCGGCTGCATGATGGCGGCAAAACCGGGGGAAATGCATGCAAGGCAAGATCGCGCTCGAGGAACACTTCGCCACCGAAGCCACCTTGAGCGATTCCCAGGTGTTCGGCGCCCATGTGTGGCCGGAATTGCATCACCGCCTGCTCGACATCCAGGACACGCGGCTCGCCGAGATGGACAGGCACGGCATCGAGATGATGATCCTCTCGCTCAACGCTCCCGCCGTGCAGGCGATCCACGACGTCAAGCGGGCGATCACGGTGGCGCGCGAAGCCAACGACGTGCTGGCCGAGAATGTGCGCAAGCGCCCCGGCCGTTTCGCCGCTTTCGCCGCGCTGCCGATGCAGGACCCGGATGCGGCGGCCGACGAGCTTGCGCGTTGCGTCAAACAACTCGGATTTGTCGGCGCCCTGGTCAATGGCTTCTCGCAAGCCGGCCAACCCGAAAATGTTCTCTATTACGATGCGCCGCAGTTCCGCCCGTTCTGGCGCGCGATCGAGGCGCTCGACGTGCCGTTCTATCTGCATCCCCGCAATCCGCTGCCAAGCTGGACCAAAATCTACGACGGCCACCCGTGGCTACTCGGACCCAACTGGGCGTTCTCGGCGGAAACTTCGGTGCACGCGCTGCGGCTGATCGGCTCAGGCCTGTTCGACGAATGCCCGCAACTCAAGATCGTGCTCGGTCATCTCGGCGAAGGCATCCCGGTGCAGTTATGGCGCATCGACGGCCGCAACGGCTGGATGAAAGCGAAGCACAAATATGCCGCAAAGCAAGGTGTCGGATACTATTTCCGCAAGCACTTCCATCTCACTACGTCGGGAAATTTTCATACGCCTTCGCTCATCAATGTAGTCGGCGAGATGGGCGCGGAGCGCGTGATGTTCTCGGTCGACTGGCCGTTCGAGAGCGTCGACGAAGGCGCGGAGTGGTTCGACAACGCCAAAATCGGCGCCGAAGAGCGCCGGAAAATCGGCCGCGACAATGCGGTCAAATTGTTCAAGCTGAAACTGTAGCGCTGCTTACTTCTTCTTGTCCTGGACCAGGGCCGTCTTGCCCCAGACCGGCTCGTCGGCGCCGTTGCCCCAGGCGATCGGACGGTAGAAGGCGTGAATGCCGTAGCGCGCCAGGCGATGCATTTCGCGCACCCAGTTCGGATGCACATAGAGTGCGTGGTAGTGCGTCGACTTGCCGACTTCCGGCAGATAAATCTGACCGTTCAGCGTCTGCTTGGCGATGCGATTGGCGCGCGCCCAGGCGCCGCGCTCGTTGATCAGCTTGCGCTTGCCATCGCAGGCGAAGGTGAACTGGCAGGCGAGATAGCGATTGGCGTTCTGATAGACGGTGCCGCAAACGTCCTTCGGATAAAACCCGGAGAACACACGGTTGAGCACCACCTGCGCAACCGCCATCTGTCCGCGCACCGGCTCGCTGCGTGACTCGAAGTAGACGGCGTTGGCGAGGCAGCGCTCGGCCTTGGCGTAATCTTTTCCTTCAAGATGCAACCGCTCGGCCGGCGACGGCGGCGGTGCGCCCGGCGCGGCGCGCGGCAACGGCACCATGTCGAGCGGGATCGCACTCGCCATCGGCAACGATACTGGCTGAGGTTCGGCGGCTTCTTCGGGCGTCGCACGCGCTTCAATGGAGGCAAGTTGCGCCGGCGTGATTTTCGCGGGGGCTGCCGCCAAAGACTCCGGCAGCGCCATGGCTGCTTCAACCGCATCCTGACTGCGCGTCGCAGCAAGTCTGGCGACGGCGGTTTCGACGACCGGCGACATCTGCGTCAGTCTTGCGATGGTCTCGCGATGAATGTCAGGCAACACCGCGGCTTCCGCGGAAGCGCTGGCGAGAATGAACGGGCGCGTGATAGCGTCGTCGTGCGGGATGGCGACGGTAACTTGCGGCATCGACGGCGCCGCCGCCGCCGCCATGGAAATGTTGCGGATGCCGGAACGGATACGATCCGGAAGTTCGGAAACGTGACCGGGGAATTCAGCGATGCGCGCTCCGCCGTTGTGGAACAATTCAGACGCGGCATCGACCGAGCGGACATTGGCGATATCGAGCGCGGTGAGCGCCACTGCGGCGGCGGCGAAAATCGCGCCGAGACGCTTGAGATTGCGGAAAATCTTTTCTTCGACCGTCAGTTCGTTCGGATCGAAATCGATTGGACGCTGGAGCAAAGGCCACTCTCCCGATGCGCGAGACATTTTCTGTCTTCGATCGCGGTGACCTTATCGGCAGCGGACGCGTTTGAAAGTTTTTTGCAAAATAAAGGAAAATGCACATGGTTATTTTAACCAAGCGCACGCGCCAATTTTTGCGCGCGACAATCGGCGAAATATTTTACACACGACAAAAACTTTGCTTGCGGCGTTCCTTGCCCCACTTCGGCTTTGACGCTGCGGTTAACGCAGAAGCAGCAGCGGCCGATCGCCTCCCGAGGGCCGCCGGCGCAGGCGGCGAATTTGGCCTTATTCGGCGCGGTTAACGGCCTCGGGAGGCCCCTAAAGGCCTGTTCTTGAACATTTAACCCGGCCTGCCCATATTAACGGGACCGGACGGCAGGTGCCGCCCGGACCCTGTCCGGATCGCTCCGGCCTGGGCAAAGAAGCGGGGCGCCGAAAGGGCCCCGGTCAAAGTCGCTTCATGCGAGGGCTTTGAGACCATGTCCAGAGTTCCGTCACTCTCCAGTCCGTTCCTTTTGGGCTTCGATGAGATCGAGCGCGTGCTCGATCGCGTCGTCAAGGGCGCCGATGGCTATCCGCCCTATAACATCGAGCGCCTGGCGCGCGATGGCAAAAGTCCGGAGCGGCTGCGCATTACGCTGGCGGTTGCCGGTTTTACCCGCGACCAGCTCGATGTGAGCATCGAGGAAAGCCAGTTGCTGATCCGCGGCCGTCAGCAGGACGACAAGACCCGGCACTACCTCCACCGCGGCATCGCCGCGCGCCAATTCCAGCGCACCTTCGTGCTGGCGGAAGGCATGGAGGTGCTGGGAGCCGAACTCAAAAACGGGCTGCTGTCGATCGATCTTGCCCGGCCGGAGCCGGAACGGATCGTGAAGACGATCTCGATCAGCGAGTGCGAATGACGGAATTTGAAACAGGACTCGACACGCTAAAGCATCAGAAAGGAGTCGAGGGCCATGACTGACAAGATGACAAACGACAAGACCACAGAGCAGAATTCAACGCACCCGGCGATCACGCAGGAAGCGCTGGCGCAGCTTGGCGGCGGACATCTCGCCTACGTCAAGTCGATCAGTTCGGAAGACGTGAACAAGCTGTTCCCGCAGGCGCCGAAGATCGCGCCCGGCATTAGATTGTTTGCGCTGCATGCCGCCGACGGCACGCCGATCATGCTGACCGACACGCGCGAGGCGGCGCTCGCCAATGCCTGGAGCCAGGAGCTCGAACCGGTGAGCGTGCACTGACTGCATCAGCTGTCCGAATCGAAAAGGCCGGAGATTCACATCGCCGGCCTTTTCATATTCAAATTCGGAAAGTTTGACGGGCGGCTATCAGGCCGCGCTTGAAGCCGCCGGCATCGCCAGAACGGCATAGAGCGCCTCGGCATCGCGTGATTCGCGCAACCGCCGGGCGATTTCCGGATCGCGCAGCAGCCGTGCCACGCGGGCTAGCGCCTTGAGATGGTCGGCGCCGGCGGCCTCTGGGGCCAGCAGCAGAAAACAAAGATCGACCGGCTCACTGTCGAGCGCCTCGAAATCGATTGCCCGTTCCAATCGCGCGAACAACCCGAACAAACGGCCGAGCTTCGGCAATTTGCCGTGCGGTATGGCGACGCCGTTACCCACCGCGGTTGAGCCAAGCTTTTCCCGCTGCAACAGGATCTCGAGAATTGTCTTCTCGCTTTGTCCCGTCAGCTCGGCCGCACGTGCAGCAAGTCCCTGGATTGCCTGCTTTTTGTTGTTGACCTTGAGCGCCGGCAAAATGGCGTTCGGCGCAATGAGATCGGTAAGCGTCATGGACATGACCAATGATCGTAAAAAGCTGCGCGGATGAACACTGGGGTTTATTGAATGCGGCGGACCATATGTACCCTCCGCGCCGGCTGTCAATGGCGCGCCGACATAGCTGCTGCGGTTTTTCCTGTGAAGTTCCGGATTTATGTTAACCGCCGCGCACCCCTTGATGATCCTTGCGGCGGCGCTTGTAGCGGCGCAGGCGTTTTTCAATATGGACCGCTGCCTGGTCGGCGCTTTCGTAGGCATCGGCCGCCATGCCTTCGGCCTCAAGCATCGTGCCCGAATCGAGATGCAGCACGAATTCGGTGTGATATCCGAAGCCGTCCCGTTCGACCGTCGCGTGGCCCGAATAGCCGCCGCGGAAATACTTCGATGTGGCTTCGTCGACGCGATCGGTGATGCGCTCCCGCAGCGCGGCACCGATATTCATGTTTTTGCCAGATACGCGCAAAGGCATTCATTCCTCCGATGCGAACGCCGGTCGCGCCCTGCGTTCTCTGCCGCCCCGGCCTAATCGTTTAAACTTAGGAATGTTCCGCCAAACGTCAACGACTTCCCGCCGACACCGGCGCAAAGCCGGGCGCTAAACGGCCGCCGCCTGCTTGTCGCGCCGGCGCTGCACCGACGACGGAATCCGCATGGCTTCGCGGTATTTGGCGACGGTCCGGCGCGCAATGTCGATCCCGGCCTCGCGCAACTTATCGACAATTGTATCGTCGGACAGCACATCAGAACAGGCCTCCGCATCGATCAACTGGCGAATGCGGTGGCGCACAGCCTCGGCGGAATGCGCTTCGCCCCCGTCTGCCGAAGCGATCGACGACGTGAAGAAATATTTCAATTCGAAAATGCCTCTGGTCGTCGCCATGTATTTGTTGGCGGTGACGCGTGACACGGTCAATTCATGCATGCTGATCGCGTCCGCCACGGTTTTCAGATTCAGCGGCCGCAGATGCTGCACGCCGTTGGCAAAAAACGCATCCTGCTGGCGCACGATTTCGCTCGACACTTTCAGGATGGTCTTGGCGCGCTGGTCGAGCGCGCGCACCAGCCAGGTGGCGGTCTGCAGACAATCGGCGAGATAGCTCTTGTCGCTGTCGTTGCGCGTGGTTTTTGAAACCTGCGCGTAATACCGCTGATTGATGAGCACTTTCGGCAGCGTGTCGGAATTAAGCTCGACCTGCCAGGTGCCGTCCGGCGCCGGCCGCACGAAAACATCGGGCACGATCGGCTGCACCAGCGTCGAGCCGAAAGCGAGACCCGGCTTGGGATTGAGATTGCGAATCTCGCCGATCATGTCGGCGAGATCCTCCTCGTTGATTCCGCAATGGCGGCGCAGCGCCGCGAAATCGCGCTTTGCCAGCAGGTCGAGATGCTCGACCAGCGCCCGCATCGCCGGGTCATAGCGGTTGCGATCTTTAAGCTGGATCGCCAGGCATTCGCTCAAGTTTCGCGCGCAGACGCCGGGCGGATCGAATGTCTGCAGGATCGCCAGCACCGCCTCGACCTCGGCGCGCGTGGTGCCGAGCTTTTCGGCGACGCCGTCGAAATCGCCGCTGAGGTAGCCAGCCTCGTCGACCATGTCGATGAGGTACTTGCCGATCATGCGCGGCGCCGGATCGGAGATCGCCAGCGCCATCTGTTCGGCGAGATGCCCGGCGAGCGTGGTTTCCGCGGTGACGAAGGCTTCAAGATTGTAGGCGCTGTCGTCGCCGCCCTGCGAGCCTGATCCGGACCATTCCGAATAGGCGGGCGGCGGAATTTCCGGGGGCGGCGATTTTTCCCCGCCGTCATCGGGGAAGACGTTTTCGAGTTCGGTGCCGAGGCCCTCTTCCATGGAACTCCGGCTTGAGTCGAGTTCCTGGCCGTTCCAGTCGGCGGGTTCGCCCGAGGCCTCTTCGCCGTCGGAGCCGCCGCTCTCGCCTTCGCCCTCCGCTACCCCCTGGGGCGGCGCCTCGTCGTCGCTGCCGCGTTCGAGCAACGGATTTTTTTCCAGTTCGACTTCGACGTAAGCGGCAAGGTCAAGGCTGGAGAGTTGCAGCAACTTGATGGCCTGCATCAGCTGCGGCGTCATCACCAGCGCTTGGCTCTGGCGAAATTCCAGTCGTTGCGACAGCGCCATTGAAATCCCGGCCGAATCTGGTCCGTTTCTTGCTTGTCTCCGCTTATATCAGGTTGCCAGCCGAAGCGGTATGAGATTCCGCGGTGCGGCAATGCACAAAACTTGTGCATAACTTCGGCTGCTAGAGGCGGAATTCCTCGCCCAGATAGAGCCGGCGCACGTCCGGATCGTTGACGATTTCGTTGGCCTGGCCCTCTCTCAGCACCGACCCGGAATAAATAATGTAGGCGCGGTCGATGAGACCGAGCGTTTCCCGCACATTGTGGTCGGTGATCAGCACGCCGATGCCGCGATTGGTCAGGTGGCGCACCAGCGCCTGGATATCGCCGACGGCGATCGGGTCGATGCCGGCAAACGGTTCGTCGAGCAGCATGTAACTCGGCCGCGTCGCCAGAGCGCGGGCGATCTCGACACGGCGGCGCTCGCCGCCGGACAGGGCAATGCTCGGCGTCTTGCGCAGGCGCGCGATATTGAACTCCTCAAGGAGCGCATTGAGGTCGGCTTCGCGGCGGCGCTTATCCGGCTCGACGACTTCGAGCACCGAACGGATGTTGTCTTCGACATTGAGCCCACGGAAAATCGATGCTTCCTGCGGCAGATAGCCGATGCCGAGGCGGGCGCGCTGGTACATCGGCAGCGCGGTGACGTCGTAGCCATCGAGTTCGATGCGGCCGCGATCGGCGGCGATCAAGCCGGTGATCATGTAGAATACGGTGGTCTTGCCGGCGCCGTTGGGCCCGAGCAGGCCGACCGCTTCGCCACGCCGCACATAAAGCGTGACGGCCTTCACGACGGTGCGGCCGCCAAAGCTTTTTTCTACGCCGTGGGCAGCGAGATAGCCGTGCTTGACGCCCTGCCTGCCGTCGGTATCGCGGCGCGGGCGCGAGGCAACCTGCTGTGCCGCGGCGTTGGGCTGGCGCGCCTGCACCGCCAATTGATGCTGCCGCGCATCGGCCGGCGTCCGCCGCGCCTGCGCCGGCTGGCGCCGAAACAGCGAGAGGATATTCACCAGATGACCTCGCGGCGCATGGTTGGCTCATGCCCTGGCCGGGCGTGATAGCTTAGCTGATTCCGCGTCAACGGAATGGCTGCACCGGGAGCGGCGACGACGGCGTCGTCCCCTTGCCGCCGGGCTTGCCGTCCGGCCCGACGCTGCCGGGCAGGAACAGGCCCTGCACACGGCCCTGCCCGTTCTTGCCGGACTCGACTCGGGAGACGCCGCTGGTCAGGTCCACCACCAGGCGGTCGCCGCGCAGCACGTTCTGCCCCTGCGTCATCACCACGTTGCCGGTGAGCGTCACGGTGTTCGTCTGCATGTCGAACAGGCCGAGATCGCCGGTCGCCGTCTCCGCCTTTTGCGTCACCACCACGCCGCCGCGGGCTTCCAGTTTCTTGATGCGCTGCTGGCCCCCCGGTCCGGGGTTGGCCAGCGCCACACTCTTGCTTTTGTCGGCATCGCTGTCGTTCTGCTCGTAGAACACCACCAGCGACTTGCAGCGCAGTCCGGTGTCGCCTTGGGTGACACGCACGTTGCCGCTGAAGGTCGCCATCTTGTCCTTGTCGCGGACTTCAAGCGTCGACGCCTCGATATGCACCGGTTGATCGCGGTTTTGCGAGAAGCCCTGTAGGGCGTTGGGCGGCCCTTTCGAGGGCTGCGCGGCGAGCGGCCCGGCGGCAAAAAGAAGCGCCGCGGCAATGAGCGGAATGGGGCGAAGACGCGCGATCATTGCGCACCCGCCTTTGCCGGCGCCCCATCCGGCTGGTTCAGCGTCAGCACCATATCGACGCCACCGTCAAACCGGACCAGGTCGCCGGAATCGACAACCTCCAGACGGTTGGCGTTCAGCGTCCCCTGCAGCATTTTCACTTCCACCGGGTGCTCGGACAGCACATCGCCCTTGCGGGTATCGACCAGCGCCTCGCTCATGCGGCACTCATAGCCTGACGACGACGTGAGCACGATGTCGCGCGTGAGTTTCAAAGTCTCGGCCTTGGTATCGTAAGTGCCGGTCGCCGCCGACATCTGGATCAGGCCCTTGTCCTGCAATTGCACCCTGGCGTGGATGTCGTGCAACTCGACGATATCCGGTTTGGTCAGGTCCTGCGCCGCAGCCTTAGCGCTCACTTCATAGGCGCGACCGTCGCGGGTAAAGCCGGACAGCCGCGGTTGTTCCATCGTAATCTTGGTGCCCGATACGACGAGGTTGCCGATATCGATCGGCAGCTTGGTGAGCATGCGCAGCGGATTGAAATAGGTGACAACGAAGACGATGGCGAGCGCGAGCATCACGACCGTCGGCAAGGCGATGCGCAGCAGGCGCACCGTACGGCTATGCCGGCGCGCGGCGCGAAAGGCGCGTTCGGAGTTGCCGCGGCTCATGGTCCAATAGGCCCGCGCGGTCTGCGGATCGGGCCGGGCCGCAATCGGTTGATTCATGCCGCCAGCAAAAGTTCGGGTGAAGCTTTGGAAAATCACGTCACGCCCCGCCACGCAACATGGCCGCCGAATATGGCCCGCAAGCGGCAGAGCCAGAGCTTAAAGCAATAACGAACGCAATGGCTTACGCAGAGTGTGAAAAGATGTCCTCAGCCGCCCAGCCGGACAGGTCGAGCCGCACGCGATCGGGCAGGAAATTAAAGCAGGCCGCAGCGAGTCCGGCGCGGCCTTCGCGCGCGAGCATGGTGTCGAGTTTTTCCTTGAGCGCGTGCAGATGCTGCACGTCGGTCGCAGCGTAGGCGACCTGGGCATCGCTCAGGCCTTCGGCCCCCCAGTCGGAGGACTGCTGCTGCTTGGACACGTCGACGCCGAGCAGTTCCCGCACCAAATCCTTCAAGCCGTGCTTGTCGGTATAGGTGCGCGCGAGCCGTGAGGCGATTTTGGTGCAATAGACCGGTCCTGCCATGACGCCAAAGGCGTTGAACAGCACGCCGAGATCGAAGCGGGCGAAATGGAATATTTTCAGCAGCGACTTGTCGGCGAGCAGCTTCTGGAGATTCGGCGCCTGCTTCTGGCCGGCCGCGATCTGCACCACATCGGCGGAGCCGTCGCCGGGAGAAAGCTGCACGACGCAGAGCCGGTCGCGGCGCGGGTCGAGGCCCATCGTCTCGGTGTCGACCCCCACCGCGCCCTTATAGGCGCTGAGGTTGGGCAGATCGCCGCGATGCAGGCGGATGGTCATTCGATCCCCGGTTTCGAGACGCTGGTGCCCAGGAGAGGACTCGAACCTCCACGCCTTGCAGCGCTAGTACCTGAAACTAGTGCGTCTACCAATTCCGCCACCTGGGCAAGGCTTTAGAACTTGTCGGGACTAGGTACGGAGCCGATTTAAGCTTGTCAATTGAAGGGAAAGCCCTCGTTTCGCCGCCCTGTACAGGCCATGGCCGATCCTGTATTTGCCGGGAGGCCGAGCCCACCTTGCGAGCGCGGGATGCCCGTCATTTCTAACATCGACACCCTGGTGACCGTCTATGGCGGCTCGGGGTTTGTCGGCCGTCACGTCGTGCGAGCGCTGGCCCGCCGCGGCTACCGCATCCGGGTGGCGGTGCGCCGGCCCGAACTTGCCGGGCACCTTCAACCGCTCGGCCGGGTCGGGCAGATCCATGCGGTTCAAGCCAATCTGCGCAACGCGGCCTCGGTCGAGGCTGCGGCGCGCGACGCGCACGTGCTGGTCAATCTGGTCGGCATCCTCGCCGAGGGCGGCCGGCAGAAATTCGACGCGGTGCATGCCTTCGGCGCCGAGCAGGTGGCGCTGGCGGCGGCCAATCACGGCGCCCGGATGGTTCATGTGTCGGCAATCGGCGCCGACGAAAATTCCACCGCACGTTACGCCCGCTCCAAGGCCGCCGCAGAGCGGCTAGTGCTGGCGGCGCTGCCGCAAGCCGTCATCATGCGGCCCTCCATCGTGTTCGGTCCGGAGGACGATTTCTTCAATCGCTTCGCCTCGCTGGCGCGCATTTCCCCCGCGCTGCCGCTCATTGGCGGCGGGCAGACCCGCTTCCAGCCGGTCTTCGTCGGCGATGTTGCGGAAGCGATTGCCAAAGCCGTGGACAGTAACGCGCGCGCCGGCACCGTTTACGAACTGGGCGGACCGGAAATACGCAGCTTCAAGCAGCTCATGCAATTCGTTCTGGCGACCACCGGGCGCAAGCGCATGCTGGTGGCGCTGCCTTTCTTTGCTGCCAAGATGAAAGCAACGGTGCTGCAATTTGCGCCGGCGCCGCTGACGCTCACCGGCGACCAGGTGGAATCATTGCGCAGCGATAACGTCGTGTCGGACGCGGCGGAGGCTGACGGGCGCACGCTTCGCGCGCTTGGCATCGACCCCGAGCCGATGGCCACGATCGTGCCGTCTTATCTCTGGCGTTTCCGCAAGACCGGCCAGTTCAGCAATCGCAGCGTAACGCCTTAAAGGTAGTAGAGCGCGAAAATCCCCAGCGTGCCGACGATGATGCGCCACCAGGCAAACAGCGCGAAGGTGTGGCGCTGCACGTAGCGCAAAAATGTCTTCACCACGATCCAGCCGAAGATGAACGAGAAGATGAAGCCGATGACGATCGCCAGAATATTGCCGTGTGCGAGTTCGGCGCGGCTCTTGAAGGCTTCGTAGGCGAAGGCGCCGACCATCGTCGGCATCGCGAGCCAGAAGGAAAATTCCGCAGCCGAGCGGCGGTCGGCGCCAAACAGCATGGCGCCAACGATCGTAGCGCCCGAACGCGAGACGCCCGGGACCATGGCGAGGCACTGGCACACGCCGATGGCCAGATACATCGGCAGCGGGAACGCGGTCGATTCCGAATAGCGCGGCTTCAGATTCAACCGGTCGACGCCGAGCAGCACGAACCCGCCGATGATGAACATGACGCAGACGACGCGTACGTCGAACAGATGCGCCTTGATGAACGGCGCCGCCAGCACTCCGATCGCCGCCGCCGGCAGGAACGCGAGCAGCACGCCGATGACGAACCGCGCCGCGTCCCAATCGCTGAACATGTGCGTCGCCAGCGACCAGATGCGGCCGAAATAAATGCTGAGCAGCGCCAGAATGGCGCCGAGCTGGATCAGGATGGCAAACGACTTGCCGAAGGCGTCGTCGCCCCAGCCGAGGAAGTGCTCCATCAGCAAGAGATGCCCGGTGGAGGATACGGGGAGGAATTCGGTCAGGCCCTCGACCACACCGAGGATCGCCGCCTTGATGAGGTCGATATAGGGCGCGAGGGCATGCATGCGATGCTCCGGAAAGGAATCACGTAAGTGAGCGCTTGTGGCGCAAGGCCGAAACGGGGGCAACGAAAAAAGCCGTAATCCGCAGCAATTTGCGTGGAGACGACGACTTCCTATAGTGCTCGCCTTCGATTCTCGCCCAGGCTCACATGCTCACATTGCTGCATCACCCGCTCTGCCCGCTGTCGCGCTATGTACGGCTTGTTCTCGCCGAATATGGGCTCGAGGTGCGACTGGTCGAGGAGCGGTTCTGGGAGCGGCGCGAGGAATTCCTGCTGCTCAATGCGGCAGGCGAAATCCCGGTGCTGGTGCAGGACGGAGTACCGCCGGTCCCCGGCGCCACGGTTATCGCGGAATATCTGCAGGAAACGAAGGCGGGCGAAGCCGCATTGATGCCGGAAGCGGTCGCCGCGCGCGTCGAGGTGCGCCGCCTGGCGAGTTGGTTTAACGATAAATTCCATTCCGAGGTGAGCGGCCCCCTGGTCACCGAGCGGGTGTTCAAGCGCCATATGACGCGCGAGCAAGGCGGCGGCCCGCCCGACACCGATGCGCTGCGCGCGGCGCGCAGCAATATCCGCTATCATCTGGCCTATATCGGCTGGCTGACGCAGACCCGCGACTGGCTCGCCGGCGACACCTTGAGCTATGCCGATCTCGCCGCCGCCTGCCATCTGTCGTCGGCCGATTATCTGGGCGAAGTGCCGTGGACCGAAAACGAGGCAGCGAAGAACTGGTACGCGCGGGTCAAGTCGAGGCCCTCGTTCCGGTCGATTCTGGCCGACACGCTGGCGGGCGTACCGGCGGCCAAGCACTACGCCAACCTCGACTTCTGAGCGATCCTGCCGCGCTCAAGGCCGGCCTTGTCGCACAGGCGCGCGAACTGGGCTTTGGTGTCGTCGGCGTGACGCGGCCGGATTCCATCGCCGAGGCGAAGAAGCATCTCGAGACCTTTCTCGCCGATGGCGCCCATGGCGAGATGGACTGGCTCGAGACGAGCGCCGAGCGGCGCGGCGATCCACGCGCGCTGTGGGGCGAAGTTCGTTCCGTCATTTTGCTTGGGCTCAATTACGGGCCGGACGAGAAAGACCCGCTGGCCACCCTCAAGCGGCGGGACCGAGGCGCGATTTCGGTCTATGCGCGCAGCGACGATTATCACGAGATCATCAAGCCGCGGCTCAAAACCATCGCGCGCTGGCTCGTGCAGAACGGCGGCGGCGACGTCAAGGTTTTCGTCGACACCGCAGCGGTCATGGAAAAGCCGCTCGCGCAAGCCGCCGGGCTCGGCTGGCAAGGCAAGCATACGAACCTCGTCTCCCGCGAATATGGCTCGTGGCTTTTTCTCGGTGCGATTTTCACTACGCTCGAACTGCCCTACGACGACGCGACCGAGGACCATTGCGGGCGTTGCCACGCCTGCGTCGATGTCTGCCCAACCGCGGCTTTTCCCGCGCCTTACCACCTCGATGCGCGGCGCTGTATTTCCTATCTCACCATCGAGCACAAAGGTCCGATCCCGCGCGAATTCCGCGCCGCGATCGGAAACCGGATCTACGGCTGCGACGATTGCCTTGCGGTCTGCCCCTGGAACAAATTCGCGCAAATCGGTCGCGATGCGAAATTCGCCGCGCGCGAGGCGCTGCGTGCGCCGAAACTGAGCGAGCTAGCTCGCCTCGACGACGCGGCATTCCGCGCGATGTTTTCCAAAACCGCGGTCAAGCGCGCCGGCCGGGATCGTTTTGTCAGGAACGTGCTCATCGCCATCGGCAATTCCGGCGACGCCGCGCTCGCCATCGAGGCGCAGCGGCTGCTCGATGACAACTCACCGCTGGTGCGCGGCGCGGCGGTGTGGGCATTGTCGCGGTTGATGCCGCGCGACAAACTTAGGCAATTGCGCAATGGCGAAAGCGATGCGTCGGTCAATGAAGAATGGAGCGCGGCGCTCGCCTAGAATTCCTTCACCGCTGCGATCAGCCGCTCGATGTCCTCCGGCCGCGACAGCCGGTGGTCGCCGTCCTTGATCAGCGTCAGCACCACGTCGTCGCCGGCAAAACGCGCCACCAGTTCGACCGCATGCCGCCACGGCACGTCCGGGTCCTGCACGCCCTGAAGAATGTGCATCGGACAGCCGGTCTCGATCAGCCCGCCGAGCAGAAGATGCTGGCGGCCTTCCTCGATCAGCCGCTTGGTGATCGGATAAGGCTCTTCCGCGTAAAGCGATGGCCGCAGCCAGAAGCCCTTGTCCTCGATCTCGCGTTTGATGCTGTCGGGAAACTTCTTCCACATCAGCTCTTCGGTGAAATCGACCGCAGGGGCGATCAGCACCATGCCGGCAAGTGACGTATTTTGCGGCGCGGACCCTTTCAGCTCCCGCAATCGCGCCGCTAAGAGTAGTGCCAGCCAGCCGCCCATTGAGGAGCCGACGACGACCTGCGGTCCTTTGGCGAATTGCCGGTAGACCGCGACGCTTTCATCGAGCCAGCGTCCGATGCTGCCGTCGGTGAAGGCCCCGCCCGATTCGCCGTGCCCGGAATAGTCGAAGCGCACGCAGGCGCGCCCCTGCTCGTCTGCCCAGCGATCGAGCGCCTCGGCTTTGGTGCCTTTCATGTCCGACTTGAAGCCGCCGAGCCAGAACAGGCCGGGACCTTCGGCCTGACTCTTGCCCTCGCGCGCGCGCACGGCGATTGTCGTTGCTGGCGAGGGTGATTCGATTCGCAGGGACGTCAGACGGGATTCGCTCATGCGCACTTCGGCCAAATCGGCGCGTACCGTTGAGACAGACGAACCCTTGTCGCCGCAAGACGGCGCCCCGCGCAAGGGGGCAAATCTCAACATCCCGAAGCCGCGCTCGCTCGCCGGCGCCACCGTCCTGCAACTGGTCCCGGCGCTGCGCGACGACCCGGCAAGCCATGCGGCAATCGATATCGCGCTGACCCTGCTGCAATCGGGCGCCCGCGCCATCATCGCCGGCGAAGGCGGCCCGCTGGTCGGCGAACTGCTCGCCTTCGGCGGCGAGTGGCTGCCGATGGCAAACGACACGATCAATCCGCTGCGCATCCGCGCCAATACCGGCAAGCTCGCGCATCTCATCGCCTCCGAGCGCATCGACATCATCCACGCCCAGAGCGCCACGGC
Source organism: uncultured Alphaproteobacteria bacterium (assembly GCA_963738915.1). Taxonomy (GTDB): domain Bacteria; phylum Pseudomonadota; class Alphaproteobacteria; order Rhizobiales; family Xanthobacteraceae; genus Pseudolabrys. The sequence continues at coordinate 256,016 of CAVTYO010000005.1, forward strand.
GGCCTGGAGCGCTATCCGCGCTACCAGGCGCATGCCCGTTTTTCTCGTGACCTCCTTCCCCGACCAGCTGCCGCAAAAATCCTGGCCGGCAAGGCTCATCGGCGGCGCACTGGCGCGCGGCGACCGCGTGATCGCACCATCGACATTCGTGTCGCGGGCGATGATCGAGCGTTACAAGATTCTGCCCGAGCGCATCACTGTCATCCCGCGTGCGGTCGATACCGCCAAATTCAGCCCGGCCGCCGCCGACCGCGTCGCCGAACTGCGCCGCATCTGGGGCATCCTGCCGCAGATGCGCGTCGTGCTCACCCCCGGCCGCATCGCACCGTGGAACGGGCAGATGACGATGATCGATGCCGCGCGGCTGATGGTGACCAACGGTGAGCGCAATACCGTCTTCGTCTTTGCCGGCGATGACCGCGTCGACCCAAGTTATACGCGCGCGCTGCGCTGGCGCGCCCGCATGCACGGCGTCGACACGTTATGCCGCTTCGTCGGTCATTGCCCCGATATGCCGGGCGCGCTCGCAGCCGCCGACGTGGTCGTGGTGCCGGCGCTGGAGCCGCCGCTCACCGGCCGCGCCGCCGCCGAGGCGCAGGCCATGGGCCGGCCGGTCGTGGTCACCACCGTCGGCGTGCTGCCGGAAAACATGCTGGGACCGCCGCGCATGCCCGACGACCTGCGAACCGGATGGCTGGTGCGGCCGGGAAACGTTGCCGATCTTGCGCGCGCCACCAGCCAGGCGCTCAGCCTCAACACCATCGCCTACGAGGCGCTCGGCGCCCGCGCCCGGCAGTTCGCCGAGTTCATGTTCTCGCCGCAAAGCGTTGCCCAAGCCATCCGCGGGGTCTATACGTCGCTCTTGGCCCGCGACGCTTGAGCCTTTTGGAGACGTGTTGGCGTCTATGTCGAGTTATTCCGCGACGGGAATGCCAGCACGCCGGCCGCGCCAGACGCCGGCCACAGCTAACGATACCGACGCCGGCGAAACGCGCGATCCGATAACCGCACTGATTGTCGTACCGACACTCGACGTCGGCGCCGCCGATGCCGGCGCCGCGGCGCTTGCCCGCATTCTCACGCGTGCCGGGCATCGCGTCATCCTGGTGTCCCGCCCCGGACGCCTAGTCGCCGACGCAACCGCCGCCGGTGCCGAATTCATGCCGCTCGACATGGGTGGAAACAATCCGGTCGCGATCGTGCGCAATGCCTTCGCGCTGATGCGCATCGCGCGCGAGCGCAAATGCGACCTCATTCACGCGCACGGCCGCGCCGCGGCCTGGAGCGCTTTTCTTGCCGCGCGGCTGACCGGCATTCCCTTCGTCACCACCTGGTACAAGGGCTTTCGCGATCAAAACATGTTTAAGCATCTCTATAACGGTGTCATGGCGCGCGGCGACCGCGTCATCGCGGTGAGCGAGCAGCTCGCACAACTGATCAACGACCGCTACGGCACGCCCTGGGAGCGCATCAAGGTGCTGCCCTCGAGCATCGACTTCGAGGGGTTCGATCCGTCGCGGGTGACGCGCGAGCGCGTCGAGACGCTGCGGCGCGGCTGGGGCGTCAAGCCCGAGACCAAGGTTATCCTCGTCGTCGGCCGCATCCTGCGCCGCAAGGGGCACCATGTGATGGTGCGCGCGGCGCAGCGCCTCAAGGACATGGGGTTTAAGGATTTCCTCTGCGTCTTCGTCGGCGAGGATCGCGGCAACACCCACTACACCGGCGAATTGTGGGACCTGGTGCTGACGACGCGCACCATGGATGTCGTGCGCATGGCGGCGCCGGTCGCCGACATGCCGGCAGCCTACGCGGCGGCAGCCGTGGTGGTGTCGGCGGCGGTGCAGCCGGAAGGCTTGCAGCGTTCGATCATCGAGGCACAGGCCATGGGCCGTCCGGTGATCGTGTCCGATCTCGGCGCCGGACCGGACGTTGTGCTGACGGCACCCGCGGTGCCGGACGGCCGCGTCACCGGCCTGCGCTGCCCGGCCGGCGATGACGCAGCCCTTGCGGAAGCCTTGGTGCGCCTGTTTTCAATGCCCGAGCCGACCCGACGGGCGATCGGCGTACGCGGCCAAGGGTGGGTTTGCAGTCACTTCGATCAGGCTTTGGTCACCGAGCAGACGCTGCGCCTTTATACCGAGATCGCCGGCCGGCCCACGGCGGCGCCCCATTAATCCGAGCAATCAGAAGGCTTTGGCAACGCTTTCGAACGGATTCGCATACGATTCATTGGCAATACGGCGGAACCGCGTTGACTTATTCGCCGTTTCTACCAATCTTTCCCTTTCCCGGTAGCGCCGCAACGCGCGAACGGGAATGTCGCAACAACAGAGGAGACAAGAGCCATTCGTCGTCCGATGAAGTCTGCGCTGCCCGCCCAAAAGGACGGCCCGCGCGTAAACGAGGAGATCCGCTCCCGAGAGGTTCAGCTGATCGATAATACCGGTGACAACAAAGGCGTTGTCGAAACACAGGCCGCCCTCGCCATGGCGGTTGCAGCGGGGCTCGATCTGGTCGAGATCGCCCCGAATTCCAGCCCGCCCGTCGTCAAGATCCTGGATTACGGCAAGTACAAATTCCAGGCGCAGAAGAAGGCGGCGGAGGCGCGCAAAAAGCAGAAAGTCGTCGAGATCAAGGAGATCAAGCTCCGGCCGATGATCGACGACCACGATTACGACGTGAAGATGCGTTCGATGAAGCGCTTCTTCGAGGAAGGCGACAAGGTCAAGATCACCTTGCGCTTCCGCGGCCGCGAAATGGCGCACCAGGAGCTCGGCTACAAGCTGCTCGACCGGGTCAAGATCGACACCTCGACCATGGCCAAGATCGAATCGGAACCGCGATTCGAGGGGCGGCAGATGGTCATGCTTTTGGCTCCTCGTTAGGCGGCAAGGATCGTCAGCCAAGCCCGCTAATTCGGCGAAAATCGGTGCGGGGCGAAAAAACGCCCCGCAATGGCCTTGCCGCCCAAACGGTTGCAAGAAACGCCCGCCTCTGCCATAACGCCGCCCTTCGCCGCCCGGCGAACAAGGGCTGCCGTGGCGGCGTTTTAACGCTCAATTCCGAGCACCAAGCTCAAAAGCAATTGTCTTTTGCAGCAACAACCGGCCCGGCGGGTTCGTCCCGCTTGTGCGCCGTTTTTCAGGAGAGCCAAATGCCCAAGCTGAAGACCAAATCGGGCGCCAAAAAGCGCTTCAAGGTGACCGCCACCGGCAAGGTGAAATACCAGCAGTCGGGGAAGCGCCACGGCATGATCAAGCGGACGACCAAGACGATCCGCGAGCACCGCGGCACCGCCGTGCTGTTCAAGACCGACGGCGACAACATCAAGAAATACTTTCTGCCGAACGGCTGAACGCTATTTCACCGGCGGCGTCCGCGCCGCTGATCCGTTGATCATCCGAACGAATTGCCAAAAGAACGGCTAGGAGAATAGTTATGGCCCGCGTCAAACGTGGCGTCACCTCACACGCCAAGCACAAGAAGGTCTACAAGGCCGCCAAGGGTTTTTACGGCCGGCGCAAGAACACCATCCGCATCGCCAAGCAGGCGGTGGAGAAGGCGAACCAATATGCCTTCCGCGACCGCAAGCGGCGCAAGCGCTCATTCCGCGCGCTCTGGATTCAGCGCCTCAACGCCGCGGTGCGGCCCTTTGGTCTCAACTACAGCCGTTTCATCGCCGGGCTTGCCAAGGCCGGGCTCGTCGTCGACCGCAAGGTGCTGTCCGATCTCGCCATCCGCGAGCCGGTGGCGTTCCAGGCGATCGTGGAAAAGGCGAAAGCCGCACTTCCCGCGTAACATCAATGGCGCGCCGATGACGCTGAAGGAAAAGGCGCTCTACAACCAGATCCATCCGCTCAAGCTGTCGACCGACATTCTTGCAGCTGCGGTGTCGCTTTATCTTTTCTGGATTCATCAGCCGCTGCCGGCGCTGCTGCTGCACTTCGTGCCGCCGATCATCGCGACGTGGCTCATCATCCGCTACGTCGATCTTGAGCCGCAGCGGGCATCCGCCTTCGGCCGCTACGTCGAAAAGAACATGACGCGCCTGATCGAAGGCGTGCGCCTGTTCGGCGATCTGGTCATGATCTTCGGCGCCTGGAAGCACGACGTGCTTTTGCTTCTGCTGGGCCTCGCCGTCATCATCGGCGCCTGGTGCAACGGTCTGCTGCCCTCGAAAACACGGCCACGCAAATCCAATGGTTGACATCGCGCAACTGGAAAAAGACCTGCTCGCAGGCGTCGCTGCCGCCAACGACGAGGCGGCGCTGGAGTCGCTGCGCGTCGCGGCGCTCGGCAAGAGCGGCTCGATCACCGCGCTGTTGAAGACGCTCGGCGCCATGCCGCCTGATGAGCGCAAGGCGCAAGGGCCGGCCATCAATGGCCTGAAGGACAAGGTCAACGCCGCAATCGCGGAGCGCAAAGCCGCGCTCGGCGACGCCGCGCTCGATGCCCGGCTCAACACCGAGACCGTCGACGTCACGCTGCCGGTGCGCGAGGCGCCGGCGGAACTCGGCCGCGTGCATCCGATCACGCAGGTGATCGACGAGCTGACCGCGATCTTTGCCGACATGGGCTTTGCCGTCGCCGAGGGTCCAGATATCGAGACCGATGACTATAACTTCACCAAGCTCAATTTCCCGGAAGGCCATCCGGCGCGGGAAATGCACGACACGTTCTATTTCCCGCCGAAGCCCGACGGTTCGCGGCTGTTGCTGCGCACGCACACCTCGCCGGTGCAGGTGCGCACCATGCTCAGCCAGAAGCCGCCGATCCGCGTCATCATTCCCGGCCGTACCTATCGCTCAGACAGCGACCAGACGCACACTCCGATGTTCCACCAGGTCGAGGGCCTCGTCATCGACAAGGGTTCGCACCTCGGCCATCTGAAATGGATTCTCGAAGAATTCTGCAAGGCCTTTTTCGAGGTCGACAACGTAAAGATGCGCTTCCGCCCATCGTTCTTCCCCTTCACCGAGCCGTCGCTAGAAGTCGACATCCAGTGCAAGCGCGACAAGGGCGAAATCCGTTTCGGCGAGGGCGAGGATTGGCTGGAGATCCTGGGCTGCGGCATGGTGCACCCCAACGTCCTGAAAAATTGCGGGCTCGATCCGGCCGAATATCAGGGCTTTGCCTGGGGCATGGGGATCGACCGCATCGCCATGCTCAAATACGGCATGCCGGATCTGCGCGCCTTCTTCGAGGCCGACGTGCGCTGGCTTGCGCATTACGGCTTCCGCCCGCTCGACTTCCCGACGCTCGCCGGAGGATTGAGCCCGTGAAGTTCACGCTCTCCTGGCTCAAAGAGCATCTCGACACCGACGAGCCGCTGGCGGCGATCGTCGACAAGCTCACCATGATCGGGCTTGAGGTCGAGCGCGTCGAGGACAAGGCGGCGGCGCTCAAGCCGTTCGTCATTGCCTCGGTGGTGTCCGCCGAGAAGCACCCGAATGCCGACCGCCTGCGCGTCTGCATGGTCGATACCGGGACTGGCCAACCTATCCAGGTCGTCTGCGGCGCGCCCAACGCCCGCGCCGGCATGAAGGGCGTGTTCTCCGCGCCGGGCGCCTTCATCCCCGGCAAGAACATCACGCTCGCCGTCGGCACAATCCGCGGCGTCGAAAGCCGCGGCATGCTGATGTCGGAAGCCGAACTCCAGCTCTCCGACAATCACGACGGCATCATCGATCTGCCGGCCGACGCGCCGGTCGGCAAAAGTTATGCCGACTATGCCGCGCTCGGCGAGCCGGTGATCGAGATCAACCTCACGCCCAACCGTCCCGACTGCACTGGCGTCAACGGCATCGCCCGCGATCTCGGCGCCGCCTCCATGGGCACCTTCAAGGATAAAATCGCAAAGCCGGTGAAGGGCGAATTCCCCTGTCCGGTGAAAGTCACGATCGAGGCTGCGCCCCTGTGCCCGGCCTTCGGCTTGCGTCTGGTCAAGGGCGTGAAGAATGGCGCCTCGCCCGACTGGCTGCAGAAACGGTTGACGGCAGTCGGCCTGCGTCCGATCAACGTGCTGGTCGACATCACCAATTTCATTACCTTCGACCGCGGCCGGCCGCTGCACGTGTTCGACGCCGCCAAAGTGCACGGCAACCTCACCGTGCGCCGCGCCAAGAATGGCGAGGCGCTGCTGGCGCTCGACGGCAAGACCTACCCGCTCGACGCAGCGATGTGCGTCATCGCCGACGAGAAGGGCGTGGAATCGCTCGCCGGCATCATGGGCGGCGAGGAGACCGGTTGCGACGAGACGACGACCGACGTGCTGATCGAATCGGCGCTGTGGGACCCGCTCAACGTCGCGCAGACCGGCCGCAGGCTCAGCATCAATTCCGATGCGCGCTATCGCTTCGAGCGAGGCGTCGATCCGGCCTTCATGCTGCCGGGGCTCGAACTCGCGACGCAGATGGTGATGGAATCCTGCGGCGGCACTCCCTCGGAGATCGTGGTCGCCGGCGATCCGACGCCGAAGGAGACCGTCATCGATTTCCCGCTGACCGAATTGCCAAGGTTGACCGGGCTCAAGCTTCCCCTCAACGACATACGCCGGATACTGGAAAAGCTCGGCTTCTTCGCCGTCGGCCAAAGCGAGAAGGTGAAGGTCGCGGTGCCGTCATGGCGGCCCGACGTGCATGGGCGCGCCGACATCGTCGAGGAGATCGTGCGCATCGCCGGTGTCGATCGCGTGCCGTCGGCGCCGTTTCCGCGCGGCGAGCATGCGCGCAAGGCCGTGCTCACTCCGATCCAGAATCGCACGCGCAAGGCCAAGCGGACGCTTGCCGCCCGCGCGCTGACCGAGGCCGTGACCTGGTCGTTCGTGTCGAAGCGCGAGGCCGAACTGTTCGGCGGCGGGCAGGCGGCGCTGGCGCTCGCCAATCCGATCGCAGCCGAGCTTTCCGACATGCGCCCGAGCCTGATCCCCGGGCTCGTCATGGCGGCACAGAGAAACGCGGATCGCGGCTTTGCCGACGTGGCGCTGTTCGAGGTCGGGCAGATCTTCAAGGGCGACAAGCCGGAAGATCAGTTCACCGCCGCGGCGGGCGTGCGCCGCGCGCTGGCCGCGGCGAGCGGCATCGGCCGCCACTGGTCGGGCAGCAAGCCGGTCGATGCCTTCGACGCCAAGGCCGATGCCTTCGCCGTACTGGCTGCTGCCGGCGCGCCGATGCAGGCGTTGCAAGTGGTGCCCGGCGGGCCAGCCTGGTTTCATCCGGGGCGCAGCGGCACAATTCAGATCGGTCCGCAAAATGTCCTCGGCCATTTCGGCGAGCTGCATCCGCGCGCGCTGGAAGCCCTGAAAGCAGAAGGCCCGTTGGTGGCATTCGAGGTGACGCTCGAAAAAATTCCCGAGCCCAAGACAAAAGCGACGCGGGCCAAAGCCATGCTGGAATTGTCGCCGTTCCAGCCGGTGGCACGCGATTTCGCTTTCGTCGTCGCCGCGGCTGTGAAGGCCGCCGATGTGGTGCGAGCCGCGCAAAACGTCGACCGCAAGCTCATCACCGAAGTCACGGTGTTCGATGTCTACGAGGGCAAGGGCATCGACCCGGGCAAAAAGTCGATCGCCATCGCCGTCACCATGCAGCCGCGGGAAAAAACCATGACCGACGCCGAGATCGACGCGCTCGGCGCCCGCATCGTCGCCGAAGTGGGAAAGCGCACCGGCGGCGTGCTGCGCGGCTAGGCCGGCAGCAAATCGGCAAAGGCAAAGCCGTCGCGTTCGACGGTGGCGCCGACGCTGACCGGGATTTCGCGGTTGAGCATTGGCCCGGCCGAAACGAATGAATGAAATTCACCGTTCTCGCCGCAGGGGTCGGCGCCCGCCGGCAGATCGGCCAGCAGGCTGCCGTCGAAGCGGCGGCCGGCAAAATCCGCCGGCAACTTTTTCAGGTCTACTACGGACAGATGCGCCTCGACGCCCGCCGCGATCATCGCGTGCGCGAGATCGGCGGTCGGGCGCTGCCATAACGGGAAGACGGGCGTGATGCCGGTGCCGGCGAGCTGCCTCTCGCGATAGTCGCGGATTTCTTGCAGAAACAGGTCGCCGAAAATCACATGGGTGACGCCGCGCGCCTTGGCCTCATTCATCGCCTTCCCCATCTCGCGCTCATAGATTTCGTTCGGGCACGGATAGGGAATGCGCACGATGATGGCGGCAAGCCCGGCTGCGGCAAGCTGCGCGCACAGCAATTCCTCGCGTACGCCATGCATGCTGACGCGGGCAAAGGCGTCGGTCACCGTGGTCAACGCGCCGACGACGTCGTATTCGCCGCGCGCCTCGTGTAGCGCCCAGGCGCTGTCCTTGCCGCTCGACCAGGCCACCAGCGCCTTGGGCAGCAGGCGGCTTCGCATCGCATGGTTTCCAAATGATTGTTGTGCGCTGCGAGAGGATGCCGGAATCCGCACATCGCGGCAATCGCATGGCTAAGATTCGGTGACGGCATCGCTCACCAAATCGCAATGAGTCATTACCATAATGCCGTCCAACACCGCGCGAGAACGCGCGTGCTTCGGGGGATTGCTTCAAGCCATGGGCTGGATGGCCGATCGCGTCGGGCGCGCTCTTGCCCACTATCTAGAAAAGCCGGTGCTCGGCTACGAGCCATTTACGCCGACCGATCCCGAAGCGCTGCGCGCGACGCTCGAGCCCGGCGACGTGCTGCTGGTCGAAGGCAACAACCATATTTCCGGCGTCATTAAATACCTGACGCAATCGACCTGGTCGCACGCCGCGCTCTATGCCGGCGCGATCGGCGACCGCACGACTGCCGACGGTGAACCGCTGGTGCTGGTGGAAGCCAATATCGGCCAGGGCGTGGTGGCGGCGCCGCTGTCGAAATATACGCGCTACCACACCCGCATCTGCCGCCCCATCGGGTTGACCGCCGACGACCGTGCCCGCGTCTGCGCCTACGCCGCCGAGCGCATCGGCTTCGACTACGATCTCAAGAACATTCTCGATCTGATGCGCTATCTGTTTCCGCTGCCGGTGCCGCAGCGCTGGCGCCGGCGCATGATGGCGCTCGGCTCGGGGCATCCGACGCGCATCATCTGCTCGGCGCTGATCGCGCAGGCCTTCGAGAACGTGCGCTATCCGATCCTGCCCAAGGTGACGCGGCTGGAAAGCGAGCAAGCGCGCGAGGAAATTCTCGAGATCCGCCATTCCTCGTTGTTTGCGCCGCGCGACTTCGACATCTCGCCTTACTTTCAGGTGGTCAAGCCGACCATCCTGCGCGGCTTCAACTACAAGGCGGTGGCCTGGGCCGACCTCACCACCGCGGAAGCCGCCGAGGCGGTGCCGCTCCAGCCGCTCGACCAGACGACGTTGACGCCAGCCTGACATTGGCCCTTGTTGCCGGGCTTGCCGTGCGGCGCCGCACGCCTTAACTCTCACCCGCAATGATCGACGCCGCCGTCAAAGCGTTCTCCGACCTGTTCACGCCGCGCCTGCGCGGCGTGCTGATGAAATCCGTCGGGCTGGCGCTGCTGCTGATCCTGCTCATCGGCATCGGCCTGCAACGGCTGCTCGCGGCGCTCGCCGAGCACGGCGCCACCTGGGCGGAACAGACCACGGGCTTTGCCCCGCATGCGGTGTGGTCGGCGCTGGCCTTTATTCTTTCGTTCATGGCCGGCCTCGGCATCATCACTGGCGCGCTGTTCCTGATGCCGACGGTCGCCGCCTTCGTCGGCAGCTTTTTCGTCGACGACGTCGCCGACGTGGTGGAGCACTCGCATTATCCGGCCGACCCGCCGGGCCGGGCGCTGTCCGTCCTGCGCGCCACGATCGAAGGGCTGAAATTCGCGGCGCTCACGCTCATTGTTTATCTTTGCGCGTTGCCGTTCATTTTATTCGCCGGCCTGGGTTTCCTCATTCTTCTCGTCGCCAACGCCTACCTGCTCGGGCGTGAATATTTCGAACTCGCCGCCATGCGTTTTCGTCCGCCCGAAGAGGCCCGAGCGATGCGCAAGCAACACGCCGGCGCCGTTTTTCTCGCCGGGCTCATCGTCGCCGTGTTCGTCTCGATCCCGATCGTCAATTTCGCCACGCCGGTCTTCGCCATGGCCTTCATGGTGCACATGCACAAGCGGCTTGCCGCAACCCCAAAGGTTATCGTGGCGCGCTAGCTTTTCGCGCGCATGTCGATGACGCGCTTGGCCTTGCCGGCCGAGCGCTCGACCGATCCGGGCTTGACCGCCTTTACATCCGCGGTCACTCCGATCAGATCCTTGATGCGGCGGGCGACGCTGCGGCCGCTCTCGGTCCATTCCGCTTCCGGCGTGGTGGGGCGTGCTTCCACCACGACGGTCATCGAGTCGAGCCGTTCGTCGCGGCGCAGCTCGATGACAAAATGCGGCGACACGCGCTCGTCCTTGAGCAGGATCTCCTCGATCTGGCTCGGAAACACGTTGACGCCGCGGATGATCATCATGTCGTCGGAGCGCCCGATCACCTTCTCCATGCGGCGCATGCTGCGCGCGGTGCCAGGCAGCAGACGGGACAGATCGCGGGTGCGATAGCGAATGACCGGCATCGCTTCCTTGGTGAGCGAGGTAAACACCAGTTCACCGACTTCGCCGTCGCCCAGCACCGCACCGGTCGCTGGATCGATCACCTCGGGATAGAAATGGTCCTCCCAGATGGTGCAGCCCTCCTTGCTCTCGATGCACTCGCTGGACACCCCCGGGCCGATCACTTCCGACAGGCCATAGGTGTCGATGGCGTGCAGATCGAACGCCTCCTCGATTTCCTCGCGCATGGCGTTGGTCCAGGGCTCGGCCCCGCAGATGGCAAGCTTGAGCGAGCTCTGCCGCGGGTCGACCCCCTGCGCACGGAATTCATCAAGTATAGCAAGCAGATAGCTTGGAGTGACGAAAATGACGTCGGGTTTGAAGTCGCCGATCAGCCTGACCTGCCGCTCGGTCATGCCGCCGGAGACCGGCACCACGGTCACACCCAGCTTCTCGGCGCCGTGGTGAAAGCCGAGCCCGCCGGTGAACAGCCCGTAGCCGAAGGAATTCTGCGCCAGCATGCCGGGCCGGCAGCCGGCGGCGCGCAACGAGCGCGCGATGAGATGGGCCCAGGTCTCAATGTCGCCACGGCTGTAGCCGACCACCGTGGGCTTTCCGGTGGTGCCGGACGATGCATGCACGCGCTGCAACTGCTCGCGCGGCATCGCCATCAACCCGAAGGGATATTTCTCGCGCAGCTCCGCCTTGGTGGTGAACGGGAATTTGCGCAAGTCGTCGAGCGTCTTGAGATCATCAGGATGCACTCCGGCGGCGGCGAAGGCCTGGCGGTAGTGCGCGACGTTCTTGTAGACGCGCTCGAGCGTCCACTTGAGGCGCTTTAGTTGAAGCGCCGAAATCTCGTCGCGCGAGGCGATCTCGATCGGCTCGAAGGTTTCGCGGCTCGGCGTCAGGTCAACGCCCTTGACGATTATTCCCGGCATCGTTCTCAGATCTTCCGGTTCGCCGCGTTCCAGTGCTTTTCCAGATTGGCGATCAACGCCGGCGAGAAATGGCAATAGGCCTGCTCACGGGCATAGACCGCCATGTAGCGGCGGAAAGTATCGAGCGGTTCCTCGCCGACGCGGAAGGCTCGCCGGTTGCTAGCGGCGCTGACCACGCCGGATGAGGTAAAGTCGTCGCAGACTTTCATGGTCGCCTGCTCGACCTCGGCCGGCGGCACGACGAGATCGCAGACCATGCGGCCTTCGGCTGAGTCGCAATCGAGCCGCTTGCCCATCATAATCGCCTGCCGCGCGATGCGCGGCCCGACGAAACGCGGAAAGCGCATATTGGCGGCGCCGGGAATGATGCCTTCCTTGCGCGCCGGCAAGGTCATGTAGGCATCGCTCCCTGCCACCACGTAATCCATCACCAGCAAATACTGGCAGCCGCCGCCGATGGCGAAGACATCGAGCTGCGCCACCCACGGTTTCTCAAGCGTGCCGCCGATGGTCTCATCCGGGCTGCGCCCGGTTGGAGCAACGCCGCGCAGCATCTTGTTGACGATGCCCATGTCGCGGGTGACGTACCAGAGGAACGGTATCTTCCCCATGTAGATGTGGGTGAGATTGATGCCGCTGCAGAATACGTTGCGGCCCTTGTATTTCGGATGCTCGACCACACCGCCGCGCAGCACGCAGATCTCGCTTGCGGGATCGAGGATCGCGAGATCGACGGCGGTTTCGGTATCGGCCAGCGTGTCGTCGTCTTCGGCGTTGAGGAAACGCGCGTTCTGTATGGTGACGATGGCCGTCTTGCCCTTGCGCTCGACCTTGGCCGGGCCGAAATCGATGACGCGGGTGCGGGCAAACTCATTCATGCGCTCGAGCGCCGCACGCTTGGGCCGCAGCATGGCGTGGCACAGATGCGTGCCCATTACCGGATTGGCGAGCACGTTGGCGAGGAAGATACCCTGATCGATCTCGACGCCATCCTTCTCGCTCTGCATGAACTGGCGTTCGGCCCCGACCTGCTTGCGCGTCGGCGTCAGCCCCGGAATGAGCTTGGCGGCGTCGTAGCAAAGCTCCTCCACGCGCACGAAGTTCGCGAGGTTCCTCGTCAGCTTGCGGTAGATCGCCTCGGCGTGACTGGCGAGAAATTGCTCACGCGCGCTACGGCAGCTTGCTTGAATTGCGGCGGCCGCCCGCTGCTGCGCAGCCGAGCGCTGCGGCTTTCTTGGCAGCTTGGCGAGGAAGCCGGCGCCCTGCTGCCAGAACTTCGAGGCCGCCGCCGCATCGCGCCCAAAACTGGCGGTGAGGCGGAGGCCGGCCTTGAGCCAGGCAGCGGCTTTTGGCGGCAGGCCGCCGGTGGCTCCGCGATCGATGTGGTTTGCCTTTGCAGCGGCCGAACCTTCCATACGCAGCCTCCCGACATCGTTTTATTGCATGACCGTTTTGCCCGGCCATTTGCACAGGTCGCCGATGATGCACTTTTCGCACAGCGGCTTGCGCGCCACGCAAGTGTAGCGCCCGTGCAGAATAAGCCAATGATGCGCGTTGGATTTATAATTCGCCGGCACCACCGCTTCCAGCTTCGTCTCCACATCCAGCGGCGTCTTGCCGGTAGCCATGCCGGTACGGTTGCCGACGCGGAAGATATGCGTATCGACCGCGATCGTCGGCTCACCGAAGGCGACGTTGAGCACCACGTTGGCGGTCTTGCGCCCCACCCCGGGCAGCGCCTCGAGCGCCTCGCGCGTGCGCGGCACCTCGCCGCCGTGCTCGGCGACCAGCCGGCGCGAGAGTTCCGCGACATTCTTTGCCTTGGTGCGGTAGAGCCCGATGGTCTTGATCAGGTCGCGCACACGCTCCTCGCCCAGCGTCGCCATTTTTGCCGGCGTGTCGGCGAGCGCAAACAGCGCCGGCGTCGCCTTGTTGACGCCGGCATCGGTTGCCTGCGCCGAGAGCACAACCGCCACCAGCAGCGTGAACGGATTGACGTATTGCAACTCGGTCTTGGGTTCGGGATTGGCGAGCGCGAAGCGGCGGAACGCCTCCTTGATGTCGGCCTTGGGCATCGGCGGGACGTCGCCGTGTGCGGCGGTCAGGTCGGCTTTTGCCCGTTTCGGCGCCGGCTTGACCTTAGCTTTTGGCTTGACCTTGGGCTTCGCCTTTGCCGCAACCTTGGCATTGCGACGTTTGGCAGAGGGCTTGAGGGCGGACTTTCTCGTCATTTTTTTGGTATACTAAAGCGCAGCGAGCAGCACCATGACCGACACCGAACTCGAGCCCACCATCTTCGACGCGACGATCACGCCGCACCGCTCGCTGCCGCGCGTCGGCTTCCTGATCGTGATGGGCGTGTTCGGCGGCGTCAGCTTCATTTGCGGCATGGCCTTCCTGATGATGGGCGCCTGGCCGATCTTCGGCTTCTTCGGCCTCGACGTGCTGCTGCTCTATCTCGCCTTCCGCCTCAACTACCGGCATGCGGCCGCCTACGAGCAGGTCACCATGACGCCTGTGGCGCTCACTGTGCGCAAGGTCAGCCATCGCGGCAAGGTGCGCGAATGGGTGCTCAATCCACTGTGGGTGCGGCTGGAAAAGATCGTGCACGAGGAATTCGGTATCGAAAAGCTGCTGCTGGTATCGCGCGGACGCCAGCTCGCCGTCGCCAATTTCCTTGGCCCGGTCGAAAAGGCGAGTTTTGCAGCCGCTTTGGGTAACGCGCTGGCGCAGGCCAAACGCGGCGTGACCCGGACGGTGCTTCCTTAATTGCCAGAAATCGGGTGGTCTGCCCGCCGGGCGTGGACTAGATACGCGGCATGATGAACATGACCCAGGCTTTATCCCAGCGCTTCCCCGACCTCGCCCCGCTGCCGACCGCGGCGGCCGATTACGACGTGGTGCGCCGCGCCATCGCGCATATCCGCGGCAACTGGCGCTCGCAGCCGGAAATAGAAACCATCGCCGAGGCCGCGGGCGTCTCCGCGACCGACCTGCATCATCTGTTCCGGCGCTGGTGCGGGCTGACCCCGAAGGCGTTCCTGCAGGCGCTCACCCTCAATTCGGCGCGCGACCTTTTGCGCTCGTCGGCAAGCGTGCTCGACGCGTCTTACGAAGTCGGCCTCTCCGGGCCCGGCCGCCTGCACGACCTGTTCGTGACGCACGAAGCGATGTCGCCAGGCGAATGGAAGGCCGGCGGCGAAGGTCTCACCATCACCTATGGCTTCCATCCGTCGCCGTTCGGCATGGCGCTGGTGATGACGACGCCGCGGGGTCTCGCCGGCCTCGCGCTGGCCGACGCCGGCAAGGAAAAGTCCGCGCTCAAGGACATGCGCTCGCGCTGGCCGCGCGCGCGTTACGTCGAAGATTTCGCGGCGACAGCGGCAACCGCGCGGCGCATCTTCGATACCGCCTTGTGGCGCAAGGATCAGCCCTTGCGCGTCGTCCTGATCGGCACCGATTTCGAGGTGCGCGTGTGGGAAAAGCTGCTCGATATTCCCATGGGCAAACTCGACACGTATTCGGGCATCGCCGCAAAAGTCGGCGACCGCAAGGCCGCGCGCGCGGTCGGCTCGGCCGTCGGCAAGAACCCGATCTGCTTTGTGGTGCCGTGCCACCGCGTGGTCGGCAAGAACGGCGACATCACCGGCTACCACTGGGGCATTACCCGCAAGCGCGCCATGCTGGGCTGGGAAGCCGGCAAGGCCGCGGCTTAAAACCGCCCGGGAACGTCGGCTTTCCTGAGGCGATGACTTGCGGGCGGCTCCGGCCGCACCCTCGGCGCAATCGAAGGAGATCAAGTCATGCGCGCCTGTCTGCTTGCTGCCGTGCTGGTTGTTCTGCCGGTCACGGCATTTGCCCAGATCAACACCAGCGCCGGCGGCGCGCTGAACACCTACGGCGGAGGCGGCGCCGGAGCTGCTATCGATACCAGGGCAAATACGGGCCCCAACACCAGCGCAAGGCCGCGCGGCGGCTCCGAACCGCCGATCGAGGTCCGGCGCTACGTCGAAGGTCACCGTGACGTCGGCACAGCCGGCGGGTCGCTGTCCGTCGGCCAGCCGATCCCCGGCGACACCAATATTCGCGCGGTGCCGGGCTATCCCGAATGGGGCTACGGTACCGTCAATGGCCAGAGCGTGATCGTCAACCGCGAAACCAACACCATTAGCGGCGTCGTTGGCCGCTGAATTCAGGCCGCCAGGTCGAGCTTGGACGCGACCGTTGAATCGGCGTTGAGCCGGTAGATCATCGGCACGCCGGTGCTCAGATTCAATTTGGTGATGCTCTCCGGCGTGTGCCTGTCGAGCACCATGACCAGCGCGCGCAGCGAATTGCCGTGAGCGGACACCAGCACGCGCTCGCCGCGCAGCACGCGCGGCAGAATTTCCTGGATGTAATAGGGCAGAACACGCGCCGCGGTGTCGCGTAACGATTCACCGCCCGGCGGCGCCACGTCATAGGAGCGGCGCCAGATGTGCACCTGCTCCTCACCCCATTTCGTGCGCGCCTCGTCCTTGTTGAGCCCGGAGAGATCGCCGTAGTCGCGCTCGTTGAGCGCCTGATCCTTGATCACCGGCGCTTTGGTCTGGCCCATCTCTTCCAGCATCAGGTCGAGCGTGCGCTGCGCGCGCTTGAGCGCGGAGGTGAAGGCGATATCGAACACGATGCCCTGGCCCTTGAGCTTGCGCCCGGCCTCGCGCGCTTCCGTGATGCCCTGCTCGGTCAGGTCGACGTCACGCCAGCCGGTGAACAGGTTCTTCAGGTTCCAGTCGCTCTGGCCGTGCCGCACGAGCACAAGAAGTCGGTCGGTCATTCCATTCGTTTCCGGTGTTAGAAATCCTTGAGGCCGAGCACGTCCATCATCGAATAGAGGCCGGGTTTTTGGGTGCGCGCCCAGGCCGCTGCGGTGAGGGCGCCGCGGGCGAAGATCATGCGGTCCTCGGCGCGGTGCGTAAGCTCGATGCGCTCGGCGGTGCCGGCGAATATCACGCTGTGCTCGCCGACAACCGTTCCCCCGCGCAGCGAGGCAAAGCCGATGTCGCCCGGCTTGCGCCTGCCGTCATGGCCATCGACGGCGCTGTGCCCATCAAGATCGACGCCGCGGCCGGCCGCGGCGGCGCGGCCAAGCAGCAGCGCGGTGCCCGATGGCGCGTCGATCTTCTGGTTGTGATGCATTTCCAGAATTTCGATATCGAAGGACGCGTCGAGCGTCTGCGCCACGCGCTTGGTTAGCGCCGCCAGCAGATTGACGCCGAGGCTCATATTGCCGGACTGGACGATGATCGCCTTTTTGGCGGCGTCCTTGACCTTTGCCTGCTCGCCCGCGCTCATGCCGGTGGTGCCGATGACGTGCACCTTGCCGAGGCTCGCTACCTGCTCGGCGAACCGGATGGTTGCCGCCGGCGCGGTGAAGTCGACGATGCCGTCGGCCTGCTCGAGGAACGGGCGCGCATCGCCCGCGAGCTTCATTCCGTTTTCGGGGATGCCGGCGAGCACGCCGAAGTCCCAGCCGATCAACGGCGAGCGCGCATCTTCCAGCGCTCCGGCCAGAGTGAAGTCCTTGCTATCGGCGATCGCCTTGACCAGCGTGCGGCCCATCCGCCCGCCGGCGCCGGCGACCACGAGCCGCATGGCGGTCATCGGTCAGCTCCGTTTCGAGCGCGGGTATAGCGCGGCGACGTGGAAAAGGCGACTGGAGCAGCGTCAAGGCTGCGGGCCGTCGTAGCCCTCGATGATGAGGATATCGGCGGTCGAATGCGGCAGCCGCCTTTTGATGTTCTCCTGATATTCCGGCGAGCGGTAGCAGGCCAGCGCGGCGGCATAGTCGGGAAATTCGACGACCACGTTGCGCGAACGCGCGGTGCCTTCGGGCGCCTCGAACTTCCCGGCACGGATGACGAACTTTCCGCCGAATTTCTTGAAGATCGCGGCATTGGCCGCGGCATAGGGCTTATAGGCTTCATCGTTTTTCACGTCGACGCGGCCGATCCAGTAACCCTTGGGCATTTTCACTCCTGTTTACAGTGTGGCTTGTGCAATCTCATCCAAGATTTTCGACGCCGCTGTCCCCGGATCGGCGGCTTCCACGACCGGACGGCCAACCACAAGATAATCGGCGCCGGCAGCAATCGCCTTTGCCGGCGTCATCACGCGTTTCTGGTCGTCCTTGCCGCTGCCCGCGGGCCTGATGCCAGGCGTCACCAGCACCATGCCGGGCCCGACGAGCTTGCGCAGATTGGCCGCCTCCCCCGCCGAGCACACCAGCCCGTCGATCTTGAGGTCGCGCGCCTGCCCGGCGCGTTGCGCCACCAGGGCACCGACGCCAAGCTTCGACCCGGCCGCGAACAGATCGGCGTCGTCGTAAGACGTGAGCACGGTGACGGCGAGGATCTTGAGCCCGCCGCGTCTGGCTTCGAGCGCCGCCTTCATGGTCTGCGGATAGGCGTGCACGGTGAGAAAACTGGCGCCGAGTTGCGCCACGCTTTCAACGCCCTTGGTGACGGTGTTGGCGATGTCGTGCAGCTTAAGATCGAGAAACACTTTCTTGCCGGCGGCAATAAGCCCTGCGGCAAACGGCAGGCCGCCAGCGAAAGCGAGCTGATAGCCGATCTTGTAGAACGAAACCGTATCGCCCAGCCGCGACACCATATCCTCGGCGGCTTTTGCCGAGGGCAGATCGAGCGCGACGATCAGGCGGTCACGAGGAGCCGGCATGGAAGTCCTTTTGATTTTCGCATGATCTTATCCGAAAACCGGTTCCCACGTTTCGGGATCATGCGTCACATCATCAAGCGCGACACCTCGACCAGCCGCGCCAACTGCGCGCGCAGCAGGTTGGCGGTGCCGGTATCGGTGAGATTGTCCATGGCGTCAAACGCCGTGTCGGCGTTGGCGACCGTGACCTGCTCAGGGATCACCAGGGCGCCGCAGCCGAGTTCCAGAATCTGCCGCAGGGCGATGAGCGAGCGAGCGCCGCCGAGCGCGCCGGGCGAGGCAGCGCTCACGGCAAAGACCCGCCCCTTGAAGGCAGCATAGGTCGGATCGCCGCGCTCGCGCACGCGCGAGACCCAGTCGATGGTGTTTTTGAGCAGCGGCGTCACCGAGGCCGAATATTCCGGGCTGGCGATGAACACACCCTGGTGCGCCATGATCATGTGCTTGAGCTTGACGGCGTTGGCCGGCGGGCCGCCCTTCATTTCGAGGCCGTCCTCGTAAAGCGGCAATTCGTAATCCGCCAGCGAAATGCGCGTCACCTCGACGTCGTTCAAAGTGAGTTCTTTTATGGCCAGCGCCGCGAGCTTGACGTTGTGCGAGCCGATGCGCGTCGAGCCGGGAATGACGAGAATTTTTGGGCCGGGCATCGGCGGCTCCGTCGACTAGCGGCCACCAAAAACGATCGCGGCGATCAGCGGCTGCGATAGACCCACACGCGCGCCGGCGGCAGGTTCAACCAGATCAGTTCGGACGCTTCCGCCGTGATGCCGGAGAGTGCCTTGGGGATCGGCGCCAGCATCGCATAGGTGAACTGGATGAAAGGCGCTGCCGGCGCCAACAATCCCATGGCGTCGGCCAAGAGCCGCAGCCGCGTCCGCGGCGGCTTGGTGACGAGCGGCAGGCCCGACACGATCGCCGCAGCCGGCTCGCGAATGTAAGGCGCAAGCGACCGCCGCAGCCGATAGGCATCGCCTTGCACGACCGTCGCCGTCGGATAGCGCGAGCGCAGCAGGCGGCAGAACACCGGATTGAATTCGATCAGCACGAGGCGCGACGGATCGATGCCGTGCTCGACCAATGCTCCCGTGACCGGACCGGTGCCGGGACCGAGTTCGATCACCGGACCGCTCGACTGCGCGTCGACATAGCTCGCCATGGTGCGCGCCAGCGCCTTGCCCGACGGCATCACGGCGCCGGTTGAAAGCGGCTTTTCGATCCAGGAGCGGATGAACTGCATCTCGTCATCGAGACGCAGCGGCTTCTTTTCAACGCGGGCTAAAGATTGAAGGGGCATTATGCTGCGGGCCACGCCAACGAACGGCAGTCACGATCCTGCCATAAATCGGTATAGGGCGAAGGGGTAAGGGTCAAGCCGGGTCGCCCGGAGTGGCCTTGCTGCTCCCGAGACCGTCGAAAAACTCCTTGACCCGGCTGAAAAATCCCTCGGATTCCGGCTGCGTCTCCTGCGACGATAGCTTTTCGAACTCGGCCAGCAATTCGCGCTGGCGCTTGGTCAGATTTTGCGGCGTTTCCACAGCGACCTGGACGTACATGTCGCCGGTTTGTTTCGCCCGCAGCACCGGCATCCCCTTGGCGGCGAGCCGGAAACGGCGCCCGGTCTGGGTGCCGGGAGGAACTTTCACCCGCGCCTTGCCGCCATCGATCGCCGGGACTTCGAATTCCCCACCCATTGCCGCAGCTACCATGGAAATCGGCACCCTGCAGTGCAGGTCGGCGCCGTCACGCTGGAACATCGCGTGCGGTGCGAGCGAGAGGAAAATATAGAGATCGCCGGCAGGTCCGCCGCGCAAGCCTGCCTCGCCCTCGCCGGCAAGACGAATGCGGGTACCGTCCTCGACGCCGCGCGGAATGTTGACCGAGAGCATGCGCTCGCGGGTGACGCGGCCGGCGCCGGCGCAAGCGCTGCATGGGTCGTCGATCACCTGCCCGCGCCCCTGACAGGTCGGGCACGTGCGCTCGAGGGTGAAGAAGCCTTGCGCATGACGTATTTTGCCGGCGCCGCCGCAGGTAGCGCAGGCCTTCGGCTTGGTGCCGGCCTTGGCCCCGGTGCCGGAACAGGCTTCGCAGGTCACCGATGTCGGAATGCGGATCTGCGCGGTCTTGCCGACGAAGGCCTCCTCCAGCGTGATTTCCATGTTGTAGCGAAGATCGGAGCCGCGTTCGCGGCCCTGTCCGCGGCCACCGCGGCGGCTGCCCATGCCGAACAGATCCTCGAAAATATCGGCGAATGAAGTGGCAAATTCGGCGCCGAACCCTGGCCCGCCGGGGCCGCCATGTTCGAACGCGGCATGGCCAAAGCGATCATAGGCGGCGCGTTTGTCGCCGTCCTTGAGCACGTCGTAAGCCTCGTTGAGTTCCTTGAATTTGTGGACGCAGTCCTCATTGCCCGGATTGCGATCGGGGTGGTGCTGCATGGCGAGCTTGCGGAACGCGGCCTTGAGCTCAACCTCGGTGCAGGTGCGGGTGACGCCCAGGATTTCGTAGTAGTCGCGCTTCGACACTTCCGATTATCCCTGCCGAATAAAAAAAACCTCGTCCTCCAGAAGCGCCACGCGCGTCGCGAAGGACGAGGTTTTCATTGCAACAGCCGTTAAGCAGACTTCTTGTTGTTCTTGTCGTCGTCGACTTCGGTGAACTCAGCATCGACGACATCTTCCTTCTTGCCGTCGGCGCCGGTTGCACTTTCGCTGGTGTCGGCGGGCTGACCCGCCTCCTGGCTCTGTTTATACATCGCCTCGCCGAGCTTCATCGAAGCCTGCGCCAGCGTATTGGTCTTGGCGGCGATCACGGTGGCGTCGTCGCCCTTGAGCGCCTCCTTGAGATCGGCCATGGCATTCTCGATCGCCGAACGCTCGGCATCGCCCACCTTGGAGCCGTGCTCGGCGAGAGCCTTCTCCGTGGAATGAACCAGCGCCTCGGCGTGGTTCTTGGCTTCGACAGCCGCCTTGCGCTGCTTGTCCTCTTCGGCGTGGGATTCCGCGTCCTTGACCATCTTCTCGATGTCGGACTTCGGACAGCCCGCCGGAAGCCTGGATGCGGATCTGCTGCTCCTTGCCGGTCGCCTTGTCCTTGGCATTGACGTTGACAATGCCGTTAGCGTCGATGTCGAAGGCAACCTCGATCTGCGGCACCCCTCTTGGGGCAGGAGGAATGCCGACCAGGTCGAACTGGCCGAGAATCTTGTTGTCGGCCGCCATCTCGCGCTCGCCCTGGAAGACCCGGATGGTCACCGCGTTCTGGTTGTCTTCCGCGGTGGAGAACACCTGCGACTTCTTCGTCGGGATCGTGGTGTTGCGGTCGATAATGCGGGTGAACACGCCGCCCAGCGTTTCGATGCCGAGCGAAAGCGGGGTCACGTCGAGCAGCAGCACGTCCTTGACGTCGCCCTGCAGGACGCCGGCCTGAATCGCCGCGCCGATGGCGACGACCTCGTCCGGGTTGACGCCCTTGTGCGGCTCCTTGCCGAAGAACTGCTTCACGACTTCCTGAACCTTCGGCATGCGCGTCATGCCGCCGACCAGAACGACTTCGTTGATCTCGCCCGCGGAGATGCCGGCGTCCTTGATCGCCTTGCGGCACGGCTCGACGGTCTTCTGGATGAGGTCATCGACCAGCGCCTCGAACTTGGCGCGGGTGAGCTTCATGGTCAGGTGCTTGGGACCGGAAGCGTCGGCCGTGATGAACGGTAGGTTGACTTCGGTCTGGGTCGTCGACGACAGCTCGATCTTGGCCTTCTCGGCCGACTCTTTCAGCCGCTGCAGCGCCAGTTTGTCCTTGCGCAGGTCGATGCCCTGCTCCTTCTGGAATTCATCGGCGAGGTAGCTGACCAGACGCATGTCGAAGTCTTCGCCGCCGAGGAAGGTGTCGCCGTTCGTCGACTTCACCTCGAACACGCCGTCGCCGATTTCCAGAATGGAAATGTCGAAGGTGCCGCCGCCGAGGTCATAGACCGCGATGGTGCCGGTCTTCTGCTTGTCGAGGCCGTAGGCGAGCGCAGCCGCGGTCGGCTCGTTGATGATGCGCAGCACATCGAGGCCGGCGATCTTGCCAGCGTCCTTGGTGGCCTGGCGCTGGGCGTCGTTGAAATAGGCGGGAACGGTGATGACGGCCTGCTCAACCTTGCTGCCGAGATAGGCTTCCGCCGTCTCTTTCATCTTTTGCAGAATGAAGGCGGAGATCTGCGACGGCGAATAAGTCTTGCCGTCGGCCTCGACCCAGGCGTCGCCGTTCGAAGCTCTGCTGATCTTGTAGGGGACAAGCTTCTTGTCCTTTTCCACCATCGGGTCTTCGTAACGGCGCCCGATCAGGCGCTTGACCGCGAAGATGGTCTTTTCCGGATTGGTGACCGCCTGGCGCTTGGCCGGCTGGCCGACGAGACGCTCGCCATCATCGCTGAAGGCGACGATCGATGGCGTGGTCCGCGCACCTTCGGCGTTTTCGATGACTTTCGGATTTTTGCCTTCCATGACGGCAACGCACGAATTCGTGGTGCCGAGGTCGATGCCGATGACCTTACCCATGGTTCTTCCTCTCACATTGCGGCAGGCTGCCCGGGCCACTTGTGCCCCGAAGGGCCGCTTGGCGCCCGGATGGGTGGATACCGCGGCTCATCCGCAGACCTCCCGATCCAGCCCCCTGGATACTCGATTCGCCGCATTTATACGGCTTACTCGCTCATATAGGAGTGCCGCCAAGGCCCGCAAGCGGGATGCTCACGAAATCGCGAGCAGAGGCGCAGCGGCGGTTCGAAGGTTAACAGGAAGTGCCATTGCCGCGACCCGCCGCCTTGTCTAGGCAGACGCCGGGGTGGCTGCCGGCACTCCTTCGGGTGTGGTTTTGATGGTCCGTCGATTATTCGCCTTTGTGCTCGCGGCTGCTGCCTGGCTGTCCATCGCCGGCGCTGCCGCGGACCCGGTGTTCCCAACCGGCCTGCGCATCGGCCTTGAGCCCCCGCCGGGCATGACCGTGAGCCGGCGTTTTCCGGGTTTTGAAGACGCCGACCGCAAGGCCGCGATTACCGTGGTTGAGTTGCCGCTGCCGGCCTACGGCAGCGTCGAAAAGTCGATGTTCGACTTTACCCCGCCGGGCATGACCATTGAAAAACGCGAGATGATGCCGTTCGCCGACGGCGTCGGCCTTCTCCTGGTCGGCAAGGGCGACGTCGGCGGCGTCATGACGCACCACTGGTTCCTGCTCGGCCGCGCCTTCGGCGGCGCCAACGCCGACCTCACCGCGCTGGTGACGTTCACCGAGCCGGAAGCGGCGCTCGCCGTCTATCCGGACACGGCCGTCCGCGCCGCGCTTGCGTCGGTTACCTTCCGGCCACCGCCGCTTGCCGAGCAGATGGCGACGCTGCCGTTCAAGCTCGGCGACCTCGCCGGCTTCCGCGTGATGCAGGCCCTCCCGTCGGGCGGAGTGATCATCGTCGATGGGCCGGCCAACGATCTCGGCCGGCAGCCCTACATGCTGATTTCCATCGGAACAGGGGCGCCGGCAGGCCCCGACGATCGTGCGCGGTTCGCGCGCGACGTGCTCGCCAACGCGCCGCTGCGCGAATTGTCGGTCACATCGGTCGAGGCCATGCGCCTCAACGGTCTCGCCGCCGTCGAAATTCGCGCCACCGCCAAAAACCTGCGCGGCGACCCGGTCAAGCTGGTGCAGTGGATACGCTTTGGCGCCGGCGGCTACATGCGCATTATCGGGGTGGTCGTGCCGGACGACTGGGACAGAGTGTTCAATCGCTTCCGCGCCGTGCGTGACGGCATCGCATTGCGCTGACTTAAACGTCGGCTCAATCGAAAGCGGAATTGTCGTTGGCCGAACGCGCCGACGATTTTGCCGCCGCCTTGGCGACCGCCACCATCGCCGGCCGCAGCACCCGCTCGCCGAGCATATAGCCGGCCTGAATCACCTGAGCGACGGTGCCGGGCGCGGCGTCGGAGTCGGGAACCTCGTACATCGCCTGATGTAAATTGGGATCGAATTTCTCACCGAGCGGCAAGAACTTGCGCACGCCATTGCGCTCGAGAACTTTCATCAATTCCCGTTCGGTAAGCTCGACGCCTTCGACCAGCGATTTCATTTTGGTGTCGGTCGAATCGCGCAGCTCGGAGTCGATCGCTTCGAGCGCGCGGTGCATGCTGTCGGCGACCGCCAGCACGTCACGGGCGAAGGTGGCGATGGCGTATTGGCGCGCATCGGCAACCTCGCGCTCGGTGCGCTTGCGCAGATTTTCCATCTCGGCAAGCGTACGCAGCAGCTTGTCCTTGAAATCGGCGGCAGCACTAAGGGCGGCGGTCACCTGCTCGGCCGGAACCAGTTCCGGCGCCTGGGCATCGCCCGATACCTCATCGCCTGCGGCGGCGGCGGCCTGCTGCGCAGTCGGGTCAGCCATTTCGGATTTTTCCCTAGCCATTATCCCACCGATATCAGGGTTCAGCGGGCAAAAATCAAGCGTTCGACCGGGGGTATCAGGTGGCCAGCAGTCGGCTGACCACGCGCGCCGTATAGTCCACCATGGGGATGACGCGGGCATAATTGAGCCTGGTTGGCCCGATGACGCCGATGACGCCGACGATGCGGCCGGCACCGTCGCGGTACGGCGCGACGATGGTGGAGGAACCGGACAGCGAGAACAGCTTGTTTTCGGAACCGATGAAGATTCGCACCCCTTCGCCGCCCTCGGCGCGGCCGAGCAGATCGACAACGCCGCGCTTCGTTTCCAGCGCGTCGAACAGCGAGCGCACCCGTTCAAGGTCTTCGACGGCGCGCAGGTCTTCCAGCAGGTTGGCGTGGCCACGCACAATCAGCTGGCGCTCGTCGCCGGCGCCCCCGGACCAGCTGGCAAGCCCCGCGGCAATGATTTTCTGCGTGAGCTGATCGAGCTCGGCCTGCCCTTGCGCCAGCGAGGATTCGATCTCCAGGCGCAGACCGGCAAGCGTCTTGCCGCGGATATGCGCGTTGAGGAAATTGCCGGCTTCGACAAGCGCCGAGGTCGGCAGCCCGGCCGGCACGTTAAGCACGCGGTTTTCCACCTGCCCGTCTTCGGCCACCAGCACGGCGAGCGCCCGTTCAGGCTCGAGCCGCACGAACTCGATGTGCTTGAGGCGCTGGTTCATTTTGGTCGAGAGCACAACGCCGGCGGAGCGGGTCAGGCCGGACAGCGTCTGCGAGGCTTCGGTCAGCAGCGTCTCCAGCGATTTGCCGGCGCCACTGCCGGCGACCTGGGCCTCAATCGAGCGCCGCTCATTCTCGGTCAGGTCGCCGATCTCCATCAGCGCGTCGACGAAGAAACGCAGGCCCAGTTCGGTCGGCAGCCGCCCGGCGGAGGTGTGCGGCGCGAATATGAGGCCAAGCTGCTCAAGGTCCGACATCACGTTGCGCACGGAGGCCGGCGACAGCGAAATCGGTAAGATGCGCGACAGGTTGCGCGAGCCCACGGGCTCGCCGGTCGCCAGATAGCTTTCCACGATCTGACGGAAAATCTCGCGCGAGCGCTCGTTGAGCGAAGCAAGACTGACTTGCGTTGCGCCGATCGGGATGTCGTGGGAGGCCAAGAGCCTTCAACTCCTCATGTTTGGCCGACAATTGACCATACGCCCGACCTTGTTCAAGCCGGGAGTATGGTTATGGTGTGCCGCCGACACAAAGGATAGCCCAATGCGGCCGAGCCGCCGACAGGTCGACGAGTTGCGCAGCGTCTCGCTGGAGCGGGGCGTGGTCAAATACGCCGAGGGCTCCTGTTTCGTGAAATTCGGCGACACCCATGTGCTGGTCACCGCCAGCCTCGAGGAGAGGCTGCCGCCTTGGCTCAAAGGCCAGGGCCGCGGCTGGGTCACCGCCGAATACGGCATGCTGCCGCGCGCAACCTCCGAACGCACCCGGCGCGAGGCTTCCGCCGGCAAGCAGGGCGGCCGCACCGTGGAAATCCAGCGCCTGATCGGGCGCTCGTTGCGCTCGGTAGTCGACTTGCAGGCGCTGGGGGAGCGCCAGATCACCATCGACTGCGACGTGATCCAGGCCGACGGCGGCACCCGCACCGCCTCGATCACCGGCGCCTGGGTCGCGCTCTCGGATTGCCTGTCCTGGATGAAGACGCGTGACATGATTCGCAGCGTCGTGCTGCGCGACCATATCGCCGCCATCAGCTGCGGCGTGTTCAAGAACACCGCCGTGCTCGATCTCGACTACGCCGAAGATTCGGAGGCCGAGACCGACGCCAATTTCGTCATGACCGGCTCCGGCGCCATCGTCGAGGTGCAGGCGACCGCGGAGAAGACGCCGTTCAGCGAAGACCAGTTCCTGGCGCTGCTCGCGCTGGCGCGCAAGGGAATCGAAAAGCTGGTCAGCCTGCAGAAGATTGCGGTGGCCTAGGCCGTGGGCCGCAAGCTCGAAGGCTCCGTCGTCATCGCCACGCATAATCCCGGCAAGCTCAAGGAGATGCGCGAGTTGCTGGCGCCTTACGACATAGCGGCGCAATCCGCCGCCGAGCTTGGCCTTGCCGAACCGGAAGAGACGGGAACGACATTTGCCGCCAACGCGCGCATCAAGGCTCGGGCCGCCGCGCGCGCCACGGCGAAGCCTGCCTTCGCCGACGACTCCGGGCTGGTCGTCGACGCGCTCAATGGCGAGCCCGGCATCCACTCGGCGCGCTGGGCCGGGCCGGACAAGGACTTCCGCTTCGCAATGAACCGCATCCAGACGCTGCTGATCGAGCGCGGCGCCAAAACCCCCGAGCAGCGCCGCGCGCATTTTACCGCGGCACTTTGCCTTGCCTGGCCCGACGGTCATGTCGAGGACTTCGAAGCCAGAGTCGACGGTGTCGCGGTCTGGCCGCCGCGCGGCGATAAGGGCTTCGGCTACGATCCGCTGTTCAAGCCCAACGGCTTCGACCGCACTTTCGGCGAGATGACGGCGCCGGAGAAACACGGCTTGCCGCCGCAGGGACAAGGGCTATCGCATCGAGCACGCGCGTTTATGCAGCTCGCCGCAGCCTGCTTGCGCCGGGAATAAATCGTTACAACTTTAATGATCTGCCCGCCGCCATTACGAATGCGTGCTGGCCGCAGCGGGGCGCGCGCCCTATGATGCTTAACATGGCCTTAACGACACAATCTCCATTCGCCGTCTACGTGCACTGGCCGTTTTGCCTCTCGAAGTGCCCCTACTGCGACTTCAACAGTCATGTCCGTCACGGCGGCGTGGATGAATCGCGCTTTCTCCGCGCCTTCGCTTCGGAACTTGTGGCCGCTGCCGAACGCACGCCGGGCCGCACCGTATCGACGATCTTCTTCGGCGGCGGCACGCCGTCCCTGATGCAGCCGGCCACCGTACAGGCGATACTCGACACAATCGCCAAACACTGGAGCGTCGCTGTCGACGTCGAGGTGACGCTGGAAGCCAATCCCACCAGTGTCGAGGCGACGCGCTTTCGCGGCTATCGCGTCGCCGGCGTCAACCGCGTCTCGCTCGGCGTGCAGGCCCTCGATGACGCGGCATTGAAGGAACTCGGCCGCCTGCACAGCGCGCGCGAAGCCCTCGATGCGGTCGCTATCGCGCGCTCGATTTTCGAGCGCTATTCCTTCGACCTTATCTACGCGCGGCCGCGGCAGACGCTTCAATCCTGGGGCGCCGAGCTCACGCGCGCCATCGCCGAAGCCGCAGAACATCTCTCCCTCTATCAGCTCACCGTCGAACCGGAGACGCCGTTCTTCGGCCTGCACAAGGCGGGAAAGCTGGCGCTGCCGGACGAAGATTTGGCGCGTGACCTCTACGATCTGACGCAGTCGGTCTGCGCCGCCGCGGGTCTTCCGGCCTACGAGATTTCCAACCACGCGCGGCCGGGCGCCGAGTGCCGGCACAATCTCGTCTATTGGCGCGGCAACGATTACGCCGGCGTCGGCCCCGGCGCCCACGGCAGGCTCACCATCGACGGACGCCGTTACGCCACCGAAACCGAGAAGCGCCCGGAGGTGTGGCTTGCACGCGTCGAAAGCCAAGGCCACGGCCTCATCGTCGATGAGAAGCTCACCGCCGGCGAACAGGCCGATGAATTGCTGCTCATGGGCTTGCGCCTTGCCGAAGGCATCGATCTTTCGCGCTATACCGCGCTTGCCGGACGCACGCTCGATCCGGCGCGGCTGTCGTTCCTGCGCGATGGCGGCGCCATCGAGGTGACCGAGAACGGCCGCCTGCGCGTGACCCCCTCTGGATTTCCGTTGCTCGATGCCGTGGTCGCCGACCTCGCGGCCTGAAATCAGCTCGCCGGGCCGAACGACTTTGGCGCCGGGCTAATCGGCTGTCCGCCGGTCGGCGTCACGCGCATGACCGCGAGACCGCGCTCGTTGGTGCCGTCGCGGCGAAAGCGGAATACGCCGTCGATGCCGGCAAAACCCGATGAGTTGGTCAGCACGCTTTCGCTGAAGCGCTGCTGCCCTTGCGTCTTCACCAGCGCCGCGACCAGCGCCACCGCGTCGTAGGCGAGCGCCGCAGTGCGCACCGGCTCGGCGCCGTAGCGCGCGCGGTAGCGGGCGGCGAAATTGCGGAACCCGGCGGGATCGGGCGCTGCATACCAGGCGCCGTCGAGCTGCGTTGCCGCGGCGATGCGCATGTCGTCGCCCCAAAGCCCGGTGCCGAGCAATTGCACGCGCTTGAGGTTGGCGCCCGACGAGGCAAGCATCGTCGCAATGCGCGGTGCGTCTTCGTTGTCGGGGATGAAAATCGAATCGACGCGATTTGCGACCTGCGCGATGCGGCGCACCGGATCGGCCATTTTGTTCGGATCGAGCGGATATTTTTCCAGTGCGACGATGCGGCCGCTATGCCGCGGCACTTCCTGTTGCACCGAGGCTTCCACCACCGAGCCATAGGCATTGTCCGGCAGCAGCGCCGCGAACGAGCGCTTGCCGCGCGAGGCCGAGTATTCGACGATGCGGCGCACGTCGGACTCGGGCAGGAAGCTCAGAAGATAAACTCCGCGCGAGGCGACACTGGCGTCGGTGGAAAATGCGATCACCGGAATGCCACGGCCGCGCGCAACCTGGCTGACCGCGCTGACCGACTGCGCAAACAGCGGTCCCAAGATCATCTCGGCACCATCATCGACCGACTGTTGCGCCGCGGCTTGCGCGGTTTGCGGCGAGCCAGCGTCGTCCTTCACCAGTAGCTGGATGTTCGGGTTCTTGAATTCGTCGAGCGCCATTTCGGCCGCGTTCTTCATCGACTGCGCGGCGATGCCGGCATTGCCGGGCGCCGACAACGGCAGAATGAGGGCGACACGAACCTGGCCGGCGCCGAGTGTGGTCGGAGGCGGCGGCTCGCCTGGTTGCGCCGCCGGACCGGCACTGAAACGGTCGCCGATGTTGGTGCAGGCCGCGAGCGCGGCGGCGACAATAACGCCGAAGGCCGCGCGCCGGCGCGACAAATTCCCCCCTTGGTGCGATACCCAGCCCATGACGTTACTCAAGCGTTCCCCCGCCCGCAGTCGTAAACGGTATCAATTATCTTGTCGCGTCAAAGTTAAGGCAATGAAAAAGAAGAAGAATTTGGCCGTGAATGACCGCGCCGCGCGCTTGCGTTTAGGGTAGCGCGGCATGAGCAAAGGCGCGAAAGACACAAGGCCGCGCAGCTATTCCCTCGGCGGCCAGGAACACGTTGCACCGCCGCTGTCGCCCGGACTTTATCTTGTCGCGACGCCGATCGGAAACCTTGGCGACATCAGCTTGCGCGCGCTCGAAACGCTTGCCGCAGCCGACGTCATCGCCTGTGAGGACAGTCGCGTCACCCGCAGGCTCACTGAGCACTACGGCATCAAGACGCCGCTCACGCCCTATCACGAGCACAACGCCGCCGAGGCACGGCCAAAACTTCTGGCGCGGCTCGGCGGCGGCCAGGCTATCGCGCTGGTGTCGGATGCCGGCACACCGCTGATTTCCGATCCTGGCTACAAGCTCGTGCGCGCCGTGGCTGATGCAGGCCACACCGTCAGCGCGTTGCCCGGCGCCTCCGCGGTGCTCGCAGCACTTGGCGTCGCCGGGCTGCCCACCGACCGCTTCTTCTTCGAAGGCTTTCTGCCGCCGAAACAGGCGGCGCGGCAAAAGCGCATCGCTTTGCTTTCCGCGATCCCGGCAAGCTTGGTGTTGTTCGAGAGCGGACCGCGCATCGCGCAAGCCCTTGCCGATCTCGCCGACGGCCTCGGCGGCCGCGCCGCCGCGCTTTGCCGCGAACTGACCAAACTGCATGAGGAGATAACCCGCGGCTCGCTTGAAGACCTCGCACGCATTTACGCGATTGGCGCCGAGACCCGCGGCGAGTTCGTGATCGTCATCGCGCCGCCGGCCGATGATGAAACCGATGCCGGCGAGATTGACGATCTCCTGCGCCGCGCGCTTCTTCGCGTCTCAGTCAAGGACGCGGTCGGCGAGGTGGCGCTGGCGACGGGACGGCCGCGCCGCGAAGTCTATCAACGCGCGCTTGCACTCGCCCATGAGACGCGCAAGAAACCGAGCAAGGAGACGGGCGATGCGCGATGACGCGCCGCCGGCGCCGCGCCGAACCGCAAAACCGGTTTCCAGCCACCAAGCGCGTCCGGAAAAGCTTGCCGCATTCGGCGTTGGAATTTCCGCGGAAAGCCGCGCCGCCGCCTGGCTTATCGCCCACGGCTATCGCATCCTTTCACGGCGCTGGAAAAGTCCGCTCGGCAAGATCGACATCGTCGCCGCGCGCCGCCACCTGCTGATCTTCGTCGAGGTCAAGGCGCGGGCAACGCTGGACGCGGCGGCAGAATCGGTGACGCCGCGGCAGAGGCGGCGCATCGCACAGGCGGCCGAACTGTGGCTCGCGCATTTTCCGCAGCCGGCGATCCGCGATATGCGCTTTGACGCCATCCTGGTCGCGCCCGGCAAACTGCCACGGCACATTCCGGCGGCGTTTGAACGCGCGTGATCGAACGGCTCAAGCGCTCAGGCGGTCGAAGAATTGGTCGACCTGCGAACGAATGCGCCCGGCGACCTGACCGAGATCGTCGGCGACCGCCTTCACCGCCCCGGCGCTGGCGCGGGTGTCCTCGGTCGCGCCGCCGACGAAACCCACCTCATCTGCGGTCTCCCGCGTGCGCCGCGCGGCGATTTCGACGCTGCGGGCGATTTCCTGCGTCGCAGCGCCCTGTTCGGTGACCGCCGCGGCAATGGCGCCACTGATGCTGCCGATCTGGCGAATGGTCTGTTCGATCGCGCCGATCGCCTCGATCGAACGCTGCGTCGCGCGCTGCATGCCGGCAATCTGCGCCCCGATCTCCTCGGTTGCGCGACCGGTCTGCGCGGACAGCGCCTTGACCTCGCCGGCGACAACGGCAAAGCCGCGCCCGGCCTCGCCGGCGCGCGCGGCCTCGATGGTCGCATTGAGTGCCAGAAGATTAGTCTGCTCGGCGATGTCGGTGATCAACTTGATCACGTCGCCGATGCGCTTGGCGGCTTCGGCGAGCTCGTTGACCGCCACGCTGGTGCGCTCGGCTTCGCTCACTGCCTTGACCGCGATGGCGTTCGACTGCGCCACCTGGCGGTCGATTTCATTGACCGAGACCGAGAGTTCGTCGGCGGCCGACGCGATGTCGCGCACATTGGCGGAGGCTTCGTTGGACGCCGCCGCCGCCAGCGTGGTCTTTGCCGCGGCGCCGTCGGCGGCGCCGGCGAGTTGTGTCGAAGCGGCCAGCATTTGGTCGCAGATACGGCCGAGTTCGGACAGCGTCGCCTCGACGTCGGAGGAAAATCGCGCGATCTCGCTCGACATCAATTTCTGCTGGCGCGCCCGGACCTCGGCGTCGCCGCTGACGGTGCGGGTCAATTCCGCGTTCTTGCGCATCGCGTTCTGAAATACACCGATCGAGCGTGCCAGGGCGCCGATCTCGTCGGCGCGCTCACGGAACGGCACTTCGATCGCGGTGTTGCCGGAAGCGACAGTTTCGGTGACGCCGGTGATGGCGGCGAGCGGCCGCGCGACGTTGCGGAAAATCAGCACCATGCCGGCGGTTGCGAGCATCACGGCAAAGGCCGCGAAGACGCTGAGCCACAGCGCGGTGTTATCGATGCCGGAATCGATTTTCGCATAAACCTGGCGCGCGCGGTCGGCGTAAAAGCCGGCCAGCCTTTCGAGATCCTTGTTGAGCGCCTTGCGCACGGAACGGTTGGCATCGTTGTCGCCCCATTCGCGGCCGGCCGCAGGACTGACTTCGGTCCCAAGCCGCGCCAATTCGCGCCGGAAATCGATGAACTGGGCTATGCGTCGGGAGAACTGATCGAATGCTTCGGCCTCGTCGCCGTGGACCGCTTTCTTCCAATCCGCCACGACCTTGGCGATCTGCGCGTTGAATTTGAGAATGCCGTCGGCGTACACCTTCGACGTGGCGAGATCGGGCGACATGTAGACGCCGCGCGACTCCATCACCACGGCATAAATCAGCCCGTTGACCCGCTCGACGTTCCAGGTCCCGGCATTGGCCGATTCAAATTCGTCGGTGAGCCCGGCATGGTAGTGGGCGCTGACCACGGCGCTGGTCGCCAGTGTCAGTGTTATGGCCGCCATAAGCGCGAAGATGCCATAGAGCTTGGCGGCAATCGAAAGCTTCGGCAAAGTCACCGCAGGGACCCCGCACCGTGCAATCCGGGCTACAACGGCTATAGTGGCGGTAAAATGTTAAAGGTTTGTTGGGTTTAATTGACAGAGCGGCAAAGGGAATTCATGGCCCTGAATGTTGCGGTGCAGATGGATCCGATCCAGCGGATCAACATCAAGGGCGACTCCACCTTCGCCCTGCTGCTCGAAGCGCAGAAGCGCGGGCATAAGCTGTCGTATTACACGCCCGACCGGCTGGCGCTGCTCGACGCGCGCGTTTTCGCCACCGTCGAGGCGCTCACCGTGCGCGATGTCGCCGACGATTATTTCACCCTCGGCAAGCCGCGGCGCACCGACCTGATCGCGTTCGACGTGGTGCTGCTGCGCCAGGACCCGCCATTCGATCTGGCTTACGTGACGACGACGCATCTGCTCGAACGCATCCAGGGCAAGACGCTGGTGGTCAACGACCCCGCGCATGTGCGCAACGCGCCGGAAAAGCTGTTCGTCACCGAATTTCCCGAGCTGATGCCGCCGACGCTGATCACCCGCGACCTCGCGGAAATCAAGGCGTTCCGTGCCAAACATGCCGACATCGTCATGAAGCCGCTCTATGGCCACGGCGGCGGCGCCGTATTTCGCATTACCAAAGACGACCTGAATTTCGGCTCGCTGTTCGACCTGTTTTCGGTGACCTTCCGCGAGCAATGGGTGGTGCAGAAGTTCCTGCCGGCGGTGAAGGAGGGCGACAAGCGCATCATTCTGGTGGACGGCGACTACGCCGGGGCGGTCAACCGTATTCCGGCGGCGGACGACCTGCGCTCCAATATGGTGCGCGGCGGAGCGCCGGCGGCAACGGAATTGACCAAGCGCGAGCGTGAGATCTGCAAGGTGCTCGGCCCCGCGCTGCGTGAGCGTGGCCTTTTGTTCGTCGGCATCGACGTGATTGGCGACTTCATCACCGAAATCAACGTCACCTCGCCGACCGGCATCCGCGCGGTGAAAAACGTTGGCGGCCCCGATATTGCCGCGCTGATCTGGGACAAGATCGAGGCCAAGCGGCGGGCCTGATCGCCTAGGGCACCGGCCACAGAGGGCGCGTCACCGGCGAATTTCAAACGAACGCATGACCCGGCCAAAGGCCGATCCACTAGGCTAGTGGCCGAGCCTTTGTGGCTCCTGGGGGCGTTTTCGTGGTTCAGCGGGTCAGCACCGTGGCCTTCGAGGGCACCGAGGCCCGCGCCGTGGACGTCCAGGTCCAGGTCGCGCCCGGTCTGCCGGCCTTCGCCATCGTCGGGTTGCCGGACAAGGCGGTACCGGAAGCCAAGGAGCGGGGCCGCTCGGCGCTGATCGCTTCCGGGCCGGCTTTGCCCGCCCGCCGCATCACAATCAATCTCGCTCCCGCCGATCAGCCAAAGGAAGGCAGCCATTACGACCTGCCGATCGCGCTCGGGCTGATGGCGGCGATCGGCGCCATTCCGCACGCCGCGTTGTCCGGCTTCACCGCTCTGGGCGAGCTCGGGCTTGATCGCAGCCGTTGCCGGCGTGCTGCCCGCGGCGATTGGCGCCAATGCGCGCGGCGAAGGTCTGATTTGCCCGGCGTCCCGCGGCGCGGAGGCGGCCTGGGCCTCGCCCGAAATTGAACTCATCGCGGCGCAGTCTCTGATTCAGCTTGCCAATCATTTCAAGGGCACACAGGTGCTCACCCGGCCGCAGCCGAAAATCCGCGAGCTCGCCGAGTTGCCGCTCGACCTCACCGACATCGAGGGCCAGGAAAGCGCCAAGCGGACTTTGGAAGTCGCGATGCTCGCGGCGCGGCTGCCCTCGATCCTGCCGCCGCTGTCGCCGGCCGAATTGCTGGAAGTATCGATGATCGCCTCCGTCGCCGGCGAGATCGAAGGCGGCGCGCTCACCAACCGGCGGCCGTTTCGCAGCCCCCACCATTCGGCCTCGATGCCGGCGCTGGTCGGCGGCGGCTTGCGCGCGCGGCCCGGCGAAATATCGCTGGCGCATAACGGCGTCCTGTTCCTCGACGAGATGCCGGAATTTTGCGGACAGGCGCTCGATTCGCTGCGCCAACCGTCGGAGACGGGTGAGGTCGCCATCGCCCGCGTCAATCACCGCGTCACTTATCCCGCCCGCTTCATGCTGATCGCCGCCATGAACCCGTGCCGCTGCGGACGCGCGAATGATCCGGGCTTTGCCTGCAAGCGCGGCACCAACCTGCGATGCGCCGCCGAGTATTAGGCGCGGCTCTCAGGTCCCCTGCTCGACCGCATCGACCTGCACATTGAGGTACCGGCGGTGACCGCCGCCGATCTCATTTTGCCGCCGCCGTCTGCCTCGCTGGGTTTGGCCGGCG
Source organism: uncultured Alphaproteobacteria bacterium (assembly GCA_963738915.1). Taxonomy (GTDB): domain Bacteria; phylum Pseudomonadota; class Alphaproteobacteria; order Rhizobiales; family Xanthobacteraceae; genus Pseudolabrys. The sequence continues at coordinate 291,173 of CAVTYO010000005.1, forward strand.
TGCGCACCAATGCGCAAGCGCAAGGCTCGGTACTCGAACAGGTTGCACGGGCCGACGGAACGGGCCTGTCGTTGCTGCGGGATGCCGCCGATGCCATGCAGCTTTCCACCCGCGGCTATCACCGCGTCTTGAGGGTCGCGCGTACGCTCGGCGATCTCGACGGTGCCGACAAAGTCGGACGCGTCCATTTCGCCGAGGCGCTGTCCTATCGCGCACTTGCCGACGATGGCCGCGCCCGCGCCGCGTGATGCGGCGCGGCAAGGAAATACCGCTTTAACCCTCCCTTCACCACGTTTGAGCCGGCAACGTGCCGGGAAAGGATTGGCAACGGTTCCGGCGTTCAATGCGCTCAGGGGAAATTCGCGGATCCTGGGCGACGGAGCCAATGCGGTCAAAGCAATCGACGTCTCCCGTTTTTGCCATTCGTAAAAGCGCCCGCAACCGCGCCGCGCTGGTGCTGTTCGGGCGCGCCGTGATGACCACGCTGGCGGTGGTTTCCGCAGGACTTGGCTTCTTCGCCGGCATCCGGTTCAAAAGCAGCACTTACGATCCCTACGCCTACGCGACTGGCGTCGGCGCGCTGTTTGCCGCCGCCTGCGCGATCATCGCCTTCATGCTCATCCGCCGGCGCGCCGGCGTGGAAAAAATCCGCGCGCTTAAGGCGCGGCTCGACGAGTTGACCGATCACAATTGGGAACTGCGCGAGGCGGAAGAACACGCACGCAGCCTGCTTGAAGCGCAAGGCGACATGATCGTGCGCCGCGATGCGAACGGCTGCATCACCTACGCCAATGACGCGTTTTGCTCGCTCGCCGGGCGCAAGCGCGATGCGCTGATCGGCAATCGGTTTCAGCTTCCAGTGCTGGAGCAAAGCGAGATCGCCGTGCTCGATGATGGCACACGCGTCTATGACCAGAGGATCGCGAACGGCGCCGGCGCCCGCTGGATCGCCTGGCGCGAAGTGGCGGTGCGCGGCGAGGACGGCACCCAGGTGCAGGGTGTCGGCCGCGACGTGACCGGCCGCGTCGAGGCCGAACGTGCGCTCGCGGCGACCCGCGACGAGGCGCAGGCGGCCAACCGCGCCAAGTCGCGCTTTCTCGCCACCGTCAGTCACGAAATCCGCACCCCGCTCAGCGGCCTGCTCGGCATGGCCGGCCTGCTGCTCGACACTGAACTCACCCCCGAGCAGGAAACTTATGCCAAGGCGGCAAAGACCTCGGGCGAGACGCTGCTGACGCTGATCGAGGAGATTCTCGATTTCTCCAAGATCGAGGCCGGCAAGCTCGAACTGGAAATGCGCCCCTTCGCGCTCGGCGCTCTCATCGAAGACGTCGTCGAGCTGTTGGCACCGCGTGCCCAGAGCAAAGGCATCGAAATCGCGTCATTCGTCGACGAGCGCCTGCCCGGCCGGCTTATGGGCGACGACGCGCGGCTGCGCCAGGTGCTGCTCAATCTCGCCGGCAATGCTGTCAAGTTCACCGAAAGCGGCGGGGTCGCTGTCATCGCCGAGCCGGACGAGGGCAATGGAAATGTCCGTTTCGCCGTGCGCGACACCGGCATCGGCATCAGGCAAGAGGACCAGCAACGCGTCTTTCTCGACTTCGAGCAGGCCGACGGCTCCTCGACCCGGAAATTCGGCGGCACCGGTCTGGGTCTTGCGATTTCCCGGCGCATCGTCGAACGCATGGACGGCGAGATGCAGGTCGACAGCGAGGTGGGGCGTGGCGCGACCTTCAGCTTCAGCGTGCCGCTTGCCGCAGCCGAGGTTACGCAAAACGAATTTTCCGCACCAAGCTTGCAAAATGCGTCGGTGCTCATTGTCGCAGCGGCGGAGATCGAATCCTCGCTGCTGGCCCGGCGGCTTGGCCGCTGGGGCGCGCGCACCTGCGCGGTGAGCGACGACAATATCGCGGCGGCACTGCTGCCCGAACGCGCCTGGGATGCATTGCTGGTCGACACCGCGGCGGCACAGCGCATGATCGCCTCGGGCCGTGCCGGCGCGATCGACGTGCCGCGCCGCATTGTCCTGATTACGCCGGCCGAGCGGCACGTGCTGCCGGCACTCAAGGATGCCGGCTTCACCGGCTACCTGGTCAAGCCGGTGCGTGCGGCGTCCCTGGCGACGCGCTTTGCGGCGGAAGATTCATTTGAGTCGCAAGCGCAGGATCGCGCGCCCGAGAGTGAAACATCCGGCGAGACGGCAAATTCGGCGGGCCTGTCGGTCCTGGTCGCCGAGGATAATGAGATCAACGCCCTGCTGGCGCGCGCGCTGCTATCGCGGCTCGGCCACCGTCCGACGATCGTTGCCGACGGGCTTGCCGCGATTGCCTCCTTCATCGCCGAGCGCGAGAACGGCAGCCCCTACGATCTGGTGCTGATGGACGTGCAGATGCCGGGCCTCGACGGACTTGAGGCGGCGCGGCGCATCCGTGCCGCCGAAACCGAAACCGGCGCTGCACGTACCCGCATCCTCGCCCTCACCGCCAACGCCCAGTCCGAAGATCGCGAGGCGTGTCTTGCCGCCGGCATGGACGGGTTCCTGGTCAAGCCGCTTGACCCGCTGCGCCTGCGCGAGGCAATCGATGGATTGTCCCCAGGCGGCGCGGCCACGCTTGCCGCTTGAGCCGCTTTTTCCCCGCTGTCATAATTCCGTGCTCGGCCCATGCTGTAGGGGGATAATGGCGGTCACCCCCTTGATTCGCCGGGCCGAAACGGCCGGCGTAAATGCTGGCCGCGCGCGGAATAAGGACGAGCCCTATGATAAGCCGCGATCCGGTCAAGCTTCCTCGCAGCCTATTCGAACGGTTTCGCGCTCCGCCCGGCGGCCAGAGCGTTCCCAGCTTGCTGTCCTCGTTGCAGGCCTATGGCGGCCTGCAGGCTTTCGCCGCGCGAGCGCATCGCCCGGCGCAGTCGCTCGGCCGCATGGGTTCGCTTGAGGTGCGGCTGGCGCAAACCGCCGCCGAAGTGCGGCAGGCGCAGAAGCTGCGCTACCGCGTTTTCTATCAGGAAGGTTCTGCGATCCCCAATCCGGGACGGCTGTTTGCCCGCCGCGATGTCGATGCTTATGACGCCATCTGCGATCATCTTCTGGTGCTCGATCACGACGCTCGCGAGGCGCACTCGATCAATCATCCAACGGTCGTCGGAACCTATCGTCTGCTACGGCAACCGCTCGCCGAGGACTACGGCGGCTTCTACACCGCAAGCGAATTCGACATCGGCGACCTGATCGCGCGCCACGGCAATCTGCAGTTCCTCGAACTCGGCCGCTCCTGCGTGCTGGCGCCGTACCGCAACAAGCGGCTGGTCGAGCTGCTCTGGCGCGGCATCTCCGGCTACATCGCGCAATACCGCACCGACGTTATGATCGGCTGCGCCAGCCTCGACGGCACCGAGCCGCGGCAATTGGCGATGCTGCTGTCGTTCCTGCATCATTATTCGCGCGCGCCGGAGCAATGGCGCGCGCGGGCGCTGCCCAGGCGCTATGTCGAAATGAACCGCATGTCGAAGGAAGCGATCGACCCGAAGGCGGCGTTGCGCGCGCTGCCGCCGCTGCTCAAGGGCTATTTGCGCCTCGGCGCCTATGTCGGCGACGGCGCGGTGGTTGACCACGAGTTCGGCACCACCGACGTGCTGGTCGTGCTGCCGATGTCGGCGGTCAAGGCTCGCTATCTCGAGCATTTCGCCGTCACCCCGCGCGCGGCCTGAAATTACAGGCGCCGCAGCGAGACTTCCTCGACCTGGTGGGTTTCCACTTTCTTCAGGATGAGATCGGCGCGTTGGCGCGTCGGCAGAATATTTTCGTGCAGGTTGACGAGGTTGATGCGTTCCCAGATCGAGCTTGCCGTCTCCACCGCCTCGGTATCGGACAGGTTCGAGTAGCGATGGAAATACGATTTGGGATCGCGGAACGCGGTTGAGCGCAGCGTGAGGAAACGATCGACGTACCAGGACTTGAGCACGTCGTCGTCGGCATCGAGGTAGACCGAGAAATCGAAGAAGTCCGACACGAAGGGAATGGCCTTGCCGTCCTTGGGTAGGCGTCCGGTCTGTAAAACGTTCAAGCCCTCGACGATGAGGATCTCCGGGCGGTCCACTTCCACCCACTGGCCAGGCGTAACGTCATAGGTCAGGTGCGAATAGACCGGCGCCCGTGCCGGGCGCCGCCCGGCTTTTACGTCGGTCAGGAAACGCAACAGGGCCGGCAGATCGTAGCTTTCCGGAAAGCCCTTCTTTTCCATCAGCCCTTCGCGTTCGAGAATCGCGTTGGGGTAGAGGAACCCGTCGGTGGTGATGAGATCGACCTTGGGCACGTTCGGCCAACGCGCGAGCAGCGCCTGCAGCACGCGCGCGCTGGTCGATTTTCCCACCGCCACCGAACCGGCGACGCCGATGATGTAGGGCATCTTGGCGTCCTCGGTGCCGAGGAACCGCCGCTGCGCGCGGAACAGCCTCTGCGTCGCCGCGACATAGAGCGAGAGTAGCCGCGACAGCGGCAGGTAAATCGCCTCGACCTCCTCGATATCGAGGCGGTCGTGCAGCGAGCGCACGCGGGTGACCTCGTCGGAAGTCAGCGTCATCGGCATGTCTTCGCGCAGCGCCGCCCATTGCTCGCGCGAAAAAACTCGATACGGCGAGAGGACCTCTTCGGTGCGCTGCTCCATGCGCCTTCAGGCTCCTCGGGATGCTTTCTCGTCCTGCCCGGATTGCGCAGTGCGCTTTTCCAGCTCGGCCTCGACTTCGGCCAGCGTCACGCCGCGCGCCTCAAGCACCACGAGCAGATGATAGATCAGATCGGCCGCTTCCGCGATCAGCCGGCTCTTATCCTCCTGCACGGCAGCCATCGCCGTTTCGATGGCCTCCTCACCGAGTTTTTTGGCGCAGTGCGCGACGCCCTTGTCCAGCAGCGCGCGCGTGTAGGAACTCGCGGCGCTGGCCGAGGCGCGCTGATGCACGCGTTTCTCAAGGTCGGCGAGGGTGAACTTGGCCATGGCCGCGTTGCATATCATGGATCGAGCCGCGTCGGCAGTCCGGCTTTGGCCATATAGGTCTTGGCTTCGCGCACAGTGTGTTCGCCGAAATGGAAGATCGAGGCCGCCAGCACGGCGGTCGCATGGCCGTCGCGGATGCCCTCGACCATGTGCGCCAGCGTGCCGACGCCGCCCGAGGCGATGACCGGGACCGGCACGGCGTCCGCCACCGCACGGGTGAGTGCGATGTCGAAGCCGCGCCGCGTGCCGTCGCGGTCCATGGAGGTGAGCAGGATTTCGCCGGCGCCGAACGCGACCACTTCCCTGGCGTATTCCACCGCGTCGATGCCGGTCGGCTTGCGGCCGCCGACGGTAAAAATCTCCCAGCGCGGCTTTTCGCCTTCGTTCGACACGATCTTGGCGTCGATGGCGACGACGATGCATTGATCGCCGAATTTCTCCGCCGCTTGCCTGACGAAATCGCGCCGCTCGACCGCGGCGGTGTTGATCGAGACCTTGTCGGCGCCGGACGTCAGCAATGCGCGGATGTCTTCGGTCGAGCGCACGCCGCCGCCGACGGTCAGCGGCATGAAGCAGGCTTCCGCCGTGCGCCGCACCACGTCGAGGATGATGCCGCGTTTCTCGTGGCTTGCGGTGATGTCGAGAAAGCAAAGCTCATCGGCGCCGGCGGCGTCATAGGCAATGGCGGCCTCCACCGGATCGCCGGCGTCGCGCAAATTGACGAAGTTGACGCCCTTGACCACGCGGCCGTCCTTGACGTCGAGGCAGGGGATGACGCGCACCTTGAACATTCACGCCGCCTTTGCGTCGCGGATGAGCTTGAGCGCGCCCTGCGCATCGAGCTGGCCATCGTAGAGCGCGCGGCCAGCGATCGCGCCATCAAGCTTTTTCGCCCGCGGTTCGAGCAGCGCCTTGATGTCGTCGATGGACGCGAGGCCGCCGGAGGCGATCACCGGAATGGAAATCGCCTCGGCGAGCGCGATGGTCGCATCGAGATTGAGTCCCTTGAGCACCCCGTCGCGCGCGATGTCGGTGTAGATGATTGCCGAGACGCCGGCATCTTCAAACCGCCGCGCAATGGCGAGCGCCGTCAGCTCCGAGGTCTCCGCCCAGCCTTCGACCGCCACCTTGCCGTCGCGGGCATCGAGGCCGACCGCGACACGGCCGGGAAATGCCTTTGCCGCCTGCTTGACCAGCTCCGGGTTGCGCACCGCCGCGGTGCCGATGATGACCCGGTTCACCCCCTTGCCGAGCCAGGCTTCGACGGTCGCCATGTCGCGCACGCCGCCGCCGAGCTGGATCGGCAATCCGACGGTTTCCAGGATGCGCTCGACCGCGGCGGCGTTGACCGGCTTGCCGGCAAAGGCGCCGTCGAGATCAACGATGTGCAGATATTCAAAGCCGGCCACCTCGAAGGCGCGCGCCTGCGCCGCCGGGTCGCGGTGAAAGATGGTGGCGCGCGTCATGTCGCCCTGCTCCAGGCGCACGGCGAGACCCTCTTTCAAATCGATGGCGGGAAAAAGGATCACGGCGTCCACTGCAAAAAGTTGCCGATCAGCTTCAGCCCGAGCCGCTGGCTTTTTTCCGGGTGGAACTGGGTGCCGACCATATTGTCGCGGCCGACGATGGCCGTGAGCGGGCCGCCATAGTCGGCCTGCGCCACCAGATCGGGCCTGCGCGCGGGCTTAAGCTCGTAGGAATGCACGAAATAGGCGTGCAGGCCGTCCGGCCCCAGCGGGATATCGGCGAGCAGCGGGTGCGGCGTCAGCATATTGAGCGTGTTCCAGCCCATGTGCGGGATTTTGAGCCCAGCGTCGTTCGGCGTGATGCGGTCAACCTCGCCGGCGATCCAGCCCAGACCCGGCGTCACCTGATACTCGCGGCCGCGCTCCGCCATCAATTGCATGCCGACGCAGATGCCGAAGAACGGACGGGCACGCCGCAGCACGCTCTCGTTCAACGCTTCCACCATGCCGGGGATATCGTCGAGCCCGCGCCGGCAATCGGCGAAGGCGCCGACGCCCGGCAACACCACGCGATCGGCTTTGGCGACTTCGCCAGGATCGTTGGTGACGAGGATCGGCTGATCGTGACCGCTTTCACGCGCGGCGCGTTCGAAGGCCTTGGCCGCCGAATGCAGGTTGCCGGAGCCGTAGTCGACAATGGCGACGCTCACGGCTTGCCTCCCGGCTCCGGGAACAGGCCAATGATATCGGAGGAGGACAGCGGCCCGCGCCAGACCGGCGTCGCAAATTGCACCGGCGGCGGTGCCGGCGACGGCACGGCGGGCTTGCGCGCGATCCAGCCGGCGAAGAAGCGCTGCTCGGCGGCTTCGGCGTCGTCGCCGACCGCAAAACCGATTTGTGCCCAGCCGCGGCGGGCAAGTGTCCAGCGCCAAAGCGTCGCCGCCTCGAAGCCGACAAGCAGCGCGACCAGCAGGCCGGTAAAAAATTTCACCGGCGGCGGCGCGCCAATCAGGTAGAGGCCGGCACCGATCGCGGCGTTGACGACGGCATAACCGAGCAGCGCCAGCCACAGCCGGTGCAGCAGCAGCCATAACGGCGCCAGCACGAAGGCCCAGAAATAAAAGCCGTCGCACACGAACACGAAGCGCTCGGGATCGGCGCTTCGGCCCGATGGCCGCGGAGGGGCATGAACGGTGAAGGTAGGCATCGACGCGTTCTCAACTCTCGAATTTGTCATGGCCGGGCTCGTCCCGGTCATCCCGCTTAGATAGGCACCGCACTCCTGATCGGGATCGCCGGGACAAGCCCGGCGATGACAGGCTTAAGGGCTGCGGCTCACCCGCCGAGCTTGCCCTTGGTGGACGGCACCTCGTCCTTCGCGCGCGGATCGATCGCCAGCGCCGCCCGCAAGGCTCGCGCCAGTCCCTTGAAACAGGACTCGGCGATATGGTGATCGTTCGTCCCATACAAGGTCTCGGCATGCAGCGTGATGCCGGAATTCATGGCAAAGGCCTGAAACCATTCCTGCACCAGTTCGGTGTCGAACTCGCCGACCTTGTCGCGCACGAACTCCGCCTTGAACACCAGAAACGGCCGGCCGGAAATGTCGATGGCGACGCGAGTGAGCGCCTCATCCATGGGCACCTCGACGCTTGCGTAACGCGTGATGCCCTTCATGTCGCCAAGCGCCTGCTTCACCGCCTGGCCGAGCGCGATGCCGACATCCTCGGTGGTGTGGTGATGATCGATATGCAGATCGCCCTTGGCCTTGACCGTAATGTCGATGCGCGAGTGCCGCGCCAGCAGATCGAGCATGTGGTCGAGAAAGCCGATACCGGTCGCGGCCGACGAACGCCCGGCGCCGTCAAGATCGATTTCGACCTCGACGTCGGTTTCCTTGGTCTTTCGTTTTACCGTGGCTTTGCGCATCGCGGCATCCTTGAAGTCGCGCGCCTTTTATCAGGGGTTTGCCGAATTCGCCAACCCGGCGGCGTGCTCAATAACCGAGCGCGTGCGGCAGCCAGAGCGTCAAGCCCGGCACAAATGCGATGAACAGCAAAACCGCCGTCAACAGGCCGAGATAGGCCAATATCGGCTTGACCGTGCTCTCGATCGGGACATTGCCGATCAGGCAGGCGCCATAGAGGCCGAGCCCCAGCGGCGGGGCGAACAGGCCGATGCCCATGGCCACCACCAGCACCACGCCGAAATGCAGCGGCGCGATACCGAGCGTGGCCGCGACCGGGACCAGCATCGGCCCGAAAATGATCAGCGCCGCGGCACCTTCGAGCACCGAACCCATCACGATCAGGATGGCGATCGAAAGGACCATGAACAGCCAGGTGCCGCTCGTCTGCGACAGATGCACCAGCGCTTCGCCCATGGCGTGCGGGATTTGTTGAAGCGTGAGGACGAAGGCCAGCGATTGCGCACCGGCGACGATGAACATGATCAGGCCAGAACGGACCGCCGACTGGGTAAAGCTGCGGATCGCCGCGCGCCAGCCAAGCTCACGAAACACGATGCTGCCGGCGACGAGCGCGTAGAGCGCGGCGAAGGCGGAGATTTCCGTGGCGGTCGCAAACCCTGTCTTGAAGCCGCCGAAGATCAGCACGATCAGTCCGACCGTCGCCGCCGCGCCTGTCCACAACTGCCGCAACGGAATCTGCGCGCTCGCAGCATCGCGGATCTCGCTGCGCTGGCCGAACAGGACCGCTACGGCGATCAGCGACAACGCCATCAGGCCGGCCGGCACCAGTCCGGCCATGAACAGTCCGCCGATCGAGATATTGGCGACAAACCCAAGAATGATGAGATTGAGGCACGGTGGAATGGCTTCCGCCATCACCGCTGAGGCCGCCAGCAACGCCACGGCGTTGCCGGGATTCTGCCTGGAGCGGCGCGCCGCCGGCACCAGCACGGAGCCGACCGCGGCCACGTCGGCCATCTTCGAACCGGAGATGCCGGAGAAAATGACCATCGACAGGACCATCACGACGTTGAGCCCGCCCCGCGCCCGCCCGACCAGGCGCTCGAGCAGCGCGATCAGGCGGACAGACATCCCGTTCGCCTCCATCAGATAGCCGACCATGATGAAGAACGGGATCGCCAGCAGCACGAAATTATCGATACCGCGCGCCATCTGCTGCGCGAAGATCACGCCCGGCAGCGAGCCTTCCGCCCAGATGTAGATCAGCGCCGCCAGCGCCAGGGCGAAGCCAACGGCCATGCCGCCGCACATGCTGACGGCAAAGCCGATCAGCATCAGCAGTCCCGGAGCGGGCACGGTACTGGGCGCGACGGCGTTCCAGGCGAGCCACAGTGCGGCAAGCGCGGCGACGATGACCACCGCCAGCACGCCGTCGCGCCAGCCGCGACGCAGGTAATGGTCGACGGCGAACACGGTCATGCAAGCCGCGCCAGCGCCCATCGGATAGAAGGTCAGTTCGAGCGGCAGGCCGGAGCCGGTGGTCTGTCCGGTTGTGATGTAGCCAAGATTAACCGAGAAGTAGGCCACATAGCCGGCGATGATGGCGATCAGCAACGCCGAGACCGCATCGACGATGCGCCGCACCTGCGGCGGCACACGCTCGATGACAAACACAATGCCGACGTTTTCGCCACGCGCCAGCGCGCTCGCCGCGCCGAAAAAACTCGATCCCACCATCAGCCCGCGCGCAATATCGTCCGACCACTCGACCGGAGCGTTGAACAGGGAGCGCAGCGTCACCGAGCCGATGACCACCGCCAGGTCCGCCGCCAGCAGCACCGCCGCCACCGCGTCGGTGAGGCCGAGCAGCAGACGAAGCGGCGGCCGGAGGCTCGCCTCCGGCGCTGATGCGGCAATCACCACGGGCGATTTCTTTTAGGCCGAGGTCGACTTGATCTTGTCAACGACCGCCTTGGCGTCCGGGTTCTGCTTGATGAAGCTCTCGGTCTGCGGCGCGACGCGCTGCTTGAACGCAGGCTTGTCGCATTGGCTGACCGAAACGCCTTTGGATTTGAGCAATTCGAGCGCCTCCTTCTCGACAGCCAGACCGTGACTGCGGGTATCGGCGGCGGCCTTTTGCGTGGCGGCAAGGAAACTATCACGCGCCTTTGCATCCATCTTCTTGAAGGTCGCGTCGCTGAAATAAATCGCCAGCGGCGAGAAATTGTGTTCGGTCAGCGAATAGAATTTTGATGTTTCGTAGAACTTGCTGGCGACGATGGTCGGTGGATCATGTTCGACTCCGTCGAGCACCCCGGCCTGCAACGCCGTATAGACCTCGCCGAATGCAAGCGGCACCGCAGCCGCGCCCATCAGCCGCAGACATTCGGTGATGATCGGGTTGGGCAGCGTACGAATCTTTACGCCCGCAAGATCGGCCGGCTCCTTCACCGCCTTTTTGCACAGCACGCTGCGTGCGCCGAAATTATAGGCCCAGGCGACGATGCGGATATTGGCGCTCTTGAGCAGCGCATCCTCGACCGGCTTGGCGGCGCCGCTGTCGAAGGCCTTGGTTTGCTGAGCGAAGCTGTCGAACATGTAGCCGACGTCGAACACGCCGACCAAGGGCACCAGGTTGGCGGAAATGGACGAGCCCGACACCATCATGTCGATCACGCCGAGCTTGACCGAGTTGATGACGTCGATTTCCTGGCCGAGCTGGTTCGCCGGGAAGAAGGCAACCTCGATCTGTTCGGACATCCCGTCGGCCTTCAGGTGCTTGACGAGGTTGTCGTAATAGACGCGGCCGTTGGCGTATTTCGGGTCGTCCTGCTGCGAGGACGACAGCCGCATTTTCAAGGCCGCGGCCTTGGCCTGGCCGATGATGGCGGGCGCAAAAACGGCGCCGAGCGGAAGCGCGCTGGCGCCTTGCAATAGAGAACGGCGGCTAAGCGTGGTCTTGGTCATGGCTACCTCCCCAAAAGACCCCGTTTGGCGGGGTCCTGATTGCTTATAGTCATATGATGACATGAAGACTCGGCGACGGTCCAGCCCGCCCAAACGGCAATTGAATAGTCTCCGGGCGTCGCCTACATCACGGTCTCAATGCAAAACCCGTCTCCCGACATCTGGCACGGCACCACCATCCTCACCGTGCGCAAGGGCGGCACGGTGGTGATCGGCGGCGACGGCCAGGTCACCGTCGGGCAGACCATCATCAAGGCCAATGCCAAGAAGGTGCGCCGTCTTGGCAAAGGCGACGTGATCGGCGGCTTTGCCGGCGCGACGGCCGACGCCTTCACGCTGTTCGAACGGCTGGAATCCAAGCTCGAGCAGTATCCCGGACAACTGCTGCGCGCCGCGGTCGAACTCGCCAAGGACTGGCGCACCGACCGTTATCTGCGCCGCCTCGAAGCCATGATGATCGTCGCCGATCCGAAAGTGTCGCTGGTGCTGACCGGCACCGGCGACGTGCTTGAGCCGGAGGCGGGCGTCGCCGGTATCGGCTCCGGCGGCAATTACGCGCTCGCCTCTGCGCGTGCGCTGCTCGACGGTGCGCTCGATGCCGAGGCAATCGTGCGCAAGTCGCTCGACATCGCGGCCGACATCTGCGTCTACACCAACCGCAACGTGACCATCGAAGCGTTGAAGGCGTAAGCGAGTGACCGACTTCTCTCCGCGCGAAATCGTTTCCGAACTCGACCGCTTCATCGTCGGCCAGGGTGACGCCAAGCGCGCGGTTGCGATTGCGCTGCGCAACCGCTGGCGGCGTCTGCAACTCGATGACAGGCTGCGTGAGGAAGTGCTGCCGAAAAATATCCTGATGATCGGTCCGACCGGGGTGGGCAAGACCGAAATTTCCCGCCGCCTCGCAAGGTTGGCCGGTGCGCCGTTCCTCAAGGTGGAGGCGACCAAGTTCACCGAAGTCGGTTACGTCGGGCGCGACGTCGAGCAGATCGTGCGCGATCTGGTCGAGATTTCCATAGCGCTCACCCGTGAACGCAAGCGCAAGGACGTCCAGGCGCGCGCCGAACTGGCGGCGGAAGAACGCGTGGTCGATGCTCTGGTCGGCCCCGGCGCCAGTCCGGCGACGCGCGAAAGCTTCCGCAAGAAGTTGCGCACAGGCGAACTCAACGACAAGGAAATCGAAATCGAGGTGCAGGCCGGCTCCTCCGGCATGCCGATGTTCGAGATCCCCGGCATGCCCGGCGCGCAGATGGGCGCCATCAATATCGGTGACATCTTCGGCAAGCTCGGCGGCGGCCGTACCAAGACGCGTCGCGTGACCGTGCACGATTCGCACGACGTTCTGATCAACGAGGAATCCGACAAGCTGCTCGACAACGAGCAGCTGATTCAGGAATCGATCAAGGCCACCGAGCAGAACGGCATCGTTTTCCTCGATGAAATCGACAAGATCGCCGGCCGCGAGGGGCGCATGGGCGCCGACGTCTCGCGCGAAGGCGTGCAGCGCGATCTCCTGCCGCTGATCGAAGGCACCACGGTCAACACCAAGCACGGGCCGGTCAAGACCGACCACATTCTGTTCATCGCCTCCGGCGCCTTCCACATTTCCAAGCCGTCGGATTTGCTGCCGGAATTGCAGGGCCGGCTGCCGATCCGCGTGGAGCTGAAGGCGCTCACGCGCGACGATTTCCGCCGCATCCTGACCGAACCCGAGGCCTCGCTCATCAAGCAATACGTGGCGCTGCTGCAGACCGAAGGAGTGACGCTCGATTTTTCCGAGGACGCCATCGACGCCATTGCCGATATCGCGGTCGCGGTGAATTCCGCGATCGAGAATATCGGCGCGCGGCGCCTGCAGACCGTGATGGAGCGCGTGCTCGACGAGATTTCCTTTGCCGCCACCGACCGCTCCGGCGAGACGGTCAAGATCGATGCCGCCTACGTCGACAAGCACATCGGCGACCTGGCGAAGAATGCGGACCTCTCGCGCTTTATTCTGTGACCGGCGCGATTGGAAAGCCCGTCGAAATCGACGATAATTGGGCTCAACCGGCCCGCAGCTCAATGGGCCGCCCGGGAGGAAGCCATGTCTGTGCAGCCATTGCGCCAGCAAAAAGCCGGCAACCCGCGCAACGCCGAGGAGGCGCGGGCGCTGGTGAAACACGTCGAATCTCTGTTCATGCCATGGAATATCAATGCGCTGGTCGAGGGCTTCACCGAGGATTGCGTGATCCGCTTCGGCACCGTGCCGGAAATTCGCGGCCGCGCCGCCTTGCGCGACTTTTTTACGACCCGCAGCAAGAAGCAGAAGAATTACCGCCTACGCAAAACCTTCCGCTCCCTCGAAGGCGACACCTTGAGCAATGTCTGGGATGGCGAGTGGGAAGACGCTGTGAGCGGCGCAAAAATGAAGGGCTTTGGTGTCGAGATATGGCTGATGCGCGACGGCAAGATCGCAGTCTGGGAAGCCGCCTTCAATATCGCCCGCGCCGGCAAGGCGGGCAGCGTCGCCGACATGCTGCGCTAGCCATTCACGCGAAGACGGGTGCCGTCTTGTATTGCCGGCTCTCGCAGTGCATCGTCCCGCGCCGAAAGAAGGTTTAACCCGCCGGTCCAAGGATTCATTCCATGCAGACAATGTCGAAGGCCTCGATCCCTGTGTTCGAGACCGTGCTCAACGCGCTCTCTGCCGTTCTCGACAAGGCCGAGGCGCACGCCGGCGCCAAGAAATTCGAGCCCGCGGTGCTTCTGAACATGCGCCTCGCCCCCGACATGTTCGCGTTGACCCGCCAGGTGCAGGTTGCCACCGATCAGGCCAAGAACGGCAGTGCGCGGCTTGCCGGCGTCGAGCCGCCAAAATTCGAGGACGCCGAATCGACGATCGCGCAGCTCAAGGAGCGCATCGCCAAGACCGTCGCGTTCCTCAAGACACTCGACACCAAGGCGATCGATGCCTCAGCCGACCGCGAAATCACTTTTCCGCTCGGGCCGACCAACAGAGGACAGATGCAGGGCGCCGATTATCTCAATCACTTCGTGCTGCCGAATTTCTATTTCCACGCCACGTCGGCTTACGCGATCCTGCGCCATGCCGGCGCCGAGATCGGCAAGCGCGATTTTCTCGGCAACATTCCGATCAAGCGGATTTGAGCCGCGCCTGCTGGCCCTGCGGCGTTGCATCGAAGCGGCGCCGCGCGTCCTGGATTGCCGGGCGGTTCTGTCGTGCCCAAAGCCCAAGCTCGCTGACCGGGTCGAGCAGCGAGCGGCCGAGCCTGGTCAGTTCGTAGTCCACCCGCGGCGGAATGGTCGGAAATACCGTGCGCGTCACCAGGCCGTCGCGCTCGAGCGCGCGCAGCGTCAGCGTCAGCATGCGTTGAGAAATACTCCCCAAGGCGCGGCGCAGTTCGTTGAAGCGCTTGGGCCCGTCGCCGAGGGTAGAGACGACCAGCACCGTCCACTTGTCGCCGACCCGCGACAAAACCTCGCTGACCGCCCGGCAATCGCCGGGCACATGCAGGGTACTGGGTATCGGCGATGTACCTTCTTGCGGCTTTTTCGCGGTCATCTATCTAGCCCTGGTAACAAACCGTAACTTAGTAGCAACTAGATAGAGGCAACAATGGCAAAACTCAAGCTCGGGGTCATCGTCGGCTCAAATCGCCGCGAATCCATCAATCGCAAGCTGGCGCAGGCGCTCGCCAACCTTGGCAGCGACAAATTCGAGGCCAAATTCATCCAGATCGACGACCTGCCGATCTACAACCAGGACAACGAGCAACCCGTGCCCGCCCCGGTCGCGCGGATGAAGTCCGAGATCGAGACCTCCGACGCCCTGCTATTCGTAACACCAGAGCACAGCCGCTCGATCCCCGCGGTGCTCAAGAACGCCATCGATTGGGGAATGCGGCCGTGGGGCAAGGCTTCCTATCCCGGCAAGCCGGCGGCCGTGATCGGCACCTCCGGCGGCGTGATTTCAACGGCGGTCGTTCAGCAGCATCTCAAGGCCGTGCTCAACGCTCTCGGCCTGCACGTCATCGGCGGCGAGGCTTATATTCAGTTGAAGCCCGAGATGATCGACGCTCAGGCCAATGTCGCCGACGAGACCGTGCGCAAGTTCCTCACCGACTACATCGGCAAGTTTGCCGACTTTGCCGGCCGGTTCGCAACAAAAGCGGCTGCTGTCGCTGCGTAAAAAAGGTTCGCCATGTCCATCAGACCCGTGAAGCAAATCGTTCAGTCGAAGCCGACGCTGGAAGGCGCCGGCGTCAAGCTCAACCGCGCCTTCGGTTTCGGCAACACCACCGAGTTCGATCCGTTTCTGCTGCTCGACGACTTCCGCAACAACAACCCGGAAGACTATCGCGCCGGATTCCCCTGGCATCCGCATCGCGGCATCGAGACCATCACCTATGTGCTCAACGGCACCGTCGAGCACGGCGACTCGCTCGGCAACCGCGGCACGCTCGGCTCCGGCGACGTGCAATGGATGACCGCCGGCAGCGGCATCATGCATCAGGAAATGCCGCAGGGTGACGCGCAAGGCCGCATGCACGGCTTCCAGCTCTGGGCCAACCTGCCCAAGTCGCTGAAGATGACGGCACCGCGCTACCAGGACATCAAGGGCGCCGAGATCCCCGAGATCACCGAGGATGACGGCACCCGCGTGCGGGTCGTCTGCGGCGAGTTCTGGGGCAAAAAGGGCCCGGTCGAAGGCGTCGCCGCCGATCCGCGTTATCTCGACATTTTCGTACCGCCAGGCAAGCGCAAGACCTTCAAGGTCGAAGTCGAGCGCCACGCCTTCGCCTATATCTTCGAGGGCGAGGGAAAGTTCGCATACTCATCCAAGCCGCTCGGCGTGCTCACCGAGAGGCAGGTCGACGGCGAGGAAATCGTCTTCCGCGAGCCGGCCGGCAATCGTTCGCTGGTCCTGTTCGACCGCGGCGACGAAGTCACCGTACAGGCCGGCGACCAGGGCATCCGCTTCCTGCTGGTGTCCGGAAAGCCGATCGAGGAGCCGGTCGCCTGGTACGGGCCGATCGTGATGAACACCGAGGCCGAACTGCGTCAGGCGGTTTCCGAGCTGCGCAGCGGTACCTTCATCAAGAACTGAACGAATGAATGATGTGACGGCGGCGCAGGTTCAAGCGTCGCCGTTATGTTTTCTCGCCGCGCACCGGATCGGTCACCGCAAGCGAATCCGAGCCCGGAAAGGTTTCCTCCAGCCCTTCCTCGAGCTTGCGCTCCAGCCGGAGTTTCGCCGCCTTTTTCCGCGTCGTCTTCTTTTTTCTTTTGACCGGCGCTTTGTTGCGGGACTTGGACTTCTTCTTCGCCATCGGCCCCTCCACGCTTCTCACTCCGCGGTCCGGCTCCGCCGTACCGAAACATACCAGGCGCCCTCGCCGCCATGGGCAATGTGCGCCTGCTCAAAGCCGATGACCAGCGTGCGGAACTCCGGCAGCGAAAGCCAATGCGGCAATTGCCGGCGCAGCACGCCGCGCCCGCCCTCGCCGTCCCCCTTTCCGGTGATGACCAGCACCAGGCGCGCCTGACGCGCGCTTGCATTCCGCAGAAAGCGCAGCAGCGTCGCATGAGCTTCGCTTTGCGTGAGCCCATGCAGGTCGAGCCGGCCGTCGATGGCTTCGCGCCCGCGGGCGACGCGCGAGCGTTTGCGCCGGCCAAGCGCGGATGGCGGCGCAACCGGCGACGCATCCGCCCTCGCCGGGGCGGGCTCGATCGCAGCGCGCGCAATAAGGCGCGCAGGTTTTGACGTTGCTTTATCGACGACTTCGTCGCCCGGATCGGCGCTTTCGCGCAGCGGCGCGATCGATCTGGTGACGGTAGTCCAGAGCACACGCTCATCGTCTGAGAGCACGCGGCGTCCGTTACCGTCGCGGGCCATGGCCTTAAGGACCGGCGTGCTTGACGACTGCGCCTGCCTGCACCGGACCGATTTGGGGTGGCCGCGGCCGCGGCAGCGGAGTGAATGGCGGCCCCTGCGTGCCGGTCACCGATACAGATTTCGGCGCCAGCATCACGAAATGTCCGTACTGCTTGATGCGCCCGGCGATGTGTTCGATGCCCTCGCCGTGTCCGAAATAGATGTCGGCGCGCGCCGGCCCCTTGATGGCGGAGCCGGTGTCTTGCGCGAACATCAGATGATGGAACGGATCGACCGGTGCCAGCCCGTTGATCGGCAATTCGGCCTCGACCCATATCGGCGTGCCGTAGACGTGAGCCGACGGATCGACCGCGATCGAACGGAAGGGCGTCAGCGGGATGCCCTGTGAGCCGAGACACTCGTCGTTGGTGCCGAGCGAGGTCTCGGTGAAGAACACATAGGAGCGGTTCTTCAGCCGCAACGCCTCGCCCTCTTTCGGATTGGACTCCATGTACTCGCGGATTTTGTCCATCGACATTTCTTCGCGCGAGATGATGCCTTCATCGATCAGCCAGCGCCCGACCGGCGTATAGGGCTTGCCGTTGCTGGCAATGTAATTCAGCCGCAGCAGTTTGCCGTCCTCGAGCCTGACGCGCGTCGAGCCCTGGATCTGCGCGAAGAAAGCGTCGACCGGATTTTTCACGTAGCAGATTTCGAGACCCTTGCCGGCAATGGCGCCGGCTTCGATTTCCTTGCGGTCGTAGTTTGCGAACACCGTGCTCTTCTTGCCGGCGACACTTTTCGGCACCCGATAGAGCGGGTACTTGTATTCACCGGCGGCGACGCGCGAACCGTCCACTTCGGTCTCGTAGTAGCCGGTGTAGAAACCGTCGAATTTATTGTGCGGTTGGATACGGACCGGCCTGAAATTATCTTCGAAGAACTCGCGCGCCTGCTCGCGACCGACCGCGCCGCCGGCAGTCACCGGTCCCGCCGCCTCACATGCCTTGTAAAGCCCCTCGAACACCGGCCGCTTCCTGCGCATGGCCTTGCTGCCCTGGAGAATTGCGCCGCAGCTCTTCTGGAATGTCGCAAACGCCGCCGCCAGATCGTCGTCCTGCCAGCCGTCGAGATCGGCAAAGGCGAGCGGCTTGACCTGGGCGTGGCGAATTTCGACCGCCTTCGCGGGCGAAACTGCGATCAGGCTGAGCGCGACGGTGAATGAGGCGACGGAACGGGAGGGCAATCCCGGCATGCAGTCACTGTCCGGCTTCGGTGGCGACGAGTTTCCAGTTCGGATCACGCGACGTGGTATCACGCGCGAACGTCCAGACATCGGTAATGTCGCTCACCTTGTCGGGATTTCCGTCAATCACCTTGCCGGTCTTGTCGCGCGTCACCGAAACGATCTGCGAAACGAAGCGCACCGTGATCTGCGCCGTGCGCTGGCGCTGCTCGGCCGAGGTGATCTCCGCCTTGTCGATGGCGACGAAGCGGCTTTCGACCAGCTCGCCGCGCTTTTCGCGTTCGTTGATGGCGGACTCGAAGCCGTCATAAACCTCGCGCGACAACAGGTTTTTCAGAGTGCGGCGGTCGCCTTCGGCATATGCGTTGACGATCATCTCGTAGGCGGCACGCGCGCCGGTGACGAAGTGCTTGCCCTCGAAAGTCGGATCGGCGGCGAAAATTGCATCGAGTCCCGCGGCAACGGGTGAGCCGACTGCGGCGACACCCGCCCAGCGCTCGACCGGCGTCACCGGCTCGGCGGGTTCGGCCGGTTTCTGCGAGGCATCCGGTGTGCGGTTCGGCAGCGCGACGACCTTCTCGGAGCCGGGCCGCACCGGCTCGCGCGCGGCATAGGGGTCATAGGGCGGGCGTTCCCGGCCGGTACGCTGCCCAAGCACGCTGCGCAACCGCAGGAAAATGAACACTGCCAGCGCCAGGAAAATAATGGTGTAGATGTCGAACACGTCTCGCATGCTTTCCGCGTGCCGAAATGAACCGGCCGCATGACGGCACGTTCACCGGTATTATGTATGCTGGTGGCCGTGCCGTTCCATAGGCTCTGATGCCGATTAGCCACGCAATCGGCTGTACCGGCAAACTTTAAACGATTGGGACGCCGCCGCCAACAGCGCTTGGCTGTATGAGAACACCGATGAATGTGGCAAAATGGCTGCTGTTTGCACTGCTGGCGCTGCCGTTTGCGGAGCTTGCGGCGTTTGTTGCCGTCGCGGCAACCGTAGGGCTGCTTGCAGCGGTTGCGCTGCAAATAGCGATTTCACTCGCCGGCCTCACGCTGCTGCGTCACGCCGGCGGCGCTCACATCTCGCGCGTGCGCGCCGCGCTCGACTCCGGCAGCGTCACCGCACTCTCCGCCGACGGCACCGGCTCGCTCACCTTGCTCGCCGGGATTCTTCTGCTCGTACCGGGGTTTATTACCGACTTTGTCGGGCTGATCGTGTTGCTGAGCACTCTGTTTCGGCGGCCAACGCCGGCGGCGGCCAAGGACGGCATCATCGATCTGCCGCCGGAACAATGGCATCCCGTCGAAGACCCCAGGCTCACCGACCGCAGCGGCAGGCCAGAGCGCTGAGTCCGGCGCATCCTTGTTCCGCCGGGGGCGCTATGTTAGCCAACCGCGAATTCCAACATCACCGGGTTTGAGGGATCGATGATGACGACCACCAATGGCGGCCAAGCTCAGACCCCACCGCCGCCAGGCTTGGCGCCGCAGCTCAACGTCGTGGCACAGTACATCAAGGATCTCTCGTTCGAGAATCCGAACGCGCCGCAGTCGATGGGCGGCGGGCAGCAGCCGCAGATCGCCATCCAGATCAACGTCAATGCCAAGCCGCTGCAAGGCAGCGACGTCGAGGTCGAACTCAAGCTCGAGGGTAAGGCCGAGATCGGCACCAACCTGATGTTCCGCTTCGAGCTCGTTTATGGCGGCGTGTTCCGCTTGCAGAACGTGCCGCAGGAAGCGCTAAACCCGATTTTGCTGATCGAGTGTCCGCGTCTGTTATTTCCCTTCGCCCGCGAAATCATCGCGTCAACCGTGCGCAACGGCGGCTTCCCGCCCCTGCTGCTCGACCCGGTCGATTTCGTCGGTCTCTACCGCAAGAAACTCGGCGAGATGCAGACCGCGGGCGCGCCACCGGCGCCGCAGCCTTAAGCCTCGCGCGGCAGATAACCAAGCCACAAGGCCGCATCGCCGAGCGTGGCGATGAAGTCGCGATGCGCCGCGCGGTCGGCGTCCGTGATGCGCAGGGAGAGCGGCGCCGGCCGCTCGCGCACAACCGCAACGCCGTTTTGCATCATTGCGCCGACGGTCTTTTCGGCAAGGCCAAGCTGCGCCTGGCGCGCGCCCGTCAGCTCGATATAGACCTCGGCCAAAATTTCCGCGTCGAGCAGCGCGCCGTGCTTGGTGCGCCGCGAATTGTCGATGCCGTAGCGCGCGCACAGCGCATCGAGACTGTAGGGACCGGCCGAATGCCGGCGCCGCGCCAGCAGCAGCGTGTCGACAAGCCGCTCGCGCGTGATCGGCGCGCGCTCGATGCGTTTGAGCTCGGCGCAGAGAAACCCGTGGTCAAAGCCGGCATTGTGAATGACCAGCGGCGCGTCGCTGCCGATAAAGGCGAGGAACTCGTCGGCGATCTCGGCAAAGCGCGGCTTGTCCTTGAGGAATTCACCTGACAGGCCGTGCACGGCGAAGGCTTCCGCCGGCATCTCTCGCTCCGGGTTGACGTAGGCGTGGAAACTCGCCCCGGTCGGAATACGGTTGAGCAATTCGACGCAGCCAAGCTCCACCAGCCGGTGCCCTTGCGCCGGGTCGAGGCCTGTCGTTTCGGTGTCGAGGACGATTTCGCGCATGCTGTTTCTTTGCGACTCAATGCCTTCGTTTCGGCATCTTAGCAACCCGATCAAGGATTTCATGCACCTGTGCGCGCGCTGCGTCGAATCCGCGCGAGGTATCCACCACGAAATCGGCGCGGGCGCGCTTTTCCGCGTCCGGCATCTGCTGGGCGAGAATCGCCGCAAATTTGTCCTCGTTCATGCCGGAGCGCTCGAAGGCGCGGACGCGCTGCACGTCCGCCGGACCCGAGACCACGACCACGGCGTCGCAGCGCTTCTGGGCGCCGGTCTCGAAAAGCAGCGGAATATCGAGCACCGCGATCTTAGCACCGTCACGCTCGGCCGCGGCGAGAAACGCCTCTTCTGCCTTGCGCACCATTGGATGCACGATCTGCTCGAGACGCTTGATGGCCGCCTTGTCGGCAAGAACGCGCCGGCCAAGCTCGATGCGATCGACCTTGCCGCCGGCGGTGGTGCCGGGAAACACGGCCTCGATCGCAGTCACCGCCTCGCCGTCATAAAGCCGGTGCACCGTGGCGTCGGCGTCGTGCACCGGCACGCCCTCCTCGGCGAACATCTTCGCCGTCGCCGATTTTCCCATCGCCAGCGAACCGGTGAGGCCGAGAATGAACATGAAGCTCACCTTGCAACAAAACCCGCCTGCCGCAAGAAATCGAGCAGCGGCAGCAATGGCAGGCCGAGGATGGTGAAATAGTCGCCTTCGATGCGTTCGAACAGATGGATGCCGGGGCCTTCGACCTGGTAGGCGCCGACGCTGGTCATCGCCGCGTTGCCGGCCATGTCGAGATAATCCTCAAGAAAGCGGTCGGACAAGGCTCGCACGGTGAGTTGCGCGCTCGCTTGGTGTTCAAACAGCACGGCGCCGTCGCGGCAGAGCGCCAGCGCCGAGTGCAGTGCATGCGTCTGCCCACGCAACGCGCGCAACTGCTCGCGTGCCTCTGCCCGGCCGGTCGGCTTGGAAAAGCGCGCTGCCCCCAAGGCCAGCGTCTGGTCGGCGCCGAGCACCAGCCGCCCCGGCATGGTGGCGGAAACGCTTTGCGCCTTGGCGCGTGCCAGCAGCCGCGCCGCCTCCATTGCATCGGCGCCGCCGGCTTGTGCTTCCACCGCGCGCTCGTCGATCGACGCCGGCCTTATTTCCAGGCCGAGACCCGCGCCGCTCAGGACTTTCGCCCGCGCCTCGCTCTTGGACGCGAGCACCAGCGGCCGGCTGTCGAGCCAAAGCGGCATGCTTCAGGTCGCCGGCCGGCGGCGCCGCTCGGTCAGCAACCGCATCACCGCCGCGGCGGTCTCCTCGATCGAGCGCCGCGTCACGTCGATCGACGGCCAGCTGTGCTTGGCGCAGAGCCTGCGTGAATAGGCGACCTCTTCGGCCACCGCCGTCTTGTCGATATATTGGTCGTCGGCGTTATGCGCCTTCAGGCCGAGCAGGCGATTCTCGCGAATCTGCACGATGCGCTCCGGACTGGCATAGAGTCCGACCACCAACGGCCGAGACAGCTTCTCGACGTCCGGTGACAACGGCACGCCCGGAACCAGCGGCACATTGCCGGTCTTGATGCCGCGATTGGCAAGATAGATCGACGTCGGCGTTTTCGAGGTGCGCGAGACGCCGACCAGAACCACGTCCGCTTCCTGCAAGCCTTCGGTGTGCTGGCCGTCATCGTGGAACATCGTGTAGTTGAGCGCTTCGATGCGATGGAAGTATTCGGCGTTGAGCACGTGCTGGGCGCCGGCGCGATGGATCGATTCGGAACCGAGATAGGATTGGAACAGGCGCAGCACCGGCCCAAGCACCGACATGCAGGGCAACCCGAGCTCGCGGCACTTGTCCTCGAGCAAGCCGATCAGGTCCTCTTCGAGCAGCGTGTAGAGCACCAACCCCGGCTGCTCGGTGATTTCAGCAAGCGCGCGCTCGAGCTGCTTTTTCGAGCGCACCATCGGATAAAGATGCTCGACCGGCTGGACGCTGGCATATTGCGCCGCGGCCGCTCGCGCGACCGTGGTCAACGTTTCGCCGGTCGCATCGGAAACGAGATGCAGATGAAAATAGCCGGTGTCTGCCATCGGTATAACTGGCCGATCGAATGTGGAAACTAGGGGAGGAGGCCACGCCTGACCCTGCCGCGCAAGCTCCTCACCCCGAGCAATTCGATTTTCATCCACATCGGTGCCAGCGTGAGGGACTGGCACGAATGTAATGCGAGAGCGCTGCAATATGGGGATAGTGATTTGGGGATTGCTGGGGACAAGCTTCAATAAGGGGCTGAAAATTGCTGGTTTTGCTGTGGAGAGATCGACGGCAGACAATGCGCATAACTTGATGCCGATCCCGCCCAATGTGGACAGGCCGTGGACTGCAATGCATGAGTTTAATCAACTGCCTAACAATAACAGAAAAAGATTCTAAGTAGGATTTTTGGGAAAAGACCTTGTAGGCCGAGTGCATGGGGATAAAGCCGCTACTCAATGTTCTCGACGGTCACCATCACGCGGTGCCGCCGGTATGGATGATGCGCCAGGCCGGGCGCTATCTGCCGGAATATCGTGCAGTGCGAGAGAAAGCCGGCGGATTTCTCGATCTGTGTTTCAATCCGAAACTGGCGGCCGAGGTCACATTGCAGCCGGTGCGGCGGTTTGGTTTCGATGCCGCGATTTTATTCTCCGACATCCTGGTGGTGCCGGAGGCGCTCGGCCGCAAGGTTGAGTTCGTCGCCGGCGAGGGACCCAGGCTTGAGCCGCTGGCCGACGCTAAAGCATTGGCGGCGATGAGCGACGCGATCGACGCGGCCGTATTGGCGCCAATCTATGAAACCGTCCGCCGGGTCAAGGCGGAGTTGCAGGACAATATCACGTTGATCGGTTTTTGCGGCGCGCCGTGGACGGTTGCGACCTACATGGTGGCCGGTGAGGCAACATCCGATCAGGCGCCGGCCAGGTTGTTTGCCTATCGCGATCCGGACACGTTTTCTCGGCTGATAGATCGCCTGGTGCGGGCATCGATCGACTATCTTGTCGGCCAGCTTGAGGCCGGCGCTGAGGTCGTGCAGATTTTCGACACTTGGGCCGGCGTGCTCGGTCCCGAGCAGTTCCAGCGCTGGTGTATCGAGCCGACGCAGAAAATCGTCGCCGGCGTGCGGGAAAAGGTCCGCGAGGCGAAGATTATCGGTTTCCCCCGTGGCGCGCAGGCGATGGCTTTGCCCTACGTCGAGATGACCGGCGTCAACGGCATCGGTATTGACTGGACCTTCGCCCGCGCTATTGCCCGCGATGTGCTGCAGCCGCGCGTCGCGGTGCAGGGCAATGTCGATCCGCTAGCGCTGCTCGCGGGCGGTTGGGCGCTTGACCGTGAAGTGGATGAGGTGATGACCACCTTGTCCGGCGGGCCGCTCATTTTCAATCTCGGCCACGGCATCCTACCCGACACGCCGATCGCGCACGTCGAGCGCATGCTAAAACGGGTGCGGGACCGCGCATGACTCCGAAAAGATAACCGATGTACCTCTGGGTCAAAGCCCTGCACATCATCGCCGTCATCGCCTGGATGGCCGGCATGCTCTATCTGCCGCGGCTGTTCGTTTATCACGCGGCTGCCAAGCTAGGCTCCGAGCAATCGGAAACCTTCAAGGTGATGGAGCAGCGCCTGCTCAACTTCATCATGGTGCCCGCGATGGCGGTGACGTGGATCGCCGGCATTGCGCTCGTGTTGCAGGGGCAGTTTCTCGGCGTCACCTGGTTTCACATCAAGTTCGCGTTGGTGCTGGCGATGACCCTGCTGCACGGCCTGTTGAATTATTGGGCGAACTCGTTCGCCCACGACCGCAACCGGCATACGCCAAATTCTTTCGTATTGTCAATGAGATACCTACGGTCTTGCTGATCGCCATCGTCATCCTGGCGACCGTCAAGCCATTCTAAAGCAACCATATTCGGTTGATGACCGTTGGCGCCTCTTGCGCCGAAACCGAAGCCCTCTTATCTTGTGCAAATCCCACCGAACGTAGGCGGATGCAGTCGCGTTCCGGCTCCCCAAGTTCGGGCCGGTCGCAGCATCGGGCTCAGGGTCTTTTTCCAAAACCGACCTCGTCCCCCAGACCTGCGGCCTTTCTCTCTTCAAGTCCCCCAAGTTAACCGGCTAACGCCACGAGTCTCCTCATATGCAGGACTCCCCAGTACTCCCAGGAAATACCGCCCCTATGCGGGAAATGAAACTACAGGACCTCAAGTCCAAAACCCCTCCCGAGCTTGTCGCCTTTGCGGAAGAGCATCAGGTCGAAAACGCCAGCACCTTGCGCAAGCAGGAGCTGATGTTTGCGATCCTCAAGCAGCTCGCTACGCAGGAAGTCGACATCATCGGCGAAGGCGTCGTCGAGGTACTCTCCGACGGCTTCGGCTTTCTCCGCTCTCCGGAATC
The DNA here is from genome assembly GCA_963738915.1 of uncultured Alphaproteobacteria bacterium. Lineage (GTDB taxonomy): Bacteria > Pseudomonadota > Alphaproteobacteria > Rhizobiales > Xanthobacteraceae > Pseudolabrys. The sequence continues at coordinate 316,692 of CAVTYO010000005.1, forward strand.
GAATTACCTCTCCGGCCCCGACGATATTTACGTCTCGCCCTCGCAGATCCGCCGCTTCGGCCTGCGCACCGGCGACACGGTCGAAGGTCATATCCGCTCGCCGAAGGAAGGCGAGCGCTACTTCGCCCTGCTCAAGGTCAACACCATCAACTTCGAGGACCCGGAGAAGGCCAGGCACAAGGTCAACTTCGATAACCTCACGCCGCTTTATCCCGACGAACGCCTGAAGATGGAGCACGAGGACCCGACGCGGAAGGACCTGTCGCCGCGCGTCATCGATATCGTCGCCCCCATCGGCAAGGGCCAGCGCGCGCTGATCGTTTCGCCGCCGCGCACCGGCAAGACGGTGCTGCTGCAGAACATCGCGCATGCCATCACCGCCAATCATCCCGAGTGCTATCTGATCGTGCTGCTGATCGACGAGCGGCCCGAAGAAGTCACCGATATGCAGCGTTCGGTGAAGGGCGAGGTCGTGTCCTCGACCTTCGACGAGCCGGCCTCGCGTCACGTCCAGGTCGCGGAAATGGTGATCGAAAAGGCCAAACGCCTGGTCGAACACCAGCGCGACGTGGTGATCCTGCTCGACTCGATCACGCGCCTCGGCCGCGCTTACAACACCGTGGTGCCGTCATCCGGCAAGGTGCTCACCGGCGGCGTCGACGCCAATGCCTTGCAGCGGCCGAAGCGCTTCTTCGGCGCCGCGCGCAACATTGAGGAAGGCGGCTCCCTCACCATCATTGCAACCGCCCTCATCGATACCGGCAGCCGCATGGACGAAGTGATTTTCGAAGAGTTCAAGGGCACCGGCAATTCCGAACTCATCCTCGACCGCAAGGTCGCCGACAAGCGCACTTTCCCGGCCATGGACATCACACGCTCCGGCACGCGCAAGGAAGAGCTGCTCACCGATCCGGCGATCCTCAAGAAGATGTACGTGCTCCGCCGCATCCTCAACCCGATGGGCACCATGGACGCGATCGACTTCCTGCTCGACAAGCTGCGCAACACCAAAAACAACGCCGAGTTCTTCGAGAGCATGAACACGTAAACGCGCCAGACGCGAAAATAAAAATGGCCGGGGAAAATCCCGGCCATTTTTTTTGCAGAGTGTAAAGCGGCTCTGCCCGTTTACCGGCGCATGTTCCATCCGCCGTTGAACAGATGTTCGTTGACTTCGCGCTCGATGCTGTCGGTAAACCGGTGTCCGGTACGCTCGAGGTACGCCTCGACCGTGCGCTCGGCCTGCTGCTGGCGGCTTTCGAAAACAGCGTTGAACAGACGGCTGAGGATGCCGGGCCGCGGTGTGACCGGCGCAGCCGGCCGGCGGTAGGGGGCGATATTGGTCTGAAATTCAGTAGGGCGGACTGCGTAGGTCATGGCCATCTCCATCTTCAAAGGCCGCTGTTGAGCAGGCCTCATTCGTCGACGGCAACATCGTCCTTATTTGGAGGATTGACAAAGGATTTGCTCTCAGCCAATAGTTGAGTAAATCTCATGCATGCCGCCATGCCCCCGTTATCGGCGTTGCGCGCCTTCGAGGCCGCGGCGCGCCATTTGAGCCTCACGCAGGCCGCGCGCGAGCTCAACGTGACGGCGGGTGCGCTCAGCCACCAGATCCGGGGCCTGGAAGATTTCCTCGGCGTGAAACTGTTCGAGCGCCGGGTGCGGTCGGTCGCACTGACGATCGCGGGCAAGCAGCTTTATCCCGGATTGCAGACCGGCTTCGGCCACATCCGCGAAGCGGTCGCGAGCCTCGATACGTCGCATGCCGCGCATGTGCTCGTGGTGAGTACCTCGCCCGGGCTGACGTCGAAGTGGCTTGCCCCGCGGCTTTACCGTTTCGGCGCCGCCTATCCCGATATCGACGTGCGCATATCGTCGTCGTCGGCCAACGCAAATTTCGCAACCGACGGCATCGATCTCGCGGTCCGCAATATGCCGGTCGATCCGCCGCCCGATCCCGCGCTCGAGATCGAGAAGCTGGTCGACCTGACCTACATCCCGGTTTGCACTCCTCGCCTGCTCGAAAAACACGGGCCGGTGAAGAACGCGGAAGACCTCGCGCGCTTGCCGCTGATCCATGACGAGTTGTTATCGGCGCGCGGCGCGAGCCCGGAGTGGGGCAATTGGTTCAAGGCCGCCGGCGTCGACAACGTCGATATCAGGCGCGGTCTTCGCTTCACCAGCGCTGATCATGCGCTCGAGGCTGCCGGCGAAAGCGCGGGCGTGCTGCTCACCCACGACATCATGGCTTATGACGGCTTGCGCACGGGGCGGCTGATCATCCCGGTGAAATTCGCGCTGTCCGCGGGCCGCACTTTCAGTCTGGTCTGGGCGAAAGGCCGCAAGCCCACTCCCGCGGCGGAAAGCTTCCGGCGCTGGATCAAGGACGAGGTCGCGCTGCTTGATTGGCGCAAGATCAGAGGGCGGCTTGCGAACTCGCCGGCGGCGACGCGTCGTTAGAAGCGGTTCACCGCAAGCCGGACATTCGCCCGCCCGCGTGCGGCGAAGTTCGGATCGGGCATGCAATAGGCGTCTTTTTTGTCGCCGATCGTCTGCTTGCATTCGTCGAGACTGGAAAAGCCGCAGCGCACCCGCGACCCATCCTTGTCGAGGAAGCCGCACCATTCGCCGGCATAGGCTGAAGAAATCGACGCGGCGAACAGTCCGGCAATCAGCAATCCAAATATGACGCGCATGGCCCTGTCATCCCAGTCGCGCCCCCGGCCGTGATTGTCGCCGCGGCTGTGGCGAAATCAAGCCCGCATGGCGGCGACCGCCGCGGCGATTTCGCTGGCGATCCGTGACCGGCAGTGAGCAGGCCGTGCCGACGCAGACGAATGCCGCGCTGCCCGACGCCGCGGCAAGTTTGGCCTGTGCTGGATGCGACGGCGGCAGATCGGCGGCGGTTTTCGCCCGCAATACGATGCGGTCGAGAAACGGCAGCGCCAGCGCGGCTTGCGCGAAGCGCCTCGGCCTGCGCTCCGGTGACCACGATCTCGGCGCCGCGCAGACGCAAGTCGAGTGCATTGAGCGTCGCCACATGGCCGAACAGGTTGGAACCCGCTCCGACCAGCACGCCCTCGATCAGTTTGTCGGCCCGCTCCCGCCAGGCATCGTCGCCGGCGAGTACGGCAAGGCGCACCAGGTTCTGCGCCGCGACCGCGTTCGGGTTCGGCGTTGCGTCGTCGGCGGTCGAGTGCGGACGCAGCAACAACCCTTCGGCGTCGTCGGCGGTCAAATAATAGCCGCCGGTTTCGGCGTCGGTGTAATGCGCATCGAAACTGCGCTGCCAGGTGAGCGCGCGCTCAAGATAATGCCGCTCGCCGGTTGCCTCGTATAATGCGAGCGCGGCGCGGATCATGGCGGCGTAATCCGACGCCAGCCCCGGCAGCAGCAGCTTGCCCTGCCGCCACGAATGACCAAGCCGGGTGTTTTGGCGCTCGCCATCGCTCATTGCCGTGGCGATGAAATCGAAGGCGCGAGCGGCCATCGCCAGCCAGGACGGCTCATTAAGCGCGACGCCCGCGTTGACCAGGCTGGCGATCATCAGGCCGTTCCAGTCCGCCAGCACCTTGTCGTCGAGCCCCGGCCGCACGCGTCCCGCGCGCGCGTCGAGCAGAATCTTGCGCAAGTCCGCGAGCCGCGCCTCGTCGGCTTGCGAGCGCTCGACGCGCGTGAGCCGGTTGAGGATATTGTGGCCCTCGAAATTGCCCTCGTCGCTCACGTCGTAATGCCGCGCGAAGAATTCACCGGCCTCGGGACCGATCAGCTCGATGATCTCGTTCTTCGCCCAGACGTAGAATTTGCCCTCCTCGCCTTCGCTGTCGGCATCGAGGGAAGCGGCAAAGGCGCCTTCCTTCGTCGTCATCTCGCGCACGAGCCAGCCGACCGTTTCCTGCGCGCGCTGCTTGAACAAGACATTGCCGCTGCGCTGAAAGCCGAGCGCCAGCAATTCGAGTAGCTGCGCGTTGTCGTAGAGCATCTTTTCGAAATGCGGCACCAGCCAGCGCTCGTCGACCGAATAGCGCGAGAAGCCGCCGCCGAGATGATCGTAGATGCCGCCCTCGCTCATGCGTTCGAGCGAGTGCTCGACGGTCTCGAAAAACCGCGCATCGCCGGTGCGCAAGCCAGCCCGCCACAGCATCTCCAGGATCGCCGGCTGCGGAAACTTCGGCGCGCCGCGCAGGCCGCCGTTGACCGTGTCGAACATATTGCCGATCTGCCGCGCGGCGGCGTCAAGCTCGCGCACGCCGATCGTCACCTTGCCCGCGGGCCGCGCCTTCTCGGCGAGCCGCGCCAGCAGCGCCACGCGGTTCTGCTCGATCCTGCCGGGTTCGTCGCGGAACAGCCGCGCCACCTCGCGCAGCACATCGACAAAGGCCGGGCGGCCGAAACGGCTCTCTTTCGGAAAATACGTGCCGCCCCATACCGGCTCGCCGGCGGGGGTGAGAAACATCGTCATCGGCCAGCCGCCCTGCTCGCCCAGCAGATGCAGCGCGCTCATGTAGATCTGGTCGATGTCGGGCCGTTCCTCGCGGTCCACCTTGATGTTGACGAACAGTTCGTTCATCACCCGCGCCGTCGCTTCGTCCTCGAACAACTCGTGCGCCATCACGTGGCACCAGTGGCAGGCGGCGTAGCCAACCGAGAGCAAAATCGGCTTGCCGGTTTTTTTCGCTTCATCGAGCGCCCGCGGGCTCCACTGCCACCAGTCGACCGGATTGTGCTGGTGCTGCAGCAGATAAGGCGACGTGGCGCCGGCCAGGCGATTGCTGTGGGTGGATTGCGACGATGCCATCGCCGCAGCCTAACGCGAATTCACGCAGGCCACGACTCTAGACCTGATACCGCTTCACCGCCGCCTCATCCCACTCGATGCCGAGGCCGGGGCGGTTGGGGATCTGCACCGCGCCGTCCTTGACCGCATAAGGCTCGAGCAGAATGGGGTCGGACCATTCCTGCCATTCCAGCCAATGCGCGGTTTCGGTGACCCGGAGCGTGTGCGCGGCGACTTCCGGATAAAGATGCGAGGACATCGGCAGACCCGCCGCGCCTGCAATCCCCGCGGCGCGCAGCCAGCCGGTGACGCCGCCGATGCGCATGTAGTCCGGCATCACGTAGTCGCATGCTTTTGCGGCAATGGCGCGGGAAAGATCGCGCGGCCCGTAGAAATTCTCGCCGATCTGGATCGGCGTCTTTAGTTCGGCGGCGAGCTGGGCGTAGCCGGGATAATTGTCATAGACGATCGGCTCCTCGATCCAGGCGAGCCCCAGGTCGTCGATAGCGTGGCAACGCTCGAGTGCTTCGCCGAGACCGAGCCCCTGATTGAAGTCGATCATCAGCTTCATATCGTCGCCGACCGACTTGCGCGCGGCTTCCACTGCGGCGACGTCGTCGCGCAGATGCTCGCGCCCCATGCGCAGCTTCAAGCCGGTGAAGCCGCCTTGGTCGCGCAGCTCCGGCGCCTCAGCGCCGATGGCGGCCGGCTCCTTCAGCCACAAGCCGTTGCTGTTGTAGGCCTTGACCGGGCCGACCGAACCGCCGAGCAGCACGCAGAGCGGCATATTCGCCGCACGCGCCAGCGCGTCCCAGGCGGCCATGTCGAGCCCCGATACCGCGATCATCGACAGACCTTCATAGCCGACAAAGTGCAGCGACTTGCGCGCCGCCTCGTAGAGCTCGACCGGCACGATACGCTTGCCGTTGAGGAGCTCGGCGAAGTCCTGCAACATCGGCACCAGGTAGCGCGCGGCCTTGACACCGTAAGGCCCGAGATAGGCGCGGCCGGTGACGCCTTCATGCGTATGCAGGTCGATCAGCACCAGCGGCCAATCGGTAATCGTGGCAATGCGAATAACGATGGGCCGCTCGAGCTTGAGCACCACCACGCGCGCGGTGATGCTTTTGAACGTCAACGGTTCGAATGTCATGGCACGCCCCCTCGGCCGGCTTTGCCCCCGGCGCTGCGGCATCGATAATCCCAATGACGCTGGAATTTGGCAACGGTGCCGCTTTCACCCCTAGCCCTAGCTCTTGATCGCCTGCTGCCAGACGCGACGGTAAACGCCGAGCGCAGTGAAGCCGCCGTCGACCGGCAGATCGATGCCGGTGAGATACCGGGCGTCGTCGCCGGCCAGGAACATGACGCAGCGCGCCACATCCTCGGCTGTAGCCGGACGATTGAGCGCGGTCACTTCCGTCATCGCTGCGACGAAGGCGTCCGAACCTTCCACCATCGGTGTTGTGACAATGCCCGGATGCACCGCGTTCACCCGAATGTTCCAATCGGCATATTCCATCGCGGCGCATTTGGTCAGGCCGCGCAGGCCCCATTTGGCCGCGCTATAGGCTGCGGCAAAGTGGCCATTGATGCCGGCGGTGGAGCCGATATTGACGATAGCTCCGCCCCCGCAGTCGCGGATCGACGGCGCCACGGCGCGCGTGCCGAGAAACGGCCCTGTGAGATTGGTGGCGAGCACACGGTCCCAATCGGCTCGTGTCGTCTGGCCGATGTTCTTGCCGCGCAACGCGATGCCGGCGTTGTTGACCAGGACGTGCAGCGCGCCGAACTGTTCCTTCGCCGCGCGGACGGCGTTCTGCCAATCGGCCTCGCTGGTCACGTCGAGATGGAAATACTCGGCGCGGCCGCCGCCGGTACTTATCTCTCTCGCCAACGTCTGGCCTTCGCCGTCGAGGACGTCGGCGATGAGCACAAAAGCGCCGGCCTGCGCGAACAGCCTTGCTTCGGCAGCGCCCTGCCCGCGGCTTGCACCGCTGATCAAAACCGCTTTTCCGCTGAACGACTTTTCCATCACGGGCTCTCGGGGTTATGCGGCGATACGCTGAACTCAAGCGGACCGACGATGGCCTTCCACGTCTGGTTTTTGAAGTCGACCAGAGGCGGGTTGTCCAGCTCGACCGCCGTGCCGGCGGTGTTGTTGCATCCGGCGACAAGACGGGAAATCTTGATTTCGCCGTCAGTGTAATAGCGGTCGCCTTCGCCGTTCCAGGCAAGAAGCGTCGGTCCGATGCCGGAAACTTCGTAGACCGCCTCGACTACTTTTGCCGCCTTGAGATCACCGGTCAATCCGTCACGTTCAGCGTCGATATCGGGGGCGATGTGATGCGTGATCTGCCCGGTGTAGCGGCTCAAGCCGACATCGCGGTCGAAGGTCACGGCGCCGAGCCAGACCGGCCGGCCCTCTTGTCCTGCTTTGAGCACTTGCCAAAACCGTACATGGTGACGCCGATCAGCACTTGCGCCGGAGGGCTTCTCGAACGCGAGGTCCTCGCGCCGGCCATCGTAGAACAGCGGGCTTACCGGTGCGTCCCGGTAAGGCCGGCGCAGGATGACGCTGCCGACGATCGCGACACTTGAGCGAAACGTAACCGGGTCGGCGGGGTACCAGCCGGCCGCATGCATCGCGCACAGAACGTCTTCTTTGCTTCCCGCCAGGCCGATATTGATGGGATCGCCCGGGATATTCTGTGCGGTGCGGGTCAGCATCGGCAGCCCGGCCAGCCCCTTCTGATGCTCGTAATGCGTCCACGCCAACGGCAGGGCAAAATAGGCAATGATGCCGTAGACAACGAGGAAGGCCGCCAGAACCGTGAGGCCTGTTCGCAGCTTTGAACGGCGGGGTGTCATTGAGCGGATGCCTGTTGCGGCGTCCTTATAGGTTATTCGCGGTACCTGTTGCGAACGGCGCACCCCTTGACCCGCACCGCTATGGGGCGCTTGCCTTGCGCTTGCGATGTCTGCGCCTGACACGATCTTTGCCCTGTCTTCAGGACGCCCGCCGGCGGCCATCGCCGTGGTGCGGATTTCCGGTCCGCGTGCCGGCGAAGCGCTGAAGGCGCTGATCGGAAAAGTTCCCGAGCCGCGGCAGGCAGCGTTTGCCCGCGTTCGCCATCCAGCCACCAACGAAATCATCGACGAGGCGCTGGCGTTGTGGTTTCCGGCGCCGACGAGCGAGACCGGAGAAAACGTCGCCGAGCTGCAACTGCATGGCGGCCGCGCGGTCGTTGCCGCCGCGCTCGCCGCGCTCTCGACGGTGGAGGGCCTGCGTCCGGCGGAAGCTGGCGAGTTCACTCGCCGCGCCTTCGAGAACGGCAAGCTCGATCTCACAGCGGTCGAGGGCCTTGCCGACCTGGTGTCGGCGGAAACGGAGGCGCAGCGCCGTCAGGCCTATCGCCACGTGCGCGGCCTGCTCGGCGATCGGGCCGAGGCTTGGCGGCAGAAGATTATTCAGTCGCTGGCACTGGTCGAAGCTGCGATCGATTTCTCCGACGAGTCGGACGTTCCGGCTGACGTCGTCAAGCCGGCGCTCGCCGCGGCGCGCGAATTGAAAACGGAGCTCGAAGATGTGCTCGCCGACGGCGGCCGGGGCGAACGCTTGCGTGACGGGCTGGTGGTGGCCATCGCCGGCCCGCCCAATGCCGGCAAGTCGACGCTGCTCAACCGCATCGCCCGGCGCGAGGCTGCGATCGTCTCGCCGTATGCAGGCACGACGCGCGACGTGATCGAAGTGCATCTCGATCTTGACGGTCTGCCGCTGACGCTGCTCGACACCGCCGGTATCCGCGAAGCCGGCGATCCTGTGGAAATGGAAGGCGTACGTCGAGCGCGCGAACGGGCAGCGGCTGCCGACCTCGTTTTGTGGGTCGAGGATGCGACCGGCACACCTATGGAGCCGAGGAATATAGCGGCGGGGTCGGTCTGGCGGATCCGCAACAAAATCGACCTGCTGCCGGCGGGCAATGAGCGCGCGTCCGGCGTGCCGGCGGAAAATAAGCCTGCGAGGGACGCCGATAAGCCATTTGCAGAACTAGCAAATGGGAACTCCGAGGTAAGTAATGAACTAAATATTCGACCTAACAGTTCTCTAAGAAGCATGGTTAACGAAGCGCTAATTACAAAGAATGAACTGGTATTCACATCAAATGAACATAGGTTCAATACTTCTGCTGTATCGGACGACGGCTTCGCTTCGCTTCTGGACGCCCTTGCCGCCTATGCCAAGAGCCATTTGACTGGCGGCGAGCCGGCCCTGATCAGCCGCGAGCGCCATCGCCACGCCCTTCAGGGGGCAAAGGAAGCTCTCGGCCGGGCTCTCAGCACTGACGTTGCCGGTAAGGACGATCTGATCGCCGAGGAGCTGCGCCTGGCCGCGCGGGCGCTGGGCCGGCTTACCGGCCGGGTCGATGTAGAGGACATCCTGGACGCGATTTTCCGTGATTTCTGTATCGGCAAATGACGGCACCTAGTCGGCTCAAATTCTGCCTCGCCCCGGCTCTGCGGGACCAAATTCTTTGGTTGCTCGGGGCGGCCTTTCGGGGTGTCCGCCGTCATGTTTCACGTGAAACAGCGCCTTAACGGCCTGCCTGGCGTTTCACGTGAAACATTTGCTTTCCATTGAGGACTTTTTGACCCGGTAATGGTGGTCCGCTACAAGCCCGCTGCAGAGGACCCCATGCAAGCCCGATTCGACGTCGTTGTGATCGGCGGCGGCCACGCCGGTTGTGAGGCCGCAGCCGCTGCGGCCCGCATGGGGGCCTGGACGGCGCTGGTCACGCACCGGTTTGCGACCGTCGGTGCCATGTCCTGCAATCCCGCGATAGGCGGCTTGGGAAAGGGTCATCTGGTCCGCGAAATCGATGCTCTGGACGGCCTCATGGGCCGGGTCGCCGATCAGGGCGGCATCCAGTTCCGCGTTTTGAACAGGCGCAAAGGTCCGGCGGTTCGTGGACCCCGCGCCCAGGCCGATCGCAAGCTCTATGCGGCCGCGATGCAGGAAGCCATACGGCAAACTCCCAATCTGCAGGTCATTGAGGGCGAAGCCGGCGATCTTTTGTCAGCCAATGGCCGAGTAAACGCCGTCAAACTTGTGGACGGTCGCGATGCTCGAGTGCGGCGCCGTCGTTCTGACCACCGGCACTTTCCTCCGCGGCCTCATTCACATCGGTGAAAAGCAAATTCCAGCCGGGCGAGTCGGCGAGGCCCCTGCCCTCGGGCTATCGCGGACCCTCGAAAATATCGGCTTCGCGCTTGGCCGCCTAAAGACCGGCACGCCGCCGCGTCTCGACGGCCGCAGCATCGACTGGGCTTCGCTCGAGATGCAGCCTGGCGATGATCCGCCGGAGCCGTTCTCGATGCTCACAACGCGCATCGACAATGCGCAAATCCGATGCGGCATCACCCGTACCAACGAAGTGACACACAAGATCATTCGTGACAACGTGCATCGCTCGCCGATGTATTCCGGACAAATCGCGAGCCGCGGTCCGCGCTATTGTCCGTCGATCGAAGACAAGATCGTCAAGTTCGGCGAACGCGACGGACACCAGATTTTTTTGGAGCCCGAAGGTCTCGACGATCACACGGTCTATCCAAATGGAATCTCAACGTCGCTTCCCGAAGACGTGCAGCACGCTTTGGTCGCGACTATTCGCGGGTTGGAAAAGGCGACATTCGTTCGTCCTGGCTACGCCATCGAATACGATTACGTCGATCCGCGCGAACTCAAGGCGACGCTGGAAACAAAACGTCTACGTGGCTTGTTTCTCGCCGGGCAAATCAACGGCACAACCGGTTACGAAGAGGCTGCGGCACAGGGACTTCTTGCTGGTCTCAATGCGGCGTCACGCGCCGGCAATGGACAAGATATTATTTTCGATCGTGCGCAGGCCTACATCGGCGTGATGATCGATGATCTGGTCACGCGCGGAGTGAACGAGCCGTATCGCATGTTTACTTCGCGCGCCGAATATCGGCTGGCGCTGCGTGCCGACAATGCCGATCAGCGTTTGACGGCACAGGGAATTGCAATCGGCTGCGTCGGCGAAAAACGTAGAAAAGTTTTCGACGCAAAAAATTCAGCGCTCAACGATGCGCGTGAATTCGCCAAATCGGTTTCGCTGACGCCAAAGGAAGCGGAACGGCACGGTCTCACATTGAACAAAGATGGACAGCGCCGCAGCGCGTTTGAGCTGCTGTCACATCCGAACATTTCGGTTTCGGACCTAAAAAAAATCTGGCCGCGCTTTTCCGAGTTCGCGTCTAACATCGCCGAGCAAATCGAAATCGATGCGACGTACGATGTTTATCTTTCGCGCCAGGCGGCCGACATCGCCGCGTATCGTCGCGATGAAAACTTTGTGTTGCCGGAGACGATCGATTACGCGGCGCTGCCGGGATTCTCCAACGAGGTAAAACAAAAACTTAACGCGCAACGCCCGCAAACTATTGGGCAGGCGGCAAGAATCGATGGGATGACGCCGGCGGCGCTGACGCTGCTGATGGCGCATGTGAAGCGCAGCCGGCACAAGGCGGCGAAACGCGCTTGAGCGGGCAGGGCCTTGATTTTGCTGCCGATAAAGCGCGCGCCCTGGCGCTGACGCCGGTTTCACGTGAAACGGAACAGCGGCTCGACAGCTTCGTAGAAGTGCTGTTGCTTTGGCAACAGCGGCAGAACCTCATCGCGACGTCGACGATTCCTCAGATCTGGACGCGGCACGTCGCCGATTCGCTGCAGCTCTTGCCTTTGGCGGCTGGCGCAAAAATCTGGGCCGATTTCGGCTCGGGTGGGGGCTTCCCCGGAATTGCGCTTGCCTGCGTGCTGGCGGAGCAAGCCGGGGCAATGGTCCATCTGATTGAAAGCGTTGGTAAAAAGGCGACTTTCCTGAGCGAGGCCGTGCGCGCTACCGGCATAAATGCGATTGTCCATCACATGCGCGCGGAGGACTTCGCCAAAAGCTGTGCAGAACCCGTCGACGTGGTCACCGCCAGAGCCGTGGCTTCACTAAAAACACTGTGCGATCAGGCTCTTCCCCTGATCGCCAAGGGGGCCATTGGCCTATTCCCCAAGGGTCAAGATGTAGATGCAGAATTGACCGAAGCCGCTAAATATTGGACTATCCAGGCGACCAAAGTCCCCAGCGTTACCAGCCCGGACGGTCGAATTGTCGTCATTCGGGGGCTCGCCAAGCGTAAACAGATCGCAGAACCGGCACGAAAACAGCCGATTTCGCCAGAAATAGCCTCCGACCAGGGCAGACCAGCAGAACAGGCGCAATATCGATGAACCACAGCCCCGAAACCCCGATTGGCCCTGCGTCCGGCGAAGCCAAAGTAGTGCCCGTCGACCGCCTGGCGGCAAAGCCCGCGCCGGCCATCCGCCCGCGGGTGATCGCGGTCGCCAACCAGAAAGGCGGCGTTGGCAAGACCACGACCGCGATCAATCTCGGCACGGCGCTGGCCGCGATCGGCGAGCAGGTGCTGATCGTCGATCTCGATCCGCAGGGCAACGCCTCCACCGGGCTCGGCATCGAGCGCAAGTCGCGCAGCACCTCGACCTACGACGTCTTGACCGGCGCGGCGCCAATGCGCGCAGCGGCGCTCGCAACGGCAGTGCCCAAACTTTCCATCGCGCCGTCGACGCTCGATCTGTCCGGCCTCGAACTCGAGATCGGACAGGAGCGCGACCGCGCCTTCCGCCTGCGCCACGCGTTGCGCGAACTCAACAGCGCTCCGGGCGAAACGAACTTCACTTACGTGCTGGTCGACTGTCCGCCGTCGCTCAACCTCATCACCATCAACGCCATGGCGGCGGCCGATTCAATTCTCGTTCCGCTGCAATGCGAGTTCTTCGCACTCGAAGGATTGTCGCAACTGCTCAAGACAGTCGAGCAGGTGAAGACGACGCTCAACCCGACGCTGTCGATCCACGGCATCGTGCTGACGATGTACGACTCGCGCAACAACCTCGCCAACCAGGTCGTCGCCGACGTGCGACAGTTCATGGGGCCGAAAGTCTACGACACGGTGATCCCGCGCAACGTGCGTATTTCCGAAGCGCCGTCCTACGGCAAGCCGGTGCTGGTCTACGATTTGAAGTGCGTGGGCAGTGAAGCCTATTTGCGTCTCGCCACCGAGATCATCCAGCGCGAGCGGGCATTGAAAGCCGCAAGCTGAGCGTTACGACAACAACAAGCGACGCCAAAACGGACGAGGGACGCGTGACGAGGAATGCAGGAGCGGCGATGGCGGATCATTCGCGACTGGGACGCGGCCTCGCATCGCTGATCGGCGATGTCGGCGACGAAAATGCGGCGACCGATCCGTCGCGCAAGCCGCGGCGCGCGCCGATCGAGGCACTCAAGGCAAATCCGCGCAACCCGCGCCGTGACTTCTCCGACGCCGAGCTTGAAGAACTTGCCGCGTCGATCCGCGAACACGGCATCATCCAGCCCATCGTGGTGCGCAAAGGCGCCGGCGACAACTTCGAGATCATCGCCGGTGAGCGCCGCTGGCGCGCGGCGCAGCGCGCCAATCAGCACGACGTGCCGATCGTGGTGGTGGAAGCGACCGACAGGCAGGCGTTGGAATTCGCCGTCATCGAAAACATCCAGCGCGCCGATCTCAACGCTATCGAGGAAGCCAGCGGCTACCAGGCGTTGATGGCGGAATTCAATCATAGCCAGGACGAAGTCGCGCAGATCGTCGGCAAGAGCCGGCCGCATGTCGCCAACATGGTACGCCTGCTCAAGCTGTCGGCCCCGGTGCAGGCGCTGGTGCGGTCGGGTGAATTGTCGGCCGGCCATGCCCGCCAACTCGTCGGCCAGCCCAACGCGCTAGAACTTGCGCAGGACATCATCAAGCGCGGCATGAGCGTGCGCCAGGTTGAGGAGCAGGCCCGCAAGGACGGTCGCACCCAGGCGCGTGCCACAGCCGGCGGGCGGACCAAGGACGCCAATACCAAGGCGCTGGAAAAGCGGTTATCCGACGCGCTCGGCCTTGGGGTCAGCATCGATCATCGCGGGCAGGGCGGCACGCTGCACGTCAAATACCGCGACCTCGATCAACTCGACGCGATCATCCGCAAACTCGATCGGTGATCTAGCCGCCAAGCCTGCGGCGGTTGGCGCGCACGCGGCGCCGGTAGGGCGCATAGGCCTTGGCAACGTCGACGCTCTGTCCGCTTGCCAGCGACGACAAGATCCTGACCTGGGCTTCGCCGAGGGCAAAAACCTTCTCCGAGATCATCCGCCGCGCCTCGGTCGCCGCCAGCGGTCCGCCGCCGGCAAGGCGCAGCATTCGCAGCGCGATGACATTTTGGATGTCGGCGCCAAACCGCGCAGCTTCAAACCAGGCATTCATGACGTTGAACAAAACGCATCCCCCTTCTGGGCACAACATAATGCGCGGTGCAGGCCTAAGTTCCGGTTATGCAGTCGCCGCGTCGGCGTCCTTGACCGGCGCGTCCGGCGCCTTGCTGCGCGGGAAGCGAATGCGGCAAACCACGCCGCCCGGAGTGAAATCGATTTTCGCCGAGCCGCCGAAACCGTCGAGGCTCCGCTCGATGAGATTGCTGCCGAAGCCGCGGCGCGACGGACTGGAAACCGGGGGGCCGCCGGATTCCACCCATTCGACGACGACATTGTCGCCTGATTGACCCCAGGAAATATCGAGCCGGCCGTCGGGCGTTGACAGCGCGCCATACTTGGCCGCATTGGTCGCAAGCTCGTGAAACACAAGCGCCAAAACCGCCGGCAGCTTGGCAAACAGGCGGATTGCTTCGCCGCGCATCGCCACGTTGGCCGCGCCGTAAGGCCCCAGCTCCATGGTCAGGATTTGCTTGAGGTCGACAGCGCCCTCGTCCGAACTGACGAGGAAATCGTCGGCGACGGAGAGGGCGCGCAAACGGCCGGCAACGCTGTCCCAGATCTGGTCATGGCCGCGCAGTTCGTGCCGGAGAATGGCGTGAATGGTTGCAAGCTTGTTCTTGACGCGGTGACCGAGTTCGTCGACCACGACCTGACGATAATGCTCTTCTTCACCCAGCTTGCGCACGAGGCGCCGGTATTGCGCGGCGATCCACACGATGGTGAACGACGCAATCAGGAACAGGGCAAAGTTGACGCAGGTGTCGAGTCCGAGCGGCGTAAACGCAAAGCGCGGCGGCACGAACATCCAATATGAGAGTGCGCCTCCGAGCAGCGTCGCCAAAAGTCCGGCCGCCACGCCGCCAATGAGTGCAGCCACCAGCACGGCTGGAAAATAAGTGGCGAAGGGTACCGCGTTGGGAGCTACGAGATCGATGGCCAGTCTGACCAGGGTGGCAATGGCGACGAATAAAATGGCGGCCAGAAATGCGGCCGGTGAGGCGGGGCGCAGTCCGCCGCGTACCGTTGCACGCAGACTGTCCGTTACCGTACGCAAGGTCATTTTTCGCCTTCCAACCAGCCCAACACCGTACAGTTTTAACGGATGAAATCAAAGAAACAGGCGCCATGAAGAGCTGCTGACGCGGGGCGCGCCTGGCGGCACTGGGGCACTTTTACAGACCGCGCGTGTTCGGCAATATCATTTTACGTATTGCCTGCCGGCATCACGGCCTTGGGGTCACTATGTCAAATGCTAATCGACGGCGAAAAATCGGGGAGGTTGGAAGTGACGGCTAAGTTCGGCGAAATGCAGGCGAAAATCCACGGCTTCAAGCTCGGCGGCTTCGAGATCGCGACCATCATGGACAGCAAATCGGTCCGCGACGCGTTGCATCCGAATTTCGGCGGCAACGTTGCGGCCGACGAGGTGCATGCGCTTGCCCGCGCCAACAATATCGACACCAACCGGTTCGAGCATCCCTACACGCCGGTGCTGATCAACACCGGCAAGGAGCTGGTGCTGATCGACGCCGGCAACGGCGCGCTCGGCCGCGAGTATCCGCAATTGCGTGCGCGGCTGCCGGACGGCGAGCTGGTCGCGCTGCTCGACCACATCGGCATCAAACCCGGCGACATCGACGTGGTGGTGCTCACGCACGGCCACCCCGATCATATCGGCGGCCTGGTCGAGGGCGGCCAGCCGGTGTTTCCCAAGGCGCGTTATGTGTTCGGCGCCGCCGAATTCGATTTCTGGAAGCGCGGCGAAAACGTGCGCGAGGCGCGCAAGTTCAATCGCGAACTGTTCACCAAAATCTGCCTACCGCTGGCCGAGCGCTCGACTTTCATCAAGCCGGGCGAGGAGGTTGTGCCCGGCATCCGCGCGGTCGACGCCGCCGGTCATTCACCCGGGCTGCTGGCGTTTCACATCGAGAGCGAAGGCAAGCGTTTCATGGTCACCGCCGACACCATGACGCAATACGTGATGGCGGTGCAGCGGCCCGACTGGTTCTTCGACATGGACGACGACAAGGATAAGGCGGTGGCGAGCCGCAAGCGCATCCTCGATATGCTGGTGACGGACCGCGTATTCTTCGCCAGCTTCCACTTTCCCTTTCCCGGCATCGGCTGGGTGGACAAGGGGCCAGGCGGCTACCGCTTTGTGCCGCACAGCTATCAGCTGAATTTGTAATCAGGGCTCGCGCCGCCGGGCGGCGACCGCAATCGACAACAGCGTGCGTTGCGCGATCGCCTCGGCGAGCGCCGGCTGGCGGCGGGCCTCGAGCGAAGCATCGGCGAGCTGCTCCATCGCGCGCAACAGGCGCGGCTGCGACCACGCGCGCAGCGCGTCGCCGACGATTTTTTCGCGGCTGAAATGCACCGGCGGCGTGCCGCGCTTCATGGCGAATTCAATCGAATCGCCAGAATCCGCGGCAAGTTTCATCTTGTGCAGATTGGCGACCTGGCGGATCGCGGCGGATACGATGGTGGAGGCGGCGGAGCCGCCGGCGCGGGCCCTGCCGAACTCGGTCTCGACGTCGTTTGTTTTGCCGGCGAAGGCGGCATCGAGCACGCCGTCGAGTTCCTGTTCGGAGGCGTCCGAAACCACCGCACGCACGTCGGCGAGTTCGACGCGTCCCTTGCCCTGCGCGTAGAGCGCAAGCTTGCGCAGCTCGTTGCGCGAAGCGAGCCGGTCGCCGCCCAGCAGCGCAGCGAGTACCGCGCGGGCGTCGTCGGCCAGCGTCAGGCTGGCGGCCCGCATTTCCTCGTCGATCAGATTGCCGATCGCGGCCGCGTTGTCGAGATAGCAGGGCAGCGTCGCCGCGCTCTTCGCCTTTTCGCACAGCGTGCGCAGCGGCGCGGTCTTGCGCAGGTCGCCGGCCTCGATGATGACGCGGCATTCGTTCGACGGCTGTGCAACGACCATCTCTACCGCCGGCGCGATGTTGCGCGAGCCTGCTTTGAGCAGCACCGCGCGGCGCCCGCCGAACAGCGGCATGGTGTGCGCTTCCTCGACGAGCCGCGACGGATTGCCGGCGAGCTCGTCGCCATCGATGCGCACGAAGACAAAGGGATCGCTGACGTCGTCGACGGACGCCTTCGCCAGCGCTTCCGCGCGCTCGTGCACCAGCCCGGCATCGGGACCGTAGATCAGCACGATGGGCTGGCGCGGATCGGGTTTGGCGATGAAGCGGTCGACGTCGGCGGCTTTGACGGCGGTCATCGGTCTCTTAAGACCCGGCGACGAAATACGACGCCAGCCGCGAGCGGATATTCTCGGCGATCACCTTGGCGGCGCGGTCCTCGGCGTCGCGCAGGCCGCGGGCGCCGGCGAAGCGCTGCTCCTGGCCGGGAATATTGTAGGACACGCGCGAGAAGGTCGACGCCGTCACCACCTGCTTGCCGGTGGCGATATCGGTGAGGGTATAGGTGGCGTTGAGCCCGTAGTTCGAGACGTCGGGCCGCGCGGTGTTGATGTCGACGAAGACCTGCAGATTGGTGGCGATGAGGCGAATGTTGAGCCGGTGCGTCGGCGGCGCCGCGTTTCCGCCGCCGGTCAATTCGTACATCAGCTCGTTGCGCACGCCGACGCCGACGCGGGCGAGGCGAGTGCCGTTGGGCTGGTCGATCGGCGCCACTTCGACGCTGGCGAGCCTGCTGGTTATGGCGGCGCCACCGGGCGTCACGTCGGCGCTGCCGTAAAGCGGCGTGAAGCAGCCGGCATTGAGGCCGGCAAGGCCGGCGACGGCCAGCAGACGGGTGAGGCGGCTAAACGACCACATTGACGATCCTGTGCGGGACGACAATGACCTTTTTCGGGCTTCTGCCGTTGAGCTCCCTTTTTACCGCATCGAGGGCCAAAACGGCAGCAATTATCTCGGCCTCTCCCGCGCCGCGGGAAACGGTGACGTCCGCCCGCTTCCTGCCGTTGATCTGCACCGGCAAAGTGACGGTGTTTTCCACCAGCAAATCCGGCTCAAGCCGCGGCCAGGCCTCGGCGGACACCAGCGTCTCGTGGCCAAGCGCCGCCCAGCATTCCTCGGCCAGATGCGGCATCATCGGGTGAAACAGGCGCACCAGGATGTCGCCTGATTCGCGCAGCGCCCAGGCAAAATCGGGGGACGGCGCCGTTTCCGCCGCGCCGATGGCATCGGAGAGCGCATTGGCGCATTCGTAGATGTGCGCGACGCAGCGGTTGAAACGCAGCCGGTCGATGTCGTCGGACACCAGGCTAAGCGCGCGATGCGCGGCCTTGCGCACGATCAACGCCTGCGCGCCGAACGCGGCCGGCCGCGCCGCCGGCGCCTTGACGGCGGCGATCTCGCCGACCAGGCGCCACAGCCGCTGCACGAAACGCCAGGAGCCCTGCACGCCTTCCTCGGTCCAGATCACGTCGCGTTCGGGCGGCGAATCCGAGAGCATGAACCAGCGCGCGGTGTCGGCGCCGTAAGCCTCGATGATGTCGTCGGGGTCGATGGTGTTCTTCTTCGACTTCGACATCTTTTCGATCGAGCCGATGTCGAGCGCTTCGCCGGTCGCGGCGAGCGTGGCGCGTCGCGCGTCCCCCACACCCTCGATCTTGACGTTGGCAGGCTCGATCCAGTCGCCGTTCCTGGCCGTATAGGTTTCGTGCACCACCATGCCCTGCGTGAACAGCCCGGCGAACGGCTCGTCGAGATTGACATGGCCGGTCTTGTGCATGGCGCGGGTGAAGAAGCGCGAATAGAGCAGATGCAGAATCGCGTGTTCGATGCCGCCGATATATTGATCGACCGCCATCCAGCGATTGGCGATTTTCGGTTCCGTCGGCGCCGTCGTGATCCACGGATCGGTGAAGCGGATGAAGTACCAGGACGAATCGACGAAGGTGTCCATGGTGTCGGTCTCGCGCGTCGCCTTGCCCGCGCACTGCGGGCATTTGACATTCTTCCAGGTCGGATGGTGATCGAGCGGATTGCCCGGCCGGTCGAACGATACGTCGTCCGGCAGCGTCACCGGCAGATCCTTTTCCGGCACCGGCACCACGCCGCATTTCTCGCAATGGATGATCGGGATCGGGCAGCCCCAGTAGCGCTGGCGCGAAATGCCCCAGTCGCGCAGGCGGTAATTGACCTGGCGCTGCGCGACGGGCGCATTGCCGCGAGTTTCCTTTTCCAGTCGCCTGGCGACTTCCTCTTTTGCCGCTGCGATGCTCATGCCATCGAGAAACCGCGAGTTGATCATGGTGCCGTCGCCGTCATAGGCGGTGTCGGTGATGACAAAGGTTTTCGCATCCTGGCCCGGCGGGCACACCACCGGGGTATTGCCGAGGCCGTATTTGTTGACGAAATCGAGGTCGCGCTGGTCGTGCGCCGGACAGCCGAAAATCGCGCCGGTGCCGTACTCCATGAGAATGAAATTGGCGACGTAAACCGGCAGCTTCCAGTTCGGATCGAACGGATGCACCGCCTTGATGCCGGTGTCGAAGCCCATCTTCTCGGCGGTGTCGATCGCCGCCTGCGAGGTGCCCATGTGGCGGCACCGCTCGATAAAAGCTGCGAGCTTCGCATTCTTCGCCGCGACGGCCGCGGCCAGCGGGTGATCGGGCGAGATCGCCATGAACTTGGCGCCGAACAAGGTGTCGGGGCGCGTGGTGAAGATTTCTAGTTCGCTCTCGCCGTTCGGCGTCGTCGCCTTATCGAGCGCAAAGCGCAGCACCAGCCCTTCGGAACGGCCGATCCAGTTTTTCTGCATCAGCTTGACCTTCTCCGGCCAGCGCTCGAGCGTGTCGAGCGCGTCCAGGAGCTCTTCCGAGTAGTCGCTGATCTTGAAGACCCACTGGTGCAGGTCGCGCTGCTCGACCACGGCGCCCGAGCGCCAGCCGCGGCCGTCGATCACCTGTTCGTTCGCCAGCACGGTCTGGTCGACTGGGTCCCAGTTCACCTTGCGGTACTCGCGCGCCACCAGCCCGGCTCCGGCGAAGTCGAGAAACATCTTCTGCTGGTGCTTGTAGTAGGACGGATCGCAGGTTGCGACCTCGCGCGCCCAGTCGAGCGAAAGCCCCATCGACTTGAGTTGCTTCTTCATCGCCGCGATGTTGCCGTAGGTCCACTCCCGCGGATGCACCTTGCGTTCGACCGCGGCGTTCTCGGCCGGCAGGCCGAAGGCGTCCCAGCCCATCGGGTGCAGCACGGCGTGGCCCATGGCGCGTTTGAAGCGCGCCACCACGTCGCCCATGGTGTAGTTGCGCACGTGGCCCATGTGGATGCGCCCCGACGGGTAGGGGAACATCTCCAGCACGTAATATTTCGGCCGCGGGTCATCGTTTTTGGTGGCGAAGATGCCGCGCTCGTCCCAGACGCGCTGCCATCTCGCCTCGGCCTCGCGCGGGTTATAGCGGTCGTTTTTTTGCAATTCGGCGGTCATTTGCGGCACTTTTTAGGGTGCGCGGAACTGACACGAAAGGGCTTTGACGGTCAACGGGGCACTCGCCGCGTCTCACCGCGAGCAAGCCCTTGTTAAACGAGCGTCACGCCGGCCGCCGCGTAAGCGCGCGTCAACGCTTGTTCAATGCGCGGTCCAACGCGGCCAGCAGGCCGCCGGCCTGATACGGCTTGTCCACGACCGGCGCCTGCGGATGTCGGCGCGCGCGTGGATCGTCGCCGCCCAGGCCGGTGAGAAATACGAAAGGCACGTCGCGCTCTTGCAGAGCGGCGGAGATGGTCATGCTGTCGTCGCCGCCGAGATCGATGTCGATGACGGCAACGGCGAATGGCGCATCGTTGCGCAACGCCGCCAATGCATCGGCAAGATTGCCGGCGCAGGTGACGTGGCTGGCGCCGGCGGCTTGCAGAATATGTTCGATGTCGAGCGCGATCAGAAATTCATCATCGAGAACCAGACAGCGCAAACCGGCAAGCGGTTGCGGCAACGGACCGGCGGCTTTGCCGGTCGGCTCTGCATTGTTTCCGCAGCCGGTCATGGCCTTTGGGGCTGTTCCGCCGATGGAACATTTTTCGTTCCCGCGGCTTGTCCTACGGATTAAATCGGCGGGCATTTAAAAAAGACATAGAGCCCGCGTTTTTTCTGTTTATGTGTGGGGGCACGCATGATTGTAGGCAACGGCAAGCCGACTGGCCCCTATACGCCCTGCGAGCAATGTCCGTTGCGCAAGCGGCGGTGCTTGCGCGAGTTCAGCGCCGACGAACTTGCATTCGTCAAGACCTTCAAGGTTGACGAGTTGCGTGTCGATGCGGGGGCGAGCTTTTTGCGCGAAGGTGCGCGCAGCGAATACCTCTACACCGTGCTGAACGGCTGGGGCTTCCGCTACAAGATGCTCGATGACGGCCGCCGGCAGATTCTCAATTACGCGCTGCCTGGCGACATGGTCGGTCTGCAAGGCACTCTCATGCACGAGATGGAGCATTCGGTTGAGGCACTGACGCCGCTGACGTTATGCGTCTTTCCGCGCAGCAAGTTGTTCGAACTCTACAGCAAGTTTCCTTCGCTGGCGTTCGACATCACCTGGCTCGCCGCACGCGAGGAACAAATGCTCGACGAGCATCTTGTCAGCCTCGGGCGGCGCACCGCGCTCGAGCGCACGGCGTATCTGCTGCTGCATCTTTATTCGCGCGCGGACGAATCCGGCTTGATCAGGAACGGCTCGATCCAGTTTCCTTTTACCCAGCAGCACCTCGCCGACACGCTCGGCATGTCACTGGTGCACACCAACAAGACATTGCGTCGTCTGTTTGCGACCAAGGCGGTGCGCTGGAAGGATCGCATTTTCGAGCTGATCGACCGCGCCGCGCTTGCCGGCATCGCCGGCAACGAGATGCCGAAGGCGCGGCCGCGGCCCTTTATTTAACTTGGCGTCTTGCGCGGCGTTGCGATATAGCGGGCGCATGGTCGCAGCCGTCACCGCACCCGGCCTTGAAAACGTGCGCGCCGAAATCGCGCGCGCGGCCCGCGACGCCGGGCGCGATCCGGCATCGGTCACGCTTGTGGCGGTGTCCAAGACCTTTCCGCCCGAAGCTATCGAGCCGGTGATTACCGCGGGCCAGCGTGCGTTCGGCGAAAACCGGGTGCAGGAGGTCAAAGGCAAGTGGCCGGTGCTCATGGCCAAACACGCCGGCATCGCGCTGCATCTGATCGGGCCGCTGCAATCCAACAAGGCGAAGGAGGCGGTAGCGCTGTTCGACGCCATTCACGCGGTCGATCGGCCAAGCCTCTGCGAGGCGCTGGCCAAGGAAATCGAGAAACAATCGCGCCGGCCGCTGCTGTTCGTCGAGATCAATACCGGCGCCGAGCCGCAGAAGGCGGGCGTCCTGCCGCAGGATGCCGATGCGTTTCTCGGGCGCTGCCGGGAGACCTACGGCCTGAGCATCGCCGGGCTGATGTGCATTCCGCCGTTGCAGGAGGCGCCGGGTCCGCATTTCGCGCTCACCGCCAAGATCGCCAAGCGTAACGGGCTGAAACTTCTTTCCATGGGCATGAGCGCGGATTTTGCCACCGCAATCGAACTCGGCGCCACGCATGTACGCGTCGGCAGCGCAATTTTCGGCAGCCGCTGAATGAGCAACGATCCGGAATTCGATCGCTGGCAGGAGCGCTTCGCGGCGCCGGGCTATCTGTTTGGCAAAGCACCGAACACGTTTCTTAAATCCCAGGCGCGGCTGTTGCCGAAAAGCGGAACGGCTCTCGCGCTCGGCGACGGCGAAGGCCGCAACGGCGTATTCCTTGCAGAGCAGGGCCTCGACGTGCTCTCGGTCGATTATTCGCCGGTGGCGCAGGACAAGGCGCGGGCGCTTGCGCGCGAGCGCGGCGTATCGATGCGGGTCGAGCAAGCCGACGTCATCGACTGGCGCTGGCCCGAGAGCGAGTTCGACGTGGTCGCCGCGATCTTCGTGCAATTCGCCACGCCGCCGCAGCGGGCAAAAATATTTGCTGGTATCAAACGCACGCTTAAATCCGGCGGCTTGCTATTGATGCAGGGCTACGGCGTAAAGCAGCTCGAGTACAAGACCGGCGGGCCGCCGGACATCACGCGGCTTTACACGCGCGAGCTGCTGGAACGGGAGTTTGCGGGCTTCTCATCGCTCGAAATTGCCGAGCACGATGGCGTCATCAACGAAGGCAGCGGACACGCCGGCATGTCGGCGCTGATCGACCTGATTGGCCGGAAGTAAAATCTAGCGGAAGCGCGACGGAAGGCCCGGGCTGCCCGGCGGTTTCGGCGCCGGCGTGTTCGGCAGCGTGTAGGGGCTGCCGCCTTCGAGCGGCTTGCGCAGCACGCTTGGGCGCGCGGCGCCCGGTACCGGCGATGGCGCTAATGGCGGAGGCGCGGGGCGAACGCCGCTTCCCGGCGGCGGTGGAGCGGGCCTCGCTGCCGGTGGCGGCGAGGGCACGTAAGCCGGCGGCGGCGGCGTCGATGGCTGCAAGGCCGGCGCATCGAGCGGCGAGATATAATCTTCTTCTTCGCCGGCGCGATGGCTCATGCTGGCGCTGCGCCAGCGGTCGATCACGCTGGTCATCAGGTCGCGGCTGATATTGGTGCCGATGTCGGAACGGGTATTGCCGGCGGCTTCGCTGTTGGGGCGCACATTTTCGTCGATCTCGTTGAAACGCATGCGCGTCGGCACCGCGACGCCGGGGCCGAAGGTGAACACTTCGCGCACACCGAGCGACGGGATGAAAGTCAGCAGGTTTTCCGCAGCGTCGGAGACCGCCGAGCGGATCAGCGCCTGGTCGTGCTCGTTCGACAGACGCATGCAGAACAGCGTCGAGCACTGGGAAATGATGGTGGGATCGATTTCCGCCGGGCGCTGCGTCACCAGTCCGAGGAAGACCCCGTATTTACGGCCTTCCTTGGCGATGCGCGAAAGCGCGCGGCGCGTCGGCCCGAAGCCGATCTTCTTGTCGGCGGGCGCGTAGCGGTGCGCTTCCTCGCAGACGAACAGTAGCGGCGCCACGCCGTCGCTCCACAGGCCGAAGTCGAAGGCCATGCGGCAGAGCACGGACACCACCGAATCGATCACCTCGGCGGGGAAACCGGCGAGCTGCATGATGGTCATCGGCTTGCCGTTCGGCGGCAGGCGGAACAGGTTGCCGAGGATATCCGCCATCGTGTCGCCGCCGATATTGGCGTTTTCGAACATGAAGGCGTAGCGCGGATGATTGCGGAACGTCTGGATGCGCGTGATCAGGCGATGGATGGTGACGCGCTGCGTGCGGGCGTCGAGCTTGCCCATGCGCTCGTCGAGCAGGTTGAGCAGATCCTCGATGCGGTAGGGCACCGGCGTGTCGGCGGTGAAGCCGGCGTCGCGCGGATCTTTTCTCTTGCTCAGCGAGCGTTCGTTGGCGCCGGAGCGGTATTGCAGATAGGCGGCTTTGGCCAGCGGAATGACGTCCGAGAGGATCTCGATTTCCTCCTCGACGCCGGGGCGGCCGCCGAAGAAGGCGTCGATCGTCTCCTCGAAATTGAACAGCCAGAACGGCAACCGCAGGTTTCGCGGCGTGAGCACCTGCGCCTTCTCGCCGAAGCAGCGGCCGTATTCGTTGTGCGGGTCGACCAGGAAGATGCGCAGGTTAGGGCGCGTTTCGAGAATCTTCTGCAGGATGATGGCGACGCCGCTCGACTTGCCGACGCCGGTGGCGCCGAGCACCGCGAAATGGCGGCTCACCAGATTATCGATGTCGATGTGCACGCCGATCGAGGTGTCCTGCTGCAGGTCGCCGATATGGGCGTGGTCGGCATCGGCGCCGCCGTAGACCAGGCGCAATTCCCGCTCGCCGAGCAGAACGGCGTTGTCGCCGATGCTCGGATATTCGGCGACGCCGCGCTGGAAGCGTCCGGCGTTTGGCGGCGTAATGCGGATGTCGCCGACGAGGTCGAGATGGGCAATCTTGCGGAACGTACCGGTGCCGCTCGGCTGCTCGCCGATTTCGGTGACCATGCCGACGATCAGAGTCGGCCCGGTGACCAGGCCGATGAATTTTCCGACCGTCGGTTTCTCCGGCCCCTGCATGCGCGCGCTGAGTTCGATGGTGGCCTGCGAACCGGAGACCGAAATCACCCGGCCGAGCACATCGGTAGGCACCGGGGTTGCCGGCGCCGGATCGCGCGCGAGGGTGGTGTCGTCCATGGCTTGCCCCGTTACCCAGATTTTTATCGGGCGCCCGCGAAAACTTGAGCGCCATCGGGCAAACTAGCACTCGCGCGTTTCCCATCCTGTTAACGCTGCGGTGATACGGGCGCCGGCGCGCGGCTATGCTTAATCAACGGTAGCCGGCCGCCGCTAACGTTTACTCAACCATGATTTTGGTGCGCGGGCCGACGCGGGCAAGCAGGCGCCGCAACGCGCCGGCTTTGAGCGCGACGCAGCCCGCGGTCGGGGCAAAACCGGGCCGGGCGACGTGGATAAAGACGGCGCTGCCGCGGCCGGCGATCCGCGGCCGCGTGTTGTGGTCGAGTTCGACAATGAAGTCGTAAAGCCCGTCGGCGCGCGCAAGCCGATCAGCGTTCGATTGCGGCGCGACCGTCACCGGCTTGTTGTAGCGCCGGTCGCGCGGGTCCTCGCACCAGCCATCCGCGGCTTTGATCCGCCGCCCCGGCAGCATCGTCGGCGGGCGCGGATGCCGGTCGGCACGCCACCACAGCCGCTTGAGGCGAAACGCGCCGCGCGGCGTCGCGCCGTCGCCCTCGCGCTTGTTGGCCTTGATCCCGGTGCGGCCGAGCGCGACCGGCAGCGCCATTTGTCCGGCGATGAGCACGCCGCGCGTCGGCTGCGCCGGTTTGCGCCGAACGATCAGACGCCGCAACGATGTTTTGGGCATTCTCTGGACCATAGCCGGACGCTCTCAATACCGCTAAACATCAGTTCGCGCTTGCTCTTTTAGCGCTGAATGTTCTACTTCGCGATTAATGCCGCGGCGCGGCGGGGAATCGATGCCGAACAAACGGACCATCCTGATTGTCGACGATGACGCCGAGTTGCGCGAGGCGCTGGTCGAGCAGTTGGCGCTTTACGACGAGTTCGAGGCAACCTCCGTCGACAGCGGCACCAAGGGGGTGCAGGCGGCAAAGAACGGCCAGATCGATCTGGTGATCATGGATGTCGGCCTGCCCGACGTCGACGGACGCGAGGCGGTGCGCATCCTGCGCAAGGGCGGCTTCAAGGCGCCGATCATCATGCTGACCGGCCACGATACCGATAGCGACACGATCCTCGGGCTTGAGTCCGGCGCCAACGACTACATCGTCAAGCCATTTCGATTCGCGGTGCTTCTGGCGCGTATCCGCGCGCAACTGCGCCAGCATGAGGCGAGCGAGGATGCGGTGTTCGCCATCGGGCCCTACACCTTCCGTCCGAGCTCGAAGCTCCTGCTCAACCCCAAGGGCAGCAAGGTTCGGCTGACGGAAAAGGAAACCGCGATCCTTCGCTATCTGTATCGCGCCGGGCAGAAGCCGGTGTCGCGCGAGACGCTGCTGCAGGAAGTGTGGGGCTATAATTCCGGCGTCACCACGCATACGCTGGAGACGCATATTTACCGCCTGCGGCAGAAGGTCGAGAAGGATGCGGCGGCGCCGGCGATCCTGGTGACCGAAGCCGGCGGCTACAAGCTGGTGCCGTGAGCACTTTGCGCGCGGTCACGCTCGGCTCTTTGCTGCACAGCGCGGACAAGCTCTAGCCATGTCTCTTGACGACGATATTTCATTCTTCGAGCAGGTGCCGACGCTGGCGGTGCTCGGCAAGAATGCACTGCGCGTGCTGGCGATCGGCGCCGAAAGCCGCAGCCTGCCGAGCGGCTCGGTACTGTTCTATGCCGGCGAGCTCGCCGATGGCGGCTACATCGTGCAGCACGGCGCGATCCTGCTCGAACCGGGAACGCCGCTCGAGGGCAAGGAAAAGATCGTCGGCCCCGGCACGCTGATCGGCGAACTGGCGCTGCTCACCGACATGGTGTCGCCGGCAACGGCAATCGCCAAGGAGCCGACCACGGTGATCCGGATTTCACGCAACCTGTTCCGCAAAATGCTCGAGGGGTACCCCGCAGCGGCGAAGAAACTGCACGACGTCATGGCCGAGCGGCTGGCCGAATGGACCAGCGAACTCGAAACCGTGAGAATCGCAATGGAGAAGGCGCAGCCGAAATAGTGCCAGCGCCGCTAGATCTCGATCGTCGCCGTCACCGGAACATGGTCGGAGGGACGCGCGGCGCCGCGGTAGGCCTTGTCGATCTTTATGGACGAAACGCGATCGGCGAGAGCGCCGGACGTCCAGACATGGTCGAGCCGGCGGCCGCGATCGGCGGCTTTCCAGTTGTCCATCGCGCGATAGCTCCACCAAGTATAGAGCTTTTCCGGTTCGGGTGTGTGCACGCGCATGCTGTCGATCCAGCCGCCGGCGAGACGCGCAAGGTTGAGCTTTTCGCATTCTACCGGCGTGTGCGAAACCACGCGCAGCATCTGCTTGTGGCTCCAGACATCGTGTTCGAGCGGGGCGACGTTGAGGTCGCCGACCAGGATCGCGCGCTCGCTTTGAGCGGGCCGCAAGCCCAGGTGCTCGCGCATCTCGTCGAGGAACGAGAGCTTGTGGCCGAATTTCGGATTGACCTCGGGGTCGGGCTCGTCACCGCCCGCGGGCACGTAGAAATTGTGCAGCGTTACCGGCCGGTCCAGCCCGGCGCGCTCGCCGACAACGACCGAGACGTGGCGGCAATCGGTTTTGCCGCAAAAGCTCTGCACATCGGTCTTTTCGAACGGCACCCGCGAAAGCACGGCGACACCATGATAGCCCTTCTGCCCGTTGAGCGCGGCGTAATCATAACCGAGCCGCTTGAAGCGCTTGAGCGGGAAGGCGTCGTCCGGGCACTTGGTTTCCTGCAGGCAGAGCACGTCGGGCCGCGCGGCCTTGAGAAACCGGGCGACCAGATTGATGCGCAGGCGTACCGAATTGATGTTCCAGGTGGTGACCTTGAGAGGCATGCCGGCAATTTATGGCGTGCGGCTCAAAATGCCAGCATTACGGCGCGGTTGTCCCCGCTCTGTCGCCGCGCAGGCGATGTCAGTTGTGATAGCGCGTGTAGTCGATCTTGAACAAATTCGGATCGGGGCGCTTGGTGGTGTCGAGGTTGTAGACCGCCACGGTGGTGTCGTAGCCCTGCGGGTCGGTCACCGTCCATTGCTTGAGTTGCATGTCCTTGGCGCTGAACATGATCATCAGCCGGCTGGTGCCGACGATGCCGTTCGTCTCCTCGACCACCACGGTGACGAATACGTCGTCGACATAGACCGAGAGCAGATGCGTATCGCGCATCAGGTCGACATGGTCGGAGAGCAGGAAGCGCAACGGCGTCTGCGACAGCGGGTAG
The DNA here is from genome assembly GCA_963738915.1 of uncultured Alphaproteobacteria bacterium. GTDB lineage: Bacteria > Pseudomonadota > Alphaproteobacteria > Rhizobiales > Xanthobacteraceae > Pseudolabrys. Next base: position 345,210 of record CAVTYO010000005.1, read on the forward strand.
ACGTCCTGCGTCGCCAGGCGGCGGTCGCGCACGACGACCGATTGGCCGTCGGCGATCAGTTCGGTCGGGCTCGGATCGTCATATTCAAAGCGAACCTTGCCGGGCTTGGAGATGAAGAAGTCGCCCTCCGAGCGGCCGCCATTGGGGCCGACCTGCACGAAGCGGCCCGACACAACTTGCAGACCGGAGAGATAGGCATTGACCTTGTCGATGATGGCGCGCTGGTCCGGCGTCAGGGCGCCGGAGGGGCCGGCCTTGCCGAGCAGCGCGGCGAAGGGATTGGTCACCGGGGCGGGAGCTTGTGCGCGGGCGCGCAAGGCCTGCACCGGGATTACCGCGCCGGTCGAATTCGGCGCGAGGCGCTGGAACAGCGGGCGCGGCGCGGGCAGCGGCACGTTATCGGCAATCGCCGGGGCAGCGATCAGGCAGGCCAGCGACGCCGCCAGGGCGAAAAATTCGCCGCTTCGCGCACTGTATCGTCCCGCCATCACGGTCTCCGTGCTGCACGCCCGATGCGGTGATAGGGCCCGGCTGTGGCTATTTCGCGACACCGATCATGCGCTGATTCGTCTGTTCGCGCGATGAAATCCGCTATCGATTCTCAAAAGCGATCGTCCGCCGGATTTTCCGGGATCAGGATTTCGCGTTTTCCGGCGTGATTGGGTTGGCCGACGACGCCCTCGTGCTCCATACGCTCCATGATCGTAGCGGCGCGGTTGTAGCCGATCTGCAGGCGGCGCTGGATGTAGGAGGTGGAGGCCTTGCGGTCGCGTTTCACCACGGCGATCGCCTGCTGGTAGATGTCGCCGCCTTCGGCGAGGCCCATGCCGGTTGCAGTCGAACAGCGCGCCGTCCTCGCCGTCCTCGTCGCCACCGGCGGTGACTTCGTCCAGATATTCCGGCTGGCCCTGCGACTTGAGATGGCGCACGACTTTTTCGACCTCGTCGTCGGAGACGAACGGCCCGTGCACGCGGCTGATGCGCCCGCCGCCGGCCATATAGAGCATGTCGCCCTGGCCGAGCAGCTGCTCGGCGCCCTGCTCGCCGAGAATGGTGCGGCTGTCGATCTTCGAGGTGACCTGGAAGGAGATGCGCGTGGGGAAATTCGCCTTGATGGTGCCGGTGATCACGTCGACCGATGGCCGTTGCGTGGCGAGGATGACGTGGATGCCGGCGGCGCGCGCCATCTGCGCTAGGCGCTGGATGGCGCCTTCGATGTCCTTGCCGGCGACCATCATCAGGTCGGCCATCTCGTCGACGATGACGACGAGGAAGGGCAGCGGCTCGAGCTCAAGCTCTTCCTTCTCGTAGATCGCCTCGCCGGTTTCCTTGTCATAGCCGGTGTGCACGGTGCGGCTGAGCCGTTCGCCCTTGGCCTTGGCCTCGGCGACACGCGCGTTATAGCCCTCGATGTTGCGCACGCCGAGCTTCGACATCTTCTTGTAGCGCTCTTCCATCTCGCGCACCGCCCATTTGAGCGCGACCACGGCCTTCTTCGGGTCGGTGACGACCGGCGTGAGCAAATGCGGGATGCCGTCGTAAACGGAGAGTTCGAGCATTTTCGGATCGACCATGATCAGCCGGCACTGGCTCGGCGTAAGCCGGTAGACCAGCGACAGGATCATGGTGTTGATGGCGACCGATTTGCCGGAGCCGGTGGTGCCGGCGATGAGCAGATGCGGCATGCGCGACAGATCGACGATCACGCTCTCGCCGCCGATGGTCTTGCCGAGGCAGAGCGGCAGCTTCGCCGAGGTGGCGTTGTATTCATTGTTGGCGAGCAGCTCGCGCAGGTAAACCTTTTCGCGCGTCGGATTGGGCAATTCGATGCCGATGGCGTTGCGGCCCGAGACTACCGCGACGCGCGCCGACACCGCGCTCATCGAGCGGGCGATGTCGTCGGCAAGCCCGATCACGCGCGACGACTTGATGCCGGGTGCGGGCTCGAGTTCGTAAAGCGTAACCACCGGGCCGGGGCGCGCATTGATGATTTCACCGCGCACGCCGAAATCGGAAAGAACGCTTTCCAGCGCCACGGCATTGGCGTCGATCAGGTCTTTCGACAGCGTGGTGCGCTCGGAGGCGCGCTGGGCGGTGAGCAGGTTGAGCGAGGGCAGGGTGTAGCCGCCGCTGAGACGGCGCACCGGCGCGCGCGGCGCCGCGCGTCGGCGGGGGGCGGATTGCGGCTCCTCGTCGTCTTCGCCGGCGTAATCCAGCTCGATCGCCGGAGCACGCGACATTCCCTCGAAGCGAGGCTCGTATCGCCCGTCGGGCAACGGCCGGGCCGAGCGCGCGAGCGGACGCGGCTTGCGCTTGAAGGCGCGGGCAACGCGTGCTTTCCAGCTCAGCAATGCATGCACGATGAGGCCGAGCCACGCCGAAGCACGGTCGCGGTCCGCGTCGGCTTCATCATCGTCGAGTTCTTCGTCGTCGTCTTCGCCGGCATCGGCACCGGGCCACCTGATGCCGGCGGCGAAAACCAGCGCCGCAATCGTGGCGGTGCCGAGTATCATCGCCGCAATGACGAGGCCGGTGCCGGCAAGCGGCGCGCGCAACAACATCGGCGGCAGCCGCAGCACGGCATCGCCGATAACCCCGCCGAGTCCGGTCGGCAGCGGCCAGGAGCCGACGCGCGGCAGCGTCGAGGCGAATGCCGCGGCGAATAGCGCGGCGAGGATCCAGACGAGCGCACGCCATTTCTCGCCCAGCGGCCGGTGCGACAGCAGCCGCCAGCCGAGCAGTGCCTCCGGCAGCAATAGCAGCACGCTGGCGAGGCCCAGCAACTGCATCGCCAGGTCGGCGAAGATGGCGCCGGGGAAGCCGAGCAGGTTGTGCACGCCCGTGCGCGTCGCGTGGCTCAACGAGGGGTCCTGCACCGACCAGGTGGCGAGCGCGATGGCGCCGAGCAGCGCCATAGTAATAAGAGCAAGCCCGGCGAGTTCGCTGAGACGGCGGCGCAGGATGTCGCGGAAGTGTTCCGAGACGAAAGCGAGGGCGTCGAGACTGCGGTCGATGGCGGGCATGTTTTGCGCCTGCGCGGGGTTTCGGCCCGCGATTGAATTGGATCAGGCACAATAAGGATGCCGAGGTTAAGACCCGATTAACCATCGGGCGGGCAAGCGGACTTCGCCCCAGAGAGAATGAGTTGGGTTCAATCGCGCGGGGCAAAAAGAGAGGCCCCGATCCCTCTCAGGACCGGGGCCTCAACGGAAGGGACAGTGCCGGGTTTCCGCCCCTACCGCTTAGCTTGCTCGTGCAATCGTCGGCGTAGCGCCGCTTACTGCACCGCCTCGCCATGCAGCGCGAGATCGAGACCTTCGCGTTCCACTTCGTCGGATACGCGCAGGCCGATGATCGCGTCGATGATCTTGAGGATGATCAGCGAGACGATGGCGTCGTAGATCATCACGATGCAGATGCCTTCGATCTGGTTGAGGACCTGGACCGCATTGCCTTCGATTAGGCCCGAGGTGCCGCCGTATTCGCTGATGGCGAAGACGCCGGTGAGCAATCGCGCCGGTGATGCCGCCGACGGCGTGAACGCCGAAGCAGTCCAGCGCGTCGTCGATGCCGTGCATGTGCTTGAGGCCGGTTACGCCCCAGTAGCAGACCACGCCGGCGGCGACGCCGATGACCATCGAACCGATCGGGCCGACGAAGCCCGAGGCCGGAGTGATGGCGACGAGGCCGGCGACGGCGCCGGAGCAGATGCCGATGACAGTCGGCTTGCCGCGGTGCGCCCATTCCACCAGCATCCAGGTGAAGCCGGCGACGGCCGTGGCAACTTGCGTCACGGTCATGGCCATGCCGGCCTGCATGCCAGCGGTCACCGCCGAACCGGCATTGAAGCCGAACCAGCCGACCCACAGCAGCGAGGCGCCGATGAAAGTCAGCACCATGTTATGCGGCGGGCCGGTTTCCTTGCGCTTGCCGAGACAGATCGCGCACATCAGGCCGGCAACGCCGGAGTTGATATGCACGACGGTGCCGCCGGCAAAGTCGAGCACGTTGATCATAGCGTCGGAGTTGCCGGACGACAGCATGCCGTCGGAACCCCAGACCCAGTGCGCGACCGGCGCGTAAACGACGATCGACCAGATGCCGATGAACCACAGCATCGCCGAGAATTTCATGCGCTCGGCAAAGGCGCCCGCGATCAGCGCTGGCGTGATGATCGCGAAGGTCATCTGGAAGCACATGTACACGGTCTCAGGGATGGTCACCGCGAGCCGGTTCGGATTTCCGGCGCCGGTGCTGATATCGCTGAGCATACCCTGCAGGAATACGCGACTCATACCGCCGATGTATGGCGAGCCCGGCGTGAAGGCCAAGCTGTAGGTCAGGATCGCGTAAATGATCGTGACCAGGCAGGTAATGGCGAAGCTCGTCATCACCGTGTCGCCCACGTTCTTCTTGCGGGTGAGACCGCCGTAGAACAGGCCGAGGCCCGGAACGGTCATCATCAGCACGAGAGCGACTGACGTGAGCATCCAGGCGGTATCACCCGAGTTCGGCGAGCACTTTTCTAGCACGGCCTTTTTCGGGTCGGGATCGTTGGCGCAGGCCGGCGTCGGCGCCGGCGGTGCGGCCGCTGCTGCGGCGGCGCGGTGCGCTGGCGCAGCACCCGGTGCCGGGGTCTGCGCGTACGAAGTCGAGTAGAAACTCACGCTCAGACAGAGCGCGAGCAGCAGCCCGAAAGCGAGAGCCAAAAGTCCCGCACGGGAGGGTTTCTTCAACGTCATGGTCTTAACTCCTGTCCGTATTGTTTGGGTGCGGGTTACTAAAGAGCCGCGGCGTCGGTTTCGCCGGTGCGAATGCGAACGGCGTTGTCGATGGAGAAAACGAAAATTTTGCCGTCGCCGATCTGGCCGGTCTTGGCGGCGCCGGTGATGGCGCTGATGACCTTGTCGACCTGGTTGGTCGCCACCGCCACCTCGATTTTCATCTTGGGCAGAAAGCTCACCGCATATTCGGCGCCACGATAGATTTCGGTGTGGCCCTTTTGACGCCCGTAGCCTTTGACTTCAGTAACGGTCAGTCCCGACACCCCGATCGAGGTCAGGGCATCTCGGACCTCGTCGAGTTTGAAAGGCTTGATAATGGCCATGACGATTTTCATGGATTCGATCCCCGCTTGGGCCCGTTTTATGAATTCACCAGTGCGGGCGGTTCACTGAGCAGCGCCCACGAAGCGCACTTCGCGGGCAATGCCGGGGCAGTAGAATCAAGCCCCGTGCCAGTTGCCGATTGCGGCTCTATCCGGCTGATTCGGTGAGTGATTTTTTGCTTCCGCGAGTCGGAGCGGTGCTGGCTTGTGGGCGATAGCTTAAACGGACGCCAAGACGGCAGGGTCCTGCACAATAATTAGTCACGCGGTCGCATTGTACCGCTGACAGGCAAATATCGTTGTGTTCTCAAAGGGCGGTGTTGTCGGTCTCGCCGGTGCGGATGCGAACCGCCCGATCGATCGGCGTGACGAAAATCTTTCCATCACCGATCTGCCCGGTCTTGGCGGCTGCCGCAATCGCATCCATCACCTGGTCGATCTGTTCGCTGGCGACCGCGACCTCGAGGCGCAGTTTGGGCAGGAAATTCACCGCGTATTCGTTGCCGCGGTAGATCTCCATATGGCCCTTCTGCCGGCCGTAACCCTTGACCTCGGTGACGGTCATGCCGTGCACGCCGATGCGGGTCAGCGCATCACGAACTTCTTCCAGTTTGAACGGCTTGATCACGGCGATGACGAGCTTCATGGCACATCCTTCCAGGCCGGCTTGGCCGGATTAAGCGGGATTTTTGCCAACGCCGCAAGCAGTTGGTTCGCTCGCCCGCAACCATTGACGCTATTGCGGCTCCGAGGCGTCGCGCCGCAGGCGAACCAGACCCTCCTGGGCAACGGAGGCGACCAGCGTGCCGTCGCGCTTGAAGATCAGGCCGCGGGCGAAGCCGCGCGAACCGTGCAGGTTCGGCGCGTCCTGGGCGTAGAGCAGCCAGTCGTCGGCGCGGAACGGCCGGTGCAGCCACAATGCATGATCGAGGCTCGCCGCCATGAAATCCTTCTCGAACAGCGTGCGCCCAAGCGGCACCAGTGCGGTGTCGAGCAGCGTGAAGTCAGATGCGTAGGCGAGCGCGCATTGGTGAAATGCCGGATCGTCCGGCATTTTGCCGGTGGCGCGGATCCAGACATGAAACTTGCCCTCGGGATATTTCTTGCCGAGGTAGCGGTCGAACTCGACGGGCCGCAATTCGATCGGACGTTCGCGCTCGTAATATTTGCGCACCGATTCCGGCATCGTCGGCAGGAGCTTCGCGCGCATTTCGGTATCGCTCGGCAGTTTTTCCGGCGGCGGGACGTCCGGCATCTTCGCCTGGTGGTCGAGGCCTTCTTCCGGCGCCTGGAACGACACCAGCATGGAGAAGATCGGGTGGCCGTGCTGACGCGCGGTGACGCGGCGCGTGGTGAAGCTCTTGCCGTCCCTGATCCGGTCGACGTCGTAGATGATGGGAACCTTGGGATCGCCGGGCAAAAGAAAGTAGGCGTGCATCGAGTGCGCGGCGCGGCCCTCGACGGTGCGCGTGGCGGCGACCAGCGCCTGTCCGATCACCTGGCCGCCGAAGACCCGCTGCCAGCCGGATTGCGGCGAGCGGCCGCGAAACAGGTTCAGATCGAGGTTTTCCAGATCGAGAATGGACAGGAGGTCGCGGACGGCGTCTGACATGGGTTGGTCTTGGGTTGGTCTTGGGCTGGTCTTGGGCTGGTCTTGGGCTGGCCTCAAATATGGGCCAACCTGCTATGCTCAGGGCGTTTTTACAAGGAAGGCGTGATGGGCATGCCGCAGCGGAAAACCGACGTCCTCGTCGGCGGCGCCGGGTTTGCCGGCCTGGCGCTGGGGATCGCGCTGCGCCAGGCGCTGGGCGAAAGCTTTGCCGTCATCGTTGCCGATCCGGCGCTGGGCGCGGCAAAGTCAAACGATTTGCGCGCCACCGCGATCGCGGCGGCGGCGCGGCGGCTGTTCGAGGCGATCGAAGTCTGGGACGGCGTCGAGGCTCAACCCATTCTCGACATGGTGGTGACCGACTCCAAGCTCGACGATGCGGTGCGGCCGACCCTGCTCACCTTCGGCGGCGAGGTCGAGGAGGGCGAGCCCTTCGCGCACATGGTCGAGAACCGGCATCTCATCGACGCGCTGGTGACGAAGGCGAAGGCCCTTGGCGTCGAGTTGCGCGCAACCGCCGTGACCGCCTTTGCGCACTCGGCCCGCGCCATCGATGTGCAGGTTGCCGACGGCGATACCGTCGCGGCGCGCCTTCTGGTCGGCGCCGACGGAGCGCGTTCGAATATCCGCGAGCAGGCCGGTATCGCCACCCATGGCTGGGACTACGACCAGTCGGCGATTGTCACCACCGTGACGCATGAGCGCGATCACAATGGCCGCGCCGAAGAGCATTTCCTTCCCGCCGGTCCCTTTGCCATTCTACCGCTGACGGGAAAGCGCTGCTCGATCGTGTGGACGGAAAAAAAACGCGAGGCCGCACGCATCGTCGCGCTCACCGATGCCGAATTCCACGCCGAACTGGAGAAGCGCTTCGGGCTCAAGCTCGGCGACATCGAGGTCGTCGGGCCGCGGCGCGCCTTTCCGCTTGGCCTGTTCACCGTGCGTTCGTTCATCGCCGAGCGCATCGCGCTCATCGGCGACGCCGCGCACGTTATTCATCCCATCGCCGGGCAGGGGCTCAACATGGGCCTGCGCGATGTGGCGGCGTTGGCGGAAGCCGTGGCCGATGCCGCGCGCCTGGGTCTCGATATCGGCGGCAGCGATGTGCTGGAGCGTTACCAGCGCTGGCGGCGCTTCGACACCATGACCATGGGCGTCGCTACCGACGGGTTGAACCGTCTGTTCTCCAACCGGTCGGATGCGCTGCGGCTCATCCGGGACATCGGCCTCGGCGTGGTCGAACGCATTCCCGCGCTCAAGCGCGTGTTCATCCGCGAGGCGGCGGGATTTACCGGCGACGTGCCCAAGCTACTGCGGGGCGAAGCGTTGTAGAATTCACGACAGCGGAATGCTGCCGACATTGTCGTGAAACGGCTTGCGCTTGGCGATCGCATCGTACCAGCGATCGAGGTTGGGCGTCGGCGGCCGGCCGGGCACGAGCTGACGATAGCGGTAGCACATGACGGCAACCGGGATGTCGCCATAAGAGAATGCCGGGCCGGCGACGTAAGCGCGTCTTCGCCAACTGCGCGTCGAGAATCTTCATGCAGTCGGTGGTCTTTTCCTGCGACGTCTTGATCGCTGCCATGTCGCGTTTCTCCGCCGGCGTGCGGATCAGGCCCCAGAAGGCAGCGGTGATCGCCGGTCCCACCACCGATAACTGCCAATCCATCCACTGGCTGGCGCGCGCGCGCTGCTTGGCGTCCTTGGGCTCCAGCACGCCGGCCTTATCGTGCTTGTGGGCGAGATAGCGGACAATGGAATTGGATTCCCAGAGCAAAAAACCGTCTTCTTCCTCCAGCGTCGGCACCAGGCCGTTAGGATTCATCGCCAGATATTTCGGCTCCTTGTTCATGCCGAAGGCGCCGCCGATGTCGATGCGCTCGCGTTCGAGATCGAGTTCGTCGACCGCCCACATCGCCTTCTGCACGTTGGATGAGGTGTTGCGCCCCCAAATTTTTATCATTGCGGTTTCCTTCCCATTTCCGGAACTTCGGATTCAGTCGAGCCGCCGCGCCTCTTCCGGCAACATGATCGGGATGCCGTCGCGGATCGGATAGGCGAGCTTGGCCTTGCGCGAGATCAGCTCCTGCTTCGCGGCGTCGTATTCCAGCGGCCCCTTGGTCAGCGGGCAGACCAGGATTTCCAGCAGCTTTGGATCGACGCTGTCGATGGGCCGTTCGGTTGGTGGGGTGGTGGACATGGGCCAAGGCTCCGCCGATTTGGCGCCTTATAGCACGCCGTTTCGATCTACTGCAGCCGGGGATCGCCTTCGGTGTTCTTCTTGGCGAGCTCGATTTCGGTGATGGCGATCAGGATTTCGGCGCGGGTTTTCAGATCCGGCGCCTCCAGCAGCGCCTGTTTCTCCGCCGCCCCATAGGGCGACATCATGGCCAGCGCGTTGACCAGCGCCTCGTTGGGCGCCTTGTCGATGCCCTCCCAGTCGGCCTTGAAGTTGTTGGCTTTGAGGAAATCGCCGAGCGTGCGCAACAGCGCGGTGCGGTCGACGGCGTTCTCGCCCTTGCGGGCGACAAAATCGTCGGCGAACGGCGCATAGGTGACACGGCACTGGCGATAATCGGTCTGCACCGGCAATTCTTCGACGACACGAAACCGCGCGACGCCGGTAAGCTCGAGCTGATAGCGGCCATCGCCGCTTTCGGCCAATTGCGTGATGCGGCCGACGCAGCCGATGGTGAACAGCCGCGGCCGTTCGGCGGAGCCGCTATGGGCGGCGTCGGGTTGAATCATGCCGATGAGCCGGTGGCCGTCGCGCAGCGCGTCGTCGATCATGGCGAGATAGCGCGGCTCGAAAATGTTGAGCGGCATCTGCCCGCGCGGCAACAGCAACGCGCCCGGCAGCGGGAACACCGGGATCGTCTCGGGCAAATCGATCGGGCCGCGATATTCGGCGTTCATCGGCATGGCGTCTGCTCCGCAGCCGACGGGATCAACCTTACGAAAACAAGATCGACGACAAGCGCCTGCGGCCGTCGACGGTTGCCTCGTCGGTCGGGCCCCAGGCCTCGAAGAACTGCACCAGTTGCTTGCGGGCGCCGTCCTCGTTCCATTTGCGGTCGCGCTTGACGATGTCGATCAGATGATTGACCGCCTCGGCGCGCTTGCCCTTGGCGTTGAGCGCGACGGCGAGATCGAAGCGCGCCTGATGATCGAGCGGGTCGGCGGCGACCTTGCGCTCGAGTTCGTCCACCGGTCCGGCGGACTTTGCCTGTTCGGCAAGTTCAAGCGCCGCGCGCGCGGCAGCAACCGCCGTGTCGCTGCGCTTGGCTTCCGGCACCATGGCGAGCGTCTGTTTCGCCTGTTCGAGCGCGCCGGTCTGCACATAGCAGCGCGCCAGCCCGGCGAGCGCGGTCACGTTGGCGTCGTCCTCGGTGAGAAGCTGCGCGTAGATGTCGGCAGCGGCGGCGGGGTTGTTCGCGGCCAATGCTTCGTCGGCGGCCTTGAGCAAATCCTTCGACTCGCCGCCGGCTTTGCCTTTGGTCAGCCGTTCGAGAAAGGCGCTGACCTGGGACTCGGGCAGCGCACCCATGAAGCCGTCTGCCGGCTGACCGTTGACGAAGGCGATCACCGCCGGAATCGACTGGATGCCCATCTGCCCGGGGATCGCCGGATGCTCGTCGATATTCATCTTGGCGAGCTTGACCGCGCCCTTGGCGGCCTTCACCGCCTTCTCCAGGATCGGGGTCAACTGCTTGCAGGGCCCGCACCACGGCGCCCAGAAGTCCACCAGCACCGGCTGATGCTTGGACTCCTCGATCACGTCCTTCATGAACGTCTGCGTGGTGGTATCCTTGACCACCTCGGCGACCGCCGTCGCTCCCCCGCCGTTTTGCAGCATTGTTCCTCGCCTGCCTTCGTATCCGGCCTGGTCCCGATTAAATGGGCATCCGGGCAATGAATGCAATCGGGTCAGGAACCCTCGGCGGACGGCCCGGAAACCTTCTCGATGCGCGGGATATGCCCGGTCGATTCGAGGAATTTCACCAGATCGTCGCGGCCAATCGAAGTAGTCATGGTGTTTTCGAGCGGATGATAGTTCAGCGCCTGATGCGCCATCATGTCGGCATCGAGCACGACGATCACGCGGCCCTGCGTATCGTTGATGGCGCCGAACGGCGTAACCGAGCCGGGCTCGACGCCCCAGACCTCGCGCAGCAGATCGGAGGAGCCGAAGGAAAAACGTCCGGTGGCGCCAAGCCGGCGGTGCAGGCTCTTGAGGTCGATGACGGCGCTTTCCAGTGCCACAATCAGGTAGAGGTCGTGCTTTTTATCGCGCAGGAAGAGGTTCTTGGTGTGCGCGCCGGCAAGTTCGCCGCGCAATTTTTTTGCCTGTTCCACGGTAAAGACCGGCGGATGCTTCACCGTCGTGTGCGCAATGCCGAGGCCGTCGAGATAGGCAAAAAGCTGGTCGGGCGTGGTCGCCATGGCCGTCATTAACGATGGTTTGGCCAAGGTTGCAAAAGGGGCGCCCGATTGGCTATAGGAACGGGCTTGGCGGCCCTTTGAGCAAAAAGGGCCAAATATCCAACGGATGCGGGTGTAGCTCAGGGGTAGAGCACGACCTTGCCAAGGTCGGGGTCGAGGGTTCGAATCCCTTCGCCCGCTCCAGTTATTCTTCCTTCACATCGGTAATTTCGCCGCCGGTCATGCGCGCAAGGTCCGCCGCGCCGGTGCGGAAGACGTGACGCGGCGAGCCGGCTGCCGCCCAGACTGGATCAAACAGCATCAGATCGGCGTCGATGAAGACGCGCGACGGGCTGAGATGGCCGACCGGTGCGACGCCGCCGATGGCAAATCCGGTGACGTCGCGCACCCAGCGGCCGTCGGCGGACTTCACCGGTTGGCCGACCGCCTTGGCAATTTTTGTGGTATCGACCCGATTGGCGCCGGAGGTGAGCACCAGGACGACCTGTTCGCCGGCGCGCAGCACGATCGATTTGACGATTTGCGCGACCGTGCAGCCGACGGCGTTTGCCGCATCCTGTGCCGTGCGCGTGCCTTCGGGAAACATCGTGATGGTGTCGGCGTGGCCGGCGGCCCGCAACGCTTCGCGCACGCGCTCGACGGAATCGCTCATGCTCAATCGCTCATGGCTCAATACCCCGCCGCCAGCGCGCCGCGGGTGCGGGTGTCGGCGGCGCCGACATAGCCGTCCTTTGTGACCTCGATGGAATTCGCCGACGTTCCCGGCGCCACCGCGACGATTTTGTGTCCGGCGGCCGCGAGCGCATCGAGTACGGCAGGCGCAAAGCCGGGTTCGACCATGACTTGGTCCGGCTGCCATTGATCGTGCAGCCGCGGCGCTGTCACGGCGTCGGCGATGCCCATGTGGAAATCGATGACGTTGGTGATCACCTGCAGCACGGTGGTGATGATGCGGCTGCCGCCGGGCGAGCCGGTGACCAGAAACGGCTGGCCGTCCTTGAGCACGATGGTCGGCGTCATCGACGACAAGGGACGCTTGCCCGGCCCCGGCAGATTGCTGTTGAAGCCGACCAGTCCGTAAGCATTTGCTGCGCCTGGCTTGGCGGTGAAATCGTCGAGCTCGTTGTTGAGCAGCACGCCGGTGCCGTCGGCGATCAGACCGAGCCCATAGGAGAAGTTGAGCGTATAGGTATTCGACACCGCGTTGCCGTCGCGGTCGATGACGGAAAAATGCGTGGTGTTGCGGCCTTCGAAATCCGCCGGCGCGCCGGGATGAATGTCGGCCGCCGGCGTTGCCTTGCCGGTGATGCCTTCGCGCAGGGACGCTGCATATTTCTTCGAGGTCAGCCCGGTAACCGGCATTTTCACCGTGTCTGGGTCGCCCATGTATGTCGCGCGGTCGGCATAGGCGCGCTTCATCGCTTCGATCATCAGGTGCAGGGACTTTTCGCCGCGGCCGAATTTGGCGAGATCGTAGCCTTCGAGGATGTTGAGCATCTCGACAAGTGCGACGCCGCCGGACGAGGGCGGCGGCATGGAAACAATGTCGTAGCCGCGGTAGCTGCCGCGCGCCACCGGCCGTTCGATGGCGCGGTAATCTTTAAGGTCATCCTGGGTCATGATGCCGCCGGCGGTGCGCACGGCGTCGGCAATTTTGCCGGCGATCGCGCCCTGATAGAAGGCGCGCGGCCCTTGCTGCGCGACGGCTTCCAGCGTGTCGGCAAGATCGAACTGCAGCAGCCGGTCGCCTTGATGCAGCACCCGTGCGCCATTGACAAAGATGGCGGCGGAGGAGGGCCACCGCGCCAGTCGTTCCTGCGCGGGTGGCAGAGAATCGGCGAGATCATCTTCGACGCGGAAGCCTTCCCGCGCCAGACGAATCGCCGGCACGATCAGGTCGGCTAGCGAGAGTTTGCCTGAGCCGTATTTTTCATGTGCCAGGGCGAGACCGGCAATGGTGCCGGGAACGCCGATGGACAGCGCGGAATCGCGCGATTTCTGCGGATCGGCATTGCCGGCCGCGTCGAGAAACATTGTTGGCGTCGCTGCCGCGGGCGCGGTCTCGCGGTAGTCGATCGCGATGTCGCGGCCATCTTTGGCGAGATGGATGACCATGAAGCCGCCGCCGCCGATGTTTCCGGCGCGCGGATAGGTCACGGCCATTGCGAAACCGACGGCGACCGCCGCATCCACCGCATTGCCGCCGCGATCGAGGATCTCGACGCCGATACGCGCGGCGCGCTGCTCCTGCGCCACCACCATGCCGTTGTGCGCGAGGATCGGCGTGGCCGGCGCCGCGTGGCCAACTTGGGCGAGCGCGGAGTTCGCGACCGCAAGCAGTGCGGCAAACGGCAAGATGAGACGATTGAACCGGCGCATGTTTGCTTATGTCACCTCGCCCCGCCCGCCGGGAGAGGGAAAAAGCTAGCGCGCCTGGCCGTGATAGGCCGCATTCGGCCGCATGTCGGTCGCGGAGGCGACGCGGTTCGACATGTTGAAGAACCCGGCGACCGCGGAAACGTCCCAGATGTCACGGTCGGTAAATCCGGCACGGCGCAGGCGCTCGCGGTCGCCTTCCTCCACCGTCCACGGCGAGACGGTCAGCTTGACGGCGAAGTCGAGCATCGCGCGCTGCCGCTTGGACAGCCGTGCCACGCGATAATTCATGGTCATGTGTTCGCCGAGCAGCGGGCTGCCGGAATATTGGCGGACAGCGGCCCCGTGGGCGGTAAGGCAGTAGTAGCAGCGGTTCTGCGACGACACCGCGACCGCAATCATCTCACGCTCAAGTTTGGAGAGGCCCGACTCGCCGAGCATCAGGTCATTGTACATGGCAACGAAGGTTTCCAGCTTCGCCATGTCGAAGGCGTAGGCGACGAGCACATTGGGCACGAAACCGAGCTTGTCCTGGCATTTCTTGAAATACGCGGCCATGGCCGGCGAGAGCTTCGCCGGCGCGAGGTTGAGGGCAGTCACCGGGGCGTCATCGGCCGGCGCCGGGGCGGGTTTGGCGCTCACGGCCTTCATGACCAGCTTGGCCGGCCCCGCGCCGGGTCTCGATTTCGGCGGCGTGGTCACGCCGCCCTTGATGGCGCGCAGCGAGGGCTGCGCCTTGGCCGACTTGATTGGGGGCGATTTGGCCGCAGCAGACTTGGCCATGATCGGCTTGACCGCCGCTTTGCTGGTTTTGCTGCTTTTCGGCATCGAACGCCCCCTCCGTTTCCTCACCCCGCGTGAAACTTATGCCCCGAGACTACAAGGTTACGGGACTGAGCGATACGACCCGGACGGAGCCTTTCCGGCTTTTATTTCAGTCCGTTATGACGATTATCCGGAGTAGGATAAATGCCTTCGCAATCGCAATACGCAAGGGAATGTCACCGCCGCGTAACAAATGGCGTGCTGCTCTCGACGCCACACTGCGGAATGTGAAAACTCACCGTTGCCTCGACCGATTTGCTAGTGCCTGCCGCGAGGATTTGAAATGGACGCCCGCACCCCCGGTAATGACGTGGACAGCGACGCTCGCCGCACCATCGAACAGGCGGGCGCTGCGCTGTCGGGCAGCCGCAAAAAGATTCCTGAAAGTTTTCTCGCCCAGCTTTTTGCCCGCGCCGTGCCTGAGGACGTCGTGCATTACGGCGTCTCCGATCTGGCGATGCTCGGCGAACGTGCGTGGGAATTCTTAGGCCAGCGCCAGCCTGGAACGCCGAAGATTCGATTCGAAACCGTGCCCCTTGGTTCGTCCGGCGATCGCAAGTCGATCTCGGTCATCGAGATCCTCAACGACGACATGCCGTTTCTGTTCGACTCGGTGCTGGGTGAGTTGTCCGAACACCACCTCAGCGTGCGGCTCACGGCGCATCCGGTGCTCGGCGTCAAGCGCGACGCAGCCGGCAAGCTCACCGCGTTAGGCGCGGCGGATGCCGCCGACAGCATGCGCGAAAGCTTCATCCACATTCACGTCGATCCGGTCGAAGATGGGGCGTTGCAGGATTCCATCGTGCAGGCGCTGCAATCGGTGCTCGCCGAGGTGCGGCTTGCGGTGCAGGACTGGCGGCCGATGCTCGAGCGCGTCAACGCCATTGTTGCCGAGTTCAAGACCACGCCGCCGCCGCTGCCGGTGGACGAGATCGCGGAAGCGATTGAATTCCTCAAATGGCTGCTCGCCGACAATTTCACCTTCATCGGCGTGCGCAACTACATTTTCGACGGCCACAATCTGCAGCCCGATCACGACAGCGGGCTCGGCATCATGCGTTCGCGCGAATTGCGCGTCCTGCGCCGCGGGCAGGAGCTTATCGAAATCACGCCGGAGATTATGGCGTTCCTGAAAGAGCCGCGGCCATTGATTATCGCCAAGGCCAATATCCACGCGCGCGTGCACCGGCGCGTCTATCTCGACTACATCGGCGTCAAGCGTTTCGACGCCTCGGGCAATCTGATCGGCGAATTCCGCATCGTCGGGTTGTTCACCTCCACCGCCTATACGCGCTCCGCGCACAGCATTCCTTACCTGCGGCGCAAGATCGCCAACGTCGAGGAGCGCGCGGGCTTTGACCGGCACAGCCATTTCGGCAAGTCGCTGGCCAACGTGCTCGAACATTATCCGCGCGACGAATTGTTCCAGATAGACGAGGACACGCTCTACCAGTTCGCCGTCGCCATCATGCAGCTCGATGAGCGCCCGCGCGTGCGCGTGCTGGCGCGGCGCGACCGTTTTGACCGCTTCTGCTCGGTCCTCGTGTATGTGCCGCGCGAGCACTACGACAGCCACATCCGCGCGAAAATCGGCGAGTATCTCGCCAGCGCGTTTGTCGGCCGCGTCTCGGCATTTTATCCGTTCTTCCCCGAGGGTCCGCTGGTGCGCGTGCACTTCATCATCGGCCGCTCCGGCGGCGCGACGCCGAACGTTGATCGGGTGACGCTGGAAAACGCGGTCTCCGACATCGTGCGTACCTGGCCGGAAGGGCTGATGCAGGGTTTGGCGCTCACCCATTCTCCGGATACGACGAGCAAGCTGTTTGCCCGCTATCGCGACGCCTTTTCACCCGGATTCCAGGATTTCTATTCGCCAAGCATTGCCGCGGGCGATATTCGCGTGATCGAGGCTTTGAGCGAAAAGCGCCCGCTCGGCGTCGACTTCCATCACCGGCTGGAGGAAGAGCAGCGCGCGGTGGGCCTGAAAATATGGAGCTTTGCGCGGCCGCTGCCGCTGTCGGAACGCGTGCCGGTGCTGGAAAACATGGGCTTCCGCGTCGTCGACGAGCGCACCTTCCACATTGAGCCCAGGCACGAGGGAGCGCGCAACGTCTGGTTCCACGACATGCTGCTGGAGCGGCGCGACGGCGCGGCGATCGAGCTCGACAAAGGCAAGGCGCGACTGGAAGCCGCGTTCCTCAACGTGATGCGCGGCGGCGCCGAGAACGACGGGTTCAACGCGCTCACGCTTGCGGGCGGACTGGGCTGGCGCGACGTCGCCTTGATCCGCGCGCTGTCGCGTTATCTGCGCCAGATCCGCGTGCCCTTCTCGCAGGACTACATGTGGTCGACGCTGGTCAAGCACTACGTCGTGGTCGACGATATCGTCGAACTGTTTTACGCACGCTTTGATCCGCGCCCGGCGGCCGCCGAGACGCGCGAGGAGAGGCAGAAGGAACTTGCAGCCAGCATCGAGCAGGAATTGCAGAATGTGCAGAGTCTCGATGAAGACCGCATCCTGCGTCACTTCGTCAATGCCGTGCAGTCGGCGATCCGCACCAATTTTTTCCAGACCGACAAGGATGGCCAGCCCGGTGCGATGATCGCTGTCAAATTCAAAAGCGGCGAGATCACCGATCTGCCGCTGCCGCGGCCGCTTTATGAAATCTTCGTCTATTCGCCGCGGGTTGAAGGCGTGCACATGCGCTTCGGCAAGGTGGCGCGCGGCGGCATCCGCTGGTCGGACCGGCCGCAGGATTTCCGCACCGAGATTCTCGGCCTGGTCAAGGCGCAGCAGGTCAAGAACGCGGTGATCGTGCCGGTCGGCGCCAAGGGCGGGTTTGTGCCGAAGAAGATGCCGCACGGCGCTTCGCGCGAAGTGATGCAGGCGGAAGGCATCGCCACCTACAAGTTGTTTATTTCGACGCTGCTCGACATCACCGACAACTACGCAGCCGACGGCAAGATCATCCCGCCGGAGTGCGTCGTGCGCCACGAGGGCGACGACCCCTATCTCGTCGTCGCCGCCGACAAAGGCACCGCGACCTTCTCCGACATCGCCAACGGACTTTCCATCGAGCACGGCTATTGGCTCGACGACGCCTTCGCCTCCGGTGGGTCGGCCGGCTACGACCACAAGGTCATGGGCATTACCGCCCGCGGCGCCTGGGAAGCGGTCAAGCGCCACTTCCGTGAAATGGACGTCAACATCGGCGTCACGCCGTTCAACGTCGTCGGCGTCGGCGACATGTCGGGCGACGTCTTCGGCAACGGCATGTTGCGCGAAAACACGATCCGGCTGCAGGCGGCCTTCGACCATCGCGACATCTTCATCGATCCCGATCCCGATCCGGCGAAAAGCTTTGCCGAGCGCAAGCGCATGTTCGCGCTGCCGCGCTCGAGCTGGCAGGACTACGACAAGACGTTGATCTCCAAGGGCGGCGGGATTTATTTGCGCGCTTCGAAGGAAATCCGTCTCAGTCCCGAAGCGCAGAAGCTGTTCGGCGTCGGCGAGGCGGTTACGCCGCAAGCGCTGATGAAGGCGATCCTCAAAGCGCCCGTGGACCTTTTGTTTTTCGGCGGCATCGGCACCTACGTGCGCGCCACGAGCGAAGGCGACGACGCCGCCGGAGACCGCGCCAATGACGCGATCCGCATCACCGGCGCCGAGCTGCGCTGCAAGGTGGTGGGCGAAGGCGCCAATCTCGGCATGACGCAGCGCGGCCGCGTCGAGGCGGCGCTTGCAGGCGTGCGGCTCAACACCGATGCCATCGACAATTCCGCCGGCGTCAACACCTCCGACGTCGAGGTCAATATCAAGGTCGCGCTGTCGCCGCTGGTGCATGCCGGCAGCCTGACCATGGAGGCGCGCAACGCGCTGCTCGTGGAGATGACCGACGAGGTGGCGCGGCTGGTGCTGCGCAACAACTACCAGCAGACGCTGGCGCTGTCGCTCGCGCAACGCCGCGGCTTCGAGGATTTCGGCTTCCAGCAGCGTCTGATGCAAACCCTGGAAACGCGCGGCGAACTCGACCGCGCGGTCGAGTTCCTGCCCGACGAAATGGCGCTCGCTGACCGGCGCAAGCGCGACCAGCCGCTGACGCGGCCGGATTTGTCGGTGCTGCTCGCTTACGCCAAGCTCTCGCTCTACAGCGAGTTGCTCGCCAGCCCGGTGCCCGACGATCCGTATTTGTCGCGCGAGCTTGAGCGCTATTTCCCCAAGGAAATGTCGGAGCGCTACGACGACGCGTTGCACAAGCACCGGCTGCGCCGCGAGATCATCGCCACGCAGCTGACCAATTCGATGATCAACCGCGGCGGCGCGACACTCATCGTGCGCATCGCCGACCAGACCGGCGCCCTGCCGCCGGCGATTGCCGCGGCCTTTGCCGCCGTGCGGCAAAGCTACGACATGGTCGCGCTCAACACCGAGATCGACGGGCTCGACAACAAGATATCCGGCAAGGTCCAGCTTGACCTCTACGCCATGGTGCAGGACTTGCTGCTCGACCGCATCGTCTGGGCCTTGCGCCATGTCGACGCCAAACAGGGCCTTGAGAAAGGCATCGCGCACTACAAGGACGGCATTGCCGAGGTCGCCGCGGCGCTCGATACCGCTCTGCCCAAGCCGGCGGCGGCGGCGCGCGATGCCCGCCGCGCCGAGCTCACGCGGGCCGGCGTGCCGGAGGCACTGGCGCTGAAACTCGCCAATCTGCCGCTGCTCAAGGCTGCGCCCGATATCGTCCTGGTCGCCGACCGCGCCAAGAAGCCGATCGCCGAGGTGACCGCGACTTATTTCGCCGCCGAAGCCTTCTTCCAGCTTGATCGTGTCGCCGGTGCGGTGCCCGGCATCGTGGTGTCGGATTACTTCGACCGCCTCGCGCTCGATCGTGCGCTCGATTCGATCGGCGATGCCGAGCGGCGGCTCACCGCCGCCATGGTCGGCAACGGTGTTGCCGGCGCTGGTGCTGTCGAGCAATGGGTTAAGCCGCGCCAGGCCGAGGTCGAGCGCATCCGCTCCGCGATCCACGAAATCGCGGGCTCCGGGCTGACGCTATCGAAATTATCGGTGGCGGCGAGCCTGCTCGGGGATTTGGCGCGGGAGTGACGTCTCTGGTTCTCGAGGCTGACGATGACGGTTACGCTGCCAAAGGCGGTTCGCGCCTATTTTAACGGCACCAACGCCCACGATGCCGAAGCGATTGCCCAGGCTTTTACCGCCGCCGGCGTCGTTCACGACGAGCACAGGGTTCATCGCGGGCGCGCGGCGATCGGCGTCTGGGCTCGTGACACGGTCGGCAGATATCGCATGACGACGACCCCGCTCGCTGCCAGCGGCTCCGACGACATGGCTGTCGTCAAAGCCAAGGTGGTTGGCACGTTTCCCGGCAGCCCAATTGAGTTGACCTTCCGTTTCGAGCTCGGCGACGGCGCAATTCGCTCGCTCAAGATCGGTAATTAAGTGGATTGCGGGACAATCAGTGCCGGAAATGCCGCACGCCGGTGAACACCATGGCGATGCCGTGCTCGTCGGCGGCCTTGATCACCTCGTCATCGCGCACCGAGCCGCCGGGCTGGATCACGGCGGTGGCGCCGGCTTCGATCGCCACCAATAGCCCATCGGCAAACGGGAAGAACGCGTCTGACGCGACCACCGAACCCTTGGTCAGCGGCGTCGCCAGCTTCATGTCCTTCGCGGCGTCTTCCGCTTTCCGCGCCGCGATGCGCGCGGCATCGACGCGGCTCATCTGTCCAGCGCCGATGCCGACGGTGGCGAGACCCTTGGCATAGACGATGGTGTTCGACTTCACGTGCTTGGCGACGCGGAAGGCAAAGCGCAGATCGGCAAGCTCTATCTCTGTCGGCGCGCGTTTGGTGACGGTCTTGAGCTGCATGTCGTCGACCACGGCATTGTCGCGCGATTGCACCAGCAGGCCGCCGGCGACCGATTTCACCGTCAGGCCGGGGCTGCGCGGATCGGGCAGGCCGCCGGCGACGAGCAGCCGCAGGTTCTTCTTTGCCGCCACGATTCCGATCGCCTCTTCGCTCGCCTCCGGCGCGATGATCACCTCGGTGAAGATTTCGGTGATCGCCTTCGCCGCCTCGGCGTCAAGCATGCGATTGAGCGCGACGATGCCGCCGAAC
Source organism: uncultured Alphaproteobacteria bacterium (assembly GCA_963738915.1). GTDB lineage: Bacteria > Pseudomonadota > Alphaproteobacteria > Rhizobiales > Xanthobacteraceae > Pseudolabrys. The sequence goes on from CAVTYO010000005.1 coordinate 365,717, forward strand.
GCCGAGGTCGGGTCGCAGGCCAGCGCCTTTTTGTAGGCGTCGGTCAGGCTCGCGCCTTCCGCGACCCCGCACGGGTTGGCGTGCTTGACGATGACGCAGGCCGCGGTGCGCCTGGCGTCGAACTCGGCGATGCATTCGTAAGCCGCGTCGGTGTCGTTGATGTTGTTGTAGGACAGTTCCTTGCCCTGCAGCTGCTGCGCGGTGGCGACGCCGAAACGCTTGCCCGGCGCGCGATAGAACGCCGCGCTCTGGTGCGGGTTCTCGCCGTAGCGCAAAGCTTGGATGAGCTTGCCGCCGAAGGCGCGGAATTCGGGCGCATCGTCCTTGAGCGTGTCGGCAAACCAGTTGGAAATCGCAGCGTCGTAGGCGGCGGTGCGCGCGTAGGCCTTGGCCGCGAGTTTCTGCCGCAGCTCGAGGAACGTCATGCCGGCATGCTGCGCCATTTCGCCGAGCACCATCGCGTAGTCTTCGGGCTCGACGACGACGGCCACATCGGCATGGTTCTTTGCCGCGGCGCGGATCATCGCCGGCCCGCCGATGTCGATGTTCTCGATGCAGTCGTCGAACGAAGCGCCTTTGGCCGCCGTCGCCTCGAACGGATAGAGATTGACCACCAGCAGGTCGATCGGGCGGATGTGATGCTGCTCCATCGCCGCGGCGTGTTCCTTGTTGCCGCGGATCGCCAGCAGGCCGCCGTGCACCTTGGGGTGCAGCGTCTTTACCCGCCCGTCCATCATCTCCGGGAAGCCGGTCAAATCGGCGACGTCGATGACCTTGAGCCCGGCGTCATTGAGCGCCTTGGCGGTGCCGCCGGTGGAGACAAGCTCGACATTGTAACCGGCGAGCGCCTTGGCGAAGTCGATAAGCCCGGCCTTGTCGGACACCGACAGCAAAGCGCGGGTGATGCGGCGCGGGTGGCTGGGCATGGGCTACCGGCTAGCACATCAGGCGGGCGGAAGTGTATGCGCACGCACCGGCGCATCCACAACCATCACAGCGGCAATTCCGGTTCGTCGGGGTGGTCCCGGCGGACGCCCTGGCCCGCCGGCGGCGTATGGCGGAAGCTCCAGCGCACCCGCGGCTGTTTGCGGGCGTGACCGTAAATGACGACCTGCACGGTACGGCGCGGGCCGTCGGGGCCGGCGAGGAACACGCTCTCCTCGATCTCCACCGTCTCGCCGTAGGTATTGAAGGTCCATAAATCGTGGTCCGGCAGCAGCAGGATGACGCCATGGCCGTCGCTCAGCCGGTTTGCCTTCACCGCCGGGTGCAGGTGAAAGCGCACCGCGAAGCCGTCGGGTGTTTGCGCCCCGCTCCTTGGCGAAAAGCTGAAATTGTCTTCGCCGTCGAGCGCGCGGCCGTCGGGGGAGAGCCGCAGCAATCGATGATGAGTTGTGGCGAAATCGGCGTCATAGCCGTCGTGCGAGGTGCGCAGGATCGCGCCGTCGACCGTGTCCTCACGCAGCACCTGTACATTGCGCGGGCCGTTGACGATGAGCGTTCCGAACAGCAGGCGGCGGAACGTGCGCGCCTCGAAGAACCGGCACGAGGACGTGTCGTTGAGCGTGACGGTCGAATGCGCCGGCGTCGCCCGCGCCACCTGCCGCCAGTTTTCCCTGTTCACCGCCGGCAGACCGCAATTCACCACCAGGCGATTGAGGTTCCACGATAGTTCGAACGACAGGCATCCGGCGTGCGCCTCCTGGCTCAACGCCAGCGGCGGCGGCCTGCCGGTATCCATGATCAATGCGGTCTTGCCGGCGTCGATGCGCTGGTAGCCGGAATGCGGCGCATTGGCGACCGGCGCGCCGCGGGCGTCGTCATAGGCGAGCACGGTTGCCACCATGTCGACCGGCGTCGGCCCCATGCCGTTGAACAGCGCGAAATTTCCGTCGGCGTGGCGGAAGAAGCGCAGCATCGGCATCATGCGGTCGATGGCGTTGTTGAGCGCTGCCGGCGGCGACAGGTTGCGCGCCGAGAACAGTTGCCGCAGCGGCAGCAGATCGATCAGCAGTTCTATCAGCGTGCCGGGGTTGCGGCTGACATGACCGCCGTCGGGCAGGATCTGCCGCCCGAGTTCGTCGATGAGCCTGCGCGCCGCCGTGCGCAGGCTGCCCGACTGGCCCTCGAGGCACAGCGCCGCATAGGCCAGCGCGATCACCGCCTGCAGCCGCGGCAAACCGTCGCGCGATTGGTTGAGCGTGCGCCGCAAATAACGCACCTGGCGCGACAGGCTGCGGGTGAAGCGGCGATAGAAGCGCACGTCGGCGTCCTGCAGCACGAACGGCGCCTGGCAGAGCCAGAACAGGATGCGTCGCGAAAGAATATCGGGGCGCCAGCCGAGCGGATGCCAGCGGCCCTGGGTGTTGATCCAGTCGTCGACCAGCGAACGCGCATTGGCGCGGGTGATGGCTGAGTTGGCCGCGCGCAGATGGCGCAGCCAGGCAAAGCTCAGAAGGTCGACCGCCCATTCGTCGGACGGCGGCGCCATCTCGAACGGCGAGCGGCGGTCGCAGATCACCACCTTGCCGGCAAAGGCAAAGCGGCCGCCGTAGATCTCGCTCGCGCGCGTTGCGTCGGCGGTGCGCAGGTCCTGCGGGGCGATGACCAGGCGGTCGGTCTTGGCAGAGGAATAGCGCCAGCGCATCAAAGGATGCGCATTGATCCGGCCGACGAGGCTGCGGAATGCGCGGCGCTCGATGAGCACGGAGAGCTTAAATCGCTCCGCGACCGAAACCCGCGTCATTGAGCGGCTCGTCCCCCTATGGCCCGATTCTCCCTCAGCCGGCAGCACGATAGCGAAGGGTTGGGGCAGGGCCAATATGCCTGAGATTCCAGTGGAAAGCCGCTAATTGCGCACCAGCCGCGCAGCATAAAACCCGTCGATTCCACCCCAGCGCGGGTCGGCATCGGCCAGCTGTTGCGGCAGCGTGCGCAGGTCGCCTTGGCCATTGACGAACTCGGCGCAACCAAAGACGTCCCCGGCGGCAATCGGCTTGCGCCAAACGGCGGCATTGCGGGCAAGGAGAGCCTCAATTTGCTGTTCGGCTTCCTCAGGCTCCAGCGAGCAGACGCAATAGACGAGGATGCCGCTGGGCTTGAGCAGGCCGACCGCGCGGTCGAGCAGCCGCTGCTGCAGCGACGTGAGCGCGGCAAGATCGGCCTCGCCCTTGAGCCAGGGCACATCGGGGTGGCGGCGGATGGTGCCGGTCGAGGAACAAGGCGCATCGAGCAACACGGCGTCGAATGCCCCGCCATTCAAAGAGTGAGGCTGCCAGTCCAGAGCGTCGGCGGCGACGACTTCGGCCTTGAGTGAAAGACGAGCGAGATTATCGCTGAGCCGCGCCAGCCGTGCGGCCGAGCGGTCGACCGCGGTGACGCGCGCGCCGGCCATGGCAAGCTGTGCGGTCTTGCCGCCGGGCGCTGCGCACAGATCGGCAACGGCCTTGTCGCGCAGGTCGCCGAACAGGCGCGCGGGAAGCGCGGCAGCCGCGTCCTGCACCCACCAGGCGCCTTCGGCGAAACCGGGCAGCAGCGAAATCGCCCCATGCGCCAGCGTTCGCACCGTGCCGGTCGGCAGCACGCGGCCGTGCACATGCTCGGCCCAATCGGCGACGTCGTCCTTGACGGTGAGATCGAGCGCCGGTTCGTGGCCGTTCGCTTCGGCGATAGCGCGCGCGGTGTCGCGGCCGTAGGCTTTGGTCCAGCGCGTCAGCAGCCAGGGCGGCGTGTCGAGCACGGTCGAAAGGCTCAAGCTTGCCTCGCGGTTCTGCGCGACGCGGCGCAGCACCGCGTTGACCAGGCCGGCATAGCGCGCGGCGCGGCGGTCGGCCTGCGCCAGCCGCACCGAAAGGTCGACCGCGGCATGATCGGGCACTTCGAGCCACAGGATCTGCGCCGCGCCGAGCAGCAGGATCGTTTCGGCGCGCGGCGCATCGGCCGGAAAGCCCTTGTCGAGAAAGCCGCCGACAATGCGGCGCAATGTGCCGAGCCGCCGCAGCACCGTGGCGGTGAGCCGCCGCATCAGCGCGCGGTCGCGATCGGCGAGCGAGGGGAGGCCCGGATGCGCGCCCTTGCCGGAAAGCTGCTCGTCGAGGGCGATGCGCCGGCGCAGCACGCCATCGAGAATGTCGGCGGCAATGCGCCGGGCGGCGAGGCCCGGAACGTCCGGCTGTGGGGAAATGCGCGCGCGCGCCATGGCCCGGCAACATTGCCACGAATTGTGTCGACCTCGCGAAGCGCCAAGCAGAAAACGGCGTCGGCGCACAGCTTTGCGCAGGGTCAAAGGTCGCGAGAAAAGTCCAGATACAATCCAAGATTGCGCTTGCGCGAATCGGTTGCATTCGCCTAATCTAGGATTATGTTCACAGCGGCTAAATCCGCCACCCGGCGCGCGGCAACGTGCTGCTGCTGGCCGCCGCATGTTTTGCCGCCGGACTGACGGTCAGCGCGATATTCGGGCCGGCCGGCCGAATGCAGGCCCGGCCCCCACTTACGCCCCGCCGCCACCGGCGGCGCTGCGTGGCGGGCACCCGGCGCACCTTCGAGGCGCGGGTGCGTGTTGGCCCGGATGGATGTGACCACCGCATCCGGCTGCGCGGCATGCCGCGGTGACGCGAGCGCACAGGCGATTGCCGCGCGCGAAGCGCTGGCGGGATCTGGCCGAGGGCGCGGTCGGCATCTCCAGCGTCACCCAGGATCGACGGCGGTCGATGCTGACGTCTCAACGGCGAAGACCACGAACGTCTCGGCGGCGATGCTGCAGCGGGGATTGGTCCGCGGCTATGGCGGCGGCCGGCGCGAGAGCTGGTGCGGCTAAATCACCGCAAGACGAAGACCTCAGTGCCGACCGCAACGCGCGCGTAAAGGTCGACGACGTCCTCGTTGTGCATGCGGATGCAGCCGTGTGAAACGAAGCCGCCGATCGAGGACGGATTGTTGGTGCCGTGGATGGCATAGTTGCCGCGGTCGAGGCCGAGCACCGCAGCCCCCATGGGATTGCGCGGTGAGCCGCCGGGGATGGCCGCCGTCACGCCCGGCTGCTCGCTCCATGCCGGCCGCACGAGCTTCTTCGCGACGTAAGCGCGGCCGTGCCACGCCATGCCGGCGCGGCCGACGCCGACCGGATAGCGGATCGCCTGACCGTTGCCGAGGACATAAAAAAGTTGCCGCGCGCCGGTGGCGACGACGATGGTGCCGGCCGGGTAATCGCGAAACGGCACGACGTCGCGCGCCTGCGCAAGCTGCGGAATAAAAAGCGCGGCGGCAATGAGCAGCGCGACGAGGCGGCGCATCGTCAGCGTTCCACGATCACCGGGGTACCGACATCGACCAGGCGGTAGAGTTCGCGGATATCGCGGTTGTACATGCGGATGCAGCCGTAGGAGACGAAGCCGCCGATCGATTGCGGATTGTTGGTGCCGTGGATGGCGTACTCGCCGCCGCGCATGGTCAGCGCAGCAGCGCCCATGGGGTTGTTCGTCGCGCCGCCGGGAATGACCTCCGGCAGGCTGGGGTGCTCGCGGCGGATCTCGTCCGGCGGCGACCATGCGGGCTTGACGTATTTGCCCTCGATCTTGGCATGGCCTGTCCATTCCTTGCCGGCGCGGCCGACGCCGACACGGAAGCGCAGCGCGTGCTTGCCGTCGATGACGTAATAGAGACGGCGCTGTTCCGTCTTTACGACGATCGTGCCGGGCGCGACGCCGGAGACGGTAACGATGTCGCTGCGCGGCGCCGCATGTGCCGCCATTGCCGCCAGCAACGCCCACGCCAGGACAAAGGCGACGAACAGCGCCGATCGTTTGAGGACCAAAGTCATGGAAAACCCGCCCGTGTTCCTTAACGGGCGGGATCATAATGTGAGCGAACTTCAGCTTCAGCGAAAGCTGGCGGTAACCTAAACGAGGATTGAAAGCCCGGTTTATCCGGCCTCAGGCGACGCCGCGCCGGGCATCAGGGGTTTCCCAACGGATCGCCCGGCTGAAATATAGGTTGCAGGCGGGCCTGTTCGGCAAAAACAGCTTTCGGTTCGCATTCAGTTCATCCGTCAGCGCAACGAGGCTGTCGTGGGTGGCGGTGTCGGCAATCTGAAAATTGTTGCCGTTTGCAAGCACCTTGTTCGGATGGATGTAGAGGTAGTCGCCAAGGTCGGCCGCGACCTTCGCCAATTTCTGCGCGATCGGCGCAATTTTTTCAGGCCTTCCACCGGGGTCGTGATCACCTTGTCGAACGCTGCGTTGTAGACGGACCTGAGATCGTCGGGCAGCTTCAGGCCGGTGCGCGCGTCCTCCGCTTCGGCGGCCCGGTCGTAACAATTTTTCAGAATCGCTTTGACACGCCGGCCCGCCAGCCTGTTTTCGGCCCGCTGGGCGAGCATGTTCTGCGCCGTGTCCATGCGCGGCAATGAGTAATTGAATTTTCTGTAGGCCGCGGCCGGATCGGCGTTGTTGGCGAAATTCAGGATGACATCGTAGTCCACCGCGTAGCGCCCGAACGCGATCTTCTCCTGCGCAGTCGGTCGCGGGATGGCGACGCCCGGCTTGTCGACAATGCGCGTCTGCAAGAACTGGATGAAAGCCTTGCGCTGTTCCTCCTCGCTGCCGCCGCAAGCGCCAAGTCCGCCGGCAACCGCGATCAGCGCAACAAAGGCGACCGCACGACGGCTCAAGCGAGCCACGACGAGCCGCCGCAGCTGCGGCTGGCCGTCGTGGTCATCGTCAGCAACTTTCGGCAAACGGGGTCGATCAGGCACCGGCCTTCGCCGCTCGCTTGTTCTGACGGTTCTTGACCAGATCGTCGACCACGGCGGGTTCGGCGAGTGTCGAGGTGTCGCCGAGATTGCCGAACTCGTCTTCGGCGATCTTGCGCAGGATGCGGCGCATGATCTTGCCGGAGCGCGTCTTCGGCAGGCCGGGCGAGAACTGGATGAGATCGGGCGACGCAATCGGCCCGATTTCCTTGCGCACCCAGGCGACCAGCTCCTTGCGCAGCTCTTCGCTCGGCTTTTCGCCCGCCATCAGCGTCACGTAGGCATAGATGCCCTGGCCCTTGATGTCGTGCGGATAGCCGACCACCGCGGCTTCCGAGACTTTCGGATGCGCGACCAGCGCGCTTTCCACCTCGGCGGTACCGAGGCGATGGCCGGCGACGTTGATCACGTCGTCAACGCGGCCGGTGATCCAGTAATAGCCGTCTTCGTCGCGTCGGCAGCCGTCGCCGGTGAAATATTTGCCTTTGTAGGTCGAGAAGTAAGTCTGCACGAAACGCTCGTGATCGCCGTACACGGTCCGCATCTGTCCCGGCCATGAATCGGCGATGCATAGGTTGCCGCTGGTCGCGCCCTCCTGCACCTTGCCGTCGGCGTCGACGATCTGCGGCACCACGCCGAAGAACGGCCGCGTCGCCGAACCGGGCTTGAGCTTTGTGGCGCCGGGCAGCGGTGTAATCAAGATGCCGCCGGTTTCGGTCTGCCACCAGGTATCGACGATCGGGCAGCGATCCTCGCCGACGACGTGGTAGTACCACTCCCAGGCTTCCGGATTGATCGGCTCGCCGACGGTACCGAGCAGGCGCAGACTTTTGCGCGAGGTCTTCTTCACCGGCGCATCGCCGCCCTGCATCAGCGCGCGGATCGCGGTCGGCGCGGTGTAAATGATGTTCACGCCGTGCTTGTCACAAACTTCCCAGAAGCGCGACGTGGTCGGATAATTCGGCACGCCTTCAAACATCAGCGTGACGGCGCCGTTGCTCAGCGGTCCATAGACGATGTAGCTGTGGCCGGTGACCCAGCCGACGTCGGCGGTGCACCAGTAGATGTCGCCGTCGTGATAGTCGAACACGTATTGGTGCGTGATCGAGGTGTAGACCAGGTAACCGCCGGTCGTGTGCAGCACGCCCTTCGGCTTTCCGGTCGAACCCGAGGTGTAGAGGATGAACAGCGGGTCCTCCGCGTTCATCTCCTCGCAGGGGCAATCGGCCGGCACGATCTTGGCAATATCGTCGTAATAGACGTCACGGCCCGGCTTCATGTTCACTTTTTCGCCGGTGTGGCGCACGACGATGATCGAGGTGACGCCGCCGGCCTTGTCGGCGGCCGCGTCGGTGTTGGCCTTTAACGGAATTTTGCGGCCGCCGCGCACACCTTCATCGGCGGTGACGACCACGGTTGATTTGCAGTCCTCGATGCGGCCGGCCAGCGACTCAGGTGAAAAGCCGCCGAACACCACCGAATGCACGGCGCCGATGCGCGTGCAGGCAAGCATGGAGATCGGCGCTTCCGGGATCATCGGCATGTAAATGGTGACGCGGTCGCCTTTCTTGACGCCGCGCGCCTTGAGCACATTGGCGAAGCGGCAGACCTCGGTGTGCAATTGCCTGTAGGTGAGCTTTTTGTCGGTCTTGGGGTCGTCGCCTTCCCAGATGATCGCGGTCTGCTCGCCGCGCTTGGCGAGATGCCGGTCGATGCAGTTGTAGGCGACGTTGAGCTTGCCGTCCTCGAACCATTTGATCGAGACGTTGTCGGGAGCGAAGGAAGTATTCTTGACCTTGCTGAACGGCTTGATCCAGTCGACACGCTTGGCCTGTTCGGCCCAAAAGCCGTCCGGGTCCTTGAGCGAGCGCGCATACATTTCCTTGTATGTCGCCTCGTCGGCGAAGGCGCGTTTGGCCCAGGCAGGCGGAACGTCATAGATCTTGTCGGTCATCGCTGGTCCTCCCGGCCCCCGCTTGTCTGCCGCGGCTGGCCTTGTTTGTTGGGCCCATTATGCGACGGCACATTGATGAGCGACAAGGCGGAATGGCCTGCCACTTTGGTCGCGAATTGGCGGCGTTTTCCGGCGGTCAGCGGCCCATCCAGCCGAGGATGCCGCCGATGATGAGCAGCACGCCGAGCCAATGCCCGGCGTCGATGGCGGTCAGCCTGACGCTGCGAAACGTATAGGCGTTGTTGACCGCAATCGTGGTGAGCACGAAACCGATCCAGATCATCGCCCCGGAAAACAGCCCGGCGCCGAGACCGTAAATGCCGATGTGGAAGAGGATGCCCGACATGGCGACGCCCATGACGATCTCGGCGATGAAGGAGAGCACGAACGGCGTCGCCTTGGCGGCGCTCGACTTTCCGGCATTTGCCGCCTTCGTCTGCTCCACGGTCGTGCCCTGTGCGGCGAGCCAGGCCTTGCAAAGAATGCCGTAATAGACGGCGCCAAAGATCCAGGCCGCGACCGCGGCGATGATGACCGGCAGCCAGCTCAGATTTTGCAACTGCGCCATACCGCGCTCCCCTATCTCCCGGCAGCAGGCTTGTGCAACGCAACGCCTCCCATCACCAGGGCGATCCCGACTATATCCCGGAGCGAGGGAATTTGCGCGAGCACCAATGCCGCTATGATTGTTGCCGTCGCCGGCAATAGCGCCAGCAGCAGCGCAAAGCTCGCGCGCGGCAGCCGCGACATTGCCAATTGGTCGCAAATGTAGGGGATGACGGACGAGCATATGCCGACGCCGATCCCGGCGAAAACGAGTTCGATATGTCCAAAGGCCTTCGCAGCCTGGCTTACACCGATCGGCATGATGGCGATGAATGCGATCACCATGGCGGCACCGAGCCGTTCGACGCCGCCGCTGGCGCCGCCTTCCGCCGCCTTGTGGCCGAGCACGATGTAGCCGACGAACAATGTGGCATTGAGCGCCGACCATAAGAGGCCGAACGGGTCGGTCGCCCACTTCACGTCGATAAGAATGAATACGCCGGCGACTGCCAACGCCAGCGCGAGGACATTGCGGCGCGTGCGCAGGCCGTAGAGCGCAACCACGATAGTGCCGACAAACTCCATGGCCGCAACGAGACTCATGGGCAGGCGATCGAGCGCGAGATAAAATGACGTGTTCATCACCGCCAGGCAGATGCCGAGCCCAACGAGCAGCAGCCTGACCGGCCAATCCGCCCGCGCTATCGTTTTCCATGGCTTGGTGATCGTGGCGAAAACCGCTGCGGCGGTGGCGATGCGAAACCAGGCGACGCCGAGCACGCCGATCGCTGGAAACAAGAGAACCGCAAAGGATGGTCCGAGGTAATGGAAAACGGCACTCACGCCGAACCACGCCTGCGGCGGAACGGCATCGGCGGCCTTGTTTGCGTTGAGCCTGTTGGTTGCCATAGCTCTGGCTCCTGTGCCATGACTATGAAGGCGTACAGAGGGAAAAACAGCGCTATCGTAAGGTCTAATGGGCAGCACGCAGGGCTATCGATGGTAAAATCAACAAACCGCCTACGATTAGAAAATGCCAATCTCGACGCCGTCGATACCAAGCTATTGACGGCTCTCATCACCAACGCGCGGGTGAGCAACGCCAAGCTCGCGCGACTGGTAAAACTTTCGGGACCAAGCGTGGCGGAACGGCTCAGGCGTCTTGAAGACGCCGGTGTCGTCCAAGGTTACACGGTCAAGATCAATCCGGCGGCTCTCGGGCTGCCGATCGCGGCCTGGCTCCGCATTCGGCCGATTCCCGGCCAACTGCAAAAGGTAGCTGACATCCTGCGCAGTCTTCCGGAAATCGTGGAGTGCGACCGCATTACCGGCGAGGATTGCTTCATCGCCCGCGCCCACGTCAAGTCGGTCGGAGATTTGGAACGGCTGATCGACAAGGTCATTCCTTGGGCGATGACCAACACTTCAATCATCCAGTCCTCGCCCGTCGAACGCCGTCTGCCGCCGATGGCCGCGCGTCGCCGCTAGCGCGGATTACGCTTTCAGCCCGCCCATCTTGCAGACTAGCTTCCATTCCTCAGCCGTCACCGGCTGCACCGATAGCCGCGAATTGTTGACCAGCACCATGCTCTTGAGCTTCGGCTCGGCTTTGATCGTGCTCAACGTGACCGCATGCTTGACTGGCTCGACTGCCTCGACGTCCACCACCACCCACGGCTCGTCCTTCTTTGCGGTCGGATCGAGATAGTATTCGCGGACGATCTCGATGACGCCGACCACGGCCTTCTCCTCGCCGGAATGATAAAAGAAGGCGCGGTCGCCCTTTTTCATCTTCATCAGGTTGGATTTGGCCTGGAAGTTGCGCACGCCGGACCAGGCGTCGCCCTTGGCGCCCTTTTTGACTTGCTGGCCCCACGACCAGGAGCCGGGCTCGGATTTCATCAGCCAGTAGGCCATGTCAGTCCTCCGACTTGATCGGACGCGTCAGCAGCGAGTCAATCGCGTCGTCAACGCTGAGCTTCTTCGCAAGCACCGCGGCAACGGCGGCGGATATCGGCATGTCGATGTTTTTCGCGCGTGCCATTTCCAGCAGCACCGGGGCGGTGAACACACCCTCGGCGAGTTTGCCCTTGTCCGGCGACTCGCCCTTGCCGAGGGCGACGCCGCAGGAAAAGTTGCGCGACTGCGGCGACGAGCAGGTGAGAATGAGATCGCCGAGGCCGGACAGGCCGGTCATCGTTTCCGGCCTGGCGCCGAAGGCGCGGCCGAAGCGGGCAAGTTCGGCAAAGCCGCGCGTGGTCAGCGCCGCCGCGGCGCTAGCGCCAAGCCCGCGCCCGGTGACGATGCCCGCCGCGATCGCCAGCACATTCTTTGCCGCGCCGCCGACCTCGACGCCGCGCACGTCGGTCGAATGATAGGGTCGGAAGGTGCCGGAACCGATCGCGTGCGCCAGCGCCTCGGCCAGTTTTCCGTCCGCTGTCGCAAGCGTCACCGCGGTCGGCAGCCCGCGCGCGACATCGGCGGCAAAGCTCGGCCCGGAAAGAATGGCCGGCGTCGCATTCGCCGCGCATTCGGCGACGATCTCGGTCATGAACTTGTGTGTGCCGTGTTCGATGCCCTTGGCGCAGGCGATCACCGGCGTGCCGCCGGGCATTGTCTGCGCCAGCGCCTTGACCACGGAGCGCATCGCCTGTGCCGGCACCACCAGCAGGATCGCCTCGGCGCGCGCCGCTTCGGCAAGCGCCCGCGTGACCTTTATGCCGTCGTCGAGGCGCACGCCCGGCAAAAACCGACTCTCACGCTTGCCGGCAAGGTGCTCGGCATTGCCGGCGTCGAACTCCCATAGCATGACGTTGCGGCCGGCGCGTGCGCAGGCTTGCGCCAGCGCGGTTCCCCAGGCGCCACCGCCCAGCACGGCAATGCGTTCGATGCTCATTTATACGCCGCCGTGTTGGTGCGTGCGCCTTCGGCGGCGGCGATTTCGTCGAGCGGCCAGCGCGCGCGTGGCGGCGCGGCGAGCGTGTCGGTCATGCCCAGCGCCAGTTTCTCGCAGCCGGCCCAGGCGATGATGGCGCCGTTGTCGGTGCACAGCTCGAGCGGCGGCGCGACCAGCACCGTGCCGACCTCGAAGGCGAGGCGGTGCAGCACCTTGCGGATCGCCTGGTTGGCGGCAACGCCGCCGGCGGCGACCAGCGCGGTCGGCGCGCCGAAACTCGCGCGAAACAGCCGCAATCCGGAGCGCAGGCGATCGAGCACGACGTCGACCACCGCCTGCTGGAACGAAGCGCACAGATCGGCAACGTCCTGATCCGACAAGGGCGCGATCCTTTCTGCTTCCAGCCGCAGCGCAGTCTTCAGACCGGAAAGCGAGAAGTCGGCGTCCTTGCGTCCATGCATCGGCCGCGGCAGAGCAAATCGCGCCGCGTCGCCGTGAGCGGCCTCTTTCTCGACCAGCGGGCCGCCCGGATAGCCGAGCCCGAGAAGCTTTGCGGTCTTGTCGAAGGCCTCGCCGATGGCGTCGTCCATCGTGGTGCCGATGCGCACGTAATTGCCGACGCCGCGCACGGCGACGATCTGGGTGTGGCCCCCGGAGGCTAGGAACAGACAGTAGGGAAACGGCGTCGCGTCGGTCAGTCGCGCGGTGAGCGCATGAGCTTCCAGATGATTGATCGCGATCAGCGGCTTCTTGCTGACCAGCGCGATCGCTTTGGCGGTGGTCAGGCCGACGATGACGCCGCCGATCAGTCCGGGCCCCGCGGCTGCAGCGACACCGTCAATCGCGTCGTAGCCGCGCCCGGCCTCGTCCATGGCCTCGGCAACGAGTGCATCGAGCACCTCGACGTGGGCGCGCGCGGCAATCTCCGGCACCACGCCGCCGAAGGCTGAATGCTCGCTGATCTGGCTGAGCACGATATTCGACAGGATTTTGCCGCGGCCGTCGTCGCTGCGTTCCACCACGGCGGCGGCGGTCTCGTCGCAGGTCGTCTCGATGCCGAGGACAACCATGAAAGCTTCCCCCGCTTCGGCGCGGTCCCTATAGTCCCGCCCGATTTGGCGTCCGGCCTAGCATCGCGAGGTCATCGAGTGCAATCCTCGGCAACCGTCCTGCGCATCGGCACCCGCGGCAGTCCGCTGGCGCTGGTGCAGGCGCGTATGGTGCGCGCGCGGCTCGCCGCGGCGCTGGGGCAGGACGAGAAGGCAATCGACGTCAAGGTGATCAAGACCTCCGGCGACATCATTACCGACCGGCCGCTGGCGGAAGAGGGCGGCAAGGGCCTGTTCACCAAGGAGATCGAAGAGGCGTTGCTGCGCGGCGACATCGATCTTGCGGTGCATTCCGCCAAGGACATGCCGACTTTTCTGCCGGCGGGACTGAGGCTGGCGGCGTGCCTTGAACGCGAAGATGCGCGCGACGTGTTTGTCAGCGGCAAAGCGCGCTCGCTTGCCGAACTGCCGCAAGGAGCGACGCTCGGCACCACGTCGCCGCGGCGTCAGGCCATCGCCAGGCGTGCGCGTCCCGACCTGCGCATCGTGCCGCTGCGCGGCAATGTGGAGACGCGCCTGCGCAAGCTCGACGACGGCGCGGTCGATGCCACCATTCTGGCGCTCGCCGGCCTCAAGCGCCTGGGGCTTGCGGATCGCGCCACGCGCATCATGGACGTCGAAGAGTTTCTTCCCGCCGTGGCACAAGGCGCCATCGGCATGGAAGCTCGCGCCGGCGACACGCGCACACTTGCAATGCTTGCGCGCATCGACCACGCTGACACCTCCACCGCGGTTGCCTGCGAGCGCGCGTTTCTCGCCGAACTCGACGGTTCCTGCACCACGCCGATTGCCGGCAACGCCGCGGTCGCGAGCGGCGTGCTGCAATTCCGCGGGCTGATCGTGAAGCCGGACGGTAGCGGCGCGCATCGGACGAGCGTCGCCGGTTCATGCGGGGATGCCGTCACCATCGGGGCCGACGCCGGCCGCGCCCTGCGGCAATATGCCGGCGTCGGATTTTTCCAATAATGCGCATCGTGGTCACCCGGCCGCAGGAGGACGGCGAGAATACCGCCGCGGTCTTGCGTGCGCGCGGGCACGAAGTACTGATCGCGCCACTGCTGCGGGTCGAGCCGCTCAAGGCCGAGCTGCGCACCAATTGGGGCGGCGTCATCATCACCAGCGCCAATGCCGTGAACGCGATTGCGGCGCATCCGGCGCGCGAGGGGCTCATCAAGCTGCGCCTGTTCGCAGTCGGCCAGCGCAGCGCCGAAGCAGCGCGCACGGTCGGATTTACCGACATCGTTTCCGCCGGTGGCGACGTGCGCGATCTGGTGCGTGTGCTGGTCGCGCGCAAAGCGGACGCTCAGGCGCCGCTGCTCTATCTTGCCGGGGAAGATCGCGCGCGCGATCTTGTCGCTGAACTCGCCGGGCGCGGCATCGCGGCGGAGATGGTGGTTGTCTATCGTGCGGCCGTTGTGCCATTTCCTGCGCCGCTGGCCGCGGCGCTGCGGGATAAGGCGGTTGATGCGGTGCTGCATTATTCCAGACGTAGCGCCGAGAGCTATCTCGCGGGGGCGGCAGCGGCGGGTGTGGCCAAGCGCGCGCTCGCCGTGCGTCACGTCTGTCTTTCGGCGCAGATTGCCGCGCCCCTCATCACTGCCGGCGCCGCAAATGTCGCCGTGGCGTTGCGCCCCGATGAGGCGGGGCTTATCGGCGCGCTCGGCGTTTGACATTGGCACGGTCGCGCCATTTGCGTTATGTCCGTGCGGGCGGGTGGGCCTGAATCGAGGATCTGCGAATGGCAGACAAGCGCGCGACGACGGAAGCGCCGCAACAACCGCCGCAGGACGCCGAGTCTGCTCGCGGCAAGCGCGAGGCGCCGACCATCGACCTCACCGCCGCCGAAGTGCCGCCGCCCGGCGAGCCGGAAAGCGCCGCGGCCGGCGCTGCTCCTAAGCTCGCGAGCACGACGATGCGGCGGCTGGGGATTGCAGCAGGCGCCGGCGCTGTGCTTGTCGTGCTGATTGCCGCCGGGCTCTGGCGCGCCGGATTTCTCCCGGTCACCGTTTCCGGTTCTGGCGACCTGAAGGACAAAGTGGCGGCGCTGGAAAAGCAGGTCGGCGCCCCGGAGAGTCGCCCGCAATCGCCGGCAGCCGGCAATCTCGAGGCGATCACCCAGCGCGTCGATAAGATCGAGGCAACTCTTGCAAAACTTCCCGCCGCCAACACGGATCTTGCCGACAAGCTCGCCGCCGCCGACAAGGCGATGAAATCGCTCGGGCTCGCGCTCACCGCGCTCAGCCATCGCACCGACGACGCGGTCGCCAACGCCGCCGACGCGCGCAAGGCCGCCGACACAGCAGCAAAAGCCGTAGCGGATCTGCAGACCTCGATGGCGGCCGCCGCGGCAAGCGGTGCGGTCAGCCCCCAGGGCGCCGACGTCGAGGCGCTGCAAAAGCGCATCGCCGCGCTGGAAACGCAAGCCAAGGCCGCGCACGAGGCGATCGTCGGCAACGGCGGCAGCGACAATGCCGCGCGGCTTGCCTTGAGCGCAGGCGTCCTGCGCAGCGCGGTCATCCTCGGCGTGCCCTACGCGGATGAACTTGCCGCCGTCAAGCAGCTCGGCGGTGATGGAGCCGCGCTTGCGCCGCTCTCGCCGTTTGCCGCCGGCGGCACGCCGACCGCACAGGCGCTGGCGCACAAATTGTCGGCGCTTATGCCGCAAATGCAGAAAATCGTCGGCGCGGCCCCGCCGTCGGCGGATTTCCTGGCCAAGCTTCAGGCCAATGCCGCAAGGCTCGTGCGCATCCAGCCCGTCAAGGCGCCCCAGGGCGACGATACATCGGCGGTGCTGGCGCGGCTCGAGGTCGATGCAGCGAACGCCGACATTGCCGCCGCGCTCGCCGATCTCGGCAAGCTGCCCGACAAAGTGCGCGCGCCGGCAACTGGCTGGATCGAAAAGGCCAAGGCGCGGCAAGCGGCGGTCGAGGCGGCTACGCAGTATGTCGCGGCCACCGCACGCGCCTTGCGGCCACAATGAGGGATCGATGACCCGCGTCGTCGCCTTCCTTATTTCGGTTGCGCTGATCGCCGTCGGCATCGCGTGGGTCGCGGACCGTCCCGGCGACGTGTCAATCACATGGATGGACTACCGCGTCGAGACCTCGGTGCTGGTTTTTGCGGTTGCGGTGCTCGTGCTGGTGATCGCCGCCATTATCCTGTGGTCGATCGTGCGCACCATCCTGCGCTCGCCGCAGCACGTGTCGCTGTTCCTGCGCCATCGCCGCGCGATGAAGGGCTACCACGCGATCTCGCGCGGGCTGATCGCGATCGGCGCCGGCGATCACCGGCTTGCGCGCAAATCCGCCGACGAAGCCGCCCGGCTCGCGCCGGATGATTCGCTGGCGCTGCTGCTCAGCGCGCAGTCGGCGCAGATGGCCGGCGATCGCGGCGGAGCCGAAAGTAGCTTCCGCGCCATGCTTCGCCGCGAAGAAACCAGGCTGCTTGGTCTGCGCGGGCTCTACGTCGAGGCGCAGCGCCGAAACGATCCGCACGCGGCGCTCACCGCCGCCGAAGAAGCCGCCAAGGCCGAGCCATCGCTGAGCTGGGCGAGCGAGGCGGTGCTCGACTTCCGCAGCGCCGCGCGCGATTGGCGGGGCGCGCTTGACGCACTCGAGCGGATGAAGCGTTCGCTGGAAAAGCACGTCTATCGGCGCAAACGCGCCGTACTGCTGACCGCCCATGCGCTGGCGACCAACGAGAGCGATCGCGATGCCTCTCGTGCGGCGGTGCTGGAAGCGGTCAAGCTCGCGCCGGATCTGGTCCCGGCGGCAGCGCTCGCCGGCAAGCGGCTGGCCGAAGCCGGCGAGATGCGCAAGGCCGGAAAAATACTCACCGCGGCATGGACCGCCAATCCGCACCCCGACATCGCCGCGACCTACGCCAACTTGCGTTTCGGCGACAGCGCACGCGAACGCATGGCGCGGATCAAGCGCTTGGCCGAAAAAGCACCGGGTCACATCGAAGCCGCGCTGGCGCTGGCGCGTGCCGCGCTTGAGGCGCGTGACTTTGCGGCGGCACGCGTGGCGCTTGCCTCTTATCTCGCGGCGCCGACGCGGCGCGTAGCCACCTTGATGGCCGAAATCGAGGAGGCCGAGCACGGCGACCAGGGCCGCGTGCGCGAATGGATGGGCCACGCCATGCGTGCGTCGCGCGATCCGGTGTGGGCCGCCGACGGCGTCGTCTCGGATCGTTGGCTGCCGGTCACGCCCAGCGGCCGTCTCGACGGATTCGAATGGAAATTGCCGCTCGCCGAAATCGGCGACAGCCGGCCGGTGATTGAGGCGAGCGAAGTGGCCGCTCCGCCGCCCATTGCGCCAGTGGAATTGCTGGTTGAGACCAAGCCGCCGGAGCCAGAGCCGCCGCCGCCAAAGGCGGATGCCAGGCCCGCCGCGTTGGCCAAACCGGTCGAGGCGGTGATCCCCTTGGTGCACGCCCCGGACGATCCGGGGCCCGATTCGGCACCGGAAAGCGATCCGCTGGCGGAACCCGCCGCACCGCCGGCACGCGACGCCTGGCAGCGGATCCGGCAGCTTTTTCGTTAGTCGTTAATCAAGGCTTGCGGCGTATTGCTTGCCAAGCCGGCCAGCCGTCACTATCAACGGCCCGGATTTAGCGAAAATGCCGGCGTAGCTCAGCGGTAGAGCATCCGCTTCGTAAGCGGGTGGTCGGGGGTTCAAATCCCTCCGCCGGCACCAGCCTTCGGGCCTCGTAAACATATCCCCTAACCTTGGGTCCAGTATATTTGCTTCCTATGCACGCTTTTTGTTACAAAAGCGCGTGATTTTCGGTTTTCTGCACCTTGGATGATGAATTGCGCGGTCGATTTGCTTTGACGATGCTTGCTGCTGTTGCCAGCACTGCTTTTGCAGTTTCTGCCGCTGCCGCGGCGTCGCCGGCCACGCGCAATTGGACGGGTTTCTATATCGGCGGCAATGTCGGCGGCGTTCTTGAGCATGCCTCTGGAAATTCGGACTTCCTCGATCCGTCGGCTGCGCCCGGCTCGCAAACGAACCCACTGGGCGTTTCGTTTTCCAATGCGAATTTCACCGGCGGCGTGCAGGCGGGCTATAATTGTACCAAGAACGTTGGGTCGCGGGCATCGAAGCTGACTGGGACTGGACGCACTCAAGCAATTCGTTCTGCAAGCAGCTCGGTTCGGCCAACCCGGCATGCACCGATGCGGGGTTCGGATATCAGGGCATCACCAGCACCACCGACTGAATAGCGCGTGTTTCCCAGCCTGGCTCGCGCTTGCTGGTCATTTCTTGCGACCGTAAAATCAAGCGGCGCTGAAAAAATGACGTGTGGTGCAATGGTGGTAATGCGTTACGGCACAGCCTTGATCGCGTTTGGTTTTGGGCTTGCCCTGGCCGGGCTTCCTGCCGCCACATATTCCCCGGTGCGCGCGCAATCGGCCAATCTTGTGCTCTGCGACCGTGTCGCGGCCGATCCCGCCGATCCGGACAAGCCGGCGGATGTCAAAGGCGTGCCCGTCATCCCACGCCCCGACATCGCGATTGCGATCAAGTTCTGCCGCGCGGCGGCGGGCTCTTCGAGGCGCGCAATGTTTGAACTCGGCCGTGCTTACGCCGCCAATCAGCAATTTGCCGAGGCAATGGCCGCCTATCGCAAGGCGGTCGACAGAGGCAGCACCTCGGCGATGGTCGAACTCGGCGTGCTGCTTGGCACCGGGCAGGGCGTCGCCAAGGATCCGGAGGATGCGCGGAAATTATTTGCGCGCGCGGCGGAAGCCGGCAATCCGCGCGGCGTCACCAATCTCGCCGCGCTGAGCGGCGGCAAGCCGGCGGACCCGGTGCAAGCGCGCGTCTTGCTGGCGAAGGCCGCGGAGGCGAACTCCGCAGAGGCCGAATATCAACTCGGCTTGATGACAGCCGACGGCGTCGGCGGTCCCAAGGACGACAGCGCCGCGCGCGTATTGTTTGAGAAAGCCGCCGCCCAGGATCACCCCGGCGCCCTGATGCAGATGGGCCTGTTTGCACAAAGCGGCCGCGCCGGCCCGCAGGATTCAGCCGCGGCCAAAGCCTATTACGAGAAAGCCGCGGCGCTCGGCAACGAAGACGCCAAAGCCGCGCTCAAGCGGCTCGAATGTCCATATGTTATCAAGGACAAGCGCGGGAACTTCGTGTCAAATCTCTGCTTCTAGGCGCGCATCCAAAGCCGGCAGTTCGCCGACAGCGATTTAAACTTTCACCGCATTCGACCGAAAAAGTCTGTCGTTCGCCGGAGAATGTCGTAGTAACATGGCTTCAAGAGCCGTCATCCAGCCGTCCGCAATTCGTTCATAGGGTATTCGCATGGCCAAACCAGCAGTCATCCTCGTGGGTGCTGACAAGGGAGGCGTCGGCAAGACCACGGTCGCCCGCACCTTGCTCGATTATTTCGGCGCTCACCAGATGCCGACCCGGGCGTTCGACACCGAGTCGCCGCGCGGCACGCTCAAGCGCTTCCATCCCGACGTGACGTCGGTGGTGGACGTGACCTCGGTGCCGGATCAGATGAAGATCTTCGACACCCTCTCCAGTTCGCAGGCGTGGGTCACGGTAATCGACGTTCGCGCCGGCCTGTTGTCGTCGACGTTGCAGGCGTTGAGCGATATCGGCTTTCTCGATTCGGCGAAGAAAGGCCAGATCAGCTTTGCCGTGTTTCACATTCTCGGTCCCTCGATCGCGTCCCTGGACGAGATTTCCGAAACCGCGCGCTTCGTCGGTGACGCCAACTATTTCCTGGTGAAGAACTTCATCAACAACACCACATTCTTCGAATGGGATCCGGAGACCTACAATTCCTATTTCAAGCGCATCAAGGGTGCGTTCGAGATCACCATTCCCAAGCTTAACGAAATGGCCTGCGAGCAGGTTGAAGTGTCGGGCGTGCCGTTTGTGACCTTCGTCGCCAACAAGACCGTCGGCGGCGAACCGGCCAATAATTCCTTCGTCTTGCGCGGCTATGTCCGCCATTGGCTCGGCCATGTGTGGGCCGAGTACGATCGCGCCAAGCTCATCGACATGATCATGCCGCCGGTCGAGAGCGGCCAGGCCCGGCAGGCTGCCGGCTGACTTTTGCGTGCGCGGTGATCCGATGTCACTGCGCACCTCGGTGACCATCATCGCCTCGCCGCGGCCGCGCGTCGGCAAGACGCTGCTTTCACGGCTGCTCGTCGATTTTCATCGGCACGAGGGCCGCGCCGTCGCCGGCTACGATCTCAACACGGGCGAAGGGACGCTGAGTGAATTCCTGCCCGAGCACACGACTGGGGCGGTGGTCGGCAACGTCAAGGGGCAGATGGCGCTGTTCGACCGGCTGATCGTCGATGACGGCGTCGCCAAGGTGATCGATCTCGGCCACGACTCGTTTGCGCCGTTTTTCGCGATTGCCGACCAGATCGGCTTTCTTGCCGAGACGAACAAGCAGGCCATTGCCGTCGCTATCCTGTTTCTCCTCACGCCCGATGCAAGTTCGGTCGAAGCCTACGCAAGCCTGAGCAAACGCTTTCCCGGTATGTTGCTGTCGCCGGTGCACAACGAGATTCTCGGGCCGGCGCAGTATCGCGGCAAATACCCGATCGGCCACGGCGCGCTGTTGCTGCGCATTCCGCTGCTGGCGCCGGGCCTGCGCAAATACATCGAACGCCCGCCGTTTTCCTTCGCCGATGATAATGTTGCCTCGGACGCCCGCCTCCCGGCGGATGTGCATGTCGAACTGCAGCATTGGCTGCGCCGCGTCCATGTCGAGTTCCGCGAGCTTGGCCTGCGCTTGTTGCTGGCGGACCTGCAATCATCGATTCGAATTGAGTCTTGATTTATCTCGCCTTTCCCCGTGCAGGGAACTATTTGCTGACCAAACAGTTGCGTTATTTCACCGGGTAGCCGGGAACCGCCGGCTCCTGGGGGCGTTGCTGTACCCAGACGCAAACGCGTGACTTAGCGCCAACGAAGAGGGTTCAACCATGTGGACTTCTCTGTTCGCTGTTACCGCCGTGATCGCCGTTGCTTTGAGCCTGGCCGCTATCGCCGTCGATTCAGCCGGTGGCCGCAAATTCCGGCTTTGATTAGGCCAGTCTGAGCGTTGAAACTTGAGGGGCGGCCTTAGTGGCGGGCTGCCCCTTTTTTCCTGCGCACGATCTTTGTTCAGGCGGCCCGCGCCACGGCATTTTGCGCTATCGTTTCGCCATGCCTGCGCTGCTGCTGTCGAGGCGCTTTGCGCCGCTGTTCTGGTGCCAGTTCTTTGCGGCGTTCAACGACAACTTTCTCAAGACCGCATTGGCCTTTCTGATTTTGTTTCGCCGCGGCGGCGACCACGCCGGCGTGTTGATCACGCTTGCCGGCGCGGTCTTCATCGCGCCCTACTTCTTCTTGTCCGCGATCGGCGGCGAACTCGCCGACCGCTATGACAAGGCGCGCGTGGCGCAGTGGCTGAAGTTCGTCGAGATCTTTGTCGCTGCGATCGCGATTGTCGGCTACGCCCGGCAATCGGTGCCGGTGCTTTTTGCGGCGCTCGCGGGGTTCGGCATGATCGGGGCGCTGTTCGGCCCGATCAAATACGGCATCCTGCCCGATCATCTCCAGCGCCAGCAATTGCCGGCGGCAAACGCCCTGGTCGAAGCCGCGACCTTCATCGCGATTCTGTGCGGCACCATCGCCGGGGGTCTGGCGGCGCGTGGCGGCGGCGGGATATTTGCATTTCCGATCCTGCTGATGAGCTTTGCTGTGGCGTGCTGGGTCTCCGCGCTGCTCATCCCGCCGAGCGGCGAGGGGGCGCCGCATCTGCGCGTGTCGGCCAACATTGCTGCATCGACTGCGGCGATGATCCGCTATTTGCGGCGTGACAAAAGACTGTGGTGGGGCGCCATGGTGACCAGCTGGTTCTGGCTGGTCGGCATTGTGGTGCTGTCGCTGCTGCCGCCGCTGATCAAGAACTCGATCGGCGGCAACGAGGACACCGCCACGACATATCTTGGGATGTTCTCGGTCGCGGTGGGCATCGGCTCGTGGCTCGCCGCCGCGATTGCGCGCGGGCGCATCGTACTCGGCACCACCGTTGCCGGCGCGGTGCTGCTGGGGATATTCGCGCTCGATCTCGGCATCGGCGTCTGGAACACGCCCGCCGACATCGGCTTGCGCGGGCCGGCGGAGATCTTCGTCGCCATCATCGGCGTGCGCGCGGCCTTCGATCTCGTTGGTCTCGCGGTCGGCGGCGGCTTGTTCATCGTCCCCGCCTTCGCCGCCGTGCAGGCCTGGGCGAACGCCGAGCATCGCGCACGCACGGTGGCGGCTGTCAATGTGCTCAACGCTGCATTCATGACCGGCGGGACGATTGTTTTCGCGCTGCTGCAGCGATCAGGTGTCGGCGTGCCGGCGCTGTTCGTGATCATCGGCGTGGCGACGCTTGCCGTCGCCGCGGCGATCTGGCGCACCATGCCGAAGGCTTAGGCCTTCTTGCGCAGCGCCAGCACGCGGTCGACCATTTCGCCGGCGACGCCCAGATAGTTCGCCGGATTGGTCAGCTTTTCCAGGCTTTTGCGGTTGATGTGCTTGCGGATTTCCGCATCCTCTTCGAGCAGATCGATCAGCGGCCGCCCGGTTTTCACCACCGCGCGGCAGATGTCGTAGACGACATCATGCGCCCGATTGCGGCCCATGGCGGCGCCGAGGCCCATCATCACCGCCTCCGACATGATCAGGCCTTTGGTGATGTCGAGGTTCTCGCGCATCTTCTTTTCATTGACCTGCAGGCCGGAAACGATAAAACGCGTCTGCGCCAGCGCGCCGGCGGACAACATGAAGATTTCCGGCAGCGCGATCCACTCGATCTCCCACGGGCCGGTGGCGCGCTCGTGGTCCTCGACCATCGCCTCCATCAGCGCGGCGGCGAGCTGCTTCACCATCGCAGCCTGCGCGGTGATGTAAACCGACGAGATCGGGTTGCGTTTCTGCGGCATGGTGGAAGACGAGCCGCGGCCTTCGTGAAACGGCTCGTAGACTTCCTCGACCTCGGTCTGCATCAGCAGCTTCACGTCGAAGGCGATCTTGCCGCAGGAGCCGGTGACCAGGCCGAGGAAGCAGCCGACTTCAGCGATGCAGTCGCGCACCGTGTGCCAGGAAATCGCCGGCTGACCGAGCTTTAGCCCTTTCATCAGTTCGGCCTGTACCTTCAGGCCGTCCTTGCCGAGCGATGACAGCGTTCCGGCGGCGCCGCCGAATTCGCCGACCAGTACGCGCGGCTTGAGCTGTTGCAGGCGCTCGCGGTGTCGCTCGAACGCGGCGAGCATCGTCGCCATCTTGTAGCCGAAGGTGATCGGCACCGCCTGTTGCAGGTTGCTGCGCCCGGCCATCGGGGTGTCGCGATATTTTTTGGCCAGCACTGCGAGGCCGTCGCTGATGCCGTCGAGCTCTCTCTCGACAATGTCGAGCGCCTCGCGGATCTGCATCACCGTCGCGGTATCGGTGATGTCCTGCGTGGTGGCGCCCCAGTGGCACCACTCGCCCAGGCCGTCCTTGCACAGCTTGACCAACTGCTGGACTACCGGCAGCACCGGATAACCGATCCGCTCGGTTGCCGCCTTGAGCTTTCCCATGTCGATCTGCTTGGCGTCGCAATGGCGCACGATCTCTTCGGCGGCGTTTTTCGGGATGATGCCGAGCTTGGCTTGCGCCCGCGCCAGCGCCGCCTCGATGTCGAGATATTTCTGCACCCGGTTTTCGTCCGACCACACCTGCCGCATGGCTTCGGTGGTGAAAATGTCGCGGAACACTGCGGAATTGAGGATGGTCGATGGCATGAGAGGCTCCTGCTGGCCGGCACGTTAGCGGTTCTTGCCGCTGGATCAACTGAGGCTGCCTGCCGTAGGATTTAGGCCGAATGGCGAAAACGGAGGGCCCGCAATGACCGTGATGGCGAAGCCGCAGCGCAGTTTCCGCCTTGAACCGGTGCATCCCAAGCCGGAGGAGGCGCATACCATGCCTTACGCGCCGGCGGTTCACATCGTCGGCGCCTGCGACCTGATGTTTCTCTCAGGCGCGACGTCCTCGCCGCTCTACCACAAGCACCCGCATGTCGACGCCGAGCACGTGCAGCCGCACTCGATCGCCGAGCAGACCGCGCGGGCGATGGAGGCAATCAAGTCGATCCTCGATGAGGTCGGCGCCTCTTGGCGCGACGTGGTCAAGGTGACGAAATATCTCACCGACTTCCGCGACGCCGACGCCATGCACGCCACTATGCGCAAGTATTTCGGCGACTGGAAACCGGCGAGCACGACGGTGTGCATCAATCAGCTTTCCTCGCCCGGCGCTCGTGTCGAACTCGACATGATCGTGGCATTGCCGACGAAGGCGTGATGGCGCTCGCCCCACACCTTCAGCGCATCGTCGACGCCGAATATCCGCGCTTCTCGCCGGCGGAAATGACGCGCCACCGCGCCGCGGTCGAAGCGCTGCTCGTCGAGGCCCAGTGCGATCACCTTATTTTCTGTGGCGCCAACCGCGCCGGCTCGGTGGTGCAATATCTGACGCAATGGCCGGTGACCGCGGAGGCGGTCGGCGTGTTCACGCCGGGCATGCGTGACGCGCTGTTCGTGCAATGGATCAACCATCAGCCACAGGCGGCGCTGCTGGCCGACCAGGCCGACGTCACCTGGGGTGGCGAATCCTCGATTGCCGCCGCGACTGCGGTGCTGCAAAAGCGCGGCACGCGGCGCGACCGCGTCGCTACCATCGGCCCGCTTTCCGCCGAGCAGCATGCGGTCATCGCTGCGCAATTCGGCGCGCCAAAAAATCTCAACAAGCTTTACACGCATCATCGCCTGGTTAAGTCGGAGGAGGAGATCGATTGGCTCCGCATTGGCGCGCATTTCACCGATCTCGGCACGGCCGGCTTGCGCGACGGGCTTGAGCCAGGTCTCAGCGAGCGTGAGCTCGACGACCTAGTCGAACGCGCCTACGTCAGGCACGGCGCCGTCAATTTCATTCATTACGTCGGCGTCACGCCGATGCGCGCGCCCAATCTCGGCGTGCCGCGGCAATTTCCCTCGACGCGCCGCGTGCAGAAAGGTGACGTTGTCGTCGCCGAGATCACCGCGACCTTCTGGGATTATCCGGGGCAGGTGCTGCGCTCATTTGCGTTGGGCGAAGCGCCGACGCAGCTTTATCGCGACCTGCACGCCGCAGCCGACGCCGCTTTTGATGCCATCACCGGCGTACTCAAGGCTGGCGCCATGGCTAGCGACGTGATCGAGGCGTCCGGCGTGATCGAAAAAGCCGGCTTCACCATCATCGACGATCTGCTGCACGGTTACGGCGGCGGCTACCTGCCGCCGATCCTCGGCTGCACCAACCGGCCGTCCGGTCCCGTGCCGCAAGAACCGTTCCGCGTCGGGCAGGTCGTTGTCGTGCAGCCCAACGTGGTGACGCCTGACTGCAGGGCTGGCGTGCAGACCGGCGAAATGCTGGTGATCCGCGAGGCCGGCATAGAGCGGCTGCACACGATCCCGCGTGGGTTTTTGACTATTTAAGCTGCTCGACCAGCCAGTCGGCGCTCGGTGAACGCCAGCGGAAGGCGCGGTTGTTGGCGATGTGGTTGCCGTCCTCGATCATCATCAGCGTCGCCGAGCCTTTGACTTCGCGCGCCAGCCGCTCAGCGTCTTTAGCCGGGACGATGCGGTCGAGCATACCGTTGACGATGAAAATCGGACAGCTGATTTTTTGCGCGACGCCCTCGAGCGTGAGCGTTGCCGCATTCTTGCGTGCCTCCGCTTCGGTCTTGCAATGGCTGCGGACGCGGAAGGCCTCGCGCGTCAGGTCCGGCAAGCCGTCCCAGGCGGCGCCCCAGTCAAACGGCGCGCCGAGGGCGATGCAGGCCTTGATGCGCCTGTCGTATGCCGCTGCGCGCGGCGCGTAATAACCGCCAAGGCTGACGCCCCACATGGCGATGCGCGCGGTGTCGAGATCGCGGCGCGTTTCGACGAAATCGAGTACCGCCGCGACCGGCACCTCGTAATCGCCGCGGATGGCGAAATCGTATTGCGCCTCGCCCTGGCCCGGCCCCTCGAACACCAGCGTTGCTATGCCGCGCGCAAGAAACGGCGCCTCATAGGCCTCGGTCTCTTCCTTGGTCGAATCAAGCCCGACGGCCATGACCGCGACCGGTGGCCGTTCGACTCCCGCAGGCTTGCGCAAGATTCCGGCGAGGAATTTTCCCTGATAGGGAATTTCGACGCGCTCGCCCGGCGGCCGCAAATGCGGCAGCGCGGCCTGCCGGCATTCGATCTGCTTCTTGTGCGCGGCTTTCATCTGCGGGATGTCGTGCACAAACAAAAACGAGGCGAAGTGATAGTAGACGCCAGCGCGCTGCAGGGCCTCGCCGGCGGTCAGGAAGTGCCTGGCGTCGAGTTGCTCGCGGCCCATTTGCTCGTGGATCGCAGCGCGCGCCGACCAGGCCCGGCACCAATCGTCGTAACTCGACAGCGAACGCGTCACCTCCTCGAAGTCGGTGAGCGTGACGCCATTGGCGACGAAGCGTGCGCCCCAATGCGAGATCGCCGCCGTAAGCCGCGGATCAGATGACATGAACGGTTCCCCTAAAGATAATGCGCGAAAGATCAGCCGGTCTGCTCGTCGCGGCGGTACCAGGGCATGAAGCGCCGCGTGATCCAGTTGATCAGAAGCTCGAAGGAGAGGCCGAAGGCGGCGAGGAAGATCACGCCGACGAAGGCCTCGTTGTGATGGTAGGAACGCGAATTATAGAGAATGTACATGCCGAGCCCACCGACCGAGACGAAGAATTCCGCCACCACCGCCCCGATCAGCGCGCGGCCGCCGGCCAGACGCAGGCCGGCGAGCAGGTACGGCATCGATGACGGCAGTACGATCTCCACAAGCCCGCGCAACTTGCCGCCGCGGAACGAACGCGCGACTTCGATGTATTCGCGCGGCACCGAACGGGCGCCGTCGGCCACGTTGATGATGATCGAGAAGATCGCGGCGAAGATGATGGTGGCGATGCGGGTTGCGCCGGAATAGCCGAACCACAGCGAAAACAGCGGCAGCACCACGATCATCGGCATGGCGTAGAAGCCGTTGACGTAATGGCGCAGGCTGCGCTCCGCCACCGGGCTGCGGCCCATTAAAAGGCCGATAAACGTGCCGGCGACGAGCGCGATGCCGAGGCCTTCGGCGACCGCCAGCAAGGTGCTGCCGGTTGCGCTCAGAAACGCCGGATCGACGATCACGCGCGGGATCGCCAGCACCACGGTCGTCGGTTTTGCCACGTAAGCCGGCGCAAAGGCCCGCACCACCAGTTCCCACACCAGCAGGATGATGAGGCCGGTGATCAGCCGCGGCACCAGGGTCGCGTTGACGCGGCTCGAAGGCGCAACGATTGCCGCGGAGGGAAGGGTTTGCTCGGCCATCGCTTACTGCCTCCAGCGCGCGAAGTGGCGTTCGATGACGAGGCCAAGGCGCATCAGGCCGATGCCGATCAGCGCGATCACGAAGATCGAAGCGAACACGCCGCCGGTATCGAAATTCTGCGAGGCGCTCATGATCAACTGGCCAAGGCCGGTGGAGCTTAAAAAGAACTCGGCCGCGATCATGCCGACCAGCGCGCGCCCGATCGCCTGGCGCACACCGGTCATGGCGTAGGGCAGGGTGTAAGGCAGCATGACCTCGCGCCACAACGCCCATTCGCTCGAGCGGTACGACCGCGCGACCTCGAGCAATTCCGGCTTGATGCTGCGGGCGCCTTCGATGGTGTTGTAGATGACCGGGAACACCGCGAACAGGAAAACCACCAGCACCTTGGGCGCGAAGCCGAACCCCATCAGCGACAGGATGAAGGGGATCAATGCAACCATCGGCGTCGCATAGATGATCATAAGATATGGCTCGATGCCGACGCGCAATGTGCGCACGCGCGCAAGCAGCATGCCGAACGGCATGCCGATGCCGACCGCCAGGGCGAAGCCGGTGATGAACAGTTGCGCCGAATTGAGGAACTGGCGGATGAATTCGCCGCTCGCCACCAGGTGCCAGAGTTGCACCAAGGTTTCCGAAAACGGAACCATGAATGCAGCGCTGGTCGAGCGCCCGGAGATTTCCCAGACGCCGATGCCGATGACGAGGCTCAGCCAGAACGGCGCGTGGTACCGAAGGTAGGCCGAAAGCTTCATTTCACCTTCGCATTGGCGTCCTTCCAGACGCTCGGGTCGACGAGATTTTCAAAGGTCACCGGTTCCTTGTCCGGCTTGATGGAGCCGATCTTCTTCATCAGCTTGGCGGTCGCCTCCAGCTTGTCGCGCGGCAGGCCGTCATTCTTCACCGCCCAGAAATCGATGGCGAGGAAATCCTTGAGCGCGGCCTTGTTGACTTCCTTGCTGTGACCGGTGCCGGCGGCGGCATCGGCGACGGCGTCGGCGTTCTTGGGGTCCTGCATGAAACGGGCGGCCTCGATCAGTCCGGCGACGGTGTTGACGTAGTCGGCCCGATCGGCGGCGAGCTTGTCCTTGCGCGCGACCAGCATCAGGTAGTGGCTGGTCGGGTTGGTGTTCTTCATCGCCAGCAGGATATGCAGCTTCTTGCCCTGGTGCTCGATCTCTGCGAGGTCGTCGAGGTGCAGCACCGAATAGTGCAATTGCCCGGCGAGCAGCGCCGGTCCCGGCGCCGAGCCGAGCGCCACCTGCTTGACGTCATCGATCTTCACGCCCGGGCAGCCGGTCAGCATCGAACGCAGCGCCACCGACCGCGCGCCGTTGATCGAATCGACGCCGACGTCCTGGCCGACCAGGTCCTTGCAGGTCTTGCCATCGTCGGTGGTGCCGATCACCCAATCCGGGTTGGGCATGCCGTAGACCGCGACCAGCGGCACATCGGCGTTGGAAATCTGGTTGATCACCGGCGGCGTTGGCGACCAGGCGAGATCGACGTCACCCGAGACCACCGCGCGCGCGGCCGCCGTGCCGTTGTCGAACGGGCGGATTTCGACATTGGCGTCGTATTTCTTGAAGAACCCCTGCTTTTCGGCGACGTAAGCGATGGTGACCGAATAGATCGGCGGAATGCCGGGAATGGCTATGGTGATTTTCTTGCCTTGCGCCGCGGCGGGCGCGGCGGCGAACAAGCTCGCAGCGAGCAGCGTGCTTCCGGCCATGAGAATGACGCTTCTGCGGAACATGGAATCCTCCCTTTTCATTTCACGTGTTTTCAGCGTTCAATCTGGAATTCAGCTTCGCGCGCCTCCCGCATCAGCGTGCTCCAGACGCGCTCGCGCAATTCGGCGAAGCGCGACAGGCGCAACGTGTCGCGCGTGCGCGGATGCGGCAAGTCGATGGTAATGGTTTCGTGGATGCTTGATGGCCGTCCCTTGAGCACGATAACGCGATGGCCGAGCAGCACCGCTTCTTCGATCGAGTGGGTGACGAAGATCATTGCCGTCGGCCGCTCTTCCCAGATCCGCAGCAACTCGAATTGCAGGATTTCGCGGGTCTGCGCATCGACCGCGGCGAACGGCTCGTCCATCAGCAGCACGCTCGGCTCGACCGCCAGCGCCCGCGCAAGCCCGCAGCGCTGCTGCATGCCGCCGGAAATCTGATACGGGTACGATTTCTCGAACCCGGCGAGGCCGACCAGGCGGACGAATTCCGGTACCTTGCGGTCGATCTCGGTCTTGCTGGCGCCGGCCATGCGCAAACCGTAGGCGACGTTGTCGTAGACCGTCTTCCAGGGAAACAGCCCGAAATGCTGGAACACCATGGCGACGCCGGCGATCGGCTCGGTCACCCGCTGCTCGCCGAGCAGCACTTCGCCCGTGTCGAACGGCAACAAGCCGTCGATGCAGCGCAGAAGCGTCGTCTTGCCGCAGCCCGACGGCCCGACAATGGCCACGATCTCGCGCTCGCCGACGTTAAAGTCGACGTTGCGGAACACTTCGAGCGTGCCGTAGTACTTGCCCAGACCCTTGACGCGAATGCGCGGCACACTCGCCCGCGCGGTTGCAGCCGAACGCAGAACTGCTGTCGGGGCATTGCTCATGCGCGGGCCCGCGGCGCCGGGTCGACCGGGTCAATGGAAAAACTGCCGCACCTGATCATAAGCGTCATCTCCCGGCTGCCCATTCAGCGCTTGCAGTCGCGCGCAGTGCATTTTTGCTTGGCGTTACCGCATGATGCCGCAACGATGGCTCAGGGGCAATGTTGCTTATGTTGCCCCGCCGCGTCAGCGGGCTTCGAGCAGCCAGGGTGGTTTCGCCGGTTCAAAGTCTCGATTACATTCCCCCTCAAGGCCGGCGCTCACATAACGGCCACATAGGGGGGAAGTCCGATGGCAAGCAACGTCAATGCCGGCGCGCGTCTCGACCGGCTGCCGATCTCGTCGTTTCACTACCGCATCTTCTGGTTGGTTGGTGCCGGGATGTTCTTCGACGGCTACGACCTCTACGTCGCCGGCGGCGTACTCGCATCCGCTATCCAGACAAAATTCTCGACCGTTCCGCAAAACCTGCAGTTCCTCTCCTTGACCTTTGTCGGCATGACGCTGGGCGCGCTCATCACCGGCTTTGTCGGCGACAAGTACGGCCGCCGCTTCACCTACCAGATCAATCTACTGATATTCGGGCTCGCCTCGCTCGCCGCAGCGGCGGCCCCGGACATGACCACGTTGATCTGGTGCCGCTTTGTGCAGGGGCTTGGCCTCGGCGCCGAGATCGTCGTCGGCTACTCGACGCTGACTGAATTCGTGCCGCCGAAATCGCGCGGACGCTGGCTATCCTTCATGGCGTTCATCGTCGTCGCCGGATTTCCAGCGACCGCAATCCTCGGCTATTTGATCATCCCGAGCTTTGGCTGGCGGCCGATGTTCGTTATCGCCGGCATCGGCTCGCTGATCGTCTGGTATCTGCGCAAGGCGCTGCCTGAATCGCCTCGCTGGCTGGAATCGCAAGGCCGCATGGCGGAAGCCGAGGCGCTGATGCAATCGATCGAACACGAGGCCGCAACGGCCGGTGCGCTGCCGCCGGTTGTGGTGCCCGCCTATGTCGCCCCGGTCTCCGCGTCGGACTTGCTCAAGCCACCGCTGCTGCAACGTATGGTCGTCGGCTCTTGGGTGCTTATCACGATCAATACGCTTATTTTTGGCTTCGTGATTTTCCTGCCGCAGTTCTTCCTGCGCCAGGGACTCACCATCACCAATTCGCTTGCCTATACGTTGGTGCTGTCGATCGCCTCGCTGGTCGGCTGCGCGCTGGGCGCCTGGACCTCGGACTTCATTGGCCGGCGCTGGAGCATCATCGGCGCGTCGGTTGCCACGATCGTGTTCGGTTGGATCTACGCGCGCTTCGATGCCGCGTCCGACCCGGCGATCGTGCTCGGCGTCGGCTTCGTGCTGATTGTGGCGATTTATGTGCAGACCGCGATTCTGTTCGGCGTCTACACGCCGGAGCTGTTCCCGACCGAAATTCGGCTGCGCGCCAACGGCATCTGCAACACGCTGGGCCGTGGGGCGACCGTGGTGTCGCCCTTCATCGTTGGCTCGCTGATGGCGAATTACAAGCTGCCGGGTGTTCTTTGGCTGATGATCGGCCTCGTGGTGGTGCAGATCATCGTGGTCGCGGCTTGGGGGGTCGAGCCGCGCAACCGTCCCCTGGAAGCCGTGGGGGCCGCTGCCTCGGCGTAATTGCGAGCATTAAACCTCGGTGACATTTATAGATTGCGAATGTGGCATGCTTGCCGCGGGGCGGCGGCCTGTGAGAATAGTGGTCCAATGTTTGAATCGTTGCGCAATCTCGTCACCGAACTGACCGACGGCGGCAAGCATCCGAGCCATTTCGACGAGGACGATTATCGTCTCGCCGCCGCAGCGCTCCTGGTGCATGCCGCGGCGATCGACGGCGCCATGCCGCAGGTCGCGCGTGACAAGCTGCACGCGCTGATCAAGCAACGCTTTGCCCTCGACGATGCAAAGACCGACGAACTGCTCGCCGAAGCGTCCGAGGCCGAGCGGCAATCGATCGATCTGTATCAGTTCACCGCGCGGCTCAATCGCTCGCTGGATGAGAAGGGACGCGCGCGGGTGGTAGAGATGCTGTGGCAGATCGTCTACGCCGATGGCGTCGTCACCGAGTTCGAGGACAATCTGGTCTGGCGCGCCGCCGACTTGCTGCATATTTCGCAAAACGAACGCATCGCCCTGCGCAAGCGGGTCGCCGGCGAAGGAGCGAACGGAAACGCATGAGCACCCTGCGTCCGGTCACGGTCATCACAGGGGCCTCCGCCGGCATTGGCGTCGAGCTTGCCCGCGTGTTCGCCCGCAATGGCCATGAGCTTGCTCTGGTGGCGCGGCGCGAGCAACGGATGCGGGAGTTGGCCGAAGAAATCGCCGCGACCGGCGCGGCAAAGCCGATCGTCATTGTCGCCGATCTCAGGCACGAGCCGGCGCGCACGGTCGGCGAAATGCTCGCAGCGCAGGGTGCCGAGCCGCAATACATGGTCAACAATGCAGGCTTTGGCCTCGTCGGCACCGCAGCCAGGCTCGATCGCGCCGAGCAATTGGAGATGATCGATCTTAATGTGCGGGCGCTGACCGACTATTCGCTTGCCTTTGTCGACAGTCTCGCCCGTCACAGAGGCGGCCTGCTCAATGTTGCCTCGGTTGCCGCGTTTCTGCCCGGCCCCGGCATGGCGGTCTATTACGCGACCAAAGCCTACGTACTCTCGTTCAGCGAGGCGCTCAGCAGCGAACTCAAGAGCCGCGGCATCCGGGTGACCGCGCTTTGCCCGGGTCCGGTACAGACCGAATTTGCCGAGCGCGCCGGCATTGCCGGCAATATCGCGCCGCCGATCCTTGTTCAGCCGGCCGACTATGTCGCCGAACAGGGCTATCATGGACTGATGCGGGGGCAGCGCGTGGTCATTCCCGGCCTCGCCAATAAAATCACCGCCTTCATGGCTCGTTTAGTTCCTCATGCGATATTGCTGGCGGCGGTCGGCGCCCGGCAGAGCCGGCGCAGATCCGCGCGCGACACATAGCCGCATGTTACCGCGCCATGTTGCAAAGCTCGGCAAAGCCGCTACTACTCACTCAGCGCCGGGACGAAGCGCCGCAATGACATGCTGAAGCCGGTCCTTATCATTCTGCATCAGGAGCATTCTTCGCCTGGCCGCGTCGGCCAGACGCTGACCAAGCTCGGCTTTCCGCTCGACATCCGCCGCCCGCGTTTCGGCGATCCGCTTCCCGAAACCATGGACGATCATTCCGGCGCGGCGATCTTCGGCGGCCCGCAAAGCGCCAACGACGCCGACGACTTCGTCAACCGCGAGATCGACTGGATCGGCGTGCCGCTGCGCGACAAGAAGCCCTTTCTCGGCATCTGCCTCGGCGCGCAGATGATGGCGCGGCATCTCGGCAGCCGCGTCTTTCCGCATCCGGAGGGCCACGCCGAAGTCGGCTATTACCCGATCCGGCCGACGGGGGCGGGCCGCGAAGTGTGTGCCGAGTGGCCCGACCACGTTTACCAGTGGCATCGCGAGGGGTTCGATCTGCCGGCCGGCAGCGAATTGCTCGCCGAGGGCGACGCGTTTTCCGTGCAGGCATTTCGCCACGGCACCGGCTACGCGCTGCAGTTTCATCCCGAAGTCACCCACGCCATGATGTACCGCTGGCTGGTGCGCGGCGCCCATCGCATGTCGCTGCCCGGCGCCAAGCAGCGCGCCGAGCACATCAGCGGCCGCGCCGTGCACGATTATGCCTCGCGCAACTGGCTTTCAGCCTTCATCGATCATTGGATCGGCGGCAAGCCGGCGAACTCGCAGGCTGTCTCCACGAGCCAAGCCGCGACATAAAGAGCTTGCCGAGGCTCCCCCGGAGCCATGAATCTTCACGGGTTCAGGCTGGCTTGCGGTGGGTGGTGGAGCCGAGGGGATTTGAACCCCTGACCTCCTCATTGCGAACGAGGCGCTCTCCCAACTGAGCTACGGCCCCAGCCGACAGCGGCAATGCCTACGGCCCGTCCCCAAGGCTGTCAACAAGGCAGTCAATCCGGTGTTCCGAGGCCGGCGCGGCAGCACAAAAGCGCACGAAACACGCAGAAAAGCCCGCGCCCCCTTTTCCTCGCCCAAGCAAGCGGCTATTCGTCACTCGGCCGACCGGACGGAGCGCCCGCG
>CAVTYO010000006.1:0-29847 GCA_963738915.1 uncultured Alphaproteobacteria bacterium
GGATAGAAGTTGCGCTGGGCGCGGATTTGGCCGGCCCAGAAGCTTCTGTCGCCGAACGCTGTCGCCACCGCACCGGCGGCGCCACCGACGACTGGAACAGCTCCAGCCAAGCCACCGAACGCCGTATCCAGTTCGTTGTACATAATTTCAACGCTGAGATCGAGGTTGGGAACCGGCGTCCAGACAGTCTTGGAGCCGATCTGCCAGTACTGCCAGTTCGCACTGGCGGTCGCAGCCGGACCGGCCGCAATGCCAACAGCCGTCGCGAGGAAGGTGCTGGCATTCTGACTATATTGCAATTCGCCATAGGCGCCGTAGAGCGAGGTCTTCCAGGTCGGCACCCACCAGTGCTCGAAACCGGCGGTGACGCTCCAACCCGTGGTCAAATCGTAGCCCGTACCGCCGGCACTGGCGACACCGTCAAAGACCGGCCCAAGCGCGGTAGTCATGGCTCCCGGAGTGAGGCCGCTTTGCAGACAGGAGTTACCTCCGGCGCCGCAGGTACCGCCGCCGACGCCGAAGCTGGAGCCGATGTAGTTCATGGCACCTTCGCCGTATGCAACCTGCGCAATGACATAGTCGTTCTTGCCGAGCATCGGCAGGAAGAACTTCACGCCGCCGCCGACCGCCCAGCCCGTATCCGATGCGCTTGGACCCGTACCGGCAGCGCTGAAGCCGTAGACGTCGTGGATGGCGCCCATGATCTGTGCACTGCCCCAAGCCTGGTCGACGTGCAGGTTGGCGACCACGTCGGGCCAACGGCGACCGCCGTATGCGGACGCACCACCGCCGAGAAGCACGCCGGTGAGCGCCGAACGACGCGACGTCGGATCTTCGCCCGAGATCGAGGCCGAGAACCCGTTGCCGAACTGCGCCGTGTAGCCGAAAACCTGCTCACCGGTGTTGATGGCCTGGTTCGAACCCCAGAAGTTGGTCTGGTTCGAATAAGGCTGCAGATCGAAGTCGAAGAATGACGCCGTCTTGCCCCAGGTGAATCCGGCAAACTGAATGAACATCGCCGGCGCGAACACGCCGGGGGTGGCATAAGGACTGCCGCCAACGGCGTTATCGTTGGTCGCCGTCGGGAAAATCATCAGATAACCGCGCAGCGCACCGTATTCCGTCTGCGAGCGTACGTCGGCGGTGAGACCACCACGCGAGCGTTCATTGTAACGGTCACGGCCGGGATTGTCGAAGTTGTACTGACGGACCGGGTTGAAAGAGCCCCCAGCCTGGACGTCCCACTCGGCGCGGACGTAGCCGCCGATCTTGATGCACGTATCGGTGCCCGGGATGTAGTAGTACCCCGCGCCATACAGACTGCAAATCTTCACGTACTCGACCGGCTTGGCCTTGACGGGAAGATCGGCTGCCTGCGCCCCCGCCACTGCAACGAGACTCGCTGCCGAACCAAGGAGAAGGCTTTTCAATATCGTCATCTTGAACCCCTAAACATGAGAACTGGGCTTGCCGCTAGGTGCGATCCGTCAGCCCGGACGCGAAGCATAAGCAACAGATTAGCCGATGACCGCGGCTACCCACAGGATCTCCGGCCGCTTTTTCCCCGAGTGTTGCGTAAAAACACGCAATGAGTGAGCCCAGAACCGGCGACTCGAGATCATTAAAATTTCCAGCCGACGCCCGCCTTGCCCGCGGCATACCGAACGTCGCCCTGCCCCGCCGCCTTTACTGCCGGGTCCGAGGCGCATCCGCAAAGCACGACGGCGATGGCTGCAAGCAGTAAAAATATCCTCATAAATCAAGCCTCTTGGCGTTTACGCGGTTTTTATTGCCCATGAAACCGAGTGTGAATTTTCACCTTCCAATTACCCGGACCAATCTAGCGTCTTTCCGTTCGGGAATAAGTCTGAGCCCCGGATATATCAGGGAGGCCCCGGCGAAAAGCCGGGGCCTCTTTTTGCTGCGACGCGGCGAGCGGGGAGTGTCGATCCTTGCTGCGATCGCCGGTCAATGAGCGACAGCGGGACTAAATCGTTGCCGCCGCCGCTGAAGCAAAATAATGACGCCGAGCAGCAGCAAAGCCGGCAACGCGAACAAATAGCGGCTCGGCCGGTGCGCCGGCACCAGCACCGAAGTAATTTCATCACCCGCCGTCAGGCCATACTTAGCGGCTTCGCTGCCGAAGCTGACCAGTTTAACGGTGACCCTGTCACCAACGGTCGACAGCGACAGCCCGTCGGCTTGCAAGCGGTCCGCTCCGGTCTTACCGGATTTCATGGTCAGCCGCACGAGCTTTTCGACATCCTCGCCCGCGCGCGACTGGCTTTGCACACGGAAGCGCAGGGTCAAACCCTGCGGCACGGTGTCGGCGACACTGATGATGTCTTTCGCCGGTTGGTCGATAAATGGCGCCTGCAGCTTGTCGAGCCAGAAGCCCGGCCTGAACAACGTAAAGCAGATCAACAGCAGCGCGATGGTTTCGTACCAACGGTTGCGCGTCAGCAGCCAATCCTGGGTCGCAGCGACAAAGCATCCCATGGCGATGATCGCGCAGCCTACAACGACCAGGAAATGGCCAACGCCGCCGATATCGATCAGCAGCAGCTCGGAGTTGAAGATGAAGATGAACGGCAGCAGCCCGGTGCGGATCTCGTACCAGAATCCCTGCAGTCCGGTTTTTATCGGATCGGCGCCGGATATCGCCGCGGCGGCATAGGCTGCCAGGCCGGCCGGTGGGTGCACGTCGGCCATTAATCCGAAATAAAAGACAAACAGGTGCACGGCTACCAGGGGCACCGCCAGATCGTTTTGCTGCGCAACTTCGACGAGGACCGGCGCCATCAGCGATGCCACCACTATATAGTTCGCAGTCGTTGGCATGCCGATGCCGAGAATGAGACAAACCAGCGCGGTCAGCGCCAGCATGATCATCAGGTTGCCGCCGGACGCCGTCTCGACAATTTCAGTCATGACGAGACCGATACCGGTCAGTGAAACCGTCCCAACGATGATGCCGGCCGCGGCGGTTGCGATACCTACCGAGGTCATGTTGCGCGCAGCCGCTTGCAGGGCGGATATGAGGTCGTCGAATCCCTCGTTCAGACGCTGCCTGAACACATGCTCCCCGCGGAATGCCGAAACGAGAGGGCGCTGCGTGACCATGATGAAGATCAGAAACACCGTGCCCCAGAATGCCGACAGTCCAGGTGATAGTTCCTCCACCATCAGGCACCAGATGAGGACGACGACCGGCAGGAGAAAGTGCAGGCCGGTGCGCGCGGTGGCGAAGAAATCCGGCACCCTGACGATCGCCTTGGAAACGTCGTCAAGCGCAAGGTCGGGATGTTTGGCCTTGTAACGAATTAGCCCGACATAGACCGCTAGCAAAGCGACGCCGAGCACCCAGGTCGCGGCCTGACCGAATACAAACTTGGTCCAGCCGATACCGTAGTAGACGAGCCCACTCAGGATGATGATGCCGCAAATCGTCATCAGCGCGCGCAAGGCGGTGTGACGCATAGGCGCCGTTGACGAGCGCGGCAATCCACGCAGGCCAAGCTTCGCCGCCTCGATATCCACGATATAAAACAACGCGCCGTAGGTGAGGAACGCCGGCAGAAACGCATGTTTGACGACGTCGGCGTAAGTGATGCCGACGTATTCAGCGATGAGAAATGCCGCCGCGCCCATCACCGGCGGCATCAATTGTCCATTCACACCGGCGGCCGCTTCGATCGCACCGGCCTTGACCGCCGAATAACCGACGCGTTTCATCAACGGAATCGTGAAGGTCCCGGTCATCACGGTATTTGCAATGGATGAACCGGAGATCATGCCGGTCATGCCGGAGGCGACAACGCCTGCTTTGGCCGGCCCGCCGCGGAATGTGCCGAGCATGGCAAAGGCAATCTGGATAAAATAATTTCCGGCGCCTGCTTTCTCCAGCAACGCACCGAACAGCACAAAGAAAAACACCACGTTGGTCGAGACGCCCAGCGCCACCCCGAAAATTCCTTCCGAGGTCAGCCACATCTGCGATGCAACGCGCGAGAGCGTCGCCCCCTTGTGTCCCATCATACCGGGCAACCAGGGGCCGGCGAAAATATAAACGAGCATAAGCGTGGCAATGATCGCGAGCGCCGGTCCAACGGCTCGCCGTGCCGCCTCAAGCAGGAGAACTACGCCGATCACCGAGACCACTGTGTCGGCAGTCGTGGGCAAGCCCGGCCGCAGCGAAATCTCATTGTAGAATACCAGCAGATACATCGCGGCGCCGAGGCCGAGAGCGGCAAGAATCCAATCGGTCAGCGGAACCCATTTGCGCGGCGAAGATTTCAGCGCCGGAAAAGTGGCAAAGGCCAGCAGGAATGCAAACGACAGGTGGACGACGCGCGCCTGTCCGTCATTCACCACGCCAAAATTCAACTTGTAGGGGAGCGGGGACGCGTACCAGAGCTGAAACAGCGACCAGCCAAGCGAGATAACGAAAATGTATGTCTTGGCAAATCCGATCGGCTTCCGGCCGCCGGTGTCGGCTTCCGCCACCAAGGTTTCCAACGCTTCGCGCGTCGGCGCCGCTTGGATGCTCTCCGTCATCGCGTTCCCCCACTCGAGCGCGTCCCGGTTGAATCAAAAAGGGGCGGCTTGCCGCCGCCCCTCAAAGACCTACATCCAGCCCTTTTCTTTGTAGTACTTGATTGCGCCAGGATGCAGCGGCGCCGATAGCCCGTTCTTGATCATCGCCTTGGGGTCGAGATTGGCGAAGGCGGGGTGCAGTTTCTTGAACTCGTCGAAATTGTCGAACGTGGCCTTGACGAGATTGTAGACGACATCATCCGAAACCTTCGACGAGGTCACCACGGTGGCGAGCACGCCATAGGTCTCCGTCGGGTTCGGATTGTTCGCGTACATGCCGCCGGGGATTTCCGCCTTGGCGTAGTACGGATGTTCCTTGACTAGGGCGTCGATGGCGGGCCCGGTCAGCGAAATGAGCTTGGCGCCGCAGGCCGTGGTGGGGTCCTGGATGGCGGCGGACGGGTGGCCGACGCCATAATAGAAGCCGTCGATCTTGTTGTCGCAGAGCGCGGTGCCCTGCTCGTCGGCTTTGAGCTGGGCGGCGAGCGAGAAGCTCGCGTCGCTCCATCCCATTTGTTTCAAAAGCTCTTCCATCGACGCAAGCGTTCCCGAGCCGGGATTGCCGATATTAAAGCGCTTACCCTTGAAGTCCTCGAACTTGGTCACGCCGGCATCCTTGCGCGCCAGCACCGTGAACGGCTCCGGATGCACCGAGTAAACCGCGCGCAAATCCGGGTCGGCCTTATCCTTGAACGAGCCCGCGCCCTTGAACGCGTTATATTGGATGTCGGATTGCGCCAGGCCGAAGTCGAGTTCGCCGCTCTTGATGGCATTGACGTTAAACACCGAGCCTCCGGTCAACTCGACCGAACAGCGCAGGCCCGTTTTGGCCCGGTCCTTGTTCATCAGGCGGCAAACCGCGCCGCCGACCGCGTAGTAGACGCCGGTGACGCCGCCGGTGCCGATGGTGACGAACTTCTGCTGCGCAACGGCGGGCGCCGTGAACGTCGTCAGCGTTAATAGAGCTGCCGTCAGGACGCCAATTTTACCTGTCAGATGTTTCATTGTGCACTCTCCTCTGTTTCTTATCGTCGTTTTGAAGCCACGTAAGCCGACCGGGGAGCTGAGTTGCGCCGCATCGCGGCCGCCGACGCCACCCGATTTCTAAACTCACCTCGCCGCCGTTGCGGCGTCGACTGCATCTCCCAGCCTTTCAACAATTTGATCTATTGCATCGCCGTCGACGATGAATGGCGGCGCCAGCAGCACATGATCGCCACGTGCGCCATCCGCCGTTCCGCCCATCGGATATACCATCAGTCCGCGCGCCATGGCTTCGCTTTTGATCCGCGCATTCAACTTGCGCTGCGGGTCGAATGGCTCCTTGGTGCCGCGATCGGCGACGATCTCGACGCCCTGGAAAAGCCCGCGGCCGCGCACGTCGCCAACGAAAGGATGATTGCCAAAGCGATCCTGCAGGCGCCGCGACAAATACGCGCCCTGCCGGCGCACATTGCCGAGCAGGTCGTCGCGCCGAATAACCTTCTGCACGGCCAGCGCCGCCGCGCAGGCAAGCGGATGGCCGGTATAGGTATGGCTGTGCTGGAAGGAGCCGGTGCCGCTTGCGATCGTCTTAAAGATCTTATCACTCATGAGCATGGCGCCTATCGGCATGTAACCGCCGCCGAGCCCTTTGGCGATTGCCATGATGTCCGGGCTGACGCCGTCTTGCTCACAGGCATGCAGCGTTCCGGTGCGGCCCATGCCGCACATCACTTCATCGAGAATGAGCAGAATACCGTGCCGGTCGCAGATTTCGCGTACGCGCTTGAAATAGCCGGGCACCGCCGGCACCGCGCCCAGGGTGGCGCCGACGACGGTCTCGGTGATGAAGGCGATCACATTCGCGCCGCCGAGCTCGTTGACCTTGGCCTCAAGCTCCTGCGCCAGCCGTGCGCCGTAGCCTTCCGCAGTCTCATCGGCGCGGCGCTCGCGATATTCATAGACCGGCGAAACGTGATGCGTCTCGATGAGCAGCGGAGCGAAAGAGCGGCGTTGCCGTTCGCGGCCGCCGATCGCCAGCGCGCCGAGGGTGATGCCGTGATAGCTTTGCCGGCGGGCGATCAGGTACTTGCGTTGCGGCTCGCCGCGCTCGACGAAGTATTGCCGCGCGAGCTTGAGCGCCGCTTCGATCGCTTCCGAGCCGCCGCTGACGTAAAAAACGTGGCCGATGCCTTGCGGTGCATGGGCGATGAGTTCGTCGGCGAGATCTTCGGCAGCCTGCGAGGTGAAAAAGCTGGTGTGCGCATATTCGAGCTTGTCGAGCTGCGCGTGCATGGCGGCGAGAATATCGGGATGCGAGTGGCCAAGGCAGGACACCGCCGCGCCGCCGGAGGCATCGATGTATTCCTTGCCGGACTGGTCGCGGATGTAAATCCCCTCACCCGACGCAGCCACCGGATAGTCGTGCCCAATCGCGCGATGCAACACTTGGGTCATTTACGTCGGCGCCCTTTCGCGCGCGGCACTATGTAAGTGCCGAAGGTTGCAAGCTGCCGCTCGCTTTCATCCAGCGCGGCCAGTGTCTCGCGGCCGCGGCGTGCCGCCACAAGCGCTGCCAGGCACTCGACCACGGCAAACGCCGGCGCCATGGTGTGAAAGAACGATGGTGTTTCGGTGCGCACGAGTATTGCTTCGTCGGCGAACGAAACAAGCGGCGATATTTCGCTGTCGGTCAGGGCGACGACACGCGCGCCGCGGTCCTTGGCGAATTTGGCGGCGTCGATCGTGTGGCGGACATAACGATTGACCGAGATCGCCAGCAGCACATCGCCCTTGCCGATCGCGCGCAGTGTATCGACGCCGCTGCCTCCCGAACCGTCCACGAGCACGGAGTTGGAGCCAAACAGTGACCGCACATAGTGGAAGATGTAGGCGACGGAAAAACTCGAACGCTGCCCGAGGCAAAAAACGCGGTTTGCGGAGGCAATCATGTCGGCGGCAGCGGTAAATCGCTCGATCGCATCCGGCAAGGAGAGGTTCTGCAGATGCTGGCTGAGCGAAGCAAATATGTCCTGTACCAGCGCCTGATCGCCTTCACTGTCGCGGCGGACCAGAAGCTCTTCGGCGCGGCCGCGATAGCTCTCCGGCCGTTCGCGCACGGCGTCGGCAAAAAGCTTGCGAACCCCGTTATAGCCGCCCAGGCCGAGGCGTTGGGCGAGCCGCGTCAGCGTCGCCGGGGCGATGCCGGCGCGGCGCGCCTGCTCACGCAGCGACAAGAGCGCGACATCGGCCGGATGATCGATGACCCAACGCGCGGCTTCCTTCAGCTGCGGCGGTAAGTCGTCGAACCCGGCTTTCAGCCGCGAATTGAAGGAGGAAAGCCTGGTCATCCGAGGATACTAGTTCAGTCTCGGCGTCCCGTGCA
The DNA here is from genome assembly GCA_963738915.1 of uncultured Alphaproteobacteria bacterium. Taxonomy (GTDB): domain Bacteria; phylum Pseudomonadota; class Alphaproteobacteria; order Rhizobiales; family Xanthobacteraceae; genus Pseudolabrys. The sequence goes on from CAVTYO010000006.1 coordinate 7,964, forward strand.
ACGTTTGTTTCACTACTTGGCATACCAATTGGATTGTTTCATCAGCCGTCATGGACGCTTGCCTTTCTGTGCTTCAACGCGCGGCGCAATCGCCGGCAGCACAGCGTCAACGGCCGATTTGCAGCCTCACGGGTGCAGGGCCGGCTCGCGCGACAGATTTTTCGCCGCCAATTCGTCGAGATAGTCCTGCCAATAGGCCGCGTGCTTGCGGCCGAGATCGAGCAGATAGTCCCAGCCGAATATCCCGGTCGAATGCAGGTCGTCGAAAACCAGCCGCACCGCATAATTGCCGACCGGAAGCACCTCAATGATGCCGACATTACGCTTGCCGGGGACGGTCTTGCGCTCTTCCGCCGAATGCCCCTGCACTTCCGCACTCGGACTTTTTACGCGCAAATACTCGGCCGGCAGGTCGAAATGTTCGCCGGCGGCGAACGTCACCGTCAAAGTCTTACGATCCTTGTGCAGGCGTAATTCAGTAGGCCAAGCCTGGGCGGCGACACTCATGACGCCTTATAGCAGCGCGGACGGACCGATCACAAACCCGAGGCGTTATGCGGCGCGTGCCCGCGTCCGGAATTTCTTGATCATGCCCGGCACTTCCGCCGCCGGCCGCGGCGGGCTGAACAGATAGCCCTGGACCTGCGTACACCCTTCGATGCGCAGGATGTCGAGCTGTTCCTTGGTCTCAACTCCCTCGGCGGTCGTGATCATGCCGAGGCTGCGACCGAGCCGGGTTACCGCGCGGATAATGGCGACGCAGTCGTTTTCCTTGCCGAGCTCGCGGATGAACGAGCGGTCGATCTTGATCTTGTCGAAGGGGAAGCTGCGCAGATAGCTGAGCGAGGAATAGCCGGTGCCGAAATCGTCCATCGAAATGCGCACGCCGAGCTCGCGGATCTGATGCAACACGTCGAGCACCGCGCGATTGTCCTGCAGCAGCACGGTCTCCGTAATCTCCAGTTCGAGGCGCGCGGCCGCCAGGCCCGACGCCGACAGCGCATTGACCACCGACAGAGCGAGCGTCGGATGACGGAACTGCACGGCAGACAGGTTGACAGCGATGGTGAGCTTGCCCGGCCAGGTTACCGCGTCCTTGCACGCCTGCTTGAGCACCCATTCGCCGATCGGCACGATGAGGCCGATTTCCTCGGCCACCGGAATGAAATCGTCGGGGCCAACGAGGCCACGTTCCGGATGGTTCCAGCGCACCAGCGCTTCAAAGCCGCTGATCTTATCGCTCGCGAGGTCAATCAGCGGCTGGTAGTAGAGCTCGAATTCACCGGCCGATAGAGCCTTGCGCAGATCGAGCTCGAGGCTGCGGCGCGCCTGCATCTGCGCGTCCATTTCGGGCTGGAAGAAGTGATAGGTCCCCCGCCCCTCGCCCTTGGCGCGGTAAAGCGCCATGTCGGCATTACGCAGAAGCTGATCGGGCTCGGTGCCGTCGGCCGGCGCGATGGCGATGCCGAGGCTGGTGCCGATCACGACCTGATGGCCGAGGACATCGAAGGGTTTGGAGATCGAGTTCGATAATGCGAACGGCAAGCTCGGTGGCGTCGGTCGGCCGCCCGCCTACCTGAATAATCGCAAACTCGTCGCCACCGAGGCGGGCGACGGTATCGGAGCCACGGATTGCCATTTGCAATCGCCTGGTGACGGCGCACAGAAGCGCGTCACCCACCGGGTGACCAAGCGTATCGTTGACACTCTTAAACCGATCGAGATCTATGAAAAGAACTGCCAATTCCTCGCCGCGCTTGAGCGCCTGTTCCATCTTCTCGCGAAACAGCAACCGGTTCGGCAGATTGGTCAGCGCATCATGCCGAGCCATGTGCATGATCTTCGCTTCGGCCTTTTGCCGTTCGGTCACGTCTTCATAAGTTGCGACCCAGCCACCGTCCGACGTCGTATTGTAAGTGCAGGCGACGACTTGCCCCGATCTCAACTCATAAAAGTGCGATCCCTTGGCACTCCGGTGAAGCGAGTCGGTAAGGTCTCGGAGCAGCTCTTCTACCGTTCGTCCTCCGTGGCTTTGCGTCGCCACCTTCAATTCGAGAATTTCCTGGAATGTGGAGCCCGGCTGGATCTTGTTCCGCGGCAACCCGAAAATCTCAAAGAAGCGGCGGTTGACGACCTCGAGCCGATGCTGGGCGTCGAACAGGCAGAGCCCCTGCGACATGTTGTCGAGCGCCGCATCGAGGCGCCAGTTGGTCTGCCGCAGGCTCGCTTCCTGCTGCTTTGATAGCGTGATGTCGCTGCACACGACGATGAAGCCCTGGTCGCGGGTGGCGCTGTGACTGATGCGTAGCCAGCGTCCGTCGGCCAGCAGCACTTCGCCAGTCGCCTGCGGATCGCCATCGCGCCACGACAAGACTCGGCCGGCGCTGACCGGGTCTTCAAAGGCCGGGTGCAAATCGGCGAGTGGCGTTCCGGGCTTCAACAGGTCGGGTGAGACGCCGAGGAAGTCGGCCGCCTGCGGGTTCGCCAGCGCAATGCAGTCTTCGTTGTCGACGACAACGACGCCTTCTTGCGAACTCTCCAGCGCGTCGGCGAGCCGCGCCTGCGCGGTGCGGCGCTGCGTTACCTCGCGCTCCATCATCGCCCGGATGTTGTCGCGCATCATTCCCATGGACGCGAGCAAGGCGCCGAGTTCGTCGGCGCTACCTCTGGGGATGGCAACGTCGAGCTTGCCGGCGGCGATGCGCTCGGCGACGTCGGACGCAACCGCAACCGGCCGCACGATCCGCCGCGCCAACGCCCAAGCCACCAGCCCCGAAAGCGCCACCGCCAGCGCGGTGCCGACGATATTCAAGTTCGAGTCGCGCGCGACGGTCGCGCGCGCCGATTGCCGGTAAAGGAAGCCGTCGCCGGCGGTATAATTGATCAGCAAGTCAATTTCGTCGTCGACCTTGGCGGTATACTTGTCGAGCGTTTCCCAATTAGCGTCGAGCCGGGTATTGTCGAGCAGCCGCTCGCGCATGCTGGCCCAGGCGGCGACCTCACGCCGCACATTATTTGCCGCGCGCTTGGCACGTTCGGTCTGCGAGCGCTGCACGGCAATGGTCAGATCTTCATCGAGCGTCTTGCCAAGGTCCTTGATGTCGCTGTCGAGCTTGGCGCGGGTAGCCGCATCATTGGCGATCCAGAGCCGCGCAAATGCGGCCCGCATCGCGGCAAAATCGGTCGCCGCCGCGCGCGCGTAATTGATCGACATCAGGGATTCATCGAACATTTTGTCGACGAGCACGCCGGCGTCCCTGATCCCGAACGTGGCGTAGACGCCAAGAGACGCCGTGATCATGCTCATGACCATAAACGCGATCAAAATCCGGCCGCGGATGGTCATGCAAAACAGCGCGATGCGCGATGCGCCGCGGTGCCACGGGGAAGCAGATTCGCCAGTGATTGACGGGGTATGGGACATCGCACGCCTGGTTACTGATCGTGACAGGCGTAGCGCGTGGGGCGTTAAAGCGTCTTGAGCAAATGATCCAATCCTGCGCGCTTCGTTAACGGCCCCTTAACCGCACAGCGCCACGTTGGCAGGAATAATGGCGGACAACCGCTGCGTTTTGTCGATTGATGCGTTGTCGGCAGAGAACCAGTGATGAGACACCACGACGTGACCAAACAGGCCTGGATTGCGGTGGTTTTACTTACGGCCGCCGCAGGCCTTATCGGCGCGGGGACGCTGGCCGGCTCGGCCGCCTCGTCCTATATGGTCTCGCAAAAGGGCCGTGAATTTCAGCCCGGCGAACTGACCATCAAGCGCGGCGAGGTGGTGACGATCGTGAACGATGACGCCGATCTGCGGCATCACGCCTACATCAATTCGGAAAAATTCAAATTCGATTCCGGCGACCAGGAGCCGGGCAGCAAGACCAACGTCACCTTCTCGGTGGCCGGCACGTTCGACGTGCTGTGCGCGATCCACCCGAAAATGAAGTTGACCGTCCACGTCCAGTAAGCGACCGCGTCAGGTCAGCGACGTCCCGAACAGCAGCGCGTGCCCCTCATAGTAGCCGGTCAGGAACGCCGCCAGCGACGCAACATAGGCGAGCGGAATCATCCATTGATGCCGCAGCTCCGAGGCCTGAACGCGGTTATCCGCGACAATCGAGAGCAACACGACGACGATCAGCGTGTGGCCGATCAGGTCCACTTTGCCGAAGGCCAATACCGCGCTGATAAACATCGCCGACAGCATGGTCGCCGCGACACGCCGCACCAGCGGTGTCCACATCAGCGCGAATGCCAGCGCGAATTCGACGGCGCCGGCGGCGCGCATGAAGAAATCCGCGGCGAAGCCCATCGTCATGTTGGGATTCTCGACGAACAGCGGATAAGACCACTCCGGGTAGGCCCATTTCTCGATCGACGCCCACATCAGCGTGATGCCAGCGCTCCAGCGCACGATATCCAGAGCCTTGACGCCGAAAAAGTCGCGCTGCAGTCCGGTCAGCGCCAGATATGCGGCGACACCGAGGAAAATGGGATAATCGGCGAGATGAAACACGCCGTATTCCCGGATGGCGACGGCGAAGATCACCGCAATACCGGCCGCCGATAGCGGCATCGTCCGCCGCGACAACATGCCTGCGGCGATGCCGAGCTGAATGGCGGCAATCGCGACTGAATTCGTCTTCAATTCCGGCGTCAGCAGAATGCCGCCGAAAGCCCAGATCGAAATGAAAAAGAACGCCGTACCGGCCCGAAACATCGTTTCGGTATTTTCACGCACGAAACCCGTCACCCTGTCGATGGCGCGGAGCATCGCACCGCCCAAATCGGTGCCCTCGATCAGCGCCCCTGCCATCAGGCCAAGAACCGAAAGTCCGGTCAGCGTCTCGAAATCCGGGCACAGCACATTTTCGAGGCCGTCCGGCTGACCGGCGATGTTGTATGCGCAAAACCACTTCACGTGGGCGCTCGCCGTCGCAACCAGCAGGGTGTTAACCATGATAGCGAGCGGAATTGCTGCCGCGCGCGGCAGCAATTTTTGCAGCCGGCTCATTCCAAGGCCTCCTACCGCCACTTAAGAGACCTGTTCCGCCGCGTCATACAGGTCACTGGTATGTTTAATCTTTTACCACACTTGTTAGGAGTTTGGTGACGTTTCGCCGGGAAAATTAGGTCTTGGTTAACCTTCGAAATGGAAGGCGACGGCGGGCGCACGCGCGGGCGGGCGGCGCAAAGCCGATTGGTAAGCATTGACCGCTATCTGAGAGGCGGGGTCGGAAATCTCAGGAGAGATTCATGATCGCTGCGATAAGTCTGGTCAGCGTCGTGCTCGGCGCGGCGGCTGCTTACGCTGCGGAGCGATATCCCGCACACATTGAAGCGCTCGAAACGAGCGCGGGTGTGCTGCTCGTCGGCGGCTTTGCCTTGCTGGGCAGCGGCCTGCCGGTCTGCCTTTGAAAGCCTGAAATTTAGCGCGGCAGTATGGGAACCGGATAGGACTCCGGCGCCGAGGTCAGCGTTTGCAGGAACGCCATCAGGTCGGCCTTCTCGGTTTGACTGAGGTCGAGCGGCGCAATCAATTCAGAGCGGCTCGGCCGATCGATGCCGCCCCGGTTATAGAGATCGATCACGGCTTCGAGCGTTGTCACCGAACCATCGTGCATGTAAGGCGCGCGGCGGGCAACGTCGCGCAGCGTCGGTGTCTTGAAGGCGTAATGGAGCTTCACCGAACTCGGAAATAGTTTGCCGCGCCCGAAGTCGCCATTCTTCGCCGTACCGATGTCGTGGAACGACGAATCGGTAAAGGCCCAGCCACTGTGGCACGAGACACAATGCGCCTTGCCGACAAACAAGTCGAAACCGCGTTTTGCCGCTGCATTCACGGCATTTCTGTCGCCTTTGATCCAGCGGTCGAACGGAGCTTCGCCTGACACGATGGTCCGCTCGTATGTCGCCAGCGCCAACTCGACCTTGCGCCGGGTGATGTCACCTTCGCCGAAGGCCGTGTCGAAGGCTTCGACGTAACCGGGAATAGCCGAGAGCCGCTCGACGACATCCTTTTCGGTCAGATTCATAATGCCCGGCGACGTAATCGGTCCGAAGGCGACCGCTTCCAGGTCACGGAAATGCCCGTCCCATCCGAGCTTCGGCGTCCAGGCAACATTCAGCAATGTCGGGGCGCGGAACGTCATGACCTTTTCCCCGACACCTTTCGGCAAGCCGTCGCCCCAGGACAGACCGGGATTATGGCAGGAGGCACAGGAATGCGTTTTGGCGCCTGAAAGGATCGGATCGAAAAACAGCAGCTTGCCCAGCTTGGACTTCGCTTCGGAATAAGGATTGTCTTTCGGAAAGGGTATCTCCGCGGCTCGCTGAAATTTTGCTTCCCACGCCAGTCGATCCGGAGGGCCATCGGCCGACAGCGACAGGCCGGCGCCGGCAAGCGCCAGCACCGCCAACGCGCCGACAATGACGATGGCCTTATGTCCCGTTTCCATACAAGGCGAGAGTGGGCGCTCGATATTGATGCCAAGTAAACACGGCGAAAACAGGCCTAAGGGATTGATGCCATTGACCTAATGGCGGGTATTAGTGGCCGCCGCTCGTACCGGCCAAGGCGCATCGGCAACTTTGGTTGCTGCGGTCCTGTGATCGAGGCGAAGCGTCAGGCAGCAGGCCGATCCGCCGCTGCGCAGGAAGGCGTGCAGCGGCGTCTTGGCCACCTTGTAGCCGCGGTCCTCCAGCGTGCGGCGGAGTGCGACGCTACAACTCGACAGTACCACGCTTCGCCCAAGCGCTACGGTGTTGGCGGCAAATCGCGCCGCATCGGCGCGGTCGAGCGCGATGCGATGCGCCGTCGACACATGGTGGTGGATAATTTCGAGCGCCGCTGGCGTAAAGGCGCCGGGAAAATACAGAACATCGCCGTTCGGCAAAGCGCAGAAAGCGGTGTCGAGGTGATAGAAACTCGGATCGGCGAGGGCCAGCGGAATACAACCGACGCCGAATTGCCGCTCGATCACTTTGACGGCAGCCGCTTCGGAGCGGTAACCGCTGCCCATCCAAAAATGCCCGCGCTGGCGATCCCAGACGCAGTCACCGGCTCCCTCAAGCACGACGCCCTCCGGCATCTCCACGACATCGTCGATGAAGCCCCGCGTCTGCAAGGCGCGAAAAGCCGCCATCAGCACCGGCTGTTCGCGCTGCCGCTCGGGATGAAAGAAGCGGGCGAGCAACGCCTTGCGGTCAAGAATGACGGCGGCGTTGGCGGTAAAGACGAGATCGGGAAGGCTCGGTTCCGGGTCGATTGTTTCGATCGCCGCCCCGTTTGCCATCAGCGTGCGGTGGAGGCCGGCCCACTGCCGCACCGCCGTCGCGTGCAGCACCGAGCCGCTATCGGCCCAGGCCTTTGGATCCATCCAGGGATTGATGCTGTAAGTGACCGCAAAATATTGCGGACGGCACATCACGAAACGGGCTTGCGACGATTGTGAGAGCAACGAGGGATCGTTCATCGCGAAAGTTCAAGGTCCTCTCTTGGGGAGCCCCGAATCGACTAGCTTCCTTTTATCATAGAGGCGGCAGGACGGATCAACCTATTCGATCGCTTTGCCGGTGCGCGCGCTTTCTTCGAGGAGTTGCAGGTTGCTCAACACGTATTTGTTCGAAGGATCCTTGCGCTGCGCCGATTTGAGGATCGTGCGCGCGCGCTTGTAGTCGCCGCGCAGCATATAGGAATAGCCCTGATTGTTGAGGATCTCAGGGACCGGCCCAACGATCTTGATTGCCTGGGCGTAGGCGCGGTCGGCGAGATCAAAGCGGCGCAAGCGGTCGCATGAGGCGGCAAGCCCCAGCCACGCCTCGGCGTCGAGTGGATGCAGTTCGACGGCGTGGCGGAAATGGTTCTCGGCAAGCCCGAAATTCTTGGCACGGTACTGTTTCTTGCCGAGGCTGAGGTCGTCGTTGGGATCGCTGCCGAGCAGGCTTTTGCTGGGCGACGCCAGAGCGCCGCCGTCGAGCAATCCCTTGTCCGACGACGCCAAGGCATCCGCGCCCGACGCGTCCGGTTCCGTCGACGCCAGAGCGTCGGCGCCAGGCGTATCCGGTTTGGCTTCGCCGAAGACATCGCCAGTCGTTTGGCAGCCAGCGAGCGCTAGGCCGACGGCAACAGCAAGGAAGGCGCGGCGTAATTGGACTCGCATCAAAAAACCAATCCTGGAGCACGCGGGTGGCCCGACATCTCAGCCTAAGCGCGGCGGGTTAAGATTTTGTTCAGTTCTTAACAATCGGCGCGTCCTCAATAATTTCCCGTATGCAGGCGCACGAACACCGGCAGCAGGATGACTACGAAGAGAACGGGGAAGATGCAGATCATCATCGGCAGCGACAGCTTTGCTGGCAGCGCGTAGGCCTTCTCTTCGGCGAGCGAGAGCCGCTTGTGGCGCATATCGTCTGAATAGACGCGAAGCGCGTCGTTGATGCTCGAACCGAGATCGAGCGACTGGTTGATCAGGGTGGCAAACTGGCGCGCTTCCTCGAGGCCCAGCCTGTCGGCAAAGCGTTCGAGCGCATCCTTGAGCGGACGCCCGGCACGGATCTCCAGGTTGGTCATGTGAATATTGGCGGTGAGCGAGGGATAACTTTCGCCCATTTCGCGGCCGATCCGCTCCAGCGAGGCTTCCATCGACAGACCGGAATCGGCGCAGACCACCAGAAGATCCATGAAATCGGGAAAGCCCATACGGTGCTGCGCGCGCCGCACCGAAATGCGCTTGTCGACGTAAACCGCAGGCGCGACATAGCCGGCTATGCCGCCGACGATGATGATCAACCAGAAGAACGAGCCGCCTTTCGATGTGATCATCGGCACCACGACGAGCAGCGAAAGCCCGATGCCGACAGCAAGAGCGGTACGAATGAGAAAGAAGAAAGCGACCGCGCGCGGATCGAATATCCCCGCCTGCACCAGGCGCCGGCGCAATGTTCTCATATTTTCGTCGTTGGCTGATCCGTAATGCTTGGTGGTGTATTCGATCAGCCCGGCGACGGCCTGCATGCTTGAGTAGCGCAGCGACCGCCTCGAATTGGTCGCCCGCTCGCTTTCATCCATAACGATGCGCGAACTGCGCCGCTTTACTTCGCCGCGCACGCGGAATGCCGTCATCAGCGTAAAGGCGAGCGTACCGGCAGCGAGGAATACCAGCAGCGCCAGCATCAGACTGGAGCTGTCGCGAAATGCATCACTGAAAAGGGAGCTGGCGAGATGCATCGGTCAAACCTTGAAATTGACCATCCGAAACATGATGATATTGCCGACACCCATCCAGCAGCCGGCAACCGCCAGAATAAGCTTGGTCAGATTTTCGTGCCAGACATGGGCATAGAAATCCGGTGTCGATATCTGGATGGCCGCGAAGATGCATATCGGCAGCGCCGACAGGATCATCGCCGAGGCGCGGCCTTCCGCTGCGAGCGCGCGGATTTTGCGGCGCATCTTGAAGCGCTGGCGGATCACGCCTGAGAGATTTTCCAGGATTTCGCCGAGATTGCCGCCGGTCGACCCCTGGATCGCCACCGCCGTGACGAACAACGGCAGGTCGTCGGTACCGACGCGATAGAACAGATTGCGCATCGCCGTTTCCAGATCAGCGCCATAGGTGATCTCGTCGGAGACGATGCCGAATTCGCTGCCAGCGGGGTCGGGCATTTCGCGCGCCACCATGTTGATCGCGATCGGCACTGGGTGCCCGGCGCGAAGCGAACGCACGATGATGTCGATGGTGTCGGGAAATTGTACGCTGAATTTTCGCTGCCGGCGCCAGCGCAACAGCTTCATCACCATGAACGGCAGCACGAGGCCGGAAAACAACGCGCCCATGACCGCGTGTGACAACACCCGGTCGAACACGAGCACGCCGATAAACGTCGCCGCCATGCCGAGGCCGATGAATACCAGCAGCCGGCTGAACCCGAGAGTCAGTCCCGATTGCAGCAGCAGCTGGTTGAGGTTGACGAGCGGCAGCCGGTATTCGCCGCCACCGGTCAGCCCGCGCTCGCGACGCAACTGCACCAGCACGCTTTCGCGGTCGGCCTTGTCGTCGATCACCTGCAGCCGTCGGTTGATGTTCTTGCGGTACGAGGCGCGGCCGTAGAACAGCAGATAGGCGCCTTCCAAAAACATCGCCGCCGAGGCGCCGACCAGGAGATAGAAAAGGTAGATCTGGTTGAAGTTAAAGATGCTCATAGCGGCTGCGACGGATCGAAATAAGTGCCGGGAAGCTTGATGCCCTGGTTGGCAAGCTCGCCGAGGAAGCGCGGGCGGATGCCGGTCGCGGCGAAATGGCCCTGCACGGTCCCATCTGCGTCGGTGCCGGTGCGCACGTACTTGAATATTTCCTGCATCTGGATGATGTCGCCCTCGAGCCCGGTGATTTCCGCTATCGAGGTGACCTTGCGCTTGCCGTCGGACTGGCGCTGCAGCTGGACTATGAGCTGGATGGCGGCGCCGATCTGACCGCGGATCGAAGCAATAGTCATCGGCAGGCCGGCCATCCCGATCATCTGCTCGAGGCGGGAAATGGCGTCGCGCGGCGTGTTGGCGTGGATCGTGGCCATCGAGCCTTCGTGACCCGTGTTCATGGCCTGCAACATGTCGAAGGCTTCCTCGCCGCGGCACTCGCCGAGGATGATGCGGTCGGGTCGCATGCGCAGCGCGTTCTTGACCAGTTCGCGCTGGCGGATTTCGCCTTTGCCCTCAAGATTGGGCGGCCGCGTCTCCATGCGTCCGACATGGGGCTGCTGCAACTGCAATTCGGCGGCGTCTTCGATGGTGATAAGGCGCTCTTTTTCCGAGATGAAGGCGGAGAGCGCGTTGAGCATCGTGGTCTTGCCGGAGCCGGTACCGCCGGAAATGATTGTGGTGATGCGTGCCTTGACGGCCGCGGCGAGCACCTCGCCCATCGCCGGACGCAGCGCGCCGATATCGACCAGCCGACTGAGGTTGAGCGGTTTCTTGGAAAACTTTCGGATCGACACCAGCGGGCCGTCGACACCGATCGGGCGCACCGCGACGTTGACGCGCGAACCGTCTTGCAGGCGGGCGTCGCATAACGGGTGCGATTCATCGACGCGGCGGCCGACCGCCGACACGATCTTGTTGATGATGCGCAGCAGATGCTGCTCGTCCTTGAAGCGGACCGAGAGCGGCTCGAGAATGCCGTGGCGCTCCACATAGACGCATTCGTGACCGTTGATGAGGATATCGTTGATGCTGGGGTCCTTGAGCAAAGGCTCAAGCGGGCCCAGGCCGGTCATCTCGTCGAGGATTTCGGAGACGAAGTCGGCAAGCTCCTGCGTGTTGAGCGCCAGACGCTCGACCATCACGTATTGCGATACTAGACCCTGAACGTGGGTGCGGATTTCCTCTTCCGGCAACTTCTCCAAGGCCGAGAGATTGATCTCCTCGATGAGGCGGCGATGCAGGCGAATTTTCGCGTCGAGCAGCTTGTCGCTGAGCAGCGGATTTGTCGACGCCGCCGGCTCGGACGCAGGCTCGCTCGGCGCGCTCGACAGCAAGCTATCCGTCGGTGTGCCTGGTGTTTCTTCGACGACGGGCGCGCGATCAGGCACGATCATGCGCCGAACTGTGAACCGGCCGGCCATCGTTAGTCCTCGATTCGCATGGCTATTTCGCCAGCGACGGTACGAGCTTCTGGACAAGTCCGAACGGGCTGCGATCCGCTGCGGCCCTTGCCACCGGCTGCTCGAGCACCAGCTTTTTCAGTTGTGCCGTGATCTTGTTGCCGGGCCTGACCTCATCCAACGGCACGCCGCGGTCGATTGCTTCGCGAACCATCGCGTAGTCGTTGGGGATGCAGCCGGCAAAGGAATCACCGAGCGTCTGCTGCAGATCATTGCGGCGCAGTCCAGACGAGAACATTTGCGTCGCAAAGCGATTGACGATGACCTGCGGGTGCGGCCCGTCGCCGAGACGCTCCTTGATCGCGAGGACCAACTGCTTGGCGTGGCGCAATGCCGGCACCGTGGTTTCGCTGACGATGAACAGCTTGTTCGATCCGAGCAGGACGCTGTCGGTCCAGGAGAACCAGGTGCGCGGCATGTCGAACACGACGTATTCGAAATTGGTCGACACCAGATCGAGCAGGCGCGTGACTACGTCAGGATCGAAACTGCGCATCTCCGCCGGCCGATTCGGTGCGGCGACAACGGCGAGCCCGGAGGCGTGATAAGACAGCATGACTTCGAGCAGCTGCCTGTCGAGCCGATCCGGGCGCGGCTCGATCTCGGCGAGGTTGAGGCGCGGCTCAAGATCGAGGTAATCGGCGACGGTGCCGTGCTGGAAATCAAGGTCCACCAGACAGGTCGCTGGCCGCGCCCGCGGACCCGCGCTGTTGAGCAGGATCATGGCCGTTTGCACCGCCAGCGTGGTGACCCCCGCGCCTCCGACCGAGGGCAGGAACGTGTAGATTTTCGCGTCTGTCGGATCGGCGCCGGCGGACTGTTTCTTGGCCACCCGCGCGCAGGTCCGCACCAGATCGACCGCCGCCACCGGCTTCACCAGGAAGTCGGCGACATGCATCTGCATGAATATGCGGGCAAGATCGGCATTGAAATTCTGCGTCACCGCAACGACCGGCGGCCAGGCGCCGAGACGGGTCATCAGGCGCTCCATCGCCTGCACTTCGTCAGCGCGCTCGGCGTTGATGTCGATCACGGCCACTGAAGCACCGGTGACATCTAAAGTATCGCCGACCTCGGTCAGCCGCCCGGACACGACGTTGAGGTCGATCTGGCTACTGGTGCCAAAAATGGCACGCGAGGAGCGGTCGAATTCAGCGTCGGCGGTCAATACGACGACGCGGGTTCGATCTGAGTTTGCGGTCCGGCCAATACGCATGTCGCTTACCGCGTTACGGAGACTTCGGCGTCGCCGGCTGGCTCGCCGTCGGATCCGATGCGGCGGGCGGATTGCCGGAGCCCTGCTGCGAGTAGGATCCGGATGTCGAATTGCCGTTCGGCTGAATGATCTGGTTGGTGCGGTAGCGCTGCACGGCGCTCTGCATTTTCGACCCGTTGAAGGCGATGTTGCGGTCGGCGCTCGCCGCCGGCCACGGATCGACCATCTCGGTAAGCCGGTCTGTGGCGAGCGCGTTGCCCCCGCTAAGCGCGATTGTTTCGCGGCGATCGGTATATTCGGAGCATCCGGCGAGCAGCAGAGCGAGGCCGGCGGTGCACGCCAGCGAACGCAGGACGGTATTAGTTGGCTGCATGCGAAAACTCCGTCGGTGCTACCAGATCGAGCGTGTGCCCGGTATGAGGCTGATCGGCAGCGGCGATGATGCGCGCTTCGATCGGGGTAAGGGCGCGCGCCTCGTCACGCGTGAGGTCGGTCTTGCCGAGGAGGAAGAAATCGGCGTCGTTGGGCGGCACCGAGTCATCGGTCGGCACCTTTAAGACATCGCCGGGACGCGCTGGTCGCACGATATGCGGCGTCACGATGATAGCGAGGTCGGTCTGATCCTTCTGGTAGGACTTGCTGGAGAACAGCGCGCCGAGCACGGGCACGGAGCCGAGCCACGGCAATTGATCGATCTGGTTCTTGTGGTCGGTCTGCAGCAAGCCGCCAATGACAAAGCTCTGGCCATCGCGCAATTCGACCGTCGTCGAGGCGCGACGCACGATCAGCGCCGGCACCGCGATGCCATTGGCCACCGCGACCGCGTGGTTGGGGTCGATCTGGCTCACCTCCGGCTCGATCTTCATGTTGATCAAGCCGCGGCTGAGCACGGTCGGCGTGAAAGCGAGGCCGACACCGTATTTCTTGTAGTCGACGGTGATCTGGCCGTATTGCGCCGACACCGGGATCGGATATTCGCCGCCGGCAAGGAAACTCGCGGTGTCGCCCGACAGCGCCGTCAGGTTCGGCTCGGCCAGGCTGCGGGCGAGGCCTTTCTGCTCGAGCGCGTTGATGGCGACGTCTGCCGAGGCGCCGCTTGCCGCCAGCCGGGCGATCAGGAAGCCGTAAGGGTTGGCGCCGGAGAGCACCCCGGCAGCGATATCGTTGGCGATGCCGTTATCCGGCCGCGGCAGGGCGCCGGCTGGCACATTGTTGCCGACGTTGACGATGCTTGAGCCGCCGAACCGGTTCCATTGCACGCCCAACTCGCGGCCGGCGGTGCGTGAAATCTCGATGAAACGCACCTCCAGCAACACCTGCTGCGGCGACGTCACAGCCATTGAGTTAATGACTTCCGGCCCGAATTGCCGCGCGATGGTCACGGCGCGATCGAGCGTAACGGCGTCGGCCACCTCTCCGGTGAGCATGATGCGCCCATTGACCGAGCTCGCATGGATGTGCGAGCCGGGGAAGACACGGGCGAGTTCGTTGGCCAAGCCGAGTGACGTCGTAGGAAACCTCGATGTCCAATATGCCGACCAGCTTCTTGCCCTGGCCGTACACCGAGACGCGGGTGGTGCCGATTTTCTTGCCCAGGATCGAAAGCGTATGATCCGTGAGCGGATTGACGTCGGCCACTTCCGGATCGCCGACCATGATGTCGACGAAATTGGCGTCGGTGCGCACGTCCTGCGATTTGCCGATGAAGACCACGACCGTGGAGGTGCGGCTGGCGCCGCTGATCTGCACCAACTTTTCCTGCGCCTGGCCGCCTGCACTCCAGAGCAGCGATACCACGATTGTGACGGTGCACGCGGCGACAGACCGCCAATTGGCGGCACGGATTTTTTTACTCACGACGCAAACCCCGAATTCTTCGACATCCGCATTTTAGTGGGCAGGCTGGTCTCTTCCGGCTGAGGCAAAATCATCGATCCGCTTCTCAACCGGCACGCTGTATTCCTGCGTCGCATTTGCGCGAGTCACCACGATGGTCGTAGTGCCGCGCTTGTCGTCGCCGGACGGTTCATTGCTGCTGAGATCCTTGAGCGTGATCTTGCGTGTGCGCGCATCCGTGGTATCGCCGGCCTGACGCAGCAACAAGGACAGGCTGCCGACGGTCGACGCCAGCGACAGTTTCTGCGCCTCGACGGTGTCCACCTCCAGCGTCACGGTCTTAGCCACCGCGGCCTTGAACGTGCGCTCGTCAGCGGTCTGATCGATCGCCAGAACGCGGGCGTTTTGCAGCACGACTTCGGTGGTGGCGGAGGATTTGTCGATCTGGCGCGTCAGCGCGACGTCAACCCGGTCGCCCGGCAACACGAAACCTCCGACGCCTTCGACATCGTTGACGCGGATGGTGACCGCCTTCATGCCGCGGCCGACCAACGCCGAGAGTGTCGCGCGTTGGCCTGCGCCGGTGACCTTGACGGCCAACACCGGCTCATTGGCCTCAATCGCCGCCAGCACCACGCGGGTGCCGTTGAGGAGTTCGCCTATTTTGGCAAAGGCGCCGACGGGCAACGCCTGGCTCGGCCACGGCACTTCCTCCAGCATCGAACGATCGATCTGGGTGCCGAAACGCAGCGCTTGCTTGGCAACGACGATGGTTTGCGTCGCGACCGACGGCTTGTTGGCGTCGAAATTCTTCGCCCGCAGGTCGGCCTGGTTATTGAGCCACACCTGCGCGATGAATACGGCGAGCAGGCCGAATACGACAGCGAAGGCAATCATCACGGCAGTGCTGGCGCGCATGCTCGGTCCCGACGAGACGTGAAGCTTCTCTGGTGTCTCGGTAGGGAACCCTAATGGTGCAGGCAGTATCCAATTACTAAAATCGCGGTGGCGCTTGTGCGTATGCTGAAGGTCGGTTGAAAGAAAAGCGGCAAACAGTCGCGCTTAGTTGAACAAAATTCAGAATATTCAAATGCGTCGCACTTTTCTCGCGAAAATTGATTCAATTTTTAAATTGAGCGCGGTGCGAAGAAAGTCAGCGACCATCGGGCGTGCGCGTACCGAACCAGGCATCACGCACCTGCTGATAATGCACTTGCGTGTCGTAGGGAGAGATTTTCAGCCCAATAATTTGCGGCGAGAACCGGCCGAGGGCCGCAAGAAGGCTGTATGAATAAACGACACGGTCGCGCTGCGCTGAGATCAGACTGATGCGGGCGCCGACCAGTTCCTGCTGCGCGTTAAGCACATCAAGCGTCGTACGCTGACCCAGGCGGGCTTCTTCACTGACGCCGTTGAGCGCGGACTCGGTGGCCTTCACCTGTTTGGTGGCCATTTCCAGATTGTGCTTGGCGGCTTCGGTCTGCGACCAGAATTGCGTGACCCCGACGCGGGCCTGGTCCCGCGTATAGTCGAGATTGAGGCGTTGCTGCGCCTGCGTTTCCTTCGCCTGCCTGATCAGCGAATACTCGGAGCCACCTTGATAGATCGGCACGGTGATCTGTCCCAAAACGGAGGCCGAAAACGACTGCAACGTCGACAGTGAGCTTTCGTTGCTTTGCTGGACGTTACCCTGCAATGACACGGTCGGAGCGAGCGCCGACTCTGCCACCTTGACCTGCTGCACCGCGACGTCGACATTGTACTGGGCCGCAGTCACCGTCGGATTTTGCGCGGTGCCCATGGCGACGGCGGTACCGAGACTGTTGGGAATGAAACGATCGACCGGCGATGCCGCAATAAGCTTTCCCGGCTCCAGACCGATCGCCTGGCGATAGACCGCACGCGAGGTCTCGTAATTCGCTTGCGCCGAGAACAATTGAATGCGCCCAGAGGCAAGCCGTGATTCCGCTTGAAACAGGTCGGTGGTGGTGATGCTGCCGGCGTCGAGGCGCTGACGCGTCTGGCCGAGTTGATCATTAAGCACCTGGACGTTGGCGCGTTGTAGTTCCAGGATGGCAGTATCACGCAACAAATTCATATAGGCGGTGACCGCATTGAGCAACACCGTCTGTTCCATCGAGCGTAAGGTTTCGCGCGCGGCAAGGACCTGGCTTTCCGCTTGCCTCGTCCGGTTCGCTGTCTGGAAACCGTTATAAAGCGTCTGTGAGATCGTGGCGCCGCCGCCATAAGGCGCGTTCTCACCACTCTGTGTGAAATACGTCGCTGGCGCGTTCGGCGGAATTGTCGTGCCGACATTTTTGATCGTGGTCGAAAGCGACTGAATGCCGCCGCTCGCGTTGGCGGTGATCTTAGGTCGATACCCGCTCAGCGCCTGCGACACGTTCTCGTCGGTGGCGCGAAGCTGCGCGCGTTGCGCATTGAGTTGTGGATTGTTCTGATAGGCGTAGGTCAGCGCCGATTCGAGCGATTGGGCAAACGCCCGCCCGCACGGCATCGCACAGGCGACAGCCATGATGACGACGCTGGCCTTGCCAGCCCAAAAACTGCCAACAAACATTTCCCCGCCCGACGCTTGCTCAAGCCTCACGCGTTCCGAACCCAATGGGTTCATATCGTATGAAACTATTCAAGATTCTCCAACCGGGATTGGGGAAAGCCCCGGCTGTTTGGTCGTGATTTTGCCCGGCTGTGGCTTTCTCGGCTCACTTTTTACAAGTAAACGCAATACTTTACCCGCCCAGGCCGATGCATCCTGAAGCTGCCTGCTGGCATTAGGCGCGCAAAAGCAGGCACATACAGCGCGAGATTGGTGTGCCTCACTTCGATTCCAATGCGTGTGCGCCCTGCCAGTCGTCCGGGGGGGGCTTTTCTTGGAACGCCCGGATTCGAGCGGCATAGACGTCATAAAGGGTGGCAAACCTTGCCTCCACGTCCGCGGCCTGGCCCTCGTTTATGGCGGCCAACGCCCCCGCCCAATCGCGGCTTCGGTAACACGACAACATTTTGACGTTTAGATCCCGCCGGCACTGGAACTGTGCGGAACGGGCAAGATCGTCGCGGCCCATGATCGCATACACCACTTCCGGCTCCTTCTTGCCTTTGACCGCGATGAAGTCGATTTCCAGCACGGCAAATTTGTCCTTGGCGGCGAGCGCGGTTTTGGAGCCAACAATAATCGGCAGCCCATAGGTCTTGCATTGGCCTTCGAGCCGCGAGGCGAGGTTAACACTGTCGCCGAGCACGGAATAATCAAAACGCAGCGTCGAGCCCATATTGCCGACCACGCAGGCGCCGGTATTGATGCCGATGCCGATGTTGATCGGAATGAAGGGCTTGCCGTTGCCTTTGCTTTCCTGTTCACGCGCCTGATTGAGTTTTTCCAGCCGGTCGAGCATATCGATGGCGGCTTCGCAGGCGTTGATCTCATGGTTGGTGTCGTAAAGCGGCGCGTTCCAGAATGCCATGATTGCGTCGCCCATGTACTTGTCGATGGTACCCTTACGATCGATGATGGCGTTGGTCAGGGGCGTGAGGAAGCCGTTCATCAGCGACGTCAGCCCCTGCGGATCGCTCTTGTAGATTTCCGAGATCGTAGTGAAGCCGCGCACATCGCTGAACATGATTGTCATGTCGCGTTGTTCACCGCCGAGCACCAGCTTTTCCGGCTGCTGCGCCAGTTGTTCGACCAGGGTCGGCGACAGGTATTGGCCGAATGCCGAGCGAATCTGCCGGCGCTTGGCCTGTTCGCTGACGAAATTGGTGAATACCAGCGTCAGGTAAATCACCGCGCTCGATAGCAGCGGGTAGACGAAACCGAGCAGCAATCTGTATTGCGTGAAAAAATACCACGAGGCGCCGATCAGCAAGGCGACGATCGCCGCACCCAGTGCCAGCAGCGGCAGCGGACTTAAAATTGGAGCGAGCCAGATGATCACCAAGCCGAACACGAGAGCCGTCGCCAATTCAACCACGATGGCGTAACTCGGCGATGACAGCGTTGACTGTGTGAGGATGCTTTCGAGCACCTCGGCGTTGATCTCGACGCCGGGCATCGCCGAATCGACCGGCGTCGTTTTGATATCCAGAAGTCCGGCCGCCGATGTGCCGACCAGAACCAGCCGGCCTGAAATTCGGTCAGATGGGACGCGCCCTTCAAGAACGTCGACGGCGGACACGAAGCGCCCAGGGTCATGCGGCGCGAAATAAAGCCAGAGCTGGCCGTTGCGGTCGGTTGGCACGTCGAAGCCCGGGATGGCGACGCTCTTGATGCCGGCCGCGTCCGACCTGATGAGAATGGTGCTTTTGCCAGTCGCCACCCTGAGCATCTCGAAGGTCAGCGACGGCAGAACCTCGCCCTGTGCCTGCAACACAACGGGCACCCGCCGGACAATGCCGTCGCGCTCGGTGCGGATACTGAACAGTCCGCGGCCGGCGGCCGCCTTTTCCAGCACCGGAATATTGCGTAGGTGCCCGGGGAAATCATAAAGATACGGCTTGGCATCGCCGCCCAACATGGCGATGCCGGCCGAGGGGACGTTTGAATTCGCCGCAACGACCGACGGCAATCCGGTCTCGCCGAGCACCACCCGCGATTGCCGGATGGCGTCCGCCATCACCTGGTCGTTATTCGGCAGGGTGAGCAAGGCCTGGCGCGTTGTATCGTCAAGACCGCGAAAATTCTCGGCCGCCACCTGCGGCGACATGCGATCGGGTTCGGCAAAGACAACGTCGAAGCCGATGACGACGGCGCCGAGTTTGGTCAGGCGCGTGATCAGGTCAGCGATGCGGGTGCGCGGCCA
The DNA here is from genome assembly GCA_963738915.1 of uncultured Alphaproteobacteria bacterium. GTDB lineage: Bacteria > Pseudomonadota > Alphaproteobacteria > Rhizobiales > Xanthobacteraceae > Pseudolabrys. The sequence continues at coordinate 27,497 of CAVTYO010000006.1, forward strand.
CGGCCACTGGCCAAGCGCCTTGAGGCTTTTCTCATCGATATCTACGATTACGACAGGCCTTTGCTCGGCGACGCGTGGCTTGAGAGCCTGAAAGAAGTCGAAGACCTGGAATCGAATTTCTTCGATCGGCGTCGGATTGGCGATGCGTAGAAAAACTAGAGCGAAAAGCAGGCCCAGGCACAATGTCCGCGCCAGTCCGAACCGTCGAGCCAACTGGACAGGCCACTTCATGTCGAACGAACCAAACCCGCGCTTTTTCCGAGGGCCTCTGCCCCTACTCGCGAAACATGCGATTTAACTGGTCGCGCAGCGGTTTGGTCAAATAGGAAATCATGGTGCGTTCGCCGGTCTGCACGAAGGCTTCGACCGGCATGCCCGGCAAAAGCCTAATATCGCCGAGCTTGACGATCTCCTCGGGCGGCATGGCGATACGGATGAGGAAAAAGCTCTGACCGGTGCGTTGGTCGGTCGATGCGTCGGCGGCGATGCGCGTGACCTTGCCGACGAGTTCCGGCGTGGAGCGCTGGTTCAGCGTGGACAAACGCAGGACCGTGCTCTGGCCGATCTGGATCTGGTCGATGTCCTGCGGATTGACCCGCAACTCGACCGAAAGCTGGTCGGCATCGGGGACGATGAGCATGATGGCGTCACCGGCGGTGATGACGCCGCCGACGGTGTGCACCGCGGACTGAAACACCATGCCATCCTGCGGCGCACGAATGTCGACGCGCTTGAGCTGATCCTCGGCGGTGACCTTGCGTTCGATGAATTCACCGATCTTGCTGTCGATCTCGCGCGTCTCCTTGGCCACTTCGCTGCCCAGGTCGCGATCGATCTGGATGATCTGCAACTCGGTTTCGGAAATCTTGCCCGAGGCCTCGGCGGTCTGCGCTATCAACTGCCCGGTTTCGCCATCGAGCCGCGCCGCCTCGCGTTGCAATTCGGTCAGCTTGGTCAGCGGCACAAGCTTGTTCTTCCAGAGGTCTTCGACGCCGGCGGCTTCACGGTTGATCAGCTGGATCTGCTTTTCCTTGGATTCCTTCTGCGCCTGGAAGCCGCGGATCTGTTCCTTGAGTTGCTCGATGCGCTGGCGCAACTGCTCCTTCTGCCCGATGCGCGCGCTGCGGCGCAGCTCGAACAGCTTGCGTTCGCCATCCATAATGCTGGCAACATCGGGATTATTAGCCAGCGCCAGGAGGTCCGGCGGAAACTTGACGGTGTCGGCGTTGTCGCGCTCGCTTTCCAACCGCGCCTTGCGCGCAGAAAGCTCGGTCAGGCCTTTGGTGACGATGGCAAGGTTGGCGCGGGTCACGGTGTCGTCGAGACGCACCAGGATTTGCCCCGCCTTCACACGATCGCCGTCGTGCACTAGCAGTTCGCCGACGATACCGCCGGTCGGGTGCTGCACCTTCTTGACGTTGGAATCGACGACGATCTGACCCGGCGCGATGATCGCGCCGGACAGCTTCATCGTTCCTGCCCAGCCGCCGACGCCAAACGCGAGTACCATGACGATGGCAAGACCGGCCACCATGTGATGGCGGATCGATCGGCCAGATTCCGAAACCGGAGCCGGGCCAATCAGCCTGCTCGCGGCATCGGTTAGTTCGCTCAACCGTGAGACGATCTTATGCACAAAACTCATGATTTCGCCGTGGCCGTTTCGGGTACGACTTTGAGCGGTCGCGTGACGACGCCGTCGCGCGGCGGGCCGCGCGACAGAATTTCGTCTTTCGGTCCGAACGCAATCGCGCGTCCCTGGTTCATCATCAGCAACATATCCACGCTGGCGATGGCGCTGGGCCGGTGGGCGATGACAATCACGATGCCGCCCCGCGCCCGCACCCCCATGATAGCGCGGCTCAATGCCTCGTCGCCTTCGGAGTCGAGGTTCGAGTTCGGTTCGTCAAGCACCACCAGGAATGGATCGCCGTAGAGCGCACGGGCGAGCGCAATGCGTTGCGCCTGCCCGGCCGACAGAGCGTGGCCGCCCTCCCCGATCTGGGTGTTGTAGCCGTCGGTCAAACCGACGATGAGGTCGTGAACATTGGCGGCATTGGCGGCGGTGATAATCGCATCCGGATCTGGCTGCGGCGCGAAGCGCGCAATATTCTGCGCTACCGTACCGGCGAACAGCTCGACGTCCTGCGGCAGGTATCCGATATGGCCGCCCAGCGCCTCGGACGACCATTGTTCGAAGGCAGCGCCGTCAAGGCGGATGCGCCCGCGCAGCGGTTGCCAGACGCCGACCAGCATGCGAGCCAGCGAGGATTTTCCCGACCCGCTCGGTCCGATAATGCCGAGCCCGTTGCCGCCCTGAAGATTGAGGCTGATGTCCTGCACCACAATGC
>CAVTYO010000007.1:0-91025 GCA_963738915.1 uncultured Alphaproteobacteria bacterium
AGGTAGTGCTCTTCCGCTGAGCTACGCGCCCCGTGACGGATTTGGTCTTATCGGCTCCCCCAAGGCGAGGCAAGCCGGTGGATGGCGGCGCCGGTTTTCGCGCCTGATTTGTTCCGAGGATCGTTATTTCGGGAGCGGGCGGCTCAGGCCGCCAGCATTTTCTGCACTTCGTTGACCAGTTCGCGCAGATGGACGGGCTTGGACAGTACTTTGGCGTGCTTGGGCGCGGTGGAATCGGCGTTGAGCGCGACCGCGGCAAAGCCGGTGATGAACATGATCTTGATGTCGGGGTCGAGTTCGGCGGCGCGGCGAGCGAGTTCGATACCGTCCATTTCCGGCATCACGATATCGGTAAGCAGAAGCTCGAATGGCTCCTCGCGCAGGCGCTGATAGGCCGACAACCCATTGTCGTAGGAGGTGACCTCGAAACCGGCATTCTGCAACGCCTTGACCAAAAAGCGCCGCATATCGGTGTCGTCTTCGGCCAGCAGGATTTTCGACATTACAACTCACGCCCGCACACGGCCGCACGCCCAACGGCCGGCCCAGATGTCCCATAAGCCCCATGCCAGGTAAATATCGGGTGAACCCGGGCATGGCTTGGCACAAGGGGCTGCCGCATGGAGAATAGACGGTATAAGGGGCCGCCCTCCGTGGTAATCTGCTGTCAACATATGCTTTCTGTCCGAAACCGTCGGCGCACAAGGACTGCCAACGCCAATGCGTGAATCCCGCGACGAGCTTGACCCGCCGTTTGAGATCATCGAACCGGCGGCCTGCGGGGCTCCGGTGGCGTTCAATTCACCGCACAGCGGCGCCACCTACCCGCGCGATTTCCTGAGCACGTCGCGGCTCGATATTGCGACGCTGCGCCGCTCCGAGGACAGCTTTGTCGACGATCTGATCACCGGCGTGGTCAAGCGCGGCTTTCCGATGATGCGCGCGCACTTCCCGCGCTGTTTTGTCGACGTCAATCGCGAGCCCTATGAGCTCGATCCGCGCATGTTTGACGGCCGCCTGCCGTCTTTCGCCAATACCCGGTCGATGCGCGTGGCCGGCGGGCTCGGCACCGTGGCGCGCGTGGTCGGCGACGCCCAGGAAATCTATGACCAGCGCATTCCCGTGGACGATGCGCTGCGCCGCATCGAGAGCCTCTATAAGCCCTACCACAGGGCCCTGCGGCGGCTGTTTACCCGCCTGCACCGCGATTTCGGCGCCGCCATCCTGGTCGACTGCCATTCCATGCCGTCGACGGCCGGCCATCGCGATGACCGGCCGCGCCCGGAATTCGTGCTTGGCGACCGCTACGGAACGAGTTGTACCGGCGCGGTGTCGGAGACCGTCGAAAAGACCCTGCGCGGCATGGGCTATTCGGTGAGCCGCAACAAACCCTATGCCGGGGGCTTTATTACCGAACATTACGGCAATCCGGCCGCCGGGCTGCACGCGATCCAGCTTGAGATCAATCGCGGGCTGTACATGGACGAGCGCCGTTATGTGCGTTCCCAGGGTTTCGCCAAGCTTGCCGCCGACCTCGAAATCCTGGCGGTTCATCTCGGCGACATCCCGCTCGAGGAACTGCGGCCTTACCGGGCGGCGGCCGAATAGGGCCGGCCTGACTGGGGGCGGACAAAAAAAGGGCCGCTCGCGGTTGCAAGCGGCCCAAGTCTAGGGAGGAAACGCCCAAGGAGGGCAGCGGTATCGCTACCGCATTGCAATAATTTACACCGCGACGCACAAAACGCAAGGCGGATTGCCCCGTATCCCATGATCTTTGCGCATAGCTCCATCCCAAATTCTGGCCCTCCCGGGGAGTGCATGCGAAAATGCGGGGATGGCTGATATTATAACAATCGGGCTCTCCTCCACCTCCTGAGTGGTCCGCCGCGATTGCCGGCCCGTTAACAGTTCGCTAGGCCGGGGCAGACCAAGCAAGAAACCCATGACGGCAATCGATTTTGCGGCCTTCGTCGACCAGCTCGCCACGGTTTCAGGCGAGACCATCATGCCGTTTTTTCGCACCTCGCTGGCGGTCGAAAACAAGAAGACCGGTGGCGGCTTCGATCCGGTGACCGCCGCCGATCGCGCCGCCGAAGACGCCATGCGCGCGCTCATCCGCCGCAGCTTTCCCGACCACGGTATTCTCGGCGAGGAATATGCGGGCGAGCGCACCGACGCCGAATATGTCTGGATCCTCGACCCGATCGACGGCACCAAATCCTTCATCTCCGGCATGCCGGCCTGGGGCACGCTGATCGGGCTCATGCGTTTCGGCGAACCGGTCTTCGGCATGATGCACCAGCCGTTCACGCGCGAGCGCTTTTCCGGCGACGGTGGCGGCGCGCGCTACCGCGGGCCGATCGGAAATCGGACCTTGCGCGTGCGCACCTGCGCAGACCTTGCCGACGCCGTGCTGTTCACCACCAGCCCGCTCTTGATGAACGAGAAGGATCGCGCCGCCTTCGCGCGCGTGGAAAAGAAAGTAAAGTTGTCGCGCTACGGCGGCGATTGCTACGCCTACTGCATGCTGGCGGCCGGCCTCATCGATCTGATCATCGAAACCGAAGTCAAACCGCACGACATCGTGGCGCTCATTCCGATCGTTGCCGGCGCCGGCGGCATCATCACCACCTGGGAAAACCGCCCGGCCCGGGGTGGCGGGCGCATCATCGCCGCCGGTGACAGACGCGTGCACCAGGCGGCGCTGGAAATATTGAACGGCTAATACAGCGGTGTGCCGGGCACGAAGGCGTCGAAGGCAGCCCAGAACTGCGCGCGGAACTGATCCTGTTCCTGCAGGATTTCGTGTTGAGCACCGGCGACGATGAGATGCGAGCCCGCCAGCAGATGCATGCCGAAATTTTCGATCGCCGGCGTTGACACGACTTCATCGCGTCCCGCCGCCACCATCAGGATCGGTTGACGCAGGGATCCGGCGTAACCCCGCGCGGCGAACTGTTTCATCAGCCGCAGCGCGGCGTCGGCCCAAGCGATGGTCGGCGCGCCGATGCCGAGTTCGGGGGCTTCCTCCAGCACCGCCATGTTGCGGGCGTAACGCACCGGGTCGGAGGTAAGCACGTTGCCGACAAAATCGTCGACGCCGATCGGGGCGCCGTGGCCGGTGGGCACATAGCCGGAGCCGCGGCCAATCAATCGCATCACTCGCGCCAGCGGCCCTGCGGCGCGCGTCATGCGGCTTGCCGGCAGCGCGATCATCGGTGAAGAGAGCACGATACGGTCGAACCAGCGGCTGCCCTCGTGACAGGCCTTGAGCAGAACGGCGCCACCCATGGAATGCGCCAGCGCATAAAGTGGTGGCGGGCAATCCGGCAGCACCATCTGTTCCATGGCGGTTTCGAGATCGGTGACGTATTCGGAAAAATTGCGCACATGACCCTTTTGCGGGTCGGCGAGCGCGCGCTTGGATAGACCCTGCCCGCGCCAGTCGAAGGTGGCAACGGCAAAACCCCGCGCGCGCAGGTCGCGCACGGTCTCGTAATATTTTTCGATGTATTCGGCACGGCCCTGCAGGACGACGACGGTGCCCTTGCGGCCGGGAGGCGGCGCAAAGCGAGCAAAGCGCAATGTGACGTCGTCGCGTGTCGTCAGCGCGCCGACAACGGCATTCTCCGGCACCGGGTTGGCAGGGATCGAGACAAGCCGCATGGACGAAGTTGAAGCGGGGCCGTGCATTTGCGCCTTATAGCAGGGCCGCGGCGCGGCAGCCGAGTCTCCGAAAAATACGCGTGATTACAATAAATTAAGGCGTGCTTTGGCCCCCTCTTGCGAGGGCAAAAATCCGTTCCCATATCTTTTTTGCACAGGCCAATGGTGGCTGTGCACGGGCTATCGGTTCGGCCAGGTGGCGAACCGCCCGCATGTCGCTCAAACAGGAGGATATGCCATGCGTACATTCGATCTTGCTCCCCTCTATCGCTCCACGGTCGGTTTCGACCGGTTGTTCTCGATGCTCGACGGCTTTGAAGCCGCGCCGGGCTACCCACCTTACAATATCGAACGCACCGCCGAGAACGAGTATCGCATCTCGGTCGCGGTCGCCGGCTTCGGCGAGAACGAGCTTTCGATTGAATCGAAAGAGAACACGCTGACCATCAAGGGCGAAAAACAGCAGAGCAAGGACGAGCAGAACGGCGACGTGCTCTACCAGGGCATCGCCGCGCGCGCCTTTGAGCGCGTCTTCCAGCTCGCCGACTATGTCACGGTCAAAAACGCCAGCCTCGAGAACGGGCTCCTGCACGTCGATCTCGTGCGCGAGCTTCCGGAAGCCAAAAAGCCGCGCCAGATTCCGATCGGCAACGGCTCCAAGGCCCAAGTCGTCGAGACCAAGGTCGCTGCCTGACGCCGCGCCTTTCGGCAAGCCAAAGACGAAGCGCCCCGGAATTCCGGGGCGCTTTTATTTTCAGTTGCGTGGCGCCGGCCGGATGCGGCGAACGGGCCGTGCGTTTACGTCGCCGTCAATCGCTCCGACTGCCTCGTCTCCGCCATTGGCGCTTGCCAGCGTATCCTGATCGGACTGCGGAACGTGGATGATGCGCGGGCTTGAGCCGTAGAGCGGGGCGAAAACAACGACCGGCATCGCAGCCTCGGCAACGTCCACGCGGGATTGCGCGTAGGCCTGCGCTTGAGGCGCTGGCGCGGCGCGCTTTTTGGCAGGCTGTTCGCCGTTCGATGACCTTGCTGTGATCAGCGACACGGCCACCGCGACGGCCAAGCCGCCGACAAAGACAGCCAGTGGTGTTTTTCTCAGGGTTTTCATACGCGCCTCGATGCGTGACGATTCAGAATGCGAATGACGTGATCGACCGAAATTTGCCCGGCGCCTTGCGACAACAGAATCGTAAGGATTGCGAACCAGTAGATTTGAGTGATCCATAGATGCTCCGGCATGATGTAGATCTGGATGACCGCCGTCATGATCAGAAGCCCGAGCGCGGCGACGCGGGTACCGAAGCCGAGCACGAGCATCAGTGGCAGGAAGAATTCGGCGTAGCTCACCATGTAGGCGGCAGGCACCGGCGGCACCGGCAGCGGTGCAAATTGGGTCATGAAGGCGGTGAAGGTTTCCGCCTTGACCTGCGCCGGCAGCAGCATCGAAAAGTGAAAGCCGTGGAGATCGAGCGGCAGGCTCGGCCCGGCAATCTTGGTCTGGCCGTCGAGGAAAAAAATGCGAGCCATCACCAGCCGCAGACTGAGCGCCACCAACGCGTACGGAATGAACGAGCAGGCGGCGGTAAAGCCTTGGATCGCTGCGGCGGCTGTCGAGCGCGGAGCATGCCTCGCCTTGCCGAGCCCTGCGCCAACCACCTGCGACGGCCGCAGCAGCAGCGGCTCCGCCGCGGGCGGCGGCACCAGCCTCGCGATTCGATCGGTCAATCGCGTCAAAGCGGCGACGCCGGCATTCTGTTTGGGAGCGGGCGCGACGGCCAGATCGCTCATAAAAAGACCTCGGGGTGCAATTTGCGCGCACCGTAGTCAAAGGCCCGCCACGCGCGGCTTTTTCCCGATTTCACTATTAAGCGGTTAATCCGGCTCGCGTTTACTGCCAGGCCGGCCGCGCAACGGCATTGCGCGTACGCCTTGCGCGTGGTCCTCTTCTTGCTTGGGTCTGGCTGCGCGCCGCAACAAAACGCAATCTTCGGCCCTTTGGGACGTGGACCAATCTTGTGCGGCGGCGCAAAATTTGTCATGGTCCATTAGGACAGTATTGCTGTCCTAATTGGCGGCTGAAGTGGCATGGACAAGCGACGTATCGCCAAAAGGATGATGAAACGCGGGCCTACGGCGTGGCCTCGCGACGGCGGTCTTTTGGGCGACACCACCGACCCCGGAATGCCGCCCGCGCATGGGCTCTATGACCCGGCGCTGCAAAAAGATTCCTGCGGCGTCGGTTTCATCGCCGACATCAAAGGCCGCAAGTCGCACCAGACCGTCGAAGACGGTTTGCGCATCCTCTGCAATCTCGAGCATCGAGGCGCGGTCGGCGCCGACCCGCGCATGGGCGACGGCGCCGGCATTCTGGTGCAGATCCCGCAGAAATTTTTCGCCAGGAAGGCCGCCGAGATCGGCTTCACGCTGCCGGCACCAGGCGACTACGCCATCGGCCAGCTGTTCATGCCGCGCGATACCAACTGGCGGCAGATCATCCGCGATATCTGGGCCGACGCAGTGGCGCGCGAGGGCTTTGCCCTGCTCGGCTGGCGCGACGTGCCGACGGACAATTCGACGCTCGGCGAGTCGGTGAAGCCGACCGAGCCAGTGCATCTGCAGGTGTTCATCGGCCGCGGCAAGAAGAAAATGTCGGAAGCCGAGTTCGAGCGCCGGCTCTACGTCCTGCGCAAGGTGATCTCCGACTCGATCTACAAGCGGCGCGAGCGGCGCACCGCCGGTTATTATCCCGTGTCGGTGTCATGCCGCACGGTGATCTACAAGGGCATGTTCCTCGCCGACCAGCTCGGCACGTATTATCCCGACCTGCACGATCCGGATTTCGAGAGCGCGATCGCGCTGGTGCATCAGCGCTTCTCCACCAATACCTTCCCGGCCTGGTCGCTGGCGCATCCCTACCGCTATATCGCCCATAACGGCGAGATCAACACGCTGCGCGGCAACGTCAACTGGATGGCGGCGCGGCAGGCAAACGTGTCCTCGCCGCTTTTCGGCAAAGACATCAAGAAGCTGTGGCCGATCTCCTACGAGGGGCAGTCGGACACCGCCTGCTTCGACAACGCGCTCGAATTCCTGACGCAGGGCGGCTACTCGCTCGCCCACGCCATGATGATGATGATTCCGGAAGCCTGGGCGGGTAACCCGTTGATGGACGAGGAGCGGCGCGCCTTTTACGAATACAACGCGGCGGTGATGGAGCCGTGGGACGGGCCGGCCGCGATGGCCTTCACCAACGGTCGGCAGATCGGCGCGACGCTTGACCGCAACGGCCTGCGTCCCGCGCGTTACCTGCTCACCCGCGACGACCGCATCGTCATGGCCTCGGAAATGGGCGTGTTGCCGATCCCGGAAAAGGACATCGTCAAGAAGTGGCGGCTGCAGCCGGGCAAGATGCTGCTCGTTGACCTCGACGAAGGCAGGCTTATTCCCGACGAGGAGCTCAAGGCGACGCTGGCGCAAAGCCATCCCTACAAGGAGTGGCTCAAGCGCACGCAGATCGTGCTGGAAGAATTGCCCGGCACCGCCAACGTCGCGCCGATCTCCAACCTGCCGCTGCTCGATCGCCAGCAGGCTTTCGGCTACACGCAGGAAGATCTGAAGATGCTGATGACGCCGATGGCCTCGACCGGCGAGGAAGCCGTCGGCTCCATGGGCAACGACACGCCGATTTCGGCCTTGTCCGATAAACCCAAGCCGCTGTTCACTTATTTCAAGCAGAACTTCGCGCAGGTGACCAACCCGCCGATCGATCCGATCCGCGAGGAATTGGTGATGAGCCTCGTTTCCATCATCGGGCCGCGGCCGAATTTGTTCGACCTCGAGGGAAACTCTCACACCAAGCGTCTGGAAGCACGGCAGCCGATCCTCACCAATGACGATCTGGAAAAGATCCGTTCGATCTCGGAGATGACCGGCGACCATTTCAAGTCGGTCACCTTCGACATCACCTTCTCGGCCGAGCACGGTCCCGACGGCATGGGCTGGGCGCTCGACAAGCTTTGCGAGCGCGCCGAAGAAGAGGTTCGCGGCGGCTGCAACATCATCATCCTGTCCGACCGCCGCGCCGGCGCCGACCGTGTTCCGATCCCGGCGCTGCTCGCCTGCGCCGCCGTGCATCATCACCTGATCCGCGAGGGCCTGCGCACCTCGGTCGGGCTGGTGCTGGAAACCGGCGAACCGCGCGAGGTGCACCACTTCGCATGTCTGGCGGGCTACGGCGCCGAAGCGATCAACCCTTATCTCGCCTTCGAGTCGCTCACCGCGATGAGGGGTGACCTGCCGGGCAAGCTTGACGAGAAGGAAATCATCAAGCGCTACATCAAGTCGATCGACAAGGGGCTGCTAAAGGTGATGTCGAAGATGGGCATCTCCACCTACCAGTCCTATTGCGGCGCGCAGATTTTCGACGCCGTTGGCCTGCGCCAGGATTTCGTCGACAAGTATTTCACCGGCACGCACACCCGCATCGAAGGCGTCGGCCTCGCCGAAATCGCCGAGGAAACCGTGCGCCGCCACCGAGACGCATTCAGCGATGCGCCGGTCTACCGCTCGATGCTCGACGTCGGCGGCGATTACGCGGTGCGCGTGCGCGGCGAGGATCACGTGTGGACCGCGGAAACCGTCGCCCGCCTGCAGCACGCGGTGCGCGGCAATTCGCAGGAGCACTATCGCGCCTTCGCCAAGATCATCAACGACCAGACCGAGCGGCTGCTCACCATCCGCGGCATGTTCCGCATCGGTACGGCGCAGGAAGACGGCCGCAGCCCGGTGCCGCTCGAGGAAGTCGAGCCCGCCAAGTCCATCGTGCGGCGCTTCTCCACCGGCGCCATGTCGTTCGGCTCGATCAGCCGTGAGGCACACACGACGCTCGCGATCGCCATGAACCGCATCGGCGGCAAGTCGAACACCGGCGAAGGCGGCGAGGAGCCGGACCGCTTCAAGCCGCTGCCCAACGGCAACTCGATGCGTTCGGCGATCAAGCAGGTGGCATCGGGCCGCTTCGGCGTCACCGCGGAATATCTCGTCAATTCCGACATGATGCAGATCAAGATGGCGCAAGGCGCCAAGCCAGGCGAAGGCGGCCAGTTGCCCGGCCATAAGGTCGACAAGGCCATCGCCAAGGTGCGCAATTCGACGCCCGGCGTCGGCCTCATCTCGCCGCCGCCGCACCACGACATTTACTCGATCGAGGACCTGGCGCAGCTCATCTTCGACCTCAAGAACGTCAACCCGGCGGGCGATGTGTCCGTCAAGCTCGTCTCCGAAGTGGGCGTCGGCACGGTAGCCGCCGGCGTATCCAAGGCGCGCGCCGATCACGTCACCATTGCCGGCTACGAGGGCGGGACCGGTGCAGCCCCGCTGACGTCGCTCAAGCATGCCGGGTCGCCTTGGGAAATCGGGCTGGCCGAAACGCACCAGACGCTGGTGTTTCAGCGGCTGCGCAGCCGCATCTCGGTGCAGGTCGACGGCGGCATCCGCACCGGCCGCGACGTCGTGGTGGGCGCCATGCTCGGCGCCGACGAATTCGGCTTTGCCACCGCGCCGTTGATCGCCGCGGGCTGCATCATGATGCGCAAGTGCCACCTCAACACCTGCCCGGTCGGCGTCGCCACGCAGGACCCGGTGCTGCGCAAGCGCTTCCGCGGCCAGCCTGAGCACGTCATCAACTATTTCTTCTTTGTCGCCGAGGAAGTACGCGAGATCATGGCCGCGCTCGGCTATCGCCGCTTCGACGAGATGATCGGGCAGATGCAGATGCTCGACCAGCGCAAGCTCATCGAGCACTGGAAGGCCAAGGGGCTGGATTTCTCCAAGCTGTTCACCAAGCCGGCGGTCGGCAAGAAGACGCCGATCTTCCATTGCGAGGCGCAGGATCACAAGATCAAGGACATCCTCGATCGCAAGCTGATCGCCGAATCGCAGGCGGCCCTCGACCGCGGCGCGCCGGTGCGCCTGCAGACCGTGATCCACAACACCGACCGCGCCGCCGGCGCCATGCTTTCCGGCGAAGTCGCCAAGCGCTACGGCCATGCCGGCCTGCCCGATGGAACCATCCATGTGCGGCTCACCGGCACCGCAGGCCAGAGCTTCGGCGCCTGGCTTGCGCGCGGCGTCACCTTAGAGCTTGAAGGCGAAGGCAACGACTATGTCGGCAAGGGCCTGTCCGGCGGCCGCATCGTTATCCGTCCGCCCGCCGATTCAGGAATCGTTCCCGAAGAGTCGATCATCGTAGGTAACACCGTGATGTACGGCGCCATCGCCGGCGAATGTTATTTCCGCGGCGTCGCCGGCGAGCGCTTCGCCGTGCGCAACTCCGGTGCCATCGCCGTGATCGAAGGCGCCGGCGACCACTGCTGCGAATACATGACCGGCGGCGTTGTCGTGCTGCTCGGCGTGACCGGCCGCAACTTCGCCGCCGGCATGTCGGGCGGCATCGCCTACGTGCTCGACGAGGACGGCTCGTTTAAATCCCGCTGCAACATGGCCATGGTCGAGCTTGAGCCGGTGCCGGAAGAGGAAGCTGTCAACGAGCGCGAGTACGGCGCCTACAACGATCTCGAGATGCACGGCCGTGTCGACATCATGTCCGATCTTACCACCGGCGACGCCGAGCGCCTGCACAAGCTGATCTCCGACCACGCCCGCTACACCGGCTCGACGCGCGCGGCGCAAATCCTCGGCGAGTGGACGCGCTATCGCCCGCTGTTCAAGAAGGTGATGCCGGTCGAGTACCGCCGCGCTCTCGCCGAAATGGCGAAGGAAAAGGCCGCCGCGATGCAGGCCGCGGAATAGTTCTGGGACGATATGGGCAAGGTCACCGGGTTCCTCGAATACGAACGCCACGACCGCAAGTATTTGCCGGTCGCCGAGCGGCTCAAGAACTACAAGGAATTCGTGCTGCCGCTCCCGGAAAAGGAGCTGCGCGACCAGGCCGCGCGCTGCATGGACTGCGGCGTACCCTATTGCCACGGCGGCGTGACGCCGACGGGCGCGCCCACCGGCTGCCCGGTCAACAACCAGATTCCAGACTGGAACGATCTCACCTATCGCGGGCATTGGGACGAGGCGGCGCGCAACCTGCACTCGACCAACAATTTCCCCGAGGTCACCGGCCGCGTCTGCCCGGCGCCGTGCGAAGCCTCCTGCACGCTCAACATCGATGAGAACCCGGTCACCATCAAATCGATCGAGTGCGAGATCGCCGACCGCGCCATAGCGCAAGGCCTCAAGCCGGAGGTTGCGACGGTCAAGACCGGCAAGAAAGTCGCGATCGTCGGTTCGGGACCCGCGGGCCTTGCCTGCGCGCAGCAACTCGCACGCGCCGGCCACGAGGTGCGTGTCTATGAACGCTGGGCCAAGGCCGGCGGTCTGCTGCGCTATGGCATCCCCGACTTCAAGATGGAGAAGGTCCACGTCGACCGCCGCGTAACGCAGATGCAGGCCGAGGGCGTGCAATTCCATTACGGCGCCGATGTCGGCGTCAATATCCCTGTCGACAAGCTGGTGAATGAGCACGACGCCGTGGTGCTAACCGGCGGCGCGGAAGAGCCTCGCGATCTGCCCATTCCCGGCCGCGATCTCAAGGGCATTCATTTCGCCATGGAGTTCCTGCCGCAGCAAAACCGGCGCGTGTCCGGCGAAGCCGCGCTCAAGGTCGAACCGATTCTGGCCAAAGGCAAGAAGGTCGTGGTCATCGGCGGCGGCGACACCGGCTCGGACTGCATCGGCACGTCGTTCCGCCAAGGCGCGGTGTCGGTCACCAATTTCGAGATCATGCCGATGCCGCCGGAGCACGAAAACAAGATGCTCACCTGGCCGGACTGGCCGCTAAAGCTGCGCACCTCGTCAAGCCACGAAGAAGGCGTCAAGCGCGACTTCGCCGTGGGGACGCAGAAATTCTCCGGCGCGAACGGTCACGTCAAAAAGCTGCACTGCGCCAAGCTCGACGTCAAGTTCAAGCCGGTCCCCGGCAGCGAATTCGACGTCGAAGCCGATTTGGTGCTGCTGGCCATGGGCTTCGTGCATCCTCTGCATGAAGGCATGCTCAAGGCACTCGATGTCGCCCTCGACAATCGAGGCAATGTCTCCGCCGACACCCAGTCCTACCAGACCTCGCTGCCGAAGGTGTTCGCCGCCGGCGACATGCGCCGCGGGCAGTCGCTGGTGGTATGGGCGATCCGCGAAGGCCGCCAGGCCGCGCACGCGGTCGATAAATTCCTGATGGGATCGACGCTGCTGCCGCGCTAACGGCGGCGCCTACCGGAAAAAGCCGAAGGGGCCGCTGGATTGGCCAATCGGGCGCGGCGGGCGCGGCGCAGCTTGTTGCGGCGGCACCTGCTTCGGTTTTGCTTGGGCCTCCTGCGCGGGCTTCGTGACCTTGGGCTTGCCCTTGGCATCGACCTTGGGCTCGGTCTTGGGTTCGCTCCTGGTTTCGGTCTTGGCGTCGGTCCTGATTTGCGCCTTTGCCGCAGGCTTCGCCTCCGGCTCCGGCGCAGCCGATGCCGCGGCCGAAATTGCCGAGGCGGGGATTACTCCGCCGCGCGGCCACGCAAAATCGTCGGCGCGGCCGGCGGGCGCCGCCACCGGATCGCCTTTGACCAGTACGCTCGCGGCGATGGCGTCGCTGTGCACCGGCCGCGCCTCATTCCCGCCGGCAAGTTCGTCGGAATTCCCCGGGGTGACGGTGAGCGGCAGCACCGGCCCGGCAAGCGGCCGCACCGCGGATTTGGCTTCCGGCGCCGGGATGATCGGACCGGTCGGCAACGCCACCGGCACCGCACGGTTGTTCATGTAGCGGCGGATTTCGCGCTCGACGTAATGCGCGAGCTTGCGCGCGCCGGCCTTGGTGAAATAGACGCCGTCGCCGGAGCGCAGCCGGCGCACCTGGCCCTCGAAGTCCGGGCCTTGCGTGGTGAACTTGCCGCCTTCGTCGACGAAGCCATCCCAGACGTCGATATAGACGGCGCCGGCACGCTCGGCGCGCGCCCGATAAAGATCGTTGAGATAGACCGCGTCGGCGGTCGCGCGCGTGCCGCGGATCGAGGGCAACCCGACCCAGAACACCGGCACGCCCTTGCTCTTGAGCGCTGCAACCGTCGCGTCGATGCGGCGGCTGTAGATTTCCGCCCACTGATCGCTGCGGAACTCGATGACGCCGTTTGCCTTCTTGCCCTGCAACTCGGGCGCGATGATCGCGTTGTCTGGGTCGTCATCCTGGTTGGCTTTGTCCGCGGTCTTGTCGTCGGTCGTTTTCTTGTCCGCGTCTTGCTTGTCGGCGTCCTTGGCGAGGTCCTTCTCGCGGATATTCTGCTTGTCGGAGACGCCGAGCATCATCACGACGTAGTCGGCCTTCTGCCGCGACAGAATGTCGCGCGCGGCGTGCCACCAGTCGAGATCGCTTTTGAATTCGTAGCGCAGCAGCCCGGAATTCTTCTTGTTCTGGCGTATGACGGCGATCTCCGGCGCATCGGAAAACGCGTCTTCGAGGCCGTAGGCGAGCCAGTCGGCCATGGAATCGCCCATGACCACGATGCTCGTGGTGGGAACTAGCGTCGGATCTGGCTTCTTCGGCGCCGGCGCGCGCGAATAGTCGACCTGCGGCGCCGATTCGATTTCGCTCGGCCGCTGCTGATAAGGGCCGGAGCCGCCGAACAAATTCCCGAAAAAATTGCCGCTGCCGGCACGATTGTAACGCTGCGCCGAGGCCGGAAAGGCCAGGAAAACGGCAAGCCCGAGCGCCAGCGCGCCCAGCGACCAGTGCGGAAATCGCCCCTTAGCACGCATTTTTAAGCGTCCGAGCAGCCAGATATCGGTCCCGACAAGCCAAGAATAACGCCGACCAAGGGGCTAATAGCCCGTAGAAAAATGTCAACTCGAAGGTCGCCGGCCGCTAGCCTTAAACCCCTATTGGCCGCGCAATTTGTCGAGGACAGCGACCGAAGCAAAGCCGTCGGGAACCTGGCCGGTGCGCGCCTGGAAGTCGCGGATCGCGGCCCGCGTGCGCGCGCCCAGATGGCCATCAGGCTCGCCGACATCGAAGCCGTGACGGGCAAGGAGCTTCTGCAACTCCAGACGCTCGTCGAGACTGAGCGTGCGCTCGTAGCGCGGCCAATGCTGCACGAAGGCCTCGCCGCCGCGCAAGCGGTCGGACAGGTGGCCGATGGCCAGCGCATAGGCCTCGGCCGGATTGTACTTCATGAGCACGCGGAAGTTCGCCAGCATGAGAAAGCCGGGCCCCTGCACCCCGGCCGGCACCAACAGAAAGGCGCGGTCGTCCGATCGCGGGAACGCATGCCCGCCGGCGCGCTTGATGCCGAGGTGCTCCCACTCGCGGATCGTCATCCAGCGCTCGCGGTCGGCGAGCATGAAGTTGAAGTTCGCCGGCACCACGGCCTCGTAGCCCCAGGTCTGGCCGGACACCCAGCCGTCCTTCTTCAAATTGTTGGCGGTCGAGGCGATGACGTCGGGCATTGAATCGACCACGTCGCGGCGCCCGTCATGATCGAAGTCGATGGCGAAACGCTTGAACGCGGTCGGCATGAACTGCGTCGGGCCGAAGGCGCCGGCCCAAGAGCCGACCAGCCGGTCGGGCTTGATGTCGCCCTGCTGGAGAATCTGCAATGCGGCAAAAAACTCGTCGCGAAAATAGCGCTGACGGCGTCCGATGCAGGAAAGCGTTGCGGTGGAGCGGACCACCGGGCGGTCGCCGCCTTGCGTGCCGTAATTTGTTTCCACGCCCCAGATCGCGGCGATTGTGTAGCGGTCGACGCCCAACGCGCGCTCGACGGCATCGAAAGTCGCGCGATACTTGTCGATGAGCGCCCGCCCCTGCGCGACGCGGTCCTCGGTGACCAGAATGTCGAGATAGTCCCAGAACGACTTGGTGAACTCGGGCTGGTTGTCGAGCAGATCCATGATGCGCAGATCGGGCGTCAACCCGGCCGTATAGGTGCTGTAGGCCTGGCGGCTGATGCCGTGGCGGGCGGCGAGCGGGGCGAGACGCGCAAGACAATTGTGGAAATCGGCCGCGGCGGCGCGGATGGCGTCCGCGCTCATGCTTGGATCGCCCGAGCCGCCGGACTGGCCGCTCCACGGCGGCGGCGATGCGGGCGGCTGCGGCGGAATCGTCCCGGTCGGTCCGGAATAGCCGACGACATTTTGCGCCGACGCGTTGCAAAGCGAGGCTGCCAGCACCACCACGGCCAGAAGGTATGGCTTGAAACTGCACATTTCCATGCTGTCCGTTCTCACCACACTATCCTATGGGTGACCGGATTTCGTTGCGAGGACGTTAACATTAGGCCTGTCCCCACTCACATCTAGACCGCAGGCCAGCGCCATGCTTTGTGGCCTGCCTGACCGGATTCTTTGACGAATTAACGACCTTGAGCGTTCTTCCCGCATGAGCCGCATCCGCAAAGCCATTTTTCCCGTGGCAGGCCTGGGAACCCGCTTCCTGCCGGCGACCAAGGCCATGCCCAAGGAAATGCTGCCGGTGGTCGATCGGCCGCTGATTCAGCACGTCGTCGATGAAGCCCGCCAGGCCGGCATCGAGCATTTCATCTTCGTCACCGGCCGCAACAAGAGCGTGATCGAGGACCATTTCGACCGCCAGTTCGAACTTGAGATTACGCTGACCGAGCGCGGCAAGAATGCCGAACTCTCGCGTCTCTCGGACGATCTTCCGGAGCCCGGCACGGCGAGCTTCACGCGCCAGCAATCCCCGCTGGGCCTGGGTCACGCCGTGTGGTGCGCGCGGGAACTGGTCGGGCACGAACCCTTCGCGCTGCTGCTGCCGGACGTGCTGGTGCAGCACGAGCGCGGCTGCCTCGCGCAGATGATCGACGCCGCCAACGCGCTCGACGCCAAGGCCAACATCATCGCGGTCGAGGAAGTGCCGCAGGACCGCGTGCACATGTACGGCGTCGTCGGCGTGGGCGCGGCCAAGGGCAAGGCCTTCGCCATCACCAAGATGGTGGAAAAGCCCAAGCCCGCGGAAGCGCCCTCAAATCTGTCGATCACCGGACGCTATATCCTGCAGCCGGAAATTTTCGAGGTGCTGGAAAAGCAGGCCGCCGGCGCCGGCGGCGAAATCCAGCTCACGGACGCCATGGTGGCGCTGTCGCGCACGCAGCCGTTTTACGGGTTGAAGTTCGAAGGCCGCAGCTTCGATTGCGGTTCCAAGATCGGCTTCCTCACCGCCAACGTAGCCTATGGCCTCGCGCGCTCCGATATCGAGCCGGAGTTCCGCGCCGAACTTAAAACGCTGCTGGCGAAAAAATAGCGGTCGTTGACGAACCGGCTCGCAGCCCCGCCCGAATGACTTCAGGCGGGGCTGCCGACGGTGCAGAGCTGTGGCGTGAACCGCACCACCGGAACCGATCTCGGCTGAAAGCCGAAATAGGGCTGTTTGGATGTCCCCGACGACGTTGTAATCGTTAACTATATTCAACTGCGGTGCTGTGATGCTGGTCACAACGGGCCGGCTTTTTTTCGGCCTGCGTCTTTAAATGTATCGAAATGTGGCGGAGAGACCACGGTTTGGAGCGGAGCGCGCCGGCGAGCGGTATTTAGTGACCACTCATTCCTGCAGCCGCAAGCCGAGCATAAAAATTGTGGCGTTGTAGTCGTTGCCAGGCACGTTCGAGCGCAGCCACTCCTGGCGCAACTCGCCCTTGATCTGCGCGTTGCGGTTGAGCTTGTACGTTAGCCCCACTCCGGCGGAAAATCGGTTGTCGGTGCGATCCATGCCGACATAGTCGTCCTGGCCGATTCCGACTTTCACCGTGCCGATCAGCCAGCGGCGGAACGCGTGATCGACCTGCACTCCGGCATCGCGATAGAGCACGCCGGAAACGCCTGGCACCGTGGCTTCGCCGACCGTAGATGAGCCGGAGAGCTTCACGTTGGTCAGCGCGTTCGCGGTCCAGATCAGGGACGCGTTGCCGATGAGACCGTTGAGATCGGAAAGCCGTGGATCCTCGTAACCGCGGTGGGTGTATCCGAGCGCGACTTCACCCGTGAGCAGGCGAGAAATTTCAAACGTCGAGCCGGCTTTTCCTGTGACGCCTTTCGAATCGCGCTGGTAGCCGGAAAAGTCGGTTTCCAGATCATGGTTGCGGGTGTCGAGGCTGGCTTCGACGAAAGGCTTCACTCCGGGCGTGAGTTCATAAGAGCCGCGCAGCGTGCCGGTATATTGGTTGTACTGGCGGTCCTCGTTGCTGGCGGTCGAGCCGTCGGTGAGCGATGAGTTCTGATAGATCGTGCGCTCGGCATCGCCCTTCACCTCGACCTCGAGGCGGTTGAAGTGATGGCCGAGTCCGGCGCTGCCGCCGAAGGTCGTGAACACCGGCAGCTTGGAAAGCCCGGCTTGCAGGTTCGGGCTGCCCGGATTGTCGGTAGAGACGATATCGCGGGCGGACAGATCGATGCGGGTGTCGTGGGATACGTCAACGCGGCCATCGAGCTTGCCGTTGAAGTAAGGCCGGCTGAGCGTCGGCGTCTCGTCGGGCGAGTAACCGGTGTAGCTGCCGCGCAGGTCGGCCTTGAATTCGTGGCGCGACCAGTTCGACTGCGCCTTGAGTTCCGGGGCGACCGAGTAAAGCGCGGCACCGCTGCCGCCGGTGGTGCGCGCCGGATTGGTGTCGTAGCCGCCAATCAGCTCGATTGCCGGGAAGAGCGTGAAGGCGCCCGCCTCCATGCCCAACGGCGCGTAAGGATCATCCGGCTCGGCGTGCGCCTTGCGCTTCTTCGGTTTTCGGATCGGTCCGAGTTCGACCGGCGGCACGCTGCCCGGCGCCTGCGCATAGGCGCCATTGGCGCTGCTTGTCAGCGACGGCGGTGGTTGCTGATAGCGCGAGGCGGCGGCCGGCGCCGGCAGACCGGGAGCGACGGCTTGCGGGGGCGCGGCGGCGACGGCGTTGGGCTTGGTGCTCGGCTTATTGTTCAGCTTGGCCTTTGCCTTCGTTTGCTTCCGCGCATTGGTGGAATCATAGCCGGTGTCGCCGGCGCCCGAGGCCGCCGCCGGCGGCGTGAAACCGATCTGCGGCGCAAATTGCGGCGAGGTGACCTGCGCCTGCTGAAAGTGTGTCGCGCGCGTCGGGCCAGGCGCGAGGAACGGCGCCAGCGGATCGGCAGCCTGCTGCGCGGCGGCGTCCACGCTCACCAGCGCGAGCCCTGCGGCCAGCAACAGGCCGCGTGGCGCGGCAAGGTGTCGGAAGCAAAGGTGCTGCACGTCCGTCGTCAGCCTCCGTACCCGCAAACGCGCGCAGGCGCGCACGCTCGCGGGCGGCGAGAGTGGTTAACGGACGTTAAAGAGGCATGGTTAACGAGGCGTTGCCGCGACCAAGGCCTTGCGCCTACGCGCTAAATCCAGCCCTTGAGCTCGCGCAAAACGACGTCGCGGATGACCGCCATGCCACCGTCGCTGTCGTTGAGGCAGGGGATGGCGGCGAAGTTCTCGCCGCCGGCGTGGCGGAAGATTTCGGCATTTTCCATGGCGATCTCCTCCAGCGTCTCAAGGCAGTCGGCGGCAAAGCCCGGGGCAATGACGGCGAGGTTTTTCACGCCCTTTTCCGCCAGGGCCTTCACCGTCGCATCGGTGTAGGGCTTGAGCCATTCGGCAAAGCCGAAGCGCGACTGGAAGGTGAGCCGCAGTTTTTCCTCGTCGAGCGCGAGCCGCTGCCGCAAAAGCCGCGCCGTCTTGTGGCACTGGCAGTAATAGGGATCGCCCTTGCGCAAGTATTCCTCGGGCATGCCGTGGAACGAGGTGAGGATCACCTCCGGCGTGAAGGTGAGCTTTTCCAGCGCCTGCTGCAGCGACGTGGCGAGGGCGTCGATATAGGCCGGCTGGTCGAACCAGGCGGGCGCAACGCGCAGCGCCGGCTGCCAGCGCATGCGCGAGAGCGTCTCGAAGGCCTTGTCGCAGACGGTCGCGGTGGTCGCCGCGGCATATTGCGGATAGAGCGGCACGATAAGGATACGGTCGCAGCCGTCGGCCCGCATGGCCTCGAGCCGCGAGGGAATTGACGGATGGCCGTAGCGCATCGCCCAGTCGATGCGCAGCGTGCGGTCCGGCAACATCTCCGTGAGCTTTTCCGCCTGCGCACGGGTGATGGTCTTGAGCACGGACTCGTTGCGTTCCTTGTTCCAGATCTTGGCGTAGTCGCGGCCCTTGCGGCCGGGGCGGATGGTCAGGATGACGAGGTTGAGGATCAGCCACCACTTGATGCGGTTCTCCTCGATAACGCGGCGGTCGGAGAGAAATTCCTTCAGGTAACGCCGCATCGACCAATAATCGGTCGCTTCCGGCGTGCCGAGATTGACCAGCAGGATGCCGGTGCGGCGCGGCGGTATCGCCGGATGGTCGGGCGGTGTGGGCGTTTCGCTCATGGCCGCACTGAGGGGCAAAGCGCCCGTGCGGTCAAGCAGCTAGCCGACGCTGCGCTCATCGGCAATAACCTTGCCGTCGTTGGGCAAGGTGCCGGAGGCGACCAGCTTGACCGCGCCCTTGAGCTTGGTGACGGCCTGCAAGGTCGCGGCGACGGCGCCCTCGAGGGCTGCGCCGGGCGCGGCGCATTCGGCGGCAAGCGTCATCACATCCTGCTCGTTGTCGCGGGTAACGATCAGGCGCAAGCGGGTGAGCTCGGGGTGCCGGCTCGCCACCTCGGCGATCTGTTTGGGATGCACGAACATGCCTTTGACCTTGGCGGTCTGGTCGGCGCGGCCCATCCAGCCCTTGATGCGCATGTTGGTGCGTCCGCAGGGCGAGGCGCCCGGCATGATGGCGGAGAGATCGCCGGTGCCGAGGCGGATCATCGGATAGTCGGGGTTGAAGGAGGTGACCACCACTTCGCCGACGTCGCCGTCCGGCACGGGGTCTCCAGTGCCTGGCCGCACGATCTCGACGATCACCGTTTCGTTGACGATCATGCCTTGTGGCGGCTCGCTCTCATAGGCGATGACGCCCAGTTCGGCGGTGGCATAGCATTGCAGCACGGCGACGCCGCGGCCTTTGAGTTCGGCGCGCAGCGAGGCCGGCAGCGCCGCGGCGGAGACGAGACCTCGCTTGACGGACGAGACGTCCTTGCCGGCCTTTTCCGCGGTGTCGAGCAGGATCTTGAGGAAATCCGGTGTGCCGACATAGCCGCTCGGCCGGTAATGCGCGATCGCGTCGAGTTGCTGCTCGGAGTTGCCGACACCGCCCGGAACGACAGCACAGCCGAGCGCGTGCGCGCCCAACTCGAGAATGTAGGCGCCCGGCGTGAGATGGTAGGAAAACGAATTGTGCACGATGTCGCCGGCGCGAAAGCCCGCGGCAAAGAGCGCGCGCGCGGCGCCGTAATGGTCCTTGCCCTGACCTTCCGGCTCGAACACCGGTCCCGGCGACATCAGCAGCCGCCGAACCTTGCTTGGGCTGGTGACATTGAGGCCGCCGAACGGCGGCATCGCCTTCTGCAGGGCGGCGAGGTCGGCCTTGTGCAGGACCGGCAGCTTGGCGAGCGCCGTGCGCGAGGTAATTTTTTTCGGATCGACGCCGACAAGGTGCTTCGCCCAGCCCGGCGCCATCATGGCGTGGGCGACGACTTTCGGAAGCACCGCGCTTTCTTCGCTGTCGCGCAGAACCGCAGTGCGGGTTTCCAGGGAGTCGTAGTGGTCGCCCATCAACTCAGGCCAGCCAGCGCTTGCGCCGCCGATAATGCTTGCCGTCGCGGAACGACTTGCGCCGGCCTTCCGAGATGCCGAGGTAGAATTCCTTGACGTCCTCGTTTTCCGACAGCGACTTGGCGTCGCCGTCCATCACCACGCGGCCGTTCTCCAGAATGTAGCCGTAGCGCGCAAAGCGCAGCGCCATGTGCGTGTTCTGCTCGGCGAGCAGGAACGAGACGCCTTCGCGCCCGTTGAGGTCTTTGACGATCTCGAAAATCTCCTCGACGATCTGCGGCGCCAGCCCCATCGACGGCTCGTCGAGCAGGATCATTTTCGGCCGCGACATCAGCGCGCGGCCGACCGCGCACATCTGCTGCTCGCCGCCCGAAGTGTAGCCGGCGAGTGAATCCTTGCGCTCCGCGAGCTTGGGGAAATAGCGGTAGACAAGGTCCATATCGCGCCGAATCGCCGCCTTGCCGTCCCGCCGGGTAAAGGCGCCGGTGAGCAGGTTTTCCTCGATGGTCAGGTGGCCGAAACACTGGCGGCCTTCCATCACCTGGATGCAGCCGCGCCGCACCAGTTCATTCGGCGACAAATCCTGCACCTCGTCGCCGTCGAACAAAATCGCGCCCTTGGTGACGTCGCCGCGTTCGGCATGCAGCAGGTTGGAGATCGCCTTGAGCGTTGTGGTCTTGCCGGCGCCGTTGGCGCCGAGCAGCGCCACGATGCCGCCCTTGGGCACGTCGAGCGACACGCCCTTGAGCACCAGGATGACGTGATCGTAGATCACCTCGATATTGTTGACGCGCAGGATGTGCTCGGCCTGCGCGGCGGGCTTTGCACCGGTGTGCTCGACGGCCGACATCGATTAAACTCCGAAAAGAAGGCCTCTCCCCGCGAACGGGGAGAGGTTATTTGTCCTGACGAGCGAGTTTGAGACTTACGACGACTTGTCGCAGGCCTCTGTGCGCTTGGGCCAGCCGGCGTTCTGCGACACGTATTCGGCCGCCGCCTGATCGATCAGCGGAATGACCTTGTCCTTCATGGGCGCGATCCAATCGGAGACCTTGACCCACTTGGTGCCGTCCCACTGCTGCATATAGGCCGAGTTGTGCCCGTTATGGTCGTCACACGTCACCTGCATCGGTGCCGCGAAACCATCCAGGCCCATCTCCTTCCACCGTGCCGCCGTAATATGCAGCGTCTCGAGGCCGCGACGCATTTCGTCACCGGTAATGTCCTTCTTGCCGGTGACTTTCTGCGCGTGACGGATGGCTTCGGCGATCACCGCAGCGTTCATAACACCGCGGTTATAGAAGTTCTCGCCGACCTTATCCTTCGCTGTCTGGCTGTTGCCCTTGTCGATCACGTTCTTGACGATGTCCTGGATCGCCGGGAAGTTCGGGCCCACGGCATTAAAGTTGAGCGAGAGATAGCCTTTGCCCGCGGCGCCAGCCGGACGCGCGTCGTCCTCGCTGCCCGCCCACCAGATGCCGATGAAGTGATCCAGCGGATAACCGGTCTTGGCCGCTTCCTGCACGGCCGTCGGGTTCATTGCACCCCAGCCCCACATGATCATGTAGTCGGGCTTGTCGCGGCGAACGCTGAGCCAGAGACTTCCCTGATTCTGCATTTGCGCGGCGGGAACCGGATACTCTTTCACCTCAAAGCCGTAGTCCTTGGCCAGCGAGTGAAGGAGCGGAAGCGGCTCGCGGCCGTAACCACCGTCGAAGAAGATATAGCCGATGGTCTTGCCCTTGAGCTTGTCGAGACCGCCTTCCTTGCCGCCGATGTAGCGGAAGATGATCGACAACCCGTCCCAATAGGTTGACGGCGGGTTGAAGATCCACGGGAAGTCCTTGCCGACCGCCGAGGCGGACAGGCCGTAGGCCATCGATAGAACCGGAATGTGGTCGACCGCCGCCTTCGGAATGACCGCAAGCGTAATGCCGGTGGAGTACGGGGTAATGACGGCCGGATGCTTGCTCTTCATGGCGTCATAGCATTCGACGCCCTTTTCGTTCTTGTAACCGGTCTCGCACTCTTCGATGGCCAGCTTGGAGCCGCCGATGCCGCCGTCGCGTGCGTTGAGCATGTTGAGATAGTCATGCATGCCGTTGGCAATCGGGATTCCCGAATTCGCAAACGGACCCGTGCGATAGGTAAACAGCGGCACGAAAGTTTCTGCGGCTGCCTGCGAAGCAAGGACGGGAACACCGACCAGGCTTGCGAGCGCCGCGCCGAGAACAAAGTGTTTCAAGCGCATCGTTTATCTCCCTTTTTCATCCACCGGCGCTTGGTTGCGCCGGCATTTTCGTCGGCCCCTCAACGAGGAGGGGGTAACCCCTTATCCGTCTATTTGCCCGGATAGAGGGAATTGGCCCAAGTGTGCACCTTCAGTACGGGAAAGGCCACACCCTGAGTTTCTGCTTTCCGATCTGCCAGAGTCGAGCCAAGCCGGCCGGCTCCGCGATCAGAAATAAAACGATAAGCGTTCCCAATGTAATGAACGTGATGTGCTCGACGTTGGCCGATGTTATCGACAGATTGAGGGATTCCTTGATGGCGCGCAGCACGATCGGCAGGCCGAGGATCAACGCGGCGCCAAAATACGAGCCGAGCAAGCTGCCCAACCCGCCGATGATCACCATGAACAGCACGAGGAACGACTGGTTGATGTTGAAACTTTCCGACTCGGCATTGCCGAGATAGAGGAACACCAGCATCGCGCCGGCCACGCCGCAGTAGAACGACGACACCGCGAAGGCAAGCAGCTTGGTCTGGTAAAGCTTGATTCCGATCAGCTCGGCGGCGATATCCATGTCACGCACCGCCATCCAGGTGCGGCCGATGCGCCCGCGGATCAAGTTGGAGGCGAGCCACGTCATCACCGCCACGATCGTCAGCACGATGAGGTAGCGCGTAACCGGCGTCGCCGTCGGCCCGGTCACCGCGATGCCGAACAGCGTTCGCTTTGGTACCTCGATCGATGCCGAGACGTTGTAATTGTACAGCCATGGAATGCGGATGAAACACCACGACAGGAAAAACTGCGCGGCGAGTGTCGCAACCGCCAGGTAGAAGCCCTTGATGCGCAGCGAAGGCAGGCCAAAGACAACTCCCACCGCCGCCGATATAAAGCCGGAGCAGACGATCAGCACGACGATATTGATGCCGGGGAAAAACGTCGTGAGCTTGTAGCAACCGAACGCGCCTACCCCCATGAACGCCCCGGTGCCAAGCGAGAGCAGGCCGGTGTAGCCGGTAAGAAGATTAAGGCCGATCGCCGCGAGCGACGAGATCAGAACCGGTGTAATGATTGAATCGATCGCGAAATCCGACACGGTCAGCGGCACGACGATAAACGCAACCGCCAGAATCAGGAGGATACCGATCTTGTCCTGCAGAATCGGAAACAGCGCCTGATCGGCCTGGTAAGTCGTCTTGAATTGTCCGGCTTCGCGATAAAACATAATCTCCTCAGATCCGCTCGATGAGGCGTTCGCCGAACAGGCCTTGCGGCCGGAACAGCAGGAAGATGAGCGCGATGACGTAGGCGAACCACTCCTCAATGCCGCTGCCGAACAGCGGGCCCCAATAGAATTCACCGATCTTTTCGCCGACGCCGATGATGACGCCGCCGATGATGGCGCCGGGGATCGAGGTGAAGCCGCCAAGAATCAGTACCGGCAGCGCCTTGAGCGAAATGATTTCCAGCGCGAACGACACGTTGGAGCGCGCGCCCCACATGATGCCCGTGGCCAGCGCCACGATGCCGGCGGCAAACCACACGGTCACCCAGATGTATTCCAGCGAGATGCCGACCGAGAGCGCGGCGCGGTGGCTGTCGGCGACGGCGCGCAGCGCGCGGCCGATACGCGTCTTCTGGAAAAAGAGGGCCAGGCTTGCGACCATCAGCGAGGCGATGATCGCGGCGGCGATGTCGATCTTCTGCATCTGCACGAAGCCGCCGAGGGCCTTGATCGAGTAAGAGCCGGTCGGAAGGTAAAGTTGTTCAGTGATCATCAATTTCGGATCGCCGCCGAAAACCAGTTCGCCGAAACCGATTAGGATATAAGTCAGCCCGAATGTCGCCATGAACAGGATGATTTCCGGCTGATTGACCAGGGGCCGCAGCACGAAACGCTCGACCGCCATGGCCAGCAGAAACATCACGCCGATAGTGATGGCCAAAGCAAGAAAAGCCGGCACGCCGTGCGCGTAAAGGCCGACCAAAGTCAGCGCCGCGAACACCACCATGATGCCTTGCGCGAAATTGAACACGCCGGAGGCCTTGAAGATCAGCACGAACCCCAGCGCGATCAGCGCGTAGAGGACGCCCGCGACCAGCCCCTCCCACAGCGTCTGCACGAACAAATCCGGCGCACCGCCCATCTGCACGAAGGGGTCGACGAAGATCTGGTAGAGCAGATGCATATGACCTTCCTCAGTGCGCGACGCCGAGATAGGCGTCGATCACGGTTTGGTTTTTCTTGATCTCGTCCGGCGTGCCGTCGGCGATCTTGATGCCGTGATCGAGCACCACGACGCGGTCGGACAGGTCCATGACCACACCCATGTCGTGCTCGATCAGCGCGATGGTGGTGCCGTAATGGTCGTTGACGTCGAGCACGAAGCGCGACATGTCCTCTTTCTCCTCGAGGTTCATGCCGGCCATCGGCTCGTCGAGCAGCAGCAGTTCCGGCTCCATGGCGAGCGCGCGGCCGAGTTCGACGCGCTTCTGCAATCCGTAAGGCAGCCGGCCGACCGGAGTGCGCCGGATCTCCTGTATCTTCAGGAATTCGATGATCTCCTCGACGCGGTGGCGATGCTCGACTTCTTCCGTCATCGCCGGGCCGAAGCGCAGCAATTGCCAGAAGAAGTTGCGGTGCATCTTCAGGGTGCGGCCGGCCATGATGTTGTCGAGCACCGTCATGCCGCGGAACAGCGCGACGTTCTGAAAGGTGCGGGCAATGCCGCCATGGGCGGCCTCGTAGGGCCTCATTTCCGAACGCGTCTCGCCCTTGAACGTGATGCGGCCGGCCTGCGGGTGATAGAATCCGTTGATGACGTTGAGCATCGAGGTCTTGCCGGCGCCGTTGGGGCCGATGATGGCGCGGATTTCACCCTTGCGGATGTCGAAGGAGACATCGCTCACCGCGTTCACGCCGCCAAAGGACAGCGACACATTCTCGACTGACAGCAGCACGTCGCCGACGGCAACTTCGGAGCCGGTGTTGCTCGGCGCCCTCATGCCGCCTTCTCCAGCGAGCCAGCGGCCGGCTCGGTGGTCATGTCACGGATCTTGACGCGCGCGCTGATGACGCCCTTGCGGCCGTCCTCAAAGGTCACCTCGGTCGAGATGTCGGCTTCCTGCGAGCCGTCATAAAGCGCCTTGATCAGCGTCTCGTAGCGGTCGGCGATGAAGCTGCGGCGGACCTTCTGCGTACGCGTGAGTTCGCCGTCGTCGGCGTCAAGTTCCTTGTGCAGAACGAGGAAGCGCTTGATCTGCGTGCCCGCTGTCTTCTTGTCTTCGGCAAGCGAGCGATTCACGTCCGCGACGTGTTTCTCGATCATGTCGTAGACCAGCGGATGGCCGGCGAGTTCCTGATAGGAGCCATAGACCACGTTGTGGCGCTCGGCCCAGCTGCCGACCGCGGTCAAGTCGATGTTGAGCATCACGGCGACGAAATCGCGTTGGTCGCCGTAGGCAACCGCCTCGCGGATATTGGGGAAGAATTTGAGCTTGTTCTCGATATATTTCGGCGGGAACAGCGTGCCGTCGTTGAGCTTGCCGACATCCTTGGAGCGGTCGATGATTTTCAGGTGCCCGGTCTTGTCGTCGAAGAAACCGGCGTCGCCGGTCTTCACATACCCGTCCGCCGTCAGCGCCTCCGCCGTTTTTTCATTGTCCTTGAAATAGCCGGCGAACATGCCCGGCGACTTGAACTGCACCTCGCCGTTGTCGGCGATACGGATATCGACGTTCGGGCAGGCCCGCCCGACGGTGTCGGAGTAGATTTCGCCGTCGGGCTGCGCGGTGAGATAAAGAAAAGCTTCAGTCTGGCCATAAAGCTGCTTCAGGTTCAGTCCGATCGAACGATAGAAGGCGAACAGATCGGGGCCCACCGCCTCGCCCGCGGTATAGGCGACGCGCACGCGGGAAAAGCCGAGCACATTCTTGAGCGGGCCGTAGACCAGAATATTGCCGAGCCAATATTGCAGCCGTCCGATGAGCGGCACCGGCTCGCCGTTGAGAATGCGTTCGCCGTACTTGCGGGCGACGCCGATGAAATAATGAAACAGCTTGCGCTTGAGGACGCTCGCGTCCTCCATGCGGATCATGACCCGCGTCAGCAGTACTTCCATCGTGCGGGGTGGCGCGAAGAAGAAGCTCGGTCCGATCTCGCGCAGGTCAGTCATGGCTGTTTCGGGATTTTCCGGACAGGCCATGCAAAATCCGGACACCAGCCCTTGCGCATAATTGAGATAGTGATCGCCGACCCAGGCGAGCGGCAGATAGGCAAGCGCGACGTCATCTACGGTGAGCTTGTCGAATGTGACGGTATCGGTCGCAGCGGCAATCGAGCGCTCGCCGGTCAGCACCACGCCTTTTGATTTTCCGGTGGTGCCCGAGGTGTAGAGAATGATGGACGGGTCGGCGCCCTTGCCGGCGGCGATCTCGGCGTCGAGCCGGGCGCCGAGCGAGGGATCCGCCGCAAGCGCCTTGCGCCCTTCGGCGATGACGTCGTCCATGGCGCGGAGATTGCTGTGATCATAGTCGCGCAGGCCCCGCCGCTCGTCGTAAAACATCAGCTCGAGCTTGGGCAGGCGGTCGAGCACGGAAATGATCTTGTCGACCTGTTCCTGGTCCTCGACCGCGGCGAAGCGCACGTCGGCGTGCGCGATCACGAAGGAGAGTTCGTCGGCAACCGCGTCGGCATAGACCGGCACCGGAATGGCGCCGAGCATCTGCGCCGCCATCACCGACCAGTAAAGCTTCGGCCGATTGCCGCCGACGATGGCGATGGTTTCGCCGCGCCTGAGGCCGGCGCGTTGCAGGCCGACGGCATAGGCACGCACCACCTCAAGCGTCTCGCTCCAGGTCCAAGTCTGCCAGATGCCGTAGTCTTTGTGCCGCATAGCAGGCCGCGCGCCGTAAATATTCGCATTACGGACCAGCAGCTTAGGAAATGTATCCGCTGAAGCAGCGGCGGTTTGCGCCACGACCTCATCCTCCCTTGCGGCCGCGCGCCCGGCGCTAACGGCAGTTTCCCCTCGCCGCGTTCCCACGCGGTCTTGTTGTATTCATATGAAAACACTGGCCGAAGCCGGTCAAGCCTTGAAAAGCCGCGATTTTCGTATAATGGCGGCTTAAATCACTCAGCCGCCTTGAGAAACGGCGCCGCGCCGGCGTTGAAATGCTCGTATAAGGCCGCTTCCTCGGCCTTCGTCGCGGCCAAATGACGCTGCTTGACGTGACCGTACCCCCGGATCTTCTCCGGCAAAGAAGCCAGCGCAACGGCGGTCGCGTGGTTCTGCGGCGTCAACCGGCCGATGATCTCGCCGAGCAGGCGCTCATAGTCCCCGATCAGGCCGCGCTCGGTCCTGCGCTCGCTCGAATAGCCGAAAATGTCGAGCGGCGTGCCGCGCAGCACCTTGAACTTCGCCAGCAGGCGGAAGGCGGAAAGCATCCACGGCCCGAACGACATTTTCTTCGGCTCGCCGGTCTGCTTGTCCTTGCGCGCGAGCAGCGGCGGGGCGAGATGGAACTCGAGGCGCAGATCGCCGTCGAAACTTGCCTTCACGCGCTCAACGAATGACGAGTCGGTGTAAAGCCGCGCCACCTCGTATTCGTCCTTGTAGGCCATCAGCTTGAACAGGTAGCGCGCGACCGCTTCCGCGAGCGCGGTCTGGCCCGGGGCTTTCAGCGCCTCCGCGGCTTTGACCTTTTCCACCCATTTGCGGTAGCGCTGCGCGTAGCGCGCATTCTGATAGGCGGTGAGGAACGTTTCGCGGCGCGCGACCGTCTCCTCGAACGATTCCGACAGCTTGAGCACGTCGTTCTCCATGCCCTGCTGCGGCTTGACCAGCGCTTCGATCGCCGCCGGATCGACCGCGGCGCGGCGCCCGTAGGAGAAGGCGGCAAGATTCATCGCCACCGCTTCGCCGTTCAACTCAATCGCCTTCTCGATCGCTTCCGCTGTCAGCGGCAGCGCGCCGAGCTGGTAGGCATAGCCGAGCATGAACATGTTGGCGCCGATCGAATTGCCGAGCAGCGCGACGGCAAGCCGCCCGGCATCGACGAAATGGCTGCGCTCGCGCGAGGCGTGCGACACGATGGCGCGCTTGAGGCGCTCGGTCGGCAGCGAGAAGTCGGCGTTGCGGGTGAAATCGCCAGGCAGGAATTCGGCGGTGTTGACGACCACGCGCGTCTGGTTCTGCTTCATCGCGCCGAGCACCTTCTTGGTACCGACGACGACGATATCGCCACCGAGCACCAGATCGGCGCCGCTTGCCGCGACGCGAATGGCGTGGATCTCGCCCGGCGTATTGGCGATGCGAATGTGGCTGTAGACCGCGCCGCCCTTCTGCGCGAGACCGGCCATGTCGATGACGCCGACGCCCTTGCCTTCAAGATGCGCAGCCATGCCGATGATGGCGCCGACGGTGACGATGCCGGTGCCGCCGACGCCGGTGACGATGATGCTGTAGGGATGATTGGTCAACGGAGCCGAAGGCTGCGGCAGCGCCGTCCAGTTCGCCGGCTGCGCGATGCTTTCGCCCTTCTTGAGCTTGGCGCCGTGCACGGTGACGAAGGACGGGCAGAAGCCGTTGAGGCAGGAATAATCCTTGTTGCAGCTCGATTGGTCGATGGTGCGCTTGCGGCCCCATTCGGTCATCAAAGGCTGCACCGAGACGCAGTTCGATTTGACGCCGCAATCGCCGCAGCCCTCGCAGACCAGGTCATTGATGACCACGCGCTTGAGCGGATCGGGGAAGGCGCCGCGCTTTCTGCGCCGGCGTTTCTCGGCGGCGCAGGTCTGGTCGTAGATGACGACGCTGACGCCCGGGACCGTGGTGAGGTCGCGTTGGACGGCGTCAAGCTGCTCGCGGTGATGGACGGTAACGCCGCGCGGCCACTCGGTGTCTTTTGGGTATTTCCACGGCTCGTCGGTGACGACCTCGATGCGCTTGACGCCCTCGGCCGCGACCTGGCGGGCGATCTGGTCGACGGTCAGGCCGCCGTCGTTTGCCTGCCCCCCGGTCATCGCCACCGCGTCGTTGAACAGGATCTTGTAGGTCATCTTGGTTCCGGCGGCGACGGCCGCGCGGATCGCGAGATAGCCGGAGTGGTTGTAGGTGCCGTCGCCGAGATTCTGAAAAACGTGATCGCGGTTGGAGAATGAGGATTCGCCGATCCAGTTGGCGCCCTCGCCGCCCATCTGCGTGTAGCCGAGCGTCTTGCGATCCATCCACTGCGACATGTAATGGCAGCCGATGCCGGCATAGGCGCGGCTGCCTTCCGGTACGCGCGTCGATGTGTTGTGCGGGCAGCCCGAACAGAAATAGGGAGTGCGATTGGCGACATCCGCGGTTTCGGCCTGCGCGCGTTGCGCGCACTTGAGCCGCGCGACGTTTGCCGCCAGTTCATCGTTGCCGCCGATGCGCAGCAGCCGTTCGCCGATGCAGATCGCGACATCGTTGGGGTCGAGCGCGCCCTTGACCGGGAACAGCCAGTTGCCCTGCTCGTCCTTCTTGCCGATGCAGACCGGCTGGTTGGCGGTGCCGTAAAGCTCCTCGCGCACCTGCACTTCGATCAGCGAGCGTTTCTCCTCGACGACGATGATGAGGTCGAGGCCTTGGGCAAAATCGGCCAGCTCCTGCCGGCTGATCGGCCACGGACAGCCGATCTTGAAAATGCGCAAGCCGAGCCGATTGCACTTGAGCTCATCGAGGCCAAGCTCGTCGAGCGCCTGCCTCACATCCAGATAGGCCTTGCCGGTGGTGATGACGCCGATCTTGGGCGCGCTGCCGCCGGAGGTGATGATCTTGTTGAGCTTGTTGGCGCGCACGAAGGCGAGCATGGCGTCGCGCTTGAAATCGTGAAGGCGCGCTTCCTGGCCGAGAAACGTGTCCTGGAGGCGGATGTTGAGCCCGCCGTCGGGCATGACGAAATCCGAGGGCGTGACAATCTGCACGCGATCGAGCGAGCCGTCGGCGATGCCGGTCGATTCGACCGTCTCGTGCATGCATTTGAGCGCGGCCCAGGCGCCGGTGAAGCGCGACATCGCCCAGCCGTAGAGTGCGTAGTCGATGATTTCCTGCACGCCCGCCGGATTGAGGATCGGGATCATCACGTCGACGAAATGGAATTCGGACTGATGCGCGGTGGTCGAGGATTCCGCGGTATGGTCGTCGCCCATCAGCGCGAGCACGCCACCATGCTTCGAGGTGCCGGCGAGGTTGGCGTGGCGGAACACGTCGCCGGTGCGGTCGACGCCCGGCCCCTTGCCGTACCACATGCCAAAGACGCCGTCGTATTTGCCCTCGCCGCGCAATTCCGCCTGCTGCGTGCCCCACAAGGCGGTGGCGGCGAGATCCTCGTTGAGGCCGGGCTGGAATTTAATGTCGGCCGCAGCGACGTAACGGGCGGCGCGCATAAACTGTTGGTCGAGCCCGCCCAGCGGGGAACCGCGATAGCCGGTGACATAGCCTCCGGTATTGAGGCCGGCGCGGCGGTCGCGCTCTTTCTGCATCAGGCAGGCGCGGATCAGCGCCTGATACCCGGTGACCAGAACATGGTCCTGGGCGAGATCGTATTTGTCGTCCAGGCTGACGGAGCGAAGCGTCATACGAGGCCTTCACGCGCAGCGCCCACGGAAACCATAAGGGGTGCGGCACCCCTCATATAGGTTGCCAAGGCGGCAGGCAAAACCGGCAAGACTCGATTTGAAGGCTACACCTCGCCGGGCGGCGGTCAATTTCGTTCTGGCGGTACCGCGAGGAAGGAAATTTCAGGCGGCACGCATTCCGCGCATTTTGGCGCAACGCAGCGCGCTTTTCTTCGCCACGACTAGCTGCCTTGCCTAGTGGGCCTGCCGTGGCGCAATCAGCCGCACACCGAGCAGAATGCCCAGCGCAATAAGTGCCGGCGCCAATGCCAGCCAGGAGCCGACGGCGAGGAGCGCGGCAACCGCCGCCCAAGCGATCGAGGAAAAGGCCTCGGCAAAGGTGGCGATCCGCGAGGATACCTGACGGCGCCGGAACTGGCTACGCCTGGCCTGGGTGCGGAAGCACAGTTGCACCGCCGTGGAGGCTGCCGCCGCCACCAGCACGCCGAGACCCGCCACCACGGCCGCCCGCGGCGAGGCAAAGGCCAGCGCAACAACGAACGGCGCAAAGACCATGGCGATGGTTTCCATCACCGCCTCGATCTTGGCCCAGACGACGCGGTGCGGCGAGATCGGCGCCGAGGCGATGAGGTCGGGCGCATCTTCGCCGGAGATCGACAGCCAGGCGAGGCCGCCGCCAAGCTGGCCAGCGGCCATTACCAGCACCGGCACCAGCAGAACGAAACCGCCCGCCCCTTCGTGAAAGCTCCGCCACAACAGCAACGCCGGCGGCAGCAGATAAAGGATCTGCATCAGGCTTTGCGACACCAGCCAGGGATCGCGCAACAGCAAGGTCCACTCCTTGCACCGCAGCGCGAACGCGGCGGACCCGCCACGGAAACCCCGGGCGGCGCGCGGGCGCACTTTGCCTTGCGACACGCCCGCCGCGGCAACGACATGTTCGCCGAAACTTCGCGAAAAAATCGCGATCGACACCATGAGCGCGGCGGTGCTTGCGGCCACGACGACGAGCAACGCGCTCCAGTCGCCCAGGACCGCGCGCGCCGGCAGCCACGCCGCGCTGCCGATATCGGGCGTGTGCACGATCAGCCAATGCGATTGCAGCGGCGCAAACCGCGACAGGCTGCCGTAGGACAGGATCGCCACTACCTGCAGCCCGATGACGAACATCGCGCCGATGATCGCGGCGACGATTTGCGCAATCAGCCGCGTGCGCTTGGGCCCGATCAGGCGGAACAGGCCGACGGTGAGCGCAACGCTCAAGGCCGCCGCCACCAGGCCCATCGCGGCAACGACCCCATAGGCGGCGAGCCAGCGCGCGCCGCCGAGAACAGCGAGCATATTGATGAACGGCGATGCAAGAAACACCGCTACCGCCGCGACGGAGATTGCGATGCGCGCGATGCGCACGGAAAAGACGCGGCGCTGCGGCACCGGCGAGGTGAGAATGAGATCGAGGTCGGAGCGCGTGTAGAAAGCGCGCGTCACCGATTCCATCGCCTGCGACATCAGCAGCGACCACGACAGCAGCAGCATGCCGGAGACCACAACCAGAGCCTCCTTGCCGGCGCCGGCAGGCGTTTCGGCGTAGCCGCCGACCATCGACCAGGCGAGCAGATGCATGAACACGGCAAAAACGACGAGCGCGATGGCGACGGTGCGCGTGCGGCTGCGGCGGCCCCCCGTCATCATCGACAGCCAGTCGCGCCAGCCGAGCCGCAGCTCGTGCTCGGCGAGCCAGGTTACTGTCGCCGGGCTGCTCACTCGGCGGCGGCCGGAGTTTCGACCAGAGTGAGGAAGGTCTCCTCCAGGCTGGTCGCGGTCTTGCCGGTCTTGTGGCGCAGCTCGTCGAGCGTACCCTCGGCGATCAGGCGGCCGCCGGCGATGATGCCGATGCGGTCGGCCATGCGTTCGGCGACTTCGAGGATGTGTGTGGTCATGATCACGGTGCCGCCGGCGGCGACGCGCCCGGCGAGCACGTTCTTGACGATGCGGGCGGAGCCGGCGTCGAGACCGGTCAGCGGCTCGTCGAGGATGATGAGCTTGGGGTCATGCACCAGGGCTCCGGCGAGCGCGACCTTCTGCCGCATGCCGCGGGAGAAGCCCTCGCAGCGTTCATGCGCGTGCGGCGCGAGACCAAGCCAGCCGATCAGTTCGCGCGCGCGCGCCTCGGCGATCGCCGCGTCAATGCGCCAGAGACCGGCGACGAATTCCAGATATTCATAGGGCGTGAGCTTGTCGTAGATCATCGGCTCGTCGGAGAGCCAGGCGGTGATTTGCTTGGCGGCAATGGGATCGGTGAGCGCGTCAATGCCGTCGATGTGGATGGTGCCGGCATCGGGGCGCAGCAGGCCGGTGACCATGCGCAGCGTCGTGGTCTTGCCGGCGCCGTTGGGGCCGACCAGCGCGTAGAATTCGCCGCCGAAAACCGTGAGGTCGAGCGCATCGACCGCGGGCCGGTCGAAGCTCTTGGCAAGGCCGCGAACGGCAAGGGCGACGGGACGCTGCATCCCCGCTCTGTAGCGAGGGAGTGGTTTCGGCGGCGTAAACCGAAGCGGTTATGCTTTCGGTTTCGTTAAGTCATGTTTTCGGCATCATGGCGAACATCTCGGCGCCGTACATCTTGCGCGCGTCGGCAAGAAGCGGCTGCACCGCGGCGACAAAGGCGTCGTGTTCGCCGGCGCTGAGCTCGACGATCTCGCAGCCGGCCTCCTCGATGGTCTTGCGCGAAGCCTCGTTTTCCTCGACCGCGAGACCGCGCTGGAACGCAACCGCCTCGGTCACGGCTTTGGCCATCGCGCGTTTGAGTTCCTCCGGCCAGGCGTCGAACGAGGCGCGGTGCAGGAATACGGGGCGCGAAATATAGAAGTGATAGGTGAGCGTGTGGAACTTGTGGAACTTGTGCACGCCGTAAGTGACCGTATTGGCGAGCGGATTTTCCTGCGCGTCGAGCGTGCCGGCCTTGATCATGGCGATGGCTTCGGTGAGGTCCATGCGCATGGCGACTGCGCCGAGCAGTTCAAAGGTGCGCCGGTGGATCTCGCTCGGCAGCACGCGGATGCGCATGCCCTCAAGATCGGCGGGGAGATGCACGGGCCGCAGCCGGTTGGAGATGTGGCGGAAGCCGTTCTCGAACCAGCCGAGGATGCGGTAGCCGACGCGCTCCTCGGTCTTGCGCGCGAGATAGGCGCCGAGTTCGCCGTCCATCGCCGCGCGCGCCTGCGCGTTCGAGGAAAACAGAAACGGCAGGTCGACGAAGCCGAGCTCGGGCACGCGCTCGGTCAGGTAACTCGACGACTGGTAGCCGAGCGTGATGTCGCCGTTTTCGACCAGCGTGAGAATGTCCTCGGCCTTGTGGCCCTGGTCCATGATGTTCCAGATGTAGTCGATGGCGACGCCGCCGCCAAACTCGGTCTGCAACTTGTCGCCGATGAATTTCAGCGCCCGGGAAAAGCCGGTGGCCGGCGGACCGTATCCGCCCATGCGAATTGAAATTGGCGCCATTTTCAGGTCCTGAAACAGGGGGAAACGCGCGGCAAGCATAGCGGCGAGACGAAGCGCGTGCCAATGCGCTATGCTTGCGGGCAAAGCTCAGGGAGAACGCCATGAACAAGCCGACCAAAATGGCCGAGATGAAACCGGCCGGCAAACCGGCCAACATAGCGGCGCAGGAATGGCAGGCGCGCATCGATCTCGCCGCCATCTATCGCCTTATCGCGCATTACGGCTGGGACGACGTGATCTACAATCACTCGTCGATGCGCGTGCCCGACGAGCCGCGCATGTTCCTGATGAAGCGGCACGAGCTGCTTTACACCGAGGTCACCGCCTCCAATCTGGTCAAGGTCTCGATGGACGAAGACCTCGACGAGAAGGCCGGCGTCAACCGCCCCGGCTTCACGCTGCACGGCGGCGTGCTCAACGCGCGGCCCGACGTGAATTGCGCGGTGCACGTGCACACCAACACCGGCATGGCGATTTCCGGACTCAAGCACGGCCTGCGCATGGTGTCGCAACAGGCGGTGCGCTTCTACAAGCGCATCGGCTATCACGGCTACGAAGGCATCACCGAGGATTTCGACGAGCGCGAGCGCATCAACCGCGACCTCGGCAAGAACCGTGCGATGATCATGCACAATCACGGCCTGCTCACCGTCGGGGTGACCGCGCGCGACGCCTTCACGCTGATGAAGGCGCTGATCGACGCAGCGGAGATCCAGTTGACGCTCGAAGCGACCGGCAGCGAACTGATCGAAGTGCCGCCGGATGTCTGCGCCAAGACCGCGGAGCAATACGAGCACCACAACCTCGGCCGCGGCTCGGCGGACTGGCCGGCCTATCTGCGCATGCTCGACAAGATGGACGCGAGCTACCGCAACTGACGTGCCCGCCGCCGTTGCAAATCGGGTGAAAGACCGCATCGCGCGCGGTGAAGTGGCGCTGTGCATGGGAGTGCGCTTTGCCCGCACCGCCGATGTCGGCATGATCGCGCAGTCTTCCGGCTTCGACAGCTTCTATGTCGACATCGAGCATTCAGCGATCACCGTCGATACCGCGGCGCAGATGATCGCCGCCGCGCTGCCGCTCGGCATCACGCCGCTGGTGCGCGTTCCCGGCCACGACTTCGACATGGCGGCACAACTGCTCGATGCCGGCGCACTCGGCATGATCTGCCCGCAGGTGGACACGGCCGAGCAGGCAAAGGCGATGGTCGCCGCCCTGAAGTTTCCACCGCTCGGGCATCGCTCCGTGTCGAGCAGCGGCCCGCTGCAATATTACCAGCCGACGCCGCTGGGCGAGGCCAACACGCAGGGCAATGCCCTCACCCTCGTGATCCCGATGCTGGAAAGCGCGCGCGCCATCGATAACGCCGACGCGATCGCCGCGGTGCCCGGCGTCGATATCCTGTTGATCGGATCGAACGACCTGTCGGCCGAGCTTGGCATCCCCGGCGATTTGCGCCACGCCAAGATCCGCGCCGCCTTCGAAACCACGGCGGCGGCGTGCGTGAAACACGGCAAGTGTCTCGGCGTCGGCGGCGTGCGCGGCGACGACACGCTGATGGCCGATCTCATCAAGCTCGGCGGCCGTTTCGTCATCGCCGGCATGGACCGGACCTATTTAATGCAGGCGGCCAAGGCCGACGCTGCGGCAATCCGAAAGGCGACTGCGCCATGAAGCTCAAGCTGCACCACGTCAATTTCGCCACCACCGACGTACCGGCGATGGACACCTTCTATCGCGACGTGCTCGACATGCAGACCATCCACGGCATGGGCAAAAATCGCGTCACCGATCAAGGCTATCCCGGCGATGTCGCCTTCATCACCGACGGCGCGTTGCAGATGCACATCGCGGAAAAGGACATGCAGATCGGCTTTCGCACCGGCAAGGTGGTCAATCCGGTCGAGCGCGGGCACATCGCCTTCCGCACTGACGACCTCGACGCCTTCCGCAAGCGGCTCGACGAAAAAGGCATCAAGTATTCCGACTTCGGCGATTGGGCGATGACCGGCTGGAAGCAGATTTTCTTCTACGACCCGGACGGCAACGTCGTCGAGGTGCACCAGGCGCCGAAGGACGCACCCTAGCGCTGTGCGATCTGGCGTCCGACCAAGAAGCTTGATTAGCCGAGAAGCCGGGGACTGCCGCAGTGAACGCGAAAGCCAATCTCAAAAGCAGCCGATGCGGTTCACCGTTTGAAGTGCTGTTCGCTTTCGCTAAGCTTGGCGTCACCTGCTTTGGCGGCCCGATTGCTCACATTGGCTATTTCAGAGACGAGTTTGTGGTCCGACGTCGTTGGCTCGATGAACGCGCCTATGCCGACCTGGTAGCACTGTGCCAATTCCTGCCCGGACCCGCGAGTAGTCAAGTCGGCTTTTCCATCGGGTTGATGCGCGGCGGTTATCTCGGTGGCCTCGCTGCGTGGGTTGCCTTTACGCTTCCATCAGCCATCTTGCTCATCCTCTTCGCTTACGGCGCGAACGCATTGCGGGGACCAATCAGCGCCGGACTGCTGCATGGACTTAAGCTGGTCGCCGTTGCGATTGTCGCCCAAGCTGTCTGGGGAATGGCTCGCACGCTTGCTCCCGACCGCGAGCGTGCCTCTATCGCGGTCATCGCAGCCCTAACCATCCTGATCAGTTCGGCGTCAGTTGCTCAGGTGGGGGCAATTACCTTGGGCGGTGTGGCGGGGTTTTGGCTGTGTCGCACTGCACCGGCGGCGCCGGGCAAAAGCCATATGTCCATCCCGGTGTCGCGGCGAGTAGGCTTCGTCTGCCTCGCCGCATTTTTCATACTGCTCCTGGGTCTTCCCGTTCTATCGACTTGGAGCCATTCGCAAGGCGTCGCCTTGTTCAACGCACTTTATCATTCGGGTGCGCTGGTGTTTGGCGGAGGCCACGTGGTTTTGCCTCTCCTGCGCGAGGCAACAGTGACGCCGGGATGGGTCAATGACGACGTTTTTCTCGCGGGCTATGGGGCCGCGCAGGCAGTCCCCGGACCGCTTTTCGCTTTCGCCGCTTACCTCGGCGCAGTCATGAAGCCGCCACCTAACGGCGTAGCTGGCGCAACCATTGGCTTGATTGCGATTTTTCTCCCCGGCATTCTTGTCCTGATGGGTGCATTGCCATTCTGGGAAGCCTTCCGGCAGCGCGCATGGGCGCAAGCGGTGATGCGAGGCGTAAACGCGGCAGTGGTGGGTCTCTTGGGCGCTGCGCTTTATGATCCGGTCTGGACGACATCGGTCAAGGGTCCGGGCGACTTCGGGATAGCACTCGTCGGTTTTGTGCTACTGACTGCGTGGCAAACGCCGCCGCTCCTCGTAGTTGCTATTAGCGCGGTCGGCGGAATGGCTCTTGCGCTAGCCGCGTCTTGAATCGCCTTCCGTACCGACGACCTCGCCGCCTTCCGCAAGCGGCTCGATGAAAAGGGCATGAAGTATTCGGACTTCGGCGACTGGGCGATGACCGGCTGGAAGCAGATTTTCTTCTACGACCCAGACGGCAACGTCGTCGAGGTGCACTAGGCTCCGAAGGATGCGCCGTAACGCCGTCCGGCCTCCATTGAGGCGAGCCACCCCCGCCGCAAACCCGCAAGCCGCATAAAATCGCCGTTAAGAATGGCACGGCCTGGCCTGGTGCCTTGGCCAAATCGCTCAACGGCGATGGCCTCGGCCGAGACCCGGGAGTAACTTTGTGCGTTTTGTCACAGGGAAAGGCGGCGTCT
The DNA here is from genome assembly GCA_963738915.1 of uncultured Alphaproteobacteria bacterium. GTDB lineage: Bacteria > Pseudomonadota > Alphaproteobacteria > Rhizobiales > Xanthobacteraceae > Pseudolabrys. The sequence continues at coordinate 38,418 of CAVTYO010000007.1, forward strand.
CGTAAAGGGGGGGGTCATGGAAGGCAGCGTAGCGCGCAAAGACAAAGGATTGGCGAAGCGAATACCCGATCTAAAGCCAGGCAAATACGCCGACGGCTTGCCACTGCGCCAGGTCAAGTATCTCGAGTGCAAACTCATCCTCAAGCCGAACAAGTTTACATCGCGCAAGCGATTGCTTGATTTTGCCAAACTGCTGCGGCGGCCCGCCGAGGAGCACGAGATCGGCTTTTCCATGGATGCGTTCGCCGACGCTCCGGTCCAGATTCGCGAAGTCCTGTTCGTGGATACCAGGGACTGCCGTCTCTACAACAATGCCTTCATATTGCGGCGGCGCATTCCCTACAAAGATGGATTTCCCGCCGGAGATCCTGAAGTCGTATTCAAATTCCGTCATCCCGACCTGCAAACGACAGCGGAAACCGACGTCCGCCCGCAGATCTTCGGTGACTATGCGATCAAGTTCAAATGCGAGATGCTGCCGCTCAAGGACCAGCTTGGCGGAATTCGACTGCTGTTCTCGCATAACGTCGAGTTTCCGCTGTCCCAGCTCCATGACGATACGCGGCTGTCAATGGAAACACTCCGGCGTGTGTTTCCGTTGCTGCGGAGCCTCGACAAAGACTCCGACGAGCAGGTCGATGTCGTATCAAACACAATCGTCGAAGAGGTGTTGCAAGACATCGGCATCCTCGATTTCGGAGATGGATTGACTGCGAAAGCAAATGTGGCGCTTTGGCGCGCCAGGGGCGACCACCGTCCCCTCATCGGCGAGTTCGCATTTCAGCTCAAATTCAAGCGCCGGGACGACCTTCGCGAAGAGACGATCAGGAAGGTGGAAGCGTTTTTCATATCGCTGCAGCATGAGGCGCAGGACTGGATCGCGCTTGGCGCAACAAAAACGGGTGTTGTGTACCGGCTGTTGGGCCACCCACCCACCGGGCACGAGTAAACGGGCGACTGACGCGCCAGTGGAGGCGGCAGCGCCTGTCTCTGTGCGGCTTAGCGCTCGTTGCGCCGCCCTTCGCCCGGGCCCCATTGCCAGAAATCGCGGCCTTCCTCGCGCATGAAGCGGGCGAGCACCATCATGTGCACTTCCGAGGCGCCATCGACCAGGCGCGCCGCGCGCGCCGCGCGGTAGATCCATTCGACCGGCGTGTCCTTGGAAAAGCCGCGCGCGCCCTGCAACTGGATGGCGACGTCGGCCGCCTTGTGCAGCGTGTCGGCGACCTGCACCTTGGCCATCGACACTTCCTTGCGCGCGCGGCCGCCCTGATCGAGCATCCAGGCGGCGTGCATGGTGAGCAGGCGACCGATCTGGATCTGCTGCGCCACCTCGCCGAGCTTGATCTGCACGCTTTCGCGGTCGGCGAGCTTGACGCCGAAGCCCTCGCGGTTGGCCACATACTCCTGCGCGATCTCGACGCAGCGCTTGGCCCAGCCGGTCCAGCGCATGCAGTGCGTGAGCCGCGCCGGGCCAAGGCGCATCTGCATCAGCCGCAGGCCCTCGCCCTCGCCGAGCAGCACGTTTTCTTCCGCCACTTCGAGCCCGCTGAATTCGATCTCGCAGTGGCCGCCGTGCTCTTCCGGCCCGAGGATGCCGATGCGGCGAACGATACGCCACCCCGGCTGGTCCTTGTGGAAGAGGAACGCGGTCAGCCCCTTGCGCTTGTCGTCGGAGGTGCGCGCCATCAGGATGAAGTGCGCGGCGCCGTCGGCGCCGGTGATGAACCATTTGCGCCCCGATATGACGTATTTGCCGCCCTTTTTCTCGGCCTTGGTGCGGATCATGGTCGGATCGGAGCCGCCGCCGGGCGCAGGCTCGGTCATGGCGAAGGACGAGCGCACGTCGCCGTTGACGATGGGAGCGAGCCACTTGTCCTTCTGCGCCTTGGTGCCGACCATGCGCAGCAGGTTCATGTTGCCGTCGTCGGGCGCCATGCAGTTGATCGCCAGCGGGCCGAACAGTGAGCGCGCCGCCTCCTCGTAGATCGCGGCCCAGGCGACGATCGGCAATTCCATGCCGCCGTATTCCTTCGGCGACTGCGGCGCCCACAGGCCCGCTTTTTTCGCCTTGGCGCGCACGGCCTTGAGCCGTTCCTCGGGGATGTTCTCGTGCTCGGAGAAGTTGACCGGATCCGTTTCGAGCGGCAGCACCTCCTTGTCGATGAAGGCGCGCACCTTGAGGCGCAGGTCCTCGATCTCGGGGGAAAGGGAAAAATCCATGATCTACCCCTTGATCTGAATGACCTGGCCGCCGTCGACGACGATGGTTGCGCCGGTGATGTAGGCGCCGGCGTCCGACGCCAGCAGCAGCAATGCGCCGTCGAGATCGCCCTCGTTGCCGAAGCGGCCCATCGGGATCTCGCGCTTGATCTCGGTGCCCTTCTCGCTCAGCAGATAGTCGTCATTGATCTCGGTGACGAACCAGCCCGGCGCGATGGCGTTGACGCGCACGCCCTTGAAGGCGAGTTCGACGGCGAGCGCCTTGGTGACCTGCACCACGCCGGCTTTCGCGGTGGCATAGGCGACGGCGCCCTTGGCGACGGCGAGGCCGAGCACCGAGGCGATGTTGACGATCGAGCCGCGCTGCTTGGCGGCGAGCATGCGCCGCGCGCCTTCCTGAGCCCAGAAGAACACCGCATCGAGATTGGTGGCCAGCACCTTGCACCACTCTTCCGGCGGCATTTCCACCGCGCGGCCGCCATGGGCGATACCGGCATTGTTGACGAGGATGGTCACGGTGCCGAAGGCTTTTTCCGCGGCGTCGAAAGCGCGCGCCATGGCGGCGCGGTCGGTAACGTCGGCCTCGACGGCGATGGCCTTGCCGCCCTTCTTCTCGATCTCTTCTTTCAGCGCCTTGAGCCGGTCGACACGCCGCGCCACCAGCGCGACCGAAGCGCCGTTGTCCGCCAGCGCCCGGGCGAATTGCGTGCCCAAGCCGCTCGATGCGCCGGTCACCAGCGCAACGCGACCCTTCAGGCTGAACATGTCGGCGGCTTGCATGGTCGCTTCCCCTCACCGCCCATAAAGCGCATGCGGCAGGCCGGTCGCAAGCCCCGGCACGAACCACAGGACCAGGAGCGCCAGAACCTGGATCAGCACGAACGGGACAATGCCGACATAGATGTGCCGCGTGGTGATTTGCGGGGGCGCCACACCGCGCAGGTAGAACAGCGTCGGCCCCAGCGGCGGGTGCATGTAGGAGGTCTGCAGGTTCACCGCGATCATGACGCCGAGCCAGACCGGATCGATGCCGGGCATGGTGAGTAGCGCAGGCCCGACGATCGGCACCACGACAAAGATGATCTCGAAGGCGTCCATCACGAAGCCGAGCAGGAACACCGCCAGCATCACCGCCAGCACCGCGCCATTCGTACCGCCCGGCAGATTGCTGAGCGCTGCGTTCACCAGGCCGTCGCCGCCGAGCGCGCGGAACACGAGGCTGAACATGGTGGCGCCGATGAGGATGAGGAAAATCATCGACGTGATCTGCGTGGTTTTTTCCACCACCGGCATCATCAGCGCCGGGAGGCGCACCTTGCGCGCGGCAAGCAGCAGCGCGCCGACGGCGCCGACGGAGGCCGCTTCCGTCGGCGTGGCGATGCCGCCGAGGATCGAGCCGAGCACGGCAACGATGAGCACGACCGGCGCGGCCAGCGCTTCGATCAGGCCTGCCGCCGCGGGATTTTCATGCGCCGCGGCGGCGGGACAACTCGCCGGCCGCCACACCGCCATGGCGGCGAGAAAGGCGAGGTAAAGTGCGACCAGCAGCAGGCCGGGGACAATGGCGCCGGCGAACAGATCGCTCACCGAGATGATGCTGGGCGCAAACGTGCCTTTCGCCAGCTGCGCCGACTGATAGGCGTTGTTGAGCTGGTCGCCGAGCAGCACCAGCACCGTGGAAGGCGGGATGATCTGCGCCAGCGTCGCCGAGGCCGCGACCGTACCGGCGGCGAGCCGCGGATCGTAGCCATGCCGCAGCATCGCCGGCAGCATGATCAGGCCCATGGTCACCGCGGTTGCCCCGACGACTCCCGTCGAGGCCGCGAGCAAGGCGCCGACCGCCACCACGCAGAAGCCGAGCCCGCCGCGCAAGCCGCCGAACAGCCGCGCCATGCGCTCGAGCAAATCCTCCGCGATCCTCGATCGCTCGAGCATCACGCCCATGAAAATGAATAGCGGGATTGCCAGCAGCACCGAATTGGTCATCACGCCGAAGATGCGGTCGGGAAGCGCACCGATAATGGCGAAATTCATCGCGCCGAGGGCGTGGCCGAGCGCGGCGAAGGCGAGCGACACGCCGGCAAGCGTCAGCGCCACCGGATAGCCGGCGAGCAGCGCCGCGATGACCGCCGCGACCATCAAGACGGCGAGGGTTTCGGCAAGCGGCATCAGCGCGATCCGGTGAGCGTCTGCGCGGAGCGGATCGCCTGCGCGATGCCCTGCAAGGCCAGCAGCACGCCGAACAGCGGGATCAGCGTCTTGAGCAGGAAGACCAGCGGCAGCCCGCCGACCTCCTGCGAGCGTTCGAGGATCGCCCAGGAGCGCGCGGCATAAGGCGCGGAAAACATGAGCACCACGAGGGTGAACGGCAGCAGCAGCAACAGCGCGCCGAGAAAATCGACCGCCGCCCTGATAGGCGGCGAAGCGTCGGCGTAGAAAATATCGACGCGCACATGGCCGCCGACCCGCAGCGTCCACGCCGCCGCCAGCAGGAACAGCGTGGCGTGACCGTAGAGCATCGCCTCGGTCAGCCAGATCGAGCCGAATCCGAATACATAGCGCGCGACCACCAGCGCGAACTGCCCCAGCACGATGGCGAGCGCCAGCCACGCCACGCTCCGGCCGATGGCCGTGTTGAGACGATCGATGCGATCGGCGAGTCTGGTCAGGGTTCGCGAAATTCGCCGTCCCCATTCTGTTGTCATGCCCGCGACAGCAGGCATCCGGTATTTATCGGCCTTTGCTTATACCAATTACCGGGGTTACTGGATCATCCGCCTTCGCGGATGATGACGACAGAGGGGTTATGGGCGACAAACTTGACGATGAAACCGGCCTGCGGCTTGCCTTCGCGGTCGCGGCGCGGGCGCGCGAACACGGCAACCATCCGTTCGGCTGCGTGCTGTTGGGGCCAAAGGGCGAGGTGCTGCTGGAAGCCGAGAACGGACTGTTCCCGGACGGCGACATGACCGCCCACGCCGAGCGGCTCTTGGCCACCGCGGCGTCGAAGAAATTCTCATCGGCGCAACTTCTGGGATGCACCATGTACACGTCCGCGGAACCCTGCGCGATGTGCGCCGGCGCGATCTATTGGGTCGGCATCGGCCGCGTCGTCTACGGCCTCTCGGAGCGGCGGCTGAAGCAGATGACCGGCAATCATCCGGAGAACCCGACGCTGTCCCTGCCCTGCCGCTCGGTCTTTGCCGCCGGCCAGCGCCAGGTCGAGGTGGTCGGCCCACTGCTCGAAGAGGAAGCCGCGGCGCAGCACAAGGGCGTCTGGGATTGAGCGCCCGCCTCGGCTAGACTTGCCGGCCATGGCACACGACCACGATCATCATCATCACGATCACGAGCATGAGCATTCCGAGCTCACGGAAACGCAGTTGCGCGTGCGCGCGCTGGAAACCGTGCTTACCGAGAAAGGCTACGTCGATCCGGCGGCGCTCGATCTCCTGATCGAGACCTATGAAAAGAAAGTCGGGCCGCGCAACGGCGCCCGTGTCGTCGCCAAAGCCTGGGCCGATCCGGCCTTCCGCGCGCGGCTCTTGAAAGACGCAACGCCGGCGATCGCTGAACTCGGTTATGCCGGCCGCCAGGGCGAACACATCGTGGCGCTGGAGAATGCGCCGAAGCTGCACAACATGGTCGTGTGCACGCTGTGCTCCTGCTATCCGTGGCCGGTGCTCGGCCTGCCGCCGGTCTGGTACAAGTCGGCGCCCTACCGCTCACGCGCCGTCGCCGACCCGCGCGGCGTGCTCGCCGATTTCGGCTTCACGCTGTCCCAAGACACCGAGATCCGGGTGTGGGATTCGACCGCCGAGATCCGTTACCTCGTCGTGCCGATGCGCCCCGCCGGCACCGAGGGCTGGAGCGAGGAAAAACTCGCCGACCTCGTCACACGCGATTCCATGATCGGCACCGGTTTGCCGAAGCGACCCGAGGATCTGAAATGAACGGTGGGCAGGACCTCGGCGGCGTCCAGGGCTTCGGTCCGGTCGAGCCGGAGCCGGACGAGCCGGTGTTTCACGCCGAGTGGGAAAAGCGTGCCTTCGCGCTGACGCTCGCCATGGCGATGCCGGGCGCCTGGAACATCGACATGTCGCGTTTCGCCCGCGAGAACCGCGATCCGGCGGAATACCTGACGATGAGCTATTACCAGCTCTGGTTCGCCGGACTGGAAACGATGCTGAAAGAGCGCGATCTCGTCACCGACGACGAGATTGTCGTCGGCCATGCCTTGAACGAGCCGAAGCCGGTCAAGCGCACGCTTTCGCCGGGCGACGTGCTGAAGGTGCTGCATCGCGGCGGGCCGACCGAGCGCGAGACCAACACCAAGGCGGCGTTCAGGCCGGGCGACACGGTGCGCGCCAAAAACATCAACCCGCCGACGCACACGCGGCTGCCGCGCTATGTGCGCGGACGTAGGGGGGTCGTCGAGCGCGTCATCGGCTTTCACGTTTTTCCCGACAGCAACGCGCAAGGCGCCGGGGAAAATCCACAATGGCTCTATACCGTGCGCTTCGACGGCCGCGATTTGTGGGGCGACGGCGCCGACCCGACCGTGAAAGTGTCGGTCGACGCCTGGGAATCCTATCTGGAGCGCGCCTGATGGGCATGGACCCGCAAGCGGCGCTACGCGCGGCGATTGCCGTCCCCGGCGTGCCGCGCGACGCCGACGGCCCGGTGTTCCGCGAGCCCTGGGAGGCGCAGGCCTTCGCCATGACGCTAGCGCTGCACGAGCGCGGGCTGTTCACCTGGGCCGAATGGGCCGCGACGCTGGCCTCCGAAATCAAGCGCGCGCAAGGCGCGGGCGATCCCGATACCGGCGAGACCTATTACTCGCACTGGCTCGCCGCGCTGGAGAAACTGGTCGAGGAAAAAGGCGTGGCGACCGGGCAGACGCTGCATCGCTACCGCGATGCCTGGGATCATGCCTGTGATCGCACGCCACACGGGCAGCCGATCGAATTGCGCGCGGACGATTTTAAGTAGCGCTAAAACAGCCCCATCTGCTCGCTCATCATGTAGCCGGTGAGCAAGGCGACGCCGAACACGATAATCAAGCCGGCGGCGGCGGTTTCCAGCCCGCGCAGCGCGATCAGCCCAGCGCCGGGCTTTGCCTTTGCCAGCCTGCCGGCGAAGCCGCGCGCGCTGACGGCAATGGTGGCGACCGCGGTGACGGTGATCGCGGTGCCCAGCCCCATGACGAAGGTCGAGGCGACGCCGATCCAGAACAGCCCCTGCGCCAGCGCAAACACCAGGACGATGATGGCGCCTGAGCACGGCCGCAGACCCACCGCGAATATTGCGGCAAGCCCGCGCCGCAGCCAGTGCTTGCCGGTCAATTCGCTCGGCTCCGGAGCGTGCGCATGGCCCCAGGCGTGCGCTTCGTCCTCGCCGTCGTGATGGTGATGACCGTGAGCGTGCCCATGATCATGGTGGTGATGATCGTGACCGTGGTCGTGGTGAGCGTGCGCGTGACCATGTGCGTGATCATGTGCGTGATCGTGCCCGTGACCGTGCGTATGGCCGTGATGCGCCTGCCCGCGGCCGCGCAGCAGATGCAGGAGTGAACGGCCCTTCACCCACAAGAGCCGCAACCCGATCAGAATGATCAGCCCGTAGCTCACCTCTTCGACGATGCGCACGGTGTCGCCCATCATCTTGGCGGTGGCGCCGAGCAGCACCGCGGCGATGCCGACGATGGCGATGGCGGTCAGGGCCTGCATCACCGCCGCGGCAAACGACAAGGCGACGCCGCGCCGCCAGGTCTCGTTGTTGGCAACCATGTAAGAAGAGATCACGGCCTTGCCGTGCCCGGGGCCGGCGGCGTGGAAGACCCCGTAGATGAACGAGATGCCGAGAAGCGTCCAGGCCGCGCTGCCGTCGGTCTTGGCGGCGCGGATCGTGCCCGAGAACATGCGGTAGAATTCGGCCTGCTTGGCGAGGATCCACCCGGCGATCGGGCCCACATGCGGCGCCTCGCGGCCGTGACTCATGCCAAAAGGCTGCGCCGATGCTGCGTCGATCGCGGCGAAGACGAGCAGAATGCAGATGGCGAAGAATGAAAACTGCAACAGCGTGCGGCGGGCCGGCCACGTCATTGTCGTGAAATCCCCTTCAGGACGCCGCCCCCGCGACACGCTCACTCGGTCTTCTGCGCGCTATGGGCAGTTCACCAAAATCCGGTTGGCGAATTGGGCGCCCCAGGCCATCGTCGTGTTCTGCGCATCGACAGGAATCTGGCTCAGCGCCTTGCCTTCGGCGTAGGTCATTTCACGCGGCATGACCACGTCGAGCTTGCAGCCATGCGGCAAGTTCGCGACCGACACCGGCGTTTTCTTCGCCCATTCGAAGTCGACAAAGATGGTCGGGTCGTAAACCTCGACCTTGAGCAGCTTCGCCTTCACCGGCGTCTTGAACGGCAGGGTGAAGTGCAGCGTCAGGATCTGGTTCGTGTAGTCGAGCCAGTACCCGGGCGCCGGATCGGTCAGCTCCGCTTTCTGCCCATCGGCGGTGACGTAAGTGAAGTAGTCGTATTCCTTGAGCGATTCGACATTGACCTTGGCAAGCGGCGCAAGCTCCTCGCGCGTGAATTGCCCCTTCACCTTGCTTTGCGTTCCTTGCGTGGCGAAAGCGGAAAACATGTCGTCGAAGGCCCATGAGTGATTGATCCCGGTGACGCTGCCGTCCGGCGCGTAAACCAGCTCCGAGTTCATGGTGACCCAGACATGCGGATGCGCCAGCGCCGGAGCGGCAGATATCAAGCCGAAGATCGCAATGAGGGCGGCGCGGATCATGTGGGCCGCGACAATAGCACGGAGTGCGGCGCAAAGGTGGCGGCGGCAACGGCTGTCACAAAACAACGTTATAAAATTCACAACCCCGCGGCGCCGCCGTCGCCGCGCGGATCGTGGCCGCCTTCGAGCGTGCCGCCCGGATGCAATATGACGGCGCCGGCGTGGCCCATGGTGTCGGAGAAATCTTCGCCGAGAACCTCGACGTCATGGCCGGCCGACATCAGCCGATCGATCAACTTTTCATCAAAGCGCCGTTCCAGCCGCAGGTTCGTATGCGTCGCCCCCCAGGTGCGGCCGAGCAGCCAGCGCGGCGCCTCGAGCGCACGCTCGAGCGGCTGCCCGAATGTGACGTGCCGCGTGAACACCGCGGCTTGCGTCTGCGGCTGGCCATCGCCGCCCATGGTGCCGTAGGCGATGACGCGGCCGTCCTTGAGTGCCGCGAGCGCCGGATTGAGCGTGTGGAACGGCCGGAGGCCGGGCGCCAGCGCATTGAGCGCCTTGGGATCGAGGGAAAAACTTGCGCCGCGGTTCTGCATGAGGATGCCGGTTCGCGGCAGCACGACGCCGGAGCCGAATTCCCAGTAGAGCGACTGGATATAGGACACGACGAGGCCGGACGCGTCCGCCGCGCCCATCCAGACGGTGTCGCCCTTTCCCTGCGGCGCCGGCCAGGGCGTCGCCTTCTTGCGGTCGATTTTTTCCGCTTCGGCATCGAGAAACGGCGCGGCGAGGAATTGATTGAGGTCGGCTGTCATCCGGTCCGGATCGGTGACGACGCGGTCGCGCACGCGGAAGGCGCGCTTGGTTGCTTCGACGAGGCCGTGGACGTGCTCGAAGCTTTCGCCCTGCGTCACGCGCAGCCGCTCGAACAGACCGAGGATGATGAGTGAAGCAAGCCCCTGCGTCGGCGGCGGCGAATTAAAGAGCGTGCCGGCGGCAATTTGCAGGCTGAGCGGCATCTCGACGCTCGCGCGCAACCGTTCGAAATCGCCACGCGTCACCGGCGCGCCGATGCGTTCCAGATCGGCGGCGATCTCGCGGCCGACGTCGCCGCGATAGAAATCGTCGAGGCCCGCTTGCGCCAGATGTTCGAGCGTATCGGCAAATTTGGTCTGCTTGAGGCGCGTGCCCGCTTCCGGCGGCTTGCCGTCGACGAGAAAGGCCGTGGCAAAGCCGGGCACGTCTTTGAGCTCCGCAAGCTTCTCTGTGGTAAGCGCCGCCTGGCTGCGGGTGACGGTATAGCCCTCGCGAGCATGCTTGATGGCGGGGCCGAGCAAAACATCGAGAGGCAATCGACCGCCTTGTGCCTTGGCGGCATCCGCCGCCAGCATCCACGCCGCCACGGCGCCCGGCACGGTGAGTGCGGCGAGCGGCCCGCGCGCCGGGATCTCGTGGTATCCCGCGTCGCTGTAAAACCGCTGGGTTGCCTTCGACCCTGCCCTCCCCGCCCCCATCAGCGCGCGCACGCGTCCCGAGGGCTCGCGGATCAACCAGAAGCCGTCGCCGCCGATGTGGTTCATGTGCGGATAGACCGCGGCGATCGAGGCCGCCATCGCCAGCATGGCTTCGATCGCGTTGCCGCCCTCGGCGAGGATCAAGCGGCCGTCCTCGACGGCGGCAAGATGCGGCGCGCAGACGACGCCGCGGCGGTGGCCGGCGCTATGCGGGGTCATGCGAAGGAGGCCCGCAATGCGGCGGCGGCGAAGCCCATGCCGGCGGCAAGCAAGCCAATGCCGATGCCGACGCGCCAGAATTTTGCGCCGGGCAAGAGCTTTTCCGCCGTCACCAGAATGGTCAGCCCCACGACCCAGCGCAGATCCATGACCGCAACGGCAAACAGCAGCAGCATCAGCGCGCCGCAGCAGCCCATGCAGAACAGGCCGTGGCGCAGGCCCATGATGGCTGCGCCGAGCGCGCCGTCGCGCCATTCGCTCAGGATGAAGCCGTCGGGCGAGCGGCAAAACGCGAGGCAGCGCTCCTTCAGCGGGCTGAACTGGTAGAGCCCCGCGGCGAGAAACAGCGCCGCCGAGAAATAGGACGACGCCGACTGCATCATGGTGGTCAGCAGCCCGGTTCTCTGCAGCAGCCACTGCAGCGCGGTGGCGGCAATGGAGAAGGCGGCCCAGGCGGCGACGTAGCCGGCGAGGAACATCACAGTTGGCACGTGCGGCGCTGCGCGCTCGCGGCGGCGGCGTTGGATGGTGGCAAACGCCACAATCATCGGACCGGCGCCCGGCAGCATCATCGCCGCCATCATCGCCGACCACATGACGAACAGCAGCGCAATATCGGCAGGCGTCCATGACGGCTCCATGCCGTTCATCGACATGTTCATGTCGCGCCACATGGCTGCATCCATCGCATCCATCTGCCGTGCCTGATCGGCCGTGAAGGCCCAGGCGGCGAGCGCCACCACCACAAGCAGTCCGGCGACGATGCCGCGGTCGCGCCGCATCGGCGCGCCGGTGTCCGAACCTGTTTCGCTCATTGGGTTTGCAGCGGATTGCGCCAGGTGAAGGTCTTGGGGCCCCGCAGATCGAAGGCGATGTGCTTGGACGAGCGGTTCGACCAGTCCCAGTTGCGGCCGAAGGCGCCGGTGACCACGTTGCGCTTGGCGGTGCCGACAGTGAGGAAGCCGGGCACAACCTCCGGGCGCGGCGCGTTGTAGATGCGGCAGGTGTCACCCTCCGGCACCATGTATTTGCGGAACGGGCCGCCGAGGCCCTCGACCATGCCGGGAACCTCGACGCGCCAGTTCTCGGCGTCGTGGCTGACTTTCATCTTCACGAACTCGACGCCGTCGAGGCGCAGCGTCAGATCGCGCCAGGCGGCAAAGGCGCCGCCGGCATAGCCGGTGAAGATTTTCTGCAAGGCCTCGCGCTCGGCAGGATTGGCGCGGTCGTCGATGAGAAAGCCGAACTCGCGGTTCTTCTCGAAAACGTTGCCCTCCCAGTGGATGATGAGCACGACGGCCAGGTCCTTGCTGATTGTCAGCTCGCCGTAATTGCCCTCGCGGATCAGCCAGGTCAGCACGCCTTCGCAATAGCCGAGCGTGGGGTTGGAGCCGAAATTGCAGGGGCAGCCGATGGCGCAGTTGCACAGGTCCCACCAGTCGCCCACCAGGCGCCAGTTGGGGATGTCGCTGTCTTGCGCAGGAGTTGCCGCCATAGGCCGCAACGGTAGCATCCGGCTAGGGCGTGGCAAGCGCCGCCGTGTCGAGACCGCGCTTCTTGAGCAGCGCATCGACGGTCGGCAGCCGGCCGCGGAACGCTTTGTAGGCCTCGGCCGGGTCGCGCAGGTTTCCGGCGCTGTAGATAAAATCGCGCAGCCGCTTGGCGGTTGCCGGGTCGAAGACGTTGCCGGTCTCCTTGAAGGCCTCGAAGGCGTCGGCGTCGAGCACTTCCGACCACATGTAGGAGTAATAGGCCGAGGCATAATGGCCGCCGGAAAACAGATGCTGGAAGTGCGGCAGACGGTGCCGCATTACGATTTCCGCAGGCATGGCGATGCGCGCAAGGTCGCGGCGCTCGAATTCGCCGACGTCAAGACCGTTCGAATCGGGCAGCGCATGGATGTCGAGATCGAGCAGCGCGCAAGATGTGTATTCGACCGTGGCGAAGCCCTGATTGAATGTACGGGTGGCGAGCAGGCGATCGAGCAGCGCTTTCGGCATCGGCTCGCCGGTTTTGCAGTGGCGGGCGTACTTGCTCAGAATCTCGGGCACTTCAAGCCAGTGCTCGTAGAGCTGCGAGGGCAATTCGACAAAATCATTGGACACCGACGTTCCGGCGAGCAGCGGATAGGTCACGTCGGAGAGCAGCCCGTGCAGCCCGTGGCCGAACTCGTGGAACAACGTGCGCGCATCCTCAAACGACAGCAGCGCCGGTTCGCCGGCGGCAGGCTTGGAGAAATTGCAGACGTTGAGGATGACCGGGCGGATGTCGCCCATCAGTTTTTCCTGGTCGCGCAGCGAGGTCATCCAGGCGCCGCTATGCTTTGACGCGCGGGCAAAATAGTCGCCGACAAAGAGGCCGACGTGACGGCCACTTGCATCGGTCACCTCCCAGGCGCGCGCGTCGGCATGATAGAGCGGGACGTCGACCGGCTTGAAGCTCAACCCGAACAGGCGATGCGCGGTCTCGAAGGCCGCCTCGATCAGCCGCTCGAGCTGGAGGTAGGGTTTGATCTCGGCCTCATCGAGGTCGTAGCGCGCCTTGCGCAGCTTCTCGGCGTAAAAGCGCCAGTCCCATGGCGCCAGCGCAAAATTACCGCCGTCCACCGCGATCATGGCTTGCAGCGCGTCGCGCTCGGCTTGCGCCTTGGAGCGCGCCCGGCCCCATACGTCTTCGAGAAGCGCCCTGGCGTTGGCCGGCGTCTTCGCCATCTGGTCGTCGAGCCGGTAGTCGGCAAAACTCGCGAACCCCAGAAGCTTTGCCCGCTCGGCGCGCAACGCCACCAATTCGGCAATGATCGCGCGGTTGTCGGCTGGCCCGCCGTTTTCGCCGCGCTTGATCCAGGCCTGGAACAGCTTCTCGCGCAGGTCGCGGCGCGCCGAAAACTGAAGAAAAGTCTCGGCCGACGAGCGGCCGAGCGTCATGACATATTTGCCGGCGTGACCGCGCTCTTCGGCTGCGGCACGCGCATTGTCGCGGGCAAATTCCGGCAGTCCGGCAAGGTCGGCCTCCTCCAGCGTCAGCGTCCACGACTTCTCGTCGGCCAGCACGTTCTGCCCGAACTGGGTGCCGAGGCTGGCCAGCCGCTCGTTTATTGCCGCAAGCCGGTCCTGCGCCAGCTGGTCAAGGGCGGCACCGGCCCGCCGGAAGCGGGTGTGGTAACGATCGAGCACGCGCGCCTGTTCGTCCGAGAGCGAAAGCGAGGCGCGGCGGCGGTACAGATCGTCGATGCGGGCAAAGAGCGCCCGGTTGAGATAGAGCGCGTTGCCGTGGCGTGCGAGCAGCGGCGAGACCTCGCGCTCGACCGCTTCGAGCGCCTCGCCGGTGTCGGCGCCGGCGAGCACGAAGAACAGGTTGGAGACGCGGGAAAGATCCTGCCCGCCCCGCTCCAGCGCGGCGATGGTGTTGTCGAACGTCGGCGCTGCCTTGTCGCTAGCGATCACATCGATCTCGGCGCGGTTCGCCGCCAAAGCGCGGTCGAAGGCCGCGCGGTAGTGATCCGGCCTGACCGCCGCGAAGTCAGGCAGGCCAAACGCCGCCTGCCAATCGCCGAGGACCGGATTGCCGGAGGAAATTTTCGTGCCGTCCATGCGGCCTATCTAGAGGCTCATTGCGCAAAGGCCAAGTGAGACCGATTCGTGGCCGCTATGGCCTTTTGCCCCGGTAGGACTGTAGATCTGATAAGGCCATACAGTGGAGGTGCGACATGGCGACGCCGGCAAAAAAACAAAATCAAGCGACACCCGCCGCAGCCGTTCCGAGCAACGGGGTCCTTGTCGGCAAGAGCGACAAGTTCGAAATCCTCGACTTCAAATTCGGCAACCGGCACGGACTGGTGACCGGCGCAACCGGCACCGGCAAGACCGTCTCGCTGCAGGTTATGGCCGAGGGATTTTCGCGCGCCGGGGTTTCGGTTTTCGCCGCCGACGTCAAAGGCGACCTCTCGGGCATCGCCGCGCCCGGCGAAGCCAAGGACGTTTTCGTTCAGCGCGACAAGGCCATGGGCCTGACCTACCAGCCCGACGAATTTCCGGCGATGTTCTGGGACGTGTTCGGCGAACAGGGTCACCCGATCCGGGCCACGGTGTCGGAAATGGGTCCCGTGCTGCTGTCGCGGATCCTGGATCTCAATGACGCCCAGGAAGGCGTGCTCAACATCGCTTTCCGCGTCGCCGACGAGCAGGGCCTGCCCGTGCTCGACCTGAAGGACCTGCGCGCGATCCTCCAGTATGTCGCCGACAACGCCGCCTCCCTGCAAAAGGAGTTCGGCAACGTTGCGCCTGCCACCGTCGGCACCATCCAGCGCCAGCTTTTGGTGCTGGAGAACCAGGGGGCGGCAAAATTCATCGGCGAGCCGGCGCTCAACATCGCCGACTTCATGAAAACCGACAGCGACGGCCGCGGCTACATCAACGTCCTCGCCGCCGACAAGCTGATCGCCAACCCGCGGCTTTACGCCATGTTCCTGCTCTGGATGCTCTCGGAGCTGTTCGAGACACTCCCGGAAGTCGGCGACCCCGACAAGCCGAAGCTTGTGTTCTTCTTCGATGAGGCGCACCTGCTGTTCAACGATGCGCCCAAGAACCTGCTGGAAAAAATCGAGCAGGTGGTGCGCCTGATCCGCTCCAAGGGCGTCGGCGTCTATTTCGTGACCCAGAACCCGCTCGACGTGCCCGACAGCGTCCTCGCCCAGCTCAGCAACCGGGTTCAGCACGCCTTGCGCGCCTTCACTCCGCGCGACCAGAAGGCGGTCAAGGCCGCCGCCGACACCTTCAGGCCAAACCCCGCTCTCAACACGGCGCAGGTTATTACCGAACTCGGCAACGGCGAGGCGCTGGTGTCTTTTCTGGAGGGCAACGGCATTCCCTCCATCGTCCAGCGTACCACGATCTGCCCGCCGGCGGCCCGCCTCGGGCCGGTCGGCGCCGACGAGCGCAAGGCGATCATCGCCAAGAGCCCGCTGAAGGGTAAGTACGACACGGCAATCGACGCCGAATCCGCCTACGAGATACTGGCTAAGCGCGTTGCCAACCAAACCGCCGCCGGGCCGGCAAACCAGCAGGCGGGCCAAAATGACACAGGCGGCGGCTGGGTCGGGCAGATCGGCGGCGTCCTCGGCGGCATCTTCGGCACCAACCGCCCGCGCGGCCAGCGGATGAGCACCGGGCAATTGGTCACGCGCGAGATCACCCGCTCCGTGGTGAGCCGCACCGCCGGCTCGATCGCGGCCGACCTCGGCAAGTCGGTCGGCGGCTCGATGGGCGGATCGATCGGGCGCGCGATCGTTCGCGGCGCGCTCGGCGGCATCCTGCGGCGCTGAGGCAAAGCCCTCCGCGCCACCGCGTGCGAACCGCTATGGACTTGATTCAACGCGAGGATTCGTAGAGATTGCGCCGCGTAAAAGGAATGTCTCGATGGCCCAAGGCCGCCGCATCGCCTGGTTAAATGTCGTCACCGTCCTCAGCGCCGCCATCCTGATCGGCGCCGAGGTGTTCGGCGCGGCGTTTGCCGGCTCGTGGGCGATCGCGACGCTGTTCGATCTCGGCGGCCTCGGCGCGCGCGTGCTTGACGGACTGTTTGTCCTCTGCGGCATCGCCATCATGGTGCAGTTCATCCGCAACGCGCACCGCATCGAGCCGTTCACCGCGCGCGAGTGAGCGCCGCGACGAAGCACGAGCGCAAAATTATTAACGAAGATTTGCTTGCGCCGAACTTATTCTCTTGCATCGCGCGAAAAATTTGTTATCTCAATGCTTGCCCAAATTCGCACGTGCCTGTGGACGTGTGTCGGTCGGTAGGTAGCGGGACAAGAGGCCCGCCAGCCGCCTGGAGAGAGAAGCCAAAAACTCTCCAAGAAATCTGACCGGCAGCCGGAGGCGAAACCGGCAAACCCTGCTCTCAGCAGGGGACGCGTCTTGAAGCAACGACGATCGGGCTTCTCTGGTCTCTGCCGGCCTCCACCACCGGCGCGGGTCACCGAAGAGGCTTGTTCATCCTTGCCGGCCGTGCGGACGGGGTCTCCCCATCCAATCCAAGGCAGCATAGCGGTTCTCAAGCGTAAGCGTTCGCGCGTCCCCATCGCGCGCGAGCCTGAGCGCAAAAGTACCGCGATATCTGGGGCTTATGTGCCCCACGAGCTGTAGGGGAATAGCGCCATGACTGCGCGCATTCGCGAGTTTCTACGTAAACGCAATGACGAAGGGCCTTGCCTTGTCGTCGACCTCGACGTCGTCCGTGACAACTACAATGCCTTCGCCAAGGCGTTGCCCGACACCCGCGTGTTCTACGCGGTGAAGGCAAACCCGGCGCCGGAGGTCTTGTCGCTGCTCGCCGGGCTGGGCTCCTGCTTCGACACCGCCTCGGTCGCCGAGATCGAGATGGTGCTGGCCGCGGGTGCCGCGCCGGACCGCGTCTCCTATGGCAACACGATCAAGAAGGAGCGGGACGTTGCCCGCGCCTTCGCGCTCGGCGTCCGCCTCTATGCGGTCGATTGCAAGGCCGAGGTCGAAAAGATCGCCCGCGCCGCCCCCGGCGCCCGCGTGTTCTGCCGCATCCTCTCCGACTGCGTCGGCGCGGAATGGCCGCTGTCGCGCAAATTCGGCTGCGAGCCGGTCATGGCGGTCGACGTGCTCGAGCACGCCCTCAAGCTTGGCCTGGAGCCGCACGGCGTTTCGTTCCATGTGGGCTCCCAGCAGCGCAACCAGCACGCCTGGGACCGGGCGCTTGCCTCGGCGGCGGCCGTGTTCAAGGAATGCGGCGAGCGCGGCATGAACCTCGCCATGGTCAACCTTGGCGGCGGTTTCCCGACCAAGTACCTGAAGAACGTGCCGACGGTGAAAACCTACGGCAACGCCATCTTCAAGGCGCTGCGCAAGCATTTCGGCAACCGCATCCCGGAGACCATCATCGAACCGGGCCGCGGCATGGTCGGCAATGCCGGCGTGATTGAGGCCGAAGTCGTCCTCGTCTCCAAGAAGAGCGAGGAAGACGACGTGCGCTGGGTCTACCTCGACATCGGCAAGTTCGGCGGTTTGGCCGAGACCATGGACGAATCGATCCGCTACCCGATCAAGACCCCGCGCGACGGCGCCGAGATGGCGCCTTGCGTGCTGGCCGGTCCGACCTGCGACTCAGCCGACGTGCTGTACGAGAAGGAGCCCTACATGCTCCCGGTCAGCCTTGAAATCGGCGACCGGGTGTTGATCGAGGGCACCGGCGCCTACACGGCGACCTACTCGTCGGTGGCCTTCAACGGCTTCACGCCGCTGAAGACCTATCACATATGACATCGCCGGAGGCGGGTTCGCCCGCCTCCCTCCTTCTTGCACGGCTTCGGTCCCGTGAGCGCGCCCGCGCGCGTCCGGCGACAGGGGAACGACCTGACATGATTACTTTGCGTCACGAACGAGAAAACGACATCGCAGCGCGCGAGGCCTTGCTGGACGAGGCCTTCGGCGGCGCCGCGGCGCGGCGGCGCAAGACCTCCGAGCGCCTGCGCAAGGGCCGTCTGCCGGCCGAAGGGCTTGCGCTCATCGCCGCCGACCGCGCCCGCGTGGTCGGCACCGCGCGGCTGTGGAATATCGCCTGCGGGGAGAACAAACCGGCTTTGCTGCTCGGCCCGGTAGCGGTCGCCGCCGATTGCCGCGGCATCGGCATCGGCGCCGCCCTGGTGCGCCGGGCGATCGCGGCAGCGCGCAAGCTCGGCCACGGCGCCGTGATTCTGGTCGGCGATGCGCCCTATTACAGCCGCTTCGGCTTCACGGCTGAGAAAACCGCCACGCTGCGGCTGCCCGGGCCGTTCGAGCGGCGCCGGCTGCTGGCGCTCGAGCTCATTCCCGGCGCGCTCGATGGCGCCGGCGGACTGGTGAGCGCGACGGGGCGGCTTGCCGACGCCGCCGAGCGCAAAATCGCCGAGCGCGCCGCCTGATTTAACGCATGAATGTCGTGTGGACGCCGGAAAGGTTTTTTCCGGCGTGCCTTCCGTTTGTGCGCTGCCGCCGATATGAACAGGGATTGGGGAGAGGCTGAGAATGACTCACTGGCCAGTGCATGCCCGCATCACCGGGCCCGTCGTGATGATCGGGTTCGGTTCGATCGGCAAGGGCACGCTGCCGCTGATCGAGCGGCACTTCAGTTACGACAAGTCCCGCTTCGTCGTCGTCGACCCGGAGGACAAGGACCGCGGCCTGCTCGACAAGCGCGGCATCCGCTTCGTCCACCAGGCCGTCACCAAGGACAATTACCGGCATCTGCTGACGCCGCTGCTTACCGCCGGCGGCGGCCAGGGCTTCTGCGTCAACGTGTCGGTCGACACCTCCTCGCTCGACCTGATGGAGTTCTGCCGCGAGATCGGCGCGCTCTATATCGACACCGTGGTCGAGCCCTGGCCGGGCTTCTACTTCGATCCCAAGCTTGGTCCCGAGGCGCGTTCGAATTACGCGTTGCGCGAATCGATCCTCGCCGCGCGCCGCAAGAAGCCGGGCGGGGCGACCGCCGTCTCCTGCTGCGGCGCCAATCCCGGGATGGTCTCGTGGTTCGTCAAGCAGGCGCTGCTTAACGTCGCCACCGACGTCGGCCTCAAATTCAAGGAGCCGAAGACGCGCGAGGAATGGGGCAAGCTCGCCAAGAAAGCCGGCGTCCAGGGCATCCATATTGCCGAGCGCGACACCCAGCGCGCCAAGCAGCCAAAGCCGCCGGACGTCTTCGTCAACACCTGGTCGGTGGAAGGCTTCATCTCCGAAGGCCTGCAGCCGGCCGAACTCGGCTGGGGCACGTATGAAAAATGGATGCCACCGAATGCGCACAAGCACAGGACCGGCTGCCAGGCGGCGATCTACATGGATCAGCCCGGCGCCAACACGCGGGTGCGCTCATGGACGCCGACCGCGCAGGCGCAATACGGCTTCCTCGTCACCCACAACGAGTCGATCTCGATTGCCGATTACTTCACGCTGCGCAACGGCCGCAAGCTGGTTTACCGGCCGACCTGTCACTACGCCTATCACCCGTGCAACGACGCGGTGCTGTCGCTGCATGAGATGTTCGGCAAGGGCGGCCAGAAACAGGCGGACGTCCACATTCTCGACGAGCATGAGATCGCCGACGGCATCGACGAGCTCGGCGTGCTGCTCTACGGCCACAAGAAGAACGCCTATTGGTACGGCTCGCAGCTTTCGATCGACGAGACCCGCGCGGTCGCGCCCTATCAGAACGCGACCGGCCTGCAGGTGACGAGCGCCGTGCTCGCCGGCATGGTGTGGGCGCTGGAAAATCCCAAGGCCGGCATCGTCGAGGCCGACGAGATGGATTTCCGCCGCTGCCTCGAAGTGCAGATGCCCTACCTGGGGCCCGTGATCGGCGCCTACACCGATTGGACACCGATTACCGGCCGGCCCGGGCTGTTTCCGGAAGACATCGACAAGCGCGACCCTTGGCAGTTCAAGAACGTGCTGGTGCGCTGAGATCAAAGGGACCGATCGCAAATCGAAACGGGCGGCCCGTGAAGGCCGCCCGTTTTTTCTTTTAGCCGTGGCGAGAATTATTTCGGCGGCTCCGCGGGCTCGCCGGGCTTCTTCGCCGCCGGCGCGGCAGCGGCCGGTGGCGCCGCCGGCCGTGGCGGAGCGGCTGCCGGCGGACGCGGCGCCGCGGGCGGTGCCGGACGCGCGACGGCGGGTGCCTGTCCCGGTGGCGGACCTTGCGGCCTTGCCTGCGGCGGCGGACCTGGCTGCGGCCTCGGCGCGGCCGCTCCAGGCGGCGGTGCTTGCGGCGGCGGCGGACGCTGCGGCGGCCGTGCTTGCGGTGGCGGTTGACGCTGCGGCGCCGCCTGCGGCTGCGCACCTGGAGCGCCGGCGCCCGGCGGCGGGGCCGGTGGCGGCGGACGTCCCGGCCTTGCCTGTGGCGCTGCATTGGGCTGGGTTGTGCCCGCGGCAGGCGGTGCTGGCGGCGGCGGTTGGCGAGCGTCGGGCCGTCGCGGCGGCGGTGAACCCGGGGCGGGCGGCCTTGCGGCCGGCGGTGTTACCGCGGGCGCAGGCGCAATTGCCGGAGCAGCCGGTGTCACAGCCGGCGCGGCGGCGGGGGCGGCAGGAGCCGCGCCGCCTTGCACAGCGCGCGGCGGCTGACTGCCCAAACGTCCGCGTTCACCTCTGCCCAGCGGCTGCTGCGGCTGCAAGTTTGTTGCCGGCGCTATGGTGGCTGTCGTGCGCTGAACGGTGACGGCGTTGCCGCCAGACGGCCCGCGTTGTCCGCGCTGACCACCTTGCCGGCCGGCTCCCGGCCGGGCACCGCCACCGAGCTGGTTGCGCTGAACCTGCACGGCACCGGCGACGCCTTGCGTCCCGGCGAGCACGCGCGGCTGCACACGGAAGGTCGGCACCGCGGCGCGGTTGATGGCGGCGATGCGGCCCGGTGCGACGCCGGGGTTGACGCCGAAGCGCCGCCCGCCTCCTGCCGACAGCGAACGATTCACCAGCATCGTGCGGCGCAGATAAAACGCTCCGCGGCCGCCCGCATAATAGTGCCGGTAAGGCGCCGGCAGAAACAGATAGCGCGGCGGCAAGAAGGTCCAGTAGATCGGGTTGTCGTCGTAGTCGTCGATGATGTCATCCGGCGGCAACGGCGCCCAGCCGATCGTGTCGTTGCTGTCGCGCCAGTTCACCCAGGCCGGCGCCCATTCATCGCCCGGAATCCAGAACCAGCCGAGTTGCGCGCTCCGCGCCCAACGTCCGTAGTGATAGGTGATCCAGCCCCAGTCCTCTTCGTCCTGCTCGGAGATCCAGTACCAGCCCCAGTCGTCGGTATAGACCCAATGGCCGATGGTATAAGGCCGCCAGTCACGCGTCCGGTCGAACGGCACCCAGACCTCACCCCAGCGCCGGTCGTTCTGCCACATGCCGTAGGGCTCGAGCGCCACATGGAAATCGCCAATATCCGCCGGCTGCGCCTGCGCCACGCCGGTCATGCCGGCGCCGCCGGGGAACAGCGCCTGCGCCGTGAGCATGAAAGTGCCGGCCAGCGCCGCAAGGGTGGTGCCGCGGATGATGGAAAAAACGCGCATGAGATTTTTTGTTCCCGGTTTTGCGGGCGCCGTATGGCGACGCAAGGCACACAATTTACCGGCGTCAGCCTGAACGCCAGCCGAATTATTCTGCGCAATCCTGCCGCAATTCAAAGCGCCAGGATACCTGCTTCGCCGCCTTCGCTGCCGAACGCCAGTACCGTTCCCGCTGCGTTCCAGCCAAGCGCACTTATTGTCGCGCCGCCCGCCGGTTTCGCCTGGATCAGCGCGCCGTCGTCGATGCGCACCAGCACCACGGCGCCGTCGGCAAAGCCTGCCGCCACGACCGGCTGGCGCGGGTGGCAGGCGATAATTGCGACGCGCGCTTCCGATTGCGCCATAAGCCGCGGCTGCTTGCCCATCGGCCCGTCCTTGCCCTCGAAGGGCCACAGGATGAGCTGCTCGGAACCCGAGGTGGCGAGATACGTGCCGTCCGCCGTCCAGCCGAGCGAGCGCACCCGCGTCGAATAACCCGACATGCGCATGTGCTTGGCGTCGGCGAGCCGCCAGCCGTGCAGCATCGGCTCCTGCATGGTGGTGATAAGGAACTTGCCGTCGGGGCTGAAGGCGATGCCGAGATGCGAGCCCTTCCACTCGAGCTTTTCCGGGGCCGCGCCTTGCGCGTTGGGAAACCATAACGTCGCGCCGTTGTAGTGCGCGATGGCCAGGCGAAGACCTTTGGGCGCGAAAGCGAGCCCGGCAACCGTCGAAGGCGCATCGAGGTTGCGCGTCTCGCCATTCTTCAGGCGCACGAAGGCGGTCTTGCCCGCCGACCAGGCGACGGCGCCGTCGGGACCAAGGGCGACATGGTCGATCCAGCGGCGTTTCTCGTCGGTGGCGACAACCTCATGCGTGCCGTCGGTACCCGTCGCCACGATCTTCCCGTCATCGCCCCCGGTGACGATGCGGCTGTTGTCCGCGGCGCTCGACAGAATCGCGCCGGCGTGAACGGCGACACGCTTCTCGTCATTTTCGGATGCGAACAGCAATTCCTCTTCGCCGAGCACGAAGACCGGCGTTGGCCCAAGGAAATGCACCGCGACGACCGTGCCGCCGGCGCGGACCGTGCGGACGCGATCGGCAAGGGAAGGAACTGGCGCGCCGGCGTCGCTCACGTCAGGCCGCGCAGGCCTCGAAGCCCCGGCGGATTTTGTCCTCGGGCAGATTACGGCCGATGAAGACGATCCGGCTTTCGCGCTTCTCGTCCGCGCGCCAGGCTCGCTGATGATCGCCGTCGAGCACCATGTGCACGCCCTGGAATACGAAACGCTCGGGGTCGTCCTTGAAGGCGAGGATGCCCTTGGAACGCAGAATGTTCGGCCCGTCCTTGGCGACCAGATCCTGCACCCACGGGAAGAACTTGTCCGGGTCTAGCTGTTTGTCAGTCCGCAGCGACACGCTTTGCATGTCTTCGTCGTGATAGTGCTTGAGACCGCCGCCATGGTGATGATGGTCGTGGCCATGATGATCGCCGTGATGAGTGATCGTGGTCATGCTCATGTCCTTGATCGTCTGCCGTCAGGAACTGCGGCTCAATGTCGAGGATGCGGTCGAGGTCGAACGCATTGCGGCCGAGCACCTCATCGATCCCGATTTTCGCGCGCTCGGTGCGATGCAGCCGCGCATAGGGGTTGATGCCGCGGATGCGCGCCTCGATTTCGGCGAGTTCGGCCGGCGTGACCAGATCGGTCTTGTTGATGAGGATAACGTCGGCAAAGGCGATCTGGTTCTTCGCCTCGGGCGCATCCTTGAGCCGGTCCTTGAGCCATTTGGCGTCGGCGACGGTGACGACGGCATCCAGCTTGGTTCTCGCGCCGACGTTCTCGTCCATGAAGAAAGTCTGCGCCACCGGCGCCGGGTCCGCCAACCCGGTCGTTTCGACGATGATGGCGTCGAACTTGCCCTTGCGCCGCATCAGCCCGTCGATGATGCGCACAAGGTCGCCGCGCACGGTGCAGCAGATGCAGCCGTTGTTCATCTCGAACACTTCTTCGTCGGCGTTGACCACGAGTTCGTTGTCGATGCCGATTTCGCCGAATTCGTTGACGATGACCGCGAATTTCTTGCCGTGCGGCTCCGACAGAATGCGGTTGAGCAGCGTGGTCTTGCCGGCGCCGAGATAGCCGGTGAGCACGGTAACGGGGATTTTGTCGCTCTTGGCGGTGGTCATGAACGCGGCTCCGTGAGCGGGAGATATAGGCAATGCGGGCCGGAAGCGCAAAAGGGCCTCCGGACATTGCCTTCGCGATGCCTTCCCACCTTCACGGCCGGCATCAAAGACATGCTGTAGCGCTAGGGTCCCGGCCTCACAGCGCCTTTTGCTTATGCCCGCAATCCTTGCAGGTATATTCGACGCGGGTCTGGCCCTTGGGCGCCTTAACCTTGTTGAGCGCGCCGCACTTGCCGCAGTGGCTGTCGATGCGCGTGTCGCCCTGCGTCACGGTGATGGATTTCTTCTCCATCGCCTCCCTGACGAGACGTTCGGCTTCCTCGCGTGCGCTCTGTTTCGACATCGTCAGCCCTGCACAACGGTCACACGCGTACCGACCGGCACGCGATTGTAAAGATCGATGATGTCCTGATTGAACAGGCGGATGCATCCGGAGGAGACCGCCTGCCCGATGGTCTCCGGCTCGGTGGTGCCGTGCAGGCGGAAGAACGTGTCATGGCCGTCACGGTAGAGATACAGCGCACGCGGGCCGAGCGGATTGTCGGGCCCACCATCCATGCCGCCGGCATAGTGGCGATAGACCGGGATTGCCGCCATCATGTTCGCGGTCGGCGTCCAGTGCGGCCATTTTTCCTTGCGCCCGATCACGGCGCTGCCGCGGAAATTCATGCCTTCGCTGCGGCCGACGCCGATGCCATAACGAATGGCGCGGCCGTCGGCTTCGACCAGATAAAGCCTGCGCTCGGGCACGTTGACGACGATGGTGCCGGGCTTCTCCTTGCCCTTCCAGGCGACCTGTTGGCGCTGCAGGCTTTGGTCGATGGTGGTGAGGTCGACCGGCGCGATGTTGAAGCCGCCATCCTGCACGGAGCCATAGCCCCCACCGCAGCCGGCAAGCAACAGCGGCAGCCCGGCGATGACCGCGCGGCGGCTGAGTTGGAAGGCTTTGCGGTCTTGGCTGGGACGCATGACGTTACTCTCGTTCGGGGCCTTTGTGCCCAGCCTCGGCCGCACATGCAACAGGACGTTGACGGAACCCACACGCGTTACCCGTGCTAGGCTTCTTCCATGCCCCGTTCGGAAGAAAAGCCGCTGCCTGCCGTCGGCGTCTACTGGATCGACGAAGCCGACTATCCGGCGGTGCTTAAAATTTTAGCCGACGGCGACGTCATGCCGCTGGCCTGGGCCGAATGGCGCAAGATGGCGGTCGAGATGGAAACCGGCCTCAAGGCCTACGGCCACCCGGTGATGCGCGTGCGCATCGACCCGGCGACATTTCCCATCTGGTGCGCGGCGCACGCCACGACCACGGGGCGGCAGGGGCGAAAATTGTTCGTGGCCGCTGCGGTCAAGGAGCGATACGGCGACCAGGACTGACCGCGCCGGCCCGCCCATATCGCCATAGTCTTGCCATGCGATATGTTATATTGTTACGTATCTTGGCCGGGCGCCGACCCGTTTTCGGCGCCCAATTCAAGGGTTTGCAGCCATGAAGACCGTCACAGCGCTCGCCTTCGCCGTCCTCCTCACCCTCAGCGCGGCGCCCGCCACGCGCGCAGCCGACGCGCCACTCGCGGTCGTGGCGGCGGAGAATTTCTATGGCGACGTCGCCAAACAGATCGGCGGTGACCATGTCGCCGTCGTCAGCATCATGAGCAACCCCGATCAGGATCCGCACCTGTTCGAAACCACGCCCAGCACCGTTCGTCAGATCGCCGATGCTCAGATCGTCGTTCTCAACGGCGCCGACTATGACCCGTGGATGCAGAAGATAGTCAGCGCCGCGCCGCACGCCGGTCGCGTCGTCATCGACGTTGCGGAGCTCACCGGGAAGAAGGCCGGCGACAATCCGCATCTTTGGTACGACCCGGGGACCATGCCGGCGGCCGCCAAGGCCATGGCCGATGCCTTTTCCAATGCCGATCCGGCGCACAAGAGCGACTACGACGCGCGGCTTGCGACCTTCGTAGCCTCTCTTAAGCCGATCAACGATAAAGTCGCCGCCATCAAAGTCAGGTTTGCAGACGCGTCAGTAACGGCGAGCGAACCGGTGTTCGGCTATATGGCCGCCGCGCTCGGTCTTAAGATGCGCAATGAAAAATTCCAGCTCTCGATCATGAACGACACCGAGCCGAGCGCGCGCGATGTCGCCGCCTTCGAAAACGACCTCAAGCACCATAAAGTCAAGGTGATGTTCTTCAACAAACAGGCGTCCGACAAGGCGGTGGAGCGCCTTGTCAGCATCGCGCGCAAATCCAAGATTCCGGTCGTCGGCATCACCGAAACAACGCCGCCGGGAATGACCTACCAGAACTGGATGCTGACGCAGCTCAATGATACAGAGAGGGCCTTGGCAGGCCCCTCTTCATGAATGTTGTCGAACTCGACCACGCCACCATTGGAATCAGTGGCCGCAACGTTCTTTCGGACGTAAGCTTCGCTATCCGCGCCGGCGAGTTCATCGGCGTGCTCGGCCCCAACGGCGCCGGCAAGACCACGCTGATGCGCGCCATCTTGGGTTTGCTGCCGACGCGCGAAGGAAGCCTGCACGTCTTCGGCCGCGCGCCGCAGCGCGGCGATCCGGCAATCGGCTATCTGCCGCAGGTACGCACGGTGTTGCCTGATCTGCGCGTGCGCGGCCTCGATTTCATCGGCAGTTCGTTACACGGCGAGCGCTGGGGCATACCCTCGCTCTCCGCGCCCGACCGGCGCATGATCGAGGAAACGCTCGAGTCGGTCGGCGCCCGCGATCTCGCGCGCCGGCCCTTGTCCGACATGTCCGGCGGCGAACGGCAAAGGCTGCTGCTGGCGCAGGCACTGCTCGGCTCGCCGAAACTGCTGCTGCTCGACGAGCCCCTGATCAGCCTCGATCAGCGCCACCAGGAAGTCGTGATCGACGTCGTGCGCAAGGTCTGCCGCGAGCGCAAGATCACGGTGCTGTTCAGCGCCCACGAACTCAACCAGCTGCTCGGCACGCTCGATCGCGTGCTTTATCTCGGCAACGGCAAGGCGGCGCTCGGCACGGTCGATGAAATCGTCACCGCGCCGGTGCTCTCGCAGCTTTACGGCACCGAGATCAACGTGTTGCGGGCCGACGGCCACATCTTCGTGATGTCGCGCGGCCACGACGTCGAGCACGCCGATCATCTGCACGACCATGGGCATGGGCATGGGCATGACCATCACCACCATTGAAAAGGGTCATTCCGGGACGGCGCGCTTCGGAATGACGAATGGCTGACATGTTTCAATACGAATTCATGGTCAATGCATTTGAAGCCGCCGGCATTGTCGCGGTGGTCTCCGGGCTGGTCGGCTTTTTCCTGGTGATGCGCGGGCAGACCTTTGCCGGCCACGCGCTCTCCCATATCGGCTTTGCCGGCGCGACCGGCGCCGGATTGATCGGCCTCGCGCCGCTATGGGGACTGGTCGGCTTTACCCTCGCCGCCGGCATCGCCATGGGCGCGCTCTCGGAACGCATCAGCAATCGCGACGTCGCCATCGGCGTCGTGCTGGCGCTGGCGCTCGGCTTCGGCCTCCTGTTCCTGCACTACTACACGTCGTTCGCAACGCAAGCGACGGCGATCCTGTTCGGCAACGTGCTCGCCGTCGACCAATCGACCATCGTGACGCTGACCGCTCTCGGTGTCGTGACGCTGATCGCGCTCGGCGCCATCATGCGGCCGCTGATCTTTGCCAGCCTGCAGCCGGAACTGGCGGAGGCCAAGGGCGTGCCGCTGCGTTTCATCTCCACCGCTTTCCTCGCCATCGTGGCGCTGGCTGTGTCGGCCTGCGCGCAGATCGTCGGGGTGCTGCTGGTGTTCACGCTGATGGTCGGGCCGCCGGCGGCGGCGCAACGCTTGACCTCCGGCCTTTGGAACGGGCTCGCCCTCGCCGCCCTGCTGGCGCTGGCCGAGGCCTGGCTCGGCATTACGATCGCTTTCCACACCGACTGGCCGGTGAGTTTCTGCATCGCGTTATTGAGCGGCATCGTCTATTTCGCCTGCCTCGCCGTACCGGCAATGCGAACGCCTTCCACCGCCCGCTAGGGCCGGCTTTGCGGTTGCATCTGCAACTTTGCCGTTCGACGCTACGCCGCCATCACTCGACCGATACGCCGCTCGCCTTGATCGGTGCGGCCCATTTCTCGATCTCGCTTTTGACGAATTGGCCGAGATACGCAGGCGTCGCGCGATCGTCGGAGACGATCTGCGCGCCGAACCCTTCCAGACGCTCGCGCACGGCCGGTGTCTTCATCGCCTCGATGATGGCGTTGTTGAGCTTCTTTACGATGGCATCCGGCGCGCCCTTCGGCAGAAACACGGCGTTCCACGTGTAGGCCTGCACATCGAGACTCTGTTCCGCGGCGGTCGGCAGGTTCGGCTCGACCGACGAACGCGTCTTGGTCATGATGGCAATAGCCTTGACGCGGCCGCCGTCGATTTGCGGTTTGGCGGTGCTGATGATTTCGCAAAGGAAATCGATGCGTCCACCAATCAAGTCCTGCATGGCCGGGCCGGTGCCCTTGTAAGGCACATGCACGATGTCGGTGCCCATCGCGGTGTTGAGCACGACGCAACCAAGATGCGTTGCCGAGCCGGCGCCGGCGGAACCGAATTGCATCTTGGCCTGATTGGCCTTGGCGTAAGCAACGAATTCCTTGAGATTGTTCGCCGGCAGATCCTTGCGCGCGATCAGCACGATCGGAACTTCCGCGATCAAGCCGACCGGCGTGAAATCGGTCGCGGCATTGTAGATGGGGTGCTTGTAGAGCGACTGATTTTGCGCGTGAGTGCCGACGGTGCCCAAGACGAAGGTGTAACCGTCCGGGCTGGCGTCGGCCACGCGCTTGGACCCGTTCATGCCGCCGGCGCCACCGACATTTTCGACCACCACGGTCTGACCGAGAATGTCTCCCATGCGCGCCGCGATGACGCGGCCGAGCAAGTCCGTCGGCCCGCCGGCCGCGAATGGAATCACCATGGTCATTGGCCGCGCGGGAAAGTCCTCGGCAGCAGCCGCTCCTGTGAGCGCGAGCAGCATTGCCAGGGCTATCCCGTAAATTGTTCTTTTCATGTGTTAACCTTCCCGTTGGGCCGAACCGCTCACGGCGGTCCTTAGACCATGCCGCCGAACTTCTGGACAATCTCTTGCGGCGACGTCAAGTAAGCTGGACGGCTCTCGGACTGTGATTTTGAATGGCACCTATGCAACAGCGGGTTGCGATCGCCGGCCTTGGGCCAATCGGCGTCAAGCTCGCGCAGGCTCTCGATAAGGGCATCGACGGGTTCAGACTTTCCGCCGTCGCGGTCCGCGACCCCGCCAAACAGCGGCCGGATCTGGACCGCCTCGTATGCAAACCGCAAGTTTTGCCGATTGAAGTCCTGGAGCAGGCCGCGGACATCGTCATCGAATGCGCACCGGCGTCTCTGCTGCGATCGATTGTGCAACCATTCGTGGTGCGGGGAAAAACGGCCATCGTTCTAAGCGCCGGTGCTCTGCTCGACAGCTGGGATCTGGTCGAAGCGGCGCGGACCAATGGCGGGCAAATCGTCGTGCCGACAGGCGCCTTGATCGGGCTCGATGCGGTGACTGCCGCGGCCGAAGGCGTCATTCACGCCGTGCGGCTGGTCACCCGAAAGCCGGTGAAGGGACTGCTCGGGGCGCCTTACGTCACAGACCACGGTATCGATCTCGAGACCCTGCGCGAGCCGCGCAAGATCTTCGAGGGGACGGCGCGCGCGGCGGCCAAAGGATTTCCGGCAAATCTCAATGTCGGTGCGGCCTTGTCGCTTGCCGGAATCGGCCCCGAGCGCACGATGATCGAGATCTGGGCAGACCCCGATCTTGACCGCAACATTCATAAAATTGAAGTCGAGGCCAACTCGGCGAGCTTCTCGATGTCGATCGCGAATGTTCCGAGTGAAAATCCAAAGACAGGCCGGATAACCGCACTGTCGGTCATCGCGTGCCTGCGGAAAATGAATGCATCGCTGCGCATCGGCACATGACTTGGACCACAATTCGATGGACATGATAGCGTGACCGGACAACCACGCAGCATCTGCATCGGCGAAGCCACGATTGAGCTCGCGCGCGGCGCCGATGGCCGTTTTTCGCTGGGCTGCGCCGGCGATACCTTCAACACTGCGATTTATCTCGCCCGCGCCGGGCAAAGCGCTGCCTTCGCCAGCGCGCTCGGCGATGACGCCTATTCGGAACGCATCGTGGCGCTGGCCTCGGCCGAGGGCGTCGACACCGATCTCATCCTGCGCGCCGCCGGCCGGTTACCGGGGCTGACGCTGGTCGAGGCCGACGGCACCGGCGGGCACCGCGCCGATGTCTGGCATGAAGCCGCGCCGGCCCGCGAACTGTTCGAATTGCCGCACTGGAGCCGCATCGCCGAAGCCTTGACCGCGGCCCGGCTGGTCTACCTTTCCGGCATTACCTTGTCGCTTTATTCCAACATCGGCATCGGACGGTTTCTCGCGGCGATCGAACTCGCGCGCAGCCGGGGCGCCAAGATTGCTTTCGACGGCAATTTCCGGCCGCGCGGCTGGAAAGGCGACCTCAGCCGTGCCCGCACCGTGTTCGCCGAGGCGCTCAAGCGCGTGGACATTGCGCTGCCTGCCTATGACGATGAAGCGGTGTTGTGGGGCGATCCCTCGCCCGAGGCGACCATCGAGCGATTGCAGGCCTTCGGCGTCAACGAAATCGTCGTGAAGAACGGTCCCAACAGTGCGCTGGTCGCGGTCAATGGCGGGCGCGACATGGTGCCGGTACCCGATGTCGTCGTGCCGGTCGATCCGACCGCCGCCGGCGACGGTTTCAACGCCGGTTATCTCGCGGCACGGCTTGGCGGAGCTTCGGCAATTGATGCGGCGACCGCAGCGCACCGGCTCGCCGGCGCGGTGATCCGCCACCGAGGCGCGATCATGCCGCGCAGCGGAGCCGCGGTGCATTAAAGCCACGGTTTCTTTTCATGCCGCGGGCCGGTAGGTTAGCCTCGGGGCTCGTGGAGAGATCGATGTGCGCCTGTTTGTTCTGCGTCTGATATTTGGCGGCGTGGCGGCGATGACCACAAGTTCCGCGGCCCTTGCCCGCAGCCTTGATGCGACGGCGATCTCCGATTACGCAAATTTGTCGCTGACGCCGCCGTCGACCTCGGCCATCATCGTCTGCCATGGCTTCGGCTGCCGTATTCACACCGAGATCGCAATGGGCGCCGCCGACCGCGCCCACCTGGCACAGATGTTCAGCGGCGCGAAGGGGTCGGCTGCGGCGGAGCGCTCCGCAATCGCGAATGCCGGACAGTGGTTTGACCGCCGCATCGGCCCGGCAACGGGGACGACGCATCACATCGCCCGTGCCGGCTACGAGCATTTCACCGAGGCGGAAAACCAGTTCGACTGCATCGACACCAGCCGCAACACCACCACCCTGCTGCTGCTGCTCGATCAACTGGGATTACTGAAATTCCACCGCGTCGAGCAGACGGTCGCCCGTGGCGGCTTTCTCGACGGGCGCTGGCCGCACGCGACCGCCGTCATCACCGACCTGAAGACGCAGGTCAAATGGGCGGTCGATCCGTGGGTCCATCCGGCGGGCGAAAAACCCGACGTCAAGCCGCTGGAGACCTGGCTGCAGGAGAACTAGCGCGCGCTATCGCGCGGCCGTTGCGGCGCTTGACGCGGTCAACTCGCCTGGGCGCTGCGCACCGGTTGCCGTCACTAGCGCAATGACCGCCAGCACGATCGAGGCATAGACCGGGATAAGGACGCCGGCGAGTTTTTTTGCTTCGTTTTTCTCGTCGGCCGAGAGCACGACATGAACGGGTGGCACATTGGCGCCTCCTCACGACTAAGACGGTCAGTTTAGCCCGAGCGGTGCAGTTTGTCTGCGGTTGACCCGGATGTGAGCCGCCGGTAAATCTCAGGGCGATGGGGATGGGGTTCCCCCGATAACCGCCCGCAAGTTACGAACAATTTGGGGCTGATGACTCCTACCGCGTAGCAGGGCGGTCGGAGTGCGTCCGCCGCAGGGCAGTTTTCGTTGCCCTGAAAGAAAAAGGGTCGGCATATGGGCTATCTCATTGTATTTCTCGGCGGCGGTATCGGCGCGGCGCTGCGCCACGGCGTCAATCTCACCGCGGCACGGCTTGCCGGGACTGCATTCCCTTACGGCACCATGACGGTCAACGTCGCCGGCTCGCTGGCCATGGGCCTGATCGCCGCCTATTTCGCCTTCCGCGGCGACGCCTCGCAGCACTGGCGGCTGTTTCTCACCACCGGCATCCTCGGCGGCTTCACCACCTTCTCGGCGTTCTCGCTGGATGTGGCGCTGCTCTACGAGCGCGGCGAACTGGCCCTGGCGGCGCTCTATGTCGCCGTCTCCGTGGCGGCGTCGATTGCGGCGCTGTTTGCCGGCTTTGCCCTTGTGCGCAGCTTCAGCTAACCCGCCCTACTCCATCGGCCGCAAGCCGAGCCGGTCAAGCAGCGCCATGTCGCAGTCGCGGCCGGGGTTCGGCGTGGTGAGCAGCTTCGGGCCGTAAAAGATCGAATTGGCGCCGGCGAGGAAGCATAGCGCCTGGGTCTCTTCGCTCATGTCCTCGCGGCCGGCGGAAAGCCGCACCATCGAGGCGGGCATGGCGATGCGCGCGACCGCGATGGTGCGCACAAAATCGAGCGGATCGAGTTTGCCCGTTCCGGCAAGCGGAGTGCCTTCGACCTGCACCAGCATGTTGATCGGCACGCTTTCCGGATGGGCGGGCAGGCTGGCCAGCGTCGCGATCATGCCGGCGCGGTCGTCGACCGTTTCACCCATGCCGACGATGCCGCCGCAGCAGACGTGAATTCCGGCGGCGCGCACGTGCTCAAGCGTCTCCAGCCGGTCCCGGTAGGTGCGCGTGGTGATGATCTCACCGTAGAATTCCGGCGAGGTGTCCAGATTATGATTGTAGTAGTCGAGGCCGGAGTCTTTCAGCCGCGCCGCCTGATCGGCCGTCAGCATGCCGAGAGTGGCGCAGGTCTCCAGACCCAGCGCTTTAACGCCTTCGACCATGGCGCAGACATTGTCGAGGTCACGGTCCTTCGGCGAACGCCAGGCGGCGCCCATGCAGAACCGTGACGCGCCACCGTCGCGCGCCGCGCGCGCCTCGGCGAGCACCGCATCGAGGCCCATCAGCTTTTCGGCCTTCACCCCGGTGTCATAGCGTGCAGCCTGCGGGCAATAGGCACAATCTTCCGGACAGCCGCCGGTCTTGATCGAGAGCAGCGTCGAGATCTGCACTTCAGCCGGGTCGAAATACTGCCGGTGAACTTGCGCGGCTCGGAACATCAAATCCGGGAACGGCAGCGCAAACAGCGCAGCGATCTCCACACGCGTCCAGTCGTGGCGAATGCCTTGCGCGGGCGCATGCGGCGACGCGTTATAGGCAAGCGACATCGGCAGTCCTCGGTTTCGCTCCGGCAGCAGTGGTTATAGCAAGTTGCCCGCCAAAAGCGCCACGATTTCATCCGATTGTCGCGGCAAAGGCCGCCGTGATAGTCTTTGCCGCAGAGCCGGAGAGATTCCGTGAAAAAAGCGGTTGCCTGCCTTGTCGCGTTTGCAGTGTTGAGCGGGCCTGCCTTTGCCCAAAAGTCAAAGGACGACAGCCCGCTGGTGCAGGAGCAAAACCGGAAAAAAAAGGATGTTGAAGCGGTCGATCAGCAATACCAGTCGACGCTGAAGCAGACCGGTAACTCAGGCGTCACGGTACGGGTCGATCCCTGGCAGAACATGCGCGGCACCACCGACTCCAAAACCGGCAAATAGCGAGCGGTCATGAATCGCCAAATGCTCGGCCGCATGATTGCGGTGCTGCTCGGCGGAGCGGTCATGTTCGGATTGGAACTGGGGCTCGGCGTGCAGTTCTACATCGCCATCCCGGTCGCGATCGTTACCTATCTCGCCGTGCGGCTGGGGTTCGGTCTCGTCTGGGGCACAGACGGCGCTGCTTGATCAGCGCAGATAGTCGTCGCGCTTACCAGTGATGCCGCCAGCCCCAATAGGGACGGTAGCGCGGTCCATAGTACCCGTAATAATAAGGCGGTGGAGCGTAATAGACCGGCGGGCCTTCGACGATTTCCTCGTCGGGCACATAGCCAGGCGGGGGGCCGGCATAACCTTGCGGCGCAGCGGCGCGGCGCGGGACCCGCCCGCTCAGGTCGAGCGCGGTCTGGATGGCAAAGCCGCTCTTGCCCTGCCAGGTGACCTCGCACCAGCCCCCGGTGCACTCGCCGGCTTCGATCAGGCTGCCGCCCGGAATCTTGCCGACGATTTCGCTGGCGGTGCCGGGCGCGGCACGCAAGTTTACGGTCGATCCGACATAAGCAGGCTTGGCAAATGCCGGCGCGGCGGCGAACGCCAACGCGGCGGCACACAACAGACGTGACACGGATGTCATGGCTTGACCCACAGTCCCCTATCTCGCCGGCAAATTCCGGTTCCAAGTCTAGCACCGGCCGGGCGTGAAATCTCATCCGCAAAAAGCGGCGGGATCGGGGCATCGCTTGCGGGGTCTGTTCCCGCGTGAGAAAAGCCCGTTATGACCGATAGCCCGCCCGACCGGCTTAGCAACGATCCGCGCAGCCCTTATTTCAGCGCCGAGACTTTGGCGCGCGACGTCGGCATCCGTTTCAAGGGGGTGGAAAAGACCAATGTCGAGGAATATTGCGTCAGCGAAGGCTGGATCCGCGTGACCGCCGGCAAGGCATTAGACCGCTACGGCAATCCGCTGACCATCAAACTTAGCGGAAAGGTGGAGCCGTATTTCAAGACCAGGAAGCCGGCGTGAGGCGGCCGGGCCGGTCACATGGTCGACGATGACGCCCACGACGCAATCGAAAAGCTGGAAGAGCGCATCGAGGCGCTTGGCGAAACCATCGAGCGTTGCGGGAAAATCTCGCTGGCCGCAAAGTTTGCCGTCGCCGCCAGCGCGGTCTGGATGGTGCTGGTCCTACTGACGATTGTCCCATTCGACCCGACCACATTCATTGCCGCCATGGCGATCGCGATCGGCGGGGTCGTGCTGCTGGGCTCAAACGCAACAACCTGGGCGCAAACCGAAGCCGAGCTGCAGCGCACGCAAGCGCAGCGCGCCGATCTGATCGAGCGCATGCATCTGTCCGTGATCGGCGAGAACACGCCGACCCTGCATTGAAATGTCTAGTTTGCGTTTCTGTCGACGTCGACCGGATTGCAATTGCGCCGGCCCGACTCGAAGCACTCCTCACTCTTGCGCGCGTCGACCAGCGCGTTCACCAGCCAGACGCCGAGGATCACAAGGGCAACCGCGGCGCCAAGAAGAATCATGTTGGCGCGGCGCCGTTCGGCCTCGGTTTCCGGCTCTTCCGGTTCCGGACTCTGTTGGGACATGTCCAAAGTCATATCGCGTCCCGCTCAAAAGCAAAATGGCCGGGCAATCCCGGCTACCGCGAGCGACACGGCTTGCCCTACTCCGCCGCTTCCACGCGTGGCTCGGCTTTCTCGACCCGCGCGGCGCAGAACTTGAATTCCGGAATCTTGCCGAACGGATCGAGCGCCGGATTGGTGAGCATGTTCGCCGCCGCCTCGACGTAGGCGAAGGGGATGAAGATGACGCCGTCGGGGATGGCATCATCCTGGCGCGACGATAATTCGACTTCGCCGCGCCGGGTGATCACGCGCAACATGTCGCCGGGCTTGATGCCGAGCGTCTCGATGGTGCCGCGCGAGACGGAAGCAACCGCGGACGGTTCCAGCGCGTCGAGCACAGTGGCGCGCCGCGTCATGGCGCCGGTGTGCCAATGCTCCAGTTGGCGTCCGGTGGTAAGAATAAACGGAAACTCGTGGTCCGGGGTCTCGTCCGGCGGCTGCAATTTGGCAGCGACAAGCCTGGCCATGCCGTTCGGGCGCGGGAAGCCCTTGTCGAACACCACATCGCGGCCCGGCTGGTCGGGGCTATCCACCGGATAGGTGACGTGATCCTCGCGTTCGACGCGGTCCCAGGTGATGTTGTCGAGCGCCGGCATCAGCCGCGCCATCTCCTCGAACACCTCGCTGACGTGCTTATAGTTCCACTTTTCGCCCATGCGCTGGGCGAGATCCTGAATGATCCAGAGGTCCTGACGCGCGTCGCCCGGCAGCGGCAGGGCCACGCGGCCCATCTGCACCTGGCGGTTGGTGTTGGTGACGGTGCCGTCCTTCTCCGGCCAGGCCGATGCGGGCAGAACCACGTCGGCATAGGAGCAGGTTTCGGTGAGGAAAATGTCCTGGACCACGAGATGCTGCAGATGCGCGAGCGCACCGCGGGCGTGATTGAGGTCGGGGTCTGACATCGCCGGGTTTTCGCCCATGATGTACATTCCCTTGATCTCGTCGGCGTGCACGGCGTCCATGATCTCTACCACGGTCTTGCCGCGCTTGGGGTCGAGCTTCTTGCCCCAGGCCGCTTCATATTTGGCGAGCATCTCCGGGCTCTCGACCGATTTGTAGTCGGGGTAGAACATCGGGATCAGCCCGGCGTCCGACGCGCCCTGCACGTTGTTTTGTCCGCGCAATGGATGCAGGCCGGTGCCGGGGCGGCCGACTTGGCCGCAGATCAGCGACAGCGCAATGAGACAGCGCGCATTGTCGGTGCCGTGAGTGTGCTGCGACACGCCCATGCCCCAGAAGATGATGGCGCTCTCCGCGCGCGCGTAAGAGCGGGCCACTTCGCGCAGCGTGTCGGCCGGGATGCCGCAGATCGGCTCCATTTCCTCGGGCGTGAAATCCTTCACATGGTCGGCGAGCTGCTGGAAGCCCTCGACGTAGGTTTGCACGTATTGCTGGTCGTAGAGTTTCTCGTCGATGATGACGTTGAGCATGGCGTTAAGCATGGCGACGTCGGCGCCGTTCTTGAACTGCATCATCTTCCAGGCGTGGCGCGTCAACGCCTGCCCGCGCGGGTCCATGACCACGAGCTTGGCGCCGCGCTTGGCCGCCTGCTTGAAGAAGGTCGCGGCGACCGGATGGTTCTCGGTCGGGTTGGCGCCGATCACGACGATGAAATCGGAATTCTTGCACTCGTTGAAGGTCGCGGTAACCGCTGCCGAGCCGACACCTTCGAGCAGCGCCGCCACCGACGAGGCATGGCAAAGCCTTGTGCAGTGATCGACGTTGTTGGAGCCGAAGCCGGTGCGGATAAGCTTCTGGAAAAGGTAGGCCTCTTCGTTCGAACCTTTGGCCGAACCGAAACCGGCGAGCGCACGGGGTCCGTCGCGGTCGCGGATTTTCTTGAGACCGGCGGCGGCTCGCTCCATGGCTTCGTCCCAGGTCGCCTCGCGGAAATGCGTCCAGGGGTTTGCCGGGTCGACCAGATCGTCGGCAGCCTTGCCGACGCCATCCTTGCGCACCATCGGCACTTTCAGGCGCTGCGGATTGGTGACGTAGTCGAAGCCGAAACGGCCTTTCACGCAGAGCCGGTTCTGATTGGCCGGGCCGTCGCGGCCGACCACGTTGATGAGCTTGTCGTTCTTGATCTGATAGGTCAGCTGGCAACCAACGCCGCAATAGGGGCACACCGAGTCGACTTCGCGGTCGGGGAATTCGGTGCGCACGTTGTCATTGTTCACCAGCGTCGCTGACATCAGCGCGCCGGTCGGACAGGCCTGCACGCATTCGCCGCAGGCAACGCAGGTCGACGCGCCCATCGGGTCGTCGAAGTCGAACACGATCTTTTCCAGATGGCCGCGGCCAGCCATGCCGATGACGTCGTTGACCTGCACTTCGCGGCAGGCGCGGACGCAAAGATTGCACTGGATGCAGGCGTCGAGATTGACAGCCATCGCCGGATGGCTGCGGTCGGCCTGCGGCATTTTCTCGCGCTCGGGGAAGCGGCCGGTGTCGATGCCCATCCTGTCGGCCCAGGCCCAGAACTTCGATTGCGGGTCGTGCGAGGTCGCGCGCTCGGGCTGATCGGAGACCAGAAGGTCGAAAATCATCTTGCGCGCGGTCTTGGCGCGCTCGGAAACGGCCTTCACCTTCATGCCGGGGCTGGGCTTGCGGATGCAGCTTGCCGCTAGCACGCGTTCGCCTTCGATTTCGACCATGCAGGCGCGGCAATTGCCGTCGGCGCGATAGCCGGGCTCGGGCGAATAGCACAGATGCGGGATTTCGGTGCCGAGGCGGTTGGCGACCTGCCAGATGGTTTCGCCGTCATGCGCCTCGACCTCGCGCCCGTCGAGGATGAATGTCACCGTCTTTGCAGCGCCGTTTCCTGCGGTCATTGTTTCACCACGTGCCCAGCGGCTTTTTGAGTTCTTCGGGAAAATATTTCAGCACGCAGACCAATGGATTTGGCGCCGCCTGTCCGAGCCCGCAAATGGAAGCGTCGCGCATGGCGGTCGAAAGCTCCGTCAACAAATTCACGTCCCACGGACCTTGCGCCATAAGTCTGGCCGCCTTTTCGCTGCCGACCCGGCACGGAGTGCACTGGCCGCAGCTCTCGTCCTCGAAGAACTTCATCAGATTGAGCGCCACAGCCTTCATATCGTCCTTGTCGGAAAGGATGACAACGGCGTGGGAACCAACAAAGCAGCCATATTTTTCCAGTGTTCCGAAATCGAGCGGTTCGTCGGCCATCGACGCAGGGAGAATGCCGCCGGAAGCGCCGCCGGGCAGATAGCCCTTGAAGGTCTCGCCTTCAGCCATGCCGCCGCAATATTCGTCGATCAACTCGCGCACCGTGATGCCGGCGGGCGCCAGCTTGACGCCGGGTTTTTTCACGCGCCCGGACACCGAGAAGCTGCGGAACCCCTTGCGTTCACGACGTCCTTGCGAGGTCGCCCAAGCCGCGCCCTTGTCGATGATGTCGCGGATCCAATAGAGCGTCTCGACGTTCTGCTCCAGCGTCGGGCGGCCGAACAGGCCGACCTGGGCGACGTAAGGCGGACGGTGGCGCGGCAGCCCGCGCTTGCCTTCGATCGACTCGATCATCGCCAATTCTTCGCCGCAAATGTAGGCGCCGGCGCCGCGGCGCAAATGCAGCTTGGTGTGCGGCGACAGCCCCGCCTCTTCCACGCGCGTGATTTCATCCGCGAGCATCAGCCGCAATTCTGGATATTCGTCGCGGATATAGAGATAGGTTTCCGCTGCCTCGACCACATGAGCCGCGATCAGCATGCCCTCGATGAAACGATGCGGATCGCGCTCGAGGTAAAAGCGGTCCTTGAAGGTGCCGGGTTCGCCCTCGTCGGCGTTGACGGCGAACATGCGCGGCGCAGGCTCGGCGCGCACCAGCGACCATTTGCGCCCCGTCGGAAATCCAGCGCCGCCGAGACCGCGCAGGCCGGCATCGCTGACGATCTTGATGAGTTCGTCGCGGCTGCGTTTGCCGGACAGACAATCCTTGAGCAGCGCGTAGCCGCCCGACTTCTGGTAGGCGGCAAAGTCGACCTCAGGCTTCCATGCGTGCGGATGCGGATTGGCCTTCACCGACGCGGTCACCTTGTCCGCCGTCGCCGCAAAGGTCTGCATGTGGCCGACGGCGCAGACCGGAGCACGATCGCAGGCGCCCATGCAGGGCGCGCGCACCACGCGCACGTCCTTGCCGAGCTTTCGCGGCAAATCCTTGAGCAGCTTCTCGGCGCCGGCCATGGCGCAGGACAGCGAATCGCAGACGCGCACGGTGACCGCCGGCGGGGCAGCGCCGTCCTTCACCACATCGAAATGCGAATAGAAGGTCGCGACCTCGTAAACTTCGGTCTGCGCCATTTTCATCTCGGCGGCGAGCGCCGCCAAATGCGAGGCGGAGATGTGGCCGTAATGATCCTGGATGAGATGCAGGTGTTCGATCAGCAGATCGCGCCGGCGCGGCCGGTCGGTAAGCAGCGCGCGCACTTCCCCAAGCGCCGAAGGCTCGATCTGGCGGCCCTTGGGCGTGCGCGGCGAGCGGCGCCGGCCGCCGACGCCGTTGCCGTTGCCCCCGCCGCCGGAGCGCGGCGGAACCTGGATATTCATGGCGATCTCCAAGACAAAACTTGTAACCGTTCCAGAATCCGGACAATCCCCCGGCCGACATGAGTTGATAGAGATGTTCTATCAATGGTAAGGTCGTTACCGCTTGCTTCATGAGCGAGCGACGGGCAGCAGTCAACCTAATGGACTGAATCTAAAAGGGATTTCTGCTTGATTGATAAACTCGATTTTGTTCTCGCGCTTGCTCGGGAAAAACATTTCGGGCGCGCCGCCGAGGCCTGCGGGGTGACGCAGCCGACGCTGTCGGCGGGCGTGAAGCAACTCGAGCAGCAGATGGGAGTGCTGCTGGTCAACCGCGGCTCCCGTTTCCAGGGCTTCACGCCGGAAGGCCAGCGGGTGCTGGAGTGGGCGCGACGTATTGTCGGTGACACGCGCTCGATGCGCGAGGAAATCAATTCGCTGCGCCACGGGCTGTCGGGCCGCCTGCGCATTGCGGCAATACCGACCGCGCTCGCCATGGTGACCAACCTCACCACACCCTACCGCGAGCGGCATCCGAACGTGCAGTTCACGGTGCTATCGCGCAACTCCGTCGAGGTGCTCGATCTCCTGGAAAATCTCGAGATCGATGCCGGCATAACTTACGTCGAGAACGAACCGCTCGGCCGCGTCAACACCGTACCGCTCTATCACGAGCGCTACCGCCTGCTTACTGCGGCCGACGCCCCGCTCGGTAATCGCGACAGCGTCACCTGGTCGGAGGTGACGCGGGTGCCGCTCTGCCTGCTCACGCCCGATATGCAGAACCGCCGCATCATCGACCGGCTGCTCAAAAGCGCCGGCGGCGACTCGCGGCCGACGCTGGAATCCGATTCGATGATCCTGCTGTTCACCCACGTGCGCACCGGACGTTGGGCGAGCGTGATGCCGGCGCGGCTCGCCGAAACACTGGGCCTCACCGATACGCTGCGCGCCATTCCCATCACCCAACCGGAAGCGGTGCAGACCATTGGCCTCGTCGTGCCGTCGCGCGAACCGATGACTCCGCTGACGTCGGCGCTGGTGTCCGAAGCACGACGCGTCGGCGCGTCGCTGGATGATTGACGCCACGCGACATTAAACTTTAGTCGAAGGCGCGCGACGATGATCGCTGCGCGCCCACTGCAAAAATTTATCGTCGCACCAAATTTTCCACGCATAGTCGTTCGCTATTGCGAGATGCGGATTTTCTATTGGTCGATAGAAATCGTTTGATTGATTCAATAAATGCCCACCAGCACTGTGTATTCAGCAGACTCGGGAAAAGTGGGGGCGCTTCCTTCCGCGGTCTGTAAAAAAACGAACTCAGGGACCAAGGAGGGCGCGCAATGAGTTTTCTCGACCGCAGTCATACGATTGCAAGACCCGGCTTCAGCCGGTGGATGGTGCCACCGGCTGCGCTATGCATTCATTTGTGCATCGGCCAGGCTTACGCGTTGAGCGTATTCAATCTGCCGATGACGAAGCTGATCGGCATCACCGCGTCGACGCCGCAGGATTGGAAACTCACGGATCTCGGCTGGATCTTTTCAATCGCGATTTTCGTGCTCGGTGTTTCCGCGGCGCTGTTTGGCCGCTGGGTCGAGGAAGGCGGCCCGCGGCGAGCGATGTTCACCGCCGGCCTATGCTGGGCGGGCGGCTTTTTCATCTCCGCGATCGGTGCCTACACGCACACGCTGTGGCTGATCTATGTCGGCTACGGCTTCTTCGGCGGCATCGGCCTCGGGCTCGGCTACATCTCGCCGGTGTCGACGCTGATCAAGTGGTTCCCCGACCGTCCAGGCATGGCGACCGGCATGGCCATCATGGGTTTCGGCGGCGGCGCATTCATCGCTTCGCCGCTGTCGGTATGGCTGATGGCGCACTTCTCAACGCCCACCCATGTCGGCGTGCCCGAAGCGTTCATCGGCCTCGGCATCATCTATCTTATCTTCATGTGGGTCGGCGCCGCCATTGTGCGCGTGCCGGCGCCGGGCTGGAAGCCAGAGGGCTATACGCCGCCGGTGGTGGCGCAGAAGCTCATCACCAAGAACGACGTCTTCGTCTACGACGCGATCAAGACGCCGCAATTCTGGCTGATCTGGTGGGTGCTCTGCCTCAACGTGACCGCCGGCATCGGCGTGCTCGGACAGGCCTCCGCCATGAGCCAGGAGATGTTCCCAGGTCACGTCACGCCGATCGCGGCGGCCGGCTTCGTCGGACTGCTCAGCCTGTTCAACATGCTGGGCCGCTTCTTCTGGGCCTCCACGTCGGACGTCATCGGCCGCAAGAACACCTACTTCTGCTTCTTCGCGATCGGGACGGTGCTCTACGTCCTGGTGCCGTGGACCGGGTCGATCGGCAGCGTCGCATTGTTCGTGCTGTGCTTCGTCGTGATCATGAGCATGTATGGCGGCGGCTTCGCTACTGTGCCGGCTTATCTGAAGGACATGTTCGGCACCCGCTATGTCGGCGCCATCCACGGCTGGCTGATCACGGCGTGGTCGGCAGCCGGCATCTTCGGCCCGGTGCTGGTGAACTACATCCGCCAGTACCAGATCGATCACGGTGTGCCGAAGGCGCAGGCCTACAACACCACCATGTACATCATGGCGGGACTGCTGGTGATCGGCTTCATCTGCAACTTCATGATCAAGGCCGTAAACGCGCGGTTCCACATGAAAGATATGGACACCGAACGGGCTGCGGCGAGCATCGGCGCAGTCGGCAAACCGGCTGGCGCCTGAGGGAGAAACGACAATGGCACAACAAGCTCAAGAAACCTCGATGGGTCTCAAGCTCGCGCTCGCCTGGGGCTTTGTCGGCATCCCGCTGCTGTGGGGCGTGGTACAAACGATCGAGAATGCACTGAAGCTGTTCCAGTAAGCCTCATCAAACGAGAAAGGCGCCGCGCCCGAAAAGGACGCGGCGCCTTTTTTATTGCGCGGAAGGTCGCGGGTTAGGCGACTTTCACGTCCATGTGCCTGAACATGGCCTTGCGCGATTCCTCGTCGTTTTCCGTCTTGAACACGTGCTTGTTCTTGTCCTTGATGGCAAGCGCACGCGCCGCCGCCGGGCGGGCGGAAATCTCGTCGACCAGACGCTTGAGGTTGGGGAATTTCGCCCAGTGCTCCTCGCCGAGCACCATCGGCACCAGCCGCGCCCAGCCCCAGGTGGCCATGTCAACGATGCTGTAGGCGTCGCCGACCAGGTATTTGTGCTTGCCGAGACGGTCGTTGAGGATGCCGTAGTGGCGTTGTGCCTCGAACATATAGCGATTGATGGCGTAGTGATTCTTCTCCGGCGCGTAATGGCGGAAAT
Source organism: uncultured Alphaproteobacteria bacterium (assembly GCA_963738915.1). GTDB lineage: Bacteria > Pseudomonadota > Alphaproteobacteria > Rhizobiales > Xanthobacteraceae > Pseudolabrys. Next base: position 81,651 of record CAVTYO010000007.1, read on the forward strand.
GCACCGCTTGGCCGGAGAACGGCCCGACGCCGGAGGCGACAAACATCAGCCAGGAATACAGTTCGCCATGCGCTTTCGGCGTCTTGGCCGGCATGAATTTTCCGGACTTCTCGCCGAGATAGAGCAAAATGGCGTTGGAATCGAACACCGTCGTATCGCCATCAACGATCGCCGGCACCTTGCCGTTCGGATTGACTGCCAGGTATTCCGGCTTGTGCTGCTCGCCTTTGCGGCCGTCGATCGGGATCGCCTCATAGGGCAACCCGATTTCTTCCAGCATCAGCGCGACCTTCATCGGGTTCGGCGCGGCGTTGTAGTAGAACTTGATCATGGTTTCGCCCTCACATTCGGTTGTTGTTTAGCAATCAGAACAGGCCGACGATGCGCCCGTCGGCGCCGACGTCGATGGAATCCGCGGCCGGCACCTTTGGCAGCCCCGGCATGGTCATGATCTCACCGCAGATCGCCACCACGAACTCAGCGCCGGCGGAAAGCCGCACTTCGCGGACATTGATGGTGTGATCGACCGGCGCGCCCTTGGCGTCCGGATTGGTGGAAAATGAATATTGCGTCTTGGCGATGCAGATCGGCAGCTTGCCGTAGCCCATTTCCTCCCAGGTCTTGAGCTGATCCTTCACCGACTTGTCGGCCGTGACGTTTTTGGCGCGATAGATTTCCTTGGCGATGGTTTCGATCTTCTCAAAGAGCGGCTTCTCGTCGGGATAGAGGAACCTGAGTTTGGCGCCGCCGGCATCGATTGCCTTGACCACGGCCTTGGCAACATCGGCGGCGCCCTCGCCGCCCATCGCCCAGTGGTCGGCCATCAGCGCCTCGACGCCGAGCGCCTTGCACTTTTCCTTGACCAGCGCGATTTCGGCGTCGGTGTCGGCGGAGAAGCGGTTGATCGAAACCACCGCGGGCAGGCCGAATTTCTTGATGTTCTCGACGTGGCGCTGCAGGTTCGACATGCCGGCTTCCAGCGCCTTGAGATCCTCTTTCTTCAGGTCGTCTTTCTTCACGCCGCCGTGCATTTTCAGCGCGCGGATGGTGGCGACCAGCACGACGCAATCGGGCGTCAGGCCGGCCTTGCGGCACTTGATGTCGAGGAACTTCTCGGCGCCTAGATCGGCCCCGAAGCCGGCTTCGGTCACCACGTAATCGGCGAGCTTGAGCGCGGTGGTAGTGGCGACCACGGAATTGCAGCCGTGCGCGATGTTGGCGAAGGGGCCGCCGTGGATGAAGGCGGGCGTGCCTTCCAGCGTCTGCACCAGATTGGGCGCGATCGCTTCCTTCAGCAGCGCGGCCATTGCACCATGCGCCTTGAGATCCTTGGCGAGCACCGGTTTGCGGTCGCGCGTATAGGCGACGATGATCTTGCCCAGCCGCGTCTTGAGATCGTCGAGATCCTTGGCGAGGCAGAAGATCGCCATGACTTCGGAGGCGACGGTGATGTCGAAGCCGGCTTCACGCGGGTAGCCGTTGGCGACGCCGCCGAGCGAGCAGACGATCTCGCGCAGCGCGCGGTCGTTCATGTCCATGACGCGGCGCCAGGCGACGCGGCGTGAGTCGATGCCGAGCGCATTGCCCCAGTAGATGTGGTTGTCGATCAGCGCCGACAGCAGGTTGTGCGCCGAGGTGATGGCGTGAAAGTCGCCGGTGAAGTGAAGGTTGATGTCCTCCATCGGCACCACTTGCGCGTATCCGCCACCCGCGGCGCCGCCCTTCATGCCGAAAGAGGGGCCGAGGGAGGGCTCGCGCAAACACAGCATGGCCTTCTTGCCGATGTGGTTGAGCGCATCGGTTAAGCCCACCGTCGTGGTGGTCTTGCCCTCGCCTGCCGGCGTCGGCGTAATTGCGGTGACCAGGATCAGCTTGCCGCTTATCTTGGCTGCGAGCGATTTGACGTAATCCATCGAAACCTTGGCCTTGTAGTGGCCGTAGGGTTCGAGGTTTTCCGCAGCGATGCCGAGCTTTTCCTTGGCGAGTTCGATGATCGGCCGCTTCTTGGCCTCCTGCGAAATTTCAATATCGGATTTTGGCTTCTGATGCTGCGAGGCGGGCATGGATGTCTTTCCGTGAATGCGTGTGGTGTGAATCGGTGAACGGCAGGAGAAATCAGGTGAACTTCGACCCCGTCGCGATATTGGCAGACTTCGCCCATTCGCCGGCATCCATTTTCTTGCCGTCGGCAGGCTGCACGCGGGTGATCTTGAAGCGACCGTCGGCGCAGACGACGGTAAAGCCGTCGCTCTCGACGGCGACGATCTCGCCGAGCTTGCCGGCAATCCCCTTGGGGTCCTTCGCCGGCAGCGGCTTGGCGTCGAAAATCTTCAGCGTCTTGCCGTCGAGGGTCGCCCAGGCGCCCGGCGCCGGGTTGCAGCCGCGGACCAGCCGGTCGATCTGCTCCCACGGCTTGCCCCAATCGATTCTGGCATTGCCGGGCCCGCAGCGGCCTTCATAAGTGGCTTTCAACTCGTCTTGCTTGATGCGCGGCGCCTTGCCGGCCTTGACCAGATCGACGCCTTCCATCATCGCCTCGACCCCCATCGGGAACAGGCGGTCGAAATAGACCGTGCCCAGCGTGTCGGTATTGCAAATCGGCGTTTTTTTCTGGATCAGCACGTCGCCGGTATCGAGCCCGTTGTCGGGCCAGAAGATCGACAGGCCGGTCTCCTTTTCGCCCTTGATGATCGGCCAGTTGATGGCGGAAGCGCCGCGATAGGCCGGCAGCAGCGAGGGATGATACTGGATCGAGCCGTGCGTCGGCGCGTTGAGGAATTCTTCCGGCACGAACAGCGTGACGAAAGCCATCACCTGCAGGTCGGGCTTGAGCGCCTTGAACTCGGCCAGAACCTTCGCGTCCTTGTAAGACGCCGGCTGATAGACCGGGAGCTTGGCGGCGAGCGCCGCTTCCTTCAGCGGGTCGGCCTTGGCGCCCTCTTTCTCCGGCGCCACGTAGGCGGCGATCACTTCTTCGCCGCGCTTGAGCAACGCCTCCAGTACGGCCTTGCCGAACGCCTGCTGGCCGTGAACCACGATACGCATGCCACAAACCTCCCCGTACTCTTTTCCTGACCGCGGATTTCCTTACCGCGGACGCTACGCCGCCTTTTCCTTCTTCTCCGGCGCGCTCAATGCGCCCGAGTTCTTGATCTCGGCGATCTCCGTTGCCTTGAAGCCGAGCACGTTTTTCAAAATCTCGTCGGTGTGCTCGCCCAGAAGCGGCGAGCGGCGCACATCGGCGGGCGAATCCGACAGTTTGATCGGATTGCCGACGGTCAGGTACCTGCCGCGCACGGGGTGGTCGACCTCGACCACCGTACCGGTCGCGCGCAGCGACTGCTCCTCGGCGATCTCCTTCATCGACAGGATCGGCCCGCACGGGATGTCGTATTTGTTAAACAGATTCATCGCCTCGAACTTGGTCATGGTCATGGTGAACTGTTCGATGCGGGCGAAGATCGCCTTGAGCTTGGGCAGCCGCGCCTTGGGCGTGGCGTACTCAGGATCGGTCTTCCAGGTCGGCTCGCCGATCACGTCGCAGATTTCGTTCCACACCGGCGCTTGCGTGATGAAATAGAGATAGGCGTCGGGGTCGGTCTCCCAACCCTTGCACTTGACGATCCAGCCCGGCTGACCGCCACCCGAGTCGTTGCCGGCGCGCGGCACCGCCTTGCCGAAGGGAATGCCCTCGCCGAACTGGCTGTATTCTGTGAGCGGGCCATGGGCGATGCGCTGCTGATCGCGCAATTTCACGCGTGCGAGATTGAGAACGCCATCCTGCATGGCGCACAGCACCTTCTGCCCGCGCCCGGTGCGGACGCGCTGATAGAGCGCCGAGACGATGCCGAGCGCGAGATGCAAGCCCGTGCCGCTATCGCCGATTTGCGCGCCGGTGACCAGCGGTGGACCTTCGCGGAAGCCGGTCGTCGAGGCCGAGCCGCCCGCGCACTGCGCGACGTTCTCATAGACCTTGCAGTCCTCGTAAGGCCCGGGACCGAAGCCCTTGACCGAAGCGACGATCATGCGCGGGTTGAGCTTGTGAATATACTCCCAGGTCAACCCCATGCGATCGAGCGCGCCCGGCGCAAAATTCTCCACCAGCACGTCGCAGGTCTTGATCAGCCGGTTGAGGATTTCCATACCCTTGGGATGCTTGGAATCGATCGTGATCGACCGCTTGCTGCCGTTGAGCATGGTGAAATAGAGGCTGTCGGCATTTGGCACGTCACGCAACTGGGTGCGCGTGATGTCGCCGACGCCGGGGCGTTCGACCTTGATAACGTCGGCGCCCATATAAGCGAGGAGTTGGGTGCATGTGGGCCCCGACTGCACATGGGTGAAATCGAGAATGCGCACGCCGGTAAGCGCCTTGCCGGCCTGCCCATAGGGCTTGCCCGAGGGTTTCGGCAAGTGGCCGTTGCCGTTGGCCTTTTTCGATTTTTTGCGCGCGCTCGACAGCCTGATCACCTTGCGCGACTGCTTTTTTAGCGCCGCCCGGGTCCTGGATTTTGTCCGCGTCTGGTTTTTGCGCGTGGCCATGTCATGTCCTCCCTTGACTACTTCTTTTTCAGCTTGCTTTGCGGGTTGAGATTGCCGATGCGGCCGGACTCGCTGCCGGCGGCCGGATCGAGCACCGCGTTGATGAGCGTTGGCTTGCCGGAATCCATCGCCGCGTTGACCGCGTGCTTGAGCTCGTCCGGCGAAGTCGCATTGACACCGACGCCGCCGAAGGCCTCGATCATCTTGTCGTAGCGCGCGCCCTTGACGAACACGGTCGGGGCCGGATCGGCGCCGCCTGACGCGTTGACGTCGGTGCCGCGGTAAATGCCGTCATTATTGAAGATGACGACGCAGACCGGCAAGTTGTAACGGCAGATGGTCTCGATCTCCATGCCGGAAAAGCCAAAGGCTGAATCGCCCTCGACGCACAGCACGGGCTTGCCTGTTTCGACCGCCGCGGCGATGGCGTAGCCCATGCCGATGCCCATGATGCCCCAGGTGCCAACATCGAGACGCTTGCGCGGTTGGTAAACATCGATGATGCCGCGGGCGAGATCCAGCGTGTTGGCGCCTTCGTTGACGAGGATCGCGTCGGGCCGCTCCTTGACGATGCTTCGCAGCACGCCGAGCGCGCCGTGATAGTCCATCGGCACGTTGTTGTTCATCAACCGAGGCGCCATCTTGGCGACGTTCTCCTCGCGTTTTTTCGTCACCGCTCCGACCCAGTCCGCAGGTGCAATCGGCGCCTTGCCGTCGAGGCCAGCCAGCAGCGCCGTCACGCAGGAGCCAATGTCGCCGACCACAGGTGCGGCGATCTCGACGTTCGAATCCATCTCCTTCGGCTCGATATCGATCTGGATGAACTTCTTCGGGGCGTCGCCCCAGGCCTTGCCTTTGCCGTGCGACAGCAGCCAATTGAGACGCGCGCCGATCAGCATGACGACGTCGGAATCTTTCAGCACCGTCGAACGCGCAGCACCCGCGCACTGCGGATGCGTGTCGGGCAGCAGGCCCTTGGCCATGCTCATCGGCAGGAACGGAATGCCGCTCTTTTCCACCAGGGAGCGGATGGCGTCGTCGGCCTGCACGTAAGCCGCGCCCTTGCCGAGAATGATCAGCGGACGCTTGGCGCCCTTAAGCACCTCGAGCGCGCGCTTGATGGCGGCCGGCGCAGGGATTTGCGCGGGGGCTGCATCGATCACCTTGACCAGCGATTTCCTTCCGGCCTCCGCATCCATGACCTGACCGAACAGCTTGGCCGGCAGGTCGAGATAGACACCGCCCGGACGTCCCGAGACCGCGGCGCGGATCGCGCGAGCGACGCCAATGCCGATGTCTGCGGCATGGAGAACGCGAAACGCCGCCTTGCACAACGGCTTGGCGATCGCGAGTTGGTCCATTTCCTCGTAGTCGCCCTGTTGCAGGTCGACGATTTCGCGCTCCGACGAACCGGAAATCTGGATCATCGGGAAACAGTTGGTGGTGGCGTGCGCAAGCGCGGTCAGCCCGTTGAGGAAGCCGGGCGCCGACACCGTCAGGCAGACGCCGGGCTTCTTGGTGAGAAAGCCGGCGATCGACGCGGCATAGCCCGCATTCTGTTCATGACGGAAGGACAGCACGCGGATGCCCGCAGCCTGCGCCATGCGGCCAAAGTCGGTAATCGGAATACCCGGCACACCGTAGATCGTGGTCAGGCCGTTGAGCTTGAGCGCGTCGATGACGAGGTTGAAGCCGTCGGTCAGTTCGTGCTCTGCATCGGCCGCAGTCGCCTGTTTTTCTTTCACCGCTGCGTCAGCCATAGGCGTCCTCCCTCTTCACTCAAGCCGGACTTTTCAGTCCAGATAATCGGCGTAACGCGAGACGTGCTCGGCAAGGCCGAGTGCGTGGTCGCGCACAAGTTCTTCGGCGCGGTTGGTGTCGCGCGCTTCGAGTGCTTCGATGATGTTCATGTGGTCGCGGATCGAGCGGTCGGCGCGGTCCTTTTCGCCGATGGTCTTGCGCCGGATCATGCGCATGTGGGTGAACAGGTTCTCGGCGAGATCGATGAGCACATGGTTGCGGCTCATGCGGATGATCGCCTGATGGAATTCGATATTCACCTCGGAATATTCGTCGAGATGCGCGCGCAGATGTCCACCTTCGAAAGTGGCAAACATCTTGCGCAGGGCCGAGATCTCGGCGTCACTGGCATTTTCCGTGATTAGGCGCGCCGCCATGCTTTCCAGCGCCGCCCAGGCGGTGATCATTTCGATGGCTTCGGCGCGCGTCTTGCGCACGACATAGATGCCGCGACGCGGCACCGAGCGCACGAAGCCCTCGCTCTCAAGTTGCGCAAGCGCCTCACGCACCGGGGTGCGGCTGATGCCGAAATCGGACGCCAGCTTGCGCTCGTCGAGGCGGATGTCGTCGCGGCTGCGGTAGATGTCCATCGCCACGATCGCGTTCTTCAAGGCCGCGTAAGCACGGTGCTTGAAGCTCGGCGCGGTGTCGATCGGCTGCAACGTCGGTCGGGACGCGGCCGCCACAGGCTCCGCCGCCTCGCGCACGCGCACTCTCACGTTTTCAGCACTCCGGGGCCGGCTACTCATGACTGGTATACAATATGCCAACTACGCGCACATGCGCAATACGATTTCACTGACCGCCATTTTGAGAGGGTGCCCCGGCCCGCGCAGAGCGCGGACGGGGACGATGTCGATCAGCCGGCCGCCATCATCTTGCGGCGCATTGGCTTCAGCACGAACAGGGCCAAAGCCACCACGATGAAGTTCATCACGGCGGTGACGACGAACACGGCGTGCCAGCTGCCGGTCGAATCCTTGATGACGTTGGCCAGTGGAACCAGGAAGGCCGAGGTGCCCTTCGCCGTATAAAGCAGGCTCAGGTTCACCGTGGCGAACTTGGTGCCGAATGTGTCGGTGCAGGTCGACGGGAACAGGCTGAAGATCTCGCCCCAGGTGAGGAAGATCAGCGCGGCGAAGATCACGAAGCCGATCGGCGCGTAGCCGAGCGTGCCGAGCAGCCAGTACGAGACGCCGCCAAGGCCAAAGGCGATGGCCATGGTGAACTCGCGGCCGATGTTGTCCGAGATCCAGCCGAACAGCGGACGCGCCGTACCATTGGCGATGTTGTCGATGATCAGCGCCGCGGTCAGCGTGGTCGCGCCCCAAAATACGATCTGGCTGCCGACGTTGAAGTCCTTGGCAATCGGCGCGATCTGTGCTGTCGCCATCAGGCCGCTCGCTGACACCATGACGAACATGATGTAGAGCAGCCAGAAAACCGGCGTCATCAGCACTTCCTTGGGATTGTAGCTGCGCGAGGACTGCGCAACTTTCGGCGGCGGCGCAGAGGCCGTTTCACCGGGCTCCGGTCCGCGCAGCAGCCAAGCGAGCACGAACACGACGCCGCCCTGGATCACGCCGAACCAGATGAACGCGGTCTGGTAGCCGTAGGCCGCGATCACGCCCTGGATAGGAATGACGGTGAGCGCGGCGCCGGCGCCGTATCCCGCGGCCGTCAGACCGACCGCGAGACCGCGCCGATCCGGAAACCATTTCACCGCCATGCCGACGCTGGTCGCGTAGATGGCGCCACCGCCGATGCCGGAAACGACCGCGCCGACGTAGAGCATTTCCAGCGACTCGGCGTAGCCGTTGATGACCCAGCCGATGCCGACTAGGATGCCGCCCATCGCGACCACCAGCTTCGGCCCACGGTTGGGACCGAGGATGTCGACGATCCACCCTTCGATGGGCGTGAGCCACGTCTCGAGAGCGATGAAGATCGCGAAGGCCACCTGGATCGAAGCGATCGACCAGCCGTGCGCCTTGTTGATCGGATTGACGAAGAGTGTCCAGCCATACTGCAGGTTGGCGATCATCACCATGCAGATGACGCAAATTGCCAAATACGCCCAACGTGTCTGAACCGACGCGCGCGCCGACGCGGCGGTACCCGCTGCCATTGCCATGAGTGTCTCCCCCAGTTTGTTAGAGCCGCATTATTTGGCGCCGGCTCGTTCTCTTGGCGCCACCATGCGGCTTGGTATGCATAATAACTACAGGCCGGATGCGTGGCTAGATATAATTCTTGCATAAATGTACGCAAATTGTGCATTGAAATCAATGACAACGGTGGTGCTTCTACGACCCTCTATTTGGCCGCGGGTGCTCGCTCGACGGTGCGTGCCGCGGTAAGTTGCGCGGCGCCATTGGCAGCCAGAAGCGCAGCTAGCTCTGTTGCGACGGCGGCTTCTTCGGGAAATTATCTGCGAAGTTGGCGGCGACGGTAGCGGCGATCTGCTTCTTCAGGCGCCGTTTGTTTCGCGCCCGCCGTCGGTTCAGGCCAAACTCTTGAGATTTCTTGGCTTTTGGCGGAAAAATCGCGCCGGGTGGCCCGACGGCTTTTTTGTACCACCGCGATAGAGAGTTTATTGCATTTGCGCGACCTGATCTAGCGACGGCGGGAATGGGTTCATCGCCTGCGGCGCCGGCGACCGATAGCCAAGCGAAGAGTGCGGTCTGATCGTGTTGTAGTGCTTTGGCCATTGCTAGATGACGGTCTGTGCTTCCTTCAGGCTGTAGAAGACTTCGCCGTTGAGCAGCTCATCGCGTAGCTTGCCGTTGAACGACTCGCAGTAGCCGTTCTCCCAGGGGCTGCCTGGTTCGATGAACAGGGTCTTGGCTCCGACCTGGGTCAGCCAGTGGCGCACGACCTTTGCCGTCATCTCGGCACCATTGTCGGATCGGATGTGCTCGGGCGCGCCCCGCATCAGCATGACGTCGGCCATGGTCTCCAGTACGCCGGAGCTGTTGATCCGGCGCGCTACCCTGATGGCCAGGCATTCGCGGGTGAACTCGTCGATCAGCG
>CAVTYO010000008.1:0-30000 GCA_963738915.1 uncultured Alphaproteobacteria bacterium
GTCCGTTAGGGGTCGATACTGTTGAAAAAGGGCTCGCATTCGTTGGCGAACAGTGATTCCGTCAGCTTGAGAATTCTTGATGGCGGGGGTTTGCCATGATGGGTCGGCAGACGAGCGATCAGAGCCATCTATTGTCACATGGACCGCGCATGGCTCCACCGCTGGCGAAGAGGTCAAATTTTCAGCAAAACTGCTACGGCATGTTCACCGGCTTGCGGATGGAGGATTTGCGGCACGCCTTTCCATAATCACCCATTATGCGAATTTCGCCATGCCCTCGCCATGGCGAAATCCGGTCGATGCCGGTGACGCTTTCAGCACACACAAGCAATTTAATTTATACGATCATGACAACTTCAGTAGTTTCCTTGCATTGGCGCCGAAGATCAGTACGCGTTCATCACATCGCTCACCGGCGCCGCGTCCATCCATTCGCGGCCGGCAAGATTGGGCATGAACGGCCAATCCACCGAGAACAGAATTCGCTCGACGCCTACTTCTGCAATCGCGCACGTGAGCGCAGCGTCGGAGAAACTGCCGCTAGTCGTTAGCCAGAAATGTTCACGGTAATAATCCCTGAACGCAAGCGGCATCGGCATGCGTTCTTTGAGCAGATAATTGCTTCGCCACATCAGGTAAGGCGCGGTTTCGCCGAGGTGGCCGACGATAATCTTGAGCGACGGGAATTCGTCCATAGGTCCGCTGACGATGAGCCGGTATGTGTGGGTCAAAGTCTCGAGCGTGAAGCCGAGCGGCGCGACCGCCAAGGCCGGATATTCCATAAAATAGGCTTGTTGCACCGCCGGAACCGGCGGCGTCGGATGGATGTAGAGCGGGACGTCGAGCGCAGTTGCGCGCTCGAAGATCGGGCGGAATTTCTTGTCGTCCATGAACCGTCCGTGCGTAAGTCCCATGATCATGGCGCCTTTGAAGCCGAGCTTGGTGACAGCACGCTCGAGTTCATCAGCGGCCGCCTTTGGATCCGGCGTCGGCAGTGTGGGCAAAGCCCGCGAAGCGCTCGGGATGCGCGCATACCGCCTCATAAAGCACGTCGTTAGACGCCCGCGCCAGCGCGACGGCTGTATCCGCGTCAAGGGCTTAAGTCGCCGGATTGTTCTCGGAAATGACCTGCAGATCTATTCCAGCCTCGTCCATCCCCTGGATGCGCAAAGCGCCCGAGATCATCGAGCTTCCGTTGCACCGGAGTATCTTTTTCGCCGCGCAACGCGCGTAATTTCGGCGAGGTGAAGTGCTCCTCAAGCGCGATCACCTTCGGTATCGTCACGAAGCGCCCTCCAGCGCCACCGCTTCGATTTCGATCTTAAAATTGAAATGCAATTCCGGTACCGGCACCACCGCGCGGGCCGGCCGCGCTGCACCGATCCATGTCGCATAGATATCATTGAACGCTGGCCATGCTTTGATATCGGTGACATAGACCCGCACCTGCACAAGCCGATCGATCGAGCTGCCGGCGCCGATAAGCACCGCGGCAACATTCGCCAAGGCCTGATGCGCCTGCTGCTCAAACGATGCGCCCACGAGTTTTGTCCCGTCGCGCATAATGGGCAGTTGTCCCGCCACGAACACAAAGCCGTTGGCGGAGACCGCGTGGCTATAATGGCCACCGGGCTTAGCCATGGTACCGGGGTTTGTTAGCGTCATGCCGCTCGCCATAGGCGCTCCTAATCTGCGAACCACAAACGGACAAGCGCTGCAGCATTGCCGCTGCACCGCTGTTTAAAATCGGCGCGGTGCCACCCTCAGGCCGGTAACGGGATGCCTTTGGTTTCCGGCAAGAATGGCACTACAACGAAGCCGAGGATGTATATGAACGAAAAGGCCACCGCCATTCCGCTGAACCCGCCGAATTGGGCGATCAGCATGCCAGCAAACAGCGGCCCCAGGAACGCGATAAAGCGCGGTGCGTTAAACGTGAAGGCCATTCCGGTTGCGCGCATGCGCGTAGGAAATAGTTCTGGCAACCAGACCGACATCCACGAATATTGGCCAAGCGTAAAGAAGCCGTTGATGCCGGCGACGAGCAACAGAAGTTTCAAGTCGCTCGTCCACCTGTAAAGCGCGAAGGTGAGAACTAACGAGGCGGCGAAGAAGATCATCACGATCGGTTTGCGTCCGAACCGGTCTGCCAAGAAGCCAAGACCGATATAACCGCAGATGGCGCCGATATTATAGCTCATGCCTGCGTAACTCGCCCAAGTTTGCGGGGGTAGGCCCGCTTTAGCGGCAACGCTGGCGACGAAGGGCGGCACCCAAGTGGAGATGCCCCACCAAGCGACCGTCGTAGTTAGTGACATCAGGAACACGATTATTGTGCGCTTACGGATTTCTGGATCGGCAAATAGATCCGCGAAGGTAAAACGGGTGAGCGCGAGGTCTTCGGCCGAGAGTGCGCCGCCACTTTTCTTTCGTGCCTTTGCGGATTTCCGCTTTTCGTTGCTTTGCTCCCATTTTTGCGATTCTGGAACGCCCGTGCGCAGCCAGAGCGCAAACAGCGCGGGAATTACGCCAATAAAGAACATGACCCGCCAGGCGCCCGGTCCATAGCCGCTGACGAAAAGCCAAGTGAACGAGGCCAGGAAGAACCCAATACCGAGCCCGCATTGCATTAGTCCGGCGCCACGGCCGCGCACACCATCCGGCCAAACTTCGGCGGTCAGAAGCACCCGTCGACCATTCGGAGCCGATGGCAATGCCGACCAGAAAGCGCAAGAGTGCGAATGACACCCAGTCCCAAGCGAAGGCGGACAACCCAGTGGTGATCGAATACGCAAGGATCGCGAGGATCATGGTGCGTCGGCGGCCGATATAATCGGCAAGCACGCCTCCGATCACTCCGCCGAGGCCCCACCCCAGCAGCGTGATACCGATGACCGTGCCGGCATAGGCCGGTATTTGGCTGAATTGCGCAGGAAGTAGCAAATCGTGAAGCGCCACACCAACCACTAGGATCAGCGAGAAAGTCTCATAGCCGTCGAACATCCAGCCGAGGTTCGAGGCAAATACTGTTTTCCATTGGTTCGCGCTCAGGCTGCGATACCAAGGCCGCAATTCGGCCAAAGCTGCCGTTGTCATAATTCACACCCTCCCTCAAGGTCGCGTTGACGTCAGCCGGTTGACCCGGCCTTGAGTTTTCGCGCGGCCATTTTGACCGCATTTACGATCTCTGGATAGGCGGCACAGCGGCATAGGTTGCCGGAAAGATAGTCCCGAATTTGCTCGTCGTCGGGGTCAGGATGCCGAGCGAGCAGTGATTTCGCCATCATTATGAAACCAGGAGTGCAATAGCCGCACTGGAATGCTCCGCAGTCGATGAAGGCCTGCTGCACTGGGTCCAGTCTGTCCGGCTCGGCCAAGTGCTCGACTGTGACAACCTCAGCACCGTCGAGAAAAACCGCCAAGTAAAGACAACCTGACACCGGCTGCCTATCCACCAATACCGTACAGCAGCCGCACAGTCCTTGCCCGCAACTCTCGCGCGCACCAAATAGCGCGAACTGCGTCTGCAACATTTCGACAATGTTATTGTGCGACTTGACCGCGGCGGCGACCCGCCGCCCGTTGAGGACGAAATTTATCGTGCGGTCTGCCGCGGCCATTAGGCGTCCTCAAGCGGCTTATCAACTTTGGCACGCAGCGCTCGGAACACCGCTTCCGGAGTCATTGGCAACTCGGTGAGCCTCACGCCAACCGCATCGTCAATGGCATTGGCGATCGCCGGCGACAGCCCGAAGGTCGCGAGCTCACCGACCCCCTTTGCGCCGAACGGCCCGTTTCCCTGAAAAGTGTCGACAGTTTCGTTTTCCATAACCGGTGGTACGTCGTGAATGCCAGGAATCTTGTAGTCGGCAAGCGAGGCATTAATGATCTGCCCGCCGTCGATATGCATCTTCTCGAACATACTAAAGCCGAGCTGCATCAGAGACGCGCCGGATAGCTGGGTCTCAACGATCTTCGGATTGATCGGCTTGCCTACATCGGCGACGTTGATAAGCCGCGTGATCCGTACGTGCCCAGTCTGCGTATCGATCTCGATTTCGACGCCCGTGCCAGCGACCATCCAGAATGGCGTCGCATTGGTGGTGAGGCCTTGCGCATCGGGTGGGATATAATCGGGCTTGTAAGTGCCAGTGCCGACGATGTTGCCGGCCTGCATTCCGTATTTCTTGCGGAACAGATCGCCAAGCGGTGTATTGCTCCCTTCCGGTTCGCCCAGTTCACGCCGCAGCGCTGCGATCTTGGCGCGCGCGTCCTCGGCGGCAAGCCGCACGGCGTGGCCCATATGAAATAACGAGCGCGAGCCGAGCGTACCCATATCGTAGGGGGTAACGTCGGTGTCACGCGGCACGACCCGCACCAACTCCGCGGACACATTGAGCACTTCGCCGACCATCTGTGCCATCGCTGTATCCGATCCCTGCCCCATGTCGACAGTACCGCAGTAAAGTGTGGCGCTACCATCGCCGGCGATGTTGACGATAGCGACAGAGGTGGTTGGCGAAATCACGGCCTTGAGCGCGACCGCAAACCCTCGGCCGCGTCTCACCACACCAGTACCCCGGTCGAAAGGGCCCTTCCAGCTAAGTCGTTCGGCGATACGGTCGAGCACCTTCTCGATGGCCGCGTCTTTCAGAATGGTGCCGGTGGCCTGCGGGCGGCCTTCGCGCAAGATATTCTGCTTGCGGAATTCGAGCGGATCGCGCTTGAGCGCGCGCGCGATCATGTCCGTGTGGCTTTCGTAAGCCCAAACAAGTTGCGGGACGCCGAAGCCGCGCAGGGCGCCGGCCGGCGTCAAATTGGTGTAGAGCGCGTAGGAATCGATCGAGACGTTGTCGATATCGTAGGGTCCGGAGGCCGTAAATCCAGATTTTTGTGTGACCCGCGGGCCAATGTCGGCATAGGCACCGCCGTTCCACCAAACTTCGCATTTGCGCGCGATAATGCGGCCATCCTTGTCGAGGCCGCTTTTGATGCGAAAGGTGCTGGGATGCTTGGTAATGGTGTAGAATTGCTCCTCCATGGTGAGAGCAATTTTTACTGGGCGCCGCGCCAGCATCGACAGCGCGACGGCGAGCGCCTCCATCTTGATATAAAGCTTGCCGCCGTAACCGCCGCCGAGGTACGGCACCTTGATACGCACACGATTTTCTGGCCAGCCGAGCAGACGCGCAATCTCCGTACGCACGAAAGATGGCCCCTGCGCCGACGAATAGATCGTCACGCCGTCGTCGCGATAATCGGCAATTGAAGCGAACGGCTCGAGTGCCAAGTGCAGCACCTTTTGCGTGCGAAAGGTATGCTCGAACACGTGTGCGGACTGGGCAAAAGCCTTGTCGACGTCGCCGCGGCGCAGCCTGAAATCCAGCGCAATATTGGTGCCCTTTCGGCCTTTAAGATGTTTGAGGTCGGCGAAGGTGCCAGCGGGCTTGAGCTCAGCATGCACGAGGACCTTGTTTTCCGCCGCCTCGACCTCGTCGAACACGGCGGGGAGTTCTTCATATTGAGCAACGATTTGTTGCATCGCCTGCTCAGCGATGTGCGGATCGGTCGCGAGGACGACCGCGACCGGCTCGCCGATGTAATGCACCTTGTCGATGGCCAAGATCGGCTGATCGTGGAAGGCCGGCCCGTAATAGGGGTCGGGTATGACCTTGCGCACGTCCGCACTGATAAAGACGGCGTAGACGCCGGGCACTCCACACGCCACCCTGGTGTCGATTGACTTGATGCGACCGTGGGCGACCGTACTGCGGAAAATTTTGCCGTGCAGCATGCCGGGCATCTGCATCAGATGGGTGTATTCGGCCCGGCCAGTGACCTTCTCGCGCGCTTCCAACCGCGCCGGTGAGCGGCCGACCTGCCCGCCGGGGGTTACGGTCGTCACCGTCACCGTGGCGCTCCTTGTAGGGCCGCGCGCACCGCACGCGCGATATAGACGCGCAGCAGTTCGCGCTTGTAGGCGGCTGAGCCGCGCAGATCAGCGATGATATCAGTCTCAGCCACGGCAGCATCAGCAACGCTATCGAACGTCTCGACGCCTGCGGACGCGCCGATCAAGGCCTGCTCGGCGCCAGTGAGTCGCGTCGCTTTAGCGGTCGCCGCGCTCACCACTATGCGGGCGGATTTGACTATGGCTGCCTCGCTTGCAAGCCTCACGGCAACGCCGAGCGCGGGCCAGTCGTCGGCGGAGCCGGCGGTCACCTTGAAATAGACGCTTTGTGTCGAGCCCTGTGCCGGGATTCGCACTTGCGTGATCAACTCGTTCTTGGCGAGCGAAGTTTCATAATATCCAGTGAGCAATTCCTCGATCGCAATATTTCGTTCACCTCCCGCTCCCGCAATTGTAACCGTCGCTCCCAGTGCAATCAGCACTGGCGGTAGGTCCATGTGCGGATCAGCATGCGCCAGCGCTCCACCCAAGGTCGCGACATTGCGCACACGCACATTCGACAGCCGCCGCATAGTACGCACGATCACCGGCGCATGGCGCGCAACCTCAGGTGAATGCTCCAACACGGACAGCGGTGTCATCGCGCCGATAGTCAGTCCGCCGCCCGGCGCCTCGACGATCTTCGTAAACCCGTCACCCAGCTTGCGGAGGCTCACCAAACGGCGCGGCTGGAACACGCCAGCCTTCATCATCAGCATCAACGCCGTGCCGCCGGCGATTGGCCGTACATTCGGGTCGTCGGGATCGATGAGCGCGATAGCGTCCTTGAGTGACTCCGGCTCGACCAATTCGAACGGGGTCATAAGACCCGTCCTGTCCCACTGGCGAAGGCGGAAGCAATCCGTGCGGTGAACTGCTTTTCCATTTCTTTAGCTTTCGCCTTGAGCACCGGTTGGCCCATGCTACCGAGTTTTCCAGTCAAGGTCGCGTCGATCGAATAGCGAATAATCGTGCGGCCGCCTGCGTCGGCAAGGCGCGTAACCGCGGTCGCCGTCAACCTCCCGACCACGCCGAGCGGCGTGCCCTCGATCTTCGCCTCAATTTCCTCGGGCGGCGAGATCCGCGTCATTTCAACGGCGACTTTGAAGTTGAACCGCATGTAAGCGACACGCGTTTCTAGTATCGCGTCGTAATGCGTGGCGTCAATTTCCATGAGATCATGTACACCCTCAATGCACGACGCGAAAAACGGTGCGTTGCTCAGCGCCTTGAATACCGCTTCCCGCGGTGCCGCGACCATGATTTCACCGGCAAAATTCACAACACAAATTCTTTATCTTGTCCGGTATCGCAAGTATGTCGATTTTCTTTGTGCGGAAAGTAGCACTCCGTGAGTGCACATTTAAGTCTTATTCGACTGAGCCGGCCCCTTCCCTTCAAGCTGATCGCTTTGACGTCATGGTCGCTTGCGCAAGGTGAATCTCAGTTGCCGTAGCCGCCGATCGATAGCGTCAATGACAAGTCCCTCGAAGGGGAAAGCAATAAATAAGACGGGCGATCCCCGTCCAAGCCTCAAATAACGAGCCGAATCCCTCTAATCGCCGACTTTATCAACGGCATCGACCCGAAGCAGACATGGTCAAGAACGGGCGATTTAATCAGATAAAGCTCCTAGGCCATAGATGACCCGCAATACGGGGCCCAATTGTAAACCAATCCGGTCAAACCAACCTTTGAATACGACTACGACTTCGCCGGTGCGGTAAATCTGCGCAAGGCCAATATTTACCGCGAGCCGAAAGGCCCAGTCGCCGCGGGGCAATACAATTGCATAAGGCTCGACGGACAAATCATCTGGCAGCATGACCAAAGCGTCTGGGTTTTTTATATGAGCGCCGACTAGCAACAGTTTGTCGCTAGCGAACCCATCGGTCTTTCCGCTCTCCAGTAAGGCAAGAGCTTCTGCACCATCTTTCACCGAGACCACCGTTGCCTCGACCTTTTGTTGTTTGAGCTGCGCAATGATGGCTTGTTCGTTTGTTGTACCGGCTGCAACGGCAATTCTTTTGCCCGCCATGTCCGCAAACGCACGGATATTGGAAGTCTTCGTGACGAGCATGCCGGTGCTTTCAATAAAGGTGTAGTTAGAAAAATCGACCTCTTTCATTCGGCCAAGCGTTACCGTGCTCGATCCGCATTCCATATCCGCTTTGCCGCTGGCCACGGCCGAAAAGCGCGTCTCAATAGTCACGGGAACCCACTCGATCTTGAGATTGCCAAGTCCGAGTTGCCCCTCGATTGATTTCGCAACCAGTGTACAGAGATCGATAGAAAAGCCAGCCGGTTCGTTTTTGTCGTTTACAAAGGAAAACGGTCTAGCGTCCGCACGATAGGCTATTTTTATGACTTTCGTGTTCGCGATGACTTCTAGACGGCTATCAGACGGAATCTGCCTCTGAGCGGAGGCTGCCATCGCGAAGCAGCACGCTACGAATAATGCGACCAATCGGAACATGTTTGTCACCGCAGGTTGGGTAGCCAGTGTCACAGATATTCGTCCCGGCCGCAATTTCTGCTTTTGACCTTCAGCAAACCTAGCAGTCGCATGTGCGATTTAGAAAGAGCGCCGTGGAGCAGGCCGTGTGAAAAGTAAGAGGCTTCATTTTCCGGAGCCTCTTTTTTCATGGTTCAGGCGAGGCTTGCCCTGAGGGTGGCGGCACCGACCAGATTGATGGTCCGGATGATATTGTAGGCGAGCACGCTGAGCGCTGCTTCACCACTGACTTTTCTAAGTCCCCGTGTGAGGAACCGCCCGCCGGCGGTCATTCGTTTTATGGTTCCGAAGGGGTGTTCAGAAGCGCATCGGCGCTGGTAGTCAGGCTCGGATCGGCCTGGAAACGGGCGTTCATTCGTTCGAGCGCATCCTCATACTGATGGCGACTGACAAAGCGACGCTCTGCGGCGGTACATCGAGGCTTGAGTAAGCAGCCGGCACAATCGCGCGCCACATAGAGGATCATACGATCGCGACGCATCACCTCCTTCTTGCGGGCGAGAACATGACCCGCCGGACAGATATAGGTGTCAGCTTCCGGCTTGTAGACGAAGGCTGATCGGCCAAACAATGTACCGTGGCCCTGACTGTGTATCGACCGATTGGTCGGCACGCAGGCCGTGATGCCGTCAGTCTCGCAGGCCGCCGCAGCCGTGCCACTTGAGTAGCCGGCGTCGGCCACGACCGTCACATTTGAAACGCCGAGCGTATCCTTTGTTGCCTTGGCCATCGGGTATAGCTGGCGGGTGTCATTGGACTTGCTGGTCACCTCATGGTGGACGATGAGGCCGGTGTCGGCATCGACGGCCGTTTGCACATTGTACGACGGCGGCTTCGGTCCCTTGCCAATCCCCATCGGCCGGGCATCGAGCTCGCCATCCACCAGCGTGGCGCGCTCCTCGGCATCGAGCTTGGCGGCCAGCCGATCGAGTTCAGCGCGTCGTGATTTGAGGACTTGAAGCGCTGCCGCCGTCGCGTTCGGTGCTTCATCAGGTTCGCGGGCATCGCTCGCATCCAAACTGGCCAGATATTCGGCGATCCGGCGGTCGAGGCGGACGGTCTCTTCTGCAATCTCTCGCCGGCCCATAACCCGCTTGGGGCTGGCTGCAGCACGGAACTTCGACCCGTCGAGCGCCACCAACCGCGCCGAGAACAGGCCCTGATCCCGGCAGAACAGCACAAAAACCCGGCATGTCCCCACGATCGCTGTGCCGTTGTCGCGGCGAAAGTCCGCAATCGTTTTGAAGTCGGGCGCCAGCCGACGCAGAAGCCACATCACCTCCACATTGCGAGAACACTCACGCTCCAGCCGACGCGATGAGCGCACCTCGTTCAGGTAGCCATAAACATACAGCTTCAGCAGGTCCCGAGGATCGTAGGGAGGCCGTCCAGTTGCTGCCGGCACCGATCGCCCGAACCCGAGCCCATTCACATCGAGCCCGTCCACAAATGCATCGATCACCCTAACCGGGGCATCCGCCCTCACATAGTCCGCAATCGCCGCCGGCAGCAGCGCTGCCTGACCACGATCCTCGCCCTGAACATAGCTCATGAAAAAGGCCGCATCGTTGTTGATGCGGCCTACCTTATCTGACTCGTCTAGTTCTCACACAGCCTGCTCGCGGCGGCCCCTCCGACATCCGATCACGCGCTGCGCCACTCTATGTCCGCTGTTAGTCCTTGCAATGCGCGTCGACTTTTTGACTACAAGTTATGGCAAGCAATCATTCTAGTATTCTGTCCAAAAAAGCGCAGCTGCGGCATCTCGGCGAGGCAGCGACTGTTGGCCATAGGACAGCGCGCTGCATAAGCGCAGCCAATTGAACGATTGAATTGGCTTGGTGGCTCGCCGATTTCAATGGCACCAGCAATCCGTTTCGTAGGATCAGGTCGAGAAACGGCCAACATCAACGCCTGCGTATAGGGGTGAAGCGGCCGCTGCAGGAGCGTCCGCGTGTCGGCCAACTCAACAATCCTTCCCATGTACATCACGGCGACGCGGTCGCTGATCTGTCCGATCACGCCGAGATCGTGCGAAATAAAGAGCATCGACAGTTTCAATTGCTCCCGCAGATCCATCATCAGATTCAATACCTGGGCCTGCACGGAAACGTCGAGTGCCGAGACTGGCTCATCGGCGACAATAATGGCCGGCGTCGGGAGAATGGCTCGCGCGATGCCGGCGCGCTGGCGCTGTCCGCCGCTGAGCTCGTGCGGATAGCGTTCCGCGAATGATGGATCCAGGCCGACTGAAGTCATGGTCGAAGCAATCTGCGCCGTTCGGTCGGATCGGCTCTTAAAGACACCATTGATGTCGCTCGCCTCCGCGACGGAATCGCCGATCGAACGCCGCGGGCTGAGCGAGGCATAAGGGTCCTGAAACACCATTCGGATGTTCAGGCGCAATTGGCGCAAGATGGAGCCGCGGGCAGTCAGCACATCGGTGCCCTTGAATTTGATGGTTCCGCTATCGGGCTGAACCAGCCGGACGATGGAGCGGCCCATCGTCGTCTTGCCGCAACCTGACTCTCCAACAATCCCGAGCACCTCGCCTTCGGCTAAAGACAACGACACGCCGTCCACCGCCCGCACTCGGTACTTGCGGCCCGACCGTTTGATTTTGAACGATATTTTTACGTCGCGAGCGTCGAGGATCGCATCACGATTCATGCCGGCCTCCCACCGTCGAGCGGGAAGGCGCAGAGAGTTTCGTGTTCCTCCGACACGCGAAGACGCGGCGGCGGCGCCACGCGGCATACCTCGCGCGCGGCTTCGCATCGTGGCGCGAAAACACACCCGGCGGCAATCGTCCCGGGTTGCGGTGCTTGACCGGGTATCGTCGGCAGGCGGCGCACCCCCAGGTTTCGTGCCGGCATGCAATCCATCAACCCGCGGGTATAATGATGACCGGGCTGAGCGAACAGCGCTGCAACCGCCGCGGTTTCGACGATTCGCCCCGCATACATGACCGCGACACGATCGACGAGTTGCGCAATCACGCCCATATCGTGGGTGATGAACAAGATCGACATGCCGAGCCGGTTGCAAAGCTCGCGCAGCAGGCCGAGGATTTGGACTTGGATCGTGACGTCGAGTGCCGTGGTCGGCTCGTCCGCGATGAGAACCTGCGGCCGACAAGCGAGCGCGATCGCGATCATAATGCGTTGGCGCTGCCCGCCCGATAACTGGTGCGGAAAGGCCGACAGCTGCAAAACGGCGTCCGGGATCCGCACCATGTCCAGCAGTTCACGCGCCCTCACCAGCGCCGCCGCACCCGAAACGCGATCATGGACGCACACCGCTTCAGCAATTTGATCGCCGACGCGGCGGACCGGATTGAGCGACGTCATGGGTTCTTGAAAAATCATGGCGATGTGGCCATGACCGGCCTCGACCCGCTGCCACGGCTGCAATTGGGTCACATCGGCGCCAGCCAATGTGATTTGACCGGTTCGAATGCGCGGTCCCGGCTGCGGCAGCAATCCCATCACGGCCAACGACGTTATGCTCTTTCCGCAACCGGATTCGCCGACCAGGCCTAGAATTTCACGTTTGCCGACGCTGAAGGACACCCCCGATACGATGTCGACCGGCGCCGCCTGAGGACCAACGGACACGGAAAGGTCGCGAACCGACAGCACCGTCTAGCCCTCACCACCAAAGACTTGCCGAAGCCGCGGGTCGAGACGGTCGCGCAATGCGTCACCTACGAGGTTAAGCGAAAATGCGGTCAACACGATCATCATGCCAGGAAAGGTTAAGAGCCACGGTGCCCGCGTGATGAAGGTGCGCGATTCGGCCAGCATGTTGCCCCAGCTCGGAATGTCCGGCGGTGCGCCAAGCCCGAGAAAGTCAAGGGACGCCGCCCCGAGCTGAGCGAATGCAAACACAAAACTCGCCTGCACAAGGAGCGGAGAGATCAGATTCGGAAGGATATGTTTGACGATGAGCCAGATCGTGCCGGAGCCCATGCTGCGGGAGGCCTCGACGTAGGTTTCCGCTCTCAGGCGCAGCGTGAGACCATAAATGATGCGGGTGGTGGTCGTCATAAAACCGGCGCCGATGGCCAGGATCGAATTGGCCGCGCTCGGGCCCAAGATAACGATTAGCCCGAGCGCGAGCAGCAGTGAGGGAAATGCCATCAGCACGTCAACGATCCGCATCAAGACATGTCCGAGCCGCGGAAACAGCGCGGAAAAGACGCCGACCGGAATACCCGTAATAAGCGCGAAGGACACCACGCCTAAACCGATCAATAGCGCCATGCGCGCCGAATAGATCGTGCGCGAGAGCGTGTCGCGGCCATATTGATCGGTGCCAAACCAGTGGGCGCCATCCGGCGGCGTGAGGCGGATCATCGGATGGATCGCATAGGGATCGTAAGGCGCCAGCGACGGCGCAAAAATCGCGGCGATCACCATCGCCAAAAGCACGCAAAGCCCGGCCAACGCGATGGGGCGCGCGAAAAATGGCGCGAGCCACGCTGCGATGTTGGCGCGGCTCATTGCAGCTCAACCCTCGGGTCAAGAAAGCGGTATGACAAGTCGACGATCAAGTTGATCGCCAGATAAATCACGACGATGACCAAAATGACGCCCTGGATCACCGGATAATCGCGCCGAAGAATCGACTGCACGACAAGTCGGCCAATGCCCGGCAACGCGAAGACTGTTTCGGTGACAACCGCTTCGGAGAGCAACGCGGCGAAGGTGAAGCCGAAGGCCGAAACAACCGTCAACAGCGCATTACGCAGAATGTGGCGGCGCACGACCTGCCAGGGTCGAATGCCTTTGGCGCGCGCCGTGCGAACATAATCCTCGTGCGACACATCGAGCATGCTTGCACGCGTCAAGCGTAGTATCAGCGCGGCGTTGGGAGCGGCAAGGGTCAAACTGGGCAGCAGGAGATAGCGGAGATTGCCGAGGCCGCCGTCGAAGATCGACGGATAGCCGGAACTGGGCAACCAGCCGAGCGTCGCTGCAAAAATCAGGATCAGATACAGGCCGACCCAAAAGGTCGGCACGGACGCCATCAGCATGGCGGCGCCGGATAGACCTTGATCGAGCCATGTGCCGTGCCGCACCGCTGCGACCATTCCGATGGGCACACCAATGAGCGCGACCCACACGATCGTGATGAGAGCCAACAGCGTACTGGTCTCGGCGCCATCGGCGATCACCGACAGAACCGGCGCCTGAAAGAAAATCGACCGGCCAAGATTGCCGGTGAGCGCTTGGCCCGCCCAGTGCAGATATTGCACGATAATCGGCCGATCGAGGCCCATTTGATGCCGCAAGGCGTCGATTTGGTCGGGCGTCGCCGTATCACCAAGCAAAACGTATATTGGGTCGCCGGGGATAACGTGAATAAAGGCGAAGATGATCATGGACGCCGCCAACAGCGTCACCGCCGTCGTTCCCGTCCGCTTGAGCGCAAAAGACCACATTCGAACCCGCCGGCTGGCAAACCGCGGCAATACGCGACGCGCGGTTCAGGCGCTGTGCAACGCCTGAACCGCGCCGCAATTGGCAGCGACCCTACTTCGTGGAAACGCTCCAGAAGGCCGGGCCATTTGCATTGAGCCCCTTAAGTTTCGGCGACGCAATGTCATAGGTGTAGGCATCGCCGACTTTCATGACCGGAACCTGTTGATAGATCAGGGCCTGGATCTTGTCCCAGGTCGCCTTGCGCGCGGCCTGGTCGGACGAATTGGTCAGTTCGGTCCGCAGCGCCTGGATCTCGGGGCTGTTCCACCAACCGGGATAGGTCGCGTTGAGGAAGGTGAAGAGAATCGGGTCTGGCGAAAACGTATGATGGGTGACGAAAACATCCCACTGCTCAGACTGGCCGCGCATTTTGAGAAGCGTCGCCCAGTCGACCACCATCATCTGCACGTTGATGCCGGCGTCGGCCAGTTGGCGCGTGAACACCGACGCCTCGTCGTAGTGCGCCTGATAGTTCGTCGATACCAGCAGGCGAATAGGCGTTCCGGTGTAGCCAGCCTCCTTCGCGAGGTCCTTGGCTTTTTTCGAGTCATGCGGGCTGTAGTCTTCGACGCCCGCGGTCGAATACCAGAACGTCCCCTTCGGGAAGATCGATCCTTCCGCGCTCCACAAATCTTTCGGCCCGAAGGCGACCCGAAGCGCCTGGGATTTATCCAGCGCTGTCTGAATAGCGCGGCGAAGCTTGTAGTTGTCCTTGAGGATGCCTTCCTTTGAATTCATGAAGAAAAGCCCGAAAATCGGCGCGTTGCTCCGGTGCACCTGAACGGTTTTGTCTTTGCTCAGCGTGTCGTATAGATCGCCCGAGATCATCTCGGCGTAGTCGTAATCGCCAGCCTGAACGCCGCTCACGCGCGTGCCGACGTCCGGCACAGGAATGAAGCGAATCTTCTCGAAATCGGCGACGCGCGCGCCGGCGAAGCCATCGCCCTTTTCTTTGCGCGGCTTGTAGCCATCGAACTTTTCAAGTTCGACATAGCGGTTTGGCCGCCATTCTTTGAATTTGTAGGGTCCGGTGCCGATGTAATCTTTCTGCTCGATCGGCTGGCTACCCGCCTTGGCGGCGATTTCTTCCGGATAAATCGCGAGACCACCATTGACGTCGGCAACCAAATTTTTCCAGGCACCGTTCGGTGCCGACAGCTTAAGCGTCACTTCGTACTTGCCGGTAGCCTCGACCGAAGTGGCGTTGGCCATCAGCAGTTTGCCGCGGGCGCCGAACTTGCCCCAGCGGACCATCGAGGCGACGACGTCCTTGGCGGTCATTTCTTGACCGTTATGGAAGTGTACGCCCTGGCGCAGGTTAATGATTATGCTTTTACCGCCGTCTTCAACGTTGTCGCTGTCCGCCAGCATGGGGCGCGGCGTATAGGCCGAGTCCCAAGCGTACAGCGTTTCGAAGATATGACGACCAATCACCGAGGCGACATCAGCGGTCGTCACCATGACGTCGAGCGGTGGCGGTTCGCCGATTGTCGCTTCACGAAGCATGCCGGCGGCGCTGGCTTGCGCGGTCAAGAACAATGCCGTGGCGATCGTCGCGGCGCCGCGCACAAGGAATCCCAATCCAAGTTTCATGGCTATCCTCCCGTTTTGTGTCACTTCAAGCCGGTTTCCCTGTCCTGCCCCGCTCTGAGTGCGCGGGGCTGGCGGTGTTGATTATTTTCACCAGCCCGATGATCACTTGTTTGAAAGTTACATACAAATAGTGCTAAGTTTCAAGACTGAAATTGAAGTATTATGCAGTTTCCGGCGGCCGCCCTGATCGGCTGTGAAACTTTATTACATGTTTGCAGGTCGCCCCGCGAGGGGGCAAAGCCCATGGATTGGCTACGGAAAAGGCGGCTGATGATACGACCGGCGAAACGAACTCCCCGCGCAACGATGGGCGCAACAACCGGCGGCGCAAAGGCGCCGGAGCGCGACAACTTCGCGCCCGGTGATATCGTTTCAGTGATCAAGCAGATCGGTCCGACGCTGAGCCGGTCGGAGCAACGCGTCGCCACGACGGTGCTTGCCGACGTCGATTTTGCCGTGCACTCAAGCAACGCCGAACTGGCCCGCCGGGCGGATGTGAGCGAACCAACGGTGACGCGCTTCAGCCGCTCGGTCGGCTGTCGCGGCGTTCGCGAACTCAAAGTGAGGTTGGCCCAGGCATTGGCGGTCGGCCGGATCTATCTTGAATTGCCGCCCCACGTCGGCACCGATCTTGAACGCCCAGCGCTCTGGCGGTCGGTGTTTCAGGAAATCCGCCGCGCGATCTCCGCCGTCGAAGAGCAATTGCAAAAAGAAGATATCGAGAAAGCTGCCGAGGCCATCGCCCGCTGCTCAAAACTAGCCGCATTCGGTGTCGGCGGCGGCTCGACGGTCGCCGTCGCTGAGGTTGAAAATCGCTTCTTTCGTCTCGGGATTGCCGTGAACCATTATTCAGATCCGAGGTTGATGCTCATGAATGCGGCAACGCTCGGCCGCAACGACGTTGTGATCGCAATCTCGACCACCGGAACCGCCGCGGAAGTTATCGCGGCCGCCACTGTCGCCAAGCAATATGGCGCTTTGATAATCGCGATCGCAAAACCGCAAAGCCGGCTTGCCGCAATCGCGGATATCTCGCTCAGCGTGCACGTACCTGAAGCGCCGGACGCGCTCAAACCGACGGCGTCGCGCTATGCACTTCTTGCGGCCATCGACCTGCTTGCTGCATCGACCGCGTATCGCAAGCCGCGCGAAGCGCAGGAGCGGATGCGTCGCATTAAGTTAGAATTGATGAAGGCAACCAGTGGGGATGCGGATGGACCGCTTGGGGACTAAAGCCGCCACGCCCTACGCCCGAAGCCGTGTGAATCGGGGCCGGGCTACAAAACGGCGGCCGGCGCTTACGCCCTAACGAGATGAGCCCCGGCTGCCAGTGCTCCCGATGCAAGACCAACGAAGGACGACGCGGCATGACATATGACTTGATTCTCAAAGGCGGCCGCGTCATCGATCCCGCGCAGGGGTTGGACCAGATCGCCGATGTTGCGTTTGCCGGCGGGCGCGTAGCGGCGATCGAGACGAAAATTGCCGCCTCAAACGGTGCGGACGTTCGCGATGTCAGTGGGCGCATCGTGACGCCGGGCTTTATCGACCTTCATACGCATGTCTATTGGGGCGGCACATCGCTCGGCGTCGAGGCGGCCGACGCCGCCCGCCGGAGTGGCGTGACGACTCTCATCGACGCTGGAAGCGCAGGCCCCGGCAATTTCCGCGGCTTCCTCAAACACGTCATCGAACCGAGTGAACCGCGCATTCTCGCCTACCTTCATATT
The DNA here is from genome assembly GCA_963738915.1 of uncultured Alphaproteobacteria bacterium. Taxonomy (GTDB): domain Bacteria; phylum Pseudomonadota; class Alphaproteobacteria; order Rhizobiales; family Xanthobacteraceae; genus Pseudolabrys. The sequence continues at coordinate 17,275 of CAVTYO010000008.1, forward strand.
TCCTTCGCCGGAATCTACGCCTTTTCAAAGCGCATTATGGTCGGTGAAAGCAGCGACATGAGGCTGATGAGCCCGGCGGACGCCGTCGCCGTCGCCAACGCCAATCGCGGCGTGATTGTCGGCATCAAGGTCCGCGTCGGTCGCCACGCCAGCGGCTCGTCCGGGGTCGCCCCCCTCGACATTGCGCTGCAGGTCGCCGAGGAGCTCGGATTGCCGCTGATGGCGCATATCGACGAACCGCCGCCGAGTTATGAAGATGTCCTCCTTCGCCTGCGACCGGGCGACGTTCTCACCCATTGCTTCCGTCCCTTCCCCAATTCACCGGTCTCGGGCCAGGGCGCGGTCAAGCCAGCGGTCCTGCAGGCCCGGCGGCGCGGCGTTCTCTTTGATGTCGGTCATGGTATGGGATCGTTCGCCTTCAAGACCGCGCGAGCCATGCTCGATGCGGGATTTATGCCGGACACCATCTCGTCTGACCTGCACGTTCTTAATCTGGAAGGCCCGGTCTTCGATCAGGCAACCACGCTGTCAAAATTCCTCAGCCTCGGCACCCCACTGATCGACGTCATTCGGGCGACGACCGTGAATGCCGCCGCCGCAATTCGCCGGCCCGAACTCGGAACATTGCGCGTGGGTTCGGCAGGCGATGCCACCATCTTTACCGTCAGCGAGGGCGGCTTTGCGTATGTCGATTCGGTTGGTGAGCAGATGACCGGCAGCAAGAAAATCATTATCGACGGCGTGGCCCTCAAAGGCCAATGGTGGCATCCGACAGGAAATCAGTAGTGCGCGGGACACCGTAGACCGGGAGGCGGCCGTGAATGAGCGTGTCAACGCGCTGGCGGGCATTGCGACGCCTGCGGTGCTGATCGACCTCGACAAAGTCGAACGGAACATCAAGCGGCTTCAGGACTATGCCGACCGCCATGGCCTGAAGGTCCGGCCACACATCAAGACCCATAAACTTCCGCAAATTGCCGCGATGCAACTCAAAGCGGGGGCGATCGGTGTTACCTGCCAGAAGGTCTCGGAAGCAGAAGCGATGGTCGCCGCTACGCCGGAAATTCGGGATGTCCTGATCACCTACAACATCATCGGCGCGCAGAAACTCGACCGCCTGGCGGCGCTCGCCAAGAAGGTTAGCCTGAGCGTCGTTGCCGACAACGAAACAGTCATCGACGGTTTGCGGAAGCGCTTCTCCTCGGAAGCAAAGCCGCTGCCGGTACTTGTCGAATGCAATACCGGTGCCAATCGCTGTGGTGTGGCGACACCAGAAAAGGCCGCGGTCCTCGCTGAAGCAATCGCCAAGTCTCGAGGACTGACATTTGCCGGCTTGATGACCTACCCGCCACCTAATGGCACGGCCAATGTGCAGGCCTTCATGGCGCGCGCCAAAGCTCTGCTCGAGGCGAAGAACATCCCGGTGCCCGTCATTACTTCAGGCGGCACGCCATCGATGATGATGGCCGGCGAGGCCCCGGTGACCACCGAGTACCGTGCGGGGACTTACGTGTACAACGACCGGTCGCTCGTTGAACGCGGCGTCTGCGGTTGGGACGACTGCGCTCTCACCGTCCTAGCAACTGTGGTTTCGGTGCCGGCCGACAATCGCGCCATCATTGATGCCGGCAGTAAAACGCTGACATCCGATTTGTTGGGCCTCGTCGGTTACGGTCACGTTCTCAGCCGGCCGGACATCAGCATCGACCAGCTATCGGAAGAACACGGACGCCTGTCGACCCTCGGGCCTATCAACCTCAGAGTCGGCGACCTCATCCGTATCGTACCCAATCACGCCTGTGTCGTGACCAATATGGTCGACAAGGTTCAGATCATAACCGGTGATCATGTTTTAGGCGCTCGGCACGTTTGCGCCCGCGGCTGCATTACCTAGAAATTATGCTGCGGCGCCAAACATGCTCGGAAGGTGGCTTGATCGCCTTCTTCGTTCAAGTCTTTTTCGCTAACGCGCTGCTGGCTGCCTTGCCCTGGACCGAAAACTGGCGTCACGAAGCCCTTGAGTCGATGCTGGGCTGCGTGGTCTTTTCGTTTTTCAGAGTGAGTTTAGCCGTTAGCATGGCGATACGTATCTTCGCTTCGGTGCGGCTGAGGCCTGGCTTGAATGCATCTAACTCGTAGGCCGCCTCGGCAAGCCTCTTAAGTACTGCCGCTTGCTCCGACGTCATAGCGTCGTCAGTAGTCACCTGCTTTGGATTATTGCGGGGGCTTCGGGCAAGCGGCATTCATCGTACCCTAAGGTTGCTTCCTAATGCACTCGGGGAGCAACTTGCGCGACTCGAGCCTCATGGGATGGTCATCCTTATTGGGCTACTTTTTGTCTTACCGATACTCGGTGCGCAATTTGGGATGGATCTCAGCTTTGTTTCGCACTTTTCGATTGCAACTGGCCCCGTGATCAAGCTGATATTGCTATTGATCGGAAACTTGTAGCTCTCTGAACAGCGGTATCTTGTTCGAAAACTCTTAGGCGGACGGGTTCGCGAGCTTCATCCGCACACAACTCATTGCAGAAATACCGTGTGCCCCGTCGATGAGCCTCACCTTTAAACGGTTCGCTACAAAACGCGCAATGATGCGGGCTGCCATTTAGGACGTACTGATGGGTGAAATCCATCTGGGCCTCGTAAGTGATTCGACTTCATCACGATACTGCTTGCGTTACGCATAATGCGCCGCGCCGGGGGATAGTTCCGGCTCAGCTTGCGACGCAAAGCTCAACCGCAAATTTCACAAGCACCGCAGTATTTCGACCAAATTGACACCACTTGCGGCCAATTCTGCTAAGCTTTGCTTCTATCCTCAAGGCCGCTCATCTCACGTCGATCAGGAGCCTTTATGTCCATTTTCGTATCGCGACTTCGCACCGCGGCCGCAGTCATTTGTTTGGGCTTATCCGTCTCGGCGTGCGGCTACAACACTATTCCGACGAACGAGGAACAGGCCAAGGCGAAATGGGCCGACGTGCAGAACAACTACCAGCGCCGCGCAGACCTTATTCCGAATCTAGTTGCGACGGTCCAGGGATATGCCAAGCAGGAAAAGGAAGTGTTGACTGCTGTGATCGAGGCGCGCGCCAAGGCGACCCAAGTCAAGATCGACGTCTCACAGCTGGACGACCCAGCAAAACTGAAACAATTTCAGGATGCCCAGAATCAGCTCACTGGCGCTCTTGGACGTTTGCTTGCCGTCAGCGAAAACTACCCAGACCTCAAATCAAACCAGAACTTCCTTGCGCTCCAGTCACAGCTTGAGGGCACCGAAAACCGCATCGCCGTGGCGCGACGCGACTACATCGAGGCGGTGCGGATTTACAACACGTCGCTCAAGACGTTCCCCGGCATATTGTGGGCCTCGACGATATTCCGATCGAACAAGCCGATGGCAGAATTCGCCGCAAACGATAACGCGCAGACCCCACCGCAAGTAAAATTCTGATACGCCGCCTTTGTCTGTAAATGGCAAGATAGCTCCAAGCCCCGCCCTGCCGCGCGTCGCCACAGGTTGGCTATGCGTGGCCGTCATCCTGCTATCGTTATTGTACGCGGGAGTGGCCGCGTTCGCAGCCAATTACCCAGCCCTTACCGGCCGCATCGTCGATCAGGCCAATATTATTCCGGCCGACACGCGGAACGCGATTGAACCAAAGCTAGCCGACCTCGAGGCGAAATCCGGTATCCAACTTGTGATCGCCACGATCAGCTCACTCGACGGCCAGGAGATTGAACCATATGCCAATGAGTTGTTTCGCAACTGGAAACTAGGCGAGAAGGACAAAAACAACGGAGTGTTGTTACTCGTCGCGCCGAACCAGCACCGGGTGCGGATCGAAGTCGGCTACGGCCTCGAGGGCACACTTACCGATGCCCTATCGAAAGTCATCATCACCAATGCGATAACGCCGCGTTTCAAAACCGGCGATTTCGGGGGAGGCATCGCCCGCGGCGTCGATGATATAATTACCGTTTTGACCACCGACTCTGCCGAATGGCAGCAGCGGCCATCCTTGCGTCTCGACAATGCGCAAACCAGTGACCCAACCAATTGGATCCTGATCGCGGTTTTGATCGTCTTCGGCACCCTATTCATAGGCTGGCCAAGTTTCCGTTGGTTTGTCTTGAACATAGCGCTGAGCGTTCTCCTCAATTCTGGTGGCTCACGCGGCGGCGGAGGCTTCTCGAGCGGAGGAGGTTTTTCTGGGGGTGGTTTTTCCGGAGGTGGCGGATCGTCGGGCGGCGGTGGAGCTTCGGGGAGTTGGTGATGGAGATTTCGCTAGAAGATCGCGAACGAATATCGACTGCGATCCATGCCGCCGAAGGAAAGACGTCGGGCGAGATTGTCTGCGTGCTGGCGCGGACCTCGTCAGACGCTACCGCCTTGCCGATATTTATCGCGGCATTGATCTCACTCGCGCTACCTTGGTTACTCGTTGCGACCACAGCGATGCCCGTATTTCGGATCTTATCGCTGCAACTCGCGGCATTTCTTGTCGCCGCCGCTGTGCTTTGTCTGCCCCGAGTTCGCGTCGGCCTTATTCCACGGTCGGCCCGGCGCGCCGTCGCCCATCGTGCCGCGTTGGAGCAGTTTGCTATTCGCGGTCTTGCCCATAGAAAGGACCGCAACGGAATTTTGATTTTCGTTTCGCTTGCGGAGCGCTACGGACGCATCATAGCAGATGACGGGATCGCGGCACGCGTGCCGCAATCGGAGTGGCAGGGTGCCATCGATGCGCTCGTCGCCCATATGCGTGATGGCCGAATTGCAGATGGCTTTATTGTTGCGATCGAAAAATGCGGAAATGTGCTGGCGACGCACTTTCCGGCCAATGACAAGGATCGCAATGAGTTGCCCGATCGGATTTATATAATCTGAATCGAACCACCCCAATTCGGTCCCTTAAAAAGGCACGCACACACCTGCAGTGCCGGTTCACCGCGGCAGCACAAGTTGACCGCTGCTACTTCTGCTGCTCCGCAGAGCGGGAACCACGCGGATCAACAATAATATGTCCTCTAATCGACATCACGTGGTCACGCGTTAAGCCACCGCCCGAATTGCCATCGTGCACCAACCAATCGTTGCCCTCGGCGTGGCTCATCAACACCACCACATGATGGTTTCGCACGGCTGCCATTCCCGGCGCCGGTGCCGCGCGCGGAAATTTTCTCGCCCAGTTGAACGCCAGATTGAGCTCAGCGCGGATTTCCCCAAATAGATACAACGACGCCTCGCAACCGCAGAATTCATAAGGGCAACCGGGAGGCCTACGTCCAACGATTATACTGTTACCGCTGGCGTCGGCGGCCAGTGGAACTGCGTTTGAGCCATGACTTTGGTCCGAACAACCGCGATCATCGCAAGTGACAAGACGCTGAGTTGATACATGTCTGACAACATGGTGGCGCTTGCGATCAGCGTTCGCTGAGGTAGAAATTGCGATTGAAATAATCGTAATAGCAAAAAGTTTTATAATTTTTAGCTCCAAGAATTTTGAGCGGTTTGTGACCGCGAAACGTTTCTCCATCGATCAGAAAGGTGCCGCGTTATCGCCTGAGAAAGGCGCTCACCAAAACAGCAGCCAGGTTGTGCAAAAAATTAGGGTGACCACGACAAAGGTAGTACCAATCCCAAGATAGACCAAAATGGTACTGGCCTGTTCGACCCAGCGGCGATCGTGTGCGATATCTCGAAGTTGCGACATCAGCGGCCTGCAATAGTGTCGTCCTGCCTTAAAATATCCACGGCGGGGACTGCTTCCATCACGTTTCAATTTTAGAGTTAGGGAAAGACCTTAATAGGTGCACGCAACGGCACCGCGCCCTCATCCAGGCAAAGTCGGTTTTTCACTGGATTAGCGGCGAATGAGGCCTGCTCGACGCGGCGCCGACGTCATTAATCTTACCTAGTCACCTTAGTGGCGAGCTTCGCTCGCCACGGGCAAATCCCAAGTTACAGAAAGCTTAGCCTTCGGGTTTTCCGCCACAAACTCCCGAACGGTCGGCGGGGTTGTTGATCGATTAAGCGCGCAGCGACTCCGCCTCCTACTTTGTGTACGCTTTACGCTTGGTCAATTCCTTCGCGTGCGCGCTTCACGGCAGACTGATGATAAAATCAGAGAAATGCCATGAGTTATTGATCACTGAGGCTTTATTTGTAGCGCCTGCAAGTGTGGCCTTGCCTCAGGTGTAATGATCGAACGGGTGTGACGTAACGCGGGCCGTCGACAATCAGGCGCGAAATGCCTGTTTGTCCGTACCCGAATAGAGCGCCTTAACCTGACGATTGACGGCGTCCGCGTGTGCGGCGAGTGCCGCGTCGTCGATGTCACGCTGTGGGCGCGGCTCATGGTCGAAATATCCGTAACGGTCCACGCCACGCACTAGTGTTGCTGAATCCCGCACCTTCAACTGCTTCACATCAGTGGGGATATAGCGAATTGCTATTCCGATGCGTCTATCGTTTGAGCGATTGGGTTCAGAACCATGTACGACTTTAACGTGATGCAGCGACATTTCGCCTGGGTCAAGCACGCAATCGACCGCTTTCTCTCGATCCACCTTAACGGCGATCTCCTGCCCCCGAGAAAGGAGATTGTCTTTGTGAAACGTGTCGACGTGCTGTAAGTGATCCCGCGTCTGCGAGCCTGGCAAGAACTTCATGCACCCGCTCTCGAGATTGGCGGGCGAGAGCGCCACCCAGGCGGTCATAACTGTGTCTTTGTTGAGACCCCAATAGAACGCGTCCTGGTGCCACGATACAAATCCGGGGCTTTTCGCTTCCTTGATAAAGAAATTTGTCGTCCAACAGAGAAGATCGGGTCCGAGAATGTCTTCAGCGGCGTCAACAATCTTGGGGTGGTGCACAAGCTCGTCTACCCAGGTGAAAAGCAGGTGAGCTTTATGCCGCCAGTTCCCCTGCAATGGGGCTTTGGTCTCGGCCTCATGCATCTCCAGGCAGCCTCGATAGTGTGCCACCTCGGCCACAGAGAGAGCGGGTACTGGAAAGTAATAGCCGTCGCGCCGATAGGCATCGACTGCCGAGCTGGAAAGCAGTTTTGACACAACGCTCCTTCGTTCTTACATGGCCGCCGCAGTCTTGGGACGATCCTTCTTCCAATCTTCTTCCTGCTGCACAGCGAAGATCGAAGTATAGCCGCTGGACCAATCGGGCGGCAGCAGGCACGGCCGCGGGTCATGGTAAGCCCAGCGCGCCGGCTTGCCGCGCACGATGGCGCCATAATATTTCGAGGGCAGCGGGTTATAAGTGTAGGGCATGGCGTCCGCTGCCGAAAAGACGTTAAGCAGCAGCGGGCGTGCGGTTTCAGACCAGTTCGCCTTGGAATAATGCAGAGTCCGGCAGTTGTGGACCGTAATCGAGCCGGCTGGCCCCTCGAGATAGACGACCTTACTCATATCGATAGCGGCGGCGTCGTGCGGACACAGACAGCCTACCCACTGGCCATCGCCGTTATATTGATCGACCACCGGCCCGTTATGACTGCCCGGCAAAACGCCGAGGGGGCCCTGCTCGGCATTGCAGTCGAACACATACGTGCCCGCAGTGCACGGGCTGTAGTTTGTGTGCGGCCAGAACGAAATGTCCTGGTGCCACTTCACCTCGTCGCCACCCTTGGACCATTTGAAGTTGAGCTTCGACTGGTGAAACTTCACGTCCGGTCCCACCAGATCAGCGATGGCATCGGGTAACGGCGAATTTGGCGCCGAGGCATAGTCCCAGAAAGCCGGGTGGTGATCGTTCATGCTGGAGAGGCGCCGCAATCGCGGGTTCTCCGGCGTATGGCCGCGGTCGATGTCCCAGACTTCGTCGGATTTAGTCACTTGGCGGCTCTTGTCGACCATCTCGTCAGTGGCCACCCGCAAGCGCTCGATCCAACTGTCGGGCAGAATCTTTTCAAGCAAGATGTAACCATTCTCGAAATAGAACTCGCGCTGTTTTTGCGTGAGAATTCGGGGCTTTAGCGAAAGCACTTGCTCGGGTGTCATGCGTTGGCTCGTCGGGGTTGAAAGGTGCGGCATCGCCGCGCCCCATCTCTAACATATCACAGATAGACCAACCCGGGCAAAAGACTTCACGCGCCGAGATAAAGCTTACGCACCGCCGCGGTTTCCTTCAGCGCCGTCGCTTCGCCTTCTAGCGAGATACGGCCCGACTCCATTACGTAGGCGCGGTTGGCGACGCCTAGGGCCATGACGGCATTTTGCTCGGCGAGCAGAATCGTCATGCCGTCTTTGGCGAGCTGACGGACAATGCTGCCGATTTCTTCAACGATAATGGGCGCGAGCCCTAAAGTCGGCTCATCGAGGAGTAGGCAGCGCGGCTGCGAAATCAAGGCACGGCCGATCGCCAGCATCTGCTGTTCGCCACCCGACATCGAGCCTGCCCTCTGGTTCCGCCGTTCGGCGAGCCGCGGAAACATCTCGCAAACGCGTGTGATGTCGCCGTCCAAGTCATTACGGTCGGCACGGTGGTAGCCACCCATCCGCAGATTTTCATGCACGGTGAACTTCGGGAAGATCTGTCGCCCTTCGGGTGAAAGCGCGAGTCCACCGCGCACACGCTCGACCGTCGACAACCGGGTCACGTCCTCGCCGTTGAAGAAGATGGCACCTGCCGCCGGGTCCTTGAGACCCATGATCGTACGCAGCGTCGTGGTCTTGCCGGCGGCATTGGCGCCAACCAGCGCGACGATCTCGCCAGCGCCGAGCGAAAGCGAGACCTCACGCAAAACCGGGCGCTTGCCGTATTGTACGCTAATCGTTTCGAGTTTAAGCATGCTGGCGACCGAGATACGCTTCGATCACCGCCGCGTCGTCGAGGACTGCCGCCGGCGGCCCTTCGGCGATCTTGCTGCCGTGATGCATGGCGATCGCGCGGTCGGCGAGTCCGCCGAGAAAACCCACCTTGTGGTCGATGATGCATAAGGTCGTGCCGTGCTCACGCAAGTCACGCAGCACACCATTGAGATTCTGGATCTCGTCCTGGCCGAGGCCGGTGGTCGGCTCGTCGAGCAGCAGCAACTCGGGTTCGCACATCAGGGCCATGGCGACACCGAGCATTTTTTCGTTGCCATAGGATAAGCTCGCCGCCGCCTCGTCACGCACCTCGGTGAGCCGGCACAGCCGCAGCACATGATTGACCTGATCGCGCAGTGTCCGATCGTGGCGCGCGGGCGTGAACAGTGTGGCGATACGACCCATGCCTAGGTTGCGCTTTAGCCGCAAATGCGCGGCAATCCACACATGTTGGATCACGCTCAGTTCCTCGAAAAGCTGCGGGTTCTGAAATGTCTTGACGATGCCGAGTTCGGCCACTTCGTGCGGCCTGCGCTTTTCGAGCGGCTGGTCTTTCCACACCAAGTTGCCCTCGGTCGGCGGATAGATGCCGGCAATCAAATTGAGCAACGTCGTCTTGCCGGACCCATTGGGACCGAACACGCCGACAATCTCGCCTCGCGCGATCGAAAAAGAGACGCCGGCGACCGCGGTCAGGCCGCCAAACCGTTTGGTGAGATTGCTGACTTCAAAGAACATGCCGTCGCCCGGTCAGCACGCCCATGATTCCGCGCGGCATCAGCAGGATGGTGAGGATGAGGATCAGGCCGTAGACAAGGATACGCACCTCTGCCGAAAACTCGATGACATGCGGAAGCGCAGTGAGAACCAGCGCACCCAATATCGGGCCTGCGACCGGCTGACGTCCACCTAGCAGCACCATCGCAATAATGGCGAGCGACTGTTCGATCGACAGATAGTTCGGCTCGATATAACTGATGTAATAAGCGTACAGCGCACCCGCCACGGCGGCGCCGGCGTTGCCGATTAAGAACGACGTGAGCTTGTAGCGGAAAACGTTGATGCCGAGCGTATCGGCAAGCTCGTCGTTGAGGCGAATTGCGGCAAAGCAGCGTCCCATCCAGGAATGCACGACGCGGGTGCAGACAAAGACGCTCACGATCAGCGCGACCAATGAAAGGTAATACCACATGCGCGTGCCTTCGACAGGCACCAAGCCGCTGCCCGGAATCCACAGCATCGGCTTATCCGTGAGATTGATGCCGAGCGTGCCATTGGTGAAGCTGCTCCAATTGAGAATGATCAGCCGAGCAATCTCGGAAAACGCCAGCGTCACGATGGCAAAATAGAATTCCTTTAGCCGGAACCGAAAACAGATCGTGCCGACCACGAGCGAAGTGCCGGTCACGACCAGGATCGCGATCAAAGCGCCAGTCCAGAAAGAGACGCCGAGATACGCCATCGACAGGTGCGTCGCATAGGCCGCGATGCCGAAGGCGGCGGCATGAAACATCGATAGTTGGCCGGTGTAGCCGAAGATCAGATTGAAACTGACCGCCAGGATGCCGAGGATGAACGTGAAGATGAGGATGGTGAGCGCAACCTCGTTATGGAATACGAGCGGCACGACAAACAGCGGCAGCCAAAGCAGCTCCGCCTTCATCGGCGCCCCCCGAACAAGCCGGCCGGCCGCAGCAGCAAGATCAGCACCAGGAAAACCAGGCCATAGGCGTCGCGATAGGCCTGCGGAAAGTAAAGCGAGCCGACCGCTTCGGTAACGCCGAGCACGATACCGCCGACCAAAGAGCCCATCACGCTGCCGATACCGGCGAGGATAGCGGCCTCGACGCCTTTGAGGATGTAGCTCGAGCCCAAAGATACTTCGAGTGAATAGAGGCTGGCATAAAGTGCGCCGCCGAGACCCGCGAGCGCCGTCGAATAGACGACGACGCCGGTCTGCAACAGACGGGTTCGCACGCCCATCAAGGTCGCTGCCTCGGGCGCCTGCGCAAAGGCATAGGCAGCGCGGCCCGCCCATGTCCGGGTTAGCGCTGCATAAGTTGACAGGATCACGACGAGCAAGACGAGGAACACCACGCCCTTCATCTTTGGCACGATGAACCAGTCGAAATTGAGCACGCCGGGCAGCACGTAGTGCATGTTCTTAGGCGTTGTGGTCCACAGCATCAGCAGGACGCCTTGGATCACCGAGATCAGGCCGATCGAGACGATGAGGCCATTGATCAGGTTATTGCGCGTGAAGCGAAACAGCAGCTGATCAGCCACGAGTCCGAACAGTGCCGTCCCCGCCACGGCGATCGGCACCGCCAATGGATAGGCGATGCCGACTTCGTCCGTGAGGTACCAGCCGAGATAAGCCCCAATCGCCATGAACGCGCCGAGCGCGAAATTGACGATTCCAGTGATGCCGAAAGTCAGCGTCACCCCAAGCGCAATGATCCCGTACAGCGTGCCGACGATCACTCCGTTCAGCAGCTGCCCAACGATAAGCTGTACCACGAGCGCCTACCGCGCCATCACATCGGCGCAATATGAGTCACGTCGATTTTGCCGCCCTTCTTGATGTCAACGACATCGAAATCGAACACTGCCTCACCGGTCTTGTCAAAGCGCATGTTCCAGATGCCGTTATAGGTGATCGACATCAACGCCTCTTTAACCTTGGCGACGTCGCTCACGGTACCGGCTTTTTTCATCGCCTCGACCAGCATGAAGACGTGGTCGTAGCCGGACGACGAGCAGAGGGGCGCCTGGTCGTAGGGGAACTTAGTCTTGTAGAAGGCTTGATAGTCGGCGATGAAGGCCTTCACCCTCGGCTGCGTCTTCTCGGCTTCCTCGAAATATTTCGGGATATAGATGACATATTCGCTAAGAGCGTCCTTGTTCTTCAGGCCCGGGCCGAGCGAGCCGCGCACCAGCCAGAACTTGTCGATGCCGACCTCGGTCGCCTGGCGCACGATGTCATACAGCACGGCGTCCGTGTAGCCAGGGAAAAGGTAATCTGGCTTACCGACCGCGATCTTGGCTAGAACGCTCGAGAAGTCGGTAGTGCCTGGCTCGAACCACTCCTCGTCGAACGCGATCCCTGCGTCCTTGAACAGTGGCGCGTAGATGTCGCGCGCGACGTGGCCGAAGGCGTCGTTCTGCATCAGCATCGCCACCTTTTTGGCGCCACGCTCTTTGAGGTTCTTCACCATCAGAGAGCCAAAGCCGGACGGACCTGCGTCCCAGTTCCAACTGCGCATTAGGTAGTCGTTATTCGGCTTGCCGAGATCGAAGTGGATTGCGGTGGCGCCACCGACCAGCAGGAACTTGCCGTTGGCGCCCTGCGCATATGGCGCGATGCCTTTGTAGACGTTAGTCAGGAATGGCCCGAACACAAATTTGACCTGCTCCTGTTCGAGCATTTTCTTGAGCTCGATCAGCGCCTGTTGCGGATTTCCCTGGGTGTCGGGGTTGAGGAGTTGGAGATTGTATTTCTTGCCGGCGACTTCAAAGCCGCCGTCCTTGTTGATCTTGTCGACCGCCATGCGCACGCCCTGCGACGACATCCAGCCGTACGTATTGAGCGCGCCGGTCTGCGCCTCGATTTCTCCAAGCTTAACCATTTCTTGTGCCGACGCTGGCGCGATGCCCGCGATGCCGATCGCAAGGCCGAACATAAGCGCACTAAGACGCGTGAGATTTCGCATCGTATTTCCTCCCTAGAGCGTTTCCTGTTTGAGCCACTCTGGCCCTTGTGGTTTTCGCCGGCGGCCGGCGACGTTCAAGCGAAGGCAAAGATTGCGCGATCGAACTCCCCGCTTGTCAGTGTCCAATCGTTATCGCGGCACATTCCCGCACTTTTCGCTGACGACCCAGTTTCCGGGCAATG
>CAVTYO010000008.1:37500-362990 GCA_963738915.1 uncultured Alphaproteobacteria bacterium
ATTCCTGCGCCGTTCTGGGCCGAGGAAGTTCGTGGGATGGAATCGCAACGGGGGCCATCCGGCCGCCGTCATCAGGTTAGCTGAGTTAGAGGTTGCAGAACCGTCATTGACGGCTTTGGGACCGCCCGGCATCGTGCCGTCCGTTGATTCAGTGGCCTGCCGACGGCGATTGGGGCGTTAATCGGTTGCGGCGAGCCATCTTCGATCGCAAGCGCAGGGGACGGGCTTGGACCAATCACGGTCGCGCGGCGCACATCGATCGAGGCATGCCGAGAGCGTTGAGCTCGGCCACGAGCCACCGCTGTCGGTCGATGGCGGCAACAGCGCCTATGTCGACCGCCGCCGCGTCTCGGTGCAGTGGTTTGCCGGTACGATCCTGACCGCACTATGCGGCGCTGCTCTCATGGGCGGCGCCGTTTTCACGTCGCTCGACGGCGAGACAAACTTCGCCTCGTTACCGGAGCGGGTCGAGGTCGCGTTACGCGGCGCGCTCGCCGCCGGCGCCGACCGTCTCGGACTGCCGCGCAAGAGCGACCGGCTGCCGACGGCGGAAGAGCCGACCTTCGCCCGCCAGGTGATCCGCGTTTCCACCGTCGCCCGGGTCGGCACCCACGAAGTCGTGCGCGTGCGTCCCTTCCTGCGCATCGCCGGCAATTTGTCGCTGACCGTCTCGGATCTCTCCGCCAACATTCCTCCCTACAATCCGCAACGTCTGCTCGCCGAAGCCGCCAACGGCGGCGACGTCCCCGATGCGCCGAGCGCGGCGGCAGAACCGGACGCGGAAGTCTCCTTCATGATGAAGGATCTCGCGCCGATGCTGCCGAAGCTGAAGGTCGCGGTTGCAACGCCGACCGATGAAGTGCTCGATCGCGTGCGCGAAGCGGCCGACTGGGGCAGCAAGAGCGCGACGCGCGGTGCGGTCGCTCCCGATATCACCGGCATCAAGCTTGCCTATGCCGGCGAACCGGCGGCCGACCCTTACGCCGGATTTGAAGCGCGCATCGTTCCCGAGAACATCACCTTGCTGCCGAAAACGGCGGCGCAGACGACCGGCGGCAATGCCAACGGCGAAAAGACCATCGCGGTGAAAAAGGGCGAGAGCGTTGCCTCGATCCTGCGCGACCTCGGTTCGCAGCCCGATGACATCAAGGCGATCACCAATTTGCTCGGGGCCCGCGGCCGCGATGGCGGCGTCAGGGAAGGCCAGAAGCTGCGCGTCCTCATGGCGGCGGGTGTCGGCGCGCAGGCGCCGCAGCCAATCCGCGTGATCATCGCCAGCGACACTTCGGTCGAGGCGGTGGTCGCGCTCGCCGATACCGGGAAATACGTGCCGGTCGACGTTAAAAATATCGACACCGAAGTCGCCAGCGCCGGCGAAGACAATGCAGACGAAAACGACACCGCGGGCGTCCGGCTTTACCAGAGCGTCTACGAAACCGCGCTGCGCAACCAGATCCCGCGTCCAATCATCGACGACCTGATCCGCATCTACTCGTACGACGTCGATTTCCAGCGCAAGGTGCAGCCCGGCGATTTATTCGAGGTTCTCTATGCCGGCGAAGATGAGAACCCGGCGCCGGAAAGCCGCAACGAAGTGCTGTTTGCGTCGCTTACCGTCGGCGGCGAGGTGAAGAAATTCTACCGCTTCCAGTCGCCCGACGACGGCCTGGTCGACTATTACGACGAGAACGGCAAGAGCGCGAAGAAATTCCTGGTACGCAAGCCGGTGGCTGACGGCATCATGCGCTCGCCCTTCGGCCTGCGCCGCCATCCGATCCTCGGCTACACCAAGATGCACACCGGCGTCGACTGGGCGGCGCCGACCGGCACGCCGATCTACGCCTCCGGCAACGGCACCGTCGAGAAAGCCGGCTGGGAATCGGGCTACGGCAAGTTCGTGCTGATACAGCACACCAACGGTTATGAGACCGCCTACGGCCACATGAGCGCATTTGCCCGCGGCATCGACGAAGGCAAGCGCGTGCGCCAGGGCCAGGTGATCGGTTTCGTCGGCTCGACCGGCCTCTCCACCGGTTCGCACGTCCACTACGAGATCCGCGTCAACGGACGCTTCGTCGACCCGATGCGCATCAAGCTGCCGCGCGGGCGCGAACTCGAAGGCCCGATGCTGGCAAACTTCGAGCAGGAGCGCGAGCGACTCGACGGCATCATGTCGCGCAAGCCGGCGCGCGTCGCCTCCAGCGCACGCTAAGTTAAGCCGCCTGCGCCAGCTTGCCGTTGAAGGTGAGCCCGTTCTTGCCTGCGGAAATGCTGACCTTGTCGCCGTCCTTGATCGAGCCACCGAGAATCATCTCGGCGAGCGGATCCTGCACCGCGCTCTGGATCGCGCGCTTGAGCGGCCGCGCACCGTAGGCCGGATCCCAGCCCTTTTCGGCGAGCCACTCGCGCGCACGCGCATCCAGGGCAATGGTGATTTTGCGGTCCTCGAGCAGTTTCTGCAGCCGTCCCATCTGGATGTCGACGATGCGGCCCATCTCCGCCTTCTTCAGGCGGTGGAACAGGATGATTTCGTCGACACGGTTGAGGAATTCGGGTCGGAACGCCGAGCGTACCACCGCCATCACCTGATCCTTGACGGCGTCGGTGTCCTGATCTTCCGCTTGGTTGACCAGGAATTCGGCGCCGAGGTTCGACGTCATGACGATGAGCGTATTGCGGAAGTCGACGGTATGGCCCTGCCCGTCGGTCAGGCGGCCGTCGTCGAGAACCTGCAGCAGCACGTTGAACACGTCCGGATGCGCCTTCTCGATCTCGTCGAACAGCACGACCTGGTAAGGCCGGCGCCGCACCGCCTCGGTGAGCGCACCGCCCTCGTCGTAGCCGACATAGCCCGGAGGCGCGCCGATCAGGCGTGCCACGGAATGTTTCTCCATGTACTCCGACATGTCGATGCGGATCAGCGCCGTTTCGTCGTCGAACAGGTATTCCGCCAGCGCTTTGGTCAGTTCGGTTTTGCCGACACCAGTTGGTCCCAGGAACATGAATGAACCAATCGGCCGGTGCGGGTCCTGCAAACCGGCACGGGCGCGCCGCACGGCGGTCGCCACCGCGTGCACGGCTTCCTTCTGGCCGACGACGCGCTTGGCGAGTTCGTCTTCCATGCGCAGAAGCTTTTCCTTCTCGCCCTCGAGCATGCGGTCGACTGGCACGCCGGTCCAGCGCGACACCACGCCGGCGACGTGGTCGGCGGTCACCGTCTCCTCGACCATGGCCCCCTTGGCATTCTCGGAGGCCTCGACCGCTTGCAACTTCTTTTCCAGCTCCGGAATGCGCCCATAGGCGAGTTCGCCGGCACGCTGGTATTCGCCGCGCCGCTGCGCCTGCGCCAATTCCGCGCGCAGCTGGTCGAGCTCGGTCTTGAGCTTCTGCGCGTCGGAAAGCTTTTCCTTTTCCGCCTTCCAGCGGCTGGTGATATCGGCGGACCGTTTTTCCAGCGACTTTAATTCGCCCTCCAGCCGCTTAAGCCGATCCTTGGAGCCGGGGTCGCTTTCCTTCTTCAGCGCCTCTTGCTCGATTTTGAGGCGCACGATTTCGCGGTCGATGGAGTTGAGTTCTTCAGGTTTGGAATCGACCTGCATCTTCAGCCGCGCCGCCGCTTCGTCGACGAGGTCGATGGCCTTGTCGGGCAAGAAGCGGTCGGTGATGTAGCGGTTCGACAGCGTCGCCGCTGCGACGATCGCCGAGTCGCTGATGCGCACGCCATGGTGTTGTTCGTATTTGTCCTTGAGGCCGCGCAGGATCGAAATGGTGTCCTCGACCGAGGGTTCGGACACAAACACCGGCTGGAAGCGGCGGGCGAGCGCGGCGTCCTTTTCCACGTGCTTCTTGTATTCATCGAGGGTGGTCGCGCCGATGCAGTGCAATTCGCCGCGCGCCAGCGCCGGCTTGAGTAGGTTCGACGCATCCATGGCGCCGTCGGCTTTGCCGGCCCCGATCAGCGTGTGCATCTCGTCGATGAACAGGATGATGCCGCCGTCGGACGACGTCACCTCCTGCAGCACGGCCTTGAGCCGTTCCTCGAATTCGCCGCGGTATTTGGCCCCGGCGATAAGGGCGCCGAGATCGAGGGCGAGCAGCTTCTTGTCGTGGAGACTCTCCGGCACGTCGCCGTTGACAATGCGCAGCGCCAAGCCCTCGACAATCGCGGTCTTGCCAACGCCGGGCTCGCCGATCAGCACCGGATTGTTCTTGGTGCGGCGCGAAAGCACCTGGATGGTGCGGCGGATCTCTTCGTCGCGGCCGATCACCGGATCGAGCTTGCCGTCGCGCGCCGCCTGCGTCAGATCGCGGGCATATTTCTTCAAGGCGTCGTAAGCGTTCTCCGCCGACGCCGAATCCGCGGTGCGGCCCTTGCGCAGGGCGTTAATAGCGCTGTTCAGGTTCTGCGGGGTGAGACCAGCACTTTTCAGGATCTTGCCGGCCTCGCTGCCTTTTTCCAATGCCAGCGCCAACAGCAGGCGTTCGACGGTGACGAACGAGTTGCCGGCTTTTTCACCGGCTTTCTCGGCGGCGTCGAAGACGCGGGCAAGACCGGCGTCCAGGTAAACCTGCCCAGCACCGGCGCCGCTGACTTTGGGGCGCGCCGCAAGCGCTGCCTCGGTCGCCTGCAGGGCCTGCCGCGAATTGCCGCCGGAACGGTCGATCAGCCCCGCCGCCAATCCTTCCGGATCGTCGAGCAGCACCTTGAGCAGATGCTCGGGGGCGAATTGCTGGTGACCCTCGCGCAGCGCCAGCGACTGGGCGGATTGAACAAAACCACGCGCGCGGTCGGTGTATTTTTCGATATTCATGCGTCAACTCCATCGGCCCATGACGGCGCCGGCCAAAATAAACGGGTCCCCGAAGGCGGCCCGCGCAACTTTATGTGGGGTCGCCGTTGCACGGTTTGAAGAGGCAGGCGCGTTGACATAACTCAGGGTAAAGCCTTTCTAGCCAACGGAAAACGCAGAATTAGCGGCCCGCAATGGCGCAAATCGACGGAATTTACCGCTACCCTGTTAAAGGGCTTTCGCCGCAGGCTTTGCCGCGGGTCAAGCTAACGCAAGGGGCGACGCTGCCGGCCGACCGGCTCTACGCCATCGAAAACGGGCCGTCCGGCTTCGACCCTGCGGCACCCGCCTATTTTCCCAAGATCGTGTTCCTGATGCTGATGCGCAACGAGCGTCTGGCGGCGCTGCGCACCTACTATGACGAGGCAAGTCACACCTTGGTCATTCATTCCGACGGCCGCGAGGCGGCGCGCGGCGACCTGCGAACCAAAGAGGGCCGCCTCGCCGTCGAGACCTTCTTCCGGCGTTACATGCCCAAGGAATTGCGCGGCCCGCCAAAAGTGCTGCACGGCGAAGGCCACAGCTTCTCCGACGTGGCCAAAAAGGTCGTTTCCATCATCAATCTGGCGTCCGTCGCGGCGGTCGAGACGGCGCTTGGCGCACCCGTTAATCCGCTGCGCTTCCGCGGCAACGTCTATGTCACCGGCTGGCCCGCTTGGCGCGAATTCGATCTGCTGGGTTCGGAGCTTGCCGCCGGCAGCGTCCGGCTCAAGGTGATCAAGCGCATCGTGCGCTGCGCGGCCACCGAGGTCGATCCGGACACCGGCATTCGCGACCTGAGCATTCCGCACACGTTGATGCAGAATTTCGGTCACGCCGACTGCGGCGTCTATGCGGAGGTGATTGCCGGCGGCGATATCGCCGTCGGCGATGCGATCAGCGTGGGCTGACGTAGACCGGGTCGGCGGAGGCAACGCGGCCGGGATGTTGTGGGCGCGGTGCCCGTTGCGGGACCGGGACGAGCGTCGGGCTGATGCGTGGATTCATCTGCTCCGGCATCTGCTGCACATTGCGATGCGGAGGCTCCGTCGTGCGTGCCGCCTGTACGTCGGCGGGACGCGCGACTTGCACGTCGGCGGTACCTGTTGCCGGCTGCGAGGTTGCCTGAGCCGGCGGCTGCGGACGAGACTCGCCGCGCGCCTGTTCCGCTTCCATTGCGGCAATCAGCTCGCTGATCGGCGAATCGATTACAGCGCTCGATGTCGGCTGTGCTTGTGGCACCTTCGGCGACGGCAACGACGACGACGTGCGTTCGGCGACTTGCGTCATCGGCCGGCTTTCCGACGACGGCATCACGTAGGCGATCACCCGCGAGCTCGGATAGATGCCCTCGCCGACGCGATGGCCGTGATTGCCGGAAATGATAATCGGATTGCCGTTCGGGTCGATGCCGGTGACCACGCCGACATGACCACCGTTCTTCCCGCGCGCGAGCACGGCAATGGCGCCGACCTGCGGTGAGGAAATACGATGGCCGTATTGGGCAAAGGAGCGTGCTGCGTCTGAATTTGTACCGGCGTACCCGCTCTTGCGCAGAACGAAATTCATGAAGGTCGCGCACCACAGCTTGGTGCGGGCGGTGGGATTGGTGCCCATGTATTTGCGCGCCTCGCGCACCAAAACCGGCCAGCCGTTGCGCGGCTGCGCCAGCGGCCCGGTGACCGGCCTGCTGGTAAGTCGGTCGGCGGCGCCGCTGCCACGCGAGATGAGCTTCTGCTTGTTCCGTGGTGCGCGCGTCGCAAGCTGGGCCGGCCTGAGTTGCGCCGGCTTGATCTGCGCGGGCTTGGGCGGCTGTTCGCCGGCACGAAAAGTCTGCGGTTTGGCGGCGGCCGGGAGGCCGTATGCCGGAAGGCTCAGCGCCAGAAAGCCGACGCAGCCCACGGCCAAAGCGATACGCAACTGCAAACGCATAAAATTTCCCTGCCACCATTTCGCGCCGATCGGTTTTGGAACCGACCGACGCTCCAAGTAGCACGGCAGTTTTCAGCAAATCGGGTGAACTTGATTCACGATGAAATGGTTTACGGCGCAACGCGCCGTGTAACCTTAATCGCGGCCCACGCGCGCAAAAGAAAGCCGCGCTCGGCCGGTGGCAAAGCGCGGCATTTTAAGATGCCTTAAGATGTCGAAAGATCAGCTGCCGGGCACGACGTAAGCGGCGATGCGCGAACGCGGATAAACAAACTCGGCGACCGTATTGTTGTGATTGCCCGAGACGATGATCGGGTTGCCTGAGGCATCGATGCCGGTGACCACACCGACGTGGCCGCCGCCGTGGCGGCCCATCACGGCGATGGCGCCGACCTGCGGACCCGAGACGCGGGTACCGTAGTGCTCATAGCCGAGCGCGAGATTGCCGCCCCCGGGATGACCGGTCTGCTTGAGCACCATGTCCATGAATGCCCCGCACCACAGGCTTCTCCGCCCGGTCGGGTTGGTGCCAATATATTTACGAGCTTCCGCCACCAGCGAACCTCCGGTGAAGTCCCCCGAACTGGGCGCTTCCTCCGCCGTGTCCGCCGCATGGCGGTGCCGCGCATGATGGCGGCCGCCGGCGAAGGCCGAATCGCCCATCGCCAGGAACAGCGCACACAGCATGACCGTCGCCCATATCTGACTAAGTTTCATCAGGTTAGTCCCCTTGTCTTGAAGCAAAAACTCGAAGCCGACGGAATCGGCTTCGAGTTACAGGCCTAAACGCCGACAGGATGTGGCAAGATCGTGGTCAAGCCAAGGTCATTTGGTGATGCGCATGGCTGGTATTACTGGCTAGAACTTCGACTGAAGAATTTAGTCGCAATTATTTCTTCACATGAAAAATTATAGTCTTTAAAATACGGAAAAGGAGACCGCCATTACGCTAAGCGCAAGTTATCGCGCCCTGTCACAGAGTTAAAGTTCCGGCACAGGAACGCTAGCGGCTGAGCAGAAACACGGCCTGTTCGCCGAACAGATTCCAGAACCACCAGGGCGCGTTGAGCCGCAGCGGGCTGCCCCAAGCGTTGAGCGCCACCGCCCGCTCCATCTTCACCCCAACGGCCGTGCAGAGCTGGCGGAAGTCCTTGATGGTGCAGTGGTGGATGTTCGGGGTGTCGTACCAGCTATAGGGCAGGATATCGGTCTGCGGCATATGCCCGGCGAACAGCAATTGCAGCCGCACCTGCCAGTGGCCGAAATTCGGGAACGAGACGACGGCGCGGCGGCCGATGCGCAGCATGTGCTCAAGAACTACCCGCGGATGCCGCGTCGCCTGCAGGGTCTGCGAGAGGATTACGTAATCGAAGGCGTCGTCCGGATAGTCGGCAAGGTCGGTGTCGGCGTCGCCCTGGATCACGGCCAGCCCTTTGGCGACGCATTCGTTGACTCCCTCGCGCGAGATCTCAATGCCACGCCCGTCGACGCCGCGGCTTTCCACCAGCAGCCGCAGCAATTCGCCGTCGCCACAGCCGACGTCGAGCACCCTCGCCCCGCGCTCGACCATCTCGGCGACCAGCACGAGATCGACGCGAGCGCCGCCCTTTGTTCGCGCGATGTTGGCGACGGTGAGACCGGGATCGGGGCGGGTCAGCATGCTCATCCCTTGTCTGGCACAAGCCCGCGGGTGCGGCCGGCGCCGTCAAGGAAGCCGCGCACGATGGCGAACAGTTCCGGCTCTTCGAGCAGGAAGGCGTCATGGCCCTTGTCGGTGACGAGCTCGGCAAACGAAACACGGGCGCCGGCGGCATTGAGCGCGTGCACGGTGGCGCGCGAATCCGACGTCGGGAACAGCCAGTCCGACGTGAAGGAGACGACGCAGAAACGCGTCTGTGTGCCCTTGAAGCTGCGGGCCAGCATTCCGCCGCTGTCGGCGGCAAGGTCAAAATAATCCATCGCCCGCGTGAGATACAGGTACGAATTGGCGTCGAAACGCTCGACGAAAGAACTTCCCTGATGGCGCAGATAGGATTCGACCTCGAAATCCGCGTCGAAGGAAAACGTCGGATTTTCGCGGTCCTGGAATTTGCGCCCGAATTTGCGGTGCAGGGCGGCGTCGGACAGATAGGTAATATGCGCGCCCATGCGCGCGACGGCGAGCCCGCGCCGCGGATTGGTGCCTTCGAGCAGATAACGGCCGCCGCGCCATTCCGGATCGGCCATCACCGCCTGGCGGCCGACCTCATGAAACGCGATATTTTGCGCCGAATGCCGCGCCGCGCAGGCAATCGGCAAGGCGGAGAACACGCGCTCCGGATAGCTTGCCGCCCATTGCAGCACCTGCATGCCGCCCATCGAGCCGCCAGCCACAGAAAACAGCGAGTCGATGCCGAGATGATCGAGCAGCATAGCCTGCGCGCGTACCATGTCGCGCACGGTGACCACGGGAAAATCGAGGCCCCAGGGCTTGCCGGTTTCCACATTGATGGAGGACGGGCCGCTCGAGCCCATGCAACTGCCGATCACGTTCGGGCAGATGACGAAATATCGTTCGGTATCGATCGGCTGGCCGGGTCCGACCATGGTCTCCCACCAGCCCGGCTTCTTGGTGACCGGATGCACGCTCGCCGCGTGCTGGTCGCCGGTGAGCGCATGGCAGATCAGCACCGCGTTGGAGCGCGCGGCGTTGAGCGTGCCATAGGTCTTGTAGGCAATCTGGAACGGGCTCAATTCGACGCCGGCGTCGAGCTTCAGCGGCTTGTCGGGCCCGAAGCGCACAAGCAGGGAATCGTGGGGCGCGTCGGCCTCGTGCGGTGCCGGCGCCGGTTCACGCGCGCTCGTCAGATTGACCTCAGTCATCTTAGCTCTTTGCGCTCCCGGCACATCGCAATAACGGCCAAGCTTATGCCGGATCGCGCGGCGTTTTGGTAGATGGGCCAGAACTGTCAATGATTTCTTCGGTTTCAAGGCCCGTTTGATTTCAACGCTCGGCCCACCTATCAATGCGCGCATGGCCAAGGACACCAGCAATCAACCTGCCGCGACCTCGCTGGCCGATCTGCGCAAGGAGATCGACCGCATCGACGAGGCAATGCATCAGTTATTGATGGAACGCGGCGAGATCATCGACCGGCTTATCGCGGTCAAACGCGGCCGGGACAGCGCCTCGGCGTTTCGCCCGGCGCGCGAGGCCGAAATGATGCGCCGACTGGTCAAGCGTCATAAAGGCATCCTGCCGCTCGACACCGCCGAGAGCATCTGGCGCGTCATTATCTCGACCTTCACCTATGTGCAGGCGCCGTTTTCGCTGCATGCGGATCTCTCCGCCGGCGACGCGCTGATGCGCGACTCGGCGCGTTTTCATTTCGGTTTCACCGTACCCTTCATCGCGCATATGGGCGCCGCTGGCGTTGTCGCCGCGGTCTCCGCGTCCAAGGGCGATCTCGGCCTTGTGCCGGCCGTGGGGGTCGCCGGGGCCGGCGACTGGTGGAGCGCGCTTGAGTTCGACGCGGCGCCAAAGATCATCGCCCGCCTGCCCTTCGTCGAACGCGACGATCATCCGGCTGCGCTGCCGGTATTCGTGATTTCGCGTGTTGCCGCCGATGCCATGGCGACCGAAGCCGGCGTCTGGAGCGTGCGTGTCGCCGGCTGGAGCGGCAAGCCGGCGCAGGCCCTCTCCAAGCTCGTCGATTTCGTCGCCGTCCCCGACACCGCCTTTGACGGTGCCGCGCTGTTATTGACACTGCCGCAGGGAATGACCCTGGACACGGTCTCCGACGCCCTGGTCAAGGCCGGCGTCACCGTGCGCTCGACGGCCCTCGTCGGCAGCCATGCAACCCGCTATACGGTTGCCGCCGAGAAGTAGCTCTTGGCTCAGAGGCTGTGATGACCGCGAACCGTCCGCAACCGCGCCCAGGCGTGCTCGATATCGCTCCGTATATTCCGGGCAAGAGCACGGCGCCGGGCGTTGCCAAGGTGTTCAAGCTCTCCTCCAACGAGACGCCGTTGGGGCCGAGCGAGAATGCCATCGCCGCCTATCGTGCGGCAGGCGAGCACCTCGAGGATTATCCGGACGGCTCGGCGAGCGCCTTGCGCGAGGCAATCGGCGCCGCGTTTGGGCTCGACCCGACGCGCATCGTCTGCGGCGCCGGCTCCGACGATCTGCTCAACTTGCTGGCGCGCGCTTACCTCGCCGACGGCGACGAGGCGATCCACACTACGCACGGCTTTCTGGTTTACCCGATCGCCACCCTCGGCACCGGGGCAAGGCCAGTTGTCGCGCCGGAAAAGGACCTGACGGCGGACGTCGACGCCATTCTCGCACGCGTGAGCGCAAAGACGAGAATCGTGTTCCTCGCCAACCCAAACAATCCGACCGGAACGTATCTGCCGTTCGACGAGGTCAAGCGTCTGCATCGATCGCTGCCGGGAAACGTGCTCCTGGTGCTGGACGCGGCCTATGCCGAATATGTCCGCCGCAACGATTACGAATCCGGCATCGAGCTCGTCGCCACCAGCGACAACGTGGTGATGACGCGCACATTCTCAAAGATTTACGGGCTCGCCGCCGTACGGCTCGGCTGGCTCTACGGGCCGGCGCACGTCGTCGACGCGGTCAACCGCGTGCGCGGGCCGTTCAATGTCAACGGACCGGCGATCGCCGCGGGGGTCGCGGCGATGCGCGACAGCGCCCATGTCGAGCGCGCGCGCGAGCACAACACGCGCTGGCTCGCCTGGCTGACCGAGGAAATCGGCAGGCTCGGGCTGAAAGTAACGCCGAGCGTCGCCAACTTCGTGCTCATCCACTTTCCCGAGAGTAAAGGCCGCACTGCAAAGGACGCCGATGCCTTCCTCACCAAGCGCGGGCTGATCCTGCGGCAGGTGTCTGCCTACAAGCTGCCGCATGCCCTGCGCATGACCGTCGGCACCGAGGAGGCAAACCGTCTGGTGGTCAGAGCGCTCAGCGAGTTTCTGGGGAAAGCGGCGTGAGCAAACCGGCCGCGCTTTACAACCGCCTGGCGCTGATCGGGGTCGGGCTGATCGGCTCGTCGATTGCGCGCGCCGCCCGCGAACAAGGCGCCGCGGCCTCGATCGTCGCCACCTCCCGCTCGCCGCAAACGCGCAAACGCATCGCGGAGCTAGGGCTGGCCGATCAGGTGGCCGAGACCAACGCTGCGGCGGTCGAAGGCGCCGACCTCGTCATTGTCTGTATTCCCGTAGGCGCCAGCGGCGCCGTCGCCAGGGAAATCGGGCCGCATCTGGCGGCCGGGACGACCGTGTCAGACGTCGGCTCGGTGAAGGGCGCGGTGATCCGCGACATGGCGCCGCATTTGCCCAAAGGCGTCCATTTCATCCCGGCGCATCCCGTCGCCGGCACCGAGTATTCAGGCCCCGATGCCGGTTTTGCCGAGCTGTTCGTCAATCGCTGGTGCATCCTGACGCCTCCCGATGGCGCCGACCCGAAAGCCGTGGCGAAGCTCGCCGCCTTCTGGCGGCTGCTCGGCGCCAATGTCGAGATCATGGCGGCGGACCATCACGACCTGGTGCTCGCCGTCACCAGCCATCTGCCGCATCTAATCGCCTATACGATCGTCGGCACCGCCGACGAATTGCAGACGGTGACGCGCTCGGAGGTACTGAAATTCTCCGCCGGCGGCTTCCGCGACTTCACCCGCATCGCCGCCTCCGACCCGACGATGTGGCGCGATGTTTTCCTCGCCAACAAGGAGGCGGTGCTGGAAATGCTCGGCCGCTTCAACGAGGACGTCGCCGGTCTGACCAAGGCGATCCGCAAGGGCGACGGCGAGGCTCTGTTCGAGCACTTCGCGCGTACCCGCGCCATCCGCAAGGGCATCGTCGATATCGGCCAGGATTCCGCCGCGCCGGATTTCGGCCGCCCGCATCCGGGCTTGCCGCACGCGCCACTGCCGAAGCCTTACGCGTCAGACGAGGACTAGAACGGCCTGTCGCCTGTGATGGTGCAGCGGCGCATCACGCGGATGTATTGCGCCTCGTCGAACCCGGTGGCGCGGTGCAGCATGCAGCGGTTATCCCACACCATGCATTCGCGCGATTTCCAGACGTGCGAATAGACGTTCGACGGCGGCGTGGCGAGTACGTTGATCTCCTCAATCAGCGCGCGCCCTTCGTCGTAAGGCATGCCCTCGATCGATTCGGCGTGGTCGCCGAGGAAGATCGCCTTGCGGCCGGTTTCCGGATGCGTACGCACGATCGGGTGCGCAACCGGCGGCACCTCGGCCGACTGCTTGGCGGTAAGCGGGTCCTCGCCGTGGCGGCGCTTGCGCGAGAATGTGAAATTGTGGATGGCGCACTTACCCTCAATCTTCTTCTTGATGCTCGCGGGCAGCAGATCGTATCCGGCATACATGTCGGCGAACTGCGTCTCGCCGCCCTTGCCGGGCGGCGGCAGTTCTTCCGAATACATCATGGTCGCCTGGCCGGTGCGCTCCTTCCACGAGCCGTCGGTGTGCCAGAAGAGCGTGCCGCGGTCGGGATGCTTGCCGCTCGGCTTTCCGTCCTTGTCCTTGTTCGACAGCATGTAAATCTCGGGATGGCCGTAGCCGTGGTACTGGCTGAGCACATGGATATTCACTTCGCCGAAATTCTTGGCGAAGGCGACCTGCACGGCCGGCGGCAGATCGACGTCGCGGAACAAGATCAATTCGTAGTCGAGGAAAGCTTCGTAGACCTTGGCAAACATCGCCGGCGACACCGCCTGTTCGAGCGTAATGCCGATGATCTCGCCGCCGAGCGCCGGATGCAGCGGCTTGACGGTAAACGGCCAATCGCGGCCCGTGCTCTCTGTCTTGCGTTGAGCCTGCGCCATGACACTCCCCCCGAAAGCTTTGGCGGCAAGAGTATGCCAGCCTCCCGGCGGGCTTCCTAGCCCGTGCCTGCGCCGCCGTGCTATCCCCACCGGATGGATCGCCCGACGTACAGGAGTTCAGCATGCCCGGGCCGGTGATCGTCCGTATGGACGAGCGCGACAATGTTGCAATCGTCGCCAATGACGGCGGATTGCCCGCGGGCACGGAACTGTCCGGCGGCATCCGCCTGCGCGAGAAGGTGCCGCAGGCGCACAAAGTCGCACTCACCGACCTGTCCGCCGGTTCCGAGGTTGTGCGTTACGGCGTGGTGATCGGCCGCGCGGTGAAGGATTTGCCGGCGGGAAGCTGGGTCAACGAGCGTGTGCTCGAAATGCCTGAGGCTCCGACGCTGAGCAATCTCCCCCTCGCCACCGTTAAGGCGCCGACCTGGGAACCGCTCGAAGGCCACACCTTCGAGGGCTTTCGCAACAAGGACGGCTCGGTCGGCACGCGCAATGTGCTTGCCATAACCACGACCGTGCAATGCGTCGCCGGCGTGCTCGACGTCGCAATCGAGCGCATTCGTCGCGAACTGTTGCCGAAATATCCGAACGTCAACGGCGTCGTTGGCCTCGAGCACACTTACGGCTGCGGCGTCGCCATCGAGGCGAAGGACGCGCCGATCCCGATCCGCACCTTGCGCCATATCAGCCGCAATCCGAATTTCGGCGGCGAGGTGATGGTGGTCGGGCTCGGCTGCGAGAAGCTGCAGCCGGAGCGCCTGATGCCGACCGGCAGCGTGCCTACGATGAGCCTGGTGCGCCTGCAGGACGAAAAGCACGTCGGCTTTGCCTCGATGATCGACGACATTGTGACCACTGCCGAACAGCACCTGCAGCGCCTTAATGCACGGCGGCGCGAGACCGTGCCGGCGAGCGAGCTCGTGGTAGGAACACAATGCGGCGGCAGCGATGCCTTCAGCGGCGTCACCGCCAATCCGGCCGTCGGCTTCTGCACCGATCTCCTGGTTCGCGCCGGAGCGACCGTCCTGTTCAGCGAAGTCACGGAAGTGCGTGACGGCATCGATCAGCTCACGGCGCGCGCCGCAACGCCCGAGGTTGCCCAGCACCTGATAGACGAGATGGCGTGGTACGACGCCTATCTCGCCCGCGGCGGCGCCGACCGCAGCGCCAACACCACGCCGGGCAACAAGGCCGGCGGCCTCTCCAACATCGTCGAGAAAGCGATGGGCTCGATCATCAAGAGCGGCAGCGCGCCGATCGTCGGCGTCATCGCGCCGGGCGAACGCGCGACCGTGCGCGGGCTGAACTACGCGGCGACGCCCGCGAGCGACTTCATCTGCGGCACCTTGCAGCTCGCTGCCGGCATGAACCTGCACGTGTTCACCACCGGGCGTGGTACGCCCTACGGCCTCGCCACCTGCCCGGTCATTAAAGTGGCGACGCGCAGCGAGCTGGCGCGGCGCTGGCACGATCTGATGGATCTCGATGCCGGGCCGATCGCCGCCGGCAGCGCCAGCATCGCCGATGTCGGCTGGGCGCTATTTAGGTTGTTGCTCGACACCGCCTCAGGGCGGAAAACATGGGCGGAACGGCACGGCCTGAGCAATGCGCTGGCGCTGTTCAACCCCGCGCCGGTGACCTGAACGCGCGGCCTAGAACAATGCCGGCGCGTTGCCGATCGGGATCGGCCCGAGGAACATCGCGCCGTCGGTGAAGCGCAACGGCAGCGTCACCGCCGGCCGGTTTTCGAGCGTCGACGGCTCGCCGATCAGGTTGAGGCCGAAGCCGATATTGGCGCCGGCCTGCTGGCGCGCCACATCACCTAGCCCGGGCGCCAAACGGTCAAGCGCGCCCGCGAGCCGGTCCATTGGCTTCGACTGCTGCACCGCGCGCTGCGCGCCGATCTCGGTAAGGAATGCGTCGACGCCGGTAACCGTGACCGTCAGTTGGCCGTCGAGGCGCCCTTGGGCGTTCAGCGTCAGTGTGCCGCTGCCGACGGCAATGGTCTCGCCCTGGGCAACGCGCGCCTTGGTAATGTCGATATGGCCGCCGGCCTCCTGGATGTCGCGGAAACGGTCGGCCCACGGCTTCGGCGCTAAATCGCTCAGCCCATGCAACACGGCGGTAATGTCAGCATCGGCCGGCTGCACAGCCAAGGGGGCATAAGCCGGCGCCGAAGCGGCGGCAAAGCGCAGCACCGCCTCGATCACCGGATGACTAGAGGCCGAGCCCTCGATGATGCGCCCATGCAATTCGAGATGCTTTGCAGCCGCCAGCGTCTGCCGGACCGCGCCGTCGATGCGGTCGACGTTGGGATGCTCGAAGACGATGGAGACGCGCTGCGGCGCTGCCGGCGTCCCACGGATGCTCGACTGCATCAGGCTCCAGTTTGCCTCGAACTTGGGGGCCCCGCCCGGATCGGCAATCGTGAGCGGCCCGGTCAGTTCGGCAATCAGCAGTGTCGGGTCATAAACCTGGACGGCGGCGAGAATGTGCGCCGTCTTCAGTTCAAGCGGCGGCTGGTTGCTCTGGAAGGCTGCCGAGGCCTTGTCGCACTCGACCTCGATGCGAAACGGATAGCCGCCGATCGCCTCCGAGCCGCAATTATAGATGCGCCCGGCCTTGGCCTCGCGCGCGCGCCAAGCATCGATCGTCGTATGCGCCCGGCCTGAGGCGAAATCCCAGAACCAGCTCCAACCGCCGATCAGCGCCACGAACAGCACCAGCGTGGCAATGTACCGGTAGCGGCGGCCGCGGCGGCGGACGAAATCGGGCTGTGTGCTGCCGGTGACCATCGCGCCTTTAACCTGCCGAATGCGGCTCAAATGCGCCATTCCCCACTCCGGTTGCGCGCTCGCGCCGGTCCTGATACGCGATTTTGCACATCGCCGCGGCCTGTCAACGGCGCGGTTCCAGTGTTGCATACCCCATGAACAAAAAATCCGACAAAGCCGGCGAGGACCTCTGGGTATTCGCCTACGGTTCGCTGATGTGGCGGCCGGGCTTTGAATTTCTCGAGCGGCGTAGCGCCCGGCTTATCGGCGCGCATCGATCGCTCTGCGTCTTTTCGTTCGTGCATCGCGGCACGCCCGAACGCCCGGGGTTGGTGCTTGGGCTCGACCGCGGCGGTAATTGCCGCGGCATTGCCTATCGTGTCGCCGCGGCCAACCGCCAAGGCACGATCGACTACCTGCGCGGACGCGAGCAGGTCACTCTGGTCTATCGCGAGGCGATGCGCGCGGTCTGGCTCGACGACGATCCGCAGCAGAACGTGCGCGCGCTGTGCTACATGGTCGACCGCGGCCATCGGCAATACGCCGGCAAGCTGACGCTCGAACAGCAGGTGCATTTCGTGCGCCAGGGCCATGGCCGCTCCGGCAATAACCGCGAGTATGTGCTCGCCGCGGTCAAGGAACTCGCGGCGCAGAATATCCATGACGAGGGGCTGCGCCTGCTCGCCGAGCGGCTCAAGGGCGCGCACGACACCCGCGCGTCGACCTCACTTTGAGCGGCGCCCTTCCGCAATCAGGCGCGCGGTTGCCGCCTCAAGCTCGTCTTGCAGGCGCTTGAAGAACTCGTCCTTGCCTAGACCTGGCTTGATCGGCTCAAGGATGTCGACGATCACCTTGCCCGGCAGGCGGAGGATCGAACGGCGCGGCCAGAACAGCCCGGAATTCAGCGCAACGGGAACGCAAGGCACGCCCTCGGCGGCGTAAAGGTGCGCGACGCCGTATTTGTACCGTGGCTCGGCGCCAGGCGCGCGCCGCGTTCCTTCCGGGAAAATGATGAGCTGGCGGTTGTCGGCAAGTTCGATGCGCGCGCGTTCGGTCATGGCGGCAAGCGCCGCCGAGCCCCTGCCGCGATCGACGGGCACCATGCGGCCCTTGATGGTGAGCCAGCCGAAGATCGGGATCCATTGCAGTTCGCGCTTGAGAATAAACACCGGATTTTCAAACAGCGGCAGCAGCGCGAAGGTCTCCCAGGCCGATTGATGCTTGGATGCGACGATGATCGGACCCTTCGGCAATCTTTCCAGGCCGCGGATTTCGTAATCGATGCCGGCGACGGTGCGCAGCAGCTTGAGATTGGTGCGGCCCCACGATTTCGCCACCGCGATAATGGCGCGGTACGGCATGAGGAACGTCGGCAGCGCCGCGATCAGATAGAGCACGGTGTTGACGTAGAACAGTACGTTGAAGGCGATGGAGCGGATGATGACGCTCACGCTTGCTTGTCCTTCACGACGCCGTCTCCGGATCGAGCCGCATGCGCAAATTGGCGAACAGGAATTTAAGATATTCCGAAACATAGACCCGCGCCGTGTCCGGGCTCGACCACCACGGATCGGCCTTCACCCGCTCCGAAAGCACCGGATAGGCTACCAGCGTGACGTCGGGGAGCTGGTGGGCGACTTCGGCCATGGCGCGCGGCATGTGCCAGTTCGAGGTGACCACGATCAGCGAATTGAAATTATGCTCCCGCGCCCAGCGCTTGATCTCCAGCGCATTGCCGAAGGTGTTGAGTGCGGAGCGGTCGAGATCGATGCAGCAAGCGAAATAATTCTTGTAGAGCGGGGTCACGCGCGCGACTTCGCGCGTGCTGGTGTCGCGATGCACGCCGGTAATCAGCAGCCGTTTGCCGCGTCCGGCGGCGAGCAGCTCGATTGCATCGGGGATACGCGTGGCGGCGCCGGTGAGAACGACGATGCCGTCGGCGCCGTGATCGAGGCTTACCTCCTCGGCCGGAACCTGGGCGGCAAACCAGAAGAAGCCGCCTGCCAGCAGCATCGCACCGACGATGCCAGCCGCCATTGTGAAAAAGCCGGTCCAGCGCGCAAAGCCTGCCAGCATCAGTCAATCGTTTCCAGCGTGCGGTTGACGGTATGCCGCGAAGTGGCCGCGGTCACCAGCGCGATGAGCACGACCTGAACGATAACCGCAATATAGCCGGAGGGCCCGATGGAAAATGACCCAAACAGGGCCGCGGTCTGCTCGGCGCCGGCGGACCCGGCAAACCAGCGGCTAATGATGCCGGCGAAGGCGAACAGCACGATCGCAGCACCGCCGCCTATGGCGCCGCCTTCGAACCCGAGGAGCAGGAAATGGCGCTGAAAATGCCCGGCGATGTAGCGGTTCTTGGCGCCGACAAAATGCAGCACTTCGATTACCGGCTTGTTGGCGGCCATGGCACCACGGGTGGCGAAGGTCACCGACAGCATGGTGGCGGCGATCATCAGCAGCAGGACGCCGATGCCGGCGGCGACCGCGCTGCCGGCCATGGTACGCATGCGGTCGATCCAGCCGCGGTGATCGTCGAGGGTCGCACCCGGCACCTGCTCGGCAAGCACGCGGCGCAACTGTGGAATATCCGGAGCTGGGCCGCCGCCGATCTTGACCACGATCAGCCTCGGCACCGGCAATTGATCGAGCGAAAGCCCCTGCCCAAGCCAGGGCTCAAGGAGCTTGGAGGACTGCTCCTTGGAGAACGTGCGCACGTCAGCGATGCCGGGAAAGGCGCGGGCAACGCCGGCCGCCTTGGCCACGGTTGCATCGACGTCGCGCCCCGGCGCCGGGATCACCTGGATGGTCACCTCACGCGAGACGTCGGCCTGCCACTCGCCCGCCGCGGTGTCGATCAGCACCACCGCGCCGATCGTGAGCGATGCAAGGAAGGTCATGATCGCGACCACGGCCACGAGCGCGCGGCCGGAAATCGAGTTGCGCGGCACCAGAGGCGTGTCGAACCGCGGTAGCGCAAACCCCGCCATTCGCGGTGGCGCAGCCGGGTCGTTGCGCGCTTGTGGCACCATGTCAGTCATAGATGTGCAGCCGGCCATCGTGCAGCACCAGGCGGCGCGCATCGTACTGGTCCATCAGCGCGATGTCGTGGGTGGCGATGACCACCGAGGTGCCGGATTTGTTGAGCTCGACGAACAGACGCAGCAACCGCTGCGCCAAAGTCGGATCGACGTTTCCGGTGGGTTCGTCGGCGAGCAACAATTGCGGCCGCGCGATTACCGCGCGCGCGATCGCTGCGCGCTGCTTTTCCCCGCCGGAGAGCACGGGCGGCAGCGCCCACATGCGCTCGCCAAGGCCAACCCAGTTGAGGAGTTCGATAACCTCGTCGCGGTAGCTCGCCTCGGGGCGGCCGATCACCCGCAACGGCAGCGATACGTTCTCGTAGGTCGTCATGTGGTCGAGCAAGCGGAAATCCTGGAACACGATGCCGACGCGGCGGCGCAGCGTCGCCAGCGCGTCCTTCGACAATGTCGCGACATCGTGGCCGAACTGGGTGATCAGGCCGCGGGTAGGCTTGAGCGACAGGAACAGGAGGCGCAGCAGCGAGGTCTTGCCGGCCCCCGAGGGGCCGGTGAGGAACTGGAAGGAATGCGGCTCGATGCGGAAACTGAGGTCGCGCAGAACCTCAGGGCCGAGCCCGTAGCGCAGGCCGACATTTTCGAATCGGACCAAAGCCCTCTCCGCCAAGCTGCAGCAGGCCCCAGGGACAACCGGCGGGCCGTAAAGCCTCCGCGACCCTCATCCCCCACGATTCGTGCGGTTTTACAGGATTATCACGCCGCCGCCACCGCGGTCTGGGCTCTTCTCGGGAGGCCCTCGGGGAGCCCATGGTTTCCGGTCCATTAACGGTCGGCTGCTAGCTTTCCGGCGAGTCCGGTGACCCGCAAATAGCCATGCTGATCGTCTGCCCGAGCTGCGCCACGTCCTACATGATCGATCCGGCCGCGCTCCCTGCGTCCGGACGCAATGTGCGTTGCGCGCGCTGCAAAACCACCTGGTTTGCCGGGGCGCCAAAGCCCGGTGCCGAGGTGAATGCCTTTGTCGACGGCGTCATCGCCGAAGCCGAGGCAAAGTCCGGCGAGCCGGCGCCGACGCCGCACGTGCCGATGGCCAAGGTACCCGAGCCCCCAACAGAGGACGACTTCGGCAGCGAGCCGGCGCATCCCATCGACGCCGCCCCGGAGCCACCGCCTGAACACCAGATGTCCGAAGTCGGTGCGGTTGGCGAAGTCAGCGAAGTTCCAGCGGCCGAGGCGCCGTCTTTGGTGCCGGCAATTCCGCAAGTCAGGCTGAGCGAAAGCGCCGCCGCATCTCTTGATCCCGGTGAAGCGGAAAACTTCGCCGCCCGCCGCGAGCGCCTGCGCACGCGGCGCGAGAGCAAGCGCCGCTCGTCACGCTGGGCCGCGATCATCCTTGTGCTGGTGGCCTTCAACGTCGCGGTGGTTGGCGCCCGCAACGAAGTGGTGCGCTACCTGCCGCAGACCGCCTCGCTGTTTGCGGCGATCGGACTGCCGGTGAACCTGCGCAATCTCAAATTCGAAAACGTCAGTATCTCCAAGAATACCGAGAACGGCGTGCCCACGCTGATTGTCGACGGCTTCATCGTCTCGAGCGGCAACGCCCCGACCGAGGTGCCGCGCCTGCGCTTCTCGATCCGCAACGTCGCCGGCCACGAGATCTACACCTGGACCGCGTTGCCTTCGCGCAGCATTCTCGAACCGGGCGAAAAGCTCGAATTCCACAGCCGGCTCGCTTCACCGCCGGCGGACGCCGCCGACGTGCTGGTGCGCTTCTTCACCGCCCAGGACGCCGCCGCCACCGGAGCCAAATAGGCCGTGGCCCGCATCCTGATCGCGGAAGACGACGAGGCGGTGCGTGACCTGGTGGTGCGGGCGCTCGACGAGGATGGCCACCAACTCACCGCGACATCCGATGGTGTGCAAGCACTCGACGCGCTGCAGCGTCACGATGGCGGATTCGATCTCCTGCTGGCTGACGTAAAAATGCCGGTGATGGACGGCATCGCGCTGGCGCTCGCCGCCGGGCGCGACCGGCCGGACATGCCAATCATGCTGATGACTGGATACGCCGATCAGCGCGAGCGCGCGCACGGCCTCGACGCGCTGGTGCACGACGTGATCGCCAAGCCGTTTTCGCTCGAGCAAATCAAGAGCGCGGTGCGCGAAGCGCTGATCGCGCGCTAGCCTGGAAATCCGTCCTCAGAAATCCTTGAGCAGCCGCTCTATGTAATCGAGTTCGAGCTGCGGGCGGAAGCCTTCGCCGAAACGCTTGCGCAATTCTTCCAGAATGCGCCGGGCGCGCTGCGCATCGATCTCACCCGGCACTTTCACCGTGACGTCATCGCCATATTCGCGGCCGTGCAGCGGCCGCCCGAGCGGGTCGGTGTCCTGCTGGGCGCGAGCGCGGCCGTTACGCCCGGGCTGGCCCGGTCCCGGACCCATGCCCATGCCGTTCTGCTGCATCTGTTGCGCCAGGCCCTGCGCGCCTTTGCGCATGGCTTCCAGGGCGCGGCCCTCACTGTCGACCGCGCTGTCGGCGTCGCCCTCGCCGAGTTGGCCCTCGGCTTCGCCCATCGCTTCGCCGGCGCCGCCGAGCTGATCTTCACCCTGCCCCTGGCCGTCCTTGCCCTGTTGGCCCTGATCCGGATTACCGAGACCGTTCTTGCGCAACTGCTCCAGCAGCTTGTTGAGGCGGTCGTGCAGCGACTGCTGATCCTTCTGCAAATCGCCGAGCTGTTTCTGGCCTTTGCCGCGCTGCGGGTCGCGGCGGCTGTCCTGGCCCTGCTTGAAAGTCTTGTCGCGCAATTGCTGCTGCTTGCGGATCATGTCGCTAAGCTCGTCGAGCGCCGACATCATGTCGTCGTCGCCCATATCGCCCATGTCGCCTTGCTGCGCGGTTTGCAGATTCTCCAGCATCGACTGCAGTTGGTCGAGCAACTGGCGCGCCGCGTCCTTGTTGCCGAGCTTGGCCATCGCCTCGAGCCGGTCGATCATGCTCTTGAGGTCCTGCTGGCTGAGCATGCGGGTATTGCGGTCGAGCGGCCGCGCATTTTGCGGGTTCTGCCGCATCTGCTCGGCCAGCGCCTGCATGAACTTGTCGAGGGCTGCGCGCAGCTGATCGGTGAGCTTCTTGATCTCGTCGTCGCTGGCGTTGCGATCGAGCGCTTCGCGCAGCGCATCCTGTGCCTGGCGCAAGGCTTTCTCGGCCTCGGAGACATTGCCATCCTCAAGCTCAACCGCCATCGCCCACATCCGCGCCACGACTTGGCGCAGTTGGTCGTCGGTTCTGGCGCGGTTGAGGCTGTAATAGATCGAGCGCAGGCCGAGATAGACCCCGGCCTCCGGCGTGAATTGCTCCGGTGCGATGGTGAGCGCTTCGAGCGCGGTCAGCACGACCGGCTTCTGCTCGGCATCAAGTGCGAGAATGCGGCGCTGTTCGACGAGCGCGCGCGCCAGCGGCTTGCTGAAGCCGCGCTGCGGCAACTCGACATCGGTCGTCTCGCTGCGGCCAACATTGCCCGCCTCGTCATGCGCAATGAGCGTCATCTGCACTTCGATGCCCGCCCAGGGATGCTCGGTGAGATCGTGCGTGGTCTGCGCTTCGCCCGAGCGGGTGCGCGCCTGCGGTAGCGTCAGGGTGAAATTGGGAGGCTCAAACAGCGGACGCGCCGGCTTCTCGTCGTTCGACTGAGGCTTGCGGGCGAATGTCGCCTCCGCCGCGGTGACGCCGTAGTCATCCTCGACCTTGTAATCGAGACGCAGCGCGCCGCGCGCCTGGCGCTGCGGCTCCTTGATCAGCGCGATTGTTGGCGGCATGTCGGCGACGGCGGTGAACCGCCAGGTGAGGTCGGTACCAACCACGCCGCGCATCGACGCCGAGCCGTCGCCCTTGATGACGAAACGCCGCTCTTCGCTCCCTGCCGGCAGGGCCGTGTGCGCATCGGGCGCCGCTTCGAGCCCGCCGGCATGTGCGATTTCGAAATGCACATTACCGGTCGCCCGCACCACGAGCTGGCTGCCGACCGGAACCGCGACCGGCCCGGCGGCCTGCGCGGTGTCGCCGGGGCGCAGACCGGGCAACATTACCGGCGCGCGTCCGGTATAGACCGGCGGCGTCACCCAGGCATCGACGCGGAAATTGGCCGGCGCCACCACGCCTTGCCAGTCGAACGCCGCGGTCACGCGCCTGACGCGGTCGCCGGTCGCCGCAAAAAAGGTCGCTACCGCCAGTATCAGCACCAGCGCACGCAGCGCCATCGGGTCACGCATCGCGACCCTCGGGCGCGGCCAGCCGGCTTTGAACTTGCGCGCCGACAGCAACGCCCGTTCGACGTGCGCGCGCCATAGCGCCTGCGCCACGGGGTCGGACGAATTGGCGGCAATCTCGTCGGCGATCGCGCTCGCCGGCCGATGCGTCTCACCGCTGCCGCGGTCGAGCCGGCGCAAGCCGTCTCGAAGACTCGGCCAGCGCAGGCTCAGAATCGGCAACAGGGCGGCGGCGGCAAGGGCGACGAACAGGAAGAGGCCGACGGCGCGGGCGAGAGGCGGCACCACCAGCCACAGACCCGCCCACGAGAATGCCAGGAACAGGCCGAGCGCGGTCAGCAACCCGGCAAGGGTCGGCCACAGACGTTCCCAAAGCAGGCTGCCGCGGGCGCGCTTGACGGCACGCGTCAGCATCATCCGGATCGGCTTTTCCGGCTCGGGGATGGGGGCGCCCAAATCGTCCAAAAAACGCTCCGTGCAAAGCCCAGAATCGCAAGGCTATCACGCACGCAATTTCCAGGCCATGCGCCGAGGAAAGCGCGCAAGAATGCGCCTAAAGCCAGGCCGGCATGCGATCGAGCGCAATTATCTGGTCGGTTTCAAGGCGAGGTCGGACCAGCGCCCATTCGCCGCCGTTTACCAGCACTTCCGGCAACAGCGGACGGGTGTTGTAGGTTCCCGCCTGCACCGCGCCGTAGGCGCCGGCCGACATGACCGAAAGCAGGTCGCCGGCCTTGGGCTCGGCCATATCGCGGTCGAGCCCGAGGAAATCTCCGCTCTCGCAGACCGGACCGACGACGTCGGCTCGGATGCGCTGGCCCGGGCCCGCCTCCTTGACCGGCCAGATCTCGTGATAGGCGTCATAGAGCGTCGGCCGGATGAGGTCATTCATGGCGGCGTCGACGACGACGAAGCTCTTCGCCTCGCCGTGCTTCACGAACAGCACCCGCGTCACCAGGATGCCGGCATTGCCGACGATCAGCCGGCCCGGCTCGAAGATCAGCCGGCAGTTCAAGTCCCGCGTCGCGCGCTTGACCACCTTGGCATACTCCTCCGGACGCGGCGGCGGTTCATTGTCGTCGCGATAGGGAATGCCGAGGCCGCCGCCGAGATCGATATGGCTGATGATGTGGCCATCGGCACGCAAGCTGCGCACAAAGTCGGCCAAAAGCGCGAAGGCATCGCCGAACGGATCGAGGTCGGTGATCTGGCTGCCGATATGCATGTCGACACCTGACACCTTCAGCCCCGGCAATTTCGCTGCTCGCGCGTAAACCTCGCGGGCGCGGCTCAAGGGAATGCCGAACTTGTTTTCCGCCTTGCCGGTCGCAATCTTGTGGTGGGTCTTGGCGTCAATGTCGGGGTTGACGCGCACCGAGACGCAAGCGGAGCGGCCCTTGCCCGCCGCGATTGCCGACAGCATCTCCAGCTCCGGCTCGGATTCGACGTTGATGCAGAGAATGCCCTCGTCGATCGCAAGTGCAAGCTCGGCCGCGGTCTTGCCGATGCCGGAGAACATGATCTTGTCGGCGGGAACGCCGGCGGCCCGCGCGCGCTTGAGCTCGCCGGCGGAGACGACGTCGGCGCCGGCGCCGAGCCTGGCGAGCGTCGCCACCACCGCCTGATTGGAATTCGCTTTCATGGCGTAGCAGACCAGCGCGTCGACGTCGGCGAATGCGCCGGCAAAGACCTGGTAGTGCCGTGTCAGCGTCGCGGTCGAATAACAGTAAAACGGCGTGCCGACGCTCGCCGCGAGCGCGTCGAGACTGACCGCTTCGGCGTGCAGCACACCGTTGCGATAGGCAAAGTGATGCATGAGTGACTAGGTCCGGTTGCGCGCGATGTTAGCCCAAAACCGGTATCCAGTTTCGCGGATCACGCGCGTATCAGTTCAGCAGAACGTCGAGGGGAATATGCTTTTTCGCCGGCTGCACGGCCTCGGCGCCGGCGGCCGGCGGCGGTTTGCCCTTGTCGCTCATGAGGTCGGGCATGTTCGCCTGCGGTTCGCCCACAAGCGAAGCGCCGGGCGGCGGATCGAGCGGCCCCTTGCGGCCACACGCGCCAAGGCCCAGCGCCGCAACCAACGCGCCGGCCAAAGCCAGATGAGAAACGAGGCGAGAACGGCGCAAGAAAGGGCTCCATATTATTTTGCGCATGACCTTGTCCGAAAACCGGTGCCCACTTTTCGGGATCATGCGCACGACCATAACACGGCAATCAAGGCGAAGTGGAGGATTTCTCTTTTTCCAGCCGACGCAGCCATTTTTTTGCCTGCGCGCGCACGTTTTTCGGCGCGGTGCCGCC
This sequence comes from uncultured Alphaproteobacteria bacterium, assembly GCA_963738915.1. Classification (GTDB taxonomy): domain Bacteria; phylum Pseudomonadota; class Alphaproteobacteria; order Rhizobiales; family Xanthobacteraceae; genus Pseudolabrys. The sequence continues at coordinate 63,503 of CAVTYO010000008.1, forward strand.
GAAGCTCGTGCGGCTCTTGACCGACTGCGCGACCGACAGCACGGAAAACACATCCTCGCCGATTCGCGGCTCGATCTCACGCATTGCGGCGAGCGGCAGCCGGTGCAGGGGCACGCCCTGCTCGGCGGCTTTGCCGACGATGCGTCCCGTTGCGTGATGCGCCTCGCGAAACGGCATCTTCAGATTGCGCACCAGCCAGTCGGCCAGGTCGGTCGCGGTCGCGTAGCCTTCGCCAGCCGCTTTCTTCATGCGCGCGATTTGCGGCTCGAGATCGGCGACCATGCCGGCCATCGCCGCAATCGACAGTGACAGCGCGCCGAGCGCATCCATGGCGCCTTCCTTGTCCTCCTGCATGTCCTTTGCATAGGCGAGCGGCAGGCCTTTCATGACGACAAGCAGCGCCGTCTGCGCGCCGATGATGCGGCCGGTCTTGGCGCGCACCAGTTCGGCGGCGTCCGGGTTGCGCTTCTGCGGCATGATCGAGGACCCGGTGGTGAACTTGTCGGAGAGCTTCACCAGGCCGGTCAGCGGCGAAGTCCAGATCACGATCTCCTCGGCGAGCCGCGACAGATGCACCGCGGCAATCGAAGCAGCGGCCAGCGTTTCCATGACGAAATCGCGGTCGGAGACCGCATCGAGCGAATTCGCCGCCGGCCGGGCAAAGCCCAGCGCCTTTGCCGTCATCTCCCGGTCGAGATCGAACGAGGTGCCGGCGAGCGCGGCGGCGCCGAGCGGCGACTCGTTGAGCCTGACGCGCGCGTCGGCGAACCGGCCGCGGTCGCGCGCCGCCATTTCCACGTAGGCCAGCAGATGATGGCCGAAGGTCACTGGCTGCGCGGTCTGCAGATGTGTCAACCCCGGCATTACGGTGCCGGCATGCTCTAGCGCCTTTTCGGCCAGCGTATGCTGATAGATGCGCAGCGCCGCATCGAGCGCGTCGATGCAATCGCGCATCCACAGCCTGAAGTCGGTCGCCACCTGGTCGTTGCGCGAGCGCGCGGTGTGCAGGCGGCCGGACGCCTCCCCGATCAACTCGCCGAGCCGGCTCTCGACATTCATATGAATGTCTTCGAGCGCGCGGCTGAAGGAAAACTTGCCGCTTTCGATCTCCGACAGGATCGTGTCCAGGCCGCGAGCGATCTTTTTTGCGTCGTCCGCCGCAATGATGCCTTGCTTGGCCAGCATGTCGGCATGGGCCTTGGACGCCACGATGTCCTGGCGGTAAAGAGCCTTGTCGAAATCGATGGAGGCATTGATTTCCTCCATGATGGCGTCGGGACCGGAGGAAAACCGCCCGCCCCACATTTTGTTGCTCATGACCGCACCGAGGAATCGCCGCTCGACATGACCGAAACCCAACAGACACCGGCCCCCACGAAGGCCAACCGCCTCGCCTGGATTGTAGCGGGCTGCGTGGCCGGCGCGCTGGTCGGTTTCGCTGGGGTATACGGGTTTTCGACCTTCGCGCGCAATGCGGGCGACCTTGCCTGCCGTCCGGCCGTGGAATTGGCCAAGAAAATAGCGCCTTTGGCGCGTGGCGAAGTTGCCGCGGTCAAGGTTGCCGAGGAGCCGCTTCGGCTGCCGAATCTTGCCTTCACCGACGCCGCCGGCACGCCGATCACGCTGGGCGATCTCCGCGGCCGTACGGTGCTACTCAACCTCTGGGCCACCTGGTGCGTGCCTTGCCGCAAGGAAATGCCGACGCTTGATGCACTTGAAACCGAGCTCGGCGGTCCGCGCTTCGAGGTGGTGGCGGTGAACATCGACACCCGCGGCCCGGCCAAGCCGAAGCAGTTTCTCAGCGAAATTGGCGTGAAAAAGCTCGCCTATTTTGCCGACCCGACGGCCAAGATCTTTCAGGACCTCAAGGCAATCGGCCGCGCCTTCGGCATGCCGACCACGGTGCTGGTTGACGGCAAAGGCTGCGAGATCGCAACCATCGCGGGCCCTGCCGAATGGGCAAGCGATGACGCGCTCAAGCTGATCAAGGCCGCACTCACCGACTAAGCGCCATCTCGCCTGCCGATTCCCGAGCTTTCGGCCGCAATCATTCCGCTTTAGGCTGCGGGCGATCGTCGGGGGCGCATCGTGACTGAATTCACCAATACAGTTCTGCTGGTCTATGCCGGCTTGTTCCCGATCGTGAACCCGGTCGGCAGCGCCCCGCTCTTTCTCGGCCTTACCGCTGGATGCACGGAGGCCGAACGCAATTTGCTGGCCAGGCGGGTCGCCATTAACAGCATCTTGCTGCTCGCCGGCTCGTTGTTCGTCGGCTCGCACGTCTTGGTCTTCTTCGGCATCACGCTTCCGGTGGTCAGAATCGCCGGTGGCCTCGTGCTTATCGCGTTCGGCTGGAAGCTGCTGCAATCCGGGACCGAGACGGACGCCGAGACTCCGGCAAGCACCAGCATAGCGCCATCGGCGATGGATTCTTTCTACCCCCTGACGATGCCCCTCACCGTTGGTCCGGGATCGATCTCCGTCGCCATCGCGCTCGGCAGTCAGCGGCCTTCGACCCCGCTCGACGCGTGGCAGCTGGGGCTGCTTGCCGGATCGGCCATCGTCGGCATCATCGCCATCGCCGTGACGGTGTACGTCTGTTACCGTTTCGCCGAACGCATCATCGCGCTGTTGGGCAAAAGCGGCACCAACGTCCTCGTGCGCCTTTCCGCCTTTATCCTTCTCTGTATCGGCATCCAGATCCTGTGGACCGGCTACAGCGGCCTCGCTCTCCCCCGACATTGAGGCGCGTCCGGGCGCAAATTCCCCTAGCGGCGCTTTGCCGCTTGACACCTCGAAGCGCGCGCATATACTTAACCGTATGGTTTACTATTCGCCCGCGACCCTCGACCGCACATTTGCCGCGCTGTCCGATCCGACGCGGCGGGCGCTGCTCGCGCGCCTGAGCGAAAATGACGGCCTGTCGGTGACCGAACTTGCGGCGCCGCTGCCGATGTCGCTGCCGGCGGTGATGAAGCATCTCGACGTGCTGACCGTTGCCGGTCTGGTCACGCGCAACAAAGCGGGCCGCGTCGTCTCCTGCCGGCTGCGCGCCGAACCGATGCACGAAGCCAACGACTGGCTCAACCGCTACCAGAAATTCTGGACCGAACGCCTCGACCAACTCGCAACATTTTTGGAGGAAGACAAATGGCCACCACCACCGCTGTCAAACCGAGCCTCACCATCAAGCGCCGCTTCAACGCGCCGCCCGCGAAAGTCTTTGCCGCGTGGACCGACCCGGAAAAAGTAATGGGCTGGATGGGCCCCGGCGAGATCAGGGCGGTGAGCGCCGAAGGCGACCCGCGCAAGGGCGGCCGCTATCGCTGGGTCATGCGGGCGCCGAACGGCGATGTGCACGACGTCAGCGGCGTCTATCGCGAGGTCGTGCCCGACCGGAAGCTGGTGTTCACGTGGGCGTGGGTGTCGACACCGGAACGCGAATCGCTTGTGACGGTCGACATCAAGCCAGACGGCGCCGGCTCGCTGATGACGCTCACCCATGAGCAATTCTTCGACGAAGACGCGCGCGACCGTCACAACCAGGGCTGGGCCGCCGCAATCGACAAGATGGAAAAATATCTCGCCGCTTAAATCACCGGTGTCACGCAGTCAAAGGAGTCGTCAATGGCCCAGCCATCAAGCGAGCACGGAAACTTTCATTGGAACGAGTTGATGACACGCGACGTGGAGAAGGCGAAGAAATTCTACGGCGGCGTCATCGGCTGGAGCTTCGACGCCATGCCGATGGCCGACGGCACGTATTGGGTGGCGAAGATGGGCGACAAGCCCGTCGGCGGTCTGTTCCCGCTGGCGAGCCCGCAATTCGACGGCGTGCCGGAATCCTGGATGGCCTATCTCGCCGTCGACGACGTCGATACGCGGGTGAAGAAAGCCACCGCAGCCGGCGCCAAGCTGATGCGGCCGATCTTCGACATACCCGGCGTCGGCCGCATCGCCATCCTCACCGAACCCGGCGGCGCCGGCATCGGCTGGATCACGCCGGTTCCGCGCTGATCGAACAAAAAGTCAAACGGGAGAGTGACCATGATAACTGTGAGTGCATTTGCCTGGGTGCCGCCGTTCGCGCGCGGGCTCGTCCGCGACTTGCGCGTGAGGTGGGCGCTGGAGGAAGTAGGCCTGCCCTACGAAACAAAATTGATCGGTCCGGAAGACCAGAAATCTGCGGCGTATCGCGCGATGCAGCCGTTCGGCCAGGTGCCGTTCTATCAGGAAGACGATCTCGTCCTGTTCGAATCGGGTGCCATTCTTCTGCATATCGCCGGCAAGTCGGACGTTCTGATGCCGGCGGATGCAAAGTCACGGACCCAAGTCACCGCCTGGATGTTCGCCGCGCTCAACACGATCGAGCCCTTTATGGCCAACCTCACGACCATCGACCTGTTCAACGCCGACCAGGAATGGGCCAAAACGCGCCGGCCGACCGAACTCGAGAGGGTGCAGACGCGGTTGTCGGCTCTGACGCAACGGCTCGGCACGCGCGACTATCTTGAAACCGGCCGCTTCACGGTCGCCGATCTCCTGATGACGACGGTGCTGCGAATTCCCCGTCATTGCGACCTATTGGCGCAGTATCCGGCGCTGGACGCCTACCGTCAGCGTTGCGAAGCGCGCCCCGCATTCAAGCGTGCGCTCGACGCGCAGATGGGTGATTTCGTGGAAAAGCCGCCGGCCGCCGCCTAGCGCGTCGGCACCGGCTTGTCGCCGCGGTAGTCGTAAAACCCGCGCTGCGTCTTGCGGCCGAGCCAGCCCGCCTCGACGTATTTTACCAGCAGCGGACACGGACGGTATTTTGAGTCGGCGAGGCCCTCGTGCAGCACCTGCATCACCGACAGGCACGTGTCGAGCCCGATGAAATCGGCAAGCTCCAGGGGGCCCATCGGGTGATGCGCGCCGAGCCGCATCGCGGTGTCGATCGCTTCGACGTTGCCGACGCCTTCATAGAGCGTGTAGATCGCCTCGTTGATCATCGGCAGCAGCAGACGGTTGACGATGAAGGCCGGAAAATCCTCCGACACCGCGATGGTCTTACCGAGTTTGCTGATGAAGGCCTTGCTGCTCTCGAAGGTCGCATCGTCGGTGGCGATGCCGCGGATGAGCTCGACCAGCTCCATCAGCGGCACCGGGTTCATGAAATGAATGCCGATGAAACGCTCGGGCCGGTCGGTCGACGCGGCGAGCCGCGTGATTGACAGCGATGAGGTGTTGGTGGCGAGAATGGCTTCCGGCTTGAGCGCCGCGCACAGGTCGGTGAAGATCTTGCGCTTGACCTCTTCCTTCTCGGTCGCCGTCTCGATCACCAGGTCGCAAGCCGCGAGCGCGTCGTATTTTTCCGCCGCCTTGATACGTGACAACGCGCTCTTGCGGTCTTCCTCGCTGATCGCCTTCTTGCCGACCTGCTTGGCCATGTTGCCGTTGATCGTCGCCAATGCCTGCTTGATGCGGTCGGGCGACACGTCGTTGAGCATCACCGAATAACCGGCGAGCGCGCAGACGTGGGCGATGCCGTTGCCCATCTGTCCGGCGCCGATGACGCCGACGTTTTTGATATCTACCGCGACGCTTTTTACGTTGATCGTCATAGTTTTTGTCCGACCGATGCTAAGTCCCGGGCCTTAGCGTCCCTTGGCGTCGACCTCGACGTCTTTCTTTTATGTACTTTTACGCCCAACCGCGCGACGAAGCCACACCCGGCGGAACGGAACGTCAACGTCCAAGCTTGCCCAGTTCGGCCGCCAATTCGGGCAGCGCCTGGTAGAGGTCGGCTACCAGGCCATAATCGGCGACCTGGAAGATCGGCGCCTCTTCGTCCTTGTTGATAGCGACGATGACCTTGGAATCCTTCATTCCGGCAAGATGCTGGATGGCGCCGGAGATTCCCACCGCAATATATAAATCCGGCGCCACCACCTTGCCGGTCTGTCCGACCTGCCAATCGTTCGGCGCATAGCCGGCATCGACCGCGGCGCGCGAGGCGCCGACCGCGGCGCCGAGCTTGTCGGCCACCGGCTCGATATATTTGGTGAAGTTCTCGCGGCTCTGCATGGCGCGGCCGCCGGAGATGATAATCTTCGCCGACGTCAATTCCGGCCGATCGGATTTCGACAGTTCCTCTCCGACGAAAGAGGACAACGCCGGATCGGCGGCGGCGCTGGCGTTTTCGACGCTCGCCGAGCCGCCCTCACCGCTCGCCGCAAAGGTCGAAGTGCGAACGGTGACGACTTTCTTCGCGTCGGTCGACTTCACCGTCTGAATAGCGTTGCCGGCGTAGATCGGCCGCTCGAAGGTGTCGGGCGCGAGCACCTTGGTGATGTCGGAAATCTGCATGACGTCGAGCAACGCCGCGACTCGCGGCATGATGTTTTTCCACGTCGTCGTCGCCGGCGCGACGATGGCGTCATAGTTTCCAGCGAGCGAAACGATCAGCGCCGCAGTCGGCTCGGCGAGTTGGTGTTCATAGGGCGCGGCGTCGGCAAGCAGCACCTTCTTCACGCCATCGAGCTTGGCGGCACTATCGGCAACGGCTTTGCAGTCCTTGCCGGCAACCAGCACATGCACATCGCCCCCGAGGGCCTTGGCAGCGGTCAGAGCCTTGTTGGTCGCGTCCTTGAGCGTCTTGTTATCGTGCTCGGCGACAAGAAGCGTGGTCATAGGATCCCCACTTCGTCTTTAAGCTTGGCGACGAGCTCGGCGACGGAGGCAACCTTGACGCCCGACTTGCGGCCCGGCGGCTCCGAGGTCTTCACGATCTGCAGCCGCGGCTTGATGTCGACGCCATAAGCGTCCGGTGTTTTCTCTTCGATCGGCTTTTTCTTCGCCTTCATGATGTTGGGCAGGCTCGCGTAGCGCGGCTCGTTGAGCCGCAGGTCGGTGGTGACGATGACCGGCGCTTTGAGCTTCACCGTCTGCAACCCGCCGTCGACTTCGCGCGTCACGGTGACGCTGTCTCCTTCGATGCCGATTTTCGATGCGAACGTGCCCTGCGCCCAGCCGAGCAGCGCCGCCAGCATCTGCCCGGTCTGATTGCAGTCATCGTCGATCGCCTGCTTGCCGAGGATGACGAGACCGGGCTTTTCCACTTCCACAATGCTCTTGAGAATTTTCGCCACCGCCAGCGGCTCGACCGTTGCGTCGGTCTTCACCAGGATGCCGCGGTCGGCACCCATCGCCAGCGCTGTGCGGATGGTTTCGGACGCCTGCGCCGGGCCGATCGACACCGCGATGATTTCCGTTGCTTTGCCGGCTTCCTTCAAGCGGATCGCCTCCTCGACGGCGATCTCGTCGAATGGGTTCATCGACATTTTGATGTTGGCCAGTTCGACGCCGGAGCCGTCGGGTTTGACGCGAATCTTGACGTTGAAATCGACAACCCGCTTCACGGGCACCAGAATTTTCATCGAACCCCAATCCCCGCCATCGGCCCTTTAAGGAGAGCGGGAAGCTAAAGGGCACGCTATTGGCCTGTCAACGTTTGTGCTGCGCCGCACTCTCAAGCCGATCTGCCCCAGGGCCCGGGCCGAACGCATTGAAACAATCGCACGGAGCGGTCACGCAGCAGCGGAAAAAGCACCGCCCCGCCGATGAGCCCGCCAATATGGGCCATGTAGGCGACGCCATCCTGGGATTGCACCGAAATCGCCCAGAACTGCATCAGAATCCACAGGCCCAGCACCCAGATCGCATCGATCTTCACCACGGGGCGCACGAACAGCCAGAGGATGAACCAGGGCAGAAACACCGCGACCTTCTCGCAGGGGCGGAACATCAGATAGGCGGCGAGCACGCCGGCGATGGCGCCCGACGCGCCGACCAGCGGCGTCGCCGCCAAGGGTGCGCTGACGGCAAAGACGAGACCTGCGATAACGCCGCAGGCGAGATAGAAAGCCAGGAAGCGGACACGGCCCATCGCCTCTTCGACGTCGTCGCCGAAAATCCAGAGGAACAGCATGTTGCCGGCAATGTGCAGGAAGCCACCGTGCAGGAACATGTAGGTGAAAAGCGTCGCGTAAGGTGAAACGCCGCCGGTCACGACCGCGCCGGTCAACGCCGCCGGCACCAGCGCGTAACCGTCGAGCGCGCCTTCCGGCGTCACGAGTTCGACAACGAACACCGCCACATTGGCAAGCATCAGGGCCCAGGTGACGACTGGCCGCTTCGACAGCGTTGAGGGGCCGTCGTCCCACAGCGGGATCACCATGACGATATTTAATCCGCTAGCGGTTCTGTCCGGGCGACCACAGCACGTCGCTGCGGCCTTTGTCGTTGGCGTAGCGGCCGGCGACGAACAGATAGTCCGAAAGCCGGTTGACGTATTTGAGCGACGGCGCGGAAACCTCTTCGCCTGCGGCATCCTTGAGTTCGACCATGATGCGCTCGGCGCGACGGCATACGGTGCGGGCAAGATGCAGGTAGACGGACGCGGCGCTGCCGCCGGGCAGGATGAAGGATTTCAGCGGCTCAAGCTCGCCGTTGAGCCGGTCGATCTCGCTCTCGAGCCAGGCGACCTGCACATCGGTGACGGTGAGGCGTGCGCCGCCGGGCCCTTTTTCGGCAAGGCAGAGGTCGGCCTCGACATCGAACAGGTCGTTCTGAATGCGCGCGAGCGCGGCATCGAGCGCCTTGTCGGCGCCGGTGTGCAGGCGCACCAGCCCGAGGACCGCGTTGACCTCATCCACCGTGCCGTAAGCCTCGACGCGCAGGTCGTATTTCTTGCGCCGCGCGCCCGAGCCGAGCGAGGTGGTGCCGTCGTCGCCGGTGCGGGTATAGATGCGGTTGAGCACAACCATGGCCGGAAAGCCTTTTGCGTTAGCCCTAATCGGGCTAGGCTTATCTTATCGGGTTTTGACCAAAAACAAGGGGGGACGACTTATGCGCCTTGTAACGATTGCCGCCGCTGCGGCTTTAGCGCTTTGTGCGGCCGCGCCGGCAGCGGCGGTGAGCATTTCCGCGGTGCCGCAGGCCAAGAACGCGACGGCGGTTCTCACCGTCGCGGCGAAAAAGAAGCCGGCCAAACCGAAGGAAAAAGTCGAATATATGCGCTCGGCGTCTTAGGCCGGCTAACGGCCCATCGCCCAGATCGTCGCCATGATGACGACGATGGCGACGAATTGCAGCAGCACGCGCAGCCGCATCAGTTTCTGCGAGCGATTGGGCGAGCCGCCGCGCATCATGTTGACGAGGCCGAACACGAGCACGATGGCCACCGCGATGATCGCGGCCGGCACGGCAAAATGTGACATAAAATCGGACAATTGGCGTCTCTTCGGCGCTGCTGACGGCCGCGTTCTAGCACCGCGGTTGCGCCCTCGCCACCGGTGGTGGTGGCGGGCTATGCCGCCTCCGCCATCCTCGCCTGTGTCGGGCTTGCCCGACGCGGCTTGCTGCGTTCCGCCTGGGTGCTGGTGCTCACCCCGCTGCACTGGCTGCTGCTGTCGCTCGCGGCCTGGCGCGCCCTGATCCAGCTCGTCGTCGCGCCCTGCCGCTGGGAAAAGACCGAGCACGGACTGGCGCAAAGCTCGCGGCTGGCAAGCCGCACCTCGCAGGCCCTGTCGAGCCTGGAGCGCTATCTCAGCCGCCTTCTCGTTATGGAATTGCCGGCCGAGCTGGCCCCCGGGAGAGAGCCATATCTCACATATATTTCCGCAGTTCCGCGGCGGACTCGTCCGGCCTCCGCTTGAGGTTGAACGGCGCGACGAACCGGCCCTGCTTGTCCATCAGATAAACCAGCGCGGTGTGGTCCATGCTGTAGTCGCCGTCTTTGCCGGTCGGCACCTTCTTGGCGTAGACGCGGTATTCCTTTTCCACCGCGGCGATGGCCTCGGCGTTGCCGGTGACGCCGCGCAAATGCGGGTCGAAGCTCGACAGGTAGTCCTTCATCGCCGCCGGCGTGTCGCGGTCGGGATCGACGGTGATAAAAAACGCGGCGGTGCGCGCCGCATCGGGACCGAGCGCGCGCAACACCTCCGACAAGTCGAACAGCGTGGTCGGGCAGACATCGGGGCAATGCGTGTAGCCGAAGAACACCAGCGACGGGCGGCCCTTGAGCGCCGCCTCGGTGATCTGCTTGCCGTCCTGGTCGGTGAGCGTGAACGCGCCGCCGATAGCCGAAGGCCCCGGGCCGCCGGTGCGATTGCCAGCGGCGATCATGAAGGCGCCGCCAAACAGTGCCAGGCCGGCAACAAAGGCAGCCACGATCAGGATGATTTGAGAGGTGCGCGCGCTCATTCCGCCTCGCTCAAGCTTCTAGAAACACGCCGTCCAGCCGGCCCGCAGCATCTCGAAGAATACAGCCGTCCCATAATAGGCCCACAGCGCCAGCGCGACGGCAAACAGTGCCGCCACGCCGCCCGAAAACAGCATCACTGTGCGTGGGCGAACATGATCGGAAGCCAACTCGGGCATAGCGGTTCCTCCGTGGCCGTTAACCATCACATAGGGCCGATCCCCAGACACGGCAACGGTTCGCCCGCGGCTCGCGATTTACCATAAGACACGCCAATATCTCCGGAATTGATGACTTTTTCTTGGCCTCGTTGACTCAAACGGTTAAAGCCGCGATGAATGGGCCAGTCTCAAAAACATCAAATAAACGCTTGGAGAAGGTGATGCGTCAGACCTTAGCTCTTGCTCTTGCGATGTCGGTTTCGGCGGCAGCAGCCGCCTGGGCGCAGAATGCTCCGGCACCGGCTGCCGCGTCCGCCGCTGCCCCGGCGCAGGCGGCGGCCCCCGCGCCAGCCCCGGCTGCTGCGGCCACGCTGCCCAAGTGCGACAATGCGAACGCGCTCGGCGTTACGCGTGTCGTACAGATCGATACCACCGGCGGCCCCGGCTTCGGCTTCCAGAACTTCAAGGCCTACGATTTCCTGCGCGATCATGAAGTCGTGCTCACCTTCGACGACGGTCCGTGGCCGGGAAACACCGACCGCGTGCTCAAGGCGCTTGCCGACCAGTGCACCCGGGCCATGTTCTTTCCGATCGGCATGCATGCCGGGTGGCACCCAGAAATTCTCAAGCAGGTGCTGGCCGCCGGCCACACCGTCGGCTCGCATACCTGGTCGCACAAGGATCTGACCAAGCTCACACCCGACGAGGCCAAGGCCGAGATCGAAAAGGGCATTGCCGCGGTCTCGATTGCACTCGGCAACAAACCGGTCGGCCCGTTCTTCCGTTTTCCGGCGCTGCGCAACCCGCCGGAGATGGTCAAATATCTCGGCGAGCGCAATATCGGCATCTTCTCGACCGACTGGGACTCGTTTGACTTCAAGATGCGCAAGCCCGAGCAGGTCGTTAAGTCGGTCATGGACCGCCTCAACAAGCACGGCAAAGGCATCATCCTGATGCATGATTTCCAGCACGCGACCTCGGAAGCCGTTCCCGAGATTCTCAAGCAGCTCAAGGCCGGCGGTTTCAAGATCGTGCAGGTCGTCGGCAAGACACCCGTCGAGCCGCTCAAGGAATACTCCGAGGCCGTGCTCAAGGAGATCGGCGGCGGGCTCGACGAGGCCCGCCCGATGTCGAGCGTCATCCAGACGATTCAGGGCAACTGACCCGCTTTATCTGACGGGAACGGCCGCGCGGTTTGCTGCGCGGCCGTTTTCCATTGTGCGGCCGCAAATCATAAGGCGCCGGCCCGGCGCGTGAATGCGGTGAAAATCGAGCTTGCCGTGGTGACGTGATCGTAAGCGATCCTGCCCGCCACCACGAACAAGGTCGCCGCCAGAATTAGCTGCAAGGCACGTTCGGGGATACGCACCGCGAAATAGCTACCGATGAAGATGCCGGGCAGCGAGCCGATCAGCAGCGAAATGATGATGTGCCAGTCGACCGAGCCCATCGCCCAGTGCCCAAGGCCTGCGACCAGAGTCAGCGGCACCGCGTGCGCGATATCGGAGCCGACGATCTTGGCCATCGGCAATTGCGGGTAGAGCAGCACCAGGGCAACCACGCCGATTGCGCCGGCGCCGACCGAGGAAATCGACACAAGGACTCCAAGCACGGCACCTACAATCACGGTGCGGGCAGCGGTGCGCCGCGGGTCGACATCGGCAACGCGCGCACGATACATCGCGACCAGCGAGCGGCCGAATACCAGCGCGAGAGCGGTCAGGAACAGCGCGACACTCAACACCAGCGTAATCATGGTGCGCGACGCGTCGCCGCTGATCTTGAAATAGGACCACAGCGCCAGCGTCGCGATGGTGGCCGGAATGCTGCCGGTGGCGAGGCGGCGCACGACCCGCCAGTCCACGCTGCGCGCGTAGCCATGCACCAGCGTGCCGCCCGCCTTGGTGGCCGCGGCGTAGAGCAGATCGGTGCCGACCGCGGTCGCCGGGTGCACGCCAAACAGCAATATCAGCAGCGGCGTCATCAGCGAGCCGCCGCCGACACCGGTCATACCCACCAGCGCGCCGACGGCGAACCCGGACAGCGAATAAAGCGGATCGATCATTGGCATTGAGGCGGCCTGAGCGCTGATGGCGTTGCGGGTCGTCAATTCATGTAAACACAAACCGCAGCCTTGGTCATCCGGACAAACGACGGCTGTGAAATCAATTCGCCCCAGATCGTTTTTGGCAATTTTTTGCCGGTTCGGCGGCGGCGAACGACAAAATCTTTCATATTCCACCGCTTTCGCCCGGCCGCAGGGTAGCCGGACTAGGGTAATGACGCGCGCTGGTTGCGTGCCTGTTCGCGGCAAAAGCCCGCGGCGAATTTGTCCGACATTTTTTGCAGCTCGCCGCCGTAGCGGTTTTTATCGGTGCCGGTCCATTCGCGCGCTAGATCGGCGAAGGTCACCGGCCGGTCGAGTTTGCGCATGACGCCCTGCACGTCGTCCTGCACCAGACGGGTGCGCCTGGCCACCGGGTTGGGAATGCGTGTCGCCGAATACATCAGCACGTGCTGCAGATGCGCAAGCACTCCGGTCGGCACGTCGGCAAAGCGCTCGCCGGGACGGCCCGACACCGTGGCGCCGACGCCGGCAAAATTATTGTCGTTTGCCGAGACCGCCGCCGGCACGCCGTCGGGACGGCGGAATGACAGATAATTCGTCTCGATCAGCATCTGGAAGAATGCATAGTCCCAGCGTACGGCGACGCATTTTTCCGGCAGGCGGGCGACGCAACGGCCGAAGCGCTGATAAAGGTCGGCAACGTGGGCAAAGCGCGGATCGATCGTGCGCGGCGGCTGGTGGCTGGCGTTGCGCTCGGCGACGAAGCTCATCAGCGCGGTGGGCGTCACGCAAGCCGGTACCGCATTGTCCGCGCTGGCGATGATGCGCGGCAGCGAAGCGGCATCACTCGCGCAAGCAAACAGCAGTAGCGCGAACGCGAACAACCCCGACTTCATGGACTCCCCGACCCCACGCACGAAAACGCGCGAGTTTAAGCCCGGGAGCGGTTAATTTTTTGCAAGCGCGCGGCACCGCGGCGCCCGCCTTGGCTGCGGGAATTTTGCTTTGCCCGTCAAAGCTGCGGGCCAGCGAAAACTGGAGCGGGCGAAGGGAATCGAACCCTCGTATGCAGCTTGGGAAGCTGCCGTTCTACCATTGAACTACGCCCGCCCGCGCGGCGGAAAATCGCACAGGCATGGGGGCGAGGCAATGGCGCGCAAAAGACCGGGCAGGCTTCCCGCGCGGCAATTTGTGAAGTCCGGCGAGGGCTCGAGTGCTTCGCCGTTCCGGAGCCTCCGCCGCGCAAAGCCGAAGCGCCGGGTTTGGTTAGTCGGTTTTCACACAAAACTCGCCGCTCGTTAAAACCCTCCTTACGTCTTTTCACGTAGGCAAGAGACGAACGATACTCCCGGAATTTGCGTTTCATGAGCGGTACGCCCCTGCCCCAAACAGCAGAAGCGCCAGCCTCCGAAAGCCCTGGCCGATTTTCACGCTCGGCCCTTGCCCTTCCGGGCATGTCCGAAATCAGGCGAATCCTGCAATCGCCGAACGCCACGCTGATCGCCGGTGGGCTGATCGTACCCAATCTCCTGTCCCTCGCATCGCTGAGTTCGCTGGTCGACATCGGCTTGCCGCCGCGCACCGGCTCCATTTTTCTCTATGCCGTCCTCGCCATCCTGGCGCGGCGGATGCCGTTTGCGCTAACCGCGGTCCTTTATCTGGCGATCCTCGCCTACGATATCGTTCGCACGCTGTCGCTGATGTTCGGGCTGGCGCCGTCCGAACTGATGCTCGCCCTCGATCACGCACGCCGCATCAATTTCTTCGCTTCGCCGCTCTACGTCGCGCTGATCGGCACGCTGACGGTAATAACCCTTGCTTCGCTCTATCTCCTCAGCCGGCGTTCGAAGCTGATCAAGGGCAATATCTATATCTTGTTCGGCGCCACGGCCCTTTTCGCCTCGCTCGACTACGTCACCAACGTCTCGGCGCATTACCAGTTCGGATCGATGTTCGGCCGCGACAAGCCGGTGGTATCGGCCGCCGACCTTTCCGGATTCAACAAAGTGGCCGGCACCAACGGCCGCAACGTCGTCGTCGTCGTCGTCGAAAGCCTGGGCTACATGCTCGATGCGAACGCGCGTGCGCTCATCGCCGCACCGCTTTACGATGAACGAATTACGCAGAAATATACCGTGACGTCCGGCGCGGCGACCTATTACGGTTCAACCACCGCCGGCGAAATGCGCGAGTTGTGCGATACGCGCGTGTTTTATGCCGACTACGTCCGCGAGCACGCCTATTCCTGCCTGCCCATGGTCCTGCACAAGCGCGGCTACGTGTCGCTCGCGGTGCACGGCTTCTCGGGCGGCATGTTCGGCCGCCAGTTCTGGTATCCCGGTCTCGGCTTCGACAAGGCGATTTTCGGCGACACGCTGTCAAAGGAAACGCCGCGGCTGTGTGGCAGCGCCTTCAAAGGCGTATGCGACGCCGATCTTGCGCCGGTGATCGCCAAGGAAGCAAAAAAGCTGGGACCGCCGAACAAGCCGCGCCTGATCTATTGGCTCACGCTCAACACCCACATCCCGGTCGCGCCCGACGAGGCGCTCACCAATTTCGCCTGCCTCGGTTCCAGCTCGCCGTTCGTGAAGCGCAACGTATGCCGCATGGCCGAGCTATGGCATGATTTCTTCAACGCGGCTTCCAAGCTTGCGCTTGACCCCAGCATCGCCCCGGCCGAAATTCTCATCGTCGGCGACCACGCGCCGCCGCTGTGGTCGAGGCGCGGCCGTGCCGAATTCGCCGCCGGAAAGGTCGCCTGGTATCGGCTGACCCCGCGGACATCCCCGCCGGGCGCGCAAGCTTCGGCAGTCACGCCTTGAAGTGCTTGGAGAGCTTGAGGCTCTGCGCCTGGTAATTGGAGCCGATGCCCTGGCCGTAGAGTCGATCGGGCAGCGCCAGCATTTTTTCGTAGACCAGACGGCCGACGATCTGCCCGTGTTCGAGAATAAAGGGCACGTCGCGCGAGCGCACCTCGAGAACCGCGCGGGAGCCCTTGCCGCCGGCGCCGGCATAGCCGAAGCCGGGGTCGAAGAAACCGGCATAGTGCACGCGGAATTCCCCGACCAGCGGATCGAACGGCACCATCTCGGCCGCATGGTCGGGCGGCACCTGCACCGCTTCCTTCGAAGCGAGAATGTAGAACTCGTCGGGATCGAGGATCAGGCTCTTGTCGGGGCGCGCCGAAATCGGCTCCCAGAAGTCGGCGACCGCGTATTCGTCGCGCCGCTCGACGTCGATCAGTCCGGTATGGCGCTTGGCGCGATAGCCGACGAGCTTGTCGGGCCCGAAGCCGGCCAAATCGACGCCGACGGCCACGCCTTCGCGCACATCGGCGTCGGAGGTGTCGACCAGCCGCTCCTTGTCATGCAGCGCCGTCAGTGCCGCGGCGTCGAGCAGCGCATCGCCGCGGCGGAAGCGAATCTGCGACAGCCGCGAGCCCTCGCGCACCAGGATGGGAAAAGTGCGCGGACTGATTTCGGCGTAAAGCGGGCCGCGATAGCCGGCGTGGATGCGGTCGAAGCCGCGCATCGAGTCGGCGATCACGCGGGTGAACACATCGAGCCGGCCGGTCGAGCTTTTCGGGTTGGCGGAGGCCGCGATGTCGGCGGGCAGTTGCAGGCTCTCGGCCAGCGGCACGATGTAGACGCAGCCGGTTTCCAGCACCGCGCCGTTCGACAGCGGGATTTCATGCAGTTTCAGATCGGCGATGCGCCGGCCGACCGTGCCGTTCGGCCCGGGCAGGAAGCTCGCGCGCACCCGGTAGGCGACATTGCCAAGCCGCAGGTCGAGGCTCGCCGGCTGGATCTGGTCGGCGGCGAACTCGCGCGCGGCAATGATGGCGCCGCCGGCGTGCAGCGCCGCGATCATGCTGTCGGGCAGGATACCCTTGTCGTCTGCGGCAAAGGAAAGCGCCACTGTTGCGGCCCAAATCTCGTTAGAATAAAGCGTGCCGATCTAACCCGATGGCCGCCTTGACGGGAAGCGCTCGCGCCCGCTACAACAAGGCTTATCCCGTGGTCATTTGAGCCGGCCGGCTTGCAGCCACGTAAAATAAATCGCTAAAAGGCCGGGGACGCGTGTGCCCGGCCGAGAATTTTCTCCGGCCGGTTTTTTGTTTGCCCGCGCCCGGCCCCTCGCCCGGGCGGCACCAAGAAGGCCAAAGGAGGCCGCCATGCCCGCGTCGAAGACCAAGAGCTACCGCCCCGAAACCAGACTGGTGCACGCCGGCACCATGCGCTCGCAATTCGGCGAAACCTCGGAAGCACTGTTCCTGACGCAGGGCTACGTCTATCCGAGCGCCGAGGAATGCGAGGCACGCTTCTCCGGCAAAATTCCCGGCTACGTCTATTCGCGCTATTCCAATCCCACCATGAGCATGTTCGAGCAGCGCATGGCCGCGCTCGAAGGCGCGGAAGCCGCGCGCTCGACCGCCACCGGCATGGCGGCGGTGACCACATCGCTCATGGGGCTGGTGCGCGCCGGCGATCACGTGGTCGCGGCCAAGGCGCTGTTCGGCTCCTGCCGCTGGGTGCTTGAGGAATGGCTGCCGCGCTTCGGTGTCTCCAGCACGCTGGTCGACGGCACCGACCTGACGCAGTGGAAAAAGGCGGTGCGCAAGGAAACCAAGGTGTTCTTTCTGGAAACGCCGACCAACCCGACGCTTGAGATCATCGACATTTCAGCCGTCGCGGCCATCGCGCACGATGCCGGCGCCAAGCTGGTCGTCGACAATGTCTTTGCCACGCCGCTTTACCAAAGCCCGCTGACGCTGGGCGCCGACGTCGTCGTCTATTCGGCGACCAAACATATCGACGGCCAGGGCCGCGTGCTCGGCGGCGTCATTCTGGCGAGCGAGAAGGTCATCCTCGACAACTATCACCAGCTCTTGCGGCAGACGGGACCGTCACTGTCGCCGTTCAACGCCTGGGTGCTGCTCAAGGCGCTGGAAACGCTGCCGGTACGCGTTGCGCAGCAGACCGCCAACGCCGGCGCGGTCGCCGAGGCGCTGGCCGGGCACGGCAAGATTTCGCGCCTGATCTATCCCGGCCGCGCCGATCACCCGCAGGCCGACATCGTCAAAAAGCAGATGCGTGCGGGCTCGACGCTGGTCGCCTTCGAGGTCAAGGGCGGCAAGGCGGGCGCCTTCCGCTTCCTCAATGCGCTGACGCTGATTGGCATCACCAACAATCTCGGCGACGCCAAGAGCCTGGTGACGCACCCGACGACAACGACGCATCAGCGGCTTACTCCCGAGCAACGCGCCGAACTCGGCATCGCCGACGGGTTGGTGCGTTTCTCCGCCGGGCTCGAACACGCCGACGACCTCACCGAGGACCTGCTGACGGCGCTGGACGCGGTCTAGGCGCGGGAATTAAGACTACTGTTTGACAAACCGAAGGCACCCACGGCGGCGGCTGGCGAAGCCACCGCGAGGCGCACGATTGCGTCCCTACTGATTTGCGCGAGCGTCAAACGGGGGCTTCCGGAGATTGCGAGGAGGACTTTATGCGGAAACTGTTGACGACTATTCTGGCGTCACTCTTTATCGTTGGGTTTTCGGCTACCGGCTTTGCGGCTTCGGATCAATGTCTAGCGAAATGTAAAAATTATGCCGGCGGGAATGCTGGCGGCAAGAAATATCAGTCTTGCGTGGGTCATTACTGCAAGTAGCGGCTAGGTTCGTCCGCCGGTTGCGCTAGGCCGAAAGTCGCCGCGCCGGCCACGCAGAGTGGCCGGCAGCTTGCCTTTTCGAGCTGACAGAGTCCGCCGCGGCGCGCCTATTCCGGATAGAGCAGGTGCGGCTGCGCGTGCGCCGACAACACCGGCCGTTGCGCCGCTTCGGCGATGGCCTGGGTGAGCGCCTTGGCGAGACAGCCGTAGCTCCAGTCGTTCATGTGCAGCCCGTCGGGAGACACGAACGTCTCGAACGCCATGTTACGGACGTCGTGCCAGCGCTTCATCACGCCGAACCGCGGGAACAGGTCGACGTCCTCCTGCTTGGCGGCCGTGGCGATCAGTTCGACCATGCGCGTGGCATCCGGCTTGACGATCACCTTGGGCGCAAATTGCGGATCGATCAGCACCACGTCGGCGCCGGTGACCCGGATCTTTTCCAGCCCCTCGTGGATCTTGGCGGCACTGCTGTCGACCTGATGGTCGCGGATCACGGAATTGGTGCCAAGCTGCCAGAGCACGAGATCGGGCTTGACCGCGATGATCGCGCTATCGAAGCGCTTGACCATGTCGGCGGCTTCCTCGCCGTTGACGCCGCGGTTGAGCACGGTGATGTCGTGACCGGGAAACTGAGCCTTGAGCTCGACTGCGAGCCGGCTCGGATAACTCGCCTGCGGAGAACTGGCGCCGGCGCCGGCCGTCGATGACGAGCCGATGGCGACGATGGTGATCGGCTGGCGGTCGGCGAGTTTCTGCCCCAGATGCGGCAACGGATTGGCGAAGCGGATGAGGTCGAGCGGGGCCTCGCAACGCGGAACTTCCGCGCGCGCAGCCATCGGCAGCGCGACGACAAGCGCGGCAGCGGCAAAAAATTTCGCCACCCGATGCAACGCCTGAACCTTTAGCAAGTAGCGCTCCCCCGACCTTAAATATCCCGAGGTTTTTTGTTTTACTGTTTCGCCGCTTTCGCGCCCTCGATCACGAAATCGGCAAGCAATCTTCCAATACAATCATGTACATGTTCGGCAATATCTAATTTTTTTGTCGCTGAATACAAGTCAAAAGTGCCAGCGTCTCCCCAGTATTTCATTATACTGAATCGATCAAACAAAGGCGTTTCTTGCTGCACTGCAACCCAACGCATGTTTTCCGTATAGATTCCAAGCGCGATCATCGATTCCGTACGCGGGCTGTATTGGGAATTGACCAAAACAACGTCGGCGCCCGCGGCGCGGACAAGCTTAATGCCGTGCTCGAGCGCGGCGTTGAACTGATCCGGGTCGAGCGCCTGCATCGCGTCCACGGTTCCGGTCTGCCACACCACCAGCGCGGGCCTGGCCGCGGCGACCGCAGCCGGCATCGACGCCAGCATTTCCGGAGCCGTCCGCCTGGACTGCACGTCGGTTGCGAGCTTGACGGTAACGCCCGGCAGCTTCGCCATCAGTGCTTGCTGCAAGCGCGAAGGATACGCGGCCTTGGCTCCGGACGGCCCCGGCAGCGTTGACGAGCCGGCGCCGACCACGAGCACGTCGAGGTGCTTGGCGGCGAGCGCCTGCGCCACATGCGGCATGGCAAAATCGCTGGCGGTGAGTTCGTCGGAGACCTTGCAGTCGTACGGATGCTCAGCCGCGGCCGGCGCCGTCACCAGCGCAAGCGCGACCGCCAGCAGGATCGGAAAACGCCCCGTCATGCGTCGCCCCCCGCGAATTCCGGTTTGGCCGCAGGCGGGCGCGGCCCCGGTCCCCGCCTTTCCACCCCTTTATACCACGTTATCAGCGCGGCGAAGGCAACCATGATGGCGATGCCGGCAATACTGACGATGATCTGCGTCAGGACCCGGTTTGATATTTCGGTGAACACGAAATGCCCGGCAAAGGACAGGAACACGCCGAGGCAGAAGATCTCCAACGAGTGCTGGCCGCACACGATGACCGGCCACAGCAGCCGGTTTTTCAGGAACGGCCAGTCGCGCGGCACGAAGCGGACCGTCACCACGGCGAGCGAGAGGAAATGCAAAATTCGCAAGACGTCGAGATTGGTCTTGTCGATCGGGTAAATCGTCTCGCTGATAAGGTTCGGCACAAACATGCCGAGCCGCGGAATGTACCAGGTCATGGCGATGAAAAAGGCGAACAGCAGATAAGCGATCGCCAGCGCGAGCGTCACCGGCGAATAAATCCAGCGCGACAGGCTCGCCGCGCCTCCCAGCGCGCACCAGCCGCCGAACACGAACAGCAATTGCCAGGCGAATGGATTGAATACCCACACCCCGTGCGGATAGGCAGGGATATTCCAGTCAAACCACCACATCAGTCCATAAAGCGTCGCCGACGCGACCAGCGCCACTGACGGCGCGCGCAGAAGCAGCCACAACATCGGCGAGAAGCATGCCAGCAGCGCGATGTAGAGCGGCAACACGTCCATGTTAACCGGCTTGAACTTGAGCAGCAGCGCCTGGATGATGGTGACGTCCGGATTTTTGAGGAAATCCAGCACGCCCATTTCCTCGCTGTAGAGCGGATTGTCGAAGCTGTGCGCGATATAGGAAATTTCCGCGAGATAGATCGCGAACAAAAAGACGTGTGCTACATAAACCTGCCAGGTACGCTTGAGCAGGCGGGCGCTGC
The DNA here is from genome assembly GCA_963738915.1 of uncultured Alphaproteobacteria bacterium. Classification (GTDB taxonomy): domain Bacteria; phylum Pseudomonadota; class Alphaproteobacteria; order Rhizobiales; family Xanthobacteraceae; genus Pseudolabrys. The sequence goes on from CAVTYO010000008.1 coordinate 84,278, forward strand.
CGACGACAAAGCCGTGCTGCTGCATCGCCCGGCCGTAGACAAAGGCGGCGGTATAACCGGAAATAAAGACGAAGATTTCGGTGGCGTCGGAAAAACCGTAGTTGCGGATGGTGATCCAGCTCACCGCGTTCGACGGAATGTGATCGAGAAAGATCAGCCAGAGCGCGAGGCCGCGGAACAGATCGAGCCGCAGATCGCGTTCGGTTGGGGCCTTGGCCATCATCGGCTTTTCTTTCACGGCGTTTCCGCCATAATCCCGCGGCCCGGATGGATGGCAAGGTCCGTCACATACAATTATACGGCATTTAGATGTACCGCGCCGTAACCCGCAAGATCGAGATCGTGGTGACACCGCGCTTTGTTCCGGAGCGGTCGTCGCCCGGCAACGGTTATTATTTCTGGGCCTACACGATAAACATCGCCAATCTGGGACGTGAACCCGTGCAGCTGAAGACGCGGCATTGGCGCATCACCGATGCGCTCGGCCGCCTCCAGGAGGTCAAAGGTCCCGGCGTCGTCGGCGAGGAACCGACGCTGAAAGCCGGGGAAAAGTTTGAATATACCAGCGGCGTGCCGCTGCCGACGCCGTCGGGCTTCATGGCCGGGAGCTACGGCATGGTGAGCGCAACCGGCGAGCCATTCGATGTCGAGATCCCGGCGTTTTCACTCGACTCGTCGCACGCCGAGCGCACCATCAACTGACCGCCGAGTCGGCGACGCGTTTCGCCCTAAGGCGTAAGCCCTCGGCCCGGCAATTTGACATTCCATGCCAGGCCGAAAAGCACCAGCAAGCGCAGGAAGAGATACGTCAGATCCAGCTCCCACCAGCGGTGCCCGTTATTGGCCGAGTTCGGATCGGCGTGGTGGTTGTTGTGCCAGCCCTCGCCGCTGGTGATCATGGCGACGAGGAAGTTATTGCGGCTGTTGTCGTTGGTTTCGTAATTGCGGTAGCCCCACAGGTGCGGAAACGAGTTGCCTGACCAGGTGATGTGCCAGACCGCGATCGTGCGGACGACGACGCCCCACAACCAGATGCTGGCGCCGAATTTTGCCGCCTCGGCCGCGCCGTCGCCGGACATCAACGCGGCGGCAAAGCCGGCGAGAAAAAACACGGCCCATGACGCAAGAATGATCCACACGTATAGCCGTTCCACCTGCACATAAAAGCGGTCGCGCATGATGTCGCGGGCGTAACGGTTGTAAATGTTCAGCCTGGTGTTTTCGGTGTTCTCGACGAACAGCCAGCCGACATAGGCCCAGAACAGACCGGCAAGCGGACTGTGCGGATCCGGCTCCTCGTCGGCGAGATGATGGTGCTTGCGGTGCACCGCCACCCAGCGCGCCGGCGTGTCCTCAAGGCAGCAAACCGCAAGAATGGCGAACACATGCTCGAGCCATAGCGGCGTGGAGAAGCTGCGGTGACTGAGCAGGCGGTGGTAGCAAAGATTGATGCCGACGCCGCCGAACAGATAGACCCCGGCGACGGCCAGCGTGACACCCTGCCAGCTGAAGAACCACGGATCGAGTGCCAGCAATCCGAGGACGTGATAGCCGCCGACCGCGATAGCGTAACGCCAATATATGCCGCCGCCCTTGAGGCCTGCGGGGTAAGGCAGCCGCACCAGCGCCCGTTGCTTTTCGGCCGCGTCGCCAGCGGTAAACTCCAATGCCATCCCGTATCCCAACCAATCGCAACGAGCTTTGAAACGAAAAGGGCCGCCAGCAACGACGGCCCGCTTGATGCAGAACTAAAACGTCATGGAACCCCACATTATGCGAGTGCTTGTGTCCCACATAATGGCGCTCAAGGCCACAACGATCAGCAGATACCGACCCGGCCGCGCGCACTGCAGCCCCGCCGAAAAGGTCCAACGCGGCACTCCTACGAATTCGGTGGCGGCGGGTCCCTATGCCTTTTTGCGTACCAAAGAGACGCGACCAGCAAGGTGATGGAAACAAGCCAAAATGCCTTCCATCCCCAGCCAAAATCCATGAGTTTCTCTCCTCGCAAGAAGGACGCCGATCGCGCGCGTAAATAGCGGCAGATTTCACATGTTTACTGGATGAAGCCGAAAGCCATCAGGCCGGAAGCGACTAACACCACGACGGCCAGAGCGATGGCGATTGCACCGTCAAGGACCGGGCCGATTTTTCCATTCCAATCCGCAACAGGATGTGCAGCAACACGACTTTTCATCGCCTTAATCAGTGCCATCACGGGAAATTCTCCGGACCAATTCCGCAAGCCTAACGCCATCGACTCGAGGCGAAACCTAAAGCCGATGCGCGGCAGCATAAATTCCGGGTAACGGATTTGATTGGGCGCGAGCATTTCGCAGATGCGGCCGCCCGGTCTCACGGACTCTATTTATTCTCAATTTACTGCGGACCGCCGACACGCGGCCCTAACATATTAGCAGGCACGATGGGCCACCGGTCGAGGCCCGGAGGATTAGCGCCATTGCGTCGCCTTGCTCCGTACCGTCGATCAAACGCGGCTTCAAAAGAAGCCTCGACAAACAGGGCAAACTTTCGCGCGCGTTATGACGAAGCTGAGCGGTACCGCACCGAGCTCATTGACCGCCTGTCGCGGCTGAAAGGCTTGGTCGGTGATCAACCAAGATACGCGCACGCAAAAAGATTGCTCAACTATGTTTTTCGCAAGTCGTCGGTTGAACAACGCTCCGCCGTCTTGGCCGCCGCCGCATGGCTCATCGATATATTTGAGAGGCTCTAGGGCACATGGAGACGGCGTTCCTCAACTGGCTGGTCGTAGACTTGCCGATTTTTGGATTCCACGGCCAAAACTGGATGTTGGCCGTGATTCTGTTTGCGCTATTTTATCTTTGTGTGGCGATTTTCGTGCGTCGCCGTCATGAAGGACGCCCGAACTAACCTGCAAGAAAAACCGGGAAATTCCGCTGCGCCGGTCCGACATCCGTGTCTCTTCTTAAAGAGCGGGAATTGGCATAGAGTGCCTTGGCGGGTGGTCCCCATGATGCTTCCTCGGCGTAAATTTCTGCGGCTTGCAGGAGCGGCTGCCGCGTTTCCGGCTCTCGCAAAAACTGCGTGGGCGCAGGATTATCCCGCGCGGCCGGTGCACATCGTTGTCGGATTCCCCCCTGGCCAGACGGCCGACATCACCGCACGATTGATGGGCCAGTGGGTGTCGGAAAGACTCGGTCAGCCGTTTGTTATTGACAACAGACCAGGCGCCAGCAGCACAGTTGCCACCGAACTTGTCGCGCACGCGCCCGCGGACGGCTACACGCTTCTACGGGTCGTCGCCAGCAATTATATCAACGCAACGCTGTACGGAAACCTCCCGTACAATTTCATCCGCGACATCGCGCCGGTCGCGAGCATCGAGCGCGCGCCTTTGGTCCTGGAAGTAAATCCATCGGTGCCGGTCAAAACCGTTCCCGAGTTCATTGCCTATGCCAAGTCCAATCCGGGCAAGCTCAATATGGCCTCTGGAGGCATAGGAAACTCGACACACATGGCCGGAGAGCTTTTTAAGATGATGACCGGCGTCGATTTAATTCATGTGCCTTATCGCGGTTCGGCGCCCGCGCTCACCGATTTGCTGAGTGGCGAGGCGCAAGTGATGTTCGACCTTATCGCCTCGTCGATCTCACACATCAGGTCCGGCAGGCTGCGGGCGCTGGCCGTGACGACGACCAGGCGGCTGGAGGCGCTGCCGGACATACCGACCGTGGGCGAATTTGTACCGGGCTATGAAGCGAGCGGCGGTGGAGGGATCGGCGCGCCGAAAGGCACGCCCGTCGAGATCATCAATAAGCTCAACCGTGAGATCAATGCGTTCCTTGTCGATCCCAAGATAAAATCGAGATTTGCTGAATTTGGACTCACGCCGGACCCACTATCGCCGGCCGACTTCGGTGCGCTCATCGCCGCCGAAACCGAGAAGTGGCGCAAAGTGATCCGGGCCGCCAACATTAAGGCGGGCTGATACCTCTCAATTCTGCCGGCGCGACAAGAAGTTTGAGGCTCCAGTGAAGGTTGCGGCCTATCAGGCTCCCCTTCTGCCCGGGGGCTCCATGGAAGCTCTCGAACTCATTTTCCGTCGCGTCAAATGGTGTGAGAATGAAGGCGTAAGTATCCTGTGTTGTCCTGAGGCTGTGCTCGGAGGTCTTGCGGACGATGTGGAACACCCTTCCGACATCGCAATCAACGCCGAAAACGGCCAGCTGGAAGCGTTGCTCGCTCCTCTCGCAAGCAAGTCGGTGACCACGATCGTGGGGTTCACTGAACTTGGCGACGCCGGAAAGCTGTACAATGCCGCCGCCATATTTCACGGCGGAATGGTCGCCGGCATCTATCGCAAGCGCCATCCGGCGATCAGGCGGTCGGTGTACAGCGCAGGAGGCCAAAGCCCGATCTTCACGGTCGGTCCACTTTCGTTCGGAATCATGATCTGCAATGATTCCAATTATCCCGAACTTGCTGCCGACATGGCCGCACGCGGCGCTAGCGCCATTTTCTTGCCAAGCAACAATAGCCTTCCTCCGGAGCGGGCCGATGTGGTGGCGTTGAGCAGGGCCGTCGATGTCGCGCTGGCCAAGGACAACGCGGTGATGATTGTTCGAGCAGACGTTGCCGGCCGCACGGCGGACCGGGTCTCGTTCGGCTCGTCGGCCATTGTCGATGCTCGCGGAACGGTCCTGCGAGCTGGAGAACCGTTGAGCGAGAGCATCCTCGTGGCTGAAGCCCCGGCCAGCAACGCAGACCAGCCGAGCTGAAGTCTGCTCAGACCGCCTTTCGCCACGGGATCAGCATCGACACGCGCTCCTTGTAGCGGCGATAGTCGTCGCCAAAGACTTGGACCAGATCGTGCTCCTCCAGGAAAATGCCGACGAAGATATAGGCCGTGGTCACCGCCGCGAACAGCAGGTGCCCAACCGTCATTGTCGGCGTCGACCAGAACGCGATGATGAAGCCGAGATAGATCGGGTGCCGCACGACTTTGTACAGCCCCGGCGTCTTGAACCGCATTTCAATCGGCTTGCGGCCGGCCAGATTGGCGATGACTTGCTCCAGTCCAAACAATTCGAAATGGCTGATCATGAACGTGCTGAGCAGCACCAGGAGCCAGCCGAACAACGAAACGCCGACCAGCACCATTGCCAGGCTTGGATTGCTGACCTGCCAAACCGCCGCCGGCATCGGACGCCACTGCCAGAACAGCACGATAAGGGCGAGGCTGGAGAACAGCACGTAGGTGCTGCGCTCGACCGAGGCCGGCACAAATCTCGTCCACCAACGCTTGAACTTCTGGCGCGCCATCACGCTGTGCTGCACGGCGAACAGCGACATCAGCAGCAGGTTGACAATAACCGCCTCGGTCAACGAGACGACCGCCCCGGTGTCGATCGTCTTCGGCACCCCTATTCCGGCGACGAAGCCGATTGCATAGAGAAACGTGACGAAGAATATGAGGTAGGCCACCAGCCCGTAGAGAAATGCGATGATCTTGCCCATTTTTTTCTCCCCTGGATCAAGCGAAAATTGACCAACGCCAATGAAACGGCGGCCGAATGCCCCGACCGTGATTAGCGACCGCGTCGAAAAAGAAGGCACTTACAAATAAGAAGGCGCTTGCAGTGACGCTGCGTTGTCTGCCGCTGGCACAAGGCTGCTGGTTTATTTCAGCGGAGACTTCGGAACGTCGCCGTCTTTTGGCAGCCCTCAGGCAAAACAAAGTGCCTGTCTGTGCTTGAACGCTACGCTTATTTTATTCCGATGTCTGTAGCGCCGAATGTCGCTGTGGGGTCAAAAACGGACCTGGCCCGCGATTGAAGCCCCGGATGCTAACTTTCTGAGTTCGCTTCCGCCGGTGCATCTATCGACGGGGGCGCCAAAAGGCTTGCCAGGACCGTTGGGTCCTTTTCAGTGCGGACCATCATTGGCTCGGCGTGGCCGCGAATTTCAACCTGCGTCCGGGTAAGTGCGTCGTGCGGAATGCCCGCCCGCTGGCAGACCTCGTCCGATACGACCACCTTGCAGTCCAGGGCCTTGCTCAAGTCCTGCAGCCGGGCAGCGACATTGACCGGATCGCCGAGCGCCGTGAACACCGTATGGCCGCGGAAGCCGATGTCGCCGATGATGACGTCGCCGCCATTGATGCCGATACCGTATTGGATCGGGTCGCGCACTTCGGTGGCGAACTGATGATTGAGATGCGCGACGTACGAGGCGACCAGCGCGGCCGCTTGCAGCGCCTGCCGGCATGCCGTTTCGCGGTCGCACCCAAGACCAAACAGCGCCAGTACCCCATCGCCAATGAATTGATTAGGCTGCCCGCCGGCTTCAGTGATTCCGCGCGAGACGGCGTCGACGAACCGGTTGATCAGAAAAACGATATCGAAGGGCAGTCGCGCCTCCGACAAAGTGGTCGACCCGCGCATGTCGACGAACATGCTAACGAGGTAGCGTTCCTCGCCGATATTGACGCGCTGGCGGTTGCGCACGAAATCGGCGCCGATATGTGGCGGCAAAATCGGAATGACCGAGACGTCGCTCTGCGGCCGCAACTGACAGGCGAGCCTGATCGATGGATCGGAACTGACGCCTACGCGCTTGAGCACGAAGGCTTCGCGTCCTGACGGTTGCGGCAAGGCGAAGCGGTCGCTGACCACGCGAACGCGGCAAGTGGAACAGCGGGCGCGCGCGCCGCAGACGCTGGCATGCGGCACTTTGTAGCGCAGGCTTGCTTCCAGCACGCTCATGCCCTTGGGAACGCGCACCTGCCGGCCCGGATACGTAATCGCGAACGTGCCGCGGCGCCGCTCACGCAATGAGCGCACGCCGCGCGCCACGAATACCAAGACGAACGCGCAGCCGTAGAAAATCGGAAAATAGAACAGCGTTACGTCATCGATGATTTTTCGTTCCGGTGGTGGAATGACGGCTTGAACGTTCTGCTTGCGCCACTGTGGGTCTTTGGCACTCGCTATCACCTCGCGCGCGCCGTGGATGGTACCGACCATCGCGAACGCCGGCATCAGCACGGCAATGGCAAAGAAAATCGGCCACGCCCATTTGAAGGAAGGCTTCAGCCGCAGCCAGAAGTAAAGACCAATGCAGGCATGCGTCCAGGCAATCGTCAATAAAGTGAACTGGACCCATTCCATGTGCGGGCGTGCGACCCAGTACGCCAGAAATACGTTCGCATAGGCGATCGTTGGATGGCCGAACAGCAGGCCCGCGACACGAACGGCCGCGAAATGCGAGGCGAGCCAAAGCGGAATGCTCAAGCCCAGCAAGAGTTGGGTGATTTCAATGGCAGTGTAGCGGAAGTGCCGGCGCTGATAGACCGCCCAGAGTCCCAGCGAAAAATGAATGACCGCCGCGGTATAGAGTGTCGCGTTGATTACGGGGATGCGCCACCACCACACGTGGACGTGCACGCGCCACCACTCCATGACCGTGAATGAGACGTTGCCAAGCGCGTGATTGAAGAAGTGCGAGAAGATGTAGGCGAACAGCACCAGTCCGCAGGCGAGCCGGACCTGACGCACGCCGATGCCGCGCAGCCAGATTATCGGCTTGGGCGCGTCGGTCAGCGCGACACCTACACCCGGGATGGTAGGAGCATGAAGCGTCATAAGCACTCGCAAAAACTGCGTTCAACGTAGGCACCGTTCTCAACGCGCTGCAACAGGTTCAGAAGAACGGGAAAGCCTAATTCGCATTTTCGCGGTTGTTTTATGCTTTATATATTTGTCCGCTTCGGCTGGCTGTCAAAAACGGACCTGGCCCACGATCGGTCGGCCACGCCTCAATCCGCCTTTGCCCCGACCTCTTGCGGCACAAATTGATAGTTCGCGCTGCAGAACTCGCAGGTCACGGAAATCCTGCCGTTCTCGACCATGTGGTCGCGGTCGTCCTGGCTGAAGCTCTTGAGCATGGCCTCGACATTCTCGCGCGAGCACGAGCACTCGCCGCGCAGTTCGACGGCGCGGAACACGCGCACGCCGCGCTCGTGGAACAGACGATAGACCAGCCGCTCGCTCGACAGCGCCGGATCGACCAGTTCGACGTCCTCGACGGTCTCGATCAAGGCGCGGCCTTCGACCCAGGCATCGTCCTCGGCCACGGTGTGCGTGGCCGTGCCCTCCGGCGCGTCACCGGGGTTGAGATCGGCGACGCGGGCGCGCTCCGGCGACTTCGGCAAAAATTGCAGCAGGATGCCGCCGGCGCGCCAGCGATGCTTGGCGCCGCCATTGCCGGCGCTCAATTCCTCGGCGACCGCGAGCCGCACCCGCGTCGGGATTTGTTCGGAGCGGAGAAAATATTCGTGCGCGGCGTCTTCCAGCGAGCCGCCCTCGAGCGCCACCAGGCCCTGGTAACGGCTGGTGTCAGGCCCCTGGTCGATGGTCATGGCGAGATGGCCTTTGCCGAGCAGCGCGCCGCCAGCCGTCTTGCCCCCGGCGATCGCTTCGGCGACGCGCGCCTTGTCGAAACGGGCGCAGGCGCGGACCTTGTCTGGCGCGGTGAAGTCCACCACCAGCATGCGCACCGGGCCGTCGCTTTGCGTCTGCAAGATGAAGCGGCCGTCGATCTTGAGCGCCGTGCCGAGCATGACGGTGAGCACCACCGCCTCGCCCAGCAATTTGGCGACCGGATCGGGATAGGCGTGCCGTTCCAGAATCTGGTCGACAAGCGGCCCCAGCCGAACGACGCGCCCGCGCAGGTCGAGCGAAGCGACTTCGAACGGCATCACGGTGTCGTCGGCGGCAGTCGCCGACGGCGCACGCGAGGGGATTTCGATGTGGGGGTTGCCGGAAGGATCGGTCATCATGTGTTCGGTCATCGCCGTTATGTAAAGTCAGATTCGCGGAAAGCGAGCCCCTTGGTTCTTCGTCATGGCCGGGCTTGTCCCGGCCATCCACGACTTATCTGAGCCAAGACGTGTTTGAGGCAAGACGTGGATGCACGGCACAAGGCCGGGCATGACGGCGCCGCGGTGGCGCTAGGCCCCGTCCGCGTGCAGGCACCAGGCAAGCAGGCCCTTCTGGGCGTGCAGCCGGTTCTCCGCCTCGTCGAACACCACCGACTGCGGCCCGTCGATCACCTCGTCGGTGACCTCCTCGCCGCGATGCGCCGGCAGGCAATGCATGAACAGCGCATCGGGCCTCGCGTTCGCCATCAGCCGGGCATTGACCTGATAACGCTTGAGCACGTTGTGGCGCAGCTTGCCGTCCTTGTCGCCCATCGACACCCAGGTGTCGGTGACGACGCAATCGGCGTCCTTGACCGCGGCGTCCGGGTCGTCGCCGATCTTGATCGCGGCGCCCGAGGATTTCACCCAATCCATCAGCCATTTCTTGGGGCGGAGTTCGGCCGGCGTCGCCACCCGCAAATTGAAGTCGAAGCGTTCGGCGGCGTGCATCCACGACGTCAAAACATTGTTGGCGTCGCCGGTCCAGGCCACGGTCTTGCCGCGGATTGGGCCGCGCTTTTCCTCGAAGGTCATGACGTCGGCGAGCGCCTGGCAGGGATGCGAGCGGCGGGTGAGGCCGTTGATCACCGGCACGGTGGCGTGGCGCGCAAGCTCGGCCAACGCCGCGTCGTCGAGGATGCGCACGACGATGGCGTCGACGTAGCGCGAGAGCACGCGCGCGGTGTCGGCCAGGGTCTCGCCGCGGCCGAGCTGCATTTCCTGCGAGGTCAGCATGATCGCCTCGCCGCCCAGCTGGCGCATGGCGACGTCGAACGACACCCGCGTGCGCGTCGAGGGCTTCTCGAAGATCATCGCCAGCGTCTTGCCATCGAGCGGCGCTTTACGCACCCCGCGCTCGCGCTCGGCCTTCATGACGCGGCTGCTGTCGATCATTCCCGCCAGCACCGGCTTCGGGATGTCGGTCAGGTCGAGGAAATGCCGCACGCCGTTGCCGGTCATCACGCCGCCCCCACCTTGGCCGGACGCGGATACGCCTTGGTCAGCCTGGCGCAGGCGCGATCGATGCGGGCCACCGCCTCGGCGACTTCATTTTCGCCGATGATCAGCGGCGGCAAGAGCCGCACGACGTTGTCGCCGGCGGCAACCGCAAGCATCTTTTCCGCACGCAATTCGTCGACCATCTCGGAGGCGGGCGGCACCATGCGCAGGCCGATGAGAAGGCCCTCGCCGCGCACCTCGGCGACCACCGCCGCGTGGCGGTCCCGGATCTCGGCGAGCCGCTGCTTGAGCAGCAGCGCGGTATCGCGCACGTGCTCGATGAAGCCGGGCTTGAGCATCTCGTCCATCACCGCGTTGCCGACCGCCATGGCCAGCGGATTGCCGCCGAAGGTCGAGCCGTGGGTGCCCACCGTCATACCCTTGGCCGCCTCCGCGGTGCCGAGGCAGGCGCCGACCGGGAAGCCGCCGCCGAGCGCCTTGGCAACGGCCATCACGTCGGGCGCAACGCCCGCGCGCTGGTGGGCGAACAATTCGCCGGTGCGGGCAAAGCCGGTCTGGATCTCGTCGAAAATCAGCAGCAGGCCGTTCTTGTCGCAAAGCTCGCGCAGGGCGCGCAGGAAGCCCGGCGGCGGCACCCGCACGCCGCCCTCGCCCTGGATCGGCTCGATGAGAATGGCTGCGGTCTGCGGCCCGATCGCCGTCTTGACCGCCTCGAGGTCGCCGAACGGCACCTGGTCGAAGCCCTCGGACGGCGGCCCGAAGCCGTCGAGATACTTCTTGTTTCCGGTCGCCGCCAATGCCGCAAGCGTGCGGCCGTGGAAGGCGCCCTCGAAGGTGACGATGCGGAAGCGTTCCGGCTTGCCGTTCGCCGATTGATATTTGCGCGTCATCTTGATCGCGCATTCGATCGCCTCGGTGCCAGAATTCTGGAAGAAGACGAAGTCGGCGAAGGTCGCTTCGCACAATCGGCCGGCGAGCCGCTCGCCTTCGGGGATGCGGAACAAATTCGAGACGTGCCAGAGCTTCTTCGCCTGCTCCTCGAGCGCTGCTACCAGCCGCGGATGAGCATGCCCCAGCGCATTGACGGCGACGCCCGCGGTGAAATCGAGATACTTTTCACCCGCCGCCGTGAACAGCCACGCGCCCTCGCCCCGCTCAAAAGCAAGGTCGACGCGCGCGTAAGTCGGCAATAGGTGCGAGTTCACGGGGACGCTCATCGTGTCGAACATAGTGCTTGCGCATAACTATTTGCGAACAAGGGCCACAGACTTTTCGGGATCATGCGCGGTGCCCGAAAAGAAATGTGCCGCCTCGCCGGGCGGCACTGTTTTCATTGTATTGGCGGGCCGCCGACTGTCAACGCATCGCTTGCCAGTACGCGTGCCCCACGTATTCCGCGTCGTCCCCGACTCAAATTCGCCGCAAGGCCCGATTCTAACGGGAAAACTGTCGGAAGCTGGGGACGAAAGCCATGCCGAGGCTTGCGCGCGAACCACTCCATATTGTAGTTTTCGGACTGGCTAGCACGACATATCGTGCTGTGGGCGTTCCCTAGTTCATTGCTGAGGCGTTTCGCGCCGGACCTCGAAAAGCGGGTCCGGCAATGGGGCTGGATTCTACCTAAGGGCTTGATGGCACATGGAAAAGAGCCTGATGAGCTGGACCGATGAGCGCGTCGAGAGCCTGAAAAAGCTCTGGGCCGACGGCCTGTCGGCAAGCCAGATCGCGGCCGAGCTTGGCGGCATCACCCGCAACGCCGTGATCGGCAAAGTCCACCGCCTGGGCCTGTCGGGGCGGGCCAAGAGCCCCTCGTCCGGCGTGCCGCGGGCGCGCAAGCCGCGCTCCTCGGGGCACATGATGCGCATCCCGCGCGCCTCGATGCGCGGCAACACGGCGCTCGCCTACGACTACGATGTCGAGCCCGAGCCGGAACTGATCGAAATTCCGGTCGAACAGCGCAAGACATTGCTGGAACTGACCGAGAAGACCTGCCGCTGGCCGGTCGGCGACCCGGGCAGCGGCGGCGGCGAGTTCTACTTCTGCGGCGGCGAGGCGGCGAACGACCTGCCCTATTGCATCCACCACTCGCGCGTCGCCTACCAGCCGGCAAACGAACGCCGGCGCGACAAGCGACAATTCCGTAACTGAGCTTGCGCTTGCGCTGCGTCTGGACGTGGCCGCGGTGTGAGGCCTCAATCCGCGCGCGACAAATCGCCCGCATTCTTTGAGCGGCCCCGGGTAGGCCGTATTCGATCTCCGCTCCGCCGCGCCGAAAAGGACGCGCGGGACGCCAAGGGCCCAACCGGACCCGCGGGCCTCGACGCCTCGCGACATCGAGGCATGTCGAAGTCCGTCCTCCTTCGCGCTTTGAGCGCTTCGGAGGAATACCGCAAGTCCGCCGTTTCCTCGGGCGTCGCGCGCGCGATGTTTGAGGCTTGCTCCGTGCCGACCCCGGTGGGCAGATCATTTGTACCCACCGCTTGTGACCCCCTGCCGGGGAGCGGATCTCACGCGGCTTGGACCGCCGGGTCGCATCTCCAGCGAAGCGTCATGCCCGGCCACCGCTCCCCGCCCGGCATCAGAAGATGCTGATCAGACACCCTTCTTGTTCGGGGCGGGAGGCGTGTGAATATAATCCTATCGTCGAAAGCTGTCAAGGCGCGGTTGCGCAGCCGGTGTGCTGGAAGAAGCGCCCTCAGCGAAACAGGTCGCGGCGGAAGCGGCGAGCGGAGCGCTCAGCTCGCGCGGCCGAAACGGTCGTCGAGCGCGTAGCCGGCGCCGCGCACCGTGCGGATCGGGTCCGCCGTCTGCCCGCGATTGATCGCCTTGCGCAGACGCCCGACGTGAACGTCGACCGTGCGTTCGTCGATGTAGATTTCGCTGCCCCAGACACCGTCGAGCAACTGCTCGCGTGAAAACACGCGGCCGGGACGCTCCATGAGGAACTCGAGCAGCCGGTATTCGGTCGGACCGAGATCGATGGCGCGGCCGTTGCGGGAGACGCGCTTCTTTTCGCGGTCGAGCTCGATGTCGCCGATGTTGAGCACGGAGGCGACCCGTTCCGGATTGGCGCGGCGCAACAGAGCGCGCACGCGAGCGAGCAGCTCCGGCACCGAAAACGGCTTGACGATGTAGTCGTCGGCGCCGGTGGCGAGACCGCGCACCTTCTCGCTCTCCTCGCCGCGGGCGGTGAGCATGATGATCGGCAATTGCCGCGTTTCCGGGCGGGCGCGCAGGCGCCGGCACAACTCGATGCCCGACAGGCCGGGCAGCATCCAGTCGAGCACCACGAGATCGGGAATGCCTTCCTTCAGCTTCGTGTCCGCCTCGTCGCCACGCGCGGCGCTCTCCACCTCGTAGCCTTCGGCTTCGAGGTTGTAGCGGAGCAGCATGGTCAGCGGCTCCTCGTCTTCAACGATCAGAATGCGCGCGTTCATTTTTTCTCTTATCTATCGCCTGCAGCCTTCAGCGTCGCCAGCGTGGTGGTATCACCTTTCGGCCGCGACTCGGCGATGGGCCGGCCATCGATCACATAATGCACCGTCTCGGCGATATTGGTAGCGTGGTCGCCCATGCGTTCGACGTTCTTGGCGCAGAACATCAGGTGGATGCAGAAGGTGATGTTGCGCGGGTCTTCCAGCATGTAGGTGAGCAGTTCACGGAACACCGAGGTGCAGACCGCGTCGATTTCCTCGTCGCCGCGCCACACCGCCATGGCCTTGGCGAGATCGCGCCGCGCGTAGGCATCGAGCACAGCTTTTAATTGGCCGAGCACCAGGTCGGTCATGTGCTCGACGCCGCGGATCAACTTCGGCGGCGGGAACTCGCCGTTGAGCGCGATCACGCGCTTGGCGATGTTCTTGGCGAGATCGCCGATGCGCTCGAGGTCGTTGGCAAGACGTAGCGCGCCGACGATTTCACGCAGGTCCACCGCCATCGGCTGGCGGCGGGCGATGGTATTGACCGCCTTTTCCTCTATTTCACGCTGGAGGTTGTCGATGTTCGCATCGGCCGCGGTGATGCGCTGCGCCAGCGCGCTGTCGCGCTTGGCGAGCGCGTCGACGGAATCGGCGACCAGTTTTTCGGCGAGGCCGCCCATTTCGGCGACCATGCGCGCAATATCCTGCAGGTCGCTATCGAAGGCCTTTGTAGTGTGTTCGGTCATTGTCATTGTCCTGTAGCCCCCGAGATCGGAACCGGAGCGTGGCGGCTCAGCCGAAGCGCCCGGTGATGTAATCTTGCGTACGGCGGTCGTCCGGCGTGGTGAATATCTTGGTGGTTTCGCCGAACTCGACCAGCTCGCCGATGTACATGAACGCGGTGAAGTCGGATACGCGCGCCGCCTGCTGCATATTGTGCGTGACGATGACGATGGTGTAATCGTCCTTGAGTTCGTCGATCAACTCCTCGATCTTGGCAGTGGAGATCGGATCGAGCGCGGAACACGGCTCGTCGAGCAGGATCACTTCGGGCCGCACCGCCACGGTGCGCGCGATGCAAAGCCTCTGCTGCTGGCCGCCGGACAGCGACAGGCCGTTGGCGCCGAGCTTGTCTTTGACCTCTTCCCATAGCGCGGCGCGCTGCAAGGCGTGCTGCACGCGGCCTTCGAGCTCGGATTTCGGCAGCTTTTCGTAGAGACGGATGCCGAAGGCGATGTTCTCGAAGATGGTCATCGGAAACGGCGTCGGCTTCTGGAACACCATGCCGACCTTGGCGCGCAGCAGATTGAGGTCCTGCGACGGCGACAAAATATTGTCGTTGTCGAGCCGCACTTCGCCGGTCGCGCGCTGGTTGGGGTAAAGATCGTACATGCGGTTGAGGATGCGCAGCAGCGTCGACTTGCCGCAGCCCGACGGGCCGATGAACGCGGTCACCTTGCCCTGGTACAGCGACACGTTGATGTTCTTCAGCGCGCGATGATCGCCGTAGAAGAAATCGAGGTTGCGGATCGAGACCTTGTCCAGCAGGCCGTCCATGTCGATCGGCGCGTTGGACACGGTCGGCACGGTGAATGTTGCCATGCTGCTCATGAGGTTTTTCTCTGTGCGGTAAGGATACGGGCGAAGATGCTGAGCGCGAGCACAGCGAGCGTGATGATCAGCGCGCCGGTCCAGGCGAGATCCTGCCAATCCTTGTAGGGGCTCAGCGCGAACTGGAAGATGACGACCGGCAGACTGGAGACCGGAGCATTGAGGCTGGTGCTCCAGAACTGGTTGTTGAGCGCGGTGAACAGCAGCGGCGCGGTCTCGCCGCTGATGCGGGCAATCGCCAGCAGCACGCCCGTGACCATGCCGGCGCGCGCGGCGCGATAGGCGATGCGGGTGATCATCATCGAGCGCGGCAGTCCGATCGAAGCCGCCGCCTCGCGCAAGGTGTCCGGCACCAAAATCAGCATGTCCTCGGTGGTACGCACCACGACCGGAATGACAATCACGGCGAGCGAGACGGCGCCGGCCCATCCGGAAAAGTGCCCCATCTGCACGACCATGACCTCGTATATGAACAGGCCGATGACAATCGAAGGGGCGCTCAGCAGGATGTCGTTTATGAAGCGGACGAGGAAGGTGAGTTTGTCGTAGCGGCCGTATTCCGCCATGTAGGTGCCGGCCAGCATGCCGATCGGCGTGCCGATGATGACGCCGAGGAAGGTGAGCACGAGACTGCCGGCGATCGGATTGAGCAGGCCGCCGGCGGAGCCCGGCGGCGGCGTCATCTGCGTGAACACCGCGAGCGACAGCCCGCTGAAGCCCTTCCACAGCAGCACCGCCAAAATCAGCACCAGCCAACTCAGGCCGAACGCCGTCGCGCCAAACGACAGCACCTTGCTGATGGCGTTGCTGCGGTGGCGCCTGGCGTAAAGCGAAGTGGAGAATGCTTCCGCCATGGTCAGGCTCCCACCCGCGCGTTGAGCCGCATCAGCATGTAGCGGGCGATCGCAAGCACAATAAATGTAATGACGAACAGAATGAGCCCAAGCGCGATCAGCGACGACGTATAGAGATCGCCGACGGCTTCGGTGAATTCATTGGCGATGGTGGCCGAGATCGTGGTGCCCGGCGCAAGGATGGAGCCTGCGATGCGGTGCGCATTGCCGATGACAAATGTCACCGCCATGGTCTCGCCGAGCGCGCGGCCGAGGCCGAGCATGCAGCCGCCGATGACGCCGACGCGGGTGAACGGCAGCACGACGTAGCGCACCACCTCCCAGGTGGTGCAGCCGAGACCATAGGCCGCCTCCTTGAGCACCGGCGGCACCGCCTCGAACACGTCACGCGAGATTGAGGTAATGAACGGCAACACCATGATCGCCAGGATCAACCCGGCGGTGAACACGCCGATGCCGTAGGGCGGGCCCGCGAACAAGGCGCCGATACCGGGGACGTTGCCTAAAGTGTTGATGATTGCCGGCTGCACGTATTGCTGCAGGAACGGCGCGAACACGAACAGGCCCCAGATGCCGTAGATGATGCTGGGAATGCCGGCCAGCAGTTCGATGGCGATGCCGATCGGGCGGCGCAGCCATTTCGGGCACAGTTCGGTGAGGAACATGGCGATGAACAGGCCGACCGGCACCGCGATCAGCATGGCGATAAACGACGTGACGACGGTGCCGTAAATCGGCGCGATGGCGCCGAATTTCTCCGTGACCGGATTCCAGCTTTCGGTCACCAGAAACGAGAAGCCGAATGTGCTCAGCGCCGGCCACGAGCCGTGGACGAGCGCAACGATAATGGCACCGAGAAGAATGAGGACGAAGAACGCCGCCGCGCGCGTCAGAGCGCGGAATATCGCATCGCTCATCCGCAGCTTTTGCAGAACCTTGCTGCGGTCCGCCTGTTCGGCGGTCAGCACCGTCCCGCCTTGCAACGCAACATCAACCACGGGTCGCCTCCCGGCGGGTTGCATACGGCTCTCCCTTGAACTCGCGTTGCGTGCGGGGAGCCACTCAAGCGGCCAACGCGCCGCGTGACAAGCCGCCTGTGTCGAGGCGGTGGACAAGGAAAAGGCGCCGAATAGGGCGCCTTTTCCAGCCGTGTCACATCAGAAGACGGGCTTGCCGCCGGAGTCCTTGATCTCGGCCTTCCAGTAATTCTCGACGTCGGCGACGACCTTGGCGGGCATCGGCACATAGTCGAGGGCTTCCGCCATCTTGGCGCCGTTCTTGTACGACCAGGCGAAGAACTTGAGTGCTTCGCCAGTCGCCACCGGATCCGAGGGCTGTTTGTAGACGAGGATCCAGGTGGCGGCGGTCATCGGCCAGGACTGATCGCCTGGCTGATTGGCGAGGATCACGCCGTAACCGGGCTGTGACTTCCAATCGGCATTGGCAGCGGCGGCCTGGAAGGCTTCCGAGGTCGGAGCAACTGTCTTGCCGGCCTTGTTGACCATCTTGGTGTAGGTCAGCTTGTTCTGCAGGGCGTAAGCATATTCGACGTAGCCGACCGAGCCCTTGGTGTTGGCGACATTGTTGGCGACGCCCTCGTTACCCTTGGCGCCGATGCCGACCGGCCATTCGACCGAAGTGTTGGCGCCAACCTTGGCCTTCCAATCCGCGCTGACGTCAGCGAGGTAGGTGGCGAAGTTGAAGGTGGTGCCCGATCCGTCCGAGCGATGCACGACGGCGATCGCCTGGCTCGGCAGCTTGGCGCCCGGATTGAGCTTGGCGATGGCCGGGTCGTTCCAGGTCTTGACCTCGCCCATGAAAATCTTGGCGAGCGTCGGACCGTCGATGACCAGCGAGCCGGCAGAAACGCCGTCGAGGTTCACGACCGGCACGATGCCGCCCATGACCATCGGGAACTGGGCGAGACCGATTGCGTCGAGATCCTTGCCCGACAGGGGCGCGTCGGAAGCGCCGAAGGTCACGGTCTTGGCCTTGATCTGCTTGATGCCGCCGCCGGAACCGATCGACTGATAGTTCAGCCCGTTACCGGTTTCCTTTTTATAGGCGTCGGCCCATTTGGCGTAGATCGGATAGGGGAACGTAGCGCCGGCACCGGAAATGTCGGCGGCCTGCGCCGGAATTATCGTAGCGGCGGCGATAAAGCCGGCGGCCGCCAATGTGGTCCAATGTTTCAAGGGTTCTCTCCATGTTTGCGACAAGGTGTAAACGCGGGTGCGAAACCCCCGCGAAGCCCTGGCCGTCGCGCCCCTGTTCGGGCATCCGCGTTGATTGTTGCTACGCACGACAAGTTTGCAGCTTCGGACGCGGGTTTTTGCTGGTGGATACGAAGAACTACCGAAGCTTCAGCCAGCCTTAGGCGCGGCATGTCACCGTTCTATAAACGTTGGGTGACAGTCACATGACACGGCAACGTGATGATTTTTATGACAAATCGCCGTTTTGCGCGGTCTCGCCGGTGGGTAACGGCAAATGCATGGTGAAGGTCGCGCCGACTCCTCGCTCGCTCTCGATGCTCACGCGGCCGCCATGCCGGTTGAGCACATGTTTGACCAAAGCGAGACCAAGGCCGGTGCCGCCTTGGGCGCGGCTGTCGGCGACGTCGACCCGATAAAAGCGCTCTGTCAGCCGCGGCAGATGGTCGGGGGCAATGCCGGGCCCGTAATCGCGAACCGCCACTTGCGCTTCCGCGGTTCCGGCGCGCGTCAAGCCGCGACTTAACGCGACGTCCACTCGCTTGCCGGCGGCGCCGTATTTCAGCGCGTTCTCGACCAGATTTTCCAGCGCGCGGATCAGTTCGTCGCGGTCGCCGAGCACGACCAGTGGCGTCGCCGGCGCCGTGACCTTGATGTCGACGCCGCGATCACGCGCCAGCGTCTGCAAGCCGTCCGCGACCTGGCGCACGATCGGCGCCAGATCGACCGGGGTGTTCGGTTTCAAATGCGCGTTGAGCTCGATACGGGACAGCGACAACAGGTCGTCAATCAGCCGCGCCATGCGTGTCGCCTGGCCCTGCATGATGGCGAGGAATTTTCCGCGCGCGGCCGGGTCGTCTTTGGCGCTGCCCTGCAGCGTCTCGATGAAGCCGAGCAGGGCCGCAAGCGGCGTGCGCAATTCGTGGCTGGCATTGGCGATGAAGTCGGCGCGCATTTCCTCGACGCGGCGCAGCGGGCTCAAATCGTTGAAGGTCATCAGCAGGATGTCGCCGCCGGCGAGTTCGACCGGGGTGACGAAGGCCTCGAACCAGCGGTCGACCGGCACACGCTCGAAGAATTCAACGCGTTGCGGCGTCTGCGTCGCCGCCGCACGCCGGATCGCCTCGACCAGTTCCGGCATGCGCAACGTGATGAGCGCCGCTTCGCCGCGGCGCAACGCCGGCGCAATGGCCGAGGCCGTGGCATTGAAGGCGATGACGCGGCCCTCGCGGTCGAGCGCGATCGCGGCGGCGGGCAAGCCCCCGATCAACTGCTCGATGAGCAGCGCTTGCGGATGCATGTCGAGCCGTCCGACGGCAAATACAGCGCGGCCGGGACCAGCCGCCGTGTCCGCCCGTCCGAGCAGCGCCGCCCAGGCGCCGCGCAGCCGGCCAGTCCAGCCGGCTGCGCCGGGAAACTTCGCGCTGTTCTCGTCTACGGCCATTACTCAGCCAGTGTCGGTCCTGTCTGTCTCGATCTCGCTGCGGATCGGCGCGGTGGCGGCCGGCGCTTTCAACGCCGGCAGCGGCTTTGCGCGCCGCAGGCTCAACCAGATCTCGCGCGTGCCCAGAATGGCCAGCGCAATCACGAACGGCGAAAGATAATAGAGCAGCCGGAACAGCAGCAATCCGGCGAGCACATCTTCCTTGTCATATTGCCACAGCGCCACAAGCATGGCGGCATCGAATACGCCGAGCCCGCCGGGCGCATGGCTGGCAAAGCCAAGCAGCGTCGCCGATACGAAGACCACCACCAGTTCGACAAAGCCGATGTCCTGGCTGGTCGGCAGCAGCATGTACATTGCCATCGCGCAACAGCCGAGGTCGAAGATGCCGATGACGACCTGCACAAGCGTCGACGGCCCATCCGGGAGCCGCACTTGCCATTCGCGCTGGCCGATGACGCGCGGTGCACTCCACACCCAGACGACGTAGCTTGCCAGCACCAGCAGGATGCCAATCGCAACGTCACGGTTGAGCCAGGCCGGCAGCCGGTCGATGGGTGCCGCGGCTTGCGGCGAGTGCAATACGCCAAGCCCGAGCACGGTCGCGTTGCCGAGCCAGAACGTCAAGCCGGCGATGAAGCAGATCTTCGCCACTTCGACGGCATCGAGACCGTAACCGGAATAAATGCGGTAGCGCACGGCGCCGCCGGTGAACACGGTGGCGCCGATATTGTGGCCGATCGAATAGCTGGTGAACCCGGCAAGCGCCGCGACACGATAGGGAATTTCGCTGCGGCCGATGGTGCGCAGCGCAAACCAGTCGTAGAAGGTGAGCGTGATGTAGCCGCCGGCGACAAACAGCGCCGCGGCCGCGATCTGGTGCGGCTTGGTGGCCTTCACCGCAGCCATCACCTGATGGGCGTCGACTTCGCGCAGCATGTGGAACAGGACAACCGCGGCGACGCCGATTATGGCGAGGCTCAGCAGCACGCCGATGCGACTCCAGCCGATCTTTTCCTGAAAAAACCGCGCCAGCGCACGCAGCGAATTAAGCATCCGTCCTCCGCATCGGCGCGTGAGGTCCCCAGCCTCCCGACCCACACCGCCCGCGCCGGCGACGGCGCGCTTTGATGCGACCCCTAGCAGAACTCAAACAGCCGCGCGAGTGCGGCGAAAGCAAGCCGCCACGGACGCAAAAGACAAAGCCCGGCTCTGCCGTGGCAAAGCCGGGCCGTTTCTCAACCCATACGGTCAGTCGCAGACCGTAACCCGGCGCCAGCGCAGCCCATGGGGCGTCTCGACCAGGCGCTTGGTGACGTAGCAGTCCGAGGCCGCGGCATAGACCGGGGCATAGAAACCGAAGCCGTGGCCGTACCAATGGCCATGACCGTGCCAGTGGGCCGAGGCGGCAGTCGGGGCGAGCGCAGCGGCGGTGAGGACGACGCCGGCGGCGGCAGCGAGAATAAGCTTGCGAAACATGGCGGTCTCTCCTGTTTTGGTGTTTTCGGCGGATGCGTGTGGCCCACATCCTGGTCATGGGTCGCCGGACCGGCGGGAAAGGTTCAAAGTCCCGTTTACTTGCTCAAGACGCCGTTAAAGGAGATTCTAGGTCCGCCTGTTCCATCCCGGGACGCAGGCGGCCGCAAATTTCTTTGATATTGCTTGAACCTAGCGACCCCCGCCCGCGACCCACGCACGAGCCCGATTGCTGCCGCCGATGCAAACGACTTCGGACGAAGTTCTGATCGGACGGATCGCCGGCGGCGACCGGCTCGCCATGCAGGTGCTGTTCGCGCGGCACCACATGAGGGTTTACCGGTTCTTGCTGCGCCTGGTGCGCCGCGAGGCGACCGCGGAGGATCTGGTGAGCGATGTCTTTCTCGACGTGTGGCGGCAGGCAGGCAAGTTCGAAGGCCGTTCCGCGGTTTCGACCTGGATGCTGAGCATCGCCCGCTTCAAGGCGCTGTCGGCATTGCGTCGCAAGCCGGAGGAAGAACTCGACGAAGAGACCGCCGCGGCAATCGAGGATCAGTCCGACGATCCGGAAACCGCGCTGGCGAAGAAGGACAAAGGTACGCTGCTGCGTGAATGCATGACCAGGCTTTCCACCGAGCACCGCGAGATCATCGACCTCGTTTACTACCACGAGAAGTCGGTGGAGGAAGCGGCGGGGATCGTCGGCATCCCCGAGGCGACCGTGAAGACCCGCATGTTCTACGCGCGTAAAAAATTGTCGGAGCTGCTGAAGGAACGTGGCATCGATCGAGGTTGGCCATGATATCCGTGAACGAAGACGACCGCAACGACATCGAGGAGCTCTTGCCCTGGCACGCCGCCGGCACGCTCAGCCGCCGCGACGCGCAGCGGGTCGAAGCCGCGCTGGCGAACGACCCCGAGCTTGCCCGCCGCTACGAACTGGTGCGCGAGGAGCTAGGGCAAAACGTCACGCTCAATGAGACGCTCGGCGCGCCGTCGTCGCGCGTCATGGACGAACTGTTCGCCAGGATCGATGCCGAGCCGGCGCGACGGCGGGCGGCGGCGGGCCTCGGCGTTCGTATCGGCGAATTCCTGGCAGGCCTTGCGCCGCGCACGCTTGCCTGGTCGGCGGCGATTGCCGCGATTGCGATCCTGCTGCAGGCAGGCTTCATCGCCGACATCGTATTCAAAGGCACCGGCGGCTATCAGACCGCTTCCGTGCCCGGCGCCGGCAAGGGCGACGGCGCCTACGCGCTGATCCGCTTTCAGCCGCAGGCAAGCGCCGCCGACATTGCCGCCTTTCTGGAAACCAATAAGCTGACGATCACGGGCGGCCCGACGGCGGGCGGGCTCTACCGGCTGCAAATTGCGCCGGCGGCACTGCCGAAGGATGCACTCGCCGCGCGGATCAAGACGTTGCAAGGGGACAAGGTTGTCGGCTTCATCGGCGCCGCCAACTAGGCCGCGATGCGATGCGCCTTGCCCATCCTCGCCGCCGCTGCGGCCGTCAGTCTCGGCTGCTTCGGCTGCGTTGCGGCGGCTACCAGCCGCGGGACGCTGCTGCACGAGGTGCTGGTCGAGGTCGCAAGTTCAGCGAGCCCGCGAACGGTCAGCGCCCTGCAGCGCCGCCACCGCCTGAGGCGCATCGAACAGCGCACGTTTCACCTTGCCGGCACCACGCTCTATCGGTGGCGCATTCCCGATAGCCGCTCGGTCGCCACCGTGGTGCGTTCGCTGCAAGGCGATGCCGCCGTCACCTCCGCCCAGCCGAATTATCTGTTCACGCTGGAAGACGCAGGCAGCAACGCGGCCAACAGGAGCGGCGCTCATTCCTGGATGGTGCGCAGATAGGCGCGGGCCGCGTTGGCGTCGTCTTCGGTGAACTTGAATTCCGGCATGTCGGGGTGACCCGAGGAAATGCCGCGTTCAAGCAGGCGGGCGAACTGGTCGAGATCGAAACTGCGGCCGAGATAGCGGAACGGCGGCGCGTCGGCATGCCGGCTCTTCCCCGTGCTGCCGATGGCATGGCAGCGTGCGCAGAACTGCTGCATCAGCGCGCGTCCCCGCCGCACCGGGGACTGTGCCGATGCCGCGAAGCTGCAAGCCAGGAGGATTACGGCGCTCAGTAATGAGGCGAGGCGCATGGTCGGCCGAGGATTACGGGCGGTGGCGCGCCGGAAGGGATTCGAACCCCTGACCCCCAAATTCGAAGTCTGGTGCTCTATCCAGCTGAGCTACCGGCGCCTCTGAGGGATGCTAGCAGAGTGGCGCGCCGGTCGGAACAAAACTGCGAACACGTACGTGATTGACATACCGTTGTAATTTCGGCGGCTGCGAACGCAGCAGTTCTGATCGGCCATCAAATTCAAAGCTTATAGGGCGAACGGCCTAAAGTCAGCTTCAACGCTAAGGCGATCTCATGCCACGTCCGCCGTTGGTCTGATCTACCTCTCCAAAAGCTGACCGGGAGCGCCGTAAGCTTGACGTCAGTTGCGTGCCAATAGCACATTGAGTCGACCACAATGTTTGCAACGCTGGGTGAGACGACCGAGCGATAAACGCCCCGGCAGCATGCACAGAAGGACCGTGTCGCGCTGCCAGAGGTGGCGATAAAGCGCGGCCGCAGCATGGAAGCCTGCGAGCCAAATCAGCACGGCACAGTGGTTACGGCAACTTCGGTTCGGCCAATTTGAACGCTACGGCGAAATTAGCAGCGGCTTGATTATCGCTGCCGTGGGCACCGCATTCTGGTTTGCCGGTCACTAGGGCCAAAACCCAATAAAACCGTTGCTAGTTGAATCGGTTGCTGATTCCCTGCTGTCGTGATTAGGAGCAGGGACGATGCGACGCAATCTGTTTTGGCTGAGCGACGAACAGTGGCGGCAGATCGAGCCGCATTTGCCCAGGGACGTGCGGGGCAAGGCCCGCGTGGATGACCGCCGCGTGATCAGCGGCATTGTGCACGTGATCAAGAGCGGCTGCCGGTGGTGCGATTGCCCGCCGGAATACGGCCCGCCGACGACGATTTACAACCGCTTTGTGCGCTGGGCGGAACGCGGGGTGTGGGAGCGGCTGTTTCGTGAACTTGCCGCACGTGGTCGATCGGTACAGACGCAGATGATCGACGCCACCCATGTCAAGGCGCACCGCTCGGCCTCGGGCGCAAAAAGGAGGAACAGAGCCAAGCTATTGGACGCTCGCGCGGTGGGCGCAATACGAAAATCCATGCAGTCGCAGATGCTAAGGGCCGCCTTCTTTCCGTCCTGCTGACCGGCGGCCAAGCACACGATTGTCCACCAGCCCAGCGCCTGATCCGACGCACAAAGCAGCCAGAAAGATGCTCGGCGACAAAGCCTATGACAGCGCCGAATTGCGGCAATGGCTCAGTGAGCGCGGCACCAAACCCATCGTTCCCAACAAGTCGAACCGCAAGCAGCCTTTCAGCTTCGACAGAAAGTCCTACACGCAACGTCACCGCATCGAGAACGCCTTCTGTCGTCTCAAGGACTTCAGACGCATCGCAACCCGATACGATAGGCTCGCCCGAAACTTCCTCGCCTCCGTCTGCCTCGTCGCGCGCGGCCTTTTCGAAGGCAGCTATTTAGAGCCAAGCCTGCGATTCTCGTTAAGCGGCATAGGCCGCCGTGGAAAACCCTTAAGGCGAGCGGCCTCACAAGCCGCCCGTCGTTTAGGTCACTTCGCAGCGTAGCGTTGGTTCAACGTGGGGTCCATGACAAAGGGAATTCCCATCCTAACTGATTATGGCACCAAATTTCTTGCGCTCGCCCAAAAGCTGCTCATCGACCACGCCACGCCGCACTGGACGGCGATCTCAGTCGGCCGCCGCGCCAACAATGCGGTGAGCCACGGCCGGTGCCTGGCGCCATGAATCTTGGCATAGCGGATGACAGCGAGGGCGCCGCCTACGAATAGGCTGCGCAGATAACGGTCACCTTGTCGGCGCTTTAACTAACGGCGGAGGACCACTGGCCCTTGCGCACCAACGCTGTGCACCTGAAAGACTGACTTGGCGATGTCGAGACCGATTATCGTGATCGTCTGCATGCTTGGCTCCTCTGAAACGTGGGGACTTAACAGCACCCACATCTGTGGCACTCACGTGCCGGTGGAGGAGGTCGCGGTAGGGACGGAGATTTCTCTCCGCCCCCCGCACAGATCCCGGCGGGCGCTGCTAACGCACCGGGCTCCCACCTTGGATGGTGACGAGGAACCGCTTTTCCGGCCACGGGTGCAGGATGCGTGGAAACGGCAGGTGCCGGTCAGCGATCTGCTTCATTCTCGTCCACGTTAATCGACGTCTTTGGCTTCGACGCATCAAAGCGCCGTGCCAACGTTCGATCATGTGATGCCGGAATGCGGAGATCGCCGAGCCGCTCATCGGCACGGCATAGTAGGCCATCCAACCGCGCAGAACCTGGCAGAGCCAGCGACCCTGCCTTTCGGTCCGTTCGTGCCGTATGGTCATGAGTTGCTCCTTGATCTCTCGCAGCTTGGCACGCATTCGCTTGGCTACCGGTTTCCTCCCCAGTACGAAGCCCGAGCCGCTCCGACGGGTGGCGCAATAGTGCGTGAACCCGAGGAAGTCGAACGACTCCGGCTTGCCGAGACCCCGAGCATGCCGATTCGCAATTGCGGATCGGCCAAACTCGATGAGCCGCGTCTTGTCGGGGTGAAGGGCGAGGCCGAAGCGTACGAGCCTTGCCTTAAGATCGGCAAGGAACCGCTCTGCTTCGTGCTGATGCTCAAAGCCGACGATGGTGTCGTCCGCATAGCGCACGACAATAACGTCGCCGGTGGCGTATCGCTGCCGCCACCGGTGGACCCATAGATCGTAGACATAGTGGAGATAGATATTAGCCAAGAGCGGGCTGATGACCGCACCCTGTGGCGTCCCCTCCTCCGTCACGTTCAAGTGTCCGCCTTCGAGCACACCTGCTGTCAGCCACTTTGCGATCAGCCGGATAACTCGTCGATCGCCTATCCGATGTTCGACGAAGCGGATCAACCAGGATTGGTTGACCTTGTCGAAAAAGGATTGGACGTCGCAATCGAGCACCCAGTTGATGCGCCGCCTGCCGATCCCGAACGCGAGTGCATCCAGCGCTTGGTGCTGATTGCGCTTCGGTCGGAACCCGTAGCTAAACCCCAGGAACTCCGCCTCGTAGATCGGCGTCAGGATTGCCACCACCGCCGCCTGGACGATCTTATCTTCCAGTGCAGCGATGCCGAGCGGCCGCTGTCTGCCATCTGCCTTCGGAATGTAGGTCCGGCGCGATGGCAGCGCTCGATACGCTCCCGTTTGGACGCGAGAGTGGAGGTCCGCGAGATTCTCCTCGAGGCCTTCCGCGTACTCAGTCCATGTCATCTCGTCGACGCCTGGCGCAGCGGACTTCTTCAGGCCGAAGAAGCTCGCCCGCAAAACATCGACGGTGAGATGATGCAGGAGCGCCGTCAGTTTATCCTGTCTGTTCCTGGTGACAGCTTCTCGTATACGGGCCTGCGCCTGTGACACGGCTGCCCGGCTCTGCGTCCGGACCGTGCTTTGCAGTTCCGCATTCTCCTTGGCCCCGCCCCTTCGCTCCACGAGCTCCGCCGCAGCCGAGGCCGCTTTGTTCGCTCGCTTCTCTGCTACTACGGGCAGGTCCGACTTCTCCCTCGCGCTCATCGGCGGCTACGGCCTCCGGCCTTCCCGACGCGATCCCGGCCACGACTGGTGGGGACAGCGATGGAGATCTCCCGGTTCCCGATCGAAAGGCTTCTGCGCATGCTAGGGTCTACGACGACGCGGGGCTGGCTCGTGTCTTGCGATGACGACGCGAACCATCTTGCCTTCTGTTGGACGGAAAACATCAGCGCCCCGAACTTGTCTTACGCCGCTCTATACCTAGCCTACGCACTCCCCTATCAACGCTTCGCTTGCAGCCTCACGGCGACACGCGCATGACTCGGGGCCGGTGTAGCTCGCTACGCCTTCACCGTGACGGACTTGCACCGTCTACCTTCCGCCGGTCTCCCGGCGCACCCGTCCACAGCATCAAAAGCCGACTCTGATCACATAACCGGCCGCAGCTTGAGAGCAGAGACGCCAAGCGCAACATTTAGGGCAACCGAGCCCTCGAGTGACACCGGCTGGAGCGCGAAAGTGCGATTGGAGCCGCCGACAAGGACGTTGGCGCCGGCACCGAGCCCGAACCCGGCGTCAGCCGACGCGCCGACGTAGTCACCGGCGAGTGCCCCGCTGGGGATGCCAGCCGCCGGCGCGAGGACCGCCCAACCGAAAACGCCGCCAGCGCTGATGCCGATGTTGAGGCCAATCATATTCAGCGCGCCTTGGTAGACCTGTGGCGGGTCCTGGTTATTCGGGGTGAAGCGGCACTCCATCGACTGGTGGCCGGCAATGATGAATCCAATGCTTGGGTTGACGACGCACCTCAGCATGCCGGCCTGCGTCCATGGGGAAGGCGACTGGCCATCAGCCGGCGCGGCAAGCATGGCGATCAGTGCGAATGCTGCGAATATGATATCATAACGTTTGAACATTCTATGACACCTTTTCTGTGGATTGCGGCGTCCGCAAGCGCTCCGAAGCGCCGCACACAAAACTGAATGGCCGGCGGGCGCTTTACTAAGACAACGCCCGCCGAAATCCTATTTTCACTGGCTGGGGCCTTTGCTCGCGGCTTCAGCCTGCTCCATCCTTTTCGCCATCTCAGCCTTGACGGCGTCGAGATTGAAGCTCGCGCCGCGCTGCATCGGCGGATATTCAAGGAAGGTCTGCAACTCCTTGCCAACTATCTGCTGGACAAACACAAACCGCCAAAATTGGTACTTGAACCAATCGAAATATTGCTGCGCGCCGTCTTTCGTCCCATTCCCTGGCCAGCCCGTTCGCTCGAAGGGGTCGAGGCGCAGGTTGGTGATGTATGGCACGTCAGGCTTCGTTTTTTCACCCAGCCAGCCGTCGGGTTGGTCGATGAAGCGGAACTTGTAGTCGTCGATACGCACCGCGCCGACCGTGCTCTCACCGAGGTAGAAAATCTCGTGACGCGCGGATGGCCCTTTGCCGGTGATGGCAGCCATCTGGTTGTAGCCATCGAGATGGTTCTTATAGGTGCGGTCGCCGATAGTCTTACCCTTCAGCAGTTCCTCAGTAACATTTGGGTTGCCGGCGGCGGCCACGAAAGTCGGTAGCCAATCCATGCCAGAGAAAATTCCATTTTGCACCGAGTCCGCCGGCGTATGGCCGGGCCAGCGCATGATGCAGGGTACGCGGAAACCGCCCTCAAGCACCGTTCCCTTGGACTGGGCGAATGGCGTCTGACCGCCATCGGGCCAGGTAAAGACTTCGGTGCCGTTATCGGTGGTGAAGACGACGATGGTATTGTCGTCCACGCCCATGTCCTTGATTTTCTTCATCACGATGCCGACGTCATCATCGATTTGCGCCATACCGGCTTCTTCTTCGGACCAGCCATTTTCCGAATTGCGCATCGCTTCATATTTGGGTGAAAGATGCGTAACGATGTGCATGCGCGTCGGGTTGAGCCAGACGAAGAACGGCTTGCCGTCCGCCTTGGCCTTATCCATGAATTTGGTCGCGAAGTCGCGAATCTCGTCGTCCACCGTTTCCATGCGCTTAGGATAGAGCGTGCCGGCGTCCTCGATCCGCTGCTTGCCGATCTTGCCCCAGCGCGGCATCTCCGTTGCATCGTCGCGGTCGGTAGCCCAGCTATGCACCATGTTGCGCGGACCGACGACGTTCAGCAGGTTCTGCGGATAATTTGGATGCGCCGGGTCTTCCATCGCATCGAGGTGATACAAATAGCCGAAGAATTCGTCGAAGCCGTGCACGGTCGGCAGGAACTCGTTCTTGTCGCCAAGGTGGTTTTTGCCGAACTGACCGGTGGCGTAACCCATCGACTTCAAAATCGTTGCGATGGTCACCGCCTCGGCCGGCAGGCCGACCGAAGCGCCAGCCTGGCCGACCGTCGTCATGCCGGTGCGGATCGGCAATTCTCCAGTAATGAAGTTCGCGCGTCCCGCGGTACAGCTCGCCTCGGCATAATAATCTGTGAACAACATGCCTTCTTTCGCGAGCTTGTCGAGGTTGGGCGTGCGCCCCGCCATCATGCCGCGGTGATAGGCACCGATATTCCACATGCCGATGTCGTCGCCCATGATCACGATGATGTTTGGTTTTTGCTGTTGCTGCGCGGCGGCTGGCGTGCTCACGAACGCTGCGGCGGCTGCCATTGCAAGCGAACCAAGCAAAGTGTTTCTGATTTTGTTCATAGTCAAAACCCCCTCACTACGAAAAGTATCGCGCTTCACGGTTTCCCATTTCGCCCGGATTGCGTGACGTTTGTATTACAGCTGCGACACTACGCCTGCGTCATCGGTCTGGCAACGGACAGATTCGCCGTTTCTCTCGCGTTGCGTTTGCGGCGCGGCATAATTGCAGCGTTGATTTGATACGCAAAAAAATCAGTTATGCTTGAATCACCGCAATCTGGATGTGCCTGGCGAGCCTCGCGTCGTATAGCTGTCGCGTACTTCGCGGTTTTTGAGAATTGCTTTCAACTAAAAGCTACGGTGCGCGTGACAGATTTCTTTCAGGGGCGACACTGGCCAAACGTATCTTAGCTACAACTGGAATTTACGTGGGCCTCAACGGCGGCGACGCATTTGGTACGCAGGATCCCGCGCCCGACTAGGTGCGTCGCGGAGGCGCCTTCGTGTTTCACTAGCGTAGGTAAGCCGCGTCCAAAGCCGCATTGCATCGCGCGGAAACTGAGCCCCTGGCTATTGTCAGGCAATCGATAACACTGCCTTGACCCGCGACGTTGCCCTGGCAACGCCGTGCTGCGTCTCTATCGCACTTGCGCATTAGATTGTTTGCCATTGCAGCACATCTTTTGGGAAGTTTGTCCCGGTCTTTTTTGAGGCAGTCGAGCATGTTTGTTCCAGACTCCGTTACACCGGAGCACTGTTGTTTTAGCTTTTCGCCGCAAGCTATCGCCGCTGCCCGGCCATTTTGTGCTTGAGCAACGTCGAATTGGGCGGAAGAAATCAGGATGGCAACTGAGAGAAGCGACGTGATCGCCGCAATGATGTTACAGTGCGCAGTCCTTTGTAGCATTTTTTTCCTCCAGACTATAGGCAAGATCCGGCTAAGGGCGAACGCCGAAATAATGATGCAAGTCACGGCTTAGAGCCCAATAGATTTCGACAAACGAGTAAGAGCATTGCGCGCTTTGGATCATAAGCAGACACCACCCGATGCCACAGTAGAATTTCCGCTTTATCGCCAAAAGCAGCCATTCAATAGCAACTCGCGACCGGATCACCAGCGATAATTGTGATCTGCGTATGCGTGAAGCCGCCACCGCGCATAATCGCCTTTGTAATAAGAAGGAGCGTAACGCACGTAGCGTCGTGGAGTGTAATAGCCCCGTGCGTAATAGCGGTAGCGCGGTGCATAATACGCAGGCGCGTAGCCAGTGTAATACGCGGGCGCATGGTAGTATGGAGGCGGATAGCTTGTGTAGTACGCAGGCGCACAGCCGGAGTAATACCCCGATCCGTAACTGTAGCCGTTGTAATAGCGGTAGCCGAGAAACCCCTCGAAAACAGCCCCGACTAAGGCGTCACCACCCGAACAGCCCCAACATGCCGCCTCGCCTCTCGTGGAAGTGGTGACAGCCGCACCGAACGTGCTCGCAGCCGCAACGATAGAAATCAGCGAACCACGCATATTCATAATGTGACGGCTCCTATCATAGCGCCACCAAAGCAAGTCTAAGCAAATGGTATTTCCGCGGTCAATCACTGCAGTGCAACGCGGCTACCATCCGCCAAATGCGCATGTTCGCTTTGGGTCGATACTGTTGAAAAAGGGCTCGCACTCATCGGCGAACAATGATTCCGTCAGCTTGAGATTCTTGATGGCGGGGGTTTGCCATGATGGGTCGGCAGACGAGCGATCAGAGCCAGCTATTCTACTTATTCAACCTTGAGCGGCGCATGCCTGCGGAGTGCCCAACTGGCTCACCCAGGTCGGAGCCAAAACCCTCTACATCGAACCAGGCAGTCCCTGGGAGAACGGTTACTGCGAATCGTTCAATGGCAAGCTCCGCGACGAACTGCTCAACGGCGAAATCTTCTACAGCCTAAAGAAAGCACAGACTGTCATCGAGCAATGGCGAAAGCACTACAACACGGTCAGGCCGCACTCTTCGCTTGGCTATCGGCCGCCGGCGCCGCAGACGATGAACCCATTCCTGCCGCCGCTAGATCAGGTCGCGCAAAGCTCGAAAAGTTGCCTAGCTCCCGGACCACAAACGGGGAGCAGACCAAAATGCAATAAACTCTCTATCGCGCTGGTACAAAAAACCGTCAGGCCACTTAACAGCACTCACGTCTGTGGCACTCACGTGCCGGTGGAGGAGGTCGCGGTAGGGACGGAGATTTCTCTCCGCCCCCCGCACAGATCCCGGCGGGCGCTGCTAACGCACCGGGCTCCCACCTTGGATGGTGACGAGGAACCGCTGTTCGGGCCACGGGTGCAGGATGCGTGGAAACGGCAGGTGCCGGTCAGCGATCTTCTTCATTCTCGTCCACGTTAATCGACGTCTTTGGCTTCGACGCATCAGAGCGCCGTGCCAACGTTCGATCATGTGATGCCGGAATGCGGAGATCGCCGAGCCGCTCATCGGCACGGCATAGTAGGCCATCCAACCGCGCAGAACCTGGCAGAGCCAGCGACCCTGCCTTTCGGTCCGTTCGTGCCGTATGGTCATGAGTTGCTCCTTGATCTCCCGCAGCTTGGCACGCATTCGCTTGGCTACCGGTTTCCTCCCCAGTACGAAGCCCGAGCCGCTCCGACGGGTGGCGCAATAGTGCGTGAACCCGAGGAAGTCGAACGACTCCGGCTTGCCGAGACCCCGAGCATGCCGATTCGCAATTGCGGATCGGCCAAACTCGATGAGCCGCGTCTTGTCGGGGTGAAGGGCGAGGCCGAAGCGTACGAGCCTTGCCTTAAGATCGGCAAGGAACCGCTCTGCTTCGTGCTGATGCTCAAAGCCGACGATGGTGTCGTCCGCATAGCGCACGACAATAACGTCGCCGGTGGCGTATCGCTGCCGCCACCGGTGGACCCATAGATCGTAGACGTAGTGGAGATAGATATTAGCCAAGAGCGGGCTGATGACCGCACCCTGTGGCGTCCCCTCCTCCGTCACGATCAAGTGTCCGCCTTCGAGCACACCTGCTGTCAGCCACTTTGCGATCAGCCGGATAACTCGTCGATCGCCTATCCGATGTTCGACGAAGCGGATCAACCAGGATTGGTTGACCTTGTCGAAAAAGGATTGGACGTCGCAATCGAGCACCCAGTTGATGCGCCGCCTGCCGATCCCGAACGCGAGTGCATCCAGCGCTTGGTGCTGATTGCGCTTCGGTCGGAACCCGTAGCTAAACCCCAGGAACTCCGCCTCGTAGATCGGCGTCAGGATTGCCACCACCGCCGCCTGGACGATCTTATCTTCCAGTGCAGCGATGCCGAGCGGCCGCTGTCTGCCATCTGCCTTCGGAATGTAGGTCCGGCGCGATGGCAGCGCTCGATACGCTCCCGTTTGGACGCGAGAGTGGAGGTCCGCGAGATTCTCCTCGAGGCCTTCCGCGTACTCAGTCCATGTCATCTCGTCGACGCCTGGCGCAGCGGACTTCTTCAGGCCGAAGAAGCTCGCCCGCAAAACATCGACGGTGAGATGATGCAGGAGCGCCGTCAGTTTATCCTGTCTGTTCCTGGTGACAGCTTCTCGTATACGGGCCTGCGCCTGTGACACGGCTGCCCGGCTCTGCGTCCGGACCGTGCTTTGCAGTTCCGCATTCTCCTTGGCCCCGCCCCTTCGCTCCACGAGCTCCGCCGCAGCCGAGGCCGCTTTGTTCGCTCGCTTCTCTGCTACTACGGGCAGGTCCGACTTCTCCCTCGCGCTCATCGGCGGCTACGGCCTCCGGCCTTCCCGACGCGATCCCGGCCACGACTGGTGGGGACAGCGATGGAGATCTCCCGGTTCCCGATCGAAAGGCTTCTGCGCATGCCAGGGTCTACGACGACGCGGGGCTGGCTCGTGTCTTGCGATGACGACGCGAACCATCTTGCCTTCTGTTGGACGGAAAACATCAGCGCCCCGAACTTGTCTTACGCCGCTCAATACCTAGCCTACGCACTCCCCTATCAACGCTTCGCTTGCAGCCTCACGACGACACGCGCATGACTCGGGGCCGGTGTAGCTCGCTACGCCTTCACCGTGACGGACTTGCACCGTCTACCTTCCGCCGGTCTCCCGGCGCACCCGTCCACAGCATCAAAAGGCGACATCGGTTAATTGAGCAACTCGAGATCCGAGAGCACCGTAAAGAGAGAAATAGGAGAATTTCAGTTATTTCTTGTGACGTGTCGCAGTACAGCACATTCCAAATGCCTGAACGCGTGCCATATTCTGTTTTCGCAATATGGGGCATTCCCAGCGTATCTTTCTAAATAAACAGCGTGCGAATACAGTGTGTTTGGGATCGAAACATCGCTTTGGTGTGAACCGGGCTGCTTGCCTAAGACATGTAACCGAAAATGCCGTTTATGGATCCTACGTCAATTTCCGTTGTGGTGTTTGCTTGCATTCTTGGTGGGATGCTTTTCGGGTCTTTTCTGCGGTCCACGTTGCCGAAGCAACATCTGAGCGGGGATACAAAGGACGTTGTCCGGTTGGGGACGGGGCTGATCGGAACGATCGCCGCTCTCGTGCTTGGATTATTGATTGGTTCGGCAAACAGCAGTTATGGAAACAAAGACAGCCAGGTTCAGCAGATAACCGCCAATGTTGTTCTGCTCGACCGAACCTTATCGCAGTACGGTCCCGAAGCGGATACCTCCCGCAACCTGCTTCGAAGCGCGGTTGCCGCCATGGCGGATCAGATTTGGAACGGAAGCCGCGCCGGTTCGAGTTCGGCGCGGCCGTTCGAAGAAACCGCCGCGGCCGTAACTTTCTACGACGCGATTCTGAAACTATCGCCGGGAAATGACGCACAACGTTCGCTTCGGGCCAGGGCAATAGACATCGCAAACGATGTAGGCAAAGCGCGCTTGCTGTTATTCGCGGGGACGGAAGGCGGGATCCCGATGCCCTTCCTTGTGGTTCTGGTTTGCTGGCTCGCCATCATCTTTGCGAGCTTCAGTCTGTTTGCTGACAATAACGCAGCCACTATTACCGCCTTGTCTATTTTTGCGCTTTCGGCGTCGGCCGCGATTTTCTTGATTCTTGAACTGAATGAGCCGTTCACGGGCTTTATGATGATTTCCAGCGACCCGCTGCGCCAGGCACTCGGCTCGATCGGTTCCTAACATAACAAGCCTTCGTACGGGGCTGCGTTAGAATCCACTGCGTCGTCGAATTAGGCTTGCGGGATAATCCGCTTTCTCTTAGCAGCGAACGATAGTTACTGTTTGCTCTTTGCCGTTACCCCTACGCACCGTTACGGTTTGTGCGGGACAGCCCGTGGCACGTGGTAAGAGCCCAGAGGGTGTGATGACCGGTTCAGGCGAACTAACAAACGGCGGGCATCGATGGACCCAATCCCAAGGAATATCGTACGTGCAAGTGTAATGGTTGCCGCCCGACATAGGCTCCGAA
Source organism: uncultured Alphaproteobacteria bacterium (assembly GCA_963738915.1). Lineage (GTDB taxonomy): Bacteria > Pseudomonadota > Alphaproteobacteria > Rhizobiales > Xanthobacteraceae > Pseudolabrys. Next base: position 118,932 of record CAVTYO010000008.1, read on the forward strand.
ACATCAACTTCCGGCTTGCCATTCCCCGGGCCGTAGTAGAATCCCCCGGTAGCCGGCCAGAACGACCCTGCTTGGCGCGCCCTGTGGCGGTGCTGTGATCCAGCAGCCGATGAATGGGAGGCCGAGTGCGTCGAGCCTGCCCTGTGGGCTGCGCCTGACCCGCGGAATCCTTGGCCAAAAGCAGACTGTGATAGCGCCGCCAAGACAAGGTCAGCAACGAGCGCCGCGGCGACTATAGATGCTGTTACCTTCATCCGAAGGTCACCCAATGACCGCCACGAATAATCATACCAACCCAAAAGAGCGTGCGGGCAAGCTTACCAAACGTGGTTAATAAGCTCAAATTTGAAAAAACACTTATTGTGATTGCTTACTCACTCCGGTGACCCGATACGAACCCCCCTCTGGCTGGAGTGAATTCGAATGTCTCACGACGCAACGGAAGCCGACATGGCTGGTGGACGTGTCAACCGCTTCAGCGTGCCGAGCGGCCGGCCGGTAACGCCGGCAATAATTTGCCGCGCACAGATGCGAGCCGCCCTTTAGCACTTTGCGAGGAATTTTTATTTTGGGCAATGCAGGATCGTAACTCGCTTCCAGCGATCCACCGCGCGGGTTTTCTGGAACACAACAAGCCTTTGTTGCATCGGCTTCATGCTTGGATGAATACCAGTCCGTAGTCCACTCCCAGACGTTGCCGATCATGTCGTGGAGACCGTACCCGTTCGGCGGGAAAGCCGTCACAGGCGATGTGCGGTGATAGCCATCTTCCCCGAGGTTTTCATGCGGAAATGCACCCTGCCAGGTGTTGGCCATATGTTTCCTGCCAGGAGTGAATTCGGCACCCCATGCAAACTCGGCGCCGTCAAGCCCGCCGCGAGCCGCGAACTCCCACTCGGCTTCCGTCGGCAGGTCTTTGTCAGCCCATTTGGCGTAAGCCAACGCGTCAGCGAAGGTCACGTGGACGACAGGATGATGGTCAAGGCCGTAGATATTGCTCTTAGGTCCATAAGGGTGACGCCAATCCGCGCCTTTAAGAAAACACCACCATTGGCTCCAGTCTTTGAGATCGACCGACCGCGATGGCGGCGCGAACACTAGCGAGCCGGCATAAAGCATGTGCGGCAAGGCGCCCGGATAGTTCTTCGGGTCCGGTGGAATCTCGGCAAATGTGACGTGCCCCGTCGCCTTGACGAACTCCTTGAATTGCCGGTTCGTTACCGGTGTGCGGTCAATGAGGAACTCATCGACGGTGACGCGATGTACCGGCGCCTCTTCCGGATAGTGCCTGTTGGAGCCCATGGCAAAGGTGCCGCCCGGAATGGAGATCATGCCCGCGTGTGAAATGTCCTTCGCGCTGCGCGTCGATTCCTCTACGGTCACACTTCCACTCCGCTACTGTCAGCGATCACTTCAGATCGGTCGAACCTTCGGGGCGTGCGCTTCATCCAGCCGCGCCTCATTGCTTGGTATCCGGCGCAAGAAAGATTTTTTCAACAACCTGCATCACCGGAACGTCGTAATTCGAGTAGCATACGTTCTTCAGCTTTTCGAAGTTGTCCTTGAGCTCTTGAGTTTGCAGAGCCGTATCGCCCCTCTTTCCGTGATAGTAGCCGCTGAGCCAGATCGCGATGTCTCTTGGGTCCGCAACATTGAACGCCAGAAACTGCCTGCAAGTTATTTGTCCAATCTCGATCGTAACTTGCGCGCGCGCCGAGCCGGTAAAAGCAACAAGGCTCACGAGAAACACCGCCAATTTATACATGGTCTTGCGTCCGAGATTGCGGGCCGCCTACAATCACTGCAGCAACAAATCCAAACGAGCCAAGCAGAGTGTTTCTAAGGTTGTTCATCGGCGCATTCCTCTAGCTAATGGATAATAATCAGTGCATTTCGGATTGGAAAATGACCTTCCAATCTTTTTTCATGTCCACTACGGTCCAACCGTTCGCAGCCGCCGCGTCCAAGGCCTTGTCGAGGCGACCGAACGGCGTCTGTCGATCGTAGGCATATTCGCGTTCGGCGTCAGTGTGATGAACGATCAAGCCGAAATGCGTACCGCCGCCCATGGTTGTCCATTGAAGCATTTGCAGGTCGCCATCGGAATTTCCAAACGCGGCTATCGGACGACGACCAATAAATTCGTTGATGCCGACCGGTTTGCCGGGGCCGTCATCGATGAAATTGACGGCTGGCAACCGAAACAGCGTCGGCCTGCCATCACGCATCTGGAATTTGGTCTTGACCGACGAGCCGATCACCTGCTCCGGGGGGACGCCGTAGACGCGCTCAACCCACGGACGCATGAATTCAATTCCGCCTCCTGAAACTATAAAGGTCTTGAAGCCATTGGCGCGCAGATAGGCGAGCAACTCCAGCATCGGCTGATAGACGAGTTCGGTGTAGGGCCGCTTGAAGCGTGGATCGCGCGCCGTGGTGAGCCAGTCCTTGGCGATCTGCGCGAATTCATCGCTGGTCATGCCGGCATGGGTGGTCAATATTATTTCCGCCGCCCCGCGCTCGCCCAACGCCGCGAGGGCTTTCATGTCGCCTTCCAGCGCCGCCTTGAACGGCTGCTTTTTCTTCCATTCAGGGTGCTGCGGAGCGAGCACCCTCACGCGGTCCAGCGCGAAGGCCAACTGAACGTACATCGGATGTTCGGTCCACAACGTCCCGTCGTTGTCGAATACGGCGACGCGGTCGGCGGGCGCCACATAGTCGGCCCCTCCCGCCTGCGTGGCACGGGCAACGAAATCGGTGATGGCCTTTTTCGTTTGGCCCTCGTTCCACGACGGGAGCGAGTCGTTCTGCGCCTGCACCGAAGAAATGCCGGCAAAGGCAAGACTGGCTGCGAGCATTGCCGCCAGGACAGCGCGTCGGCTACAGCAATCCAATTCGCACATCATAGCCTCCAAAAATGGACGGCCGGCGGGCCATCCTCGTAAAGGCCGCTCGCCGTTCAGTCGTTTCCACTGCTGGCTCGGGCATCGCTGTTTCTTTCTATTTTTTCGGAAACAATAAAGTCACAAAAAATCGGGCACCGAAACCCTTGGGCCCCGCATTATCGGGACTGGCCAGCCAATACCGCGGGCCGGCGCCAATTTGCACTGGCTGATCGCCGAATTTCAGTAGTTTGGCGACCGTGGCATTGATCGGAACCGACCAATTCTCGGTCACCCAGTTGTAGGAGCTTTCCGTATTAAGCGAAAAGGTCCAAGCATCCTTGGTGGTGTAGGACACGAATGGCTGGAGGAAGGTGCTGCTGGTGTAACTGCGATTACTATCGCCGACATATGACCAGAGATGGTTCGCGAGCATGCCGTAAGTCCATTCGCCGGTTTGCCATAGAACGACGCCAGTCGGCCCCGCGGCATAATTTCCACTTCCCAGCAACCTGTCCGTCGCGGTTGGAAATTGCATCGCAGGGCCAACCCCCCAAATAATCCCACCCGCACCAGGTGCCTTCGGCGAAAAGAACGGGCTCTGCAACATATCTCCGAGACCGAACTGGGTGCCCGCGGCGGGCGCTACGTTGTTCTGGTCTACGATTGGCACGATAGTGCGTGAGATGAGATTCCAGTCTGCGTTGAGGGAAATGGGAATCACTGGCTGGACATTGACGTAAGATTGCTTCCCGGTTTGTAGTGGGCCAATCTTGTCGTTGTAATTGAATTGAAAAGGAACGCTGATCAGGTTGGCTATGGGGTTCGACAATTTTTTTGGCGAGGTCCGCGTCTTGCGCATGCACAAGCGGCGACCAAAGTACGCAGAGGGCACTTGCGGCGAACCTAATACCCGTCCTCACCTTAACATACGCCTTCAAAACTGCACGCCTCATTTATGCTAAGAGCGACCAAAGCCGAGCGGCAGAACAAAACGTGACGTTTGTATTACAGCGGAGAACTACGTCATCGTCACCGGACGGGCAACGGACAAAGCTGCGCATTTGCGCCGATTCTCGGTCGCCGCGTTTGCCGCTGCGCCATAGTCGACGGATAAAATTGAGAGACGAGAGGATCTAAAGCGAGTTCACTTAATCTGCTTGTATGAAGCCAGCAACGCAATGTATAGGTATTTAGGCTTCGCAATTTTTTCGAATTTGCTTTGAATAAAAGTTGTCTTGCAATGGGCATTTCCGAGGGCGGGCGCCTGCTGCTGCGATTGATCGCTGGTGTATTCGTTTGTGCGCTTCCGCCGGGCACGGTGACCGCCGCGGACCTTGCGCCCATGCCAACGAAAGCAATCGCTTTGCCGCCCCCGTTTCTAGATCCATGGATATTTACAGCCACGCCTTACGCGTGGACGCCTTTGATGAAGGGCTCGGTGACCATCAAAGGCCGCACCGCCGATGTTGATGTCGGTTATTCCGACCTTTGGGACATCGTGAAACAGTCGGAGATTCCCAAGGATCTTGCGCTTTTCATGGGCTCGTTCGAATTACGCAAAGATAGATTTTCCGTGTTCAGCGATGTCGTCTATCTGAAAATCGCATTGGACAGGTCTGCGGTGAGGACCATCGGCTCCGATGCACTTGGTGCCTCCGTCGGCGCATCCGCCGGCTTTAAAGAAGAAATGGTCATCGCTGAATTGGCGGCGACCTACGAAGTTGCACACTGGGGATCGAACGCGACGCCAAATTCCGGCACCTCCATCGATGTGCTCGGCGGTGGACGTTTGTGGTGGATGCGCGCTGATGCCAGCCTGTCGCTTGCTGGAACGGTCAATATCGGCGACCTCATTGTGAGCGGAGGAACGGCGATTGCGAAATCCGGCGACGTCGACTGGGTCGACCCGCTCGTCGGCGCCAGGTTGCGCCACCAATTTGCCCCGGGCTTAAATCTGACCGTGAGTGGTGATGTTGGCGGCTTCGACGTTGGCAGCAAGTTCTCGTGGCAGGCTTTGGCCGCCGTCAACTACGACTTCTATAAGTCGAAAAGTGTGACCTGGAGCGGGATGCTCGGCTATCGCGCGCTGTACGTCGACTACACGAAGGGTGCCGGTACTACTCACTTCGAGTACGACATGACCATGCACGGTCCGGTGCTCGGCCTTACGGCGCAGTTCTAACGGTCTGGGATCGCTGTCGTCTTTAAGTAGGACTCGACCGCTCCAGGTTAAATCGATTTTTGCCCGTTCTTGTGTAGCGAGCGATCTTTGGGGTCTTTGAAGAATGAGCGCCAGAACAGGAACACGTTATACGTGGTCGAGCGATAGACGAAGCCGCCCTCCGGCGCGGCGCCTTTGTAATCCGGCGGCTACAGAATATAGGTTCCGCCGTTCCCCTTGTCAGGCCCGGCGAAACCGACATCGCCGATCCATGTGTGACCATCAATGGTGGGACCAATGAGCGGCCGTTGCCACATGTCGTCGAACAAACCCTGCACGCCTTTCGGCACTTCCACCACGAGCGGGTCATACTGCTTCAGGTCGAGATAGCTCATGGCATAGATGACATCCGAGTTAGGCGTGGTGACCTGCGTCTTCGCTTGGAGGCGATTGGGCCAATACGGCAGCACGTTGTAGCCCGCGCCGAACACCTTCTCGGAACCCTCCTTCATCGCCCACATATTGATGGCGGGAAGGGACCAAATATAGCCCTGCGAGGCAATCTGGAAGAGCATCTCTTTCTTGAGCGGCGCAGCGGATTCTTTAGCCGGGTATCCGCCCGGGAACGGTGCATTCGCGAGCTGGTCGTAGCGGCTTTCCTGAGCGAGCGTCGGCGTTGTGATGCCACTCGTTGCCAGCGCGGTAACGAGCGCGGCGCAAATGGGGTTTGGCAAATATTTGAATTTCACCGTCGCGTCCTTTTCCCGGTTGGTTGATCAGTCGCTTGTACGCTCGTCACCAATTCGACATCGGGCAGCTTAAACGTCTTATTCCAGAATGCCTCTCCCGGGGCGTAGAGCCGGAACCAGAGGTACGGCTTCTTCCCCATCGTCGGTAGCCAGTTATTTTCGAAGCCAGCCGGTGCCCTCGGGCCGAAATACAAATCGACACTTCCGTCGGCGTTGATCTTCATGGTGTCCTTTTGCAAGGAGGACAGACCATTTCGTTTCAATGGATTGATGATGAATGACCATGTCGCGTTGTCGTACATCGTCAGCGACCAGAACTGCCTCGCTGGCACATCCTTGGGCACACGCAGTCGATAGGTCTTGCCAGGCATGAGCAGCCGCCCGTCCTGATCGGCAGTCGGGGCGAGATACACTGTTCCGGCCTGCTGGGTCAGCATCTTCGGATACCAGGTGAAGAAGAACCAAGCCGCAGCGCGCTTGTCGATCTGCACGGCATCGTCCGTTACGAACGCAAACCCGCGCTTCTCGTCGGGGACCATCACAAAACTCCAGTGACGGTCAGGCCAATACAGGTTCGACGCAAACAGCTTGGCATCGAGTTGCTGCATGTAGAAATACGCATCCTTGACGCCACGCTCCATCGCGTCCTTAAGCTTGCCTTGGGGATTGAATGGCCTGCCCCGCTCAATTCCAATGGTCGCCAGCATACCCATCATCACCTTGTCCTGCGGACGAACCGGCTCCACATCAATGATGCTCTTGATGTCCTCTAGTGCGCGGATGTCGTAGAACGGCAGCGTAGGTACTCGTTCGGATTTTGGGTCAACGAACTTTGTCCCTGGCGGATTGGCGGCCTCCGACAACGAATAGATTTTCAGCGTCTTGCTGTAAGCGTAAGCGTCCGCGTCGGTCGCGCCGGGTGCGGGCACCGAGCGGAACGCCATCCCGACGCGGTAGGTGCTGAACTGAATAGGGAAGTAGCCGTCAGGGATCGGCTGACTGTAGCCCGGCGGGATCAGCAGATACTTGCCGCCCGCGCCCTTGTCCAAACCACTCGGCCCGACATCTGCCAGCGTCACTTGCCAGGCATCAACGATCTGCCCGTAGAGGCTCGCCTTGTCGGTCTTGGCTGGAAGCTCCACAACAACCGGGCCGCTCCGAAGGTCGGAGAACGCTGCGATATACGGGGTAACTGTATTTGGCGTGATCGCCTCGACCGCTTGTGTAATCGGCCCCGGGTAGGCGACGACGGTATTGTCGGTTACACCCGTCAGCCCCAGAGTGCCGACACGGAATCGGTAAATCGCCGATGCCGGCATGGCCCACAGAACAGCTTCAAACGCCCGCTGATAGGCGACCTGCGTGTCAAGGTCGGGCACGGACGACTTTGAACCAAGGGCGGGCTGTCCGCCAAGAGGTTCCGTCTGCGCCCGCGCCGTCGTCAGCGGCAAACCAACCGACAAAGCCAGTGCAGTGGCGACGAGCTTCAAGGAAACTCGGTGGCTCATGATAGGAACTCCAGGAAGGTTCAAGTTGCACGTAGTTTCAGACTACCCCGTGCAGACAATAATGTGGATCAATTACTGACTGTCAGCCATTGCCTTTTGGTGCCCTGGATGCGAGGGGCGCCAATCGGCCGACCAATGTCGCAGTTGGGTCACTCGCGACGCAGGCTTCCATGCCGACAAGGCACGGCGCCAGAGCTTCAAAGAACTTTATTACCTGGCCGCGGCGAAGTTGCTTCCTGACGACGACCTTCTCAGTCGCGTCGATGCCGTGAACCTGGAATACGCTCTTAGCGAGATCCAAACCGATCGTGGTAATCTGCATGTGGACGGCTCCTCTCATGTGATTCGTCTCCAACGAACCACCCTATGGCACCTCGATGCCGGGAGCAGGCGGTCGCGGTAGGGACGGAGATTTCTCTCCGCCCCCCGCACAGATCCCGGCGGGCGCTGCTAACGCACCGGGCTCCCACCTTGGATGGTGACGAGGAACCGCTGTTCCGGCCACGGGTGCAGGATGCGTGGAAACGGCAGGTGCCGGTCAGCGATCTTCTTCATTCTCGTCCACGTTAGTCGACGTCTTTGGCTTCGACGCATCAGAGCGCCGTGCCAACGTTCGATCATGTGATGCCGGAATGCGGAGATCGCCGAGCCGCGGGTCGCGCAATAGTGCGTGAACCCGAGGAAGTCGAACAACTCCGGCTTGCCGAGACCCCGAGCATGCCGATTCGCAATTGCGGATCGGCCAAACTCGATGAGCCGCGTCTTGTCGGGGTGAAGGGCGAGGCCGAAGCGTACGAGCCTTGCCTTAAGGTCGACAAGGAACCGCTCTGCTTCGTGCTGATGCTCAAAGCCGACGATGGTGTCGTCCGCATAGCGCACGACAATAACGTCGCCGGTGGCGTATCGCTGCCGCCACCGGTGGACCCATAGATCGTAGACGTAGTGGAGATAGATGTTGGCCAAGAGCGGGCTGATGACCGCGCCCTGTGGCGTCCCCTCCTCCGTCACGTTCAAGTGTCCGCCTTCGAGCACACCTGCTGTCAGCCACTTTGCGATCAGCCGGATAACTCGTCGATCGCCTATCCGATGTTCGACGAAGCGGATCAACCAGGATTGGTTGACCTTGTCGAAAAAGGATTGGACGTCGCAATCGAGCACCCAGTTGATGCGCCGTCTGCCGATCCCGAACGCGAGTGCATCCAGCGCTTGGTGCTGATTGCGCTTCGGTCGGAACCCGTAGCTGAACCCCAGGAACTCCGCCTCGTAGATCGGCGTCAGGATCGCCACCACCGCCGCCTGGACGATCTTATCTTCCAGTGCAGCGATGCCGAGCGGCCGCTGTCTGCCATCTGCCTTCGGAATGTAGGTCCGGCGCGATGGCAGCGCTCGATACGCTCCCGTTTGGACGCGAGAGTGGAGGTCCGCGAGATTCTCCTCGAGGCCTTCCGCGTACTCAGTCCATGTCATCTCGTCGACGCCTGGCGCAGCGGACTTCTTCAGGCCGAAGAAGCTCGCCCGCAAAACATCGACGGTGAGATGATGCAGGAGCGCCGTCAGTTTATCCTGTCTGTTCCTGGTGACAGCTTCTCGTATACGGGCCTGCGCCTGTGACACGGCTGCCCGGCTCTGCGTCCGGACCGTGCTTTGCAGTTCCGCATTCTCCTTGGCCCCGCCCCTTCGCTCCACGAGCTCCGCCGCAGCCGAGGCCGCTTTGTTCGCTCGCTTCTCTGCTACTACGGGCAGGTCCGACTTCTCCCTCGCGCTCATCGGCGGCTACGGCCTCCGGCCTTCCCGACGCGATCCCGGCCACGACTGGTGGGGACAGCGATGGAGATCTCCCGGTTCCCGATCGAAAGGCTTCTGCGCATGCCAGGGTCTACGACGACGCGGGGCTGGCTCGTGTCTTGCGATGACGACGCGAACCATCTTGCCTTCTGTTGGACGGAAAACATCAGCGCCCCGAACTTGTCTTACGCCGCTCAATACCTAGCCTACGCACTCCCCTATCAACGCTTCGCTTGCAGCCTCACGGCGACACGCGCATGACTCGGGGCCGGTGTAGCTCGCTACGCCTTCACCGTGACGGACTTGCACCGTCTACCTTCCGCCGGTCTCCCGGCGCACCCGTCCACCACATCAGTAGCGGACATTCGCGACTGTTACAGCAATTCGATCTCTCCCGGACGCCAAGTCTTGTTGAACCACGGCTCAAGCGGACCGTAGAGGCGCAGGAGGGTGCTCCAGCCCTTGCCGGGCACGGTTTGCACCCAGTTGCTTTCTTTGCCTGCCGGCGCCTTCGGTCCGAAATAGACATCCACTGAACCATCCGCATTGACCAGCAAACCCTTGGTCAGGCTCCCAACGGCCGGGAATTGTTGATCAGTCTGGAGCATGGAGCGCGTCTGGTTGTCGTACACCGTAAACGACCAGAAATCCTTGGCGGGAATGTTGGGCGGCATATGCAGTTTATACGTCTTGCTTCCGTTGAGGGGGTCGCCCTTGGCGTCTACGAATGCAGCGGCGTACTGCGAGCCACGCCCGACCATTTTCTCCGTCATTGCCGGTGTGATGCCGGTGGCATAGAAGAAGAACATGGATTTCGCGTCGAGATTGAGCGCGCCATTCTGCTCGAATTTATAACTTCCGCCGATGAAGACCGTAAGCCACGCACTGTTCGGATAGAAAAAGGCGTCCTTGATCCTATTCTGATAGAGTTGGGTGCGGACTGTGGCATCGCCCACCGCCGCTGCGTCGATAAGAAGCTTTTTCATACGAGCGTCTGGCGTGAAGGGTCTACCCTTCTCAATTCCGATGGAGGCGAACACACCGAGCGTGTCGGGGTCCATCGCATCGCTTGGTTCGTCCTGAATGACGCGATTGAGGTACTCGAACGCGGAATAATCGCCAGGGCCAATAGTGTTGAACGCCTTGCCGGATATGTTGACGAACTTCATCTCAGGCGGGTTGGCGGCTTGGCTGAGCGAATAAATCCGCAGGTTCTTTTTGACATTATCGACGCCCGGTTTTGGGTCGCCGTCCTTTAAGAAAGTTCGGAAAAACAGCAGGTTCCCAAAGGTGCGCGAACGCACAACAAAGTAGCCTGCGGGAACCTCGCCCGTGTAACCGGGTGGCAGCAGCAGATACTTTCCGCCTTTGCCACTATCCGGCCCGGTGATGCCGACATCACTGACCCAACGGAACCATGCATCATCCATTGGGCCGAGCACCTCTGGAGGGATTTCCAAGACCAACGGACCATCTTTCGTGTCCAGATACAGCACAGTGTAGGGGGTGGTGGTGTTGGCGGTCAGGAACAGCGATTTGCTGTCCAACAGTTGCTCGGAGAGGAGGACGGTTTGGTTGACCGGACCGATGGCCGCGTAGCTTTTTCGAAACCCCTCAATCGAAACGGCGGGTAGCGCAGTAAGGTAGGCCTGTAAACCGCGCTGGAAATCCAGGTTGTCGTAGACTTTCTTGGCGGTAGCCTTGTCGGGGAAGCCGTCGAAAAACTTGAGCGTCCCGATGCGGGTTTCCACCGAGTTCGGGGTCGTGATGGAGCGCGGAATGTCGGTGGTCATTCTCATTTTAGGTGCATCTTTGGCGTTCGCCGCTACGCCGAACCCAACCAACAAAGCGGTTACCAGCATTAATGCGTCTCTGTGGTTCATGATAGAAACTCCACAAATGGGAATTGCGACTATTGCAGTTTTTCAAGACGCGTGAGGCCAAATCAAGTGCCCCAAGGGGTAACTTGATGAGGCCATATCCGCTCTGGGTCGATGGCGCGGCTCAAAGAACAAGCGGTCGAGCGCGCGTCCGCCGATGACCGCGCTCAGTTCGCGCAACGCAAAAAACGGTAGCAGGATGAGAAGCCCTATAATGCTGCGCGCAATCAACTGTTCGCGCGTGCCGCCACTCACCTCTGCTAGTGACTCCATAATCGATCGCGCATGCAGTAGACCAATGATCACCTCTTCGACGGCATCGAGCGCAAGCAACAGCAGCAGATAGGCAAACGACTTGCGTATCACCGGCCAAATAAGGGCCTGATCCTTATGGCGGGTGCCGAGTTTGGCCATGTATCCCAAGGACATGAACTTGGCACAGATCAGAGCCTTTGCCGCGGCAAACCCAAAGGGCGCAAACGAAATATCGTGCGCCTGCAAAATCGCAAACTTGAAATAGGCGACGGCGGTAAAGCAGACATAGAGATAGACCGCACTGACGGCAAATTCCTTCAGTTCGTCGCTGATCCGCTGCTTAAGTGAAGCTTTCGGAATGCTGGTGTCCGCCATAAAAGCACCAACCATCATTAAGTACGATCAAAGACAGACGTCGGAGCCGAACTTCACCGATATGCAGCTAAACCTCGATCGCTACGCGATCACATGCGAACGAGATTTCGATTAGCGGCACAATGCCTCATCAAGTTACTCGCCAATTTTATCCTTAAGCATCGCCATGACGGTCGTAATGTCTTCGAAAGCTCTACCGTGAGCACTACCCTTTAGGTTCGTCAGGTCAAATGCCACCACATTCTCCTGCGCCAGTTCACTTTTGTATGGCTCTTGCGAGGGATCGATTGCGCCGATGCGCTCAACGCCGCCCCAAATGGTCTTTGAGAAATTCAGCGCGCCATCGTCCTGGGAGGTGAACAGAAGGAAGCGCGGTCTCGATTTTCCCATCCTCTGCATTTCACCGCGAAACACGTCAACGTCGACATCTGGCGCGACTAGTATAACATTTGCGACTTTAGCGCCGATCTTGCCGGATCGGATCGACATATTGCGCAACGCTTCCAGCGTAACCCAATTCCCCATAGAGTGCGCCACAATATTGATTTCCTTGACGCTCCGATCGGCCGCCAGCATTTCAATGAGTTGCTCAAGCGCATTACGTGAGTAGTTTGCGCTCTCGCGATCATAGGTGTAGGCGCGCAGTTTCAATTCGCCGCGCGAGGGCCACGTAAACAGAACAGGTATTCCCGGTGCCTTTGCATCGTGGACGACTTGCGCGAACCGGTAGACTGCATCGTCAAACCGATTGTTGAAGCCGTGCACGAAGATCAACACATTTCGGCGTCCGACTGGCTTTGCCGCTGCGGACACGACTTCGAAAAATTGCTGCCTATCGATATAGTCCGCCGACACCGTTGCGAAATCATGATTAGGATCGCCGGGAGGAGTTGCTGGCCACTGGATTTGGCCTATCTTCCGAGCACTGTCAGGCGGGATTGAAACAGTTATATTGGCGTAGGATACGGTGTCGGCCCGCTCGCCATTAAACATTTCGCCCGCATCCGCAGTCGCGCGTTGCCGCGTGGTGGCTACAAGAATATTTACACGGGACGCACCTTCGGCAGACTTTGCGACAGGAACGAGTACGCCTTCCAACGGGCGTCCAGCACACGCACCCAGTACTAGGGCGACGCTCACACTGGCCGCCGCGGCTAGGTTTTTCGGCCGGAACATTTTGTTCTCAAACGTCCATATTTCACTGGGGCAGGAGAAGTGATCCGCCGCACACCATTCCATTCTACCGTGAAGTATTTTCAAATAGCTTCCAACCTCGTTCGCTCGATCGCAGTTATGGTCGGCTACACGGGTAGCGGCCGACCGCTATTTGCCCGCGACTGGTTTTGGCTCGACCGAAGAATAAATCTTCCGACAATAATGTCGGGGTGTTATTTCTTTTTCGTCTTCACCAACATCATGTTGACTGTCTGCATGACCGTTTTATTAGGATTGTCGTGGCATGCGGCGACAACGGCGTCGGCATTGTGCTTCATCACATTCAAATCAAGCATAGTGTTCTTGTGTACCCCGTTGTAGTAGCCGCTCACCCAGAGCGCAGACTCAATCGCGTCTTGCGAGCCGCTCAAGAGTTGAGCGCAGGTGAACTTTGACATGTCGACCATCACCTGCGCCCGACTTGCATGGTTTGCAGCCAACGCAAACGAGATACAAAGAATAGAACACATAAGCCGTTTCACGTTACGTCCCCCTTATTGTTAGGACTTGGATAGAGTGGCGCCTGCGCGAACGTAGATCGCCCCAGAGCAATTTGTACCAAATATCCGACCTGTTGTTCATGACCGGGTCAAGTTCGGTGGACGCACAGACTAGCACTTGTGCGAAGCACTGAAAAACTACGCACTATCGGCTCACTGGCGAATGTTAGCCAATCGCGTCGAGAGTTCAATAGCTTGAGAGCTGGCGATGAGTCGGTGCCGTAGGGTGGACGACGGCTAAAGTCCTTAGCACCGATTGCGAAACAATGTATGGTGCAGGGCGCGCCGATCGGCCACGGCAAAATTGCAATCAAGCGTCGGCAAGGTGGTTTGGCTTGGGGGTGCTCAGATTGTTTAAATTCGCTGCTGCAGTGGCTTTTGGAGCGAGTATTTGCACCCCCGCATTTGCCGCGGATATGGCCTTGCCAACCAAAGCGCCCGTTTTCAGCGCCCCGGCGATAGACACCTGGACTTTCAGCGCCACGCCTTACGCTTGGGCTACATTGCTCAGAGGTTCGACGACAATCAAAGGTCGCACGGTCGATGTCGACGTCGGCTTCAACGATCTGGTTGACCTTGTGCGCCAGTCGGAAATTCCGAAAGATCTCTTCGCATTCATGGGGTATTTCGAGGCGCACAAGGACCGTCTCTCTCTGTTTGCCGACTTCGTTTATATGAAGATCGGATTAAACGCGAGCATGGTCCACTCGCGCGGCACCGACATTGCTGGCGTGACAATCGGGGCATCCGCGGGCTTGAAATACGAGATGGTTATTGCCGAATTGGCGGCCGCTTATGAAGTTGCGCGGTGGGGAGCGACTGCAGTGCCGGGCTCCGGTACCGCAATTGACGCCTTCGCCGGCGCGCGAGGATGGTGGCAAAAGGCCGATGCTAGTGTGGCCCTGGCAGGATCGGTGAATATCGGGGACCTTACGCGCAACGCGGACGGGACGCTTTCAGCGTCCGGCGACGTCGGCTGGGTTGACCCGCTGATCGGCCTGCGACTCCGTCACCAATTTGGGCCGGGACTGAACTTTATTGTCAGTGGCGACGTAGGAGGCTTCGACATTGGCAGCAAGTTCTCATGGCAAGCACTCGCCGCTCTCGATTACGCGTTCTATGCGACGAAAAGCGTTACTTGGAGCGGTATGCTCGGGTACAAGGCTCTGTACGTCGATTATTCAAAAGGTTCTGGTCTCACCCATTACGAATACGACGTAACCATGCACGGGCCGATATTCGGCATCACAGCAAGGTTCTAACTGCGATTTTCGAATGTAAGCGCGGACCTCTATTCCGCGGCCAAACGAACTGCCTGTCGGCGAAATAGACGCACGCGATATTCGCCACGAAGGGGGAGAAATGTTCCGATCGAAGGTGACTTACCTCGCGCTTGCAACATCGCTTCTACTTGCCAGCGCAGCACACGTAAATGCCCAGACCATTGGCTACGCCGAAGCGCTCGGTCAGCTTTCCAGAAGCTGCGGCAAGGATTTCGAAAAATTCTGCAAGAGCGCCACGCTCGGCGGCGGCAAGATCGCTGATTGCCTCGAGCAGCATTGGGCCAGCGTTTCGCCCAATTGCAAAACGGCCAATACTCTGGTGCGCGATCTTGTCGTAAAAAGAGCCCGGGCTCGTGCCGAGGCCCCACGTATTTGCGAGGTGGACAGGGTCAGGCTCTGCGGCAGCATTCAGCCGGGCGACGCCAACCTCATGGAGTGCTTTGAGACGGTCAAGCGCAACGTCAGCGCGCCATGCCGGCAGGCAATTGCCGATTCAGGTTACGAGACACCGCTGGCCACTGGACCGGTGACAAATCAGATTCACCTTAGCTCGAACGATATTCTCAGCAGCCTTCAGGGCATCGAGGACACTGGCCCCGCCATAAGCGCCGCTGGTCTGCGGCAACTTGCCATTCAGGGGCTCCGGGACCCGGCTCGCGCGAATCCGGTCAACCGGCCGCCATTGTCCGAACGACTAAACACTCTGGCGCAGATGACTATCGCCATTCAGTTCGACCTAGGCTCGGCGCGAATCAATCCGAGTTCATTCTCGGCCGTCGGGCTGATGGCGGATGCGTTGTATTCTCCTTATCTGCAGGGATATTGCTTCCTTGTCGTCGGCAACACGGATTCCAGAGGAAGCCGAGAGTTCAACCTTAAATTAAGCGATCAACGCGCCGATGCCATTCGCACAGCGCTGGTCAATCCTTTCGGGATCAATCCTGGACGCATTCAAGCTGTCGGCCTAGGGGAAGAACAATTGCTAAACCGCGCCGACCCTAAGGCTGCGGAAAATCGTCGCGTGCAGCTGATCAATATCGGGAAGATCGGCTCCAATCCCTCATGCGCTAACCGTCCTGAGCAGGTCATTAGATAAGACGCTCTGAGGCCCGCCTTAGCTGATGGACGGACCACATCCGGTTTAGGTCGCCCGTGGCCTAACCGTTGAGGTATACCCCGCTCCTTTTCCATGTTGGTAGAATGGCGATCTTCTAGGACCTGGCTCGAAAAGTCGCGACACGACACTCCGGCATTTAATTAGGCCATCCGAGTTATTTTTAGACTCTCATTGCTTGGTATTTGGCGCAAGGAAGACCTTTTCAATAACCTGCATCGGCGGAACGCCGTAATTTGAGCAGCAAATTGGCTTTAGCCTTTCGAAGTTCTCTTTGAATTCTTGAGTTTCAAGAACCGTATCGCTCCGTTTTCCGTGATAGTAGCCGCTGAGCCAAATTGCGATATCTCGCGGGTCCGCTACGGTGAACGTCAAAAACTGCTTGCACGTTATTTTATCGATTTCGATTTTAACTTGGGCTCGCGCTGACGGCATCACGAGCGCAGACGGGACGTAAACCCCGCTGATGGGGTACGGTGCGAGTTTATCGATGTTGTTCGATTTAATCTACGAGCGGATGGAGCCTCATGTTAGGTAGAGATCATCTTCAAAGATTTTGGCCCTTATATTCGGTTGCCGGAGTGGTCGCGATTTTTCTGGCAGCCGGCATCTACATTTTTGAGACGCTACCCCCGCGCACGATTGTGATGGCCACCGGCGCAGAAGGGGGCACTAATCACGAACTGGGCATCCGTTACCGTGACATCCTGGCGCAGTCCGGTATCAAGGTGCAGTTGCTGCCAACAACGGGTGGTCTAGAAAACTTAGCGCGGCTACGCGACCCCCGGTCGGGTGTAGGCGTTGGATTTATACAGGGCGGCACGACCACCCAGAAAGAAGCACCGGATATCGAGTCGCTTGGAACCGTATTTTACGAGCCACTGTGGTTTTTCTACCGAAGCGAAATTGGTGATAATATCCAGGCATTACGCGGCCGACGGGTATCGATTGGCCCTGAAGGAAGCGGAGCGCGGGCGCTGGCGCTCGAGCTCATAAAAAGGTTCAAGCTCGACACTATTATTAGCGAAATATCGGGGTATGCCCCACAAGCGGCCGCTGAAAAACTAATCGTTGGCGACATCGACGCCGCACTTATAGTTACAACTTGGGAGTCCCCCGTAGTCCAGCGTCTTATCAGCACCCAAGGTATCGCGCTCGCAAGCATTCCGCGCGCCGATGCTTACATTGCACATTACCCGTTCCTGAATAAGTTGGTGCTACCCGCCGGCGTCAGCGACCTTTTAAATAATCGTCCGCCCACGGATGTCGTGATGTTAGCCCCGAAGGGTAGTCTCGCTGTGCGAGCGGATCTGCACCCTGCCATTCAGCACTTATTGCTCAGCGCCGCTGTCCAGATCCATTCCCCGCCAGGAATTTTCCAGAAAGCCGGGCAATTCCCTGCAGCCGAGGCAATCGACATTCCGCTCAGCGAAGAAGCCCAGCGTTTCTACAAATCTGGACGACCCTTCCTCCAAAACCATCTTCCGTTCTGGGCCGCGACCTTGGTCGAACGGCTGCTTGTGGTGTTCGTTCCGTTGGCAGCGTTGCTATATCCGATCTTCAAGTTCCTCCCGCAAATGTACAACTGGTTCATGCAGTCAACAATCATGCAGCTGTACGATGAAATGAGGTCGATCGAGAGTGAAATGGAGTCCGAAGGACTGGGGTATGACCCAGACACGAAAAATGCGAAACTTGAAGAACTCAGTAACCGTGCAACCCGCCTATCACGGTCACACCCGACCGCTTACGCAAGCAGTCTATATACGCTGCGAAGTCACATAAATCTTGTACGCAGTCGTCTGGCATTGGGCTCCGGTAGGAGCCAACGTTAAACGTTAGTTGTGTCGGCAATGTCCGCTTGTGATGCTGTGGACGACTCCTCCACCGGCGCGCGAGTGCCATGAAAGTGGGCGCTGTTAAGGCACCCACAATTTGGAGGAGCCAAGCATGCAACCGGTCACGACAGTCGGTCTCGATATCGCGAAGTCAGTATTTCCGTCCACGGCGTTGATGCTGCGGGCCAAATGATCCTCCGCCGACAGTTGAAGCGGCGCTATGTCCTCGCATTCTTCCAGAAGCTACCCGGTCGAGCGGGGTTACTGTAGACAACCTGCTGGGGTGTGGCGGGCGGCGTGGTTTGGTCCCAAGGCACCCGAGGGACACGAAAACTACTGGGTGCAGACCATGCCGGGCAAGGGCTGGAACAGTCTGCTGCGCCTCTACGCCCCACTAGAGCCTTGGTTCGACAAGACCTGGAAACCGGGCGACTTTGAATTGGTGAAATGAGCGCGCCGTCTCGACAGTTAGCGTATGTCCGTTATGGGTAGCCGGCGTTCCTTAGCAACGAACGATCGTTACCGTTTGCTCTTTGCCGTTACCCCTAGCGACCGTTACGGTTTGCGCGGCGCATCCCGTCACTCGTGGGATGAGCACGGGGGGCGCAATGACTGGTTCCGGAGAACTAGCAAATGGCGGGCATCGATGGACCCAATCCCAAGGAATATCGTACGTGCAGGTGTCATGGACACCGCCAGATACTGGTTCCGAGACCCCTACCTCCGGGTTGCCACCCGTCGGTCCGTAATAGAGCCCTGCGGCTGCCGGCCAGAATGCCCCTGCCTGGCGCCCCCTGTGGCGGCGCGTCGATCCAATAGTTGATCGATGGAAAGTCGAATGTACCGATGCAGATCTTGCACCGTGAGCCGCACCTGACCCGCCGACCCCATTAGCTGATGCGGGCTGCGATAACGTCGCAAGGACGGGACCGGCAATAAGCGCTGTGGCGACTATAAATTGTATTACCTTCATCCGAAGGTCACCCAATTATTGGCCACGGACAATCATACCAACGGAAAAACAGAGCAAAGGCCGCCTTAGCAAACATGGTTAATAGGTACAGTTTTAATCAAATTTGTTTTGATCGTGCTTAGACTTGCTGCAATAAATCGTTGGCCGCAATTGAGAGCGTTCGCATCGAGGCGCTCACTGAGCGTGGATCTACATCGCCGGCGTCCCCTTCGGGGCCAGTGGCCACTACGATCGTTCGTGGCGGTAACGTTTCGAATATGACGACCCAGGCTCCGATAAAAATCGCAGCAACCGCAAGAGCCGAATAAACGGGCCAATGCCTTGGCAGATCGTCTCTCCCAAGTATCAAGTCCTTTATGACCGCGGATTTAATCGAACAACAACGATGGGCGCGCGCATCCATCAGAGAAGTTTACGTGCGTAATTTGCGGCTGTTCAAGGAGTGGCGAGGTAATTTGGTGACCACATCAAAGCTGTTTATAGAATTGCAGCAAATCGCATGACACGACACCGACGATCGTACCGTCCGATTTCCATTCCACCGTGGGGCACGGGCCCCGTGGCGGTGCCGCAACCGGGCGCTCCGCCCGCAAGGCTCGAACGTATTCTCTTGTAACAATACAGCCGAGCCATTCCAAATAGCTCGGAGAATAAGCTGCCGGATGAACGCAGCTTATCTTATCCTCCGCTGGAATCGTCCCCCAGCGCTCAAGAAGCTTGTTGCGCGCATCCTGCTCGCTGCTTGTGCATGATTCAAACGTACTTGAATTTTGATTGCTAAATACTGCGTCCACCGTTGCTTGCCGAGTCCGACATACGGCCTGGATGTCAATTTTAGAAAGATTGCCATCGCCTGCTAAAGCTGCCGAAGCAGCCGCGAGAAAAATAGTACCCGTAACGATAATTATCGACTGAATGTGCATAGCATGCCTTTAACCTGATCGCTTTTGCAAATCTCACTTTAGCGATATCGACCAGCTTTCAGATGAACACCTTACGGCAAAACCTACATATTCGCTATGACATTGATATCCCTCAAACCGGCCTGATCGTAGACAACAGGATAATCTTAAGCACGTGTCGCCCCGTCGAAGCTGAACAACAAGAAATAAGCGGCGGGGACGAAGAGCAAGGTTAGCAAGGATGCCACGGCAAGACCCGACATCATAAGCACTGCCATGGGCTGCCAGAGCGCGCCGCCGGCGAAGGCCATCGGCGCTAGACCAAGGACGGTCGTCGCCGACGTCAGCAGGATCGGGCGCAAGCGTTTCTGCGAAGCGACGACTATCGCTTCACGCAATGCTAAATGCGATCTTTCGATATCGATCTGATCGATAAGCACAATGGCATTGTTGATGATGATGCCTGCGAGGCTAATGACTCCGAGCGTGCCGAAGAACGACAGCGGCTGCCCAGTTGCCAGCAGGCCGAAAGGAATGCCGACGAGAATCAACGGTATGGTCATAAAGGTCAGCAGCGTGCGACGGAACGAGTTGAATTGCAGAACAATCGCAATGACCATCACGGCGAGGGCAGCCGGAATACTCGCGGCAAGCTTGCCGTTGGTCTCCATGCTCTTTTGAATCTCTCCACCAATGTCGATGCGATATCCTCCGGATAGGTCCAATGCCCGTAGGCCGGGCTGAATGGAGTTCAATAACTCACCCGCCGTCAGAGAGGCGCTTCGGCCATTGATAATAATCGTCCTCTCCTGGTTTTTTCGGCGTATCCGCGAAAAATCGAAACCTGTCCTCAGGGTGGCGATCTGCGCAAGAGGGATCAACGTCCCGTTTTTGGCGAACGTGGCACTCGTGAGGCCCTCGAGACTCCGGTAGGTCGTCTCTCCGGCCCGCAACGCAATGGGGATGGTATTATCACCCTCGCGATAGATTGAAACGGCAGAACCGCCAAAATAGGTCTTCAGCATCTGGGTGATCTCTTCCGACGTTATTCCCAACTGCCGGACCCGATCCTGATTGATGTCTATGACAACCTTGAGGACTTTGTTGCCCCAGTCATCGTCATTGTCTCGGACACCCGGAGCGGCCCGAAACAACGATCGCACCTGTGCGCTAAGTGCAAGAAGTCGATTTGCATCAAGCCCGGAGATCTCGACGTCGACAATGCCGGACTCCACCGAACCCATTGCAAGGCGCTTAATCTTAAAGCGCGCTTCGGGCCGGTTTTCGTAAAGGTATTTCCATGCGCGCTCAGCAGCACGAATTGCACCCTGATAGTCCTTTGTGTTGACCAGGAAAAACGCTGCCGCCGGATCGGGGGAAACTGGCGTAAGCGTCAGATAAAATCGAGGGCCGCCATCTCCGATATAGAGAACATGGTTCGTCACCTCTGGATTTTCTTTCGGATCCGCAAGCCACTTAGAAACTTTTAAAGCGCTGGTCTCGGTTTGCGAAATATCGGTCCCATCCGGCATATTCATGTAGATCAGGAACTGATTGCGTTCGCTGAGCGGAAACATTTGCTTGGGCACCCATTTGAACTGAGTTATGGCTAGCGCAACAAGAACGAAGCACGCGCATACGACGATAACCGGAAACCGCACCGCAATATGCAGGGTGGCGGCGTAGAGCGACTGCGTGCGCGTATTTGAACTTGGCTCGCTTTGTGATCGGCGGCTTCGCCCAAGAAGCCAGACCGTCAGGGCGGGGAGTATGTAAAGGGCGGCAATCCAAGAACCGGCAAGCGTAAGCGCAACCACGGCAGCAAGCGAAAACGCGTATTCGCCAGATGCCCCCGAGAGCAAGAATAGCGGCAGGAAAGCCGCGACAGTGGTGACCGAGGATACAAACAGCGGAAAGGCATATTGTTGTCCGGCTGCGAGCGCCGCGTCGTTGGCCGGCGCACCGAGGTCAATCCGGCTCATTATATCTTCAACAATGACGACGCCGTTGTCGACGAGGAGGCCAAGTGCGATGATGATTGCGGCGATCGATACCTGCTCGATAGCAATACCGAGCACGCGCATGCCGATGACGGAAAACATTACTGCAAACGGAACAATCGTCGCCGCAACCAAGCCAGCTCGCAGCCCCAGGAACACAACAACCAGGCAACCGACAACGACAAAGGTCTGCGCGACATTTGAAAGCGCGGAGTTGACAGAGCTTCGTACCTGTTGCGCTTGATAGGTCGCGAAGTCGATCACATAGCCGATTGGCAGGCTCGCCTCGTAACTACGCGCTGTCGAGCGAAGCCGCTCGCCGAGCTGCGTGACGTCCTCGCCAGGCTGCATGACGATGGTGAGCACGACAGCCGGCCGCCCATTGAAATAGATTGGCTTCACTTTGGGCGTGACATAGCCACGTTGAACGGTCACGAGATCGGCAAGGCGAACCAGACTATCGGTCGTTCCGACCCGCGTCAGCATCGTCTCAATGGCGCGCACATCGGGGAAATCGCCGGACGTTTCGAGGAATACGCGCGTGCCATCCGCATCGATACTTCCGGAAGGCAGAATTATGTTTTGGGCCTGAAGATCCTTGATCAGGGCATTGAGCTGAATGCCGACCGAAGCAAGCTTCCCGGTATCGATTTCCAGCCAAATACGCTCGTCCTGGGTGCCCAGAAGATCGACTTTGGCAATTCCTCGCTGTTGATACAGCTTTTTGCGGAAACTTTCAGCTACGTCTTTAATTTCCCGATAGGAAAATCCCTCGCCCGTTATCGCGATGGTCGCGATCGCGACGTCGCCGAAGTCGCTGTTCACAAGTGGACCGATTGTTCCCTCGGGCAGATCGGATTTGACGTCGTCCATCTTGTCGCGCAGCCGCTGCCACGCGGCGTTGACGTCGCCGACCTCGTCCTTCAAGTCGACGTAAACAATGAGCGATCCTTCCGTGACCAACGTGCGGATGTCCTTGACTTCGGCAAGCTCCCGGATTTTGCGCTCGATGGGGACGGCAACGAGATTCTCCATCCGTTCGGGCGCCATCCCGAGAAACAGCGCGGACACAACCGCCGTGCGAATCACAACGATCGGATCTTCGCGCTTTGGGAAATTGGGATAAAGCGCGATGCCGAAGGCAATAAGGCCAACCATGATTGCAATAGTGAATCGCGAGCGTTCGAGACCGAAACGGGTCAGAAAATTCACGGTCGCTCACTCCTGTGCCGGAAGGAGCTTCACCTTCTCGTCATCCACCAGGTACGATACGCCGGCTGATGCAACGAGATCGCCGACTTTGACGCCGCTGATGACCACCAGATCATTGCCGCGGATGCCGCCGACGGTGATCTGCCGTTTTTGGACCTTCGAGGTAGCATCGTCGTAAATGAACACGGTGGCTACGCCCCTAACATCCTTCTGGCCTTCGGCGGCAAGCACAGTCAGCGGCAGCAGAAATCCACTGCCACCGCCGATCAACGGCTCTTCGACGGTGACTTCGACGGACATACCGGCGTTCAATCTCGGGACGCTATTTTCTAGCCTGACAACGACTGGGAATGCCGATACCTGCTCGGCCCTCGATCCGAGTTCGGCAATTTCGCCCCTGAGCGACAGATCGGGCAAGTCAGCGACTTTCACTTCAACTTGTTGCCCAAGCCGCAGGCTTTGGAAAGTTGGCGCCGGTACCAGGAATGAGGTTTCAAAACGGTCGTCGCTGTACAGCGTCAGAATCGATTGGCCAGCTGCGACCTGTGCGAACGACTTCACTTCTACGCGGGCAATCGTACCGCCGAACGGAGCCAGAAGCTTGCTGCGATCGAGATTGTGATTTGCTAGTTCGAGCTGACGACGCGCATGATCGAACTGAGCCCGAGCGGTGAGCAGATTGGCGTTCGACTGATCGAACGCGGCCTGAGTACCGGCACCCCTCTTTAAGAGTTCTTGTTTGCGTTGGAAGTCGGCGTCGGCGTTGTCAACCGTGGCCTGAGCCTGCTGTACACCGGCCTTTGCCTGCTCGACCTGCGCCTGCAAGGACCGGGGATCAATTTCTGCGAGCAGGTCACCCAACTCAACCTTTTGGCCGACTTGCAGATTGATCACCTTGAGCTGTCCGGAAATCTCGAATGACAGCACACTTATATCGGCCGGCTGCAGAACGCTGGGGAAACGGCGGACGCGACTTTCTGCCCTTGCGGACACTTTGTAGGCGCGAAGCCCTCGAACCAATTGTTCGTTGGCGGCTTCCTTTTTTTCGCTGCAATTTTGCAGACCAAAGGCAACTAACGAACAGATCAGCCATAACACAGATCGATACGCGTTCACGGTCTGGCTCCGCGTTGGAGTGGCCTTGATCTCGAGAGACTTCTAAACTCTTGACGGTTTCATTTTTGCGTCACGAGAACTTGCTTCGTCGCTCCGATCTCTTCCAACATTTTCGGCAACACCGCTTTGAGCTCTGCAAAATTTGCGAACACATCATTGGTCGAAACGAACTCTGGGATAACATGAATTGCCTCCAGAATGTCACGTTGTGCAACTGGCAGCCCAACCAAGACGATGCGCATCCCTGACGACTTGAGATCCAGGAGCGCGTCCTGCAGCGCGTAGGCGCCCGACTGATCTATTAGAGACACGTGGTCCATTCGAAGAATAAGCAATCGGGCGCCCGCAGCGCGCGCGGCGATGTTGAGAAAACCACGCGCGAAGCCAAAGAACAGCGGTCCCTCGACATGTTTGACGAGGAGGCGATCGCGATACTCGCCGGGAATGTCGATCTCGTCGGCCCAAAGCTCGTCGGCTAGCGGCGAGATTGCGGTCTGGCGTTCAGAGATGTCAGCCACTTTCTTCATGAAGACGAACGACGAGATGATGAGGCCTGCGGCGACCGCAACGATCAATCCCGAGAACACGGTAAGCACAAGCACAATAAGAAGCACGGCGGCGTCCGAACGCGGCACTTTGCCTATGTGCGAAAGTCCTCGAATGTCGATGCAGCCCAGACCGGCACCAACAAGGATGCCCGCCAACACCGCGTTCGGAATGTACTGTACAAGGCTTGAGAGTCCGAGCAGCACGGCGAGCAAGAACAATCCGTGGATTACGCCGGAGAGCCGAGTTTTGCCACCAGCTTCGATGTTTACGATGGTGCGGATATTGGCGCCGGCCCCCGGAAGTCCCCCGACCAACGCCGCCCCTATGTTGCCAATTCCCTGACCTATCAGTTCACGGTTGCTGTCATGGTGAGATTTAGTGAGGCTGTCCGTGAGCAGCGCGCTGAGCAGTGAGTCGATTGCGCCAAGCAATGCGAGCTCAATAGCCGCTGACACGATCAAAGTAGTTTGATCAAACGTCACCTCGGGAATGATAAAGGCCGGTAAGCCGGCCGGAATGGCACCGATGCGTGGCGCGGTTACGCCGAAAGCGACCGACCCCGCAGTGACAACGATAAGCGCCACTAGCGAAGCAGGTACCTTCCGCGTAAATCGCGGCAGGATTTGAATAATCGCGAACGTGGTCACGCCCAGTAGCGCTACGGGCCACACGATGGCACCAGGTAACATGGGCAAGCTGCGCAGGATTTTGACCGCGTCAGACGAAGGCGCCTCAGCTCCCACAATGGGATAGAATTGTTGGATTATGATAATGACGCCTATACCGCTCATGAAACCGGAGATCACCGGATAAGGCACATAGCGGATAAAGCTGCCGAGGCGTACGACGCCCAACAATATTTGCAGGGCGCCGGCCAAAATGAAAGCGGTCGCGACGACCGCGAGGTTTACCTTTCCGTTCGGCAGTAAGTTCGCCGCTACGACCGTGGCTGCGACCAACGTCATTGGGTTGGTCGGTCCGGTCACCAACAGGGGAGTGCCGCCGAATATTGCGGCCAGAATGCCTGCTGCGATGGCACCGTAAAGGCCCGCTTCAGGACCGAGGCCCGAGGCGGCGCCGAATGCAAGACAGAGGGGCAGCGCCACGATCCCTGCTGAGATGCCCCCGAAAATATCACCGCGGGAGGGGATAAGAGAATTAAGCATGGGAACGGCCCTGCGCTCTTACGTCTGGCTGCGTCAGCGATCCGGTGAGTAGGGTAGAGCCGATTTGTGCACGCAAAGACGAAGTTTGCCATCGCTGCAAATGCGGAATACGAACGTCTTGTCCACCATAACCTCGTCACCGGCAGCGTTCTGCAGGTAAACGTTGCCCATGGTAATCGCTATGTCACCATGGATTTGGATGCCGTTCTCGGCAGCGTTGTTATCGTACCAGACTTTGACCCAGCGCTTCAGTGCAAAACCCGTATCCTCCGGGAAATCCGGATCTCCCCCCACGAAATAAGAGATCGCCCCTCTCCGAGTATTGCGAAAAGTGTTCTTGCCAAAGGCCATTGTCGGCTTGAAGAAGACTGTGCCTTCCGCATAATCATAAAGCGCGTCGATCAAATCGCCGGCGGCGATACGAACGTCGTCGCCTGCTGCAGCAACCGCGCCGATATGCACCAAGCCGTCGCACCAAGCCTGCTGCGCGGCGTTGACCATTTGTTCGCTGATTGGGCTTGTGGCCATAAGTGCTCTGGCTTAGGCCTTCCCTACAAGACGGAAGCAGAACCGTCAAAAACCGTTTTATTTCAATTCAGAATGGGCCAAATTTCATCATAGCGGTTCACAAACCGCGGCGCCAGATGGATGTCCCTTGAGCTTCGCAATGGGGGAATTCCTATTCCGCTGTTGTATCGCACGCGCGGCTTGCTAGAGTTTGAGCACCACGGCATCTGCGCTGCTTTGTGAATTGTCGTCCGATGAATTCTTTCGAACTCAACAAAATCCTCGGCGCTGTTCTCGGCACCTGCCTGATCACGCTCGCCCTCAATATTGTCGCCGGCGCGATTTTTGCTCCCGAAAAGCCTGCGAGACCGGGCTATGAAATTACTGTCATCGGTGTCCTGCTGCTGCTATTCGGCATGCGCTGGCTACGAAAGGCAATATTGCGCGCCGCCGGTATTATTCCGCTGCACGACGAAGTCACGGCGTTCGCGGCCAAGACAGCGAGTTGCGAGAGCAGGCGCGACGACACGAAACGCGGCTCGATTGGCTCGCCGGCCTTACGAGCTTTAAGGCCGTGCTGCTCGAAGGACTAGAAGTGGTTTTCATCGTGATCGCGGTCGGAGTGGGCCGCGGAATGCTTGTTCCGGCAGGCACCGGCGCACTTGTCGCCTGTCTGCTGGTCGCGGGTTTTGGCTTTTTCCTGCATCGTCCTTTAGCGCGGGTCCCCGAAAATACGCTCAAGTTCGCTGTCGGAGTGACGTTGTCGGCGTTCGGCCTCTTCTGGACTGGCGAAGGTCTCGGTATTGCTTGGCCAGGTGCGGATCTTGCGATCCTCGCCTTTGCGGCGCTTTTCCTGATCGTGGCGCTCGTGGCCGTCGCGTTCGTTCGTCGCTCAGCAACGGAGGCTGTGCAATGAACGCGGTGGTCTTCTTCCTTCGCGAATTGGCCGGACTATTCGTTGACGATGGTTCGTTGGCGCTGGCAATCCTTGCAGTGGTCGCCGTCGCTGGAAGTTTTTCCGCCCTGCTGCCCGGTATTCCATTGGCGGCGGGAGCTATCTTATTGTTCGGCTGCCTTGGAGTCCTTCTTGCGAACGTGGCAAGAGCTGTCCGAAGCTGACTACGTAAAAGCCCTATGTCTCTTGTTGGCATTTGGCGTCATTCGCTGCAGCGCAATCGCTTCAAGCTATAACACGGTCAAGGGAACTCAGTGTCCGGCCCAGACGTTGCTGCATATGGAGGGTCACATGAGGTTCGTTTTCATCTTTATCGCAGCAACAGTGATTTTGTTCTCTGTGTTGGCGGCCAACGCAGAGACACCGGAAGAACGGCAGGCCTGCGAAAGCGACGCATTTAGCGTATGTGGGGCCTTCATTCCGGATCGGGATAAAGTATTTGCCTGTATGGCGAACAATCAGGCCCGGCTGAGTGCGCCCTGTCGGCAAGTAATGGCGCGCTATTCGCAGCCAAGACGTCATCGGGAAGAGACCGCGAGTCATAGCGAGA
This sequence comes from uncultured Alphaproteobacteria bacterium, assembly GCA_963738915.1. GTDB lineage: Bacteria > Pseudomonadota > Alphaproteobacteria > Rhizobiales > Xanthobacteraceae > Pseudolabrys. Next base: position 146,410 of record CAVTYO010000008.1, read on the forward strand.
CTACGGGCCAAGGCGAATAGTGCATACCGATCGGTCGTTACGGAGGCTTGGCGCCAGCCTCAGAAAGCTGGCCGGCTGGCAATTCTTTCCCTAAGCTCAGCGGAAAGCGTCTTAGTTTGTGGGAGTGAAGGCAGTGGACGAAGAGAGATCGGTACCCGTTAGCGTCACCACAGTAAGGGCCCTCGGATACTCGGCCGACGGCAAAGATCTGGTCCTTTCACTGACGACAAAATACTCGGAGGCGGAACGTTTATATTCGGTACCTCTTAAATGTTTCTCAGATTTAATTTTGGATTTGCGGCGGTTGAGCAGTTCCGACGGACCTTGGGTTAACCCGTTTCGAATGGGAGACTCGGTGGCGGCAGAATAGAATTCGAATGTTTTTATTTCTCGAATCTTTGTCCCTTATTGGCACAGACGGTTAGCGCCGTAGCGCAAGCCCAGCCTTATGCGCGAAATTTTCGAACACATAAACGATCATCGCTATTAAGCCCACTGAGCCCAGTCCGACAAACGTGACCAGAACGACAACGCGGCGGCGGGTTGCCCGTGGCCGCAATGCGTCGTGCATTTATGACTTCTGTGCGCGTTCTCGGAGTGATCCCCGCCCAACGAGTGCTTTCAAGAGGCCAAGAAGTTGGGCGGGTGTAAATGGTTTCTGTATGACAGGCGATTTTTCATGTCGTGGCTCGATGAGGTAATCATAACCGGTGACAAAGGCAAACGGGATGCCTTTCGCCCGAAGCCGGTCCGCAACCTTCCAATTGTGGCCGCCTTCCATAGAAACATCCAGAAGGACGGCGTCAAAGTTGCCCTTGGCGAGTTCAGCGCGAACCATTTCCCCGGTGTGGGCAACTGCTGAAACCCTGTAGCCGGCCTCCCGGCAAATCTCTTCAATCATTAATGCAATGAGGAGTTCGTCCTCGATAATCAAAATACGCGGGGGCGCCGTGGCATCCGAAGTTTGAGGGGTTAGCTCAAGTCCGATGGCGGCAGTTCGCAAGGCTGCCTGAGGATATTGGCGCAACATGGCCTGCCCCCTTGTAGGTGCGGTCCCAACATCTCACAGAACATCGCTAACCGCAGAAAGTTCCCATGGTTCTCTCTACTGGCCGGTGAGCCGAGGTGGTCTACCAACATGCTCACCCTGCGGGAACAACCTGGCGAATAACCGGGTTTTAGGAACGTTGACGGGGATTGAGCGTTTTCGAGCAAGCAGAATTTATAAAAGGCAGCGCTCGTCGTGTCATTTCTCGCGGACATCGCCTAGTGCGCCGCACATGTCGCTAGTGAACCCAGCAACGACATTGGCTGTGCATCTCGACAAAGTTTTTGGTGCCGGTTTCAGCCCTATCGAAGCCCGCCTTTAATAAGCTAAGCTGCCATTTCCAGAACTGGGGGGTTGGACATGAGGCGTCGTGAGTTCATCACGCTTTTCGCCGGCGCGTCCGTTGCGTGGCCGCCCGCGACGCGAGCGCAGCAAGCGCCCAAGCGCATGCCGCGAGTCGGCGCTCTCATTGGGTTCGATGAGCATGATCCGGCCACGCAACGGCTCGTCGCAGCCTTCATCAAGGGGCTTGCCGATTTGGGCTGGACTTCGGATCGCAATGTCGCGATCGATTTTCGTTTCGGCGCCGGGGACCCGGACAAGAACCGAGCCTTTGCGAAGGAATTGGTTAGCCTCAATCCCGATGCGATTTTCGTCAACTCCACATCGGCCACCGCCGCCGTGCATCGCGAAACGACAGCCATCCCGGTGATTTTCGCCACCGTATCCGATCCGGTCGGCAGCGGTTTTGTAGCCAGCCTGGCGCGACCCGGTGGCAATATTACCGGTTTTGTCAATGTCGAGGGGTCGATCGCCGGGAAGTGGCTTGGCCTTCTGAAAGAGATCGATCCCGAGATCAACGCCGCCGGCCTAATGTACAACCCCACGACCGCCACCTATTTCGAATATTACTTGAACCGGTTCGAGGCGGCGGCACAGGCCGCCGGCGTGACGCCGATTTCGCTTTTGGTCAGCAACGCTGGCGACATTGAGCGAGCATTCGCGACAAGGAAACGGTACGAAGGCATCGTGTTGATGAGTGATCCGTTTCTGACAGTGAACAGCGCCTTCATCAACGAGAACGCGCTCCAATTCCGCGTTCCGGTAGTTTCAGGGCTCTCGCATAGCGGCTCCCTCATAGCCTATGCTCCGGACACCGAAGATCTGTTTCGACGCTCTGCAGCCTATGTCGACAGGATATTGCGTGGAGCATCGCCCGCAGAGTTGCCGGTGCAGTTGCCGACTAAGTTCGACATGATCATCAACCTGAAGACCGCAAAGGCACTCGGTCTTACTGTACCACAGGCCCTGCTTGTCGAGGCCGACGAGGTGATTGAATAGCGACGCTGTTTGCTACATGGCAGAACTAGCGCACGATCGCACGTCTGTACTCGACATTAGGTGTGCGCTATCGGGCCAGAGGGTTTGGATGGTTTTGAGCCTAAGAGGACATACCGTACTGTCTCAGTTTGCATTGCCAACGGCTTTGACAAGCGTAGCGTTGCAGCCGTGAGCGAGCTATCCTCTTAGGCTTCCCAAAGCCCGAAAAGTTCGTTCGCGAGGAACTCTTGGCTGTAGAAATACGACGGCGCGATTTCATCGCACTTCTCGGCGTCGCAGCTAGCGGGTGGCCACTCGCATTGCGCGCGCAAAAGGAGATGATGCCGCGCATCGGTCTGCTCGGTTCGTCGACGGCGACTGAATCCACACTCGTGACCGGCGCCCTACGTGAGGGCTTGAACGAGTCGGGGTTTATCGAGGGTCATAACCTATCTATCGATTACCGCTGGGCCCGCGGCAATTATGATCGTCTGCCGGCGCTGGCGGCCGACCTTGTCGGTGAGCGGGTCGCTCTCATCCTCACCACCGGCGCCGAGCCCTCGGCGCTAGCGGCTAAGTCGGCGACGAACAAAATCCCCATCGTGTTTGTCATCACCGGTAATCCGGTCAGCATTGGCCTGGTCGACAGCCTCAATCGGCCGGGCGGAAATGCCACCGGCATGAGCTTGATCGCCTCCGAACTCGATGCGAAGCGCCTAGAGATTCTGGGTGAACTGGTGCCGAAGAATACCTTGATCGCGGTGCTGGTGAATCCGGACTATCCGGACACCGACTTCCAGGTCGGAGGCCTGGAGACGGCGGCAGGCATTGCCGGACAGAAGATCACTATGCTCAACGCGCGCAGCGAAGCCGACCTCGACAAAGCCTTCGCGTCTATGATCCAACAGCGGGCCGGCGCGCTGCTCGTCGCCGCCGATCCGCTGTTCAACCGGCTGCACGATCAGGTCGTCGCGCTGGCCATGCGATACAAGGTACCGGCGATCTATGAATCCCGTGAATTTGTCGCCGCCGGCGGGGTTATCAGCTACGGCGCCAACATCGCGGCGGCCTATCACGGAGCCGGTGCGTATGCCGGACGGATTCTCAAGGGTGCCAAGCCCGTTGACTTGCCGGTGCAGTTGCCGACCACGTTCGAATTGATCCTCAATCTTAAGGCCGCTAAGGCCATTGGACTTGCAATCCCCCCGACGCTGATTGCCCGTGCCGACGAGGTAATCGAATGAAACGCCGCGAGTTCGTCACGCTTCTGGGCGCCGTCGCAGCATCGTCTTTGATGCCGCGCGTTGCCGTAGCACAAAGCGAAAAGGGTTTTCGCCTCGGCAGCCTCTCTGTCGGGCCACCCCTCGGACCCTCGGCCGGCCCCGGCGCTATCCTGATCAAGGGCATGGAGCAGCGCGGCTTCACGCTCGGCAAGAATCTCGCTTACGAACCCCGCGGCGCCTTGGGCAAAATCTCGCAGCTGCCGCAGCTGATGGAGGAACTGAAGACGGCCAATGCCGAGGTGATTGTCACGCTCGGCTACCCAGCGGCAGCCGCTGCCAAGGCCTCAGGGATCGCTACGGTAATCGCGTCCGGCTCTGGCGATCCGGTGGCCACAGGGCTTGTCGACAGCCTGTCGCGGCCGGGCGGCAATGTTACCGGCATCGCGGATGATTCAGCGGCCCTCTCTACCAAGCGCCTATCGCTGCTCAAGACGATGGCGCCGCAACTGCACAAGGTGGCGATGCTGTGGAACAGAGACGACCTCGGCATGTCGCAGCGCTACGACGCCTCGGCCAAGGCCGCTCAAGAGCTCGGCGTTGCCGTGCTTCCGCTCGGGGTGCGCCAGCCCGACGATTTCAACGACGCGTTCGCGGTGATGGACCGCGAGGCGCCCGATGCCATCCTCATGGTGTCGGACTCTCTAACCATTCTAAACCGCAAGCGCGTGATCGACTACGCCGCCGCGCACAGGTTGCCGGCGATTTACGAAACCGACGCCATCGTTCGCGATGGCGGGCTGATGTCCTACGGCGCCGACCAGCGCGAATCGTTCGATCGCGCCGCCGCGCTCGCCGCCCGTATCTTTAAGGGCGAGAAACCGGCCGACCTGCCCGTCGAGCAGCCGACGCGGTACCTTTTCGTCATCAATCTGAAAACCTCTAAGGCGATGAATCTCACCGTGCCCAACACCGTTTCGGCACTTGCTGACGAAGTCATTGAATGACCGATCGCCCGGCAGCGGCAGCGGCGCCACCGCGGCAAACCCGCAGTCGTCTACTATTGAAATATGCCGGTTTGTTCGTTGCCGTGGTCTGCGTCGCGCTGGTGTTCAACGGCGTATTCGAAATCTGGGATTCCTACCGCCAACACAAGGACGCCCTGATTCAGATACAGCGCGAGCAGGCGGTATCAGCCTCGGCCAAGATCAGCCAGTTCGTCACCGAAATCGAGAACCAGGTGGGCTGGACGACGCAATTACCTTGGTCGGCTGCCACTCTCGAACAGCGCCGCTTCGATGCGCTCCGTCTGCTGCGCCAGGTGCCTGCTATCACCGAGCTCGCTCAGGTCGATGCCGGCGGCAAGGAGCAGTTGCGAGTATCGCGGCTCGCTATGGACGTGGTCGGCAGTGGCCTCGACCTGTCGAAGGAGCCGAAATTCGCCGAGGCGGTGAAGGACAAAATCTATTATGGGCCAGTCTATTTCCGCCGCGGCTCCGAACCCTACATGACGCTGTCGCTTGCTGGGACACGCCGCGACGCCGGCGTCAGCATCGCTGAGGTCAATCTTAAGCTGATCTGGGACGTGATCTCAAAGATCAAGGTAGGCGAGCACGGCGAGGCCTACGTGGTCGACCGGCAAGGCCGTCTCATCGCGCACCCTGACATCAGCTTGGTGCTGCGCAACACCGATATGTCCAAGCTGACTCAAGTTCAGGCCGCGCTCCGCGCTGACAGGGCCGCGGCGGTCAACAACGTCGAAGCCGCAACCGACATTGATAGCCGCCAGGTACTCACGGCCTTTGCCCCTGTCGCTCAGCTCGGCTGGACGGTGTTCGTCGAACTACCGGTGAACGAAGCCTACCAGCCGCTGTTCACCTCGATCGAGCGTGCCGCGCTAGTGCTCCTGGCCGCGCTAGTTCTGGCGGCGCTCGCCGGCGTATTTCTAGCACGGCGGATGATGGTGCCGATCCAGGCCTTGCGCGCCGGCGCCGCACGCATCGGCAGCGGCGATCTCTCGCAGCGCATCGCGGTCAAAACCGGCGATGAACTGGAAGCGCTCGGCGACCAATTCAACGATATGGCCGGGCGCTTGCAGGAATCCTACGCCGATCTAGAAAAGAAGGTGGAGGAGCGCACATTCGAATTGACCGAATCGCTCGAGCAACAGACGGCGACCACGGGAGTGCTTCAGGTCATTTCCAGTTCGCCGGGCGATCTCGAGCCGGTGTTCCAGGCCATGCTGGAAAGCTCGATGCGCATCTGCGACGCCAAATTCGGCATCATGTTCGAATATTCCGACGGCAAGTACCGGGCGCTGTCATGGCGCGGTATTTCGCAGGAGTTCGCCGACTTCGCGCGCCAGGCGCGAGTTTGGGGCCCCGATACGGCGCTGGGCCGAACGGCACGCACAAAGCAGACCACGCATATTGGCGATCTGCAATCCGACCGCGCCTATGCCGACAAAGACCCGAGCCGGTTGGCCATCGTTGCCACCGCCGGCGCGCGTTCGGCGGTCGTGGTGCCGATGCTCAAGGAGGGCGAGCTGATCGGTGCCATCGGCATCTTTCGTCAGGAGGTAAAGCCCTTCACCGACAAGCAGATCGACCTGGTCACCAATTTCGCTGCGCAAGCTGTTATCGCCGTCGAGAACACGCGCCTGCTCAGCGAGCTGCGCGAGTCGCTGTCGCAGCAGACCGCAACCGCCGAAGTACTTAAACTGATCAGCCGCTCGACCTTTGATTTACAGACCGTGCTGCAAGCCCTGGTCGAAACGGCGGCGAGGCTGTGCGATGCCGACAAAGCCAATATCACGCGCGAAAGAAACGGCGCCTTCTATCGCGCTGAGGCCTTTGGCTTCTCGCAGGAATTCCAGAGCTATGTCAAAAATATTCAAATCAAGCCCGAGCGGGGCTCAGGCTTCGGCCGCGTGCTGCTCGAAGGTAAGGTGATCCATATTCCCGACGTGCTCGCCGATCCCGACTATGCGCAAAAGGAAATGCAGCGGCTGGGCGACTACCGCACGGTGCTCGGCATCCCGATGATGCGCGAGAATTCCACGATCGGCGTCCTGACCTTGACGCGCTCGGATGTCCGTCCGTTCAGCGAGAAGCAGATCGAGTTGGCCACCACCTTCGCCGACCAGGCGGCGATCGCCATCGAAAACGTGCGCCTGTTCGAAAGCGTCGAAGCACGCACCCGCGAACTGGGGAAGTCGCTGGAAGAGCTGCGCACCGCGCAGGACCGACTGGTGCAGACCGAAAAGCTTGCTTCCCTCGGCCAGCTCACTGCCGGTATTGCCCACGAAATCAAGAACCCTCTCAATTTCGTCAACAATTTCTCTGCAATTTCAGTCGAACTTATCGATGAACTGCGCGAGGCGCTGGCCGGCGTGAAGCTCGACGACAAGCTCAAGGAACAGGTTGATGAGATCGAGGAGATGCTCAAAGGCAATCTTGAGAAGGTGGTGCAGCACGGCAAGCGCGCCGATTCGATCGTCAAGAACATGCTGCTGCACTCGCGGCAGGGCTCCGGCGAGCACCGGCCGATTGACATCAATGCCGTGGTTGAGGAAAGCCTCAATCTCGCCTATCACGGTGCTCGCGCCGAGAAGCAGGGTTTCAATATAACCTTGCAGCGTTCCTTCGATCCGGCGGCGGGCGAAGTCGACCTGTTCCCGCAAGAGTTTACGCGCGTGCTACTCAATCTGATCTCAAACGGATTTTACGCGGCGACCAAGCGCAAGGCGGACGCCAACGGCGTCGACTACGAGCCGGTGCTCGCCGCTACCACCAAAAATCTCGGCGATAGAGTCGAAATCAGGATCCGCGACAATGGCACTGGAATCCCTCCGGAAGTGAAGGAAAAGATGTTCAACCCCTTCTTTACGACAAAACCGGCCGGCGAGGGTACAGGGCTTGGCCTATCGCTGAGTTACGACATCATCGTCAAGCAACATAACGGGTCTATAGAGGTCGATACTAAGCCCGGCGAATTCACAGAATTCAGAATCGTGCTGCCGCGCACGGCTGCCGCCATGGCCAAATCAGGAGGACAAGCGTGAGTTTCCTAATTCTCGTGGTCGACGACGAACCTGATGTTGAAACGCTGTTCCGTCAGCATTTTCGCCGCGATCTGCGTGGCGGCAGGTTCGCGATGGAGTTTGCGCAATCGGCTGCCGCCGCGCTTGAGCGCATTACCGAAGCGCAGGACCAATCGCTCATACTCATCCTCTCCGACATCAACATGCCGGGAATGAGCGGGCTCGAGCTGCTGCCCAAGGCTAAGGCGATGCGGCCGGACGTCCCTATCATCATGATTACCGCCTATGGCGATGCCGAAACCAAGCGCAAAGCGCTGGAAAACGGCGCTGCGGCGCTGCTGACCAAGCCAATTGATTTCGGCGCGCTGCGCAGCGAGATCGACACGCGGGTTGGACGCGCCGCATGACCGCACGGATCCTGGTTGTCGACGACGAGCCGGACCTGGAAGCACTGATCCAGCAGAAGTTCCGACACCAGATTCGCGACGGCGCCGTCGCCTTCACCTATGCCCGCGATGGCGTCGAAGCCTTGAACATGCTGGAAGCGAACCAGGACGTCGACCTAATTGTCACCGACATCAATATGCCGCGGATGGATGGGCTGTCGCTGTTGCAGAAGCTGCAGGAGGCGGATGAAAAACTCTCGACCATCATCGTCTCCGCCTACGGCGACATCACCAACATCCGCACGGCGATGAACCGCGGCGCCTTCGATTTCCTCACCAAGCCCATCGATTTTCTCGATTTCGAAACGACCATCGCCAAGACCCTCCGCCACGTCGAAGTGTTGCGCGACGCGCGGCGCCGACAGGCCGAGGCTGAGCGCGCCCACGCGTCGCTGTCACGCTATTTCTCGCCGAATCTCGCCGAGCGGCTAGCGAGTGACGCCGATGGTATCGACCTCGCTGGCCAGCGCCGCGAGATCGCGACGTTGTTTACCGATATTGCGAGCTTCACCACGCTGGTCGAAACGCTCGAGCCCGACGTACTCGGGCGGCTGCTCAACGACTATCTCACTGGCATGACCGATCTCGTCTTCGCCCACGACGGCACCGTGGCCAAGATCGTCGGCGATGCCCTGCATGTGCTTTTTGGCGCGCCCGGCGAACAGCCTGATCATGCGACGCGCGCCGTTGCTTCCGCCCTCGCGCTCGACGACTATGCACAATCGTTCCGTGCACGCTGGCAGAAAAATGGCATTACCTTGGGCGTTACCCGCATCGGTGTCCATACCGGCTCCGCAATCGTCGGCAATTTCGGCGGCGGTCGCTTCTTCGACTACACCGCCTATGGCGACACCATCAACATCGCCGCACGGCTGGAAGTCGCCAACAAGCAGCTCGGCACCCGCACTTGCGTCAGCGCGACCGTCGCGGCGAAAGCCAAGGATTTCCGCGGCCGGCCGGTCGGCGACCTTTTGCTGCGGGGGCGGTCGGATTCGCTTCGTGCTTTCGAGCCTTTGCCGCCAAAACAATACGACCTTCCGTCGACAAAAAGTTATCTCGAAGCATTCGCCAAACTGGAGGCGGGGGACCCAGGCGCAATCGCGGCCTTCGCTGGGCATGTCGGCAAATACGCCGATGATCAACTTGCCAGCTTTCACTTGAAACGCCTGTTGAATGGCGCAACCGGCACACAGATCGCCATGGAATAAATGCGGAGTAAAAGTGAATCGGCGTGAATCATTTAGCGGCCAACAGGCGCTCAAGCTCGGTATTGCCGCGACGGGACCCTTCTTTTTTGCACCGTCTATGCTGCCAGTGCGTTGGCCGCTAATGGCAGATTGTGTTGCAAAACTATTTTCACGACCAAAACGAGCAATATTGATTCAAGAACAAACACGAACGCGCATCATTGATTCAAAACGCTGTACGATCGGATTCTATTGTTGCGTGTTCGCAGTGCAGCAAAGAGTTTTGCAACACAATCGGTGATGAGTTCAACCGATCGACGCAACACCTTCTAATCTTGCCAGATGAGGAGGTATGCGCATGGAGGGGAATGCACGGACATGGTTCACGCCAAAGACCAAGCCTGCCGGTGAGGGCACGGGGCTTGGTCTATCCATCAGTCACGACGTCATCGTCAAGCAACATGGCGGGTCTATCGAGGTCGATACGAAGCCGGGTGAGTTCACCGAGTTTAGGATCGTTCTGCCCCGTGGGGCGGCATCCCTTGCCAAATCAGGAGAACGCCCGTGAATCTTCTCGTCCTCGTGGTCGACGATGAGCCGGACGTTGAAGTGGCCGCCTCGGGTGCCGACGTTCGCAAAGGTGAGACGTTAGCCAAGCGCTGGTGCGCGGCATGTCATGTCGTTGCGGCGGATCAGCGGGCAGGCACCACGCAATCGCCTGCATTTTAAACGATTTCCCGTCAGTCGGACTTTAACGAGGCGGCGTTGGCGTTATTTTTATTGAACCCACATCCTCGAATTCCGGATATGAATTTGTCGCGAAGTGAAGCGGCGGATTTAGCTGCATATATTAGAACGCAGAAGTAGCGTCACTAACAGTGCCGAGGACTCAATCAAGTGAGCCCCCTAAGTCAGGAAATTCAGGTGCATGGCTGAGTCCCAAGCGTACCAATTCCAACAAGAACAATGGTTGCTTTGCCTGTTTGGCTAACTCGATGATCCTCGCTTGCAACTCCTTGACTTTATCGGGATTCCGCTCGGCGAGGTTTGTTGATTCGTAGGGATCTTTCGAAAGATCGAAAAGTTCGATCGTCGTTGGCAAGAGTGTTGTCCAAACAAGTTTCCAATTCCCTTCGCGCACGGCCGCGCGGTACGGCTCGACATTGTAGACGACCTCCTCGCGGGGATCCGGCATCCCCTCGCTGATCGTCGGCCAAACATTCACGCCGTCGAGCGGTTTATTGTCGCCAAACTTCGCGTCGGCGAGACCAGCTAGCGTCGGATATATGTCTACGATATGAATCATCCCGCTTACGACTCCGGGCTTTATCCGGCCAGGCCAGTTCGCTAGCGCGACGACTCGTGTTCCGCCTTCGTAAACCGAGCCTTTGCCGTCACGATACGGGCCATTGCTCGGTGGCAACTCGCCCTTAACTTCTCCCTCGCCGGCAAATAGGTTCGAGCGCGTGCCCCCATTATCGCTGACGAAGAAGATCAAAGTGTTGTCAAGCATTTTGCGCTGCTTGAGCGCCTCAACGACCTTGCCGATCTGATCGTCCATCGCCGTTATTTGGGCCGCATAGGCCCGGCGCGATGGGTCGGCAATCCCCTTGTATCTATCAAGGTCGCTGTGCGGCGCCTGATAGGGAGTGTGGGGCGCAGTGAAGGCGAGGTAGAGAAATAGGGGCGATTTGGTATCGTGGGTATTGATTAGGCGAACAGCGTCGGCACCGAACAGCTGCGTATCATAACCCGGTTCGCTGATCCGTTTGTTGTTCTTGTACCAGTCGACAACACCGTGCGATTTGTGCGTGAAGTGATCGATCTCGCCAATTAGAGGGCCGTAGGAATAATCAAAGCCGCGCTGACTTGGCCAGTACTTCCGATCTGCGTGTCCGAGGTGCCACTTGCCAACAATCGCCGTCTGATATCCGGCCTTTTTCAACGCTTGCGGCAACAAAAATTCGTCAGTAGCGAGGCCGTATTTGCCAGCGGAGGGTATGACCGCCGTCTGCAGTCCGTAACGCAACGGATAGCGTCCTGTTAGAAATGCCGCTCGAGTAGGCGTGCACATTGGCATTGCGTAGAACTGTTCGAGCCGAGCACCTGTTTGCGCCAACTCGTCGATGTTTGGTGTCTTGATATCCGAACCGTGGTAACCAACATCTTTCCAACCGAGATCATCCGCCAGGATGAAAACAATGTTTGGCTTCGTCTGAGCGACGGCAGGTGTTGTCCGAAGAAGGCTCAGCGCCGACAAGAATACAATTCCTACAACCCAGGTTGCGACTAGACGCGCGAGAGTCGCCGCATCTATACGTTCCGGTAAGTCATGCTTGCCTTTCATTTTTCGACACGGCCTCTCTTGTTAAAAGATTCATTCAGCTGACTTGCCGGCAGCAACGAACAATGTCTGTTGCGAGTGGCAAGCGAGCATTCGGTACGCGTTACGCAAGTGTTGCGTCGACCGGTCGAGCTGGCTGATATGGACAAGGTATGCCCTCGTGGTGATTTGCCTTGCCTTCACCGCTCACTTGGCCGCTTCGGTGGTGTCGACCTTCGCCCAGGTTGGATCGGGATTGAACGATGTCATGTTGTCAGCAAATTTCGCCGTGTGCGACCCGAGATCTTTCTGGAACACCGTGCCGGCGTAGTTGACGATGAACGTCATAACGCCGGAGTTGCGGTACTGCGCCGGAAAGGCCACTAATGCGAACCCGCCGATCATGTTGCCGTTCACGATATAGTCGGCGGGGCCGCCAACCGCTGCAGGACCCTGTTTGGTCAAGATTTTGAAGTAGTAGCCGTGATAGGGCGATCGTCCTTCCGCGAGACGATAGCCCTGCCGTGTGGCTTCGGCGAACCCTGGTCCAAGCGGGCTTTCTTCCTCGCCTTGCGGGGTCGGCCAATAGAGCCCGTCTTTCTTTCCTGGTGTGCTGACGAAGCGTTGCGCATAGATGCCGGCGCCTGCCCCCGTTCGATCCTTGCTGGCATAATCATTCTGTGCATCGACAAAGGCGAGGCAAGTCTGGATCGTGTCGAGTTCGTTGCGGCCAATGCGTCGATAAAGGATTTCGTGACGGCCCGCCTCGGTATCGAACGACCAGGTAGCACTTTTGTTGCGAACCATCGGTATCGGGAAAGGATAGTCGTTATCGCCGATGACCAGGATCGCTTTGTTGTCGCCTTGCATCGTGATCACGTGCTTGGCATCGTAAAAGGCGACGAAGCGCGCACGCGCCGTCTCGTCGCCTACTTTGTCACCTGACGAGATAATGCCTCCACCGCGATGGCCGAACACGACAAGTGCAGCTTTTTGATCGCTGGATTTTGCCGCAGCGACGAGGGCATCCACCGCCGCCTGTGGCGTGGTGTAGTCCTGCTGCGCCAGCGCAATGGATGGCACGGCGACCAACGCAGATGCTACGACAAAGATTACCACCCTCAGCGATTTCAGCATTGCAAAAATTCTGGACATGAGACCCTCAGCTATTTGCAAGATTGCGTTGTTCCAACAGTCAATGCGCAACACGAGCCATGGCCGGGATCCGTGCACCCGATGCAACCCACGCCTCGTAAGTTTGGAACTTCAAGCCAAGCTTGCCGTAAAACACACGCAAGTATCCGTCCGAGCTGCGCACGACCGCTTCCGGAATGATCGCTTGCACTTCCTGAGCCATAAGTCCGACGTAGGCCGTATGGCCGCCGTTGTAGGTGAAGCGATAGAAGCCAAGCCCGTCGTCGAGGCGACCAAGCAGTGCAATATCGTGCTTGAGCCGCAAATCGGACCGTCGACCGCCTCCGCCACGGGCCCCTCCGCCTCCGCCACCCGCCCGCGCGCCACCGCCGCCACCACCACCTCGCGCGCCACCGCCGCCGAGGCTCGCGTGACCGCGGGCCGATTGGCTGCTGGCTATCTTTCCTGAACTGACATTGCCGAACGCACCTGCGCCACCACCGCTGGGACGATTGCCACCACCGCCGACGTTAGGACGATTGCCGCCACCTGCATTCGGCCGGTTGCCACCGCCGCCCGCGTTGGGTCGATTGCCCCCGGCTGCACCACCGCCGCCCCCCACGTTCGGACGATTGGCCCCAGTGCCTAAATTGGGCCGATTGCCGCCGGCAGCACTCCCACCGCCTCCGATGTTCGGCCGGTTACCCGCACCGCCGCCGGGCTGCAGCACCTGATTGCCGCCCCGGCCGCGGAAATCCATCCGGTTTTGCGCCCCGGCGATATTGTGGCTGCCACCGAATTTTGCTGCAACGTTGGCATTGGTATAGCGCACGCCCTGCCGATGCGCCGGGTTGTGCGTCCAATTATTGCCGCTGCCGCGATTGATGTTGTTGATGTTCACGTTGCGGTTGATGTTGATGTTGTTGCCGCCCCAATTGAAGCCGCCGCCCCAATATCCGCCTCCAGCCCAACGGCCGAGCGCATAGCCCGCGCCGAAGGCAATCCCGGTGGCGATGACGCCGGCGGCAATGTAGCCCGGCGCCGGCCAGTAATAAGGTGGATAGGCTGGATACGGCCACCCGCCATAAACGACGGCAGGATCGTAATACGGCACATAGAGGGTGTCGGGCTCCGCTGGTGCGATAATGATGACTTGCTTGCCGTCCTGCTGCTGTGTCGTCACCTTCTGCTGTTTGTTCGACGAGAGTTTGCTGTTAGCCTGCGCTTTGGTGCGTAGGCGCTGGACGGCGTCCATAAGATCCGGCTGCTGCGCTAGAACGGTGTCGCCAAGCTGCTGCGTCCACGAAAGCTTTTGGCTCATCGTATCAAGAACATCAGGTGTCGCGACGAGCGACTTCACGCTGTCGTCCCATGTCTGTTTGTCTACGGCGGCCTTGAGCGCGTCACCCTTCAGATTCTTGTTAGCCTTGACCCAACGGTCAGCCTCAACCACTTCGAGCGGATAAGTCGACGCCATAAGGATCTCCGACAGCAGCGCATCGGGATAGAGCGCGATCGGAGCAACGAGCGCGTCGAGCTGTCCGGCACTCAACAGTTGCTGCGACGATGCGGTCCCCGGCTGCGCCGGTGATGGCGATGTCTGCGGTGGCGTCTGCGCCCACGCCGCCTGCGGCGGTGAAATCAGGAGCGCGGTTGCGAGGACACTTATCGTCCGCCTAATCATCTCCACCTCCCGGTCTATTTTCTCTTTTGTTTAAGGCGCGGTGAACTTTGGTGAGGAGCTTGGGTCATTCCAAAAAGGCATGACGCTGGCAGATCGTAGCTGCACTGCGTCCACTGCGCAAAGGGCGGAATCGGAAAGGCGCAGTCGACCTGGTATACGGCGCCGCACAACTTCAGCATTCGTTCTGGTTCACGGGAATGTCACAACCGTCTTTCAGCGTTACCTTTGGTCGGGCCCTTGACGACGATCAATCTGGGGGGAATGCTCTTTCCTGCGAGGCGGGAGTACGTTCTGTTGGGAGCATACGGTGCTCGCGTATCTGCGTCGAAATCAAGCCTTAGTTACTGCTTGGCTTGCAGCCGCATTAGCAAATGCCCTTTTGCCGCTAGATGCTCGTGCCGATGAAGACGGAGTTAGCTTCTGGCTGCCGGGCCAGTTTGGTAGTGTGGCGGCGGTGCCAGCGGTGCCTAGTTGGCAATTCGGCACCGTTTATTATCACACTTCGGTAAGCGCGGACGGCGCCGTTTCCGCTTCTCGTGAGCGGCCATCGGAAACCTGAATCCGACAGTGAATGTTAATCTGAATGCGAACCTGCACGCGCGCGGACCTCGAATTTCTCAACGCAAACTATGTCTTCGCGACGCCTCTCCTCGGCGGACAATTTGCTCTCGGCATGACCGGAGCGCTCGGCCGCAACGACACCTCGATCGATGGAACGCTCACGGCGATGCTGGGCCCTCTGGTCGTAACGCGGCAGGGTAGCATCAGCGATTCTCGATGGGGCGTCGCCGATCTGTATCCGCTAGCGTCGCTACGCTGGAACCAGGACGTCAACAATTTCATGACCTATCTCACGGGAGATATTCCGGTTGGCACGTACGATTCGACACGTCTGGCAAATTTTGGGATCGGGCACGGCCCCGTCGATGGCGGCGGCGGTTACACATATTTTAATCCTCAGACTGGGCAGGAATTTTCAATCGTAACCGGTTTGACCTATAACCTGGAAAACACCGACACGAATTATCGAAATGGCATCGATTGGCACGTCGATTGGGGTCTTTCACAGTTCCTCTCAAAGCAGTTCTTCATTGGCGCCGCCGTGACGCCCGCTAAGTGCTAATAACGCCCAACGCACCGCAGCAAACAGCATTGCTATTCGATCACCTCGTCGGCGCTGGCGAGAAGCGACGTCGGAATAGTGAGGCCGAGCGCCCTCGCCGTCTTGAGATTGATTGCGAAATCGAACTTAGTCGGATTCTGGACCGGCAGGTCTCCAGGCTTGGCGCCCTTGAGGATGCGATCGATGTATGAGGACACAGGACGATAGAGGTCGACATCGTCCGTGCCGTAGGACATCAGTCCGCCGTCCCTGGCAAAAAAGCGATAGGGGTAGATCGCCGGCACGCGATGACGGGCGGCGAGGCTTATGATCGCACCGCGATGCACGTTACTGAAGGGGCCCGGAAGGATCAGTAGCCCTGCGCCCTTTTCGCGCGAAAAGCCCGCGATCGTCACCTCGATCTCGTCGTCACTGAGAACCGGGGCCGGCCGCACTGTCACGGCGCGGGACGGGGCGGCCTCGTCGAGGGCGCGCAGCATAATTCCGGCATACGGTGCGGTCGCGTGATGGAACAGCACCGCCACACGCTGAACCGGCGGCATGATTTCAGTCAGTATGCCGAGCCACTTGCCTGCCATCGGAGGATCGAATCCACTGAAGCCGGTAACATTCTCTCCGGGCTGCGCCAGATTCCCGACGAGCTTCTGGCCAATCGGATCGACCACATGCGCGAAGACGATCGGGATCGTCTTGGTCTGCTGCCGCAGCGCATCGCTCGCCGCGCTTCCTGAGGCCAAAATCACCTCTGGCCGAAGCGCCACCAGCTCCGCTGCGTGGCGCTGGAAGAGCTCGCGCTGTCCATCTGCCCAGCGCCAATCGATGGCTAGAGTGCTGCCGTCCCGCCAGCCGAGCGCGGCGAGCCCTTGCAAGAGCGCAGCAGCGCGCGCTTGACCTTCGGAATCGTTTGCGCCCGAACCCATCAGCACCCCGATGCGGTGCATGCCGTCACGCTGTTGCGCAAGCGCACTTGCCACCGCCACCGATGCAATGGCGACGACCACCGCACGCCGACTGATGGCGCGAGGACGCGCCCTGGCAACGCATTTGCGGCTCACAGGCTCGCTCTCCCGCGGATGAGACGCCACATCCTAGCACTAGACGTGCAGCCTGCGCGTCGTCGCCGACAACGGCCTCGGGTCATTCCTATTTCGATTTGTATATTTTTTATTTTGCCTGCTTTAGGTCCATTCGCGACCTAGCCGATTCAAAACCTGCCGTTTGTCGGTTGCTGGTCCAATAGCGACCATCCAAGGCGCGCATCGCGAATGACGCGATGTGCCAGAAGCGAACATCAATCACCTGCCCACTAAGCTGCCGAATTAGCCGCGAGAACGTTGTGAGCCGCCAGCGGCCGTCGGATACCCTTCAGAGCAAACTCGCCAACTAACTCAACTGTTACGACCTTCTCGACTGCCATCAGTACACGGGGACTTATGAGGATTTGACCTGGCTTGGCTTCGTCACAAAGCCGAGAAGCGACATTGGATACCGTCCCGATTGCCGCATAATCGAAGCGTCCCTCAAAACCGATGGTGCCGAGCGTGGCAAATCCGTGCGCAATGCCAATGCCGAAACCAATGTCGTGCCCCAGCCGCCGCCACTTTTCCGTCAACGCCCCAATGGCGCCACGCATTTCGAGAGCCATCAGAACCGCCTGAAGCGCCGGGTTGTCCACCGGCACGGGATCATTGAAGACTACCATCACCCCGTCGCCCGCGTAGCGTTCAAGCGTGCCGCTGTACTTGATTATGATTTCACCAATCGCCGCATGGTAGTCGCGCAACAGCGCCATCACGTCTTCCGGATCAGAGCTTTCGGAGAAGCCTGTGAAGCCACGTAGATCGCAGAATAAGGCAGTAATTTCACGGCGATGACTATCGAGCTGCTTCTCAGCTCCGGACGCGATAATCAGATCGGCGACTTGCGGAGGAAGGAAACGCCGCAGTCTGCCCATGCGCTCAATTTCGCCGACTTGGTCCTCGACGCGCTGTTCAAGCTGCAGGTTTAGCTTCTTTAGCTCATTGAGTAACCGAGCGTTCTCGATGGCAATGACCGCCTGCGCGGCGAAGTTTGCGAGTAACTCGATTTGTTTTTCGGTAAACGGGCGGACTTCCTGCCGGTAGATGCCAATCTGGCCAACAAGCTCGTCATTCTTAAGCATTGGCACGTTAATTAGCGTGCGGGCGCCGGCGAGTTCGATGAGCGGAGCCCGTGTTGGGTTATTTGCGTAGGCCGGGTCCTCTCGTACGTCCAAGATCTGCACGGCTTTTTTGGTCGCGGCCACGCGGCCGAGTCCCGAGTCGGGTGTGGCCTTGAGGAAGGGATCGCGGCGGCGCGACTCCGCAAATGCTGGCGGAGCTCCATAAAGTGCAGTGGTGCGGAATTTATCCTCACCTTCAGACAAAAACAGCGAGCCGAGCTTGGCGTCACAAATGCGCACTGCGTTCCTTAGTATCGTTTCAAATACAGGCTCTAGGTCGCCCGGTGAACTGCTGATGACCTTGAGCACCTCGGAGGTCGCCGTCTGTTGCTGCAGCGACTCAGAGAGATCGACGGTGCGCTGGCGCAGCTCATTAAGCAGCCGTGTGTTCTCGATGGCGATGACGGCTTGGGCAGCAAAGTTTTTGACGAGCTCGATCTGCTTCTCTGTGAACGGCCTGACTTCGTTACGACGGATCAGAATTGCTCCAATCGGATGTCCTTCTCGCAACAGCGGCGTGGCAAGCGTGCTCCTGTGCCCATACTGCCTCGCATAGGCCACTCCCTCTGGAAATTCGCTCTGAGCCGCTTGTAGATCGCGGACTTGAACCGTTATGCGATCAACCACCGCTCGTCCCGCGACCCAGTTTCGGTTTATCTCTCGCCGCGTTCCTATCGGCCATTGTTGAGAGGGCCCGTGATTTGCCACGGATATGAGTAAGTGACCTTCGACGCGCATGATTTGGGCGTCAGCTACATCGAGCAATTGAGCGGCCGACGTTGCAATGGCGTCCAGCACCGACTGTAGCTCGGCGGGAGAGCTGGAGATGATTTTCAGCACGTCAGAGGTCGCCGCTAACTGCTCCAGAGCGTCGTCCCGCTCAACGGTGAGCAGGGCAATTCTTTCGGTTGCATCGGCGGTGAGAGACTTGCGGCGACGAGCGATCTTCGCAGCGATGCGAGGCCTCAGCGCCTTGCGGCGTTGCGGTTTTCCTGCTTTGCCGCTCGGTTTGTCGGGCCAACTCATCGCCTCCCCTATGGGCACCCTATGGGAACGCGCCTTTTGAACTAACGTTCGAATGTCGAATTTTCAGAAGGAAATGGCGCGCCCGAAGAGATTCGAACTCCTGACCCCCAAATTCGTAGTCTGGTGCTCTATCCAGCTGAGCTACGGGCGCCGATGCCGTTGCCGGATTTCGGCCGACGGAACCGGCGCATAGCTATCGCCTCACTGTTTCATTGGCAAGGTTTGATTGGCCACGGCCGCCGGTGGCGCAGCGGCGCCCGCGGCCCAGGCCAGCGCCGCGTTTTCGACGTGGACGCGGTAAGCCAGCAATGCCGCATTGGCGAGCGAGAAAACGAGCGCGAACAGCGGCAGCCCGAGCGCAAGCGGAACCACGGCGATCTCTAAAATAACGATCAAATAGTTCGGGTGGCGCAGGAAACGGTACGGCCCGCGCAGAACCGGCATGGCCCGAGGCATGACAACGATGCGCGTCGTCCAGCGGCGTCCAAGGCTCGCCACCACCCAAATCCGGCCCGCCTGCAGCAGAATAAAGACGGCGAGCCATGACGGATCGACCGGGCGTTCGTGACCGAACACCCACAGGCCCATCAGCCAGAATGCGTGCAGGGCGACCAGCAGCGGATAGTGTGCGGCGCCGAATTCAACCGCGCCGGCCGCGCGCAGCCGCACGGTGTTCCATTGCGCCAAGCCGAGTTCGGCAAGCCGCTGCATCACCAGGAAGGCGACGAGCCAGGCACCCTCACCCATCATGCTTTCTCCTGCGCATGATCTTCTCCGAAAACCGGTTCCCACTTTTCGGAATCATGCTTTCTCCCGCGCATGATCTTCTCCGAAAACCGGTTCCCACTTTTCGGAATCATGCTTTCTCCCGCGCATGATCTTCTCCGAAAACCGGTTCCCACTTTTCGGGATCATTCTCCCGCGCATGATCTTCTCCGAAAACCGGTTCCCACTTTTCGGGATCATGCGCGCGCCAGCGCGAGGAAGCTCGCGGTGAACCCGGGACCGAGCGCCGAGAGCACGCTTTGCCCCGCCAGGCCGCGCTTGAGCGCGTGCTCGAGCACAAACAAGACGCTCGGCGCCGACATATTGCCGTGCCCACGCAGCACTTCGCGTTCGTCGCGCAGCGTGCCCTTTTGCAGTTCGAGCGCGGTCTCGACGGCGTCGAGAACCTTGGCGCCGCCGGGATGGCAGATCAGGCGTGGCGCTTCGAGCCCGGCGTCGGCGATGAAACGGCGTACCGGCGCCGCCAGCCGCTTTTCGATGAAGCGCGGCAGCGAGCGCGACAGCACCACGCCGAACCCCACCGGATCGACCGACCAGCCCATGATGTCGAGGGTGCCCGGCCAGGTGTGCTCGGCGGCCGCGCCGATCGACAGCGGCGCCTGCTCACGCTCGGCACGCAGCACCACGGCTGCGGCGCCGTCGCCGAACAGCGCCGAGGAGATCACATCGGCTTTGCCGCCGCGGTCGCCGCGAAACGCCAGCGTGCACAATTCGACGGTGACGGCCAGCACCACTTCGCCCGGTTCAGCCCGCGCCAGCCGCGCGCCGATCGACAATCCGGAGACGCCGCCGGCGCAACCTAGCCCGAACACCGGCACGCGCGAGACCGAGGCGCGAAAGCTCATGCGCGCAGCCACGCGCGCGTCCAGGCTCGGCGTGGCGATGCCGGTCGAGGAGACGGTCACGACGGCGTCGACGTCTTTTGCGCTCATGCCGGCCTGCGCCAGCGCCCGTTCCGCCGCGCGCACAAACAGCGCCTCGGCGCCGTCGAGATAGGCTCGCGTGCGTTCGCTCCAGTCGCGCGGCGCGTCGAACCATTCGAGCGGGCACACGGAGTAGCGCCGCTCGATACCGGCGTTGACGAAGACATCGGCGAGCTTGGGGTAGCGCGCGAAGCTTTTTGCATAGATGCGACGCGCGTAGTCGGCAACGGCGGATTGCTCGAGCACGTGATCGGGAACCGCAGTCGCGAGCCCAAGCACCGAAACCGGTGCAGCTGCCATTGCTCAGATCCTTCGGGTGAAACGCCGCCCTTCAACGGTTAAGAACACCGCCGCGGGGCGCGTTCTTCCGCCCGGGCCTAGGCACTCGCCCGCTCGCCGCGGCGCGGGCGCAATTCGACGGCGCGGTCGGGAATGCTGACGCGGAAGGTCGCGCCGATGGTTCCATCGACCAGCCGCATCTCCCCGCCATGCGCGCGCACCAGCTCGGCGGCGATCGCCAGCCCGAGGCCGGCGCCGCCGGCGCGCGTCGAGCCCTGAAACGCCTCGAATAAATGCGCGCGGGCGCGATCGGAGACGCCCGGCCCGGTGTCGGAGACTTCGATCACCGTGACGCTGCCTTCGCGCCGCCCAGTAATGCGAATCTGATCGCGCGCCGGATCGCCGGCCCCGCGCGCCTCCAGCGCCTGCACCGCGTTGCGTGCGATGTTGACCAGCACCCTGAACAATTGATCGTGATCGGCGTCGACGGTCAGGCCGCGCTCCATGGCGACGATCCAGCGGATCGGCACGTCGAGCCCGAGGCCAAGCGTCTCGTGCACCTCCTCGATCAGCGGCTCAATCTCGATGGTCTTGCGGTCGGGCGGCGGTTCCTGCGCGGCGCCATAGGATAATGTCGATTGGCAGAAGGCGATGGCGCGCTCGAGCGCCCGCATCAGCTTGGGCGCGAAGCGCTGCACCTTGGGATCGGGCAGGTTGGAAAGCTGGTCCGAAAACAATTGCGCCGAGGCGAGCAGATTGCGCAGGTCGTGATTGATCTTCGACACGGCGAGCCCGAGCGCGGCCAGCCGGCTTTTCTGGTGCAGGTTGGAGGCGATATCGCGTTGCATTGCCGCGAGCTCGCGCTCGGTGGTGCCGACCTCGTCGTAACGGCCGGAATCCGCGATGACGCGCGCCGGATTTTCCGGATCGGCGCGGAAGGCGATCATGTTCTCGGTGATGCGCCGCATCGGCCGCACCAGCAGATAGTTGAGCGACAGGAACACCAGCACGGCGGTGATGCCGGTGATGAGCAGCGACACCAGCAAAATGCTGACGGAGAAATTCACCATCGCCTTCTGCAGCGGAGCTTCGTCGAGCACGATTTCGAGGAAGTCGCCGCCCATCGGCGCCGGGCCGACCAGGCGGATCACGTCCTTCGGTTTTGACAACAGCATCGTATCGAACGCGTCCATGACGGCGCCCCACCACATGACCGTGCGGATATCGACGTCCTGGTCGATGTGGGTCGGCATGTCGGCGGCGGCGAGCAGCTTGCGCTGCGCGCCCATTTTCAGCGCCAGCGTGTGGGCGCCGATACTGCTCAGGATCTGCTTGGTCACGCTTTCCGGCAGCGTCTGGTCGCTGGGCAGCGAATCGAACATCAGCGCCGCGGTATGCGCGGCGGCGAGCCGGTCGTTGAGCCAGTTGAGGCGGAAGTCGGCGATCCAGGGAACGTAAATGAGGATTTCGGCGAGCGTCACGAATACGACGGTCAACGCCAGCAGCTTGCCGGAAAGCCCTACGCGCAGCCCGCGCGTCGGCGCCGGTGCAGCGGCGGCTTTGACTGGATCGGATGTCGAATTCAATTACGTCCTCAACCGAAGATTCGCAGCCAGGCGATGATGCGCCGCGTCCATGGGCTCGTCAAACGTGGCGCAAAATAGTCGAGCGCCGCATTTTTACCGATTTCCGCAAGCGTCGGCGACGGCATTATGACATCCGTCATCGCGCGCACATCCAGCTTCTGCGCCAGGGCCACGGTCCATGCTGCGATCAACTCGCCGGCGTGGGCGCCGACAATGGTAACGCCTAATATCGTACCATTGCGTGACAAAACGATTTTGATATGGCCTCGGGTTTCGCGCGCAGCCTGCGCCCTGACGTTGTCGTGATAGGGCCATCGCGCGATTTTTATTTTAATGCCGCGCTTGCGCGCTTCGGCTTCGGTCAAACCGGCCTGCGCCAATTCCGGGTCGGTCAGGGTGAAGCGCGGCGTCGCGTCGTTATCCAGCTTCACCCGCGAACGAAACAGTGCGTTCCGCACCACGAGCGCCGCGTGATAATTACCTGCATGCGATTGACCGACGGCATCGCCAATCGCGTAAATTCGCCGATTGGCCGTCTTGAGGCGCTTGTTCACGGCAATCCCGGCGTCCCGATAGGAAACGCCGGCAACCTCGGGCGCAAGCCCGCCAAGCATCGGCCCGCTGCCGGTGGCAACAAGCAGGTGCGTGCCCTCGATGCGGTCGCCGCCTTCGAGGATGGCCTGCACCTTGCCGGCGGCGCGCTCGATGCGCGTGATCGTCACGCTGCTTCGGATGACGACGCCGCCGCGTTCGATCTCGTTGACGAGAACGGCTGCGCATTCGTCGTCATCTCCGGCAAGCGGCCGCATCGCCTCGAGTACGGTCACGGCGCTGCCGAGGCGGCGAAAGGCCTGCGCCAGTTCGAGACCCGTCGAGCCCGCGCCGATGACGAGGAGATGCTGCGGCAATTCCTCGAGCGCAAAGATGCTGTCGCCGGTGAGATAGGGACCCTGCTCCAGCCCGGGAATCTGCGGCAGCAGCGGGGCAGATCGCGTGGCGATGACAAAACGCCGCGCGCGAATTTCAAATGCACCCGCGGCAACAAGCGTGCGCCGGTCCTTGAAGCGGGCATCGCCCTCAATCACGCGGACGCCGAAGCCGATGAGCCGCGCCACCGTGTCGTTCGACGCCAGCGCGCCCACCGCGCGATGGACGTGATCGCGCACCTTGGCAAAATCGACTTCGACCGCCGCCGCGGAAACCCCGAACGGCCCGCCGCCCTGCATCGCCGCGGCCCGCCTGGCCGCCGCCGCAAGCGCCGGCAGATTGTCGCGGTAACCGCCGCCGACGCGACGCGCCACCAGGACCACCGGCGCGCCGAACGCCGCCGCCGTAATGGCAGTCGCGGCGGCGCCGGAGCCGCCGCCGATCACGCAGATATCGGGTGTGAGTATTTCGGCCATATGCCGCCACGCTAAGCGTCACATCATGCCCGGTTGGCAAAGCTGAGCAAAGCAGCCGGGGTCGCATTGAGGCAACACTGACGCGACAATTGACGTCTATTGGCCCCTCGCTTATAAGCCGCGGAAATCGCGCGTCGAACCGGCGTTTTTTTGCCGGTTTTCAGGGCCGATCCGGGGCGGCTGGCCCGTCCGGGTCACCACGGCGCGGCCAGCGGAGAACTTGAACAGTGAAGCGGACCTATCAACCGAGCAAGCTGGTGCGCAAGCGCCGCCACGGTTTTCGCACGCGCATGGCGACCAAAGGCGGACGCAAGGTTCTTTCGGCGCGGCGCGGGCGCGGACGCAAGCGTCTCAGCGCCTGAAAACTCAGGCCGCAAGGCCGCTTACCTTTGCTCCCATGGAACGAATGAGGCAGCGAGCGGACTTCGTGGCCGCGGCGGCCGGAAGCAAGGTTCCGGCAACCGGTTTTGTGCTACAGGCGCGCAAGCGCAGCGACGAAGGCCCGGTGCGCGTCGGCTTCACCGTGTCGAAAAAGGTCGGCAAGGCCGTGGAGCGCAATCGCGTGCGGCGGCGCCTGCGGGACATCGTAAGACTGGCGAACACTGCTTGGATGCGGGCCGGGCATGATTATGTGTTGATCGGCCGACGCGCGGCGCTGGCGCTGCCGTTTGCCCGATTGAGTGAAGACTTCGAGGGGGCGTTGCGGCGAGTGCACCAAGGACGCGCAACGGCAAAACGGACCCGGGATGACCGATAGCAAAAACACCATCATCGCCATCGTGCTCTCGGCCATCGTGCTGATCGGCTGGCAATATTTCATCGGCTTGCCGCAGATGGAGAAGCAGCGCCAGGAACAGGCGCAGCAGCAGGCGGCCAAGACCGGCGCCGCTCAACCGGGCCAGGTGGCGCAGCCTCCGGCCGCCGCCCCCGGCGCCGCGCCAGCGCCGGGACAAGCGCCCGCCGCCGTCCCCGGACAGACGGCAGCGCCGGGCGCCGCCGTGACGGTGACCCGGGAGGCCGCGCTCAAGGCCTCGCCGCGCGTCGCGATAGACACCGGCAGCATCCAGGGATCGATCGATCTCAAGGGCGGCCGCATCGACGACATCTCGCTGGTCAAGTTCCGCGAAACGGTCGATCCGAAATCGCCGCCGATCGTGCTGCTCTCGCCGTCCGGCAGCCCGGAACCGTTCTATGCCGAATTCGGCTGGACCGGCACGGCGGGCGTCAACGTCAAGCTGCCGGGGTCGGACACGGTGTGGACGGAAAGCAGCGCCGGTGCGCTCGCCGTCGGCCATCCGGTGACGCTGACTTACGACAACGGCGAGGGACTGGAGTTCCGCCGCACCATCGCGGTCGACGACAAATATCTTTTCACCATCAAGGACGAGGTGGTGAACAAGAGCGCTAGCCCGGTGACGCTGTTTCCCTACGCGCTGATCTCGCGGCACGGCACGCCCAAGACGCTCGGCTACTACATCCTGCATGAGGGCCTGATCGGAGTGCTCGGCAACGACGGCCTGCAGGAATACACCTACAAGAAGGTCGAAGAGAAAAAGGACGTCGCCTTCGACGTCACCAATGGCTGGCTCGGCATCACCGACAAATATTGGGCCGCGGCATTGCTGCCCGACGTCGATGCCCATCTCAAGGCGCATTTTTCGACCGGCACGCTCGGCGCCGAGAAGACCTACCAGACGGACTATCTGCTCGATGCACGCACCGTCGCGCCGGGCGCGACCGGCTCAGCCGACGCGCGGCTGTTTGCCGGCGCCAAGGAAGTGGCGGTGGTCAATAACTACGAGAAGCAACTCAACCTCAACCGCTTCGACCTGCTGATCGACTGGGGCTGGTTCTACTTCATCACCAAGCCGCTGTTCATCGTCATCGATTATTTCTACCACCTGGTCGGCAATTTCGGCCTCGCCATTCTCATCGTCACCGTGCTGATCAAGGCGGCGTTCTTCCCGCTCGCCAACAAGTCCTATGCCTCGATGGCGAAGATGAAGGCGGTGCAGCCGCAGATGCAGGCGCTGCGCGAACGCTTTCCCGACGACAAGGCCAAGCAGCAGCAGGAGCTGATGGCGCTGTACAAGAAGGAGAAGATCAACCCGGTCGCCGGCTGCCTGCCGGTGGTGATCCAGATCCCGGTGTTCTTCTCGCTCTACAAGGTGCTGTTCGTCACCATCGAGATGCGCCACGCGCCGTTCTTCGGCTGGGTCCACGATCTCTCGGCGCCGGACCCGACCAACATCTTCAACCTCTTCGGCCTGATCCCGTTCGACCCGACCACGCTGCCGATGTTCGGCTCGTTCCTGCACGTCGGCGCCTGGGGGGTGATCATGGGCATCACCATGTGGCTGCAGATGAAGCTCAACCCGACGCCGCCCGATCCGACGCAGGCGATGATCTTCAACTGGATGCCGCTGATTTTCACCTTCATGCTGGCGAGCTTCCCGGCCGGCCTCGTCATCTATTGGGCCTGGAACAATTCGCTGTCGGTCGCGCAGCAATCGATCATCATGCGCAAGCACGGCGCCAAGATCGAACTGTTCGACAACATCAAGGCGCTGTTCGGGAAGAAGAAGGCGAAGACGCAAGGGTAGGCGCTTCGTCATGGCTGGGCTTGTCTCGGCCATCCACGACTTTACTGTTTCTCCGAAGGAAGACGTGGATGCCCGCGCCGAGCGCGGGCATGACGAGATGGACCGCAGCACGCGATGGCAACCCTCCCCTTCACCCACCGCGAGAGCGACGCCGGGCGCCGCCTGTTTACCGGCGACTGGCAATTTACCGCCGCGGCAGGTTCGGAAGCCTCGCTGCCGAAGATGCACGGCACCGAGATCGCATTCGCCGGCCGCTCCAATGTCGGCAAGTCGAGCCTGATCAACGCGCTGACCGGGCGCAAGGCGCTGGCGCGAACCTCGCGCACACCCGGGCGCACCCGGGAACTCATCTTTTTCAAGAGTGACGGCGACCTCGTTCTGGTGGACATGCCGGGCTACGGCTATGCCGCCGCGGCAAAGTCCAAGATCGCGGCATGGACGGCGATGATCCACGCCTACTTGCGCGGCCGCGCCAACCTCGCCCGCGTCTACGTGCTGATCGACGCCCGCCACGGCCTTAAAGATACCGACGATCAGGTATTCGCGGCACTCGGGGCGGCGGCGGTGAGCCATCAGGTCGTGCTCACCAAGTCCGACGAAGTAACCGAGGCCGAGCTTGCCCGCCGCGTGGGCGAGGTCGAACAGACCCTGACCGGGCGACCGGCCGCCTTTCCTGGCGTGCTGGCAACCTCGGCCCGCGAAGGCTCGGGCATCGATGAATTGCGCGCCGCCGTCGCCCGCCTGCTCGCCGAGCGCCGCGCATAGGCGTCACGGCAATCGCATTTGGCCCTTGCGCATTGTCCCTTGCGGCAAACATCGGCTAGAACGGCGCCACACAATTGTTTGCGCATGATCTTGTCCGAAAACCGGTTCCCACTTTTCGGGATCACGCGCTGGACCCGAGGCCTGTAATGAGCAAAGCCCCGAAATCTGAACGGATAAAGGTCGACCCGCAGACGCAGGCGCGCATCCTCTCCGAGGCGCTGCCGCACATGCAGCGCTACGACGAGGAAATCATCGTCATCAAATACGGCGGCCACGCCATGGGCCAGGAGACGACCGCGCGCGATTTCGCCCGCGACGTGGTGCTGCTGGAACAGGCCGCGATCAATCCAGTCGTGGTGCACGGCGGCGGCCCGCAGATCGCGGCCATGCTGAAGAAGCTCGGCATCCAGTCGGAATTCGTCGATGGGCTGCGCGTCACCGACCAGAAGACCGTCGAGATCGTCGAGATGGTGCTCGCCGGTTCGATCAACAAGCAGATCGTCGGCTACATCAACGCAGCCGGCGGCAAGGCCATCGGGCTGTGCGGCAAGGACGGCAACATGGTGCAGGCGCGCAAGGTGACGCGCACCGTGATCGATCCGGACTCCAACATTGAAAAGATCGTCGATCTCGGCTTCGTCGGCGAACCGGAGAAGGTCGACCTCTTCGTGCTCAACGCCGTGCTCGGCAAGGAAATGATCCCGGTGCTGGCGCCGCTGGCGACCTCGGCCGACGGCGGCACCTTCAACGTCAACGCCGACACCTTCGCCGGCGCGGTGGCCGGCGCGCTCAAGGCCAAGCGCCTGCTGCTGCTGACCGACGTGCCCGGCGTGCTCGACGCCTCGAAGGAGCTGATTACGGAGCTGTCGGTTGCCGACGCGCGGCGGATGATCGCCGACGGCACCATTTCAGGCGGCATGATCCCCAAGGTCGAGACCTGCATCTATGCGCTCGATCAGGGCGTCGAAGGCGTCGTCATCATGGACGGCAAGGTGCCGCACGCGGTACTGCTCGAATTGCTCACCGACCACGGCGTCGGCACGCTGATGCACCGCTGAGACCGATTCCGCCCCGGCCCATGGCGTTTTAGCATGGCGGAATGATTCGGGCTTCGATCTGCGGCGTTGCCGGATTGTGCGCCGTGCTGGCGGCGGCGCCGGTGCGCGCCGAACTCACCATCTGCAACCACACCAGTTACCTCATGGAGACGGCGTTCGGCCTGGAAAAGCGCGCCGCGGTGTCGACGCGCGGCTGGTTCCGCATCGATCCCGGCCAATGCCGGCAAGTGCTCGACGGCGCGCTCGATGCCGACATGGTATATGTGCACACGCGCACGGCGCCGGTCTATGGCGACACGCCGATGCCGCAGCAGGGCGAGGTCGAACTCTGCATTCGCGCGGCCGATTTCAGCATCGCCGACGCGCGCGCCTGCCCGGTGAGCCAGCAGGCGCGCTTTTCCGCGGCGCGGCCGTCGGATTCGCCGAAGGGACCGGCGATCAATCTTGCCGAGGAGGCCGATTACGACGACGCAGAGGCGCGGCTTGCCGGCGTGCAGCGCCTGCTCACCATTGCCGGTTATGACGCCTACCCGATCGACGGCGTGCAGGGCGGCAAAACGCAGGCCGCGCTCGGCCGGTTTCTCAAGGACCGCAACCTTGCGACGGAGCCTGCGCCGGCTGAATTCTTCGACGCGCTGCTCGCGGCCGCGCAAAATCCGCAAGGCAACGGATTTTCCTGGTGCAATGACACGCAGTACGCCGTGATGGCGTCGCTGGGCACGGTCGAGGCGGGCGTGATCGTCACCCGCGGCTGGTACCGCATCGCCCCCGGCCAGTGCCTGCGTCCCGATCTGCGCGGCGACCAGCACAAGCTCTACAGTTACGCCGAGGCGGTCGACGCCGCCGGACGGACGGTCCAGCGCGGCGACGCGCCGCTCGACTGGGGCGGCAAGGTCGCGCTGTGCACCCGGGACGGCAAGTTTGAGCTAAGCGACCATAAAGATTGCGCGACGCGCGGCTTGAACTCGGCCGGCTTTGCCGCCATTGACACCGGCGGGCAGCCTTCGACCACCGTGCGTTTCAAGGAATAGCCGTGCCAGCAAAATCAAGCTCGCCACCGCGCGGTTTCGGCAAGGTCGCAACCTGGGTGTTCGATCTCGACAACACACTTTACCCGCGGCATCTCGATCTCTGGCAGCAGGTGGACGAGCGCATCCGCGCCTACGTTGCCGACTTTCTGAAGGTATCGAAGGAAGAAGCCTTCCGTGTGCAGAAGGACTATTACAAGCGCTACGGCACCACCATGCGCGGCATGATGGCCGAGCACGGCATGGCGCCCGACGACTATCTCGATTTCGTGCACAAAATCGACCACTCGCCGCTGACGCCGAACCCGGCGCTTGGCGCTGCGCTGGAGAAGCTGCCGGGGCGCAAGCTCATCCTCACCAACGGCACGCGCAAGCACGCCGACGCGGTGATGAAGCGGCTCGAGATCGACCGGCACTTCGAGGACGTGTTCGATATTGCTGCCGCCGATCTCGATCCCAAGCCGTGGCCGCAAGTCTACAAACGGTTTCTTGCGCGACACGACGTCGATCCCGCAACGGCTGCGATGTTTGAAGACCTCGCACGCAATCTGGAAACGCCGCACGCGCTGGGCATGACCACCGTGCTGGTGGTGCCGGACGGCCAGCGCGAGGTGTTCCGCGAGGACTGGGAAATGGAAGGCCGCGACGCCGCCCACGTCGATCACGTCACGGACGATCTCACTGGTTTTCTAGATAGATTGATGCCGTCATTGCGACTTTAGAACTAGCGCTCGCCCGCATAAACACCGTGTAAAAATTTTTATGGCGAGCAGGCCGGTCGCTTGACCGCACGTTTTCTCCACCGACAAATGAACAAATAAGCGGGGCGCGCTTAGTAAGACGGTTCTTCAATGCGGTCGGGCTTTGCTCGGCGCCGAGAGCTTCCGTTTCTTGCCGATATGGCAATTGCGATCGGGCTTTTGGGCAGCGTCACGTTTTTTATCCTCGTCGTTGAATATCACATCGGTCACGGTGAACTCACCGCGGCCGAATTGCACTTGCTTGCTGGAAAAACGCGCCTGGCTCACGGGCCGGCCGATAACAACCAAAACTGGAAACACAAGGAGACAAATCATGAGCAATGGTGGAGCAACCGCGCAACCAATTAATCGCGAAAGATGGACCCAGCTCATCGCCGGGATCATCTGCATGATCATGATCGCCAACCTGCAATACGGCTGGACGCTGTTTGTCGGCCCGATGAACAAGGCGCACGGCTGGTCGGTCGCCGCCATCCAGGTCGCCTTCAGCATTTTCGTGGCGCTGGAAACCTGGCTCACGCCGATCGAAGGCTGGATCGTGGACAAGCTCGGCGCCCAGCTCGGGCCGAAGCTGATGGTCGCCTTCGGCGGCGTGCTCATCGCCGCCGGCTGGATCGTCAACTCGAAGGCCGACACGCTGTCGATGCTGTATTTCGGCGCGGTTCTCGCCGGCATCGGCGGCGGCGCAATCTACGCAACCGCGGTCGGACAGGCGGTCAAGTGGTTCCCTGACCGGCGCGGCCTCGCCGTCGGCCTCACCGCCGCGGGCTTCGGCGCCGGCGCCGCGCTCACGGTCGTTCCGATCCGCGCCGTGATCGCCTCGAGCGGTTATGAGACCGCGTTCTTCTGGTTCGGCCTAGTGCAGGGCGTTATCGTCTTCCTGCTCGCCTGGCTGTTGCGCGCGCCGGAGCCGGGTGAACTCGCGGGTTTTGCCCAGCCCAAGCTGGTGCAGTCGGCACGCAGCTACACGCCGGGCGAAGTGCTGATATCGCCGGTGTTCTGGGTGCTCTACATCATGTTCGTTCTGGTCTCGGCCAGCGGCCTGATGGCGACCGCCCAGATCGCGCTGATCGCCAAGGACTACAACGTCGCCAATATCGCCATTCTCGGCGGTGCCACCGCGCTCTCGGTCGCGCTGATCGTGGACAACGTCGCCAACGGCGCCGCGCGTCCGTTGTTCGGCTGGGTGTCCGACCATATCGGCCGCGAATACACCATGGCCATCGCCTTCGGTCTCGGTGCAGTCGCCTATTGGCTGCTCGGCTCGGCGGGCGGCTCACCGTGGGCTTTCGTCGTGTTCGCCGCCCTGATCTTCCTCACCTGGGGCGAAATCTTCAGCCTGTTCCCGTCGACCTGCACCGACAGCTTCGGGCCGAAATTCGCCACGGTGAACCTGAGCCTGCTTTACACGGCAAAAGGCGCATCCGCCTTCCTCGTGCCGGTCGCCAACATGATCAAGGCGTCGACCGGAAGCTGGCACATGGTGTTCGTTGCGACTGCGATCATGAACCTCGTCGTCGTGGCGATGGCGCTGTTCGTGCTCAAGCCGATGCGCTCGCGTATCGTGGCCAGCGAAGCGGGCAACTTCGCCCACGCAACATGATCGTTGCCGGCAAGATCGAGACGTAAGGATGGCAAGGCCCCGCTTCGGGGCCTTGCTTTTTTCTCAGGCCGGCGGTGCCGGGATCACCTGCTGCATCAGCACCGCAATCCCGACGCCGGCAATGCCGGCGCCGATCAGGCGCACGGTCACGAGATCGCGCGTACGTTGCGTGACCGCGCGCGCTACCAACATGGCACCGAGCGCAACGGCGCTCTGGATGACCGCAAGCCCGATGAGATAGGCGGCGAGCGGCGAGCGCTCGGCACCGTAGATCGATTCACCCAACGCGTAGCCGTGGGTAAGACCAACCAGCACGAACAGGCCGAGCGCAGCCGATACAGGCAACTGCGGCCGGCGCAGCAGAATGACGCCGAGGACTATGACCGACAGCGCCACCAGCAATTCCGCGCCCGGCACGGTCGCGCCGTGCAGATGCAGGGCAACGCCCGCCATCATCGCCACGACGAAGGCGAGTGCCAGCGCCGCTCCGGCGCGATGCGCGGCGGCGAGGCAGCCGACCGCGACGACCGCGGCAAAATGATCGATGCCGATCAGCGGATGGCCGAGGCCGGACAGCAGGCCCTCGGCGAACGTTGATGGCGTGCGCCCGCCCATCAGGTGATGGGCAAATGCCGGCTCGGCCGCGAACACGGCGGCGAACGCCGCGGCGAGCAGAACGAATTTGACGAATGATTTCACGACCGCCCCCTGTTTCCGCGCCAGCCTAGCGCAAGGCGGCGTGACAGCGGAAGGGCGTCAGGCGATCGAGCCGACGAACTGCTGCAATTCCGGGGTCTTCGGCGCGGCAAAGACCTCCTTCGGCTTGCCCTGCTCGTGCACCTTGCCGTGATGCATGAACACCAGATGAGTGCCGACGTCGCGGGCAAACCGCATCTCGTGCGTCACCAGCATCAGCGTCATGCCTTCGCGCGCCAGTTGCTCGACCACGCGCAAGACCTCGTTGACCAATTCCGGATCGAGCGCCGAGGTGATTTCGTCGCACAGCAGCACCTTGGGCCGCATCGCCAGCGAACGGGCAATGGCGACGCGCTGCTGCTGCCCGCCGGAGAGCTGGCTCGGATACGCGTCCATCTTCTCCGACAGCCCGACCTTGGCCAGCACTTCGGCGGCGACGGCGCGCGCTTCTTTCTTGGCCACCTTGTTCACCACCATCGGCGCCAGCATCACGTTTTCCGCGGCGGTCAAATGTGGGAACAGATTGAACTGCTGGAACACCATGCCGACGTGGCGGCGCAGCTCGCGCAAATTGGCGCGAACGCCGCCGACCTCGATGCCGTCGGCCATGATGGCGCCGGACTGGTAGGTCTCCAGCCCGTTGATGCAGCGGAGCAGCGTGCTCTTGCCCGAACCGGAGCGGCCGATGATGGCGACCACGTCGCCCTTCTCGACTTCGAGCGAGACGCCCTTGAGCACCTCGACCGGGCCGTAGCTTTTTCTAACGTCACGGATGCTAACGAGCGGCATTGAGGCGACCCTCGAGTTTTTTGGCGCACCAGGACAACGGGAAGCACAGGCAGAAGTAGATCAGCGCCACCAGCGAATAGACCAGAAACGGCCGGAACGTCGCATTGTTGAGCACGGTGCCGGCCTTGGTCAGCTCGACAAAGCCGATGATGGAAGCAAGCGCCGTGCCCTTGATCACCTGCACCGAGAAGCCGACGGTCGGCGCCACCGCAATGCGCAGGGCCTGCGGCAGGATCACGTAGCGCATCTGTTCGATGTATGTGAGCGCCAGGCTCGAGGAGGCCTCCCATTGGCCGCGCGGGATCGATTCGACGCAGCCGCGCCAGATCTCGGTGAGGAAGGCGCTGGTCCACAGCGTGAGCGCGAGCCACGCCGCAAGCCACGGCGACACTTCGATGCCAAACAGCGCGATACCGAAGAAAAACAGGAACAACTGCATCAGCAGCGGCGTGCCCTGGAAGAACTCGATGTAGGACTTGGTGAACCATTCCAGCGGCTTGATCTGCGATGTGCGCATGAACAGGAGGATCAGGCCGACGATGCCGCCGGAGACGAAGGCGATCAGCGACAGGATGATCGTCCACTCGGTGGCGATCAGCAGGTTCGAGAGGATGTCCCAGAAGCTGAACTGCAGCATGTCACTTTCCCTGGCGCATGATCTTGCCCGAAAACCGGTGCCCACTTTTCGGGATCATGCGCTATACCGCCGCCTTGAACAGATATCGGCCGAGCCCGCGCAGAACGGCGCGCATGGCGATTGCGAGCAGCAGGTAAACCACCGCGGCCAGGATATAGACCTCGAAATTGCGGAAATTGCGCGAGGCAACGAAATTGGCGGCGTAGGTCAGGTCCTGCGCGGAAATCTGCGACACCACCGCCGAGCCCAGCATAACGATGATGATCTGCGACGACAGCGCCGGATAGATTTTGCGGAATGCCTGCTTGAGCACGATGTAGCGCAGCACCTCCCATTTGCTCATGGCGAGGCTGACGCCCGCTTCGAGATGCCCCTTCGGCACCGCCTCGATGCCGGCGCGAATGATCTCGGTCGAATAGGCGCCGAGATTGATGGTCATGGCGAGAAAGGCCGCCGTCGTTTCCGAAAGCTTCAGCCCCAACGCCGGCAGGCCGAAGAAGATAAAGAACAACTGGACGATGAACGGCGTGTTGCGGATCAACTCGACGTAGCAGATGACGATGCGGCCGAGCCAAGCCGGTCCGAAGGTGCGCGCCGAGGCGCCGGCCGTGCCGACGGCGATGCCGGAGACGGTCGACACGATGGTCAGCACGATCGTGAAGATCAGCCCGTCCAGCAGCACCCGCCAGTACGGCAGCAGCGCCTCGAAATGCAGATGATAGACCATGGCGAGCGCCCGCGGCGGACGCGGCCTAGAATCCCGGCGGCAGCGGATTCTTCAGCCACTTCTCCGAGAACTTCTCCAGCTCGCCGTCGGCCTTCGCCTTGGCGATGATCTCGTTGAGCTTGGCCATCAGTTTCGGCTCGCCTTTGTTGAGCCCGACATAGCAGGGACTGTCCTTAATGACGAACTTCAACACCGGCGCGCGGCCCGGATTTTTCTCGGCGATGGCGGCGGCCACCGTATTGCCGGTGGCAATCAGGTCCACCTGGCCGGAGACGAAGGCCGAGATCGTCGCGTTGTTGTCCTCGAAGCGCTTGATCGTGGCATCGGCCGGCGCCGACGACGACAGCGCCTGCTCTTCGATGGCGCCGCGCGTGGCGCCGATGGTTTTGCCCTTGAGATCGGCGGCGCTTTTCACCGCGATGTCCTTGGTGCCGAACACCCCGGAGAAGAACGGC
The DNA here is from genome assembly GCA_963738915.1 of uncultured Alphaproteobacteria bacterium. Lineage (GTDB taxonomy): Bacteria > Pseudomonadota > Alphaproteobacteria > Rhizobiales > Xanthobacteraceae > Pseudolabrys. The sequence goes on from CAVTYO010000008.1 coordinate 181,262, forward strand.
GCATAGGCGTTGGAGAAGTCGATGACCGCCTCGCGCTCGGCATTCTTGCCCAGGCTGGAAATGACGATGTCGGCCTTATGCGTCTGCAGGTAGGGAATGCGGTTGGCGGAGGTCACCGGAATGATCTCGGCCTTCACGCCGAGCGCCTTGGCGATCAGGTTCGCCATGTCGATGTCATAGCCCTGCGGCTTGAGATCGAGCCCGGCGGAGCCGAATGGCGCGAAATCCTGCGGCACGGCCACCTTGATGACCTTGGCGGACATGATGGTATCGAGGCCGTCGGCCTGGGCCGGCACGGAAAGACCCATCGCGGCAAGCGCGAACAGGGCCGGAAGCAGATTTTTGTTGAGAAGCATTACGGGTCTCCGAGGTTTAAGCCGTCACCATTGCGCCGGCAGCAGCGCCAGCACGCAAATTCCAGCAACAATGGCCTCGGCTCCACCGCGCTGTCACAAACCTGCCTCATGCATTCCGCATAGGCAATGCCTGCTTTCGGCCTTTTCCCCGGCAGCCGGCTTGGCTTGACATCCCCTGCTCCGCCTCCGACAAACCGCGAGCCAAAAACGCGCCGGGGCACGGGAATGTCTGCCGAAAAGCTCGCCAAAACCATCGACGACGCCTTCGAAGGGCGCGACCGCATCAGCCCGAAGACCAAGGGCGCGGTGCGCAAGGCGGTCGCCGCCGCGCTCGATCTGCTCGACGCCGGCAAGGCCCGCGTCGCCGAGCGCCAGGGCGACGGCATCTGGCAGGTCAACCAATGGCTCAAGAAGGCCGTGCTGCTCTCTTTCCGCCTCAACGACATGAGCGTGATCGCCGGCGGCCCGGGCAAGGCCGTGTGGTGGGACAAGGTCGACTCGAAGTTCAAGGGCTGGAGCGCGGCCAAGTTCAAAAAGGCCGGGTTCCGCGCCGTGCCCGGCTGCGTGGTGCGCCGCTCGGCCTATATCGCGCCGGGCGTGGTGCTGATGCCGTCCTTCGTCAATCTCGGCGCCTATGTCGACGGCGGCACCATGATCGACACCTGGGCAACCGTCGGCAGCTGCGCGCAGATCGGCAAGGAATTGTCACATTTCCGGCGGCGCCGGCATCGGCGGCGTGCTCGAACCGCTGCAGGCGGGACCGGTCATCATCGAGGACAACTGCTTCATCGGCGCGCGCTCGGAAGTCGCCGAAGGCGTGATCGTGCGCGAAGGCGCGGTGCTGTCGATGGGCGTCTATCTCGGCGCCTCGACGCGCATCGTCGACCGCGCGACCGATGAAGTCCTCCAGGGCGAGGTGCCGCCCTACTCCGTCGTGGTGCCGGGCAGCCAGCCGGGCAAGAACGGCGGCCCGAACCTCTACTGCGCCGTGATCGTCAAGCGCGTCGACGAGCGCACGCGCTCGAAGACGAGCATCAACGAATTGCTCAGGGATTAGGAAATTGCGACGCACATACTCCGCTCATTCCCGCGCAAGCGGGAATCCAGGAGCCCCGGTTTCCGAGTCAGAATGTTTGGCCCTGGGTCCCCGCTTTCGCGGGGACGAGCGGATGAGTTGGTGAACGTGCCCGCCGACCCCGTCGCCATCGCCCGCGATCTTCTGCGCTGCCGCTCGGTGACGCCGACGGAAGGTGGTGCGCTTGCCTATCTTGAGGCCACGTTCAAGTCCGCAGGCTTTGCCGTCCAGCGCATGACCTTCAGTGAACCGGGCACCGCCGACGTCGAAAATCTCTACGCCCGCATCGGCAGCGCGACGCCGAACCTCGTGTTCGGCGGCCACACCGACGTGGTGCCGCCGGGCGAGGAAAGCGCGTGGACGCATCCGCCGTTTTCCGGCGCTCTCGCCGGCGGCAAGCTGTACGGCCGCGGCGCCGTCGACATGAAAGGCGGCATCGCCTGCATGGTCGCCGCGGTCCTCGACCATCTCGCCGCCAATAGCGGCCGCCCCAAAGGCTCCATCTCGTTCCTGATCACTGGCGACGAAGAAGGCATCGCCGTCAACGGCACGCCGAAGCTGCTGAAATGGGCTGCCGAACGCGGCGAAAAATTCGACCACTGCCTGCTCGGCGAGCCAAGCAACGTCCATGAACTCGGCGACACCATCAAGATCGGCCGCCGCGGCTCGCTCAACGGCCACCTCATCGTCTCCGGCAAACAGGGTCACGTCGCCTATCCCGACCGCGCCGAAAATCCGATCCGCGGGCTGGTGAAACTCATCGCGGCGCTGCAGGCCGAGCCGCTCGACAAGGGCACCAGACAGTTTTCCGCCTCGCATCTCGAATTCGTTTCGGTCGATGTCGGCAATAAGACCGTCAACCTCATTCCCGGCGAGGCGCGCGCGCAGTTCAACATCCGCTTCAACGACAAACACACGCTCGAGTCGCTGAAAAAGCTGATCGAAAAGCGGGCGAAAAAGGCCGCCGGCAGCAAGATCAAGTTCGCGTTCAAATGGCAGCCCTCGAACGCCGCCGTGTTCGTCACCAAGCCCGGCCCGTTCACCGGCCTGGTCACCGCCGCCATCAAGAAGACCACGGGACGCAAGCCGAAACTCTCCACCAGCGGCGGCACGTCGGACGCGCGCTTCATCACGCGTTATTGCCCGGTCGTCGAATTCGGCCTGGTCGGACAGACCATGCATCAGGTGGACGAGCGCGTGCCGATCGCCGACCTGCGCGCGCTCACCACGATCTACCGCAACATCCTCGATAAATATTTCGGCTGATCGCTGCGGTCAGTAGTCCACGCGCATCAAATATAGCCCGTCCGGCGGCGCCACCTGACCGCAGGCGGCGCGGTCGCGCGCGGCGAGCGCCCGCTCAAGATCGTCGGCGCTCCATTTGCCTTCGCCGACCGCGACCAGCGAGCCGACCATGGAGCGCACCTGCGAATGCAGGAACGAGCGCGCCGAGGCGGTGACGGCAAGCTCGTCGCCGGCGCGCGCGACGTCGAGCCGGTCCAGCGTCTTCGCCGGAGAGGCCGCCTGGCATTCGGTGGAGCGAAACGTCGTGAAATCGTGCTTGCCGAGGAGGCGTTGCGCGGCGGCGTGCATCGCCGCGGCATCGAGCGGGCGCGGCACGCGCCAGGCGTGGCCCAGGTCGACGGTGAGATCAGCGCGGCGGTTGACGATGCGGTAGAGATAGTGCCGTTTCACCGCCGAGGTGCGGGCGTTGAACTCTCCGGCCGCGCGCTCGGCGGTGAGCACCGCCACCGGATGCGGGCGCAAATGCGCGTTGAGCGCATCACGAATGGTATCGGTGTCCCAGTCTTTCGTGAGATCGACATGGGCCACCTGCCCGCGCGCGTGCACGCCGGCATCGGTGCGCCCGGCGCCCTGCACCGGCGTCTTGTCGCCGGTCAGCGCCTCGATCGCCGCGGTGAGCACGCCCTGCACGGTCAGGCTCGCGGCCTGGATCTGCCAGCCGGCAAACGGCGCGCCGTCATATTCGATGGTGAGTTTGTAGCGCGGCATCTAGGTCACCTGTGTCCCGGCCCTGACCGGCGTACCGCGCAAGAATTCCTCGGCACTCATCGGCTGCTTGCCGGCACGCTGGACCTGCGTGAGGCGAACCGCGCCAGAACCGCACGCGACGGTGAGGCGATTATCGAGCACCGCGCCGGGCACACCCTTGCCCTCGCCTTTGCTCGAGCGCAGCGCCCGCACGCGGGCGCCGGCGAGCTCGAACCAAGCGCCGGGAAACGGCGACAGGCCGCGGATGTGGTTGTGCACCTCATCCCGTGGCTTGCTCCAATCAATGCGCGTTTCGCTGTTGGCAATCTTGGCGGCGTAAGTGACCCCGGCGCCGGGCTGCGGCTTGAATTCAAGCGTGCCGCGTTCGAGCGCGGCAAGCGAGCGCGCCATCAGTTCGGCGCCGCGCCGAGCGAGCACATCGTGCAGATCGCCGGTGGTCATGTCCGGCGTGATCGGCACATGGTCGACATTGGCGATGGCGCCGGTGTCGAGACCCTCGTCCATTTTCATGATGGTGACGCCGCTTTCCGTATCACCCGCCATGATGGCGCGGTGGATCGGCGCCGCGCCGCGCCAGCGCGGCAGCAGCGACGCGTGCACGTTGAAGCAGCCGAGCTTCGGCGCGTCGAGAACGGGCTTCGGCAGGATGAGCCCGTAGGCGACGACCACCGCGGCATCGGCGTTGTGGGCGCGGAACGCGGCTTGCGCTGCCTCGTCTTTCAGCGTCGGCGGCGTCAGCACCGGAAGCCCCAGCCGCCGCGCCTCGCGCTCGACCGGCGTCACCTGCAATTCCATGCCGCGCCTGGCGGGCTTCGGCGCGCGCGTATAGACGGCGGCGATCTCGTGCCCGCGCGCGGCGAGCTCGACGAGCGTCGGCACCGCGAAGTCGGGCGTGCCCATGAAGATCAGGCGCATTGTTGCGCTACCGTCCTGGTCATGGCCGGGCTTGTCCCGGCCATCCACGTCTTCTTACTCCAGCGCGGCAAAGGCGTGGATGCCCGCGACAAGCGCGGGCATGACGACGTCGCAGAATCAACCGATGTGATGCGAAGGCTCTTTGTCCTTGGCCAGCGCCTTGTGATCGATGCCCTGCTTCGCCGCCTTCTTGAATTTCTTCATCACCATGTCGCGCTTGAGTTTGGAAATATGGTCGATGAACAGAACGCCGTTGATGTGGTCGATCTCGTGCTGCAGACAGGTGGCAAGCAGACCCTCGGCTTCGAGCTCCTTCGCCTTGCCGTCGAGATCGAGATATTTCACGCGCACCTTCTGCGGGCGCTCGACCTCTTCGTAATATTCCGGGATCGACAGGCAGCCTTCCTCGTAGGTCGCCTTCTCGTCCGAGGACCACACTACTTCGGGATTGATGAAGACCAGCGGCGCCTTCGGCTCGTCGTTCTTGGCGAGGTCCATGGTGACGACGCGCAGCGGCTCGCCGATCTGGATGGCGGCAAGGCCGATGCCCGGCGCCGCATACATGGTCTCGAACATGTCGTCGACCAGCGCGCGCAGCGGCTTGTCGACCGCCTTCACCGCGGCTGACTTCTGGCGCAGGCGCTTGTCGGGAATGATGAGGATATCGCGGACCGCCATGCGCGCGATGTAAGGGCCCGCGGCGGCGCGGTCAATGCGGGGATTTCCGCTTGTCCGCCAGTTCGTTGCGCTCTACCGTTCGCCCTTCGTTCGCTCACGCCGGCGAATCAAGATAGAAGCGGTCCCATGTCCAACCTTTCGGCTTTCATCGTCGCCAATGGGCCAACGCTTGCCGCGGCCGGCGCGGCCGCGCTCGCGGCCGGCGTTCTCGTCATCATCGTCTTGCTGCTGCTGCCGCGCAAACCGGTGTCCGACCCCGCCGCCGAGCAGCGGCTGCTTGAACTCAACGCCCGGCTCGATGCCATGGGCAATTGGCTGCAGAATTCGCACATGCAGCTTCAGCACACCGTGAACACCCGGCTCGACGCGGTCACGCAGAACCTCGGCGAGTCGATGAAAACCACGACCAAGCACACCACCGAGCATTTGCAGCAACTGCACGCGCGGCTGGCGGTGATCGACAGCGCGCAGAAGAACATCACCGAACTGGCGACGCAGGTAAGCTCGCTGCAAAGCGTGTTGTCGAACAAGCAATCGCGCGGCGCCTTCGGCCAAGGGCAGCTGGAGGCGATCATCGCCGATGTGCTGCCGAAGGGCGCCTACGAATTCCAATACACGCTGTCGAACCGGACGCGGCCGGACTGCGTGATCTTCATGCCGGACGCGGGGCCGCTCGTTATCGATGCCAAGTTTCCGCTCGAAGCGATGACGGCGTGGCGCGACGCGCCGAGCGAGGAAGAACGCAAGCAGGCGGTGGCCCGCGTCAAGCAGGACATCGCCAAGCATATCTCGGATATCTCGGAAAAATATCTGATCCCGGGCGAGACCCAGGATGTCGCGCTGATGTTCATTCCCTCTGAATCGCTCTATGCCGATCTGTACGAACGGTTCGACGACCTGGTCCAGCGGGCGCGGCGCGCACGCGTGATGATCGTGTCTCCGAATATGGCGTTTCTGGCAATTCAGCTCGTGCGGCAAATTCGCAAGGATGCCGAAATGCAGGAAGCCACGCACAAGATCCGCACCGAAGTCGGCCACATGATGAAGGATGTCGACTTGCTCGGTGAGCGCGCGCGCAAGCTGCAAGGCCACTTCGGCCAGACAAGCAAGGACGTCGACGACATCCTCATTTCGGCCGGGAAGATCGAAAAGCGCGCGGCAAAGATCGAGGAGCTTGAATTCGACGGCGACGAGGCGCCAAGCGCCGACGTTATCCAGGCGCCGATCCGCAGGCTCGAGGCCGGCGAATAAACCGATGACGGCTTCGCCCGGCACCGCGCCGCCGCGCCCCTCGTTTCTCGACGCGGCGGCGGTTTACTTCAGGCCGCGCGTGCTCATCGTCCTGTTCCTCGGCTTTTCCTCCGGCCTGCCACTCGCCCTGTCGGGGGCGACGCTGCTGGTGTGGATGACGGAATCGAAGGTCGACCTCGGCACCATCGGGCTGTTCGCGCTGGTCGGCACGCCCTACACGGTGAAGTTCTTCTGGGCGCCGCTCACCGATGCGCTCGACATTCCGCTGCTGTCGCGCTGGCTCGGCCGCCGCCGCGGCTGGCTGGTGTTCACGCAACTGCTGCTGATCGCAGCGATCGTGTTTCTCGGCTCGACCGATCCGGCATCGGCACCCGCTCTGGTCGCGCTCGGCGCGCTGCTCGTCGCCGCTGCCTCGGCGACGCAGGACATCGTCGTCGATGCCTTCCGCGTCGAGAGCCTGCCGGAAAACGAGCAGGCCGCCGGCATGGCCTCCTACGTCGCCGCCTATCGCATCGGCATGCTGATTTCGACCGCCGGCGCGCTGTTTCTGGTCAGTGCCTTCCAGGGCCGCGGCCTGAGCAGCGCCGCGGCCTGGCACTGGGGCTATGTCGCCATGGCGAGCCTGGTGCTGATCGGCACGGTGACGGCGCTCATCGCCACCGAGCCGGAGCGCTCGCGCGCGGCCGAAGCAAGTCATGCCGGCCAGCGGCCGCTTGCCCGCGTGGTGGAGACGGCGATCGGCGCGGCCAAGGATTTCCTCGGCCATGAGCTTGCCTTCGCCATGCTCGCCTTCGTGGTGCTGTTCAAGTTCACCGACGCCTTATCCGGCGCGATGACCGCGCCCTTCGTCATCGACTTAGGATTCACGCGCAACGAATACGCGGCGATCGTCAAGGGCGTCGGCCTCGCCGCGCTGCTCGCCGGCGGCTTTGCCGGCGGCTTCGTCGCCCGCGCGCTGCCGCTCGCCGAAAGCCTCTGGATCGGCGCGCTGCTGCAAGCCGCGGCCAATCTCGGGTTCAGCGTCGTCGCCGTGCTCGGGCACGATCTGCTGGCGCTGACGGTTGCCATCACGGTGGAGAACTTCACCAGCGCCATCGGCACGGTGATGTTCGTCGCCTATCTCTCGGCGCTCTGCCAGAACCCGCTGCACACGGCGACGCAATACGCGCTGTTGACCGCGCTCGCCGCCGTCGGCCGCACCTATTTGTCGTCCGGCGCGGGCTTCATCGCCGAAGCGACCGGTTGGGCGTGGTTTTTCGTGATCTGCGCGCTCGCCGGCATTCCGAGCCTCATCCTGCTCGCCTGGCTGCAGCGCCACGGGCACTTCAAGCGGCTGGCTCCGCGCTCGGGCTAGAACAGCGTTCGCTGCTTGATGGCCGCTGAAAGCGTGCCCTCATCGAGATAATCGAGTTCGCCGCCGACCGGCACGCCGTGGGCGAGCCGCGTCACTTTCACGTTGGCATCGTGCAGCAGTTCGGTGATGTAATGCGCGGTGGTCTGCCCGTCGACCGTGGCATTGAGCGCCAGAATGAGCTCGTTCACCTGCGGCTCGTGCGCGCGCGAAATCAGCGCGTCGATCGACAGGTCCTGCGGGCCGACGCCATCGAGCGGCGACAGCGTGCCGCCGAGCACGTGGTAGCGGCCGTTGACGGCGTGGGCACGCTCCAGCGCCCAGAGGTCGGCGACATCGGCGACGACGACGATGATCGACTGGTCGCGTTTTGGATCGGTGCAGACCGTGCACGGGTTCTGCGTATCGATGTTGCCGCAGGTCTTGCAGATGACGATTTTGTCCATCGCCGTTTCCAGCGCGGACGCTAGCGGAGCCATCAGAAAGTTCGCGCTTCTTGATGAGATGCAGCGCCGCGCGCCGCGCCGAACGCGGCCCGAGGCCGGGCAGCCGCGCCAGCAACTGGATCAGGCGCTCGATTTCGGGACCGGCAACGGCTACGGGCATTACGTCAGGGACAATCCCGGCGGCAGCGGCAGGCCGCCGGTCAGGCCCTTCATTTTCTCCTGCATCACGCCTTCCGCCTTGCGCCGCGCGTCGGCATGCGCGGCCACCAGCAGGTCCTCGAGAATTTCCTTGTCCGACGCCTTCATCAGCGAGTCGTCGATCTTCAGGCCCTTGAGGTCGCCTTTGGCGCTGAGCTTCACCGTCACCATGCCGCCGCCGGCCGCTCCCTCGACCTCGATGCGGTCGAGCTCGGCCTGCAGCTCCTGCATTTTGGTCTGCAGTTGCGCGGCCTGCTTCATCATGCCCATGAAATCGACCACGATCAGTCCTCGCCTTCGGGTGCAGCGTCCGGCACATCGCTGCCGGCATCGGCCACATTCTGCGTCACCCCGACGATCTTGGCGCCGGGGAAACGATTGAGCACCGCTTGCACCAGCGGATCGCTCTGCACGTCGCGCTCGATCTCGGCCTGCCTGGCGTCCATCTGCGCGCGCAACGTGGCGGCGCCCTCTTCCTTGGACACCACCACGATCCAGCGCTTGCCGGTCCAGCCGGTGATCTTGCGTTGCAGGTCGTGCACCAGGGTCTTCGGCGCGTTGGCCTCGAGCGCGATCTCGAGCTGGCCGTCCTCGCAGCGCACCAGCCGCACGTCGTTTTGCAGCGCCAGTTTTGTCTGCACGTCGCGCTTTTCGGCGGCAAGTGCGATCAACTGCTCGAACGAGCCGATGGACAATGTCGGCGCCGCCTGCACCCGATCGGTGTCCAGCTCTTCGGCGATGCGCGGCGACACCGCGGCGGACGAGCGCGGCGATCCGCGCGGCGTTTCATAGCGCGGGGTAAAATTCGGCGCAGCCGCCGCGGTTCCGCCGTTGCCCTGCGGGCGCGCGACGGGCTCGCTTGCCTCGCCGAGCGAACGCACGACCTCATCGGGCGTCGGCAGGTCGGCGGCGTAGGCGATGCGCACCAGCGTCATCTCGGCGGCGGCGAGCGGGCGGCCCGCGGCTTGCACCTCGGCGATGCCCTTGAGCAGCATCTGCCAGGCACGCGCCAGAACCCGCAACGACAGCGCGAGTGCAAATGCGCGGCCGCGCACGCGCTCGGCTTCCGACAGCGATACATCCTCGGCAACCGTGGGGACGACCTTTACGCGGGTGACAAAATGGGTGAACTCGGCCAAATCGGACAGCACCACCGCCGGGTCGGCGCCGATGTCGTATTGCTCGCGCAATTCCTTCAGCGCCGCGGCGGCGTCGCCCTTCATCAGCGCCTCGAACAGATCGACGATGCGCACGCGGTCGGCGAGGCCAAGCATCTGCCGCACGTCCTCGGCCACCACCTTGCCGGCGCCATGGGAAATCGCCTGGTCGAACAGCGACAGCGAATCGCGCACCGAGCCTTCGGCGGCGCGCGCAATCAGCGCCAGCGCCTCCGGCTCGGCGTCGATGTTTTCCTTTCCCGCGATGCCTTCGAGATGCTTCACCAGCAGCGCCGCGTCGACGCGGCGCAGATCGAAGCGCTGACAGCGCGACAGCACCGTTACCGGCACCTTGCCGATCTCGGTGGTGGCGAAGATGAACTTGGCGTGCGGCGGCGGCTCTTCCAGCGTCTTGAGCAGCGCGTTGAAGGCGGCGCCCGAGAGCATGTGCACTTCGTCGAGAATGTAGACCTTGTAGCGCGCCGACACCGGCGCGTAGCGGATGGCGTCATTGATCTGGCGTACGTCGTCGACGCTGTTGTGCGAGGCGGCGTCCATTTCCAGAACGTCGAGGTGACGGCTTTCCATGATCGCCTGATCGTGGATACCCAGGACCGGCATGGTGATGGTCGGCGCGGTCACCGAGCCGTCGGGCAATTCGTAATTGAGCGCGCGGGCAAGAATGCGCGCGGTCGTGGTCTTGCCGACCCCGCGCACGCCGGTGAGAATCCAGGCTTGCGGAATGCGCCCCGAACTCGAAGCCGTTGGAGATCGTGCGCACCATGGCGTCCTGGCCGATCAGATCGGCAAAGCTCGCCGGGCGGTATTTGCGCGCCAGCACGCGATAGCCGGCCGCTTCGGAGCCGGCCGGGGCATTCGCGGACAGTGCGGCGTCGCTCATCCTTGCCATCCGACTCGCCGCGCCGCCCAGACGCGACGCATGCGTCAATCGATTCGTGAATTGGTGGGAGGCTGACGAGCGACCCGATCCGTGCTCGTTAGGGCTGCTTCCTTCCGGACCTGACCCGGTTGGCGAGTGGTTCGTCCACCGCCAACCTCCCGCCCTCTATATCGGCGGAACGGAACGGGAATGCAAGGACGGCACGCCGGGCTCTCCACCGTCATTGCCGGGCCCGGCTCGGCAATCCATGATGAACTTCAATATTGCCGGACATCACGTTCGAGAATGACAGCCAACTCGCTCTGGTCGCTGGACCCGCAGCTCGCCGCCGATACGGTTCCCGTCGGCGAGCTGGCGCTCGCGCGCGTACTGCTTGCCAACGACGCCAATTACCCCTGGCTGATTCTGGTACCGCGCAAGCCGGCGCTGACCGAACTCATCGATCTGGATGAAAGCGGGCAAAGGCAACTGCTCGCCGAAGTTGACGCCGCAGCGCGTGCGCTCAAGCGCGTGACCCGATGCGACAAGCTCAATATCGCCGCGCTGGGCAACATGGTGGCGCAACTCCACGTTCACGTCATCGCGCGCCGGCGCAGCGACGCGGCCTGGCCTAAACCGGTATGGGGCGCCGCCCCGCCACGCGGCTACGAACCGCAAGCCCGAGCCGCATTTATCGCAGCGATCGGGGCTGAGCTTAACGTCGCGTAGTCGCCCGGCCCGCTGAGGCCCCGCATTGCGCGAGCCTACACGCCATGCGAAATAGCCCCCAATGTCCCCTCGCCCCGATCTCGGTCCGAAACCTCGCCTCGGATATGCCGGCAGCCGCATTGAACGGGCGGCGGAAATCCGCAACGACAAGCCCGCGCTAGCTAAGCTTGCCGCGGACCCGCGCGCCGGCGCCTATGTCATCGGCACCGAATGGATCGTGGCGCGAAAGGCGGCCTCGCTTAACGAACCGCTGTTCTCGCTTGCCGAGGCGGTGAAATTGGCGCCGGTGGTCGAGACGGTCTTTCTCGGCACCATCGACGGCGCGCCGCGCTTTGGCATCGGCATCACGCCGGCTGCGGCCGAAGCGCTGAAGTCGCGAAACGATCTCCTCGTCACCGATTTGCGCTCGATCGCGGTGCAGGGACTGGTCGATGCCGACCATCTACCGCCGATCGCCGAGGCGAAGGCCGTGCTGCACTGGCACGCGCGCCACCGCTTCTGCTCGAATTGCGGCACGGCAACGATTGTCGTCAACGGCGGCTGGCGCCGCGACTGCCCCAACTGCAAGGCCGAACATTTTCCCCGCACCGATCCCGTCGTCATCATGCTGCCGGTCGAGGGCGAACGCTGCCTGCTCGGCCGCTCGCCGCGCTTCGTGCCGAATATGTGGTCGTGCCTCGCCGGCTTCGTCGAGCCCGGTGAATCGATCGAAGACGCCGTCCGCCGCGAAACACTCGAGGAAGCCGGCATCGTATGCGGCCGCGTCGGGTATTTCCGCTCGCAGCCATGGCCGTTTCCCACCTCGCTGATGATCGGCTGCCACGCCGAAGCGCTGAGCAAGAATATCGTCATCGACCGCACCGAACTCGAGGATGCGCGCTGGTTCGACAAGGAGGAGGTCGTAACCATGCTGATGCGCAAGCACAGCGCGGGCCTGACCACGCCGCCGCCGGTCGCTATCGCGCATCACATCATTCGTGCCTGGATCGACGACGAGGCGAGCTTTGGCTGAGCGCGCGCAACGCAAGAAAAGCCCGGCTATTCTCTGCTCCGGCATCGCGGTGCAGGACATCGTCATGCGGGTGAAGGCCTTTCCAGCGCCGGGCACCAAGGTGTCGGCGTCCGATTTCATCGTCACCGGCGGCGGCTGCGCCGCCAATGCCGCGGTGACCGCGGCGCGGCTGGGCGCGCGCGTGCAGTTCGCCGGGCCGCTGGGCAGCGCCGACGACGCGGTCAGCGAACGCATCGTCGCCGATCTTATCGCCGAGGGCATCGACTGCGGTGGCGCCGTGCGCGCAACCGACGGCACCGCCTCGGTATCGCTGATCCTGCTCGACGCGCTGGGCGAGAAGACCATCGCTACCCGGCGAGGGGTCAAGCTGGGCAATGTCGTTCCCGCTGACGCCGGCAAGCTCGTGGAGGCCGCCGATGCGGTTCTGGTCGACAACCGCTTTCCCGAATTCGTCATCGCGGTCTGCCGTGCCGCGGCCAAGCGGCGGCTGCCGATCGTCATCGACCTCGACCACCCCACCAAGGCGAAGGACCCGCTTCTGGCGCTGGGCACGCATGTGATCGCCTCGGCAGAAGCCCTGCGCGGCACCACTGGCCGCGAAGATCATGCCGCGGCGCTGCAGCACCTTGCCAGGCAGTTGCCGGGCTTCGTCGCCGTTACCGACGGGCCGCATGGCGTGTTCTGGCTCGAAGCCGGCACGATGCAGCACATGCCGGCGTTCAACGTGAAGACGATTGACACGCTCGGCGCCGGCGACGCCTTCCACGGCGCCTTCACGGTGGCGCTCGCCGAGAACCGTACCCTGCCCGAAGCCTTGCGCTTTGCCAGCGCCACCGCGGCCATCAAGTGCACGCGCTTTGGCGGCGCCTCCGGCACGCCCAAGCGCGCCGAGGTCGAGGAATTCCTGCGGCAGCAGCCGGGCTGACGGCGCAAAAAACTGTTGAAATAGAATATTATTCTAATTAGAGCTACTGAACATCAGCCAATTGGAATACCCATGCCAAAAGACAAAGTAATGGATGCCATCGACCGCAAGATTCTTGCTGTCGTGCAGGAGGACGCCGCGCTATCGGTCGCCGAGATCGGCCAGCGGGTCGGCCTGTCCTCGACGCCGTGCTGGAAGCGGCTGCAGCGGCTCGAAGCGGACGGCGTGATCACCAAACGCGTGGCATTGATCGACCCGGAAAAGGTCGACCTCGGCATCACTGTCTTTGTCTCGGTCGAGACCGGCGATCATTCGCAGGACTGGCTCAAGCGTTTTGCCGACGTCGCCAGCGCCATGCCGGAGGTGATGGAATTCTACCGCATGGCGGGGGACGTCGATTACATGCTGCGCGTGGTCGTCCACGACATGGCGAGCTATGACGCGTTTTACAAAAAGCTGATCGCCACGGTGCCGCTGAAAAACGTCACCTCGCGCTTTGCCATGGAACGGATCAAGTCGACGACGGCGCTGCCGATCAGCGCGTGATCAGCTGCAGGCGGTGCCGTTGTAGCTCGGCGCCGAAATGCGCGGGCTCATGTACATCTTGTCGGCCAGCGTCAGCGTGCCCGAAATGGCGTAACCGACGGTCGGCGTGTACGGATAGCTGACCTCGGCGAAAATAAGCTGGGTGCTGGGAACCGCGAGCGCCGACGGAATGGTGATGGCCGAGCCAGTGGCGCGGGCGGTGCCGCCTTTGGTTGCGCTCCAGTCCACCTTGGCCTTGCCCGTCGAGTCGATGCCAATGCAGGACACCGTCGCCGTGGCGCCGGTGGTCGCATAGGGCGCAAGAATTGCCGTCGATGCGTTGAGGATATTGGTTACGTCGGCCGTGACCAGGGCGGTCGACTGCGCGGTCAGGTTGGCAACGGTGCCCGCGGTCAGCGTGACCTTGCGCTGGATGGAGACACCCGCCGAAATCTCCGTACCGCCGAGATAGAGCGCGATCATCACCGGCAACAGAAGCGCGAACTCGACCGCCGAAACGCCGCGACGATCGCCAGCGAAGCGGCGGAAAGGCCGGAAGTTCATGCTACGCCGGCTCATTGATACGGCTCGTTGCGGAACACGTTGGTTGCGACCAGCAGCCGGGTGCCGCCGTTGAGATTATCCAGCTTGTCGCCGAGCAAGGTCACGTAAATCGGCCATTGGTAATACAGCGTCACCACGACGATATCGCCGGGGCCGCCGGGCGTATAAGCCACGTTGGTCGTGTCGAGCTGACCGTTGGTCACCGGCGGCGTCGTGTTGATCGCGGCGAAGTTTGTGTAGCTCTTGACGTCGACGGTGACGCCATTAGCGCAATCGAACAGGCCGAAGATCTGGTTGCACACCGCCTGCTTGAAGGCGGTTGCCGAAAAGCCGGCGGTCTGCGCCTGACCTGTCATGATCAGCCGCGCGGACGCGGCCGCGGCGGCTTCGAGCGTCTGCCCGGAGAAAAACACCAGCGCCGTTTCCATGATGGCGAAGGTGAGCGCCAGGAACGGCACCGCGACCAGCCCGAACTCGAGCGCGGCAGCACCGCTTTGCGCGCGGCCAAAACGGAGCAGCGCGCGACGCGGCAACAGGCGGAGCAGCAGGCGGGTCATCTGTTTTAGTCTGCTCGTGCGCATGGCGATGGCTTTTGCTCGCGTTTTCTGGCTCAAGCGTTACGGCAACAGATAGCAAATCCAAGTTGTCGAATTGTTGCCCGGATCGCGGTCACGCTGCGAAGCGCGTTAAGCCGCCGCTAACCATGCCGGCTCGGGAGGCCCGCGAAATTCGACCGAATGCCGCGTTCAGCGCTGCGCAGCCGCCGCACTGCTCGAGGCGGCGCCGCCGGTACGCGCATTGCCCTGCGCCATTGCCCCGGCGAAATAAGGAGTGGAATCGCCGAGCGTGATGCGAGCGGCGCATTCCGGCGCGCAGCTGTAGGATTCGCGCTCGACGCCCTTGTAGACCGTGACCAAATCGGCGCTGTGGGGGCCGAGTACTTGCACCGTTTTTTCCATGATCACGCGCCCGGCGCGGTCGAGCGCAAGCATGTTGGTCGAGCCATAGCCCTTGCCGGTGATCACCAGGATGCCGCCGGCCTGCAACGCCGCATCGGCGATCAGCGGATTGCCGATCACGATGGTGGCGACCTTGTCGGGCAGCTTCATGATCCGGGCCTGGTCGACCGGGACGTCGAAGACATCGGCCTGCGCGGCCCCGATGCCGATTACGGCAAACAAAATGCCGGCGCATAAGCCCGATAGTGCCCGCTTGCGAGCCCCGAACGCCGCCGACATCGAACTCTCCAACGCTACTCACGCAACAAACGCCGGCCGCGATCGTGGCCCAAGCGCATTTACACCCCTGCAGTTGACTGCAAATTGGTGAATTAACTGCAAACGCTGGGGATTACTGGCGGAACGGATACAGCAGCTGGCTGCCAAAGCCCTGCGGAAACTGCTTGTCGTCGATGCCATAAGCGTCGGGCAGTTGGTGCGCGGGCATGTACCAGGTGCCGAACAGAATATCCCAGATCGGGAACGTGCCGGCGAAGTTGCTGGAGCCGCCGCGATCGGCCGCGGTATGGTGCCAGCGGTGGAAAACCGGCCCGGCGATCACGTATTTGAACGGGCCGAGCGTCCAGTTGAGATTGGCGTGGACAAAGGCCGACGAGGCCGTGGTGAACGGCCCAACCCACAGCATCACGTTCGGCGAGATTCCGGCGAGCAGCAGCGCCACGTCGACGAGGACGGTACCAAACAGGATATTGACCGGATGAAACCGTGCAGCCGAGATCCAGTCGAGCTCTACGGAGGAATGGTGGACAGCGTGATATTTCCAGAGGTGCGCGCCATGATACCAGCGGTGAAACCAGTAGAGCAGGAAATCCGAGACCACCAGGAACGTGATCGCCTGCGCCCATAGCGGCATTTCGGCGAGCGGGCCAAAGCCGTTGTCGTAGAACTTGATCAACGCGTCGGCGCCATGGATGTCGAAGAGCATCGCAGCGCCCATGACCATTAGGCCAATGCGCACGAACCGCGCCGCGAGCGGGATCAGGAACCAATAGCAGACGTCGGTGACGATCTCGCGCTTGTTCCACCAGACTCGCCCGGGATTGCAGGCCGACCAATGGGTCAGAACGGCGAAGACCACGCCGAGTGCGATGGTGACCGGGACGATTTTGAGCAGCGTCTGGCCGGCGACTTCGAGCACCGACAGGAATTCAATGAGCATGCCGCAAACCTGGTGCCGGACCGCGGTTGTGAAATCGGCCGCCGGCCGCGGACCGTTCCGGTATCGGGCGGCGCAGTTAAGATCGGGTGAAATTCCGGTTTCGACAGCCGCTTCAGGCCACCCGCCGCCGCCCGTCTGCTTCGGGGCAAAGCAGTCCCGCGTTCGTCGCGCGTCGACCTGTATTCGTAGTGGTTACGTCCCCGTGAGATAAACGAACGGGATCATATTGCCGTCTACTATCACACTTCTCGTGTATTCGAAAGAATAGTGTTTATCTATACTTGTATATTTCAAATAAATGATATATTAACCATGATTATCTACAGAAATAACTTGTTAACTACGATAAAGACGCGCCGGAATACCATGTGTTTCACCAAATGAATTAACCGCCATGAAATACCTGATTGTTAGGTTGCGGCGTGGTCCAGACGAGCCGGAACGTAATCCGGACGCCGGGATCAGCTCAGACAGCCACGTGTGGATCATGGAGCTAACCAAATGAAGAACCTTCTCGTGCGTTTTGCGAAGGACGACTCAGGCGCAACCGCCATCGAGTACGGCCTCATTGCCGCCGGCATTTCGGTCGCGATCATCGCGGTCGTGAACGGCCTCGGCACCAAGCTGAACACCACCTTCTCCAGCATTTCGACCCAGCTCAAGTAAGCTGGCGCGTCGATACAACTACAAGGGCTCCGGCCGGGTCGCCGGGGCCTTTTTGTTGGCCGCGGGAGAGAGCCGCCTAAGTCAACCGCGTTTGGCTTAAAGGTACAGGTTTCGCCCACAAACGGCTCCGGCTGCTGCCGGGGCCGTTGCTGTTTGTGTTCACCGATCCGCAAGCATCCACGGCGTAATTTGCCGGTCGCAAAGGGGACGGAACCATGCTCACCGACGCGATCAGGCTGCTGCTGTTTCCGGCGCTGATGGCGTTTGCCGCTTCGAGCGATCTTCTGACCATGACCATCTCCAACCGCATCTCGCTCGCGCTTGCGGGCGGTTTCCTGCTGCTGGCCCTGGCAACGGGCATGACCCTGCCCGCGTTCGGCATGCATCTGGCGGCGGCGGCGCTGGTCCTGACGATCGCCTTCACCTGCTTTGCCTTCGGCTGGGTCGGCGGCGGCGATGCCAAACTCGCCGCAGCGACCGCGCTCTGGTTCGGCTTCGATTATCTGCTCGATTATCTTGTTTACGCGTCGCTGTTCGGCGGCGTGCTGACCTTGCTGTTGATTCAGTTTCGCGTGTTGCCGCTGCCGGCGATGTTGGCGCAGCAGAAATGGATCCTGCGCTTGCACGACAAAGACAGCGGGGTGCCCTACGGCATCGCGCTCGCCGCGGCGGCGCTCGCCGTTTATCCGCATACCGGGTGGATGCCTTTTCTCGGCATCTGAAAGCGGACGCGCGGCGCGCAACACACTATTAACTCGATTTAGATACGGCTCCTTAACCATACCTTGACCTTTAGCTGGTCAAATCCCGTGTAAGCGGTCGCCAAGGCCGCCATGTCGTTTACGTGGCCGCACTGGCCGCTCGTGTGACGTTAGAGAGTGAAGAGTATGAAAGCCGCGCGCGTCGTAGTGCTCACCGTCGCTTTGGCCGCAGGCGGAGTCGCCGCCATGCTGGCCGGCCGCTCGGAAAAGCCTGTCGAGGTGAAAGCCCCGGAGGCGCCGCAGATGGCCTCGACCGACATCCTGGTGGCGAAAAACGACATCCCCATGGGGCAGGCGGTGTCGCCCGGCGACATCCAGTGGCAAGCTTGGCCTGCCGCGACCGCGGCCGGGAATTTCATCCGCAGAACCGATCAGCCCAACGCCATCGACCAGTTCAGCGGCAATATCGCGCGACTTCCGTTCGTGGCCGGCGAGCCGATCCGCGAGGCGAAGCTGGTCAACGCGAAGGGCTCCGGCTTCATGGCGGCGATCCTGCCGAAAGGCATGCGCGCCATCGCCACCCAGATCTCGGCGGAAACCGGAGCCGGCGGCTTCATCCTGCCCAACGACCGCGTCGACGTGATCCTGTCGCGCCGCGACCGCGAAGCGGAAAAGCAGTCCGGCGTTGAAGTGCAGGTCAGCGAAACGATCCTCACCAACGTCCGCGTGCTCGCCATCGATCAGACCGTCGAGGAAAAGAATACGCAGAAAAACGTCATCGGCAAGACCGCGACGCTGGAACTGAGCGAACGTCAGGCGGAAACGCTGGCACTGGCGCAGAAACTTGGAACGCTGTCGCTGGCTCTGCGCAGCATCACCGATGCTTCCAATGACGGTCCGAAAGAGGACGAAACAACCAACAGCAACCGCGCCGGGGTGAACATCATCCGCTTCGGCGTCGGCACCGTGGTGACGCCGAAATGAATCAGCGAAGGGGACTCGGGGACATGCCGCCAAGGACGTTGATCCACGCCGCCGCGCTCGCGACCCTCGCAGCCGGGCTTTTCATGCCGGCTGTGCCCGCAACCGGCGCCGATGCACGCGTGCCCGTGATCCAGGTGGCAGCGAGCGAAGCCACCTCCCGCTTTATCCCGCTCGGCATCGGAAAATCGGTCGCCATCGACCTGCCGGCCGATATCAAGGACGTGCTGGTCGCCGACCCGAAGATCGCCAATGCGGTGATCCGCACCTCGCGCCGCGTCTACATGATCGGCGTCGCCATCGGGCAAACCAATATCTTCTTCTTCGACGTCGCCGGAAAGCAGATCGCCGGTTTCGACATCGCGGTGACGCGTGACCTCAACGGCGTGCGCGGTGCGCTCAAGCAGACCATGCCCGACGCCGACATCCGCATCGAAGGCGTCGCCGACGGCGTGATGTTGTCCGGCAGCGTCGCCAGCGCCGCCGAATCGCAGCAGGCCTACGACCTCGCCTCGCGCCTGGTCGGTGATGGAACGAAGGTGGTCAATGGCATTATCGTTCGCGGCCGCGACCAGGTGATGCTGAAAGTGACCGTCGCCGAAGTGCGCCGGGACATCATCAAACAACTCGGCATCGATCTTTCCGGCACCTTCAACTACGGCGCCGCGGTCGTGAACCTCAACACGCAGAATTCGTTCTCCGCAGTGGGCCAGCCGTTGAGCAACACCGCTTTCGGCGGCACGTGGAAGAACATCACCGCTACTCTGCGGGCGATGGACCGTGCCGGCGTGTTGCGCACCCTCGCCGAACCGAACCTGACTGCGATCTCCGGCGAGACCGCAAGTTTCGTCGCCGGCGGCGAGTTTCCGATCCCCAACGGACTGTCGTGCGACACCACCAAATCCCCGCCCGTCTGTCAGGCGCAGGTCGATTTCAAGAAGTTCGGCGTCAGTCTCGTGTTCACGCCGATCGTCCTGTCGGAAGGGCGCATCAGCCTCAAGGTCATGACCGAAGTGTCCGACCTGTCGACCGACAATGCTTTGACCCTTGCGGTGCCCGGCTCGACACAGACGCTGACCATTCCCTCGATCAGCACCCGCCGCGCCGAGACCACCGTGGAAATTCCCTCCGGCGGCTCGCTGGCGCTTGCCGGCATGATCCAGGAGCAGACCAAGCAGCAAATCAACGGCGTGCCCGGCCTGATGCAGTTGCCGATCCTCGGCGCGCTGTTCAAGAGCCGCGACTACATCAACCACCAGACCGAACTGATGGTCCTGGTGACGCCCTACATCGTCCACGCGGTGGCGCAAAAGCAGTTGTCGCGGCCCGATGACGGCTTCGCCGACCCGAACGATCCGGCGACCGTTCTGCTGGGCCGGCTCAACCGTGTCTACGGCTCCGCGACGAAGACGGCCCAGCCTGTCAGCGACAGCAACCACGGCAAGTATGGATTCATTCTCGATTGAGCGGGAGCGATAGACCGATGACCAGCTTTTTCTCGGCGCCGACCAGGCATCGCCGTGCGCCCGCATTGCGGGTGCTGGCTGCCATGGGCCTCGTCGCCTCGCTCGCCGGCTGCGTGACGAAGGAAGCGGCTGTCGAGCCCTACCCCAACGATTATCGCGAACGCCACCCGATCACCCTCACGGAAGGCGTGCAAACAGTCGAAATCTTTCTCGGCCGCAATCGCGGCGGCCTGACGCCGAGCCAGCGCGCCGACGTGCTTGCCTTCGCGCAAACGTGGCGGCGGGACGCGACCGGCGGCATCGTCATCGATGTGCCGCATGGCGGACCCGCCGACCGCGCCGCCGGCGACACACTGCGCGAGGTGCATTCAATTCTCGCTGCCTCCGGCGTACCGGCAAAAGCAGTCTTTGTGCGCGGCTATCGCCCGTCGAGCGTCGCGCTTGCCAGCATCAAGATCAATTACTCGAAGCTGATCGCCACGGCCGGCCCCTGCGGGCAGTGGCCGCAAGATCTCGGTCCCTCGAAAGACTCGGCCTATATCGAGAACCGCAATTACTGGAACCTCGGCTGCGCCAGCCAGCGCAATCTCGCCGCCATGGTCGACAACCCCGCCGACCTGGTGCAGCCGCGCGGCGAAGCGCCGGCTTACACCGCGCGCCGTACCGTCGCCATCGAGAAATACCGCAAGGGTGAAATTCCCGGCGGCACGTACCCGAGCGATTCCGGCAACGGCTACGATAACGGCAGACTTAGCGACGTAGGCAAATGATAAAACACGCACAACAAGTAGCAGTCGCCGAACATGAGCTGGCGCCCTCGGCGCCGGCCGAAACCGCGATCGAAGAGCATATCGCGCCGGCGCCGCGCATCTCGGTGCAGGCGTTTTGCGAGACGGTGGAAACCGCCGCCGCTGTCCAGGCCGCCGGCGAGGATCGCCGTCTGGTCAAGGCGCATGTCAAAATCCAGATGGGCGGCGTGACCGCCGCGGTCGAGGCCTATCGCAGTTCACCGACGCCGAACGTGATCATCCTCGAATCCAACAATCGCCCGGACGACATTCTCGCCGGGCTCGATCAGCTTGCCGAGGTTTGCGACGCCGGCACCCGCGTCATCGTCTTCGGCCGCATCAATGACGTGACGCTTTACCGCGAATTGACGCGGCGTGGCGTCAGCGACTATCTGATCGCACCGGTCGGCACCATCGACGTGGTGCGCGCGATTTGCGGCCTGTATTCGCAGCCCGACTCCAAGCCGGTAGGCCGCATCATCGCCGTGGTCGGCGCCAAGGGCGGTGTTGGGGCGTCCACCGTGGCGCACAATATTGCCTGGGCCATCGCGCGCGACCTCGCCCTCGACTCCGTCGTCGCCGATCTCGACCTCGCCTTTGGCACCGCGGGTCTCGATTACAACCAGGACCCGCCGCAAGGCATCGCCGACGCCGTGTTCTCGCCCGACCGTGTGGATACCGCGTTCGTCGACCGGCTGCTGTCCAAATGTACCGAGCACCTGAGTCTGCTGGCGGCGCCGGCGACGCTCGACCGCGTCTACGATTTCGGCGCCGATGCATTCGATTCGGTTCTCGACTCGTTGCGCACCACGATCCCCTGCGTCGTCCTCGACGTGCCGCATCAATGGGCCGGCTGGACCAGGCGGCTGCTGGTCGCCGCCGACGACATCCTCATCGTCGCCGGACCGGATTTGGCCAACCTGCGTAACGCCAAAAACCTGGTCGATCTGCTGCGCGCCGCGCGGCCGAACGATCATCGCCCGTTCTATTGCCTCAATCAGGTCGGCGTGCCGAAGCGTCCGGAAATCACCCCAGCGGACTTTGCCAAGGCGCTGGAAGACCAGCCGCTGGCGGTCATCCCGTTCGACCCGCAGATGTTCGGCACCGCCGCCAATAACGGACAGATGATCGCCGAGGTTTCCACCAGCCACAAGACGGCGGAGATGTTCCGTGAACTTGCGCAAGTGCTGACCGGCCGCGCCGAGGTCAAGCGCTCGCGTGGCGGCCTGCTCACGCCGCTGCTGGCCAAGCTGATGAAACGGCAGGGCTGATGCGTTCGCGAATGAGTCGTCCGGAGTAAAATCCCTTGTTCGGTAAGCGTCCCACCACCGCCGAAGCCCGCGCCGCGGCGCCTGCCGCGCCTGCGCCAGGCGCAGCCGCGGCTGCGGCGCAGCCCGGCCCGGCAGCGAAATCGGACGCGCCGGAGAACGGGCGTACGCCCTTTCCGTCCGACGGGCTAGGCGCGCCCTTGGTTCCGGCGCCTTCGCCGACGCGCGCCCCTGCGGCGGTCAACATGCCGGCGGTCGATACACGCCGCTCGGAAAGCTATTACGAGACCAAGGGCACGATCTTCGGCGCGCTGATCGAGGCCATCGATCTCGCGCAACTGGCACGTCTTGACGCGGATTCCGCGCGCGAAGAAATCCGCGACATCGTCAACGAAATCATCGCCATCAAGAATATCGTGATGTCGATCTCCGAGCAGGAAGAGCTGCTCGACGACATCTGTAACGACGTGCTCGGCTTCGGTCCGCTCGAGCCGCTGCTGGCGCGCGACGACATCGCCGACATCATGGTGAACGGTTCGGGCACCGTTTACATCGAAGTCAAGGGCAAGATTCAAAAGACCAGCATTCGCTTCCGCGACAACCAGCAACTGCTCAATATTTGCCAGCGCATCGTCAGCCAGATCGGCCGCCGCGTCGACGAAGCCTCGCCGATCTGCGACGCGCGCTTGCCTGACGGCTCGCGCGTCAACGCCATCGTGCCGCCGCTGGCGATCGACGGGCCAGCGCTGACCATCAGAAAATTCAAGAAGGACAAGCTGACGCTCGATCAACTGGTCAAGTTCGGCACCATCACCCAGCAGGGTTCCGAAATTCTGCGCATCGTCGGCAAGAGCCGCGTCAATACGCTGGTCTCCGGCGGCACCGGTTCTGGCAAAACAACGCTGCTCAACTGCCTCACCCAGTTCATCGAGCACGACGAACGCATTATTACCTGCGAAGACGCCGCCGAATTGCAGCTGCAGCAGCCGCACGTGGTGCGCCTGGAAACCCGGCCGCCCAACCTCGAGGGCGAGGGCCAGGTGACCATGCGTGACCTGGTGCGCAACTGCCTGCGTATGCGGCCGGAACGCATCATCGTCGGCGAAGTGCGCGGACCCGAAGCCTTCGACCTGTTGCAGGCGATGAACACCGGCCATGACGGCTCGATGGGCACGCTGCACGCCAATAATCCGCGCGAGGCGCTGTCACGCCTTGAATCGATGATCACCATGGGCGGCTTCTCGCTGCCCTCGCGCACCATCCGCGAGATGATCACCGCTTCGGTGGACGTGGTGATCCAGGCCGCGCGCCTGCGCGACGGTTCGCGCCGAATTACCCACGTCACCGAGGTGATGGGGATGGAAGGCGACGTCATCATCACCCAGGACCTGTTTGTCTACGACATGACCGGCGAGGACGCGCAGGGCAATATCCTCGGCCGCCATCGCTCCACCGGCATCGGCCGGCCGCGGTTCTGGGATCGCGCCCGCTATTACGGCGAACACGAGCGCCTCGCCGCGGCGCTCGACGCAGCGGAAGCGGTTATCGACATAAAATAAGGCGCGGAGAATCCGATGCAGTCGATCGCCATCTTCTTTCTGGCTTCCGCGGCGATGGGCGGCGTCGTCTGGGTGTTCCTGTACCCGATCCTGTCCGGCGAGCGCAAAGCCGAGCGGCGCATGGCCAGCGTCGCCAAATCCGAGCCGGTCGCGCGCGCGACCCGCGGCACCCAGAAATCCCGCCGCGACGTCCTTGAAAACACGCTCAAGGAGATCGACGACCGCCGCAAAAAGGAGAAACGCGTTCCGCTGACAAAGCGCATCGCGCAGGCGGGGCTGTCGTGGTCAAAACGCCAGTTCTTCCTGCTCTCCGGCGGCATTGGCGTGGCCCTGTTCCTGGTGGGAATCCTGCTCAGCGCCGGACCGATCGCTGCATTGGCCCTTGGCTTTGCCGGCGCTTTCGGACTGCCGCGCTGGCTCTTGTCCTATTTGAAGAAGCGCCGCGAAGCGAAGTTTCTCAATGCCTTCCCGGACTCCGTCGACATCATCGTGCGCGGCGTCAAGGCCGGCCTGCCGCTGCTTGACTGCCTGAAGATGATCACGACCGAAGCGCCGGAGCCGCTGAAATCCGAATTCCGCGCCATTCTCGACACGCAAGCCGTCGGCATGCCTCTCGGTGAAGCCTGCGGCAAGCTTTATGAACGCATGCCGCTCCCGGAAGCCAATTTCTTCGGCATCACCGTGTCGATCCAGCAAAAGGCCGGCGGCAATCTCGCCGAGACGCTTGGCAACCTGTCGCGGGTGCTGCGCGACCGCAAGAAGATGAAGGCAAAAATCAACGCGATGTCGCAGGAAGCAAAGGCTTCCGCCGGTATCATCGGCTGCCTGCCCATCGCGGTGATGATCCTCGTCTACATCAGCAGCCCGCAATACATCTCGCTATTGTGGACCGAACCGCTGGGCCGGCTGATGCTCGCCGGGTCCGCGTGCTGGATGTTCATGGGCGTGATGGTCATGAAGAAGATGATCAACTTCGACTTTTAGGCACGGCGAAACATGCTCGAGCTGCTGATCGACGCAATCAATGTCAAGACACTGACGATGGTGTTCGCCGCCATCGCCGCGGTGGCGACCGTCTTGACGCTCACCATGCCGCTTCTGGCCGGTGACACGCTCGGTGCGCGCATGAAGGCGGTGGCGCTGGAGCGGGAAAAGATCCGCCAGCGTGAACGCGAACGCATGGCGCAGGCACAGCAGAAAGTCAGCCTGCGTCAATCGCCCAAACAATACGTGCAGAAGATCGTCGACAGCTTCAACCTGAGCAAGTGGGTGGGCCAGGAAGAGGCGCGCCTCAAGCTGATCCAGGCCGGATATCGCGGCCAGGCGCCTTACGTCACCTACCTTTTCTTCCGCATGGTGACGCCGATCCTGAGCTTCATCGTCGCCGCCGTTTATCTCTTCCTCGTGCTTCAGTTCGACCAGCCGCCGATCGTGAAGTTCGGCATGTGCATCGTCGCCACTTTTGTCGGCATGCAATTGCCGCTGATGTTTCTCAAGAACCGCATCGCGCGGCGCCAGCTTTCGATCAAACGTGCGTTTCCCGACACGCTGGACCTGCTGCTGATCTGTGTTGAATCCGGCATGTCGATCGAAGCCGCGTTCAGGAAAGTCAGCGAGGAAATCGGCTCGCAGTCGGTGGCGCTTGCCGAAGAACTGACGCTGACCACCGCCGAACTGTCCTACCTGCCGGACCGACGCGCGGCTTACGAAAATCTCGCCAAGCGCACCGACCTTGATGGCGTCAAGGGCGTCTGCATGGCGTTGCAGCAAGCGGAGCGCTACGGCACGCCGCTGGGCAATGCGTTGCGCGTCATGGCCCAGGAAAACCGCGACATGCGCATGTCGGAAGCCGAGAAGAAGGCGGCGGCGCTACCGCCCAAGCTGACCGTGCCGATGATCCTGTTCTTCCTGCCGGTGCTCTTCATCGTCATTCTTGGGCCGGCGGCGATCAAGGTCATGGGCATTCAGTAGCGCCGCGCTGAAACGCTCGCCGCGCAATCATAATTTGTGCAGAGCAGTCAGGTGCCGGTATCGGGCGTCGGCAGTTGCTTGCGGCCGGATTTCTTCAGGTCGCCCTGCTGCGCCAGCATCGTGCGCAGGTAATCAATATTGGCCGCGGCCTCGTTCGCCGGCAGGTCGGTGGCGGCGATCTTCTCCGCCTCGGCGAAACGGCCCTGCAAGCCGATGACCAGAGCGAGATTCTGGCGCACTTTGGGCGCCGCATTGGGCTGCGCCACCGCGCGCCGCAGTGTTGCCTCGGCGCGCTTGAGGTCCTTGCTGAGCGCGTAAGACAGGCCGAGATTGGACAGGATCGAGGGCTCGTCGGGCACGATCTTGAGCGCCGCGGAATAGTGCCCCTGCGCCTCGGAGTGGCGGCCGAGCTGGTCGAGCACCGCGCCCTGGGCGTTGAGAATGCGCCAATCGGGGTTGTCCGGCGTATGCGCGCGGTCGAGCACATTGAGCGCCTGCGCATAGTCGCCGGCGTCGGCCAGCGCCCGGCCATAGGCGCCGAGCAGCGGCATGTCATGGGGATGGCGCAGCGACGCCTGTTCGAGCACCGCCACGGCCTGCGCGCGCTGCTCGGTGGCGCGCAGCGCCTTGGCGTAATTGATCGCGGCTTCCGCGTTGCCCGGGTCTTCCTTGTAGCGCTGGCCCCAGACGTCGAGCGAGCGCCGCCAGTCTCCCTCGGTTCGGGGGGCCGCCGCAGGGTTGCCAACCGAGCCGGTGACGTCGTCACCGGTGGTCTTGCAGCCGGCCAGCGCAAGGCCCAGCACAGCCGCCACGGCAACCGAGCCAAGCAGGCGGCTCATACGAGTGCGGACAAGACCCATGCGGCAAATGCCTTCGAGCGGCTGTCTTTTGGGCGGCGTTCACAGCGAGCAATAAAACGTTAACCCTAACGACTGGTTAACTTGTAAAATGGCCCGGTTGGCTTTCCCCTGAAATAACCGGTTAGGCGCCCAGACTGACGCGCGAGGCCGTGGAGTGACCATGCATCCGATTTTCACGAATGCCGGCGAGGCGGTGCCGATCGTCTTTGTCAACGCCGGCAATTTTGCCGCCGCGACCAAGGACCTCGACCGGCACGCGCATGATTTTATCCGCGCTGCCGCTTACGAGCCCAAGCCCGGGCGGTTCCTCATCGTGCCGACGGCGGACGGCAAGCTCGCCGCTGTGCTGTTTGGCATCGAGGCTGCCGACGAAGCAATCAAGGACTTGTTCAGGCCGGGACAGCTGGTGAGCCTGCTGCCGCCCGGTACGTACTGTTTCGCCAACGCGCCACATGACGCGCGGCTTGCTGCGCTCAGCTTTGCGCTCGGGGCCTATCAATTCACCCGCTACCGCAAGGGCGAGGCGCGCAACGTGCGGCTTGTCGTGCCGCAGGGCGTCGACGGCGAGGATCTTTCGCGCATCGTCGAGGCGGTGACGTTATGTCGCGATCTCATCAATACGCCGTCGAACGACATGGGGCCGGACGAACTGGAAGAGGCCGCGCGCAAGCTCGCCGCGCAGCACAGCGCCGAATTCGACGTCACGCGCGGCAACGCGCTGGCCAAACAGTTTCCGCTGATCCAGGCGGTCGGCGGCGGCTCGGCCCGCGCGCCGCGGCTGATCGATCTCACCTGGGGCAAGGCCGGCGATCCGAAAGTCACCCTGGTCGGCAAGGGCGTCTGTTTCGACACCGGCGGGCTCGACATCAAGTCCGACACCGGCATGCTCAACATGAAGAAGGACATGGGCGGCGCGGCGACCGCGCTGGCGCTCGCGCACATGATCATGTCGCGCGGCCTCAAGGTCAGGTTGCGCGTGCTCATTCCGGCGGTCGAAAATGCGATTTCCGGCACCAGCTTCCGGCCGCGCGACATCTACACCTCGCGCAAGGGCATTTCGGTCGAGATCGGCAACACCGACGCGGAAGGCCGGCTGGTGCTCGCCGACGCCTTGGCACTGGTCGGCGAGGAGAAGCCTGCGCTGCTCGTGGATTTTGCCACGCTGACCGGCGCGGCACGCGTGGCGCTGGGTCCGGACCTGCCGGCCGCATTCACCGATGACGATGCGCTCGCCGAAGAACTATCGCGCTTTGCGGCGGCCGAGAACGATCCGCTCTGGCGGCTGCCGCTGTGGCGGCCTTACGAACAGATGCTCGATTCCAAAGTCGCCGACCTCAACAACGTCGCGACCGGCGGCCAGGGCGGCGCCATCACCGCGGCGCTGTTTCTGCGCCGTTTCGTGACGGCGAAATCATGGCTGCATCTCGATATCTTCGCCTGGTCGGGCGCCAGCAAGCCGGGCCGGCCGGAAGGCGCCGATTGCCAAACCGCGCGCGCGCTCTACGCGATGCTCACAGCGCGCTATGCCTAGCGATTGACGACGTCATGAGCCAGCACAAGAAGCCCTTACTCGACCCCCGCACCAATCCGTTTCGCTCCGACGTCGCGGCGAAGTATCTCGAGGGCAAGGTCGAGGCGCAGCACTTTGTCGAAGGCGTCCGGCGCGAGGTGATCAGGCCTACCGCTGCCGTGCGCGGCGCCCATTCGCATGAAGCGCGGCAGGTGACCGAGGCGCTGATGGGCGAGCGCGTCATCGTCTATGAGACAACCGAGGAAGGATGGGCCTGGGGCCAGATCGAAAGCGACGGCTATGTCGGCTGGATGTCGGCGAACGCACTCGCGGCCCCCGGTGCCGCGCCGACCCACAAGGTTGCCGCCCTGCGCACGCTCGGCTTTCCCGGGCCCGACATTATGCTGCCCCCCGCGGCGGCATTGCCGATGGGCGCGCTGCTGGCGATAGCCCGCGAAGCCGGGCCCTTTTCCGTCACGCCGTCGGGGCTGCATATTCCGTCCGTGCATCTGGCGTTGATACGGGAGACCAAGAGCGACTTCGTCACCGTCGCCGAATTGTTCGTCGGCACGCCCTATCTGTGGGGCGGCAAGACCGCGCTCGGCATCGACTGCTCGGGATTGGTGCAGGTCGCCTTGCAGGCCGCCGGCATGGGCTGCCCGCGCGACAGCGACATGCAGGAACAGGCGCTGGGCAGGCCGTTGTCGATCCCCGAACTGCGCCGCGGCGATCTCGTGTTCTGGAAGGGGCACGTCGCCATCGCCCGCAACTCGGGCAGCTTGCTGCATGCCAACGCCCACCACATGGCCGTGGCGATCGAGCCGGCTGTGGACGCGATCGCGCGCATCGGCGACGCCGGCAGCTACGTGACAAGCGTCAAGCGGCTCTGAATTTCGGTCGCGCTATTGCGCGGCGGCGGCCTCGCCGACGCTTTCCAAGTCGAAGGCGGCGGCAAACAGCGCGCGGGTGTAGTCGCTCTTCGGGCTTTTAAACAGGTCCGCCGCCGCGCCGCTCTCCACCACCTTGCCGTTGCGCATCACCAGCAGCCGGCTTGCCAGCGCCGCGACCACGCGCAGATCGTGCGAAATGAACAGATAGGTGAGATCGCGGCGCTTCTGCAGGTCGCGCAGCAGATCGACCATCTGCGCCTGGATCAGCATGTCGAGCGCGCTGGTCGGCTCGTCGAGAACGATGAAGGTCGGCTCCAGCACCAGCGCGCGGGCGAGCGCGATGCGCTGCCGCTGGCCGCCGGAGAATTCGTGCGGGTAGCGGTGCCGCGTCTCCGGATCGAGCCCGACATCCTTGAGCGCGGCGATCACGTGCTGTTCGCCTTCGCTTCGCGACAAGTGCCGGTGATGCACCCACAGCCCTTCCTCGATGATGTCGGACACCGACATGCGCGGCGAGAGCGAGCCGTAGGGGTCCTGGAACACGATCTGCATGTTGCGGCGGAACGGCCGCATTTCCTTGAACTTGAGGCCCTGAACTTCGTGACCCATGAACACGATCGGGCCGTCCGAGGAAATCAGCCGCAGGATGGCGAGGCCGAGCGTGGTCTTGCCGGAGCCGCTTTCGCCGACGATGCCCAGCGTCTCGCCCTTGCGGACCTCGACGCTGACGCCGTCCACCGCCTTGATGTGGCCGACCACGTGGCGCATGACCCCGCGCTTGATCGGGAACCAGACTTTGAGATCCTCCGTCTGGATCACCACTGGCGCGTTAGGCCGCGGCGGCGCCGGATCAGGCTTCGGTTCGGCGGCGAGCAACTCGCGGGTGTAGGGATGCTCGGGCTTGGTGAACACGCGTTCCACCGGCCCCTGCTCGACGATCTTGCCCCGGTTCATCACGCAGACGCGATCGGCAAGCTTGCGCACGATGCCGAGGTTGTGGGTGATGAACAGCATCGACATGCCGAGGCGGGTCTGGATGTCCTTGAGCAATTTCAGGATCTGCGCCTGCACGGTGACGTCGAGCGCAGTGGTCGGCTCGTCGGCGATCAGCAGTTCCGGCTCGTTGGCGAGCGCCATGGCGATCATCACGCGTTGGCGCTGCCCGCCGGAAAGCTGGTGCGGATAGGCGCCGAGCCGCCCTTCCGGATCGCGGATGCCGACTTCACCGAGCAGCTTGACGATGCGCTCGCGCGCCGCCGCCCCGGTCAGGCCCTGGTGTAGCAGCAGGATTTCCCTGATCTGCTTCTCAATCGTGTGCAGCGGATTGAGCGAGGTCATCGGCTCCTGGAAGATGATGGTGATGTCGTCGCCACGCACCTGCCGGATCTCGTTTTCCGGCATGGTCAGCAGCTCGCGCCCGGCGAAGCGGATCGACCCGGAGGGATGATGCGCCGAGGGATAGGGCAACAGCTTCATCACCGACAGCGCCGTCACCGACTTGCCGGACCCGCTCTCCCCGACCAGCGCCAGCGTCTCGCCCTTGGCGATGTCGAAGGAGACGCGATCGACGGCGAGCGTCTCGCGCTTGCCGTGGCCGAAGGCGACCGAAAGGTCGCGAATCGACAGCAGTATTTCGCCCGGGGTGTTCATCGGAAGGTCTTTCGCGGATCGAAGGCGTCGCGCACCGCTTCGCCGATGAAGATCAGCAGGGACAGCATCAGCGCCACCGAAAAGAAGCCGGTAAGGCCGAGCCACGGCGCCTGCACATTGGCCTTGCCCTGGCTGAGCAACTCGCCGAGCGAGGGCGAGCCGGGCGGCAGTCCGAAGCCGAGGAAGTCGAGCGCGGTCAGCGTCATCACCGACGACGACAAGATAAACGGCAGGAAGGTCATGGTCGCCACCATGGCGTTGGGCAGCAGGTGGCGGAAGATGATGGTGCGGTTGGCGACGCCGAGCGCGCGCGCCGCCTGGATGTATTCGAAATTGCGCCCGCGCAGGAATTCCGCGCGTACGAGTCCGACGAGAGACACCCAGGAAAATAACAGCAGAATCCCGAGCAGCACGAAGAAGCCGGGCACCAACACCGAGGAAATGATGAGGAGCAAATAGAGCGACGGGATCGAGGTCCAGATCTCGATGAAGCGCTGGAACAAGAGGTCGGTCCAGCCGCCGAAATAGCCCTGCACGGCGCCGGCGGCGATGCCGATCACGGAGGAAATGATGGTGAGCGTCAGCCCGAACAGCACGGATATGCGAAAGCCGTAGATCAGTCGCGCCAGCACGTCGCGGCCGCCGTCATCGGTGCCGAGCCAGTTGCTCTCCAAAGCGCCGCATTTGGCAAAGCCATGCGTGGCGGCAAATTCGCAATCCTTCTCCGTCAGCATCCACGTCGGCTTGGACGGAAATGGCGAGGGCGGATGGCTCACTTGTGTGTTGTAGGCGAAGTGGACCGGCGGCCAGATCAGGAAGCCGCCTTCCTTCTGAATCAGCCCCATCAGGTAATCGTCGCGGTAATCGGCCGCGGTGCCGAACAGATTGGGGTCCGGCGTCTTGGCGAAGGTGGTGTCGGCGTAGGTGATGACCGCGGGGAAGTACGGCCGCCCGTTGACCCAGATGAAAATCGGCTTGTCGTTGGCGATGAATTCGGCAAACAGCGAGAGAACAAACAGCGCGAGAAACAGCCACAGCGCCCAGTAGCCGCGCCGGTTGGCCTTGAAGTTTTCCCAGCGCCGCTTGTTGAGCGGGGAAATCACGATGCGGTGCCGGCTCGGCGGCACCTCAAGCCCGCCGACGCCAATCGCCGTTGTGTCTGGCGCGCGAACGTCCACCGCCTAGACCTCCCGCGTCTCGAAGTCGATGCGCGGATCGATCCAGGTATAGGCGAGGTCGGAGATCAGGTTCACCACCAGCCCGATGAGCGAAAAGATATAGAGTGTCGCAAACACCACCGGATAGTCACGGTTGAGCACGCTCTCGAAGCCGAGCAGACCGAGCCCGTCGAGCGAGAAAATGGTTTCGATCAGCAGCGAGCCGGTGAAGAAGGCGTGCACGAAGGCGCCGGGAAAACCGGCGATGACGATAAGCATGGCGTTGCGGAAGACGTGGCCGTAAAGCACCTGGTTGCGGGTGCAGCCTTTGGCGCGGGCGGTGAGCACGTACTGCTTGCGGATCTCGTCGAGGAACGAGTTCTTGGTGAGCAGCGTCATGGTGGCAAAGGCCGACAGCGCCATCGAGGTGATCGGCAGCACTAGGTGCCAGAAGTAGTCGAGAATCTTCTTCCACAGCGGCAGCTGCGCCCAGTTGTCGGAGAATAATCCGCGCAGCGGAAACCAGTCGAAGAACGAGCCGCCGGCGAACAGGATTATGAGCAGGATGGCGAACAGAAAGCCGGGAATGGCGTAGCCGATGATGATGATGCCCGAGGTCCACACATCGAATTGCGAGCCGTCGTCAACCGCCTTCTTGATGCCGAGCGGGATCGAGATGAGATAGGTCAGCAGCGTCATCCAGATGCCGAGCGACATCGAAACCGGCAGTTTCTCCTTGATCAGTTGCAGCACACTGACGTCGCGGAAATAGCTCTTGCCGAAGTCGAAGCGGATGTAACTCCACAGCATGATGCCGAAGCGTTCATAGGCCGGCTTGTCGAAGCCGAACTGTTTCTCCAGGCTCTTGATGAAGGCCGGGTCCAGCCCTTGCGCGCCGCGGTATTTGGAGTTGCCGGCATCGATCTGCGAGCCGCCCTGCACGCCGCGGGCGCCGAAATCGCCGCCGGCCGAGCCGGAAATTCGCGAGGTGGCGCCGGTGTCGCTGCCGGTCAATTTGGCGATCACCTGCTCGACCGGGCCGCCGGGCGCGAACTGGATCACCACGAAGGCAACCAGCATGATGCCGAGGACGGTCGGCACCATGAATATAAGGCGGCGAATGATGTAGGCGGTCATGGGCTTGTGTTAGCGCGTTATTTTCAATCCGTCACGCTGCGCTGCGCGGCTCCGGTGCCAAGATTTCAGCTCGCATTTGCACCGCGGAATGAAGGTTATGGGTCAGGCTCGCAGGTCTCCCGACACGGACTTTAGCCCTTTTGTTTCAGTTTCGCCGCCTTGGCCGGATCGTACCACCAGGTTTCCGGGATGCCGCGGGAATAGCGCGGTCGCTTCGCCGGCCAGCCGAACTCGTCCCAGTAGGCGATCCAGAACGAGCCCTTGTACCAATGCGGAATCCAGTATCGCCCGGCGCGGATGACGCGGTCGAGCGCCCGGCAGGCGGTGGTGAGTTCGTCGCGCGACTTTGCGGCGATGATGACGTCGACCAGGCGGTCGACCGCCGGTTCGGCAATGCCGGCAAGATTCTGCGAGCCTTTGGTCGCCGCCGCCTGCGAGGTGAAATAGGTGCGCAGCGAGTCACCTGGCGTCGACGAGAAGCTGAAACGCTGGACGGTGATGTCAAAGTCGAAATTGTCGAGGCGGGCGCGGAACTGCACGGGATCGACGACGCGCAGCGTGGCGTCGATGCCCAGCGTGGCGAGATTGCGGATGTAGGGAAGATGGTGCGGCTGGAACGACGGCTCATCGATGAGAAATTCGATCGTCACTTTGGTGCCGTCGGCCAGCACCCGCTTGCCGTTCTGCAGCTTGATGCCGGCGGCCTCGAGGAGCTGCGCGCCGGCGCGCAGCCAGCGCCGGTCCTGCCCCGAACCGTCGGTCACCGGCGGCACGTACGGCTCGCCGAAGACTTCGTCCGGCACCTGGCCGCGGAAAGGTTCGAGCAGCGCAAGCTCGACGGCGCCCGGTTTGCCTTGCGCCATCATCGGTGAATTCTGGAACACCGAGTGCGTGCGGTCATAGGCGCCGTACATGATGTTCTTGTTGGTGTATTCGAAATCGAAAGCGTCGATCAGCGCCTCGCGCAGCCGCGGGTCCTTGAACTGCTTGCGCCGCGTGTTGATGAACCAGCCCTGCGCGCCGGAGGGCGTATCATCCTCGAGCACCGCGCGCTTGACGCGGCCATCCTTGAACGCCGGGAAATCGTA
The DNA here is from genome assembly GCA_963738915.1 of uncultured Alphaproteobacteria bacterium. Lineage (GTDB taxonomy): Bacteria > Pseudomonadota > Alphaproteobacteria > Rhizobiales > Xanthobacteraceae > Pseudolabrys. The sequence continues at coordinate 215,207 of CAVTYO010000008.1, forward strand.
GCGCGTCGCCCAGGTGCGCGATGTGAACTCCTCGCGGAACAGATAGTTCTTCGCCGTGAAGCCTTCGAAGCCGACGTCGCGGTCGCGATAATACTCGAAGCGCACCGCGTCGAAATTGTTCTGCCCGCGTGCAACCGGAAGATCGGCGCCCCACCAGTCGGTCACGCGATTGTACTCGATGTAACGCCCGGCCTCGAAACGGCCGACCTTGTAGGCGCCGCTGCCGAGCGGGATCTCCAGCGTCGACTGATCGAAAGGCTGCTTGGCGTAATAGGCGCGGGAAAAGATCGGCATGCCGGCGACGAACAGCGGCACGTCACGGCCTCGTTTTTCGGCGAAGTGTGTGACGACGGTTTGATCGTCGGGCGCTTCAGCGCCTTTGAAGTCGCGCAGCAACTGGGTGATGATCGGGTGGCCCTTATCCTTGAGCGTGGTCAGCGAGAACACCACGTCCTGCGCGGTCAGCGGCGTGCCGTCGTGGAATTTCGCCTGCGGCCGCAGATTGAACCGGTAGGTGAGCCCGTCGGGAGAAATACTCACGCTCTGCGCGGCCAGCCCGTACATGGCGTCCGGCTCGTCGCCCGAGCGCACCATCAGCGTGGCGAAGGTCAATTCCATGCCCTGCGCCGCGTCGCCCTTGAGGATGTAGCTGTTGAGCGAATTGAAGGTGAGCTGGTTCTGGTTGAACTGGATGCCGGGACCGATCTGCGAGAACACGCCGCCCTTGGGCGCATCCGGGTTGACGTATGAGAAATGCGCAAAATCCGGCGGATAGCCGAGATCGCCGAACGCCGACATGCCGTGACGCTCGGCGGCCTGCGCCGGCGCGGCGGAAAATTTCGCGGCGGCGATCGCGCCCGCAGACAGCAACAGCGCGTGGCGGCGGCTGATCAAGATTTCTGCGGCACCTTGGCCGCCTTGTCCGCGTCCCACCACCAGATCGTCGGGAACGCTGCGTTGCCGTATTTCGGCATGGTCGGCGGCCGGCTGAAGCGGTCCCAGCGCGCGGAGCGCACGTAGGGGTAGGTCCACTGCGGCACGACGTAATAGTTCCACAGCAGCACGCGGTCGAGCGCGCGGGTGGCGGCGACCAGTTCGTCGCGGTCCTTGGCGAAGATGACCCGATCGATGAGCGTATCAACGGCCGGGTTCTTAATGCCGGTCAGGTTGCGCGAGCCGGGGATATCGGCCGCCTGCGAGCCCCAGAATCCGCGTTGCTCGTTTCCCGGAGACAGCGACTCGCCCCATGAGGCGACGACGATGTCGAAGTCCCACTGCCGGATCCGGTTCTCGTATTGCGAAGAGTTGATGGTGCGCACGGAAACGGTCATGCCCAGCCGTTCCAGCGACGGCTTGTAAAACAGCATGACGCGCTCGAAGGCCGGTTCCTGCACCAGGAGTTCGACGGCAAAACGCTCGTTGGTTTTGCCGTTGACCAGCTTGGTGTCTCGCACCTCGTAGCCGGCCTCGCGCAGCAGGCGCAGCGCTTCGCGCAGATTGCCGCGCACCGCCTGCTGGCTGCCGCCGGTCGGATTGGTGTAGGCCGCGGTGAAAAGCTCCGGCGGCACCTTGTCTTTCACCGTTTGCAGGATGGCCAGTTCCTGCCCCTCCGGGAGCCCTGACGACGCAAGCTCGGTGCCCGAAAAATAGCTGGCGATGCGCTTGTACTGGCCAAAGAAGATTTCCTTGTTCATCTCGTCGAAATCGAAGGCAAAATTGAAGGCGCGGCGCACCCGTGGGTCCTGGAACTTGTCGCGGCGGATGTTGAAGGCGAAGGCCTGCATGATCCCCAGATTGCGGATCGGGAATTCTTCCTTGATGACGCGGCCGTCGCGCACGGCGGGGAAATCGTAGGCGGTCGCCCAGTTCTTGGCGCTGCTCTCGGTGCGCCAATCCACCTGGTCGCCCTTGAAGCCCTCCAGGGCTACCGTCGAGTCGCGGTAATATTCGTAGCGGATTTCCTGGAAATTGTTGGCGCCGACATTGAGATTGAGGTCCTTGCCCCAATAGTCGGCGACTTTTTCGTAGACGATGCTGCGCCCCGGCGCGAATTCCCGGAGCCGGTACGGCCCCGAACCGAGCGGCGGCTCCAGCGTCGTCAGCGTCACGTCGCGCTTCTTGCCGGATTTGTCGGTGCCTTCCCACCAGTGCTGCGGCAGCACCGGTAGTTGGCCGACGATCTGCGGGAGTTCGCGATTGCCGGGGCCGTCGAAAGTGAAGGTAACCTCGCGCGCGGCGGTCTTTTCCGCCTTGGTGACATGCCGGTAATAGGCGGCAAGCTGCGGACTGTTTTTCTTGAACACGGCGAAGGAATAGACGACGTCGTCGGCGGTCACCGGCTCACCGTCGTGCCAGCGCGCATTGGCGCGGATGCGATAGGTCACCGAGGAATAATCATCCGGGTAGCTCGCTGCCTCGGCGAGCAGGCCGTATTCGGTCGACACTTCATCCATTGCGCCCGCGGTCAGTGCCTCGGAAAAAAGCTCGATGCCTTGCGCCAGGTTACCCTTCACGCCGGCGATCACCTGATTGAAGTTATCGAATGTGCCGAAGGCAATCTCGCGCACGACGCCGCCCTTGGGCGCCGCCGGGTTGACGTAGTCGAAATGCTTGAAGCCGGCGGGGTAACGCGGCTCGCCGAACAGCGATAGTCCGTGCCGCCACCTGCGCTCGGGAGCGCCTTGCGCCGCGGCGGGACCGGCCGCCAAACCGCCGAACGCGGGCGCAACAAGCGCCGCGGCTGAGTGACGCAGAACGGAACGGCGGGACAGCTTCATAAAGTGGCTCCGTGCGCGCAACAATTGATGCGCCCTGCAATCGATGCGGATTATGTCGGTTTTCCGGCCCGCGACGAAGCCCTTAAAGCAAGAACGGCCGGGATCTGCCCGGCCGTTCTCGCAAATCGCTGGGTGCCCGCTCTATTTTTTCGGCGCAGCCGGAGCGGCAGGAGCCTCCGGCTTGGCTGCGGGCGCCGCCGCGGCGGGCGCTGCACCTGGCGCTGGAGCGTTTTCCGCAGCCTTGGGCAGCTGTAGCGGGCTATCCGACAAAGTATGCAGGAAATCGATCACATCGGCGCGCTGCTGGCCGCGCGACAGGCCGGCAAAGGTCATGTTGGTGCCGGGAATATAGCCGCGTGGATTGGCGAGAAATTTATAGAGCTCGTCGAAGGTCCAGGTGCCGCCCTTGGCCTTCATCGCAGCCGAGAAGTTGAAGCCGCCGCGGCCTTCTCCGCGCTGGCTGCCCACGATATTCCAGAGGTTGGGTCCGACCCGGTTGGGGCCGCCCTTCTCGAAGGTGTGGCAGGCTTGGCACTGCTTGGCGATCTGCTGGCCCTTCTCCACCGAAGCCGAGGCGAGCAAGGTTTCGACCGGCACTTCCGGCTCTTTCGCTGCGGCCTTTTCCCCGCTGCTCTCTTCCTTGACGGCGATCTCGTAGCCGGGCTTGGCCGGCTTCTCCGGCGCGAAAATGGCCCCGGCGGTAATGCTGAGCGCCAGCGTAATCAGGCAGGTGCCAAGGATGGCGCCGAGGATTTTATTGAGTTCGAACGAGTTCATCGAAAACGGGCTCCCGGGGCGGGACAATTGGGGGTGCCGGCAGGTATCGCAAGTGCGAAATGGCGGCCCGAGAGATACCGGCTTGCCTTGCCTCTGGCAACCCGTCTAATCCCCGAAACGATGCCCAAAGCGATCATCCTCATCCCGGCGCGCATGGCTTCGACCCGCCTGCCCGGCAAGCCGCTCGTCGATATCGCCGGTGTGCCGATGATCGTGCGCGTGTGGCGGCAGGCGCAGGCGGCGGCGATCGGCGAAGCCGTGGTGGCGACCGACTCCGAGGCCGTCGCTGCTGCGGTGGAAAAAGCCGGCGGGCGGGCGTTGATGACCCGCACCGATCACATCTCCGGCTCCGACCGCATTTATGAGGCACTGGCGGTCGCCGATCCGCAGCGGCGCATCGACATCGTCGTCAATGTGCAGGGCGACCTTCCGGCCATCGATCCCGCTGACATCCGCGGCGCGCTCAAGGTGCTCGACGATCCCGCCGTCGACATCGCGACGCTTGCAGCGGAGATCACCGACCCGGCCGAGCGCACGAACCCGAACGTGGTCAAGGTGTCAGGCGGTCCAGTGTCCCGGGGCGTGTTTCGCGCCAGGACCTTTACCCGCGCCGATGCCGCCGGTCCCGGGCCGCACTACCATCACATCGGGCTTTACGCCTACCGCCGCGCGGCACTCGAATCCTTCGTCAAGTTGCCGCCTTCGGCCAACGAGCAGCGCGAGAAGCTCGAGCAGCTGCGCGCGCTGGATAACGGCATGCGCATCGACGTTGCCGTGGTCAAAAGCGTGCCGCTCGGCGTCGATACGCCGGACGAACTGGAAAAGGTGCGGGCATTGCTGACCCGTTGACTCAACGAGCCGGGTCTGCAACCCAACTCCCCGTCAAGGGGCTATAGGCAATGGCGAAGAAAAAGATCGTTTTCCAGGGCGAACCGGGCGCGAATTCGCATCTCGCCTGCCGCGAAGCCTATCCCGATCACGAGCCGATGCCCTGCCCGACCTTCGAGGATTGCTTCTCCGCATTGACCGCCGGCGAAGCCGACCTCGGCATGATTCCGATCGAGAATTCGGTCGCCGGCCGCGTCGCCGACATCCATCACCTGATGCCGACCGCGAAGCTCCACATCATCGCCGAATGGTTCTTGCCGATCCGCAACCAGCTGATGGCACCCAAGGGCGCGACGCTTTCGACCATCAAGTCGGTCGAGAGCCACGTCATGGCGCTCGGCCAGTGCCGCAAGATCATCCGCCAATTAAAGCTCAAGCCGATCGTCGCCGCCGATACCGCGGGCTCCGCGCGCGAAGTCGCCGAAAGCAAGGATACAACGCGCGCCGCGATTGCTTCACGGCTGGCGGCGGAAATTTACGGCCTCAATATCCTGAAAGAAAACGTCGAGGACGAGGCCAATTCGACCACGCGCTTCATCGTTCTGTCGCGCGAGAAAAAATGGGCTCCCCGCGACAAGGGCAAGACCATCACAACTTTCGTGTTCCGGGTGAAGAACGTGCCGGCGGCGCTCTACAAGGCGATGGGCGGCTTTGCCACCAACGGCGTCAACATGACCAAGCTCGAAAGCTACATGGTCGGCGGCAACTTCTTCGCCACGCAATTTTACGCCGACGTCGAGGGTCACCCCGACGACCGCGCGCTGGTGTTTGCGCTGGAGGAGCTTGCCTTCTTCTCCAAGGAACTCACCGTGCTCGGCGTCTATCCGGCGCACCCGTTCCGCGATACCTTCAAGGAAGAGAAGGACTAGCTCGACGCCCTATGTGAGGGCATTTGCAACCTTACCAACGGGTCGACCGTCATGAAAAAGACCGCGCTCGCTTTCCTGCCCGTGCTTGCTCTTGTCCTCTCGCAGCCCGCGTACGCGCAGGTCCAGATCGACGTGGCACGCATCACCTGCAAGCAATATTTGGCCTTCAGCATCGCCGATCCGAAGGACATCACGATCTGGCTCAGCGGCTATCTTCACGGCAAACACAACAGCACGATCCTGGAAACGCAGGAGCTCAAGGACACCTACGACAAGCTCAAGGAAATGTGCTACTCGAACTACGACACGCCAGTGATGCAGATAATCGAAAAGATCGTGGTCACGCCGGACGCGAAAAAATAGCCGCGGCAAAACGCGTCGGCAGCATTTATTTCTTTTCCGGCTTCGGCTTCTTCAATTCGGCAAGCTCCTGGTCGAGCTTTGCCAGTATCGCCTTGAGCGCGGCGAGCTCGGCCTTTTGCGCGGCGAGCTCGCGGCTTGCGGCGTTGAGCCGGTCGGCGGTTTCGCGGGTGGTTTTCGACAGCGCCCGCTGCAAAAACTCGACATTGCTCTGCAGGCAACTGGTGCGCCGCTCCATGGCCTTTTCGGCGGTGCACACCTCGAGCCCGCGCACATCCTGCGCGGCCGCCGGCGCAGCCATCAGGAGTGCCACTACGAGAGACGACGGTCGTATCATGACGGCACGTTACCCTGAGTTCCTCGGCGTCATGCCCGGCCTTGTGCCGGACATCCACGTCTTTTAACACTGAAGCGGGCCATGACGAGGCTTGCCGGAATGAACGATAAAATCAAAAGAGCCGCACTTGTCACCGGCGCCGCACGCGGCATCGGGCTTGCCGCCGCCAAACGCTTCCTCGCCGAGGGCTTCCGCGTGGCGCTGCTCGACATCGACGGCGGCAACCTGAAAAAGGCGGTTGCCGCGATCGGCAAGCCCGGCGTGACGCTCGCCCTCACCTGCGATGTCGCCGACCCGGCCGGCGTCGCCAGCGCCATGCAAGCGGTGGCGAAGGAATTCGGCCGGCTCGATGCGCTGGTCAACAACGCCGGCATCGCCATTTTCAAGCCGATCCTCGACGTCACCTACGAAGACTGGTCGCGGGTGCTGGCGGTCAATCTCACTGGGCCGTTTCTGTGCACGCAGGCCGCGGTACCGCTGATGCGCGACTCGGGCGGCGGGGCAATCGTCAACATCACCTCGATTTCCGGCCTGCGTGCCTCGACGCTGCGCACCGCCTACGGCACCAGCAAGGCCGGCCTTGCGCATTTGACCAAGCAGCAGGCGGCCGAACTCGCCTCCCTCGGCATCCGCGTCAACGCCGTCGCGCCCGGCCCGGTCGACACCGCAATGGCGAAGTCCGTGCATACGCCGGAGATCCGCAAGGACTATCACGACCACATGCCGCTCAACCGCTACGGCCTCGAGGAAGAACTGGCGGAAGCCATCTTCTTTTTGTGCAGCGAGCGCGCGAGCTACATCACCGGCCAGGTGCTCGCCGTCGACGGCGGCTTCGACTCGACCGGCATCGGCTTGCCGACGCTGCGCAACGAGCGGCGCAATTAGCGCGACTACTTGGCCGCAGCGATGACTTTCGGCAGAAGATAAGCGGCGATCCGCGCATGCGACTGCGCGGTCAAGTGAATCTCGTCCGCCTGATAGCCCGCGCCGCCGCTGCGCTGCGGACCGATGAGCGTTTTGTACGGCGCCTGAATCGGCACCGCGTGGTGCGCACGGATCGCGCTTTCGATTCTCGCTCTGTTGGCCTTGGTGTCACCGGGCGCAAGGCCGCGAAGCCGGTCGTTGTCGCCGCCGGTATCGAAAACGACGACCTGCGTCCCCTCGGGAATGCTGCTCGCCCTGCTCAGGACGCCGGCGCTGGTGTCGCCGTTTATCGCACTGATACCAAGTGTCACCTCGTAGCCCTTGGCCCGCAACATGCGTTCAAGTTGAGCCGGCCAGGCCTCATCGGAACCGACGCCCTTGCCGTTGGTATTGCTCGCGCCGAGGGCAAAGACCTTGATCGTCTTGGCATTGGCCGCACCGCCACAGACCGCGATGCAAGCTGCCAAGCCGAACGCAAACCACATGCTTGCGGCGTTGCGTGCCGGCAAAGCCCGATTCCCCATGCGATGTCCCCGCAATTTTATGCGGCTTTAATCTTCGCCGCGTCTGTCGCCGCCCCCGAAAAAATCTCGGCCGGACCGCAGGCGTTATCAACTGCCGCCATGCGGAAGCTCGCTCTCGTAGCGCGTCACGAATTTCGGCGACAACTTGCGCAGGCGGTCGATATCGACGCGACCGGACCGCCGGATGTAGCTCATGGCGAGTTCGACGGGCGCAAGCTCCATGTGCTCGGCGAAATGCTCGTACCATTGCGCACTGCCGTTGGCGCCGGCGACGAGCTTGTCCAGAATCGGCCGCCGCGCCGTCTCGTAGGAGGCAAGCGCCGCCGCAACATCGCGCGGCTGAGCGGCCATCGCCTTGTCGAGCGCGATGGCGTCTTCCATGGCGAGCCGCGTGCCCGAACCAATAGAGAAATGTGCGGTGTGGGCGGCATCACCGAGCAGCACATATTTGCTGTGCGACCACCGCGCGTTGCGCACAATCGGGAATTGCCGCCAGACCGAGTTGTTGGAGATCAGCGGATGGCCGCCGAGCGCATCGGCGAAGATTTTTTCGCAAAGACCGCGCGTCTCCGCGTCGGCCATGCGCTCGAAGCCGGCGCGCACGAATGTTTCCTCGTTGGTCTCGACGATAAAGGTGCTGCGCCCCGGCGCGTAGCGGTAATGATGCGCGTTGAAATCGCCAATCGGGGTGTGGCGAAAGGTCTGCGTCAGCGTGTCGAACGCCTTGCTGGTGCCGAACCAGGCGAAGCGGTTAGAAAGGTATGTCACCGTGGCGCCGAACGCGTCGGCAAAGCTGCGCCGCACCAGCGAATTGACGCCGTCGGCGCCGACGACGAGATCGGCCTCGCCCAGGTCATCGGGCGCGCCGGCCGTGCGGCCGAACTCCAGCGTGGCGCCGACCGCACGCGCCCGCGCCTGCAACAGTTGCAGCAGCCGCAGGCGGCCAATGGCGGCAAAGCCGATGCCGTCGACGGTGACGCGTTCGTTGCGGTGAACCAGCGTCATGTCGCTCCACGATTGCAGCTGCGGCGCAATCGCGGCGTAGGTTTCAGCGTCGTCCTCGCGCAGGAATTCAAGCGCCCGGTCGGAAAACACCACGCCGAAGCCGAAGGTGGCGTCGGCGCCATTCTGCTCAACGACGGTGACATCGACGCCCGGCTGGCGGCGCTTGATCAGGTAGGCGAGATAGAGCCCGGCCGGCCCGGCGCCGAGGATGACGATGCGCATGCGCGTATTGTTAGCGAATGCAATCTCGGCCGTCATGCCCGGCTTTATGCCGGGCATCCACGTCTTGTTTTGCTGCTCGAAGTCGTGGCTGGCCGGGACAAGCCCGGCCATGACAACCGCTAAATCGTCTGGTTGTATTCGCCGACCGCCGGGAACGTGCGCAGCACGCCGTCGATGCCCTTGAACATCTCACGCATGCGCGCTTCCGACACCGGGCTTTCGACCACGACGACCAGCTCCGGCTTATTCGAGGACGCCCGCACCAGCCCCCAGGTGCCGTCCTCGACGGTGACGCGCACGCCGTTGACGGTGACCAGGTCGCGGATCGGCTGTCCGGTAAACTGGCGCCCATCGGCCTTCATCGCCTCGAAATGTTTCACCACCGCATCGACCACGCCATATTTCTTCTCGTCGTCGCAATGCGGTGACATGGTCGGCGAACCCCAGGTCTTCGGCAGATCCTTGCGCAAGTCGGCCATGCTCTTTCCCGGATTGCGGTCGAGCATGTCGCAGACCGCGAGCGCGAAGATCATGCCGTCGTCATAGCCGCGGCCGTAGGGCGCGTTGAAAAAGAAATGCCCGGACTTCTCGAAGCCCGCGATCGCCCCAAGTTCGTTCACGCGCCGCTTGATGTAGGAGTGCCCTGTCTTCCAGTAGTCGGCCTTGACTCCGTTGGCCTTGAGCACCGGGTCGGTCAGAAACAGCCCGGTCGATTTCACGTCGACCACGAAGGTCGAGTTCTTGTGCAGCGACGACATGTCGCGGGCGAGCATCACACCTACCTTGTCGGCGAAGATCTCCTCGCCTTCATTGTCGACCACGCCGCAGCGGTCGCCGTCGCCGTCAAAGCCGAGCCCCACGTCGGCGCGGCTGACCAGCACCGCATCGCGCATGGCGTGCAGCATCTTCATGTCTTCGGTGTTGGGATTGTAATTGGGGAAGGTGTGATCCAGTTCGCAGTCGAGCGGCACCACCTCGCAGCCGATCGCGGAAAGGACGCGCGGCGCGAAGGCGCCGGCGGTGCCGTTGCCGCAGGCCGCGACCACCTTGAGCTTGCGCTTGATTTTGCCGCGCTTGGTCACGTCGGCGATGTAGCGTTCGGGGAAATTCTCCACGAACGCGTAGGCGCCATCGCCACGGAGGTCGAATTTTGCCTCAAGCACGATCTCCTTGAGCCGCTTCATCTCGGTGGGACCGAAGGTGAGCGGCCGGTTGGCGCCCATCTTCACGCCGGTCCAGCCGTTATCGTTGTGCGAGGCGGTGACCATGGCAACGCAGGGCACGTTAAGGTCGAACTGCGCAAAGTAGGCCATCGGCGTCATCGCCAGACCAATGTCGTGCACCTTGCAGCCCGCCGCCATCAATCCGGAGACCAGCGCCATCTTCACCGACGCCGAGTAGGAGCGAAAATCGTGCCCGGTGACGATCTCCGGCCGCACGCCCATTTCGCGGATCAGCGCGCCGAGCCCCATGCCCAGCGCCTGCACGCCCATGAGGTTGATTTCTTTTTCCAGCAGCCAGCGCGCGTCGTATTCGCGAAAGCCGGTCGGCTTCACCAGCGGGGAGGACTCGTACTCATAGGTGTTCGGCGTCAACGACGGTTTCGGCTTGGGAAACATCAGTGCCTCAGGACGGGGAAACGCAAAGTTCATGTGCATACCTCAACGCCGCAAGGCGGCAAAGCGGTCCATTTCGGCGGGGTGGAGATGGTGGGCGGCGGCAGTGGATTACTGTTCAAGCACCATGCGGCCGTTGGTGTATTCGTAGCGCTTGAGCCGCGACAGGAATGAGACGCCGAGCAGGTTCTGCCCTAGCGCTTCGTCCGGCAGCACCAGCGCCGGCACGTCGAACACGGTGATATCGCCGATCTGGATACGGCCGAGCGTCGCCGGCGCGGCCTTGATGGTGCCGTTGGCGGTGGAGACCCTCGCGGTGTAGTCGGCGGGGCGCGGGAAGATCTGCACCTGGTTGGCGGAGGATTCGCGCAGGATCACCAGCGAAGCGCCGGAATCGACCATGAAATCGATCGAGCGTCCGTCGATGCGCGCGTCGACCTGGAAATGCCCGGCGCGGTCGCTCGAGATCACCATGGTGTGCGGACCGGCAGGCGCCTGTTCCAGTGCCGCGGCCGGTTGCACCGCGGCCGCGCGCGGATGCTCGGAGACGGTGCGGTCCGCGTAGCGGGCGGCATAGGCGCCGACCACGATGACGGCGCCGGCGAAAATAAGTATTTGGCGCATGGATGCTGCCCGATGTGTCGGGCGCAGCATGACACGGCGACCCGAATACCACCTTAACGCGGGCGCGAAGCCGCTCCGGGCTTTTGCAGTGGTGAGCAACACATTAACCTCCGCGGACAAATTGCAACTATTCGCCGCGGCGCTTGGCGCGCCGCGTGGCCGGCGCGGTGAGCGGATCGTCGGGCCAGGGATGCCGCGGATAGCGCCCGCGCATTTCGGCTTTGACCTGCGCGTAGCTGCCGCGCCAGAAGCCGGGCAAGTCCCGCGTCACCTGCACCGGCCGATGCGCCGGCGACAAAAGTTCGATCAGCAGCGGCACGCGCCCGCCGGCGATCGAAGGATGCCTGGTCAGGCCGAACAATTCCTGCACCCGGATCGAAAGTTTCGGACCTTCTTCGGCCTCGTATTCGATCGGAACGCTCGAGCCAGAGGGTGCGGAAAAATGCGTCGGCGCCTCGGCTTCGAGCCGCTTGCGCAGGTTCCACGGCAGCAGGGCCGTGACGGCGTCGGATATTTCGTCGGCACCGATGTCGCCGCGGGCGGTCTTGCCGGCGAGCATCGGCTCCAGCCACTCCGCGGCGGCCCCTGCCAGCCCGGCGTCGGTGAGATCGGGCCATTCATCGCCTTCGGCGCGGCGCAGGAAGGCGACGCGATTGCGGAACTGCAACGCCGCTTTGGTCCAGGGCAGCCTGTCGAGACCGAGCGCGACCAGCCCTCTCGCGAAAATATGCGCGGTCTCCGAATCCGGCGTCACCGGCCGCGTCTGCTCGGCAAGCACGATCGCACCGAGGCGGCGCGAACGCCGCGCACGCAGCGAAGCAGATGCGGCGTCGAAGGTGACGGCGTCGCGGTCCTCGACGCTGTCGGCAAAGCGTGCCTCGATCTCGTCGACCGTGATCGGCGCGGCGAGCACGATGCGCCCGGACGCAGCCGCTCCGGTCAACTCCGCTACGACCAGAAACGGCGCGCGTGATAGCGGTGAGGTCGCATCGATCGTGCCGCCGCGGCCATTGGCGAGCAGGAACGAACCGCCGCTGCCGCGATTTTTCGCGATGCGATCGGGATAGGCCAGTGCGAGCAAAGACCCGGCGGATGCATCGCTTTCCGCGCGGCGGCCATCGAGCAACCCGACCCAACGCTTCACCATCGCCCGCGCCTCCTCGGCGCGGCGCGAGCGGTCACGGCGGAATTGATCGAGCCGATGCGTGAGATCGATGTCGTCGCCGCCGAGCCCGCGCTCGGTCAATATCGCGGCGACTGCCGCGGCGGTTTGGCCGGCGCCCGCGGCGCCGGCATCGACCACCATGCGCGCGAGCCGCGGCGGCAGCGGTAACGCACGTAATTTGCGGCCCTCCTCCGTGATGCGGCCGTCACCGTCGATGGCGCCGAGCTCGGATAGCAGTTTGCGCGCCTCGTTCAGCGTCGCCGCCGGCGGCGAATCGAGGAAACAAAGCGTGCCGGGATCGGCCGTCCCCCATTGCGCCAGATCGAGCACGAAAGACGACAGATCGGCGGAGAGGATTTCCGGCCGCGTATAGGGTTCGAGCGAGCCGGTCTGCGGCTCGTCCCAGAGCCGGTAGCAGACGCCCGGCTCGATGCGCCCGGCGCGACCGCGGCGCTGGTCGGCGGCGGCGCGCGAAACGCGTACGGTTTCCAGCCGTGTCAGGCCGACATCCGGCTCGTAGCGCGGCACGCGCGCGAGGCCGCTGTCGATCACCACGCGCACGCCGTCGATGGTGAGCGAGGTTTCCGCAATCGACGTCGCCAGCACGATCTTGCGGCGGCCGGGCGGAGACGGCTCGATCGCGCGGTCCTGCTCACGCGCGTCGAGGGCGCCGAACAGCGCGACGATATCGACGTTTTCCTCTTTGACGCGCTCCTTGAGCAACGTCCCGGTGCGGCGAATTTCCGCAGCGCCGGGCAGGAACACCAGCAGCGAGCCGGTGTCGGCGCGCAGCGCACGGGTGACGGCGTCGGCGACCTGCTGCTCGATGCGCGCACGGACGTCGCGGCCGAGATAGTGTGTCTCGACCGGGAAGGCGCGGCCCTCGCTTTGGACGAGCGGCGCACCGCCGAGAGTTGCGGCGACGCGGGCGCCGTCGAGCGTTGCCGACATCACCAGGATTTTCAGATCCTCGCGCAAGCCCTGCTGCGCATCGCGGGCCAACGCCAGCCCGAGATCGGCGTCAAGCGAGCGTTCGTGGAATTCGTCGAATAAAACCGCGGCAATGCCCTCAAGCGAGGGATCGTCGAGAATGAGCCGCGTGAACACGCCCTCGGTGACAACCTCGACGCGGGTGCGCTTCGATATTTTCGAGCCGAAGCGCACGCGCAGGCCCACGGTATCGCCGACCTGTTCGCCGAGCGTCGTCGCCATGTGGGCGGCGGCGGCGCGGGCGGCGAGCCGGCGCGGCTCCAGCACCAGGATTTTTCCACCCTCCGCCCAGGGCTCGTCGAGCAGCGCCAGCGGCACGCGCGTGGTCTTGCCGGCGCCGGGCGGCGCCACCAGTACGGCGGTATTGTGCGTGGCCAGCGCCGCGGCGAGCGGCGTCAGCGCGTCGTCAATGGGAAGGGAGGTATCGAACCTGCGCATCGTCTCTTGTCCTCATCCTCGCGGATGATCCAGCGTTACAATCCGGCATTGTCGGAATGTCGTCTGGGTGCCCGGCCTAAGCCGGGCGCGACAAGTTCACATGCATCATTTTGCCTTCGGTCCGTTAGCGGCGCGCCCGACACTCTCATAGGCGAAGCCGTGACGCTTGACCTCGTCGGCCTGGTACACATTACGCAGATCGACCAGCACCGGCCGCGCCATGATCGACTTCAGCCGGGCAAAATCAAGCGCGCGGAATTCCTCCCACTCGGTGACGATGACCAGCGCGGAGGCGCCCTCGGCGCAGGAATAGGCGCTGTCGCAGAAGGTGACATTGCCGAGCATGGGCTTTGCCTGCGTCATGCCGACCGGGTCGTAGGCGCGCACCTTGGCGCCCATGTCCTGCAAGGCGGTAATCAGCGGGATCGATGGGGCGTCGCGCATGTCGTCGGTCTTCGGCTTGAAGGTCAGCCCGAGCACGGCAACCGTCTTGCCGCGAATGTCGCCGTCAAGCGCGACCTGCACCTTGCGCGCCATGGCGCGTTTGCGCGCATCGTTGACCGCGGCCACGGCCTCGACGATGCGCAGCGGCGAACCGTAGTCGAGCCCGGTCTTGATCAGCGCCACCGTATCCTTGGGGAAACAGGAGCCGCCGTAGCCCGGACCGGCGTGCAGGAATTTAGAACCGATGCGGTTGTCGAGGCCGATGCCGCGCGAGATCTCCTGCACGTCGGCGCCGACCTTTTCGGCCAGATCGGCGATCTCGTTGATGAAGGTGATCTTGGTGGCAAGAAACGCGTTGGCCGCATATTTGACCAGTTCCGCCGTGCGCCGGCCGGTGAACATGACCGGCGCGCGATTGAGGTAAAGCGGCCGGTAGAGTTCGGCCATCACCTTTCGCGCCCGCTCGTCCTCGGTGCCGACGACGATGCGGTCGGGATGCTTGAAGTCCTGGATGGCGGCGCCTTCGCGCAGGAATTCCGGGTTCGAGACCACCGCGCAATCGGCGCCGGGGCGGGTCTCGCCGATGATGCGCTCGACCTCGTCGCCGGTGCCGACCGGCACCGTGGACTTGGTAATCACCACGGTGAAGCCGTTGAGCGCCGCGGCGATCTCGCGCGCGGCGTCATAAACGAATGAAAGGTCGGCGTGGCCGTCGCCGCGCCGCGACGGCGTGCCAACGGCGATGAACACGGCTTCGGCCGCTTTCACCGCTTCGGGCAGCGAGGTGGTGAATTTGAGCCGGCTGGCGCGGACGTTGCTGGCGACAAGTTCGGCTAGCCCCGGTTCATAGATCGGGATCTCGCCGTGATTGAGCGCGTCGATCTTGCCCTTGTCGCGGTCGACGCAAGTCACGTCGTGGCCGAAATCGGCAAAACAGGCCCCGGAGACGAGGCCGACGTAGCCGGTGCCGATCATGGCAACGCGCATGTTTGTCCTTCGCGCGAATGGTTAATCAATGCCGGCGGTAGCCGGCGGCGTCTCTTAGCAGAGGTGCCCGCGCGAGGCGAGCCGGCATCGCCGCGAATAGTTTACGCGGCCGCGTAAACGCCAAAGAAACCGCTTTTTGCCATAGCAGCTTCATGGGCACGGATTTTCCTAAGGGCATCAAAGTGCATGACGGGCGGGTCGACTGGGTCGACTACGCCAAGGGCTTCTGCATCATCTTCGTGGTGATGATGCATTCGACGCTCGGCGTCGAAGCGACCGTCGGCGAGAACGGCTGGATGCACGCCGTCGTCGCCTTCGCGCTGCCGTTCCGCATGCCCGACTTCTTCATGATCTCGGGTTTGTTCCTCGCCACCGTCATCGATCGCGACTGGCGCACTTATCTCGACCGCAAGGTCGTGCACTTTGCTTATTTTTACGTCCTCTGGATGACCATTCAGTTTGCGGTCAAGGCGCCGCAGTTTACCGCCGAGGGCGGCTATGCGGAGGTGCTGCGGTTTTATCTGCTGTCGTTCATCGATCCGTTCGGCACGCTGTGGTTCATCTACCTGTTGCCGGTATTCCTCGTTGTCATCAAGCTGGCGCGGCGCGTGCCGTGGCCGATCGTCTGGCTCGCCGGTGCGGCGCTGGAAATATGGCGGCCACACACCGGCTGGATGGTGCCGGACGAGTTCGCCGCGCGCTTTGTCTATTGCTACACCGGCTACATCGCGGCGCGTTATGTGTTTACTCTCGCATCGAGCGCGCAAGACAAGCCGACGCTCGCCATTGCCGGGCTCATCGCCTGGGGCCTGGTCAACGGCGCGATGGTCTATTTCGGCTACGCGCAGATGCCGTTTATTTCGCTAGCGCTCGGCCTTGCCGGCGCCTGCGCGGTGGTCATCGTCTCGGCGTTGATGACGCTGCACGACGCGTTCAAGCCGCTGCGCTATTGCGGCCGCAACTCGATCGTCATCTATCTCGCCTTCTTTCTGCCGATGGCGGCAACGCGCGCGCTGCTGCTCGAGTCGCACCTGATCGCCGACGTCGGCACCCTGTCCGTCGTTGTCACCGCCGCCGGAGTGCTCGGTTCGCTGGCCCTCGCCTGGGCGGTGCGCGATAGCTGGGCGAAGTTCCTGTTCGAACGGCCGGCGATCTTCTGGCTCACGCCAAGACCGACGCCCAAGCCGCGCGTCGCGCTGCAGCCGGCGGAATAAGTCCACAGCCTTTATCTTCGGCGCATTGATTCGACACGGCTGACGGCCCACATTGCGGCCATGCCGCCAGCCGCCAAGTCCAAAGCCGCCAAGCCGGCGGCCAAATCCGCAACCAAGCCGGACGCCTCCGCAGACCCTGCGGTGCGGCCTCTGAAAAAAGGCGACCACCTCTTTCTGGTCGACGGGTCCGGCTACATCTTCCGCGCCTACCACGCCATCCGCTTCGAGCCGCGCACCCCTGACGGAACCCACGTCAACGCCGTCTATGGCTTCTGCGCCATGCTGTGGAAGCTGCTCAAGGAGATGAAGCCGGAAGAGCGGCCGACCCATCTCGCGGTGGTTTTCGACAAGTCGGAAAAGACGTTCCGCACCGAGATGTACAAGGAATACAAGGCACATCGCCCGCCGCCGCCCGACGACCTGATCCCGCAGTTTCCGCTGATCCGCGACGCGGTGCGCGCCTTCGAAATTCCCTGCCTCGAACAGGCGGGCTTCGAGGCCGACGACCTGATCGCCACCTACGCGCGCATCGCCTGCGAAGTGGGCGCGACGACGACGATCGTCTCCTCGGACAAAGACCTGATGCAACTCGTCGGCCCGACCGTCGTCATGTACGACACCATGAAGGACAAGCGCATCGGCCGCGCCGAGGTCATCGAGAAGTTCGGCGTCGGTCCCGAGAAGGTCATCGAAGTGCAGTCGCTGATCGGCGATTCATCGGACAACGTCCCCGGCGTTCCGGGCATCGGGCCGAAAACCGCCGCGGAACTGATCATGCAATACGGCGATCTCGAAACGCTGCTCGAGCACGTCACCGAGATCAAACAGGACAAGCGGCGCGAGTCGCTGATCCAGAATGCCGATGCCGCGCGCATCTCCAAGCGTCTCGTCACGCTCGACACCAAGGTGAAGCTCGACGTTGCAGTCGACAGCCTCGGCGTACACGAGCCGGACTACAAGAACCTGATCGCGTTCCTGAAGAAAATGGGCTTCAAAACGCTGACGCAGCGCGTGGCCGACGCCGGCAAGATCGATGCAACCTCGATCGAGGCTGACGGAACGCTGGCGCCGGCCGCTGGCAACGCGCCGCCCGTTGCGCCAGGGCGCACTGGTGGCCAGGGTCAGCTCGCGCTCGACGTTCCCGCACGCAGGGGCGTGAGCAAACCCGGCGGGTCGGCCGAAGTCCTGACGCCGGTGTCGCTCGCGGCGCGACGGATCGAAGCGCTGCGTTCGGCGAAATTCGACGCGGCGAAGTACGAGATCGTCGATACGCTGGAGAAATTAAAGGCCTGGGCTGCCCGCGCCTACGACACCGGGCTGCTGGCGCTGAAGACCGAGACCGCGAGCCTTGATCCCTTGCAGACGGCGCTGTGCGGCCTTGCCATCGCGGTGGCGCCGAACGAAGCAGCCTATCTGCCGCTCGGTCACCGCGAGGCCAGCGAAGCCGAGGCCTCCGGGTTATTCGCGGCAAAGCTCTGCGACGGGCAGATTGCGGAAAAACAGGCGCTCGAGACGCTCAAGCCGATTCTCGAAGACGCCGGCATCGTCAAGATCGGCCACGACGTCAAACGCGACTGGCTGGTGCTCGCCCGCCGCGGCATCCGCGTCGGCACGATCGACGACACGATGCTGATGTCCTACGCGCTCGATGCCGGCAGGGGCAGCCACGACATGGACGCGGTGATGACCCGTTATTTCGGCCGCGGCCCGTCGCGATTTAACGACGTGAAGAACAAGGACAAGGCGCTGTTGACGCCGGAGGCGACGCCGATCGCGCGCACGGTCGCGCTCGCGGCGGAGGAAACCGACGCCATGCTACGGCTCTGGCAGGCGCTGAAGCCGCGCATGACGGCAGAAAAGGTCGTCACCGTCTACGAAACACTGGAACGGCCGATGCCGCACGTTCTTGCACGCATGGAAGAGCGCGGCATTTCCGTCGATCCTTCGGTGCTGGCGAAGCTCTCCAACGATTTCGGCAAGAAGCAGGTCGCGCTCGAAGAGGAAATCAACAAGATCGCCGGCACCGAGGTGAATGTCGGCAGTCCCAAGCAGCTTGGCGACATCCTGTTCGGCAAGATGGGATTGCCCGGCGGCACCAAGACACGCACCGGCCAGTGGTCGACCGGCGCCCGCGAGCTTGAAGAACTGGCCGAAGCGGGGCCACGTGCTGCCGCGCAAAATCCTCGACTGGCGCGGCGTCTCCAAGCTGCGCTCGACCTACACCGAAGCGCTGCCCAATTACGTCAATCCGGTGACCCGCCGCGTGCACACGTCTTACGCGCTCGCCGCTACCTCGACCGGGCGGCTCTCCTCCTCCGAGCCGAACCTGCAGAACATCCCGATCCGTACCGAAGACGGCCGCAAGATCAGGCGAGCCTTCGTCGCCGCGCCGGGCAAGAAGCTCGTCTCCGCCGACTATTCGCAGATCGAGCTGCGGCTGCTTGCCGAAGTTGCGCACGTGCCGGCGCTGACCAAGGCGTTCAACGACGGCGTCGACATTCACGCCATGACCGCGTCGGAAATGTTCGGCGTGCCGGTCAAGGAAATGCCGGCCGACATCCGCCGCCGCGCCAAGGCGATCAATTTCGGCATCATCTACGGCATTTCCGCCTTCGGCCTCGCCAACCAACTGAGCATCGAACGCGAGGAAGCCGGCGCCTACATCAAGAAATACTTCGAACGCTTCCCCGGCATCCGCGACTACATGGACGCGACCCGCGAATTCTGCCGCGAACACGGCTACGTGCTGACGCTGTTCGGGCGCAAGTGCCACTACCCCGACATCAAGAACTCCAACCCGTCGATCCGCTCGTTCAACGAACGCGCCGCGATCAACGCACGGCTGCAGGGCTCGGCCGCCGACATCATCCGCCGCGCCATGATCCGCATCGAGCCGGAACTCGCGCTCGCCAAGTTGAACGCGCAGATGCTTTTGCAGGTGCACGACGAGTTGATCTTCGAGGTGCCGGAAAACGAGGTCGCCGACACCATCCCGATCGTCAAGAGCGTGATGCAGGACGCGCCCCACCCCGCGGTGTCATTGCACGTTCCGCTGCAGGTCGACGCCCGCGCCGCCGGCAACTGGGACGAGGCGCATTGAGGCCGGCCTCTCGCCGGCGCATCCCGTGACCGAGCCGCTTACCGATTCGCTCGCCGCATTTGCGCTCACCGCGCTGGTGATCGAGGTCACGCCCGGCCCCAACATGGGCTATCTCGCCGTGCTATCGCTGTCGCGCGGCTGGCAGGTCGGCGCCGCAGCCGTTGCCGGCGTCGCGCTCGGCCACGCGGTATATGGCGTTGCTGCGGCACTCGGCGTCGCGGCTCTGATTGATGCCTCACACCTGCTCTATGAACTGCTGCGTTGGGCCGGCGTCGCCTACATGCTATGGCTCGCCTGGGAGACCTGGGCTTTCGAAGCGGAAACCTCGCCGGACGCCTCCGGCGGCGGCACGCGCGGCCATGCCCGCGTCGCCTTCGAGCGCGGTCTGATCACCAATCTGCTCAATCCCAAGGCTGCGGTGTTTTTTGTCACCGTGATGCCGACTTTCGTTAAGGCGGAGGGTTCGGTGGTGACGCAAACGCTGTTGCTGTCGGCGATCTTCGTCGGCATCGCCACCGCCGTGCACACCGCCATCGTCCTGCTGGCAAGCCGCCTGCAATCCTTTTCAGCCGACGCCGCAAGGCGGCGGCCGCTGCGGCGCACACTGGCCATCGTGCTTGCGGTGATTGCGGCCTGGATCGCCTATTCGACGGCGCGCTGACGCGGTCAGCGCTTGCGCCGTTTCTTCCCGCCACTCTTGGCGCGCACGGTCTTCGCTTTCGCCGGCAGCACGGCGATCGCCTCGATCTCGAACAGCCCGCCGGAGCGCGCGAGCGCCGGCACGCCGATGGTGGTCGAGGAAGGCGGCGCCTTGGCGTTGAGGTAGCGGTCGCGCACCTCGCGGAACGCGGCCATGTTCGACTCGATCGCCACGAGAAAATTATTGATCTTGACCACGTCGCTCCATCGCGCCCCGGCAGCCTGCAATGCCAGCGTCATGTTGTCGAAGGCCTGCACGCACTGGGCGCGGAAATCGCCGGGGTCGCCGACGAATTTATTCGCAGTATCTACGCCCAACTGACCGGCGAAATAGACGGTGCGCGACGGCCCGCTCGTTTCGACGACATATGAATAGCCCGGTGGCGGCGCGAGCGTTTTAGGATTGTGGAAGCGCAAAGATGCAGTCATATGCCCCTCGCTGGATGGTTGCTAATATCACCATATCGCCGAGCGGACAGGCAAACGATTGCGGCGACGGCTGGCGGCTGATAGTCAACGGCGGTCATGGTCGCCCTCCGCAGAATCGCGACATCCTCGACGGCAATCGGCGCAGTCGCGCTGTTGGCCCCGCCGGCTCATGCCGCGGATCTCGACGGCGCGGCGATGGGCGTTTCCTGGGCGCTGCCTTTTGTCGGCATCCTGCTGTCGATCGCCCTCGGCCCCTTGCTGGCGCCGAAATTCTGGCACGCGCATTACGGCAAGGTCGCAGCGTTCTGGGCGGCGGTGACGCTTGCCGCGATCACCGCCGGCTACGGTGCCGGAGCCGCGCTCGCCGGCTTTGTGCATGCCGCACTCGCTGAATACCTCAGCTTCATCGTTCTGTTGTTTTCGCTCTACGTCGTGGCCGGCGGCATTCTCGTTACCGGCGATTTGCGCGGCACGCCGTTGGTCAACGCCGGCATTCTCACCTTCGGTGCGATCATCGCCAGCCTGGTCGGCACTACCGGCGCCGCCATGATCTTGATCCGGCCGCTGATCCGCGCCAACGCCGCGCGGGCGCATGACACCCATGTGGTGATCTTCTTCATCATCCTCGTCGCCAATGTCGGCGGGGCGCTGACACCCCTCGGCGACCCGCCGCTGTTCGTCGGCTTCCTGCGCGGGGTCTCGTTTACCTGGCCCCTGCAGCATTTGTGGCTGCAAACCCTCATCGTGGCAGTGCTGGTGCTGGTGGCAAGTGTCGTGGTCGACTTTTGCTTCATGTGTTTTCACGCCATTCCGGAGAAGACCGGGAAAAATCCGATCCGTGTCCGCGGCCTTATCAATATCGCACTGATCGCCGTCATCATCGGCGCCATCCTGCTGTCCGCGGTCTGGCGTCCCGGCGTCGAATTCGACGTCTACGGCACCCACGTCGCGTTGCAGAATCTGGTGCGCGACGCCGTGCTTGTTCTCACGGCGTTCGCCTCGCTATGGTTGACCGAAAACGAGCACCGCGCCGCGAACGGCTTCACCTTCGAGCCGATCCGCGAAGTCGCCATTCTGTTCGCCGGCATTTTCGTCGCCATCATTCCGGTGCTGGCGATGCTGCAAGCCGGGCGCGACGGCCCGTTCGCCTGGCTGCTCGATGCGGTCACCACGAACGGTGCGCCGCACGAGGCCGCCTATTTCTGGCTGACCGGCCTGCTCTCGGCATTCCTCGACAACGCGCCGACCTATCTCGTCTTTTTCGAGCTCGCCTCCGGTGAC
The DNA here is from genome assembly GCA_963738915.1 of uncultured Alphaproteobacteria bacterium. Classification (GTDB taxonomy): domain Bacteria; phylum Pseudomonadota; class Alphaproteobacteria; order Rhizobiales; family Xanthobacteraceae; genus Pseudolabrys. Next base: position 236,877 of record CAVTYO010000008.1, read on the forward strand.
GCCAAAGAATTGATGGGACCGATGGCCGGAACGCTGGCCGCGATTTCCATGGGCGCGGTCTACATGGGCGCACTCACCTATATCGGCAACGCGCCGAACCTGATGGTCTATTCGATCGCCAAAGAGCAGGGCGTGAAAATGCCGAGCTTCTTCGGCTATCTGTTCTGGGCGGCCTGTGTGCTGTTGCCGCTATTCCTGATCCTCACGCTGCTGCCGATATCGCCGATCCTCAAGCTCGCTTGACTTGAATGAGGCCTTGCTTGAGTTTCGCCGTCAAGGGCGCGAGGCGGATCAGCATGCGCCCACGCAGGGGGAAATCCGGTCATGACCGCGCACGCGGCCTCGCACGTCTATTTCGGCCTCGACGCGATGTGGGTTTCCACCGCCGTCCTGGCCATTACTTACGCCACCATCATGTCGGAGAAGGTCAACCGCGCGATTGTCGCGCTGGTCGGCGCCAGCGTGATGATCATCATCGGCGTGCTCGATCAGGACGAGGCCATCCGCGGCATCGACTGGAACACCCTCGGCCTGCTCACCGGCATGATGATCCTGGTGTCGATCTCGCGCCGCTCCGGCATGTTTCAGTATCTCGCCATCTGGTCGGCGAAGGCCGCGAAAGCCCACCCCGCCGGCATTCTCTTCATCCTGCAGATCACCACCGCGGTGCTCTCGGCCTTTCTCGACAATGTCACCACCGTGCTGCTGATCGTGCCGGTGACGCTCGCTATCTGCAACACGCTGAAAGTGCCGGCCTATCCGTATCTGTTCGCGGAAATCTTTGCCTCCAATATCGGCGGTACCGCGACCTTGATCGGCGATCCGCCGAACATTTTGATCGGTTCGCAGGTCGGGCTCACCTTCAACGACTTCGTCTATCACCTGACTCCGGTGATCATGGTGGTGATGACGGTGCAGGCGCTCATCATCCATGTGTTCTGGGGCAAGGATCTTCGCGCCTCGCATGACGCCGAGGCCCGCGTCATGGCCATGAACCCGGCTGAATCGATCGAGGACTGGCTGCTGCTCAAGCAATCTTTGGTGGTCATCGGCGTCGTCATGGTCGCCTTCGTGCTGGCGCGGCCGCTGCATCTGGAGCCCGCCACCATCGCCATGTCCGGCGCCGCGGTGCTGATGCTGCTCGACAACTGGGCGCACCATTCGGAAAAGGCCGCGCACAATATCCACCAGACTTTCGGCGACGTCGAATGGATCACCATCTTCTTTTTCATTGGCCTGTTCGTGGTGGTGCACGGCGTCGACGTCGGCGGTCTGCTCAACCTGCTGGCCAACAAGCTGGTGGCGGCGACCGGCGGCAATCTCGGCCATGCCGGTTATGCAATCCTATGGGCGTCGGCGTTCCTGTCGGCCATCGTCGACAACATTCCCTTCGTCGCCACCATGATCCCGCTGATCAAGAACATGGCCCCGGCATTCGGGGGCCCCGAGCATATCCAGCCGCTGTGGTGGTGCCTGTCGCTCGGCGCCTGTCTCGGCGGTAACGGCACGCTGATCGGAGCCTCGGCCAACCTGACGGTGGCCGGCATCGGCGAGCGCAACGCCGTGCCGTTCCGCTTCCTCACCTATACGCTCTATGCCTTTCCGATGATGATCGTGTCGGTGGCTATCTGCCACGTTTATGTGTGGTTCCGTTATTTCTGAGCGCTGCACGCAGCTTCACTATGGCCGCAACCTTCCGGCCCCCCGGACGTTGTCCGGGGGAATCAGTGCCGGACAGCAGGTGCAGCCATGGCCGCGCGTCGTCGGCTTATTCAAAATCTGGGTCTGCTCGCGGCGGTTGCCCTGACGGCAGCGCCGCTTGAGGCTGCGTCGGCGCAAAATTTCTTTCAGCAGCTCTTTGGCGTTTTCCGCAACCGTGAGCCGGTCAGCGAACGCGTCTTCACCGATCCATTCAACGCGTTCGCCCGAGCGGTGAGCCCGCCGCCAGTGCGCGAGGAGCGCACGATGGGCTCCGCGTTCTGCGTGCGTGCGTGCGACGGCTATCATTTCGCCGTCCATGGCAATGCAAATTCAAGCGCCGCCGACATGTGCCACGCCTTCTGCCCGGGCAGCGAAACCAGAACTCTTTTCCGGCAGCAATATCGATTACGCCACGGCGGGCGACGGCAGCCGCTACGCCGACCTCGACACCGCGGACGTCTATCGCCGGCAACTGGTCGCCGGTTGCACGTGCAACGGCCACGATGCCTTCGGCCTCGCGCATATCGACCCGGCCAAAGACCCCACGCTCAAGCCCGGCGACGTGGTCGCGACCAAAGACGGGCTGGTGGCGTTCACAGGCGCGAGGGACAAGGGCGCCAACTTCACCCCGGTGCAGGATTACGGCGGCTTTTCCAAGAGCTACCGTGACCATCTCTCCCAACTGAGAATCGCGCCGCCTGACCTGCAGGCCCCCTATTCCGTCACGTCTTCGGTGCGGCCAAGTGGCGACAGCCGCAGCGCGCAGAAGTAGCCGGAACCCATTTTAGCCCTAGTACCGCCTTAACGCTGTCTGCGCGTGGGTCCTTGACCCGCGCGGCGCAATAGGCAGATTGCCGCCAAATCTTCGCAACAGGCAGACCGGACGATGCGAAAGACGGCACTGACACTGGCGACCGTGGCGCTCGGCGCAAGCCTTGCGGGGCCAGCTTTGGCCGCCACCGCCTGCCGCAACAGCGGCAGTTTCGAGCGCTGGCTTGAGGATTTCAAGAAAGAGGCAGCGGCCAAGGGCATCTCGCAGAAGGTGATCGCGGAAGCCTCGCCGTCGATGACCTTCGACCCGGCTATCGTGCGGCGCGACCACGGCCAGGCGGTGTTCAACCAGACCTTCCTGCAATTTTCCGACCGCATGGTCGGCGGCGCGCGCATCCCCAACGGCCTCGCCAAGATCAAGCAGCACGCCAAGCTGTTTGCCGACGTCGAGAAGAAATACGGCGTGCCGGCGCCGGTGCTCACCGCGTTCTGGGGCCTGGAAAGCGACTTCGGCGGCAATTTCGGCAACTACAAGATCCTTAGCGCCATCGCCACGCTTGCCTATGACTGCCGCCGCCCCGACTTCTTCCGCACCCAGTTGTTCGACGCGCTGCGCATCATCGAACGCGGTGACCAGCCCGTCGACGGCATGATCGGCGACTGGGCCGGCGAATTCGGCGGCATGCAGTTCACCGCCTCGGATTATCTCAAGAACGGCGTCGACTTCGACGGCGACGGCCGCCGCGACCTCATTCACAGCGTGCCCGACACCATCGCCTCTGCCGCCAACTTTCTAGTCAGCCTCGGCTGGAAGCGCGGCGAGCCATGGCTGCAGGAGGTGCGCGTGCCGCAAAGCCTGCCTTGGCAGGAGGCCGACGTCGCCATCACGCATCCGCAGTCGCAATGGGTTGCCTGGGGAGTGAAGGCGGCACACGGTTCGCTGCCGCCGGGCAATCTGCCGGCCTCGCTCATCCTGCCGATGGGACGGCACGGCCCGGCATTTCTCGCCTATCCGAATTTCCAGGCCTTCCTCGGCTGGAATTCGGCTTACGTCTATTCGACCACTGTCGCCTATTTCGCCACCCGGCTTGCCGGCGCACCAACGGTCGATCACGAGGGCGCCAAGGACGTGCAGGTGCTGAGCACAGAGCAGGTCATGGAGTTGCAGCGACTGCTCAACAAACAGGGCTACGATGTCGGCGAAGTCGACGGCAAAGTCGGTTCCGGCACCCGCACCGCGGTGAAAAAGGCGCAGCTCAAGTTCTCGCTGCCGGCGGATTCCTATCCAACCGCCGAGCTGATCGAGCGCCTGCGCGGCTCGCCGGCCGCAAGCAACAAAAAGCAATAGCGCCGCTCAAAACTTAAGCGGCCGCGCAGCCGTATTGCTGCATCGCCTCTTCACAGCTGCGCGAGCGGCGCAGGATGCGCAGGCGCGGCGCGTTGATAGGAGTTGAAGGATTCTGGTCAGGCGCGTTTTGGATCGATGCAACATGACCGAATGTTCATGTTCGAACCGCAACTCAAGATGGGCACCGCAAAATTTGCATCGATCGCGTCGAACCAGGTTCCAACAGAAACGTTATTAGAGTTGGGCCGAGGAGAATTGTGATGATGAAATATTCCGCATGGATGGCCGCCACCGCGCTGGCCACCGCTCTGACGCTGCCGCTGGCGGCGAGCGCGCAGCAACCGAAGGCAGCTGCACCGGCAGCGGCTCCCGCAGCGCGAGCCGCGCCTGCACCCCGCGCTGCCGCACCCCATTTCGCGGCGCCCCGCGCCGCAGCCCCGCATTTCGCCGCGCCGCAACGGGCCGCCGCTCCCCATTTCGCGCCGCAACGCGCGGCCGCACCGCGGATCTCGGCACCGCAGCGCGCCGCCGTGCCGCCGGTGACACAACGCCGCGCGGTCGAGCAAATTTCGCCGCGCGTTAATTCGCGCGCCGCCAATCGCTTCGAGCAAAATCGCGCCACGCGCACCACGCAAACCAATGCGGCGCGAGTCCAGTCGCAAGCCCGGTCGCAAGTGCAGCCGTCGTCCGCGGCGGCGCAATCGCTATCGCCCGCGGCGCAGCGCCGCGCCGACCGCGTCGAGCGCCGCAACGAACAACGCGTGCTGCGCTCGCTGCCGGCAAGCCAGCGAGCGGCCAAGCGCGAGGAATTCCGCCAGCAGCGTCTCAACGCTCAGGGCAACACCGTGCAGCCGAACGCGGCGGTGCAGTCGAACGCGGCATTGCGGTCGAATGCCACGGTCGCCCGCAGCGCCCGCGCGCAACAGCGCAGCGCCCGCCGCAATGGCGGCACCGCGCTGACCGCCCAGGCGGCGCGCCAGGGCCGCTTTGCCTCGCGCTTTGCCGGACGCTCCGCCCTCGCCGCCGCCGATCCGATGGCCGCGCGGCGCGCCTGGCATCGCCACCACCGCGCCGCCTTCGTCGGCTGGTACGGCCCGGTGTTCTGGCCTTACGCCTATTCCGACATTTTCGACTACGCGTTCTGGCCCAACGGCTATGACGTCGGTTACTGGGACTACGCCTACGACGATTTCATCGACGGCCTGTTCTGGGGCGAGCAAGGTCCGCCGGCCGAGTATGTCGAGGGCACGCCCGGCACCGCTTCGGCAACCGCCGCGCCCAAAGTGAGCTATGCCGGCGTGCAGGAACTCTGCACGCAGCCGGGCAGCGGCGTCACCGCCTGGCCCTTCGCCGACATCACTAGCAAGGTCGGCCTCAACGCCGAGCAGAAATCGCTGCTCGACCAGATGCGCAGCGCCGCGACCAAGGCCGCGGCCGTGTTCAAGGCCTCCTGTCCGGCGAACGACGCCTTCCCGCTCACGCCTCCGGGACGCCTCACCGCCATGAGCGGACGGCTCGACGCCACGCTGCAGGCGGTCGACACCGTCAAGCCGGCGCTCGAGGCGTTCTATAATTCGCTCAGCGACGAGCAGAAAGAGCGCTTCAACGAGCTCGGACCGTCGACGCAAGTGGCCAAGGCGGGCTCGGAGACGACCGGCGCCATCGCTCAAGATGGCAACAGCTGCAAGCAGCCCAAGCCCGGTCTTGCCAACCTGCCGATCGACAAGATCGAGGATGTGATCAAGCCGACAGAAGCGCAGGAAACCGGTCTCGACGCGCTGCATGACGCGACCGAAAAGGCGGTTGCCATCATGCAGGCGGCCTGCCCGGACGAGACGCCGCTGACGCCCACCGGCCGGCTCGACGCCATGCAGAAGCGCCTGCAGGCGATGATCGACGCCGCCAACACGGTCAAGCCGGCGCTGACCGACTTCTATGCTTCGCTGAGCAGCGAGCAGAAGGCCCGCTTCAACCGCATCGGCCAGGAACTGGCGCAATCCGGCGGCTGAGTGTTCATGCGTCGCGCCGGACGCGTAAAGGGTGGCCATGTTGGCCACCCTTTTTGTTGTCGTTGCACCGGCTCCCGCCATCACCTATTGGATGGGACCTAAAGCCAGACGCTGAGACATCCGATGGCCCGTCACACCTTCTTCTGCATCGACGCACATACCTGCGGCAACCCGGTTCGCGTGGTCGCCGGCGGCGCGCCGATGCTGCCGCACGTGCCGATGATCGAGAAGCGCGAGATCTTCATGCGCGAGCACGACTGGGTGCGGCGCGCGCTGATGTTTGAACCGCGCGGCCACGACGTGATGTCCGGCTCGATCCTTTATCCGTCGGCGCGGGAGGATTGCGACGTCGGCGTGCTCTACATCGAAGTCAGCGGCTGCCTGCCGATGTGCGGGCACGGCACCATCGGCACCGTCACCGCGGCAATCGAGGAAGGTCTGGTGACGCCGCGTGAGCCGGGTAAGCTTGCGATCGACGCGCCGGCCGGCCGCGTCGCCATCGAATACGTGCAGAACGGCCGCTTTGTCGATCAGGTGCGGCTGTTCAATATCCCGAGCTACCTGCACGCTTCCGACGTGACGATCGACGTGCCGACGCTTGGATCGCTCAAGATCGACGTCGCCTATGGCGGCAACTACTACGCGATCATCGAGCCGCAGGAGAACTGGCGCGGGCTCGACGCCATGCCGGTTGCCGAACTGGTGCGCCTGAGCCCGCTGGTGCGCCGCGCCGCGCAGGACAAGGTCGCGCCTGTGCATCCAGAAGACGGCCGCATCCGCGGCGTCACCCACATTCAGTGGTGCGACAAGCCACGCAACGCCCGCGCGCAGGCGCGCAACGCCGTGTTCTACGGCGACAAGGCGATCGACCGCTCGCCCTGCGGCACCGGCTCGTCGGCGCGCGTCGCCCAGCTCGCCGCCAGGGGTAAGCTTAAGGTCGGCGAGGAATTCGTCCACGAAAGCATCATCGGCACCATGTTCGACTGCCGCGTCGAAGCGGAAGCGACCGTCGGCAATTACCGGGCGATCCGCCCGAGCGTCGCCGGCTGGGCGCAGGTCACCGGCCACAACACGATTTTCGTCGACGACCGCGACCCGCTGGCGCACGGCTTCCAGGTCGCCTGATCCCCGCATGACGCGTGAACGCGACGACGCAGACGCGCGCCGGCAAAAGCCGGCGGTGATCGTCTATCCGACCGGCAGCATGCCGGCGCCCGACATGGAGATGCTGGGCCGCGCGCGGCAAAGCCTGACGAAGATGTCCGAAACAATCGTGCCGCCGCGCGACGGCCGCGCCTTTTCCGTTCCGGCCGGGCATTTCTTTCGCATCGTCAGCGTCGAGGGGCCGCAGGTCGGCGACCTCAATCTGTGGAACGCGCATGATCTCAACGAGCGCTTCTTCAGCGGCAAGACCCGCGCGCTCAACGCTACCCACGTCGGCAAGGGCGACCGCCTGTGGAGCACGCTGCCGTTCCTCCGCCCGCTGGCGACCATCACCGAGGACACGCTCGGCTGGTACGGCTATGACGCCGACGGCGGCGGCATCCACGACGTCATCGGCACGCGCTGCGACCCCTACACCCACCGCCTGCTCTCGGGCGGCGACTATCACTATTGCTGCCATTCGAACCTGTCGCGGGCGCTGGCATCGGCGCGCAACATGGATGTGCGCGAAGCAGAACTCCTGGTGCACGACGTGCTCAACGTGTTCATGTGCACCGGCTTTACCCGTGACACGCATCAGTACTTCATGAAGGCGAGCCCGGTGCGGCCCGGCGACTTCATCGAGTTCTTCGCCGAAATCGATCTGCTCGCGGCGCTGTCGGCCTGCCCAGGTGGCGATTGCAGCGCGACGCATTCGAGCGACGAGGCCAAATGCTATCCGCTCAAGGTCGAAGTCTTTAAGCCCGCCGAGGGCAGCCTCCCCGGCTGGCGGCCGGCCGAGCCGAGCCACTACCCGCGCAGCCACGGGCTATAAGCAAAGCTAGCGCGAGGTTTCGTCGAGGGCGCCGTCCGGATAACTGCCGCCGGCGCCGCCGTTGCCGGTGGCGCCGCCCCCGCCGCCGATTTCCATTGCCCAATAGCGGCGGCCGCTTCTCGACACCGCCGAGGCGACGGCCTGGCAGCCGCCGCGCATCATGTTGGCGCGATGCGGCGGCGATTTCATCCACATCTGCCGCGCGCAGGCTTCGTCGGCGCAGCCAACTGCGACATTCTCGGCCATCGCCCCGCGCGGCCCGCGCTCGCGGAAGAAGCCGTTATGGTCGAGGCTCTCCCGACGCGCCATGTCATTGGCGTGGGCCTGAGCCAGCATGTGCAGCGTGCCGCAGCCGGCGGCGTGCGCAAGGCCGCCCGCGGTGGCAACGCCGAGCACCGCGAATAGACCAACCGCACACACGAACCTAAACCGAAAGCAGACGCTCATAATGGGCCTTGACGGTGCCATAACATTCACAGGCGCCCTCTTCCAGACCCTTGATGTCCACCAGGCGGATCTTGCCGCGGCGATATTCGATGAACCCGGCCTTCTGCAGCGTGGCGGCAACGATGGACACACTTGGACGCCGCACCCCCAGCATCTGCGCCAGGAATTCCTGGGTCAGCGTCATTTCATCGCCGCCGGCGAGGTCGCGCATGCGCAGCAGCCAGCGGCACATGCGCGCCTCGACCGAATGACTGGCGTTGCAGGCGGCCGATTGTTGCGATTGCGCGAACAGCACCTGTTCATGGCGGATCAGCAGCGAGCGGAATGCCTTGTGCTCCTCGGCGATCAGCCGGAATTTGTCGACGCTGATGACCGAAGCCTCGCCGGCAAGCTGCACGATGGCCTTGTTGAGCGACACCTTGCCGTCGAGAGCCGACGCGGCGTTGAACACGCCGTCACGGCCGATCATGGCGGTTTCGATCATCTCGCCAACGCTCAGGTCGACGACTAATGAAATCACACCCGAATGCGGAAAATCGACCCGCTGCACCGTGCTGCCGGCATTCGCTAAAACCGCAGCGTGCTTGAGTTCGACGGTTTTCAATTCCGGCTTGATGGCCGCGAAGGTCTTCGCCGGCAGGCACGCGAGCAATTTATTTGGGGACTGGGCCACCGCGTTTCTCCTGCCGTTGAGGCGGGAGCGCGGTCGCGTCTCTCAGCCACTGACGCCTTGGTTCCGGTCAGTGATGGCACTGGGTGTACGCCTTGGTATGTCCGATAGCCAACACATAATGCCGTCGCCCCTGCCGACCCGGTGTCAAAAATAAAAAGGGCGGCCATCGCGGCCGCCTTTTTTATTTTAATCGCCGATCGGGACAACCGCCGCCGCGATAACCCGTTACTCCGCCGCGATCCGCACCTCAGGCGCCGCCGCCTTGATGTCGGGCGTGACGTGGCTCTCGAAGCGGGCGAAGTTCTTCTGGAACATGGCGACCAGGTCGCGCGCGGTTCTGTCGAACTCGGCCTTATCCTTCCAGGTCTTGAACGGGTTGAGCAGATGCGGCTCGACGCCGGGGACAGACGTGGGCACCGAGAAGCCGAAATAGGGGTCGGTGCGGAAATCGGCGTCCCTCAGCGAACCGTCGAGCGCCGCGGTGAGCAGCGTGCGCGTCACCTTGATCGGCATGCGGCGGCCGACGCCGTATTTGCCGCCGGTCCAGCCGGAGTTGGCCAGCCAGACGTCGACCTTATGCCTGGCGATGTAGTCGCGCAGCAGATCGGCGTAAACCGATGGATGCCTCGGCAGGAACGGTGCACCGAAGCAGGTCGAAAATTCGGGCTGCACGCCGACCAGCCCCTTCTCGGTGCCCGCGACCTTGGCGGTATAGCCGGAGAGGAAGTGGTACATCGCCTGCGTCGGGGTGAGCTTGGCGATCGGCGGCATCACGCCGAAGGCGTCGGCGGTAAGGAAGATGACGTTTTTCGGATGTCCGGCACGGCCCGTGCGCGAGGCGTTGGGGATGAACTCCAGCGGATAGGCCGAGCGCGTGTTTTCCGTCTTCGAGCCGTCGTTGTAGTCGGGAACGCGGGTGACGGGATCGAACACCACGTTCTCCAGCACGGCGCCGAAGCGATTGGTGGCGTCCCAGATCATCGGCTCGGCTTCCTGGCTGAGCTTGATGGTCTTGGCGTAGCAACCGCCCTCGAAATTGAAGATGCCGTCCGGGCCCCAGCCGTGCTCGTCGTCGCCGACGAGGATGCGCTTGGGATCGGCGGAGAGCGTGGTCTTGCCGGTGCCGGAGAGGCCGAAGAACAGAGCGCTCTCGCCTTCGTGGCTGACGTTGGCGGAGCAGTGCATCGGCACAACGTTCTGCGCCGGCAGATAGAAATTGAGCGTGGTGAAGACCGACTTCTTCATCTCGCCGGCGTAGGACGAGCCGCAGATCAGCACGATCTTGCGGGTGAAATCGATCGCCACCATCGTGTCGGAGCCTTCGCGGCCGCCGTGGCGCTTTGCATCGGGCTTGAACGACGGCAGATCGACGATGGTGAGCTCGGGGATAAAGCCTGCGAGCTCCTTGAGCTCGGGGCGGATCAGAAGCTGGCGGATGAACAGCGAGTGCCAGGCCAGTTCGGTGAAGACGCGGACCTTGATGCGGTATTTCGGATCGGCGCCGCCGTAGAGATCCTGGGCGAACAGCTTCCTGCCCTTGGCGTGCGCCTGAAAATCGGCAAGCAGCGTGTCGAAGTTCTCCTTCGACATTTTGCGATTGTTGTCCCACCAGACCGAATCCTTGGTGAGATCGTCAACGACCGTGTGCTTGTCCTTGGGGCTGCGGCCGGTGTGATGGCCGGTCTCGGCGCAGAGCGCGCCGCCCGCGACCAGCGCGGCTTCACCGGCGGCGATGGCGAACTCGTAGAGAGACGGATCGGTCAGGTTCCAACGCACGGCGGCGAGGTCTTTGAAGCCGAATTTATCGGCGCCATAGGCATCATTCCGCACACCGACTTCTTGCACGCGACGTTCTCCCCTCAAGCCGACTATACCCCGGCCATAAAAAGCGCGCGACCATAGTCATGAACACATTTAATGCCAAGACCTCGCCGTGGCTGAAGGCCATGCAGCGATGCGAGAGCCTATTGCACTGCGTCAATGCGCGGCGGGCCACCGATGATTAACCCATCGCGGGGCGCGTGGTTTCGTCGGACGAGCCGTTATTATTTGACAAACTCGCCGTTCCCCTTCGCATGCCATTGCCACAATTTTTCGCGCGGCGCGGATTAACCACTCCGCTCAATTTCCGCGCGCTTTGGCGGCGAGCGCCTTGAGCACGGCGCGCAACGGGCCCGGCCCGCTCACCCGTTGGGGGAACGCGAGGCGCAGCGCGCTGCGCCCCAACTGCAATTCGATGCCTTCCGGGTCGACGCCGACGCAACGCCAGTCGCCGGCCGGCGCGCCGAGCAATGCGGTGGCGTAAAGCCGGCAGGCGTCGGCGTGATCCTCGTTCATGTGCGCGATGGCCTCGGCTTCCATCTCGACCAGCGCCTGCGCGTCGGAGAGGTCGGTGAGGATGTCCGCAGCGGCAAGATCAACAATGCGGCCGAAGCCGGCGACCAAATGCGCTTTCTCGACGGCGATGCGGTAAATCGCGAAGTCGGCAAATCCGGCGAATTGTTCTGCCTCGGGGTGACGCCGGAGGTAGGCCTGCCGGTCGCTTGTCTGCCTCGTCGGCGCAATGCTGCCCATCAGCATGACGCGCGCGCCTTGCAGCGGATCGCCCTCCTTGCGCTCGTCAAGCATTAAGGACACGCGCGCATCGGCAAGGATGTTCTTGGTGTGCAACGCCAATTTCGACAGCAGCAAAAGCGGCGATCCATCGGCACTGGTCGCGACATTGACCAGCGAACAATAAGGATCGCCATTCGGCGGTATCAGGCTCGCCAAAGCGCCCGAACGCGCTTCGCGCAGCAGCTTCTTCGCCGCCAGCTTTGGTTCAAATGCGCTATCGGGCTTCATTGCCGCTCGTTAACGATTGCCGTTTCCGCTTGATCTTTGGCGCGACGGCCTTGTAATCGCAACCGAATCACATAGTTGTTGCAAAGAGGTCACATTTCAGCCCCCGTTTGTGGGCTTCAACCTGCCGGGACGTCACGTAAAGACGCGCGAAAAGAGGGGCTCATGCCGACCATCGCTCTCGTCGACGACGACCGCAACATCCTGACTTCGGTTTCGATGGCGCTCGAATCCGAGGGCTACCGGATCATGACCTACACCGACGGTGCCTCCGCGCTCGACGGTTTCAAGACCTCGCCGCCCGATCTCGCCATCCTCGACATCAAGATGCCGCGCATGGACGGCATGGAGACGCTGCGCCGGCTGCGGCAGAAAAGCGACATCCCCGTCATCTTCCTGACCTCCAAGGACGAAGAGATCGACGAGATGTTCGGTCTCAAGATGGGCGCCGACGATTTCATCCGCAAGCCGTTTTCGCAGCGACTGCTGGTCGAACGCGTCAAGGCGGTGCTGCGGCGCGCGACGCCCAAGGACGGCTCGGCGCCCAAGGAAACCGATGCCAAGGCGCTCGAGCGTGGCCAATTGCGCATGGACCCCGAGCGGCACACTTGCACATGGAAGAACGAACCGGTCACCTTGACCGTTACCGAGTTTCTCATCCTGCAGGCGCTCGCCACCCGTCCCGGCGTGGTGAAAAGCCGCAACGCGCTCATGGACGCGGCCTATGACGATCAGGTCTACGTCGACGACCGCACCATCGACAGCCACATCAAGCGCCTGCGCAAGAAGTTCAAGGTCGTGGACGACGACTTTGAGATGATCGAGACGCTCTATGGCGTCGGCTATCGTTTTAAGGAATCGTGACGCACCTTTAATAATACGGCCGCGCGGTGGACTCGAACTGGTGCCCCGGATTGCGGTAAAATGCCGGGGACTCCAAAGGCTCAGGAATCCGGCTGGCTCACGTGCTCGATCGAACAACCGATACCGCCTCGCAGACCGCTGCTGAACATGCGGCCGAGGAAAATTCGCGCGTCGAGCGCAGCAAATCCGCCGGTGTGCGCGGTTTCATCCGCGCGGCGTGGGCATTCTTCGTTACCCAGAGTTTTTCCAGCCTCACCCGCCGCATCGTCTTCCTTAATCTCACCGGCCTGGTGGCTCTGGTCATCGGCGTTCTTTATCTCACCCAGTTCCGCGCCGGTCTGATCGACGCCCGGGCGCAAAGCTTGCAGGTGCAGGGCGAGATCATTGCCGGCGCAATCGCTGCTTCGGCAACGGTGGAAAGTGACGCTGTCACCATCGACCCCGAACGGCTGCTCGAATTGCAGGCCGGCGAAAGCTACGGTCCGCCCGACGAAGGCGCATCGGGAATCGAATTCCCCATCAACCCGGAGCGCGTCGCGCCGGTGCTGCGCCGGCTGGTGTCGCCGACAAAGACGCGCGCCCGTATCTACGATCGCGACGGCGTGCTTATCCTCGACAGCCGCAATCTTTACGGCCGCGGGGACGTGCTGCGTTTCGATCTGCCGCCGCCGACCGCGGAGCGGCCCGGCATCATGGAGCGCGCCTTCACCGCCATCCGCCGCTGGTTCGGACGCGGCGATCTGCCTCTGTACAAGGAGCTGGGGCCGGAAAACGGCAAGGGCTACCCGGAGGTGCAGCAAGCGCTCAACGGCATGCCGACGCGCATGGTGCGCGTCAATGACCGCGGCGAGGTGATCGTTTCCGTCGCCGTGCCGGTGCAGCGCTTCCGCGCCGTGCGCGGCGCGCTGATGCTGTCGACGCAAGGCGCCGATATCGACGACATGGTGCAGGCCGAGCGCCTCGCCATCGTCAAGGTGTTCCTGGTGGCGGCGAGCGTGATGGTGGTGCTCTCGATGCTGCTCGCCGGTACCATCGCCGGACCCGTCCGCAGGTTGGCCGACGGCGCCGAGCGCGTGCGCCGGCGCATTCGCACCCGCGTCGAAATTCCGGACTTCACGCGCCGCGGCGACGAAATCGGGCATCTCTCGGGTGCGCTGCGCGAGATGACCAATGCACTTTATTCCCGCATCGAGGCGATCGAAAGCTTCGCGGCCGATGTGGCGCATGAGCTGCGCAACCCGCTGACCTCGCTGCGCTCCGCGGTGGAAACGTTGCCGCTGGCGAAAACCGACGACAGCCGCCGCCGCCTGCTCGATGTCATCGGCCATGACGTGAAGCGGCTCGACCGACTGATCTCGGACATCTCCGACGCTAGCCGCCTCGACGCCGAATTGCAGCGGCAGGAGGTCGGCAGCATCGATCTGCCCAATCTGCTCAAGGCGCTGGTAGCCGCCGCCAACGAGATCACGCCAGACGTCAAGGTCACCCTCGCCTTCGAGGGCGGCACGCCGGCGGCGTTCCAGATCCCGGGCCACGACTCGCGACTAGGCCAGGTGGTGAGCAATCTCGTCGACAATGCGCGGTCGTTCTCGCCGGCGGGCGGCAGCGTGCGCGTTACCTGCCGGCGCCTGAAGACCGAGATCGAGGTTACCGTCGATGATGACGGCCCCGGCATTGGTCCCGATGCGTTGGAGAAAATCTTCGAGCGCTTCTACACCGACCGGCCCGAGCAAGGCTTCGGCCAGAACTCCGGGCTTGGTCTGTCGATCTCCAAGCAGATCGTGGAGGCGCACGGCGGCCGGCTGTGGGCGGAAAACCGCACGGCCCCGCTCGGCGCCGGCATCCCGCCGCGCGTTCTCGGCGCGCGCTTTGTGGTGCGGCTGCCGGCGAAATAATGGCGGCTAACGCTCCAACGCTTCACGCCTCGGCCGTCCTGGTCGGGCCAAAGGCTGTTTTGATCCGTGGCGATTCCGGCAGCGGCAAGTCACTGCTCGCCTGGCAGCTTCTGAACAGCGCCCGCCGCCACGGCGCGGCGGGCTTTGTCCGTCTCGTCGGCGACGACCGCGTGCACGTCGAGGCGAGTTCCGGCCGGCTGCTGGTGCGGGCCAACCCGGCATTGGCCGGACTGGTCGAGGTGCGCGGGCTGGGCATAAGGCGTCTCGATTACGAACCCCTGGCCGTGGTTGGCCTGATCGTCGACCTGGGGGCGGCGGACGGCGAACGCCTGCCGCAACCGGGCGCAAACCATGTGGACATTGAGGGGGTCACATTGCCGCGACTGCCGGTTGCGCCGGGGGCGAACGCCCTCCAGATCACGCATGCTTTCCTAGGGACAGCGGCTGGCACCGGTTGACCGAGGCCCCGGGGCGGGTTACCCCGGCGCCCCCAGCCGCGCGTTCGGAAAAATTAACGATAACGGGCCTAGAATCCCCTACGCCGAATTGACCGGTTTTAACCCCGTTTTTGGCCATGTCTTTTCGCACTGCAGCAGAGCCTCTATATAGCGAGCCAAGCCCTTGCAATGGGCCTTCGGATGGGCCTCAATGCGCCCCCATTCGTGCGGCGCAGCGTAACGGCGCCCGCGAGGAGTTCGGGATGATCGGCCTCGTACTTGTGACCCACGGGCGGCTCGCCGTCGAGTTTCGCTCGGCGCTGGAGCACGTCGTCGGGCCGCAGCGGCAAATTGAAGCCGTCATGATCGGCCCCGACGATGACGTCGAGCAATGCCGCAAGAATATCGTCGACGCCGTCAAGCGCGTGGACAGCGGCCAAGGCGTTGCCATCCTGACCGATATGTTCGGCGGCACCCCGTCAAACCTGGCGATTTCGGTCATGAGCCAGCCCAAGGTGGAAGTGCTGGCCGGCATCAATCTTCCAATGCTGATCAAGCTCGCCAAGGTGCGCGAAAGCTGCCCACTGGAACAGGCTGTCGCCGCTGCCCAGGAAGCCGGGCGCAAATACTGCACCATCGCCAGCCGCGTGCTTAACGGGAAATGAATTCGCCCGCTGAAGCGGACGGCAATCTCCCAGAGCCCCCTTCACCGCCGGATGGCGCCGTGATGCGCGAGGTGCTCATTGTCAACAAAAAGGGCCTGCACGCCCGGGCCTCGGCCAAATTCGTGCAAACCGCCGAGCAATTCGACGCCGCCATCACCGTGACCCGCGGCCAGGAAAGCGTCGGCGGCACCTCGATCATGGGCCTGATGATGCTGGCGGCCGGCCCCGGCATCACCATTGCCATCCAGGCATCCGGCAATCAGGCGCAGGCGGCGGTCGATGCGCTCTGCGACTTGGTGTCGTCGAAGTTCGGCGAGGAAGAATAGCGCTCCCGCCGAACAAAGGCCTTTTTCTTCCCCGATCTCCTACATAAAGAAATCTTTATATATGCATTGCGATGGGGGCCGTGCCCTGTTATAGGCACGGCCAGCAATCCACCCTTTTTGCCAGTTGCACAGGACCGTCATGACCGCTTCCGCCAAGCCCAGGGCCGCTTCCGCCGCCGACTACATCGTCAAGGACATTTCTCTGGCTGAGTTCGGCCGCAAGGAAATCTCGCTCGCCGAGACTGAGATGCCGGGCCTGATGGCGACACGCGAGGAATATGGCCCCAAGCAGCCGCTCAAAGGCGCCCGTATCGCCGGCTCGCTGCATATGACCATCCAGACGGCGGTGCTGATCGAGACACTGACTGCGCTTGGCGCCGACGTGCGCTGGGTCTCCTGCAACATCTATTCGACGCAGGACCACGCCGCCGCTGCCATTGCCGCCGCCGGCATCCCGGTGTTCGCGGTCAAGGGCGAGAGCCTGAAGGACTACTGGGACTACACCGCCAAGCTGTTCGAATGGCATGGCGGCGGCACCCCGAACATGATCCTCGACGATGGCGGCGACGCCACCATGTTCGTGCATCAGGGCGTCCGCGCCGAGCACGGCGATACAATGTTCCTCGATCAGCACAACTCGGAAGAAGAGGAAGTCTTCTTCGCGCTGATCAAGAAGACGCTGAAGGAAAAGCCGAAGGGTTACTTCGCCGAGCTCGCCAAGAACATAAAAGGCGTGTCGGAAGAGACCACCACCGGCGTGCACCGGCTTTACGACATGGAGAAGGCGGGTACGCTGCTGTTCCCGGCGATCAACGTCAACGACAGCGTCACCAAATCGAAGTTCGACAACCTCTACGGCTGCCGAGAATCACTGGTCGACGGCATCCGCCGCGGCACCGACGTGATGATGTCGGGCAAGGTGGCGATGGTCGCGGGCTTCGGCGACGTCGGCAAAGGTTCGGCGGCGAGCCTACGCCAGGCCGGCTGTCGCGTGATGGTCTCGGAAGTCGATCCGATCTGCGCGCTGCAGGCGGCGATGGAAGGCTACCAGGTGGTGACCATGGAAGACGCGGCGCCCATGGCCGACATCTTCGTCACCGCCACCGGCAACAAGGACATCATCACCATCGAGCACATGCGCAAGATGAAGGACCGCGCCATCGTCTGCAACATCGGTCACTTCGACAACGAGATCCAGATCGCGCATCTGAAGAACCTGAAGTGGACCAACGTCAAGCCGCAGGTCGACGAGATCGAGTTCCCCGACAAGCACCGCATCATCCTCTTATCGGAAGGGCGACTGGTGAATCTCGGCAACGCCATGGGGCATCCGAGCTTCGTGATGTCGGCGTCGTTCACCAACCAGACGCTGGCGCAGATCGAACTGTTCGCCAACAACAAGAACGGCAAGTACGCCAAGAAGGTCTACGTGCTGCCGAAGACGCTGGACGAGAAGGTCGCACGGCTGCATCTGGCCAAGATCGGCGTGAAGCTGACCGAACTGCGCAAGGACCAGGCCGATTACATCGGTGTGCCGCAGGCCGGCCCGTTCAAGGCCGACCATTACCGCTACTGATCAACGTCCCGGCGGCACGATGAAAATCATGTAGTGCCGGGCCTTGCCCGGCTGCCCGAGAAAATTGCGTACGATGTCGCTCTCGACGCGCTGCGCCGTGGCCGGCGCAAGGCCGCGGCAGGGCGCGTCCTCAGCGAAGCAGACGATTGCCCTGCCTGAGCGCACGAGCATCGCGGCGCTCGGCTGCGGCATGCCGGTGAGCACGCGCGGCCGATCCACGGCGTAGGTCGCGACGCCGTCGGCAAGTTCAGCGTCACCGCCGACAAAGCGCAGCGGCAGCGGTGTCGTCTGCCGCCACAGGCGCTCGACCTCGGACGCCAGCAAATTCGCCTGCGCCGAAGCCGGCGGCGGGCCATGGCGCTGAACATTGATGGCGATCACCGGCGAGGCGATGAGCGCCAGGAGCGGCAACGCCACCGCCACCGCGACTAGCCGCCGCGTGTCGATCTCGCGCAGCGAGACGTCCTCCGGCGACAACAGCATCACCGGCAGCAGCGTCCAGGCCGACATCGACCACAGCGACGTGATCTCGGTGCCGGTGGCCAAAGCCCCAAGGGCGGGCAGCAACAGCGGCGCCCAGAATGCGGCTGCAGCCAGCCTGCGGTCGGCATCCCTCGGCCAGATCATGCCGCCGATGGCGGCAAGGCTGGGCCGCGCCGCCACCAGCACGATGATCACAGGCGCGGCGACATAGGCGGCGGAGCCGGCGAGATAGCCGAGCACGCTCGCGGCGGTATTGGCAAAGCCGTGATCGCCATGAACGGCAATGGCATAAGTAAACGGCGCGAAATCGTGCTGGAACAACCACAGCACATGCGGGGCGAAGAGGACGGCGCCAGCGAGCACCGTGATCCACGGTGCTGCTGACCGAAAATAGGCAGCTCGGCGTCTATCGATCAGCGCCGCAGCGACAAGACCCGCGAGCAGAAATACCGACCAGTATTTCCCCAACATGCAGGCCGCGGCAAATATGCCGGCGAGCGCCGCGTAGCCAATGTTGCGTGTACGGCAGGAGCGCAGGAAGAAAAAGGTTGTCGCCGCCCAGAACGGCATCAGCACCGTGTTCACGTTGAACTTCAGCGCGTGGAAGTTGAAGAACGGCACCAGCATCAGCAGGACAACGCCACCGAGACGCTTCGGCGGATCGAGATAATCCGCCGATAGCCGCCAGACAATCCACAAGGCGGCGGTCGGCATCAGCATCGCCAGCAGGTAGTAAGACCATTCGGCGACCGGAAAGACGGAAAACCACAGCCGCACGATCGCCGCCGCGAGCGGTGGATGCTTGTAGCCCCAGGCCAGATCGCGCGACCAGGCGACGAGTTCGGTCATGTCGGCGTGCAGGCCCTGGCTCGACTTCGCGATGGTGCCGTAGATGGTCCACACGAGCAGATAAGCAGCGAGCACAAACAGCATCGTGCGCTCGCGGCCCGCCGGATCGACGAGCGCGTTGCGCAGGCGGGCAGCGGCGGCAAGGGGGTCGGGAAGGCGCATGGGCGCGACCTATGGCATGGCAGAACCGATTCCGTCCACGCAGGCCGGAAACGCCCGCCGGATCGCCTTGCCGCACCGCAGCGCGAGTGTTATCTCGCCGCCATGACGGCGGCCCCGATCCAGAATATCCGCAATTTCTCCATCGTCGCGCATATCGACCACGGCAAATCGACGCTGGCCGACCGGCTGATCCAGCTCACCGGCGGGCTCGAACTGCGCGAGATGAAGGAACAAGTGCTCAATTCGATGGACATCGAGCGCGAGCGCGGCATTACCATCAAGGCACAGACCGTGCGGCTGAACTATCACGCCCGCGACGGTAAAGACTACATCCTCAACCTGATCGACACGCCCGGCCACGTCGACTTCGCCTACGAGGTCAACCGTTCGCTCGCCGCTGTCGAGGGTTCGCTCCTAGTGGTCGATGCCAGCCAGGGCGTCGAGGCGCAGACGCTTGCCAACGTCTATCACGCTATCGACGCCGGCCACGAGATCGTGCCGGTGCTCAACAAGGTCGACCTGCCGGCGGCCGAACCCGAGCAGGTCAAGAAGCAGATCGAGGACGTGATCGGCCTCGACGCGTCCAATGCGCTGATGATTTCCGCCAAGACCGGAGACGGCGTGCCGGAGGTTCTCGAAGCCATCGTCACCCGCCTGCCGCCACCCAAGGGCGACCGCGAGGCACCGCTCAAGGCGCTGCTGGTCGATAGCTGGTACGACGTCTATCTCGGCGTCGTGGTCCTGGTGCGCATCGTCGACGGCGTGCTGAAAAAAGGCCAGCGCATCCGCATGATCGGCATCGACGCCGGCTACGAAGTCGACCGCGTCGGCGTGTTCAAGCCCAAGCTCACGCTGATCGACGAGCTCGGCCCCGGCGAGATCGGCATGCTCACCGCATCTATCAAGGAGGTCGCCGACACACGCGTCGGTGACACCATCACTGACGAGCGCAATCCGGTCGACGCGCCGCTGCCCGGCTTCCGCCCGTCGATCCCGGTGGTGTTCTGCGGCCTGTTCCCGGTCGATGCCGCGCAGTTCGAAGACCTGCGCGCGGCCATGGGCAAGCTGCGGCTCAACGACGCCAGTTTTTCCTACGAGATGGAAACGTCGGCCGCGCTCGGCTTCGGCTTCCGCTGCGGCTTCCTCGGACTGCTGCACCTGGAAATCATCCAGGAGCGGCTGGAGCGCGAATTCAATCTCGACCTGATCGCGACCGCGCCCTCGGTGATCTACAAAATGTCGTTGCGCAACGGCAAGGAAATCGAGCTTCACAATCCCGTCGACATGCCAGACCCGACGCAGATCCTGGAAATGCAGGAGCCGTGGATCGAGGCGACGATCCTCACGCCCGACGAGTATCTCGGCTCCGTGCTCAAGCTCTGCCAGGACCGCCGTGGCGTGCAGAAGGAACTCACTTATGTCGGCAGCCGCGCCATGGTGCGCTACGACCTGCCGCTCAACGAAGTGGTGTTCGATTTCTACGATCGGCTGAAGTCAGTTTCTCGTGGATATGCTTCGTTCGACTATCACCTGACCGATTACAAACCCGCCGACCTCGTCAAATTGCAGATGCTGGTCAACGGCGATCCGGTCGATGCCCTCGCCATGCTGGTGCATCGCACCCGCGCCGAATCCAGAGGCCGCGCCATGGCCGAGAAACTGAAAGAGCTGATCCCGCCGCACATGTTCGTGGTGCCGATCCAGGCGGCAATCGGCGGCAAGATTATCGCCCGCGAAACCGTGCGCGCCTTCCGCAAGGACGTCACCGCCAAATGTTACGGCGGCGACGCCACGCGCAAGCGCAAGCTGCTCGACAAGCAGAAGGAAGGCAAAAAGAAGATGCGGCAATACGGCAAGGTCGACATTCCGCAGGAGGCGTTTATCGCCGCGCTGAAGGTGGACGTGTAGCGCATTCATAGGGAGCAATTCTTGCGCCTGAAGTTCGCCTGGGTTGCGGTCGCGCTGTTGCCGAGCCTCATGTGCTTGGCGCCGCTCGCGCACGCCGCCGAAACCGTCAGCGTCGGCGGCGTCAACGCGGTGCTTATCAAGCCCAATGGTACGCCGGCAGGCAGCATCGTCCTCATGGCCGGCGGCGACGGGCGCATCGGTGTCGGCCCAGGCGGCACGGTCGCCCGCGGCGGCAATCAATTGGTGCGCACGCGCGAAGCCTACGCCGCACGCGGCTTTGCCGTGCTGGTACCCGACGCCGGCGTCGATGTCGCCGCCGCGGTCAAGTACATGGCGGCGATCAAGCGGCCGGTCACGCTGGTCGGCACCAGCCGCGGGACGCAGCGTTCCGCCGAAGGCATTGCCGCGGGCGCCCGGCCCGATGCTCTGGTGCTGACCTCGGGATTTCTGTCGCCGCAATCGGGCGAAGGAGTGCATCGCTCGGTCATCGCCATCCTCGGCTCGCCGTCGCTTCTGCCGCGAACGCTGGTGATCCATCACCGCCGCGACGGCTGCCGCTGGACGTCACCGAACGGCGTTGCGCCGTTCATCGCCTGGAGCGCGGGCCGCGCCAGGGTCGACTGGCTCGACGGCGGCAGCGCGGTCGGCGACCCGTGCCAAGCGCGCGGCTATCACGGCTTCAACGGGATCGACGCGCAAGTCGTCAACCTCGTCGCCGCGTTCGCCCGGCACTGAGCGATCTGGGACTAGGAGCGGCGGCCACGCGCAATCGCCGCGGCCACTAGCGCCAGCGCCGCTGGGCGCCGTCGTCAAAGCCGAAAATCTCCTCGTAATCCCGGCTTACGCGGTGATAGCGGTGGCGTTGGCCAAGCCTGCGCAACTGGGGCTCGGGGCGCTCTCCGGTCACGACGATTCGCGTCTGCCCCTGATGCGCCTTTACCAGCGCAAACAGCACGGCAGCGTTGGCCGGATGCAGGCGGATGCAGCCATGCGAGGCCGGGCGGCCGAGGCGAGAGATTTCGTAGGAACCGTGAATGGCGTAACCGCCGTGAAAGAAGATCGAATAGGGCATCGGCGACCAGTCGTATTTGCTCGAGAACCACGTGCGCGCAAGGCGCTCCGGCCGGTAGCTGCCATTGGGCGTGTGATAACCTATGCGCGCGGTGGAGACTGGCCACTGGTAACGAGGCATGCCGTCGATCGACACCGAGAGCCGCTGCGCCGTCTTGTCGACGGTGACAACGACGCCGGCCTGCGCGCAGGCGAGACCGCCGAGCAGCCAACCGATAATGGCGATGGTGGAGACGAGACGCGGCATTGATGGGTTTCCCCAACTGCCACATTCCGACTGTCAAAGTTTTTTGCGATCAGCGCAAGCTGGCGATCCGCTTCGGCGTTGCTCTATTTTGGCACAGGTCGCGCTTCACCACTCGCGAAAGCCGTACTTATGCGCCAGGCCGCTCAGCCAGGCCTGCCGGCCGCGCAGTACCGCGGCATCCTCACCGCGCGCCGCAACAAGCTGCCGCGGCTCCGAGGCGCTCACATGCGCGATGGCTTTGACGTCGACCCTAGAAACCGCCCGGCTCGATGTTAAGTCGCGAGGCGTGTTCACTTCGACGCCATCATCCGCCAGCGCCGCTTTGGCAACAGGCGCCGTGGCCACAGGAACCGGCCGCGCCGTTTCGGCCTCGGCCATCGGCGCGCCCGCGACCGGCGGCAACGGCTTGTCCGTCACCACGATCATGGTGGCCGCCAGTTTCTGTTTATGCATGAGCGAGAACAGCGTCGCGGCGTGATCGGGCCGCAACCGCACGCAGCCGTGCGAGGCGGCGCGCCCGAGATTGTGCGCCTCCATGGTGCCGTGCACCGCGTAGCCGCGGAAGAAGAACATCGACCACGGCATCGGCGTCATCTCGTACTGCCGCGAGTACCAGTGCCGCTCGAGCCGCACCGGGTGGAAACTGCCGCTCGGCGTGGGAAAGCCGCGGCGGCCGGTGGAGACCGGCCAGCGATAAAGCTCGGTGCCGTCGACGGCGACCGACATGCGCTGCTGCGATTTGCTGATGCTGACCAGCACGTCGGCCTGTGCCGACGCCGACATCAACAGCGCCGCGCCGAGCACGGCAACGCCTGTCAACCGCATGATCCAAGCCCTCATTGTTACGGTGGTCAGCTTCGCCCCGGGGCGGCAATCTTGTAAAGCCTTATTAACCAGCAAAGCTGTTGGCGGCACTCGACTTTTTGCCTGTCGCCCGAGCACATGGAACACCGAAGACGGCATCGAAGCTAAACCATCAAGCGCATTTAACCTGACAGGAGTGCCCCAAATTCGGTAGATCGGCAAAGCCATGATCGCGCGGACCGCCGCACTCTTTGTCCTCACCTCGGTGCTGGCCGCCGGCGGCTTTGCCGTCGCGGCTCGCGTCGATGTCGCGCAGGCGCCGTCAGGCACCGAACAAACGCCGGCTGTCACCGCGCCGGTGCCGGCAACGCCCGCTCCTGCCGCGGCGATGCCCGAAGCCGCGCCTGCCGCGACTGCGCCTCCAGCGTCTCCTTCCGCCGGCGACGCTCCAATTCCTGCGCAGACCGTGGCGGCACCGATGCCGCCGGCCAAGCCCGCGCAGGCCGAGGACAAGCAACCGGCCAAGCAGTTATTCGCGCGCACGCAGCTGCCTTCGCTCGGCAAGGCCATGGCGATCGGCTACTACCCGCGCGGCTGCCTGCAAGGCGGCATCGAACTTCCGAAGGATGGCCCGAACTGGCAGGTGATGCGGTTGTCGCGCAATCGCAACTGGGGTCATCCCGAGCTGATCAAATTTCTGGAGAAATTCGCGCCGCTCGCCGCCAAGGCGACCGGCTGGAACGGCGTCATGGTCGGCGACATGGCGCAGCCGCGCGGCGGCCCCTTGCCCTTCGGCCACATGAGCCATCAGATCGGCCTCGACGTCGATATCTGGTTCATGCCGATGCCCGACCACAGGCTGAGCGCGGATGAGCGTGAGAATGTTTCCGCGACCAATCTCGTCTCCGACGACTGGAAAAGCGTCAATCCGAAAACCTGGACGCCGGCCGATATCGCCTTCATCCGTACCGCGGCGGAGCAGCCCGAGGTCGAGCGCGTGCTGGTCAATGCCGCGATCAAGAAGGAGCTATGCCGCGTCGCCGACAAGAAGACGGATGGCTGGATGGATAAGGTGCGCCCCTGGTACGGCCACAACGACCACATCCATGTGCGGCTGAAATGCCCGGCGGATTCGCCGAATTGCCGCAAGCAGCCCCCGGTGCCGGGCGGCGATGGCTGCGGTGCCAAGGAGCTCGACTACTGGTTCTCCGACAAGGTGCTGCACCCCCATATCACTGAGCCCAAGCACCCGCCCAAGGCGCTGACCCTTGCCGACCTGCCGCCCGCCTGCAAAACCGTGCTCGATGCCCCGGCCAATCCGAAAGCAGGCGAGCACTGATAATCGCCTTATTCCCGGGGCCCGCGGATCGCGCTAGGCTTTACCCATGACAGATAACATCGACATCCTGCGCGAGCTGGAAAAGAAGGTGCTCTGGCTCGCCAGCTGGATGATCCACAACGCCAATCATCTGCGCGAGAACAAAGACGGCCTGAAAGTCGGCGGCCACCAGGCCTCATCCGCTTCGATCGCCACCATCATGACCGCGCTCTATTTCGACGTGCTCAAGCCCGCCGACCGGGTTGCCGTCAAGCCGCATGGCGCCCCGATTTTCCACGCCATCCAGTATCTGCTCGGCAAGCAGACCCGCGAGAAGATGGAGAGCTTCCGCGGCTATAAAGGCGTGCAGAGCTATCCCTCGCGCACCAAGGACACCGCCGACGTCGACTACTCGACCGGTTCGGTCGGATTAGGCGCCGCGCAGGCTTTGTTCGGCTCGCTGGTTCAGGATTACGTGCGCCTGCATGGCTGGGGGCTGGAGCGTCCGGAAGGGCGCATGATCGCGCTGGTTGGCGACGCCGAACTCGACGAAGGCAACGTGTTCGAGGCCGTGCTCGAAGGCTGGAAACAGGGCATGCGCAATTGCTGGTGGATCATCGACTATAACCGGCAGAGTCTCGACGCAGTGGTGCGTGAGGGTCTGTGGGAGCGCTACGAGCAGTTGTTCACGAATTTCGGCTGGAACGTCGTCATCCTCAAATACGGCACGCTGCAGCAAGCGGCATTCAAGGAACCGGGCGGTGCCCGGCTCAAGGCCTGGATCGACAACTGCCCAAACCCGCTCTATTCGGCGCTGGTGTTTGCCGGCGGCGCCGCTTGGCGCAAGCGGCTTAACGACGAGATCGGCGACCAGGGCGAGGTCACACGGCTGATCGAGAAGCGTTCGGACGCCGAGCTTGCGGCGCTGATGAGCAATCTTGGCGGCCACGATCTGCCGGCCATTCTCGAGGCGCTGCATTCCATCAAGGATGACAAGCCGACCTGCTTCATTGCCTACACCATCAAGGGATTTGGCCTCCCCTTCGCTGGCCACAAGGACAACCATTCCGGCCTGATGACGCCGGCGCAGATGGACGTGTTCCGTACCGCCAACGGCGTCAGGGAAGGCCACGAGTGGGACAAGTTCGAAGGGCTTTCGAGCCCGCCAGGCGAGCTTGATGATTTCCTTGCCTGTGTGCCGCGCGCGCAAGGCGCTGAGCGCCAGCTCAAGCCGCCGGCCATTGCCGTGCCTGACGAACTGTCCGTCACCATTCAGCCGGTGATGTCGACGCAGACTGGCTTTGGCGCCATCCTGAACGAAATCGGCCGCGGCGACGGCGAGTTCGCGCAGCGCATCGTCACCACTTCGCCCGACGTGACCGTTTCCACCAATCTCGGCCCTTGGGTAAACCGCCGCGGGCTTTTCGCGCGCGAGGCGCTCGCCGACACCTTCAAGAGCGAGCAGATCCCCTCGACCTTCAACTGGGAATTCTCGCCCAAGGGCCAGCACATCGAGCTCGGCATCGCCGAAGCGAATCTGTTCATCGTGCTGTCGGCACTTGGTCTCTCCCACGTCATCAACGGCGTGCGCCTGTTGCCGATCGGCACGCTGTACGATCCGTTCATCGCCCGTGGGCTCGATCAGCTCAATTACGCCTGTTACCAGGACGCCCGCTTCATGGTCGTCGCAACGCCGTCGGGCATTACCCTTGCTCCGGAAGGCGGCGCGCACCAGTCGGTGTCCGAGCCGCTGATCGGGCTGGCGCAGGACGGACTGGCGAGCTTTGAACCGGCTTATGTCGACGAACTCGCCGTGATCATGGCCTGGGCATTCTCTTACATGCAGAAAAGCGGCGCCGCCGAATCCTCCGAGCGCAACTGGCTGCGCGACGAAACCGGCGGCTCGGTCTATCTGCGGCTGTCGACGCGGCCGGTCGAGCAGATGCAGCGGCAAATGACCGATGAGCTGCGCCAGCAGATCGTCGACGGCGCCTACTGGATGCGCAAGCCGGGACCGAATTGCCAGGTCGTCGTCGCCTACACAGGCGCCATTGCGCCGGAAGCGATCGAAGCCGTCGGCCTGATGGCGGAAGACCGCCGCGATGTCGGCCTGCTGGCGGTGACCTCCGCGGATCGCCTCAATGCCGGCTGGAGCGCCGCGCAGCGCGCGCGCGAGCATGGGCTGGTTCACGCACGTTCGCACATCGAGCGGCTGCTGGCCGACGTGCCGCCACATTGCGGCATCGTCACCGTGCTCGACGGCCATCCGGCGGCGTTGTCCTGGCTCGGCGCCGTCAACGGCCACCGCACGCGCGGGCTCGGAGTCGAGCATTTCGGCCAGACCGGCTCGCTTGCCGACCTCTATCGTCACTACGGGATCGACGCGAATACGATCGTGGCGGCGGCGCAAACGATCGCGCCGGGCCGGCCGATCCGGCATCTCAAAGCCCTGCCCTGACCCGGGCGCGCGATAGCGCTCCGGTCTTTGGCAATAATGGAGGCAGCCGATGCCGGCGACGGACAAGGAATTCACCGGGTCGATTCCAGAAATCTACGACCGTTTTTTCGTTCCGCTGATCTTCGAACCTTATGCGGCCGACATCGCGCGCCGGCTTGCCGCACTGCGTCCGCGGCGCGTTCTGGAAATCGCCGCCGGCACCGGCGTCGTAACCCGCGGGGTGGCGGCGGCGCTGCCCGAAGCGCAGATCGTCGCGACCGACCTGAACCAACCCATGATCGACCATGCAAAGAGCAGGCAAAACGGCGGGCGGATCGAGTGGCGCACGGCGGACGCACTGGCCTTGCCTTTCCCAGATGCCAGTTTCGACGCCGTGGTCTGTCAGTTCGGCGTGATGTTTTATCCGGACAAGGTCAAAGGTCACGGCGAAGCCCGCCGGGTGCTCAAGGATGGCGGCAGCTATATTTTCAACGTGTGGGACAAGATCGAAGCAAACGAGTTTGTCGACGTGATCATGCGGGAACTGGCAGAGGTGTTTCCGCACAATCCGCCGCAATTCATGCAGCGCACCCCGCACGGCTTCCACGACAACAACGTGATCCGCGCCGATCTGAAGAAGGCCGGATTCAGCAGCGTAACGATCGAACCGGTGGAGGCGGTGAGCCGCGCGGATTCCGCGGAAACCGCTGCCAAGGCCTACTGCCAGGGTTCGCCGCTCAGGCTCGAAATCGAGGAACGCGGCGCGCCCGGCCTTGACGCCGCAACAGCCAAGGCGGCCGAAGCCGTCGCCAAGCGCTTCGGGCCGGGCACGATCGAAGGAAAGATCCGCGCGTACATCGTCACGGCACGAAAATAATCAGCGCCCGGCGTCCTCCAGTATCATTGCCGCGCCTTTTTCCGCGATCATCATGGTCGGCGAATTGGTATTGCCCGAGGTGATCGCAGGCATCACCGAGGCATCGATTACACGCAGGCCGTCGACGCCGATCACGCGCAGCCGCGCATCGACGACGGCGTTGGGGTCCTCGACGCGTCCCATGCGCGCGGTGCCGACCGGGTGAAAGATCGTGGTGCCGATGTCGCCCGCAGCCTTCACCAGCGCCGCCTCATCGTTGTCGGATACCTGCATGCCGGGCAGATATTCTTCCGGGCTGTAGGGTTTGAGCGCGGCTTGAGCCGAGATCTCGCGGGTGATGCGAATCGAGGAAATGGCAACGCGCTTGTCGTCGGGCGTCGCAAGATAATTCGGATCGATCGAGGGCGCAGCCGTTGGGTCGGCGGATTTCAGCTTCAGCCAGCCGCGGCTGGTCGGCCGCACATTGGCGACGCTCGCCGTGAAGGCCGGAAACGGATGCAGCGGGTCGCCGAACTTGTCGAGCGAGAGAGGCTGGATGTGATATTGTAGATCGGCGCGGTCGCGCGACGGATCGGACTTGGTGAAGGCGCCGAGCTGGGACGGCGCCATGGTCAAGGGGCCGCGGCGGAACAGCGCGTAGTTCACGCCCATCCACGCGCGCTCGGCGAGCGATGAATACATCTCGTTGAGCGTCCTGATGCCGCTGACTTTGTAGATCATCCGTAACTGCAGATGGTCGTGCAGGTTGGCGCCGACGCCGGGCCGGTCGAGCACGGCGTCGATGCCGAGCGCGGCGAGGTCGGCAGCCGGCCCGATGCCCGACAGCATCATGATCTGCGGCGAACCAATCGAACCGGCGGCCAGGATGACCTCGCCGCGGCAGCGCGCGGTGCGCGCCGCGCCATTCTGACGGAAGCGCACGCCGCTGGCGCGCCTGCCGTTGAGGTCAAGACCCTCGACCAGGCAGCCGGTTTCCAGCCGCAGGTTCTGCCGGTTGAGCACCGGTTTGAGAAATCCGCGCGCCGCCGACCAGCGCCGTCCGCGCTTCTGGTTGACGTGAAAGTAGCAGGAGCCCTCGTTGTCGCCGGTATTGAAGTCGGCAACCTTGGGGATGCCGTATTGTACGGCCGCGTCGCGCCAGGCATCAATGATGTCCCAGCGCGTGCGCGGAAATTCCACGCGCCATTCACCACCGGCGCCGTGGTGCTCGCTCGGCCCCAGGAAATGATCGAGCTGCTTCCTGAAGTAAGGCCGCACGTCGTCCCAAGACCAGCCCGGCAGGCCGAGCTGACGCCAATGGTCGTAGTCGCCGGCCTGGCCGCGCATGTAAACCATGGCGTTGATCGCAGACGAGCCGCCGATCACCTTGCCGCGCGGGTAATTCAAACTGCGGCCGTTGAGCCCCGGCTGCGGCTCGGTCTTGAACATCCAGTCCGAGCGCGGATTGCCGATGGCGAACAAATAGCCGACCGGAATGTGATACCAGATCCAGTTGTCGCGGCCGCCCGCTTCCAGGAGCAGGACTCGATTGCGCGGGTCGGCGGACAGGCGGTTGGCCAGTACGCAGCCGGCGCTGCCTGCGCCCACAATGATGTAGTCGAATTCGCCGTCGATGGGCGAGACTTCGGCCATCCTGTTCTCCCCTAAAGCGGACTTTACCCGGCTGCGGCAGACTTGCTAGGCTTGCACATAGAGACCTTGTGGCGCGCCGTGACGCGCGTCGCGATGGCGGAACGACGGTTCCGGCGCGGTCGATCCCGACAATATTAACGCCAGCCCCGGCGCGCCTGCGCCCGAGGAGAACCGCATGTTTGCCCGGCTCGCTGCCATTCTGTCGCTGTTTGCTGTCCTCGCCGCGGCGCCACGCCCGGCGACGGCCGAGGACACCATCACCGTGTTTGCCGCGGCATCGCTGAAAAACGCGCTCGACGATGTCGATGCCGCCTTCACCAAGGCGACCGGCGTGAAAGTCACCGCGAGCTACGCGGCAAGCTCCGCGCTCGCCAAGCAGATTGAAGCCGGCGCCCCGGCGGACATTTTCATCTCCGCCGATCTCAGCTGGATGGACTATGTCGCCGGCAAGAACCTGATCAAGGCCGACAGCCGTTACAACCTGCTCGGCAACAAGCTGGTGCTGATCGCCGGGCAGGATTCCAAGCTGTCCGGCGTGACGATCGCGCCGGGCTTCGACATCGCCAAGCTCGCCGGCGACGGCCGCATTGCCGTCGCCGACGTCAAGGCGGTGCCGGCGGGGCTTTACGCCAAGGCGGCGCTGGAGAAGCTCGGTTCCTGGGCCGCCGCGGAGCCGAAGCTGGCGCAGGCCGAGAACGTGCGCGCGACCCTTGCCTTCGTCGCCCGCGGCGAGACGCCGATCGGCATCGTTTATGAGACCGACGCCAAGGTCGAGCCGAAGGTAAAGATCGTCGGCACCTTTCCCGACGGTTCCTATCCGCCGGTGACCTATCCGGTGGCGGCGACGGCGAACGCCAAGGCGGACACGGTCAAGTATCTGCAATTCCTGCGCGGCAATGGAGCCAAGGCCGTTTTCGAGAAGTACGGCTTCAGCTTTCTTGTGAAGCCGGTGTCCTGACGCAAGCGGATGCTCGACCTCTCCTCTCAGGAATGGACTGCGGTTGCCTTATCGCTGCGCGTGGCAACCGTCGCCACCATGGTCTCGCTGCCCTTCGGCATTGCAATTGCCTGGCTCCTGGCGCGCAAGGATTTCTACGGCAAGACGCTGCTTAACGCGGTGATCTACTTACCGCTGGTGCTGCCGCCGGTCGTCACCGGCTATCTGCTGCTCATTGCCTTCGGCCGCCGCGGCCTTTTCGGCGAGGCGCTGGCCAATATCGGCATCGTCTTCGCCTTTCGCTGGACCGGCGCCGCGCTCGCCTGCGGCGTAATGGCGTTTCCGCTGATGGTTGGAGCGATCCGGCTTTCGATCGAGGCGGTCGACCGTAAATTCGAGGATGCGGCGGCAACACTCGGCGCCAGCAAGGCATGGACCATCGCCACGGTGACGCTGCCGCTGGCCTTGCCCGGGATTATCGCCGGCGCCGTGCTCGCCTTTGCCCGCGCGCTGGGCGAATTCGGCGCCACCATCACCTTCGTCTCCAACATTCCCGGCGAGACACAGACCATCTCGGCGGCGATCTACACGCTTACGCAGGTGCCGGGCGGCGACGCGCAGGCGTTCAAGCTGGTCATCGTCGCGGTCATCATTTCGCTGGTTGCACTCATCGTCTCCGAATGGTTCGGGCGGCGCGCCGGCGCGCGCGTCCATGGCGTCTAGATGCTCACCGTCGATATCGACAGGAAACTCGGCGAATTTGCCCTCAGCGCGAAGTTTGAGGCGGCGGGCGGCGTCACCGCGCTGTTCGGACCGTCGGGCTCAGGCAAGACCAGCATCATCGGCGCTATCGCGGGCCTGTTGAAGCCCGATCGCGGCCGCATCGCAATCGATGGCGATCCGGTGTTCGACAGCGCCTCCAGCCTCGACGTTCCGGCCTATCGCCGCCGCGTCGGCTGCGTGTTCCAGGACGGCCGGCTGTTTCCGCATCTATCGGTCGCGCGCAATCTCGATTACGGGCGCTGGATGAGCGGCCTGCCGCGTGACGCGGCGAAACTCAGGCGCATGACCGAGCTGCTCGACATCGCAGCCCTGCTCAAGCGCCGGCCCGGCGCGCTGTCCGGCGGCGAGCGCCAGCGCGTGGCGCTCGGCCGCGGGCTGTTGATGGAACCGCGTCTGCTGCTGCTGGACGAGCCACTGGCCTCGCTCGATGCCGCACGCAAGCGCGAAATTTTGCCCTATTTCGTGCGCCTGCGCGACGAGACCAAATTGCCGATGGTCTATGTCAGCCACGACGCGGCCGAGGTGAAGTCCGTGGCCAATCATGTCGTCATGCTCGACGAGGGCCGGGTGACGGCAACCGGCGGGGTGGAATTGCTGAACTGACGCTATACTGCCGTCATGTTTCCGCCCGAGCGAATCGTCTGCCTGACCGAGGAAACCGTGGAGACGCTCTATCTCCTCGGCGAGGACGCCCGCATCGTCGGCGTCTCCGGCTACGCCGTGCGCCCGCCGCAGGTGCGCAAGGAAAAGCCGCGCGTCTCGGCCTTCATCTCCGCCGACGTGCCGAAGATCTTGGCGCTCAAGCCCGACCTGGTGCTGACATTTTCCGACTTGCAGGCCGACATCGTCGCCGAACTCGTCCGCGCCAATGTCGCCGTGCATGCCTTCAACCAGCGCGACGTCGCCGGCATCCTCGACATGATCCGTACGCTGGGCGCGCTGGTCGGCGCAGCCGAAAAGGCCGAGGCGCTGGCCTTACAACTCGCCGCCCGCGTCGATGCCGTGCATGAGCGTGCCTTGCGCCTGCCACGGCATCCGCGCGTCTATTTCGAGGAATGGGACGAGCCGATGATTTCCGGGCTCGGCTGGGTGTCGGAACTGGTGCAGGCGGCGGGAGGCATCGAGGTGTTCCCGGAGCTTGCCGCGTGCAAGAACGCCAAAGACCGTATCGTGTCCGCCGGCGACGTCATTGCCGCACGTCCCGACATCATCGTCGGCTCCTGGTGCGGCAAGAAATTCGTGCCCGCGCGGGTCGCCGCCCGCCCCGGATTTGCCGGAATACCCGCCGTCGCCGGCGGCTTCCTGCGTGAGGTGAAATCGACGCTGATCCTGCAGCCGGGCCCAGCGGCGTTGACCGACGGTCTCGACGCCCTTTCAGCAATCATCACCGAATGGGTGGAAAGCATCGCCGGGCGTGTGGTAGAAAGCCGCTAGCCGCGGTCCCGCCGCAAGGAATCACCTCTATGCTCGCCAAGACACCGAAACCCGAGCGCAGCCCGTCCGTCCTCTGGACCGATCTGCTGCTGGTCGCCTTCCTCGTCGGTTTCGACGTAGTGGCGCGGCTTTTGCCGCATGCGCCGGGCTTCATGCCGGTTGCCGCCAGCGCGCTGTTTGCGGGCCGGATGCTGCGTATTGGCGGATTGGCGCCCATCGTTCCGGTCGCAGCCATGGCGCTGTCCGGCGCGGCCTTCGGTCCGGACGATTGGCGGGTGACGCTGATCGTCTATGCGGCCATTTCGCTTCCGGCGTTCGCCGGCATGGCATCGCAGCGCTGGCGCGGAGCGGTGGTGCCGTTCCTGGTCATCCTGCCCTGCTCGCTGTTCTTCTTTGCAGCGTCGAATTTCGCGGTCTGGGCCTTCAGCGGGCTCTATCCCCTCGACTGGCAGGGCTTTACCCAGTGCTACATCGCGGCACTGCCGTTCCTGCAGAATACGGTTGCCGGCGACATGTTCTGGACCGCGGCGCTGTTCGGCGGCGCTTACATGGTGCAGAGCCTGCCGGCACTGTCGCGCTCGCGCTAGCCAATCAATTTCTGAATCCGCTGCCATAGCGCCGTCAGGCGCCCCGGCAAGGTGGTGTCTGCTTCCGGTTCGGCGAGCCGCAAGCCGACCGTCGCGACCTTTCCGCCATCCACCTTGTGCGCGAGAAGAGCGATCGGCCCGACGGTGACAATGTCGCCCTGCCGTGGCGCATGGCCGAGTTCGGCAAGCATGTAATCGCCGAGCCTGGTGTCTGTATCTTTGCTGGCGATCTGCAGCCCGTAGATTTCCGCGAGCATGCCGAGCGTCGCGTCGCCGGGTACGAAGAAGTCGCCGAGCAGGCGCGGATCGGGCGCGGCCGGCGGCGGCATGTTGACAAAGAAGCGGTCGAGCGCCTGCGCCTTCTCCGGCGGCGCCAGCAAATAGACGTAATCGCCGGCGCGCACCGGATTGGCTTCGACCGGCGTCAGGATCTGTTCCTTGCGTACAACGAGCGTCGGCCGCGCCCAGTTGGGAATGAGCCCGCGGCGCAGGAATGGGCTGTTCTCCGCAACGGGATAGCCGACGATCTCGCGCTCGAGCTGGCCGGGCAGATCGAGTTCGACGCGGCGCGGCAGCGGATCGTTGCGGGCAAACGACATGCCGAGCCGGCGCGCGGCGAGCGCCACGGTCCAGCCCTGAATTAACAGCGACGACAGCACCACGACAAAGGCGACGTCGAAATAGAGGCTCGCCGAGGGCAGCCCGACCAGCATTGGAATAGAGGCGAGGAAGATGGCGACGGCGCCGCGCAAGCCCACCCAGGACACGAACAGCTTCTCGCGCCAGGGAAAATTAAACGGCGCAAGGCAGAGGAAAACGGCGGCCGGCCGCGCGATCAGCATCAGCACCAGCGCGACGACGATCGCGCCGACCATCGAGTAGGCCAGGCGATGCGGCCAGGCGAGCAGGCCGAGCAGCACGAACATGACAATTTGCGCGAGCCAGGTGGCGGCATCGAGAAACGCGACGATGGAATTGTGCGCGCGCGTCTGCCGGTTCCCGACTACCAGGCCGGCAAGATAGACCGCGAGGAAGCCCGAAGCGTGCAGCGAATTGGCAAAGGCAAAAACAACAACGCCGCCGACCGCGGCAAACGGCGCGTGCAACCCCTGCGCCAGCGTCACCCTGTTGAGGACCAAAGTGATGACGCGGCCGCCGCCATAGCCGATGATGCAGCCCAGCACGGTGTCCTGCACAAAGGTCATCAGTGCGTGCGACCAGCTCTGGTCACCGGCGAGCAGCATTTCCACGAGCAGCAATGACAGGAATACGGCGAACGGGTCGTTGGTGCCGGATTCGACTTCGAGCGTCGCACGCACACGCGGCCGCAGGCGCAAGCCGCCGGCATTGATGAGGATGAAGACCGCGGCCGCGTCGGTAGAGGCAACGACCGAGCCGACCAGCAGTGCCTGAATCCAGCCGAGACCGAGCACAAATTTGGCGAACGGCGCGGTGAGCAGCGTGGTGATCAAAACCCCGACGGTCGCCAGCGTCACCGCCGGCGCCAACACGTTGCGGAAGGTGGCGAGCCTGGTGCGCAAGCCGCCGTCGAACAGGATAAGCGCCAGCGCGATCGAACCGACCGTATAGGCGACGCGCACGTCGTCGAATTTCAGTCCGCCCGGGCCGCCCTCCCCGGCCAGCATGCCGACGAGCAGGAACACCAGCAGCAAGGGCGCACCAAAGCGCAGCGCGATCAGGCTCGACAAAATGCCCGCGAGCACCAGCAGGCTGCCGAGCAGGATGGCGATACTGACGGCGTCGAGCGTGCCCATGCGTAAGACCTCCTGCCGAATATAGACAGGATTCGCCGCGCAAAGTGAAAACGAGCGCCGGGAAAAGACGGACTTGAGGGCAGCGTCGGAACTTGGGCGCCCTTAGAAATTCACTTTGTC
The DNA here is from genome assembly GCA_963738915.1 of uncultured Alphaproteobacteria bacterium. GTDB lineage: Bacteria > Pseudomonadota > Alphaproteobacteria > Rhizobiales > Xanthobacteraceae > Pseudolabrys. The sequence goes on from CAVTYO010000008.1 coordinate 271,832, forward strand.
GCCGCCCTTGAGCAGGAGAATTTCTCGCGCCTCGTCGGGGCCGGCGACTTCCAGCCCGAGACCCTCCAGAATCTTGCGCACTTGCGTGACCTGCTGCGCATTCAACTCGGCGAGCTTGCCGGCGCCGATCCACAGTGAATCTTCCATGCCGACACGCACATTGCCGCCCATGGCGGCAGCCTGTGCGGCGACGCGCATCTGGTTGGCGCCGGCTCCCAGTACCGACCAATGGTAATTGTCACCGAGCAGACGGTCGGCGGTGCGCTTCATCATGATGACGTCTTCCGGATGCGCGCCGATGCCGCCGAGAATGCCGAACACCGATTGCACGAACAGCGGCGGCTTGATCACGCCGCGATCGAGGAAATGCCTGAGCGTGTAGAGATGTCCGATGTCGTAGCACTCGATCTCGAAGCGCGTGTTGTTTTCAGAGCAGGTTTTCAGGATGTATTCGATGTCGGCGAAGGTATTCTTGAACATGCCGCCGCGCGAGCGCTCGAGATAGGGCTCCTCCCAGTCATGTTTGAACTTGCCCTTGTAGCGCGCAATCATCGGGTAAAGCCCGAAGTTCATTGTCCCCATGTTGAGGGATGCGACTTCCGGCTTGAGCGTCGCCGCTGGCTTTACGCGTTCTTCCGCGGTCATGGTCGGCGCGCCGCCGGTGGTGAGATTGAGCACCACGTTGGAGCGCTGCTTGATCACCTTGAGGAACGGTAAAAACGCTTCCGGGCTCTGGTCGGGACGGCCGTCCTGCGGATTGCGCGCATGCAGATGCACAATCGCCGCCCCGGCCTCCGCCGCGCCAATTGCCGCGTCGGCGATTTGCTCGGCGGTCACCGGCAGATGCGGCGACATCGACGGCGTATGAATCGAGCCGGTAACAGCGCAGGTAATGATGACTTTGCGTGGTTTCGCCATTGAGCATTCCATCCCGGTGAAGTGTGACTTTTGTTTTCGCGATTGGACTTGAGCCGCGATCCTAACGCATGATCCCGAAAAGTGGGAACCAGTTTTCGGACTGGATCATGCGCCCACTAAAATGTATCGCCGGCCTTTAGTCACCTGTGGGAGCCGTTTCGCCGTGGACGCCATGAAAGAGCCTGCGGCGCGCACGTCCGGCGTCTGGATGGGTGTGCTGTGCGGCACCGGCGCGGCCTTCGGCTGGGCGGCGGGCTTTGTCGCCGCCAAGCACGGCATCAGCATCGGCTTTTCACCGGCCGATCTGGCGTTTCACCGTTTCTTCTGGTCGGGCCTGGTGATGCTGCCGCTGCTGCTGATCCGCGACGGCATCAAGGATCTCGGCGGCGTCGGCTGGCCGCGCGGCCTGATTGTCTCGATCCTGGCCGGGCCGCCGCAGGCGCTGATGGCCTATTCCGGCTTCATCCTGGTGCCGCTCGGCCACGGCACCACCATACAGCCGGCTTGCGCGGCGCTGTTCGGGCTGATTCTCGCCTCGGCGGTGCTGGGCGAGCACCTGACCATCCATCGCATGGTCGGCGCCGTTGCCATCATCGCCGGGCTCATCGTGTTCGGCATCGAATCCCTCGCCACCATCGGCGGCCACGGCGTCGGCGGCGACCTGCTGTTCGCGCTTGCCGGCCTGTTCTGGGCGACTTTCGGCATATTGCTGCGGCACTGGCGCCTGCCGGGCTTACGCGCCATCGCCGTGGTCGGCGCGCTGTCGCTTTTGATATACGCGCCGCTCTATGTGCTGTTCGTCGGCTTTGCCAATATTCTTCGCATGGGATGGGCCGAAAACCTTCTGCAGGCCGCGGTGCAGGGGGTACTCGCCAGTATGCTGCCGATCTATCTGTTCGCGCGCGCGGTGACACTGATCGGCGCCGGACGCGCATCGACATTCCCAGCGCTGGTGCCCGGCTTCGGTCTCGTCATCGGCTATCTGGCGCTGGGCGTCGTGCCGACCATCGCACAGCTTGTCGGCCTGGTGATCGTGGTGATCGGCTTCCGTTTCGTGGTGAAGTAGCTCACTCCGGTCCGGCGTATTTTCCGGCGGTGTGCGGAAACATGTTCTTGACGATCTTGAACTTGGAGATGTCCACCGTCGCGTCCATGTGCATGAAGATGACGGCGTCGCGCAGCACCTTCTCGATGCCGAAATCGAGCATGATGCCGTTGCCGCCGTGCAGCTCGACGGCGTGCTGGGCGACCTTCAAAATCTCTTCCGAGGCGAACATCTTGGCCATATTGACCATGGTTTCCGCCTCCGGCGCATTGTCATCGACCGCCTGCGCGGCGCGGTCGAGCAGCGCACGCACCGCCTCGATCTTGGTCGCCATGTCGGCAAGGCGCAGCGCCACCGCCTGATGCTTGATCAGGATGCGGCCGCCCTGCACGTAGTTTTGCACGTACTCCGCCGTCGCTTCGAAGGCGCGCACGCCGACGCCGAGATTCTTTGCCGCCTGGATGATCTTTCCCGGACGGAAATAGACGCCGGCCGACCCCATGGCGCTGTCCTGTACCAGCAGGTGATCGTCGGGGATGAACATATCCTCGAACACCATCTCGCCGTTGTTCATGAAGCGGCAGCCGAGCGTCTCGTTGCAGCGCGCGACGGTGAAGCCCTTGGTCTCGCGCGGCACCAGGAACGACGAGGTCCCCTGCAACATGCCGACCTTGGGATTGGTGTTGGCGTAGACGACATAGAGGCTCGCGTCATAGCCGTTGGAGATGAACTGCTTGCGCCCGTTGATGATCCAGCCGCCGTCAGCCTTGACCGCTTTGGTCTGCATGGCGGCTTCCGGCACGTTGTAGGGCAGCCAGCGGTCGGAGGCGCCGCGCGGCTCGGTCAGGCAATGCGCCATGAGGAATTGCGGCTCGGCGACCAGGCGCTTGAACCATTTCTCCTGCAGATGCTTGGGCGCGAACTGGCGCAGCAGCACCGACACTTTCCAGTTCTGCACCATCTTGTCGGCGAGCCCTGAATCGCCGCGCGCGATCTCTTCTGCCACCAGCGCGAAGGTCTTCACCTCCGTGCCCTTCTCCAGTTCGACCCCGCCATATTCCTCCGGCACTCCGAGCGTGCGGATGCCGATTTTCTCGGCCTCTTCCAGGATATGCGGCGGCAGCCGGTCCTCCGGCACCATCGACCACTCGCGCTGCCAGTTCTGCTTGATGAAGGGCAGCACGATGCCGTCGACAAAATCGCGGCAGCTTTGCCGCATCATGCGCTGTTCTTCGGACAGCCCACGGTCCGTGGACATGACGCGCTCGAGCATTTCCAGTTTTCCTTCCCTGACCTGCCGGCCGATCATGGGCCGGTTGTGATGTCATTGCTAGCGGCGCTGCCTGGGTCTCAGGCCGCCTTTCGAGATGTGAGAAATTCGCTCATGCGATCGAGCGCCTTGAGAATGTTCTCGGTCGAATTGGCATAGGAGACGCGGATATAGCCCTCGCCGAGGATGCCGAAATCGGGCCCGCCGATGATGGCGACGCCGGCGTCTTCCAAAAGCGACGAAGCCAGCGGCTTGGCTTTCCAGCCGGTGCGCGAAACGTTCGGGAACGCATAGAACGCCCCCTTCGGTGTAGCGCAGGAAACCCCCGGCAATTTGTTCAATCCCGCGACCACGACTTTGCGGCGCTTGTCGAATTCGGCCACCATGGAGTCGACTTGATCCTGCGGGCCCTTGAGCGCCGCAAGGCCTGCATATTGCGTCGGTGCGTTGACGCAGGAATGCAGGTTGACCGCGAGCTTGCGTGCGTAATCGTAAAGCTTGCCAGGCCACACCGCGTAGCCGAGCCGCCAGCCCGTCATCGCATAGGTCTTCGACCAGCCGTTGAGCAGAATGAGCCGGTCGCGAATTTCCGGGTAGCTCAGCAGGCAAACATGGACTTCGCCGTCGTAAAGCATGTGGTCGTAGATTTCGTCCGACATGACGACGACGTCGGGCCACTTGGCGAGACCGGCGACAAGCTTATCCACCTCGCTCTTGGGAGTGACGCCGCCGGTCGGATTGGCGGGCGAATTGACGATCAGTAGTCGCGTGCGCGGCGTGATCAGTTTCAGCGTTTCCTCCGCGGAAAAGGCAAAGCCATTCTCCTCGCGGATCGGCACTGGAATGGGCTTGGCGCCGGTGAACTCGATCATCGAGCGGTAGATGGGGAAACCCGGATCGGGATACATGATCTCGGCGCCCGGCTCACCGAACATCAGCATCGACATGAACATCGTTGGCTTGCCGCCGGGCATGATCATGACGCTGTCGGGTGAGACTTCGACCTTGAAGCGCTTGTGCAGGTCGGCGGCGACCGCTTCGCGCAGCGGCTGGATGCCGTTTGCGGGCGTGTAGCCGTGATGGCCGTCGCGTAGCGCCTTTATCGCGGCCTCGACGATGAATTCGGGGGTGCGAAAGTCCGGCTGACCGATGCCGAGATTGATGATGTCGCGGCCTTGCGCGGCGAGCGCGTTGGCGCGGGCAAGTACGGCAAAGGCGTTCTCCTCGCCGATGCGATCGAAGGCCGCGATGGTTTTGAGCATGACTTTTCGTTTCCCCTGACGGTCTTGATTTTGGCTTTAGTTCACCCGATTAATTCAGGAAAATCAATGCGGTGCCAGAAGGTCGCCGCTGATGTCAGAAAGCCTTGGCGTTCCGCAAAGCTGCATCGCGCGCACCAGTTCGACGCGCAGATGCTCAATCACCTGAGCCACGCCGTCGGCGCCATGCACCGCAAGCCCCCAAATGATCGGCCGGCCGATCAGCACCGCGCGGGCGCCGAGCGCCAGCGCCTTGAGGATATCGGTTCCGCGGCGGATGCCGCCGTCGACATAGACCTCGGCCTTGCTCGAGAGCGCCGCCGCGATCTCACCGATGCAGGCCGCCGTCGTCACCGTGGTGTCGAGATGACGGCCGCCGTGATTGGAAACAATGACGGCGCGGGCGCCGTGTTCGGCGCAGGCGACGGCATCGTCGGCGCGCAGCACGCCCTTGACCAGCACCGGCATCGGCGAACGCTTCACCAGCCATTCGAGCTCTTTCCAAGTGGCCGGATACAAAACCTTGCCGGCGAAATCGGGGTGATAGAACGTGCGCGCTATTGGTGAACTGGGCATGTTGATATTGCGGATCTCCGGTGTCGGCTCGTGCTGGGCACGCGCCGCGCGCGGGCTCCAGCCGCCGGTTGGCGCATCGACCGTAAGGACTAGCGCGGAAAAGCCGGCTGTCGCGAGACGGTCGATCAGCGCCTCGACTTCCGAGCGGTTCGACCAGTAGTAAAGCTGGAACCACTGCGGCGCGGATTTTCGCTCCGCGGCAACCTCCTCGATCAGCACATTGGCGTTCGACGCCATCACGTAAGGCGCATCCGCGCTCGCTGCGCCGCGTGCCGTCGCTTGCTCGCCCTCCGTATGAAACAATTTATGCCGCCCGGTCGGCGCGATCAGGATCGGGTGCGGATGCTTGTTGCCCAGCAAAGTTACGCCGGTATCGATCGCGGTGACGTCGCGCAGCACACGTGGCCGCAACCGCAGATCCCGCCAGGCCGCGATATTCTCGGCCGCGCTAATCTCGTCGTCGGCGCCGGCGGCGCAGAAGGCAAACGATGCCTCTGGCATCTTCTCTCGCGCCAGACCCTCCAGCGCGTCGAAATCGACACTGTCCACGGCACTTCCCCCCAGGGGCACTGTTGTGGAAGCAACTCTGGCGCAACCGCGCGCCAACCGCCACGGCGGCAACGCATCTGCATAGCTGATGCTGACATTAGCGAATGGCATTGTCCCGGCGCGCGCAATCGTGGCAGGTTCGCCGCCCGCATCCAGGGATTTCACCATGGCAAAGCCCTCGACTGCCGAAAAACGGAAGGCCTTCCGCGACCTGCATCAAAGCGGCTGTTTTGTCATTCCCAACCCATGGAACATCGGAACGGCGCGATACCTGCAGGGTCTCGGCTTCAAGGCGCTGGCCACCACCAGCGCCGGCTACGCCCACGCCCAGGGTTTTTCCGACGGCGAAGTGACCCTCAACATGGTGCTCACCCACTGCCGCGAAATCGCCGAAGCCGCGGACGTCCCGGTCAATGCCGACTTCGAGAACGGCTTCGCTCACGATCCGGACGAGATGGCAAAAAATGTAACGTCATGCATTGAAACGGGTGTGGCGGGGCTTTCCATCGAGGACTTCAGCGGCGACGGCGAAAAGCCCATCTACAACCACGATCTCGCGGTCAAACGCATCAAGGCCGGACGCGCCGCAATCGACAAGGCCGGCGGCGACGTCATGCTTACCGGGCGCTGCGAGAATTTCCTGCACGGCAACCCCGACCTAGACGATACGATCCACCGCCTCAAGGCCTATGCCGGCGCGGGGGCCGACTGTCTTTACGCGCCGGGCATCAAGACCCGCGAGCAGATCGAGGCCGTGGTCAAAGCGGTGGCGCCGAAGCCGGTAAATTTTCTCAATTCCGGCGCATTCGGCTTCAGCGTGTCCGATATCGCCACGATGGGCGTGCGCCGCATCAGCGTCGGCGGCACCATGGCGCGCCTCGCCATGCACGCCTTCATCAAGTCGGCGCGCGAGATCGCGCAGGACGGCAAGTTCGACAGTTTCGCTGGCGTCGTGCCCAACGCTGAACTCAACAAATTTTTTGCCGAAGACCGCAAGAGGCGCTCCTGACCGCGCCAGCCGACAGCACCACCAACGCGTCCTCCCAGGCCCCGCTCGCGCTGACGCAGCAGCGCCCGTTCGTGCTGTTCTGGCTGGCGCGCATCGCTGCCACCGTCGGCTACCAGATGCTGGGGGTGATGATCGGTTGGCTGATCTATGCCCTCACCGGCAGCGCCTTCGATCTGGGTCTGGTCGGCCTCATTCAGTTCGTGCCGGCGATGATCCTCACGCTCCTGATCGGCCACACCGCCGACCGCTACGACCGCCGCATGATCGTGCGCGTTGCACAGAGCGTCTATGCGGTCGCTGCGATCCTCATCGTTGCCGGCCTGCTGACACATTCCCTGACTCGCAACCTGCTGTTCGGCGCCGTCTTGATGATCGGCTGCGGCCGCGCCTTCGAGATGCCGACGGCGCATTCGCTGATGCCGGCGCTGGTGCCCTCGCCGATACTCCCGCGCGCGGTCGCTGCCTGGGCTTCCGCCAACCAGATCGCGACGATTTGCGGCCCGGCGGCGGGCGGCCTGATTTACGCGCTCGACCCGCTGCTGGTGGCGGGCATCGCTCTCGCGTTCTTTATTGCTTCGATAACGCTCATCACCTTCGTCAAGGTCAAAGCTCCGCCGCCACCGCGCGACCCGCCGACATTGGCTTCGGTGCTCGCCGGCTTCGAATTCATCATGACGCGGCGCCGGCTGCTCGGTGTGATCACACTTGATCTCTTTGTTGTTATTCTCGGCGGCGCCACCGCACTGCTGCCGATCTACGCCCGTGACATTCTTGCCGTTGGGCCGAGCGGTCTCGGGCTGTTGCGTTCGGCCCCTGCGGCCGGCGCGCTGTTGACTACCATTATTCTGTCGAGGCATCCGATCGAACGCCACGTCGGCAAGGCGATGTTTGCGGTGGTGGCGATCTACGGCGTCGGCACGATGATTTTTGCCGTCTCGACATATTTCCCGCTGTCGCTCGCCGCGCTCGCCGTGGTCGGTGCCTCCGATGCGGTAAGCGTGGTTCTGCGGTTTTCGCTCGTGCAGATCGAGACGCCGGACGACAAGCGCGGCCGGGTGAGCGCGATCAATTACCTGTTCGTCGGCTCCTCGAATACGCTCGGCGAGTTCGAATCCGGCGCCGTCGCTGCGTGGCTCGGCGCGTTGCCTTCGGTGCTGATCGGCGGCCTCGGTTCGCTACTGGTCGCCGGCGTCTGGATGATGCTATTTCCTGACCTGCGCCGTATCGACCGTTTCCAGCCGGCCAACAAATAAGAGCTATGGGAGGAGTTAAATGCATATTTTGATCACCGGCGCCGCCGGCATGATCGGCCGCAAACTCACCGCGCGACTGGTCAAGGACGGCAAGCTCAACGGGCAACCGATCGACTATCTGACGCTGACCGATGTGGTGGCGGCGGAAAAGCCGTCGGGCTTCAAGGGCAAGGTCGATATCTCGACCGGCGATCTCGCGGCACCGGGCGCGGCGGAGAAACTGATCGCCGGCAGGCCGGAGATGATTTTCCATCTGGCCGGGGTCGTGTCGGGCGAAGCCGAAACCGATTTCGACAAGGGCTATCACGTCAACCTCGACGGCACTCGCGCGCTGCTCGAAGCGATCCGCGGCGCAAATTACAAGCCCAAGGTCGTCTTCACCTCGTCGATCGCGGTCTACGGCGCGCCGTTTCCGCCTGCCGGCATCCCCGACGACTTCCATCTCACGCCGCTCACCTCGTACGGCACGCAAAAGGCGATCAGTGAGTTGCTGCTCGCGGACTATAACCGGCGCGGCATCCTCGACGGCGTCGGCATTCGCCTGCCCACGATCTGCGTGCGTCCGGGCAAGCCCAATAAGGCGGCATCAGGCTTTTTCTCCGGCATCATCCGCGAACCGCTCGCAGGCCTCGAGGCGATATTGCCGGTTGCCAACAGCGTACGCCACACGCACGCCAGCCCGCGCTCCGCGGTCGGCTTCCTCATTCACGCCGCGGGGCTATCCCGCGAGCAGCTCGGCCCCCGCATCAACCTCGCCATGCCGGGCGTCTGCTGCACCGTCGCCGAACAGATTGAATCGCTGTCGCGGATCGCCGGCCCCAAGGTTGCCGCGCGCATCCGCCGCGAACCCGACGAACTGGTCATGCGCATCGTCGCCGGCTGGTCCGAGCGCATCGATGCCAGGCGTGCCCCCGAACTCGGCTTCAAGGCCGAAACGTCTTTCGACGACATCGTCCGCGCGCATATCGATGACGAGTTGGGCGGTAAAATCGCAAGTTAAACATTCGAGACGACTCTGGATCGGGCCGGGGCGAGGTAACTTGCGTCGTGCCCGCGATGCCTTACATTGTCAGCCATGACCTACGTCGACGCCGCCGTCGCACCTCTCCGCAAGACCGGCCAGATCAAGATTCACGGCTCCGCAGCCTTCGAGGGCATGCGCAAGGCCGGGCAATTGGTCGCGCGCTGCCTTGACATGCTCACCGAGCACGTCAAGCCGGGCGTGCCGACCGAGACCATCGACAGGCTGGTGCTTGGGTACGCACTCGACCATGGCGCCATGCCGGCGACGCTGATGTATCGCGGCTACAAGAAGGCCACCTGCACCTCGCTCAATCACGTCGTCTGCCACGGAATTCCAGCCGACAAGCCGATGAAAGAGGGCGACATCGTCAATATCGACGTAACGCTGATCCTCGACGGCTGGCACGGCGATTCTAGCCGCATGTATCCGATCGGGCAGATTCCCCGCCGCGCCGAACGGCTGATCGATGTCACGCATGAGGCGATGATGCGCGGCATCGCCACCATCCGCCCCGGCTCGACCACCGGCGACGTCGGCGCCGCGATCCAGAACTTCGTCGAAGCCCAGCACATGAGTGTCGTGCGCGACTTTTGTGGGCACGGACTGGGCAAGCTGTTTCACGACGAGCCCAATATCGTCCACATCGGCAGGCCCGGCGAAGGCATCGTGCTCAAACCCGGCATGTTCTTTACCGTCGAACCAATGATCAATCTCGGCCGCCCACACGTAAAGGTGCTCTCCGACGGCTGGACCGCGGTGACCCGCGACCGCTCGCTGTCGGCACAATTCGAGCACAGCGTCGGCGTCACCGACAAAGGCGTCGAGATATTTACGCTGTCGCCGGCCGGGTTCGATAAGCCGCCTTTCCGGCGCTGACGCCCTCGAAGATTTTCATTGGGTGAACTAAGCTCCCTGCCAGGGTGACGCAGGCGGGCTCGGTTTCCATGGTGGCAAAGCGCAGCGGCAACGGACGCAAATCCGGCCTTTCCGAGGCGCCGCCGCATTATCACGGCCACCGCGAGCGGCTGCGCGGCCGATTCCGCGACGCGGGCAGCGACGCGGTCAGCGACTACGAACTTCTCGAACTGGTGCTGTTCCGCGCATCCCGCAGCGCGACGTCAAGCCGCTGGCCAAGGAGCTGATCGCCAAGTTCGGCTCCTTTGCCGAAGTCGTGGCCGCGCCGTCGGCTCGGCTCAAGGAAATCAAGGGGCTGGGCGAAGCGGCCATCACCGAGCTCAAGATCGTGCACGCGGCGGCGAGCCCTCGCCCGCGGGCAGGTACAGAAGCGGCCGGTGCTGTCGTCGTGGTCAAGCGTGATCGATTATTTCCGTACCGCCATGGCCTATGCCGACAAGGAACAGTTCCGCCTGCTGTTCCTCGACAAGCGTAACCAGCTCATCGCCGACGAAGTGCAGCAGACCGGCACGGTGGACCACACGCCGGTTTACCCGCGCGAGGTGGTCAAGCGCGCCCTGGAGCTCTCCGCGACGGCGCTGATCCTGGTGCACAACCATCCTTCCGGCGATCCGACGCCGTCGCGCGCGGACATCCAGATGACGCAGGCGATCATCGACGTGGCGCGCCCGCTGGGAATTTCCGTGCACGACCACATCATCGTCGGCAAGGAAGGCCACGCCAGCTTCAAGGGCCTGCGGCTGATCTGACTACTGCTTCACCAGCATGAACGAGTTGACGCTTTCCGGCAGCCGCCGCCAGCTCACATCGTCCACGACTTCGAAGCGCCACGGATTGCCACGCTCGCCGATCAGCATCAGTTCGCCGCGATCGATGCGCCATTGCGTGAAATTCAACTGAGCAATGGAAGCCGCGCAGCCCGGCTTGACCGTCAGCACGAGATTGTCGCCGGCCGCCGTGGTGGCCGAGACTCACCTGGCACAGCGGGGCTCCGTTCGCGCGCACGATCGTCCAGTCGCCAGCCACCTGTTCGGGAGCTTTCGCCGCAGGCTCGGCAGCGGCTGCGCTTTGCAGGAAGATGACCCCGAGCCCCGGCGTCGGCGCCTCGTAGATATTGTCCTCGACCTCGCTGAATTCGATCAGCGTTTTTTTCTGCGCATCGAGCAGGCGCAGCAGATCGTTGTCGGGAAAAACCCAACCCGCCACGCTGGCGACAATGGGAAAGAGATTGACGCAGTTCTTGTCGAACTCGACCTTGAACCCGACCGGTGTCGGGTCACTCTTGAATGTGGCGGTGCAGATCTTGTCGCGGTCGGCGTTGGAGAATTCCCAGGATCCGATGACGCCTTTGGCCGAATCGCCGAGCACCGGCGCCTGGGCGAGCGCAGCACTGCCCGCCAGCGCCGCAACCGCGATCAGCCCGGAGCGAATCATCATGCGCGTTTCGGCGGATATGGTGTTTCCGGCACCGGCGTCAGCGGCGGCTTGCCGGCGGCCCAGGCGAGAATGTTGTCGACGACAAGCCGGTCCATCGCTTCCCGCGTCGCCACGCTGGCGGAGCCGAGATGCGGGAACAGCACCACGTGGTCCATCTCCATCAATTCCTTCGGTACGTTCGGTTCCTTGGCGAAAACGTCGAGGCCGGCGGAATAGATCGTCTTGTTCTTCAGCGCCTCGATGAGCGCCGGTTCGTCGACCACCGAGCCGCGCGCCATGTTGATGAGCACGCCGTTCGGGCCCAACGCCTTGAGCACGTCGGCGTTGATCATGTTCGCCGTGGCCGGGCCGCCCGGCACGATCACGATCAGCGTGTCGACATCGCGCGCCATCTCGATCAGTTTGGGATAATGCTTGTATTTCACGCCGGACTGCGGATTGCGGCTGTGATAGACGACCGGCACGCCGAAGGCCTCCAGCCGCCGCGCGATGGCTCGCCCGATGCGCCCCATGCCGACCATGCCGACGCTGCGGCCTTGCAGCGTCGCCTTGGTCAGCGGGTAATGCCCGCCGGTCCACTTGCCGGAGCGCAGATAGCGCTCGGCCTGGGGAAATTCGCGCAACGTGCACAGTAAAAGGCCGAGCGTCGTGTCCGCCACCTCTTCGTTGAGCACGTCCGGCGTGTTGGTGACGATGATGCCGTGTTCGCCCGCCCATCTGGCATCGACGTGGTCGTAGCCGACGCCGAAGCTCGATATCTGCTCGAGCTTGGGGAATTTCTGCATGAAGGCTGAGTCAAGCTTGTTTGCCGTATAGGCGATGGCGACCGCGCGAATTTTGTCGCCGACTTGCTTGAAGAACGCCTCGGGGTTCTTGGCGTCTGCCAGGAAATGCAGCGTTACGCTGGGATCAAGGCCGCGAACCATCACGGGCTTTTTTTGTCCAACCAGCAATACGTCCGGCTTTGGGCCAGCCATGTTTCTTCTCCATTATACGAGGGCGGTGACCGGCGTTTCGATGAAACTCTTGAATGCGGCCAGCAATTGCGCGCCGAGCGCACCATCTACCACGCGGTGATCGCAGGACAAGGTCACCGTCATCTGGCTGATGAATTTGACGCCCCCGTCGGCGGTCTCGATCGGCGCGCGGCGCGCGGCACCGACAGCAAGGATGGTCGCGTGCGGTGGATTTATGATGGCGGCGAACTCACGCACGCCGTACATGCCGAGATTGGAAATGGCGCTTGAGCCGCCCTGGTATTCGATGGCCTTTAATTTTCTGGCGCGGGCGCGTTCGGCGAGCTCGCGTATTTCGGCAGATATCGAGGTCAATGTTTTGCTCTCGGCTTGACGGATCACCGGCGTAATCAGTCCGCCGTCAAGCGCCACCGCGACGCCGATATCTGAATGCGTAAACCGCAAAATGCGGTCGCCGGCCCAGACCGCGTTTGCCGCCGGAACGCGCTGCAACGCCGCTGCCCAGAACTTTATGATAAAGTCGTTCAACGAAAGCTTGAACGCGACTTCGCCGTCTTTGCCTTTGGGTGCCGCAGCATTTGCCTCCTCACGCATCGTCATCAGCCGGCCGATGTCGAGATCGGTGGTCAGGTAAAAGTGCGGGATGGTCTGTTTGGCTTCGACCAGGCGCTTGGCAATGGTCGCGCGCATGGCATCGAGCGGCACTTCTTCGTAAGGCGTATCGGCGTAGAGTGCCTTCACTTGCGCGGCGTTCGCGCCGGTTATCGTCGCAGACGTAGCCGGCGCCGCGCCCTCGACGTCGCGGGCGACGATGCGGCCACGCGGGCCGGAGCCGGACACGCGCGAAAGATCGATGCCGCGTTCGCCGGCGAGCCGCCGCGCCAGCGGCGTCACGACGGCGCCGCCCGCCAGTTTCGCCGGGCCGAAATTGCGTCCGGGGGTCATCACCACACGGAACGGATCGCGCGCATTGAACGCCGGAACTGTCCGCTCGCTGCCGGTAACCCCTCGTTCATTCCCGCGAAAACGGGAATTCAGTTCGTCCTTTGCCGCTCCGAGCTTTAGCCCCTGGGTCCCCGCTTGCGCGGGGACGAACGGAGTTTGCGGCGGATTCGGCGAGCTGGAAACAGCAGCCCGCTTGGATCGCGTGGCCTCCCCCGCCCCGGTAATCACCGCCACCACAGCGCCGACCTTGGCAACATCACCGACCTGAAAATGGATATCGGTCAGCGTGCCGCCAAACGTCGCCGGCACCTCCATCGAGGTCTTGTCGGTTTCGATCTCGAACAGGTTGTCGCCCGGCTTGACGGCGTCGCCGGCCGACTTAAACCATTTGACGATCTTGCCCTCGGCGACGGTCTCGCCGAGTTGCGGCATCAGCACGTCCATTCCGATTCCCGCCGCCTCTACCAGCTCACCGAGACGTATTGCGTCTCGAGAAATTCTTTCATCCCTTCGGCTGCGCCCTCACGGCCGAGCCCCGACTGCTTGACACCGCCGAATGGCGCCGCCGGGTCCGAGACTAGCCCGCGGTTGAGACCGATCATTCCGAAATCAAGCTTCTCGGAGACACGCATGCCGCGCGAAAGGTCCTTGGTGTAGAGATAGGCGACCAGACCGTATTCGGTGTCGTTGGCGCGCTTGATCGCCTCGTCCTCGGACTTGAACGACTGAATCGAGGCGACGGGCCCGAAGATTTCCTCGTTGAGCATCTTCGAATCGTCGGCGACGTTGGTGAGCACGGTCGCCGGATAGAAGAAGCCGGGGCCATCCGGCAGCTTGCCGCCGGTCAAGACCTTGGCGCCCTTCTTGACCGCGTCGTCGACCAGTTCGATCACCTTGTCGCGGCCGTCTTTGTTGACGAGCGGCCCGAGGTTGACGCCCTCGTCGAGGCCGTTGCCCATTTTCAGGCCGTCCATTTTGGCAGTGAGCTTCCTGGCAAACTCGTCATGCACCTTTTCGTGGACGTAGAAACGGTTAGCCGCGGTGCAGGCTTCACCCATGTTGCGCATTTTCGCAATCATGGCGCCGTCGATAGCGGCATCGATGTCGGCATCCTCGAACACGATGAAGGGCGCGTTGCCGCCGAGCTCCATGGCCGGCTTGAGGATTTGGTCGGCAGCCTCATGCAGCAGCTTGCGGCCAACCTCGGTCGAGCCGGTGAACGAGACGACGCGCACACGCGGATCGTGCAGCATGGCGGAAACGACCTTGCCCGACGAGCGCGAGGGAATGACGTTGACCACGCCGGCCGGAACGCCCGCCTCTTCCAGCACCGGCATCAGCGCCAGCATGGTGAGCGGCGTGTCGGACGCGGGCTTCAGTACCACGGGGCAGCCGGCGGCGAGCGCCGGACCGATCTTGCGCGTCGCCATGGCGGCGGGGAAATTCCACGGCGTCACCAGAACGGCAACGCCTGCCGGCTTGTGCTGAGCGACGATGCGGGCGCCCGAGGCCGGCGCCATCGAGATCGAGCCGAGATTACGCACGGCTTCCTCGGCGTACCAGCGGAAGAACTCAGCCGAATAGGCCACTTCGCCGCGCGAGTCGGGCAGCGCCTTGCCGTTTTCCAATGTGATGAGTTTGGCGAAGCGCTCGGCGTCGCGCATGATGAGTTCGTAGCATTTGCGTAGAATCTCGGCACGCTCGCGCGGCTTGCGTTTGGCCCAGCCCTCGAAGGCGCCTTGCGCCGCGTCGACCGCTGCCTTGGCGTCGTCGACCGTGGCGCTGGCGACCGACGCGATCTTGCGCTCGGTCGCCGGGTCGATGACGTCGAAGCGTCCGTTGTCGGAGGATTTGCGCCACTTGCCGCCGATCCACAGATCGGTCGGAACATTGGCGAGAAGATTGTCGTACATTGACGCTACACCTTTCCGTACATCAGCTTTCCAGGGCGAGCTTCACGGTTTCTACAATCCTTTCCGGGGTGGGGAGGACGATATCTTCCAGCGTATCGGCGGCCGGCAGCGGAATATGCGGTGTTGTGATGCGGATTGGCGGCCCGTCATGGTCGTAGAAGCCCTCATCTACGGCGATCGACACGATCTCCGCCCCCCATCCGCACAGCCGAGGATTCTCCTCCACCGTGAACAGCCGGTGGGTCTTGGCCACCGAACCGAGGATGGTTTGCGTGTCCAGCGGCACCAGCGAGCGCACGTCGATAACCTCGACGTCGATGCCGTGTTCCGCTTTCAGCGTCTCCGCCGCCGCCAAGGCGCGCGGCACCATCAGCGCCAGCGCCACGATGGTCGCGTTCTTGCCGGGCCTGACGATCTTCGCCTTGCCGAGGACGTCGACGATCTCGCCGTCGGGAACCTCGCCCTTGGTCGGATAGAGCGACTTGTGCTCGAGGAAGATCACCGGATCCGGATCGCGCACCGCAGCCGCCAGCAGCCCGATGACGTCGACCGGCGACGACGGCGCCACGACCTTGAGCCCCGGGATCATCATGCACCAGTTCTCGACGCTCTGTGAGTGCTGCGCGCCGAAGCGGGAGCCGGCGCCGTTCCCGGTGCGCACCACCAGCGGGCATTTGGTCTGCCCGTCGGACATATAACGGCTCTTGGGGAACTCGTTGGCAATATAGTCGAAGCAGACGGCGAAGAAATCCGAGAACATGATCTCGGCGATCGGCTTGAGACCGGTCATCGCCGCACCCATCGCGGCGCCGAGGATTGCCTGCTCGGAAATCGGCGTGTCGCGCACGCGCAGCGGGCCGAACTGCTCGTACAGGCCGACCGTCGCCTTGAACACGCCGCCCGCCTTGGCCACGTCCTCGCCGAGGAAGACGACGTCGGGGTCGCGGCTCATTTCCTGGGCGATACCGCGGATCACCGCGTCGCGGTAGGTGATTTCCGCCATGTCAGTTTCTCCAAACCTAATTTCGCCAAGCCCAGCCGCCGTCGGCATAGACATCGGTGAATAGAATATCGAGCGGCGGTTGCGGCGCGGCCTTGCAGGCTTCGGTCGCGTCATCGACCTCCTTGCGCACGCTTGCGTCGATCGATTCAATCTGCGCGTCGCTGATCCCGAATTGCTTGAGCCGCTCGCGGTAAATCTTGATCGGGTCGCGCTGCTTCCATTTTTCCAGTTCGCCTTCGGGCCGGTACTTGGCCGGGTCGGCGCGCGAGTGGCCGCTGTGCCGATACGTGAGGCATTCGATCAGCGAGGGGCCGCCGCCGGCGCGAGCCTTGGCGTAGGCTTTCTGCGCGGTGCGATAGACGACGTCGGCGTCGTTGCCGTCAATCAGGATGCTCTCGAGTCCGTAAGCCGAGGCGCGGTCGGCGGCCGGATGCGCGACCGCCGTGACGTCGCCGATCGGCGTGTATTCCATGTAAAGATTATTCTCGCAGACGAAGATCACCGGCAACTTCCATACAGCGGCGAAATTGAGCGCCTCATGGAAGGCGCCGATGTTGGTGGTGCCGTCGCCGAAGAAGCACACCGAAACGTCCTTGGCGCCCTTGTACTGCGCGCGCCAGGCGGCGCCGCACGCGATCGGAAGATGCGCGCCGATGATGGCGTAGGAGCCCATCACCCCGTGGTCCTCCGAGGTGAGATGCATGGAACCGCCCTTGCCGCGCATCAATCCGTTATTGCGCTGCATCAGTTCGCCGAGCACTTTTTCGACCGGCACGCCGCGCGCCAGCGTATGGGCGTGGCCGCGATAGGTGCAGAACGACAGATCACCCTTGACCATTGCTTCGGCAAAGCCCGCGGCAATCGCCTCCTGCCCGAGCGACAAATGGCTGGTTCCCTTGACCAGATTTTGCAGGAACAGATCGTAAGCGCGCTGCTCGGCCTCACGCAGGCGCAACTGCGAGCGATAAAGCGCCAGGCGCTTTTGCTCGCCGATATCGTCGTTCAAGCCCGCGCCGCTTGCCGCAGGCTGCTCGTCGAGTTTGGCCATGACGCTCCCTGGACCCTATTGCTGGCGGACCTTAGCGCCGCGCCCGAGCCTTAGGCAACGGGCGCGGACGGCTCCGGCTTGCCCACCACCGTCTCGCGGTGGAGCAGGTAAAGACCGGATGAAATCACGATGATGCCGCCCACAATCGTCCAGCGATGCGGCACGTCGCCGAACACCAGGAAGCCGAGCGCCGTGGTCCACAGCATCTGCGTATAGATGAAAGGTGCAAGCGTCGAAGCCGGCGCAAGACGGTGGGCGCGGATCAAAATGTAATGGCCGCCGCCGCCGAGCGCGCCAACCAGGATCATCAATCCGCCGATGAACCAGCTTTCCGGCGTTTTCCAGACGAACGGCACAATGACGGTCATCGCTACTGCGCCGACAAGGCTGGTATAGAACTGCGTGGTATCGCTGCTGTCGCTGCGCGACAAAAGACGAGTCGCGATCACGTAGAGCGCATAACAGACAGCGCCGGCCGCGGTCAGCAACGCCGCGGGGTGCAGCCCGCCGATGCCAGGACGCGCCACCACAAGCACGCCGAAAAATCCGACGACGATGGCGGTCCAGCGCCGCCATCCCACTGTTTCCCCGAGTAACGGCACACATAGCGCGGCTACCAGAAAGGGCGTCGCAAACAGGATCGACAGCGCTTCATCGAGCTGAAGCCAGCGCAAGGCAAACAGATTGAGGATGGTCGAAAGCAAGAGAAGCGCCGAGCGGCCGATCTGCAATATCGGCCGCTTCGTGCTCGTCAGCCCCGGCGTGATCACCGGATTGGCAAAAATCAGCGTCAGCACGAAGGCGAAGAAGTAGCGCGCCCACACCACCTGCAGCGTATCCATGTGGTAGTTGAGATATTTTCCCGTCGCGTCCAGGCACGAGAACGACGCCACCGCGCAGCACATCAGCGCGATGCCGGTCAGGCGGATGCGGCGCGCAGCGTGAGCGTCGGTCAATAGGTCGCCCGCCCGCCCGAAATGTCGAAGGCCGCGCCGGTGGTGAACGAGCAATCGCTCGAGGCGCAGAACGCGGCCAGCGCGGCGATCTCATCGACCAGCACAAAACGGCCACGGGGAATCTTCGACAACATGTAATCGATATGGGTCTGCGTCATCTGGTCGAAGATCGCCGTCTTTGCCGCCGCCGGCGTGATGCAGTTGACGGAGATATCCTTGGTCGCGGTTTCCTTGGCCAGCGACTTGGTGAGCGAAATCACGCCGGCTTTCGACGCCGAATAGGCCGGCGCGTTCGGATTGCCCTCTTTGCCGGCAACGGATGCGATATTGACGATGCGTCCGTAATTCTGCGCGATCATTCCCGGCACGATGGCCTTGCAGCAATGGAATTGGCCATCGAGATTTATCGAAAGCACCCGGCGCCACTCCTCGACCGGGTATTCCCAGGTGTTGATGTTCTGCCCGGCGACGCCGGCGTTATTGACCAGGATGTCGATGCGGCCCAGCGCCTTGATGGTTTCATCGCGCGCGCGCTCGACGTCCGGGTATTGCGTGACATCGGCGGCGATCGGCACCACGCGGCCGCGATTCGCCAGTTCGGCCGCGGTTTTCTTGGCCAGCGCAGAATCGCGATCCCAGATCGCCACCACCGCGCCGGAATCGAGGAACCGTTCGGTGATGGCGCGGCCGATGCCTTGAGCGCCGCCGGTGACGACCGCGTTGCGGCCGCTGAGATCGATTTTATTGCTCATGTCGTGCGTCCCCCCGCAGATTGTTTTGCCCGCGACCGGTGGTATAAATGTTTACAGGGGAAATAGCAGCCTCCCCGCGAGATGGCAGCCATCCATCCAAGCGCTGGTCACTTCGTGTTCGGGAGCGACCCATGGATGGCCCGGTTCTCACTCTTTTCCTCGTAACAACGTTTTTTGGCGGCGTCGTCACTGGCCTGGCCGGCTTTGCCATGGGCCTGGTGGTCTCCGGCGTCTGGCTTCACATCCTCACCCCGGCGCAGACGGCGATGTTGATCGTCACCTACGGCCTTGTGACGCAAAGCTACAATATCTGGCGGACTCGCCACGCCCTGCGCTGGCGCATCGTCGCGCCTTTCATTCTCGGCGGGTTTTTCGGCGTGCCGATTGGAGCGCTGCTGCTGAGCTATATCAATCCGGCCTATGTGCGCACCGGCGTTGGCCTGCTGCTCATCGCCTACAGCACTTACTTTTTGGCGCGGCCGCACTTTAAGCCGATTCATGCGAACGTCGGCGCCGATCTCGGCATCGGCGTGCTCAACGGCGTGCTCGGCGGAATGACCGGCCTCGCCGGCCCCATCATCACCATCTGGTGCCAGGTGCGCGGCTGGTCCAAAGACCAGCAGCGCGCCATTTTCCAGCCGGTCATCATCTGCGCCTTCGCGTTGACCGCGATTTCCCTCGCAATTGCCGGCACGGTCACCACCGAACTGGCAAAGATTTACGTGTACGGCTTGCCGGCGCTGGCCGCGGGCTTGTGGCTCGGATTGAAGCTTTACGGACATCTCGACGAGAAGGCGTTCCGCAAAATTATCCTGGTGCTATTGCTGCTCTCCGGCATCGCGCTGCTGGTGCCGGAGTTGCTGGCAGTATGGCAAAGCCTGTACGCGAACCGGCGCTGACGCGGGGGCCGCGTCATCGCGGGTTAGCGCTCGCGCGCGATCGCACTTTCGTGCCAGCGGCGAAGGCAAAGATAGTTGACGAGCGACAGCGCAAAGAAAATCGCCACGCCCGCCGCCGACAGCAGCAGCAGCGCGGCAAACATGCGCGGGATGTTGAGTCGATAGCCGGATTCGGCGATGCGATAGGCAAGCCCCGAGCCGGCGCCGGCCGAGCCGGCGGCGATCTCGGCAACCACGGCGCCGATCAACGACAAGCCGCCGGCAATGCGCAGGCCGGCGAGCATCTGCGGCAACGCCGACGGTAATTTGAGCCGCCAGAGCATTTGCCAGCGCGAGGCCTTGTAGAGTTCGAACAGCGCGATGAGATTGTGATCGACCGAAGCGAGACCCAGCGTGGTATTGGCGAGTACCGGAAAGAAGGCGACGATCCAGGCGCAGGCGAGTACCGCCAACGGCTGCGGCAGGTAGATCAGCAGCAGCGGCGCGACGGCGACGACCGGCGTCACCTGCAGGATCACCGCGTAAGGATAGAGCGAATACTCGATCAGCCGCGACTGGCTGAACAGAATGGCAAGGCCGATGCCGCCGATCGCCGCCAGCACAAAACCCTCGAACGTGGTTTCGAGCGTGACCAGCAGCGAGTGTCCCAGCAACCCGGCGTCGGCAATCAATGTCGCGAGGACAAGACCCGGACCGGGAAGCTGATAAGGCGGGATGGCGAAAACGCGCACGACAAGATGCCAAACGAGAATGACCAGCGCGAGCACCGCAAGCGGAAGCGCAATTCGTACGAGACGCTCGCTCATGGCGCGGCTCTCATGGCCTGGCTGAGCGCGCCGGCCACCTGCCGGCAATAGCCGGCATATTCAGCCGAGGTGCGGAAAGCCTCATCGCGCGGATAAGGCGCCGGGATCGCCACTTCGGCAAAGACGCGGCCCGGCCGCGGCCTCATCACTACAATGCGCTGCGAGAGATAGACCGACTCGAATACCGAATGGGTGACGAAGATGACGGTGCGGCGCAGCTCGTGCCATAGCAGCGTCAGGTCGTTGTTGAGCTTGAAGCGGGTGATCTCATCGAGCGCGGCAAACGGCTCGTCCATGAGCAGCAGATGCGGCTCGGTTACCAGCGCGCGGGCGATGGACACGCGCATCTTCATGCCGCCCGATAGCTCGCGCGGGTAGCTGTCCGCGAAATCGGCGAGGCCGACGCGCTCGAGCCAGCGCGCCACAGCGGCGCCTGCTCTGCCGTCCGGGTCATGCGCAAGGGCAAACGGCAGCCGCACATTGGCCGCCACATCGGCCCAGGGCATCAGCGTCGGTTCCTGAAACACAAAGCCAACAGTGCCGGCCCCTCGCGGCCATTCGATGGTACCGGCGGACGGCGCGCTCAGGCCGGCGATAAGACGCAGCGCGGTCGACTTGCCGCATCCGGACGGCCCCAAGAGCGAAACAAATTCGCCGTCGCGCACATCGAGATCGAGGCCCTCGAGTGCGACAGTGCCGTTGTCGAATACCTTGCCGACATTGCGAAGCACGACGCTTGCTGCGGCTGGAGATGCAAGGTCAGACGTCGGTGGAACAGCCAATCGCGTGCCCATATGAGCGTTGCATCGTCATCCGACGCGAGCGAAGCATATCATTATTGCGCGACTCACGTGTAGCTCGCTACGATTGCCCACAAATAGCGCATGATCGTATTGCACGAGACTCAGCATACGGGAGTTGAGCATGAAAGCATCGACAGCCAGTTTTCCGGCCGCCGTCCTTATGGCCGTCGCCGGGATGGTCTGGGGCATTGTCATGGCCATATCGGATGACCACTCGGCCATGCCGGCGCACGCCCATCTCAATCTGCTCGGCTGGGTATCGCTGTTCCTGTTTGGACTGTTCTACCAACTGCATCCGGCGATCGACCGCAGCCGCTCGGCGATGATCCAGGTGGCGATATGGATTATCGGCACGATCATTCTGACCATCGGTGTCGGCCTCGTTCACACCGGGCATCAGTCCGGCGACCCGATTGCGGCGGTTGGATCGCTGATCGTGCTCGCGGGAATGCTGCTGTTCGGCTGGCTGGTCGTACGCCGCCCTGCGGCCTAGCGTTTCGGACCCAATTCGACGCCGACGCCCTTGTTGACGAATTGCAGGGTGTAGGCGCGCCTGTAGTCGATTGTCCCGTTGACCACGCCGGCGCGCACCATGCTATCGAAGAAATGTTTCATGCGCGCGTCGGTCATGGCGCCGATGCCGAGCTTCAACGCATCGCCCGAATCCACGATGCCGTAGGCCTTCATCTTTGCGATCGAGTATGCGAGCAGCGCGTCGGTCATTTCCGGGTTTTGCTTCTTGATCAATTCGTTGCCCGGACGGCTGTCGCCGTAGAGGTAGTGGTACCAGCCGATGGCGGACGCCTCCACGAAGCGCTGCACGAGGTCAGGCCGTTTCTCCACCAGATCGCGCCGGGTTTCGATCAGCGTCGAATAGGCGTCGAAGCCGTGATCGGCGAGCAGGAAGACTTTCGGCGTGAAATGTCCCTGCGTCTCGACGGCATAAGGTTCTGAGGTGACATAGCCCTGCATCGCCGAATTTTTGTCGGCGAGGAACGGCTGCGCATTGAATGTATAGGGCTTCACCCTGGCCTCATCGAACCCGTAATCCTTTTTCAGCCACTGGAAGTAGCTCGCCATGCCTTCCTTGGAGACGAACAAAGTGAGTTTCTTCAGATCCTCGAATTTGTCCACGCCGGGATGCGCGATGAGAACCTGCGGGTCCTTCTGGAAACTCGCCGCGACCACGACCGTCGGGATGTCGTGCTCGACTGCATCGAAGGCCTGCAGCGTGTTGGCGCTCATGAAGAAGTCGAGCTTGCCGACCGGCAGCAGGATGCGGTTGTTCACGTTCGGCCCGCCCGGCACGATGGTGACGTCGAGGTCGTAGCGGTCGTAGGTGCCGTCGGCGAGCGCCTGATAGAAGCCGCCGTGTTCAGCTTCCGCCACCCAGTTGGTGCCGAAGCGGACCGGATCATGCGCCGCTGCGGGTCCAAGAGCGGCGAGCCCCGTCTGCGCGGCCAGCAGCGACAAAATCGCGGCAATTCTTCTCATTTCGCCACTTTGTCATTGCCTACCCGCTTCCGGCAAGCTGTCTTTATCCCCGCTCCGAATTTTTGCGAATTGGCTTTGAACCTCGGCCCGCCGGACGGCGACCTAATCGGCAAGCGGCCTGATGCGGCCGTATTGCGATCGGCGTCCGTCCCCTTGTTGCCGATCCGTCGGCCCGCCCGGTTTTTGCCATCCCACCGGGCGGGCCGCATTTGCGTCGTCACAATTGTGTCGAGGCCGGCTTGTAGATGGAAACGACCTTCTGCGATACTCCGGCGCCGAGCAGGAACTAAGGGCCGACTTCAAAAATTGTGCTGTTCGGCTTTCGCATTGATCAAGTCCGCCGCCGAAAGGTATGCGCCATCTGGCGTCAACGGCCATTGATCATGAGGCGTCGCGGGCTTTTCATTCTTTCTTTCATTGCCGTCGTTTCAACAGACCCGGCATTTGCCGCCGAGCCAAGCGGCGGCGGCGCGCAGGTGCCCGGCGACGATATTTTCGGATTTACCTCGCCGACCGATGTCGGAAACCCGGGCGACGGCGGTTTTGTAAATGAAAACGATGGCCGCTTTGGCAAGCGCCAGGGGACCTACCGGGCGCTGAACACAAAATATGAATTCAGCCGCACCGTAGCCGAAGGCTGGTGGATGGCCGGGTCCTTGTTCGGCGCGTACTACCGCGCGGAGAATGTCCCCGGCGTTGACGACATCAATCGCTTCGACTTTGACGGGCTGTCGTTCGAGATAGAACATCGAGTCCTCGACCGCAGCGTTGGGCAGCCCTTTGCCGTCTCGCTATCCATCGAACCGCGCTGGGGCCGCCTCGACGGCGTTGCGGGGGTCCGGTCGAACTCGTATGGGGCAGCGCTGAAGTTATTCGTCGATGCGCTGGTAGTGCCAAACAAACTTTACTGGGCGGCCAACTTGATCTGGGCGCCGCAGCGGGCCGAGGATCCGAACGATAAGAGCCAATGGTTGACGACTTCGTCGACGCTGATTTCAACTGCCGTGACCTATCAAATCGACGCGCAATTGTTTGCAGGCGTTGAAGTACGCTTCTTGTCGGCTTTCGACTCTGCGTGGCTGGGAGACAATCTCGGCAACGCCCTTTACGCCGGCCCCACCGTCCTGTGGAAGATAAATGAAAAGCTCGCGCTCAACGCAACCTTCCAGCCGCAGATCGCCGGCCGATCCACTGCAAATCCCGGCCTCAGCCTGGACCTCAACAATTTTGAGCGCGCGCAATTCCGCGTGAAACTCGCCGTCGGCTTTTGATCCAGATTGCCGAATGCGCCAAACGGCCGGCTGCTCCCGTTCCCGAACGGGCCGTGAGGCAACGCTCGTCTTGCCTATTCGGCCCCAATTTGCATTGATTATCGAAACAATAAACGCCACCGCCGAAGGCCTGGTCGCACGGCGGCGGAATGAAAATCTGTTCCCGGGAGGATGATCATGCCGTTTGCAAGAACCCTTGCTGCATTTGCTTTTACCGCCGCGCTGTCGGTCACCGCCGTCCACGCGCAGACCGAAATCAAATTTGGCCATGTCGGCGAGCCCGGCTCGCTGTTCGACCAGTCGGCGCAGGAATTCGCCAAGCGCGCCAACGCCAAGCTGGGCGACAAGGCCAAAGTGGTGGTTTACGGCTCGAGCCAGCTCGGCGGCGACTCCGAACTGATGAAGAAACTCAAGCTCGGGACCGTCGACTTGGCGCTGCCCTCGACCGTGATGTCCTCACAGGTGCCGCTGTTCGGCCTCTTCGAGATGCCATATCTGGTCAAAGACCGCGATCACATGGCCAAGATCCGCGACCAGATCGTTACGCCAACCTTGGTGCCCGAAGCGGAAAAGGCCGGCTACCGCATTATCGGCGTCTGGGAAAACGGCTTCCGCCAGATCACCAACAGCAAACGCCCGATCGTCAAGCCGGAAGACCTCGCCGGCCTCAAATTACGTGTGCCGCAGGGCGGCTGGCGCGTGAAGATGTTCCAGGCCTACGGCGCAAATCCGAGCCCGCTGGCGCTATCGGAGGTGTTCGTGGCCCTGCAGACCGGCGTGATGGACGCGCAGGAAAATCCGCTGGCGCAAATCTATCCGTCGCGATTTTATGAAGTGCAGAAATATCTGTCGATGACCGGCCATGTCTATACGCCGGCCTATGTCACCGCCGGCGCGAGCTGGTCGCGGCTGCCGCCTGACGTTCAGAAGATTCTCGCCGATACCGCAGTCGAAATGCAGCCGGTCGTGTACAAGATCGCCGCCGACCTCGACAACGACCTGCTGGAGAAGTTGAAGAAGGCCGGCATGCAGGTCAACGAAGCCGACAAGCCCGCCTTCATCAAGGCGAGCGCCAAGATCTACGAGGAATTCTCCAAGGAGGTTCCCGGCGGCAAGGAGGCCATCGACAAGGCCCTCGCGCTCGGCAAATCGTCCTGATGCAGTTGAGTCAGGGGACTGGCCGCGGCGCCGGTCCCTTTTTCACGACCGGGGAACGGCCTTGAGTTTCGCGCAGCTCCGCAACGGTTTTGAATGGCTGCTCGAGAGCATCGTCATCATCCTTGTTGCCGGCCTGACACTGCTGGTCATTTGCGGGTTTGCTTTCCGCTACCTCGGCCACGCGCTGTCCTGGTACGACGAGACCGCGTCAATCGGGCTTGTCTGGCTGACCTATTACGGCTCGGCGCTCGCCGCACTCAAAGGCGCGCACATCGGCGTGCCTGGCTTCGTCAACGCCATGCCGCCACGTCTGCGCGTTGCACTGGCGATTTTCGCCGAGGCTTGCGTCTTCTTCTTTTTCGTCATGCTGGCGTGGACCGGCTTCCAGGTGCTGCAAGTGCTCGGCAGCGACGGCATGGTCAGTCTGCCGTGGGTGCCGCTGCGCGTCACAGATTCGGCAGTTCCAATCGGCGCGGTTTTATTCGTGATCGCGGAGGCCGTGCGGCTGCCGCAGGTCCTGCGTGACGCGCGCGGACGAGGCTTTGCCGATGCTGAACTGATCGAGGCGATGTCGCATGGCGCGCCCGATGCGCGGGATAGCGGCCGATGACCATCACCCTGATGCTCGTCGGCATGATCGCGCTGGCGATGCTCAACGTCCCCATTGCGGTAGCGCTTGGACTGGTGGCGTTAATCGCGGTCCTCGTCATCCAGGGCCCAACGATGCTGCCGAACCTGGCGCTGGTGATGTTCGACGGTGCGTCGAGTTTCCCGCTACTGGCGATTCCGCTGTTCATACTCGCCGGCGCCATCATGAACGCGTCCTCGATTTCACGGCGGCTCATTGCCTTTGCTTCGGCGCTGGTCGGGTTCGTGCGCGGCGGCCTGTCGATGGTCTCGATCGGCACCTCGCTGTTCTTTGCGGAAATTTCCGGCTCTGCCGTTGCCGACGTCGCTGCGCTCGGCACCATTCTTATTCCGGCGATGAAGCGGCGCGGGTATTCAAAAGAAGTCGCGGCCGCGGTCGTCTCCTCCTCAGCGAGCCTTGCTATCATCATCCCGCCGTCGATCCCGATGATCCTTTACGCGGTAATGGCGCAAACTTCGGTGGTGAAGCTGTTCGTCGCCGGCATCGTGCCCGGCCTGATCGGCGCCGCCGGCCTTGCCGGCGCCGCCTACTGGCAGGCGCTGCGCTACAATTTCCCCACCGAAGAACGCTTCCGCCTTGACCATGTGTGGAAGACCTTCAAGGAGGCGCTGTGGGCATTCATTTTGCCCATCGCCATTCTCGGCTCGATCTTTGCCGGCATCGTCACCGCCACCGAAGGTGCCGGCATGGCGGTAGTCGCCGCACTCGTCGTCGGCGGGCTGATCTACCGCGACCTCAACTGGCGGGAATTGCGCAAGGCCTGCGTCGACGGCGGCGTGCAGACCGCGGTGGTGATGCTGCTGGTCGCCGCATCGGCGCTGATCGGCACGTTCCTCACCGAGGCGCAACTGCCGCAGGCCCTCGGACACGCCATCACCGGCCTCACCAGCAACAAATTCGTGGTGCTGGCCCTGCTCAACATCGCCTTCCTTATTCTCGGCATGTTCCTGCATTCAGCGGCAGCGATCATCCTGGTGATCCCCATCGTGATGCCGATGGTGACCGCCGTCGGTATCGATCCAATTCACTTCGGGCTGGTGGTGACGCTCAACCTCGCCATCGGCCAGCAGACGCCGCCGGTGGCGAGCGTGCTCATGGCCGCCTGCGCCATCGCTAAAGCCGACATCTGGGAAACGACCAAGGTCAATCTGCCCTTCATCGCCGCATTGCTCGCAGTGCTGATACTCTGCACTTACGTGCCGTTTCTATCGCTCGGACTGGTGGATTTTTTCTACGGCGGCTAGGCCGCCGGCCGCGGCGGCGCGGCCGCAACGCTCATCGCCAGCACCCGCGCGACATGCAGCGCCTCGCGGCCCGAGCCGTCGTGGATCTGGTGCCGGCAGGACGTACCGTCGGCAACGATGAGGGTGCCGGTGGCCGCATTGCGCACCGCGGGCAGCAGCGACAGTTCGGCCATCTTCAGCGACACGTCGATGGTGTCGGCTGCGTAGCCGAACGCGCCAGCCATGCCGCAGCAGCTCGACTCGACGGTCTCGACCTCAAGTTCGGGGACCAGCCTGAGCGTTGATTCCACCGCGCCCATGACATCGAACGCTTTTTGATGGCAGTGGCCGTGCAGTAGCGCCTTTTTCGGCAGCGCGCCGAGCGGCAGGTCGAGACGGCCCTCGAGATATTCGCTTGCAATAAATTCCTCAAACAGCACTGCCTTCCCGGCAAGCGCCTTTGCCGCCTCGCTGCGCAACAGCGCCGGCATCTCGTCGCGGAAGCCGAGCAGGCAACTCGGTTCAAGCCCGATCACCGGCATGCCGCGCTCGACATAAGGCGTGAGCGCGGCGAGCGTGCGCTCCATCTCGCGCCGGGCTTCGTGCACAGCGCCGACCGAAAGGAAAGTGCGGCCGCAGCAAAGCGGCCGTTCGTCGCCATCGGCCGGCAGCACCGCATGCACGCGATAACCGCCGGCGGCGATGACCGAGACGGCGGCCTCGAGGTTTTCCCGCTCGAAATAGCGGTTGAAGGTGTCGGCAAACAGCACGACATCCCGCGACTGGTTGCCCTTATCGTTCGCGGCGTAGGACCAATCCGAGCGGTCGCGGAAAATATCCTCGCGCCATTGCGGCAGGCTGCGCTTGGGCGCAAATCCCGCGAGGTAGCCGGCCATGTCACGCAAAGCTGGCGAGCGGTTGCGCATATTGGCGAGCCAGGGATGCTGCGCTGCCTTCGCCGCGTAGCGCGGCAGGTAGCCGACCAGCCGGTCGTGCAGTGAAAGCCCGTGTTTCGCG
This sequence comes from uncultured Alphaproteobacteria bacterium, assembly GCA_963738915.1. Classification (GTDB taxonomy): domain Bacteria; phylum Pseudomonadota; class Alphaproteobacteria; order Rhizobiales; family Xanthobacteraceae; genus Pseudolabrys. Next base: position 300,001 of record CAVTYO010000008.1, read on the forward strand.
GCGCGTGCCGCCTGCGCCTCGATCTTCATGCGCGCCATGTCGACGCCGGTCGGACACTCGCGGCGGCAGGCCTTGCAGGAAACACAAAGCTTCAGCGTCTCCGCCATTTCCGGCGAGGCCAGCGCATCCGAGCCAAGTTGGCCGGTGACGGCGAGGCGCAGCGTATTGGCACGGCCACGCGTCACGTCGCGCTCGTCGCGGGTGACGCGATAACTCGGGCACATGGCGCCGCCGGAAAGTTTGCGGCAGGCGCCGTTGTTGTTGCACATCTCGACCGCGCCCTGAAACCCGCCGCCGCTGCCGGGAAACGCCGACCAGTCGAGATGCGTGGCGATATCCTCGCCATGATATCCGGGCGCATAGCGGAACAGCGAACGGTCGTCGAATTTCGGCGGCCGTACCACCTTGCCCGGATTGTAGAGGCCTTGCGGGTCGAAGCGGTCCTTGACCTCCTCGAAAGCGCGGGCAAGCCGCGAGCCGAACATCGGCTCGTTGAACTCCGAGCGCACCAGGCCGTCGCCGTGCTCACCGGAGTGCGAGCCCTTGTATTCGCGCACCATGGCGAAGGCCTCTTCGGCGATCTCGCGCATGGCGTGAACATCCTTGTCCAGCCGCAGGTTGAGCACCGGGCGCACGTGCAGGCAACCGGAGCCCGCATGCGCGTACCAGGTGCCGCGGGTGCCGTGCTTCTCGAAGATTTGCGTGAGCCGGCTGGTGTAGTCGGCCAGATGCTCCAGCGGCACCGCGCAATCCTCGACGAAGGAGACCGGCTTTCCCTCCTGCTTCATCGACATCATGATGTTGAGGCCCGAGGTGCGCACCTCGGTGATCGCGGCCTGCAATTCCGGGCTCAAAACCTCGACGACCCCGCCCCATTTGTCGCCTTGCTTGTCCCAGGCAAAGCCGAGATCGCCGATGGTCGCTTTGAGCATCTGCAAACGCCGCAGATTTTCCTCGTGATCCGGCTCACCGAATTCGACCAGCAGGATCGCTTCCGGCGTCTCGCGCACGAATTTGTCCAGCGTCGGCCGGAAAATCGGAATCTCGCGTGCGAGCTCGATGAGCGTGCGGTCGATCAGTTCGACACCGATCGGCAACAGATGCACGATGTTGCGCGTCGCCTCCATGGCGGCGCGGAAAGAGCCGAAATGCACGGCGCCGACGGCGCGGCGTCCGAGCAGCGGCGACAGCTTCAATTCGATCCAGGTGGAAAAACCGAGCGTGCCTTCGGAGCCGACCAGCACGTGCGCGAGGTTGATGTCGTTCTTGCCGAGATACTGGCCTTGCACCAGCGCATCGAGATTGTAACCGCCGACGCGGCGTTGAACCTTGGGGAAGCGCGCGGCGATCTCGTCCTTCTCGCGCTCGCCGATCGCCAGCAGGTCTTTGGCTAGTGGCCGCAGGATCGGCGGAACGTTATTGACGTTGCCGCCGATCGGGCCGAAGTGGCCGAGCGTGCCGTCGGCGAGGATCGCCTCGATGGAGATGACGTTGTCGCGCGTGGTGCCGTAACGCATCGAGCGGCCGCCGCAGGAATTGTTGCCGGCCATGCCGCCGATGGTGGCGCGCGACGACGTCGAGATATCGACCGGGAACCAGAGGCCGTGCCTCTTAAGCTGCCGGTTGAGATCGTCGAGCACGATGCCCGGCTCGACGGCGCAGCGTGCGCGCTTGACGTCGAGATCGAGAATGCGCGTGAGATATTTGGAGCAATCGACCACCAGCGATTGGCCGACCGTCTGCCCGGCCTGCGAGGTGCCGCCGCCGCGCGCCAGCACGGTCGCGCCCTCGCTGCGGGCAATGCCTATCGCCCGTTCGGCTTCTTCTATCGTGCGCGGGGCGACGACGCCGATCGGCTCGACCTGGTAATGCGAAGCGTCGGTCGCGTAGCGGCCGCGGGTGAAGCGGTCAAACCAGACTTCGCCGCTCAAATCGGCCTTAAGCCGCCGTTCCAGACCGGGCATCACCACTGCCACGGCATTGTTCCTTTCTGTGCCAAATTAGGCCTATGCAAGAAGAGCTTGTTTGCTGTGCGGAAAACCGCTTGACCGCAATGTTGCATTCATAGTTCAACGCCACAAGCGCCGCGCCCAAAACCGGGACGGCGCGCGACAATTCATCACAAGCTCGCGCGTCAGGAGCAAACGACAATGGCTCAGAATTCCTCGCGTCCGGTCGGGCGCCATTTTCTGCATATTCCCGGACCGACGCCGCTGCCCGATCGCGTCTTGCGGGCGATGGATACGCCGATCATCGACCATCGCGGGCCGGAATTCGCCAAGCTCGCCAAGAAATGCCTCGAAGGCATCAAGACCATCTTCAAGACCGCCAATCCTGTGATCATCTACACCGCGACCGGAACCGGCGCCTGGGAAGGCGCGCTGGTCAACACGCTGTCGCCCGGCGACAAGGTGCTCATGGTAGAGACCGGCCAATTCGGCACGCTGTGGAAGAAGATGGCGGAGAGCCTCGGGCTCAAGACCGAATTCATCCACACCGACTGGCGCACCGGCGTCGATGCGAACGCGGTCGAAGCCCGACTGCGCGAGGACAAGAAACACGAGATCAAGGCGGTTTGCTTCCTGCACAACGAAACCTCGACCGGCTGCCTCTCGCCGGTTGCGGAAGTGCGCAAGGCCATCGACAAGGCCGGCCACCCGGCGCTGCTGATGGTCGATACCATCTCCTCGCTCGCATCCACCGACTACCGCCACGACGAATGGGGCGTCGACGTCACCGTCGGCGGCGCGCAGAAGGGGCTGATGCTGCCGCCGGGCATGTCGTTCAACGCGATCAGCGACAAGGCGCTCGCCGCGTCGAAGACCTCCAAGCTGACGAAATCGTTCTGGGGCTGGGATGAGATGCTGACCATGAACAAGGTCGGCTTCTTCCCCTACACGCCGGCAACGCAGATGCTGCAAGGCCTGGCCGTGTCCATCGAAATGCTGCACGAGGAAGGCCTCGACAACGTGTTCGCGCGCCATGCGCGGCTCGCCGAAGCCACGCGCCGCGCGGTGAAGGCCTGGGGCCTCGACATCGTCTGCCGCGATCCGAAGTATTATTCGCCGACGCTGACCGCGGCGATCCTGCCGGAAGGCCACAACGCGGACGCTTTCCGCGCGCTGGCGCTCGACACCTTCAACATTTCGTTTGGTTCGAGCTTCGGCACGCTGGCCGGGAGATATTTCCGCATCGGCCACCTGGGCGACATCAACGATACCATGCTGATGGGGGCGCTGTCGGCGGTCGAGATGACTCTGGCCTTGGCCGGAGTGCCGCATAAAAAGGGCGGCGCGCAGGCGGCGATGGACTATCTCGCTTCGGCGCACGGCCGCTCGGCCAAGCAGGCGGCGGAATAGTCAGGCCGCTTTCACCCACTCGTTCGCCCGCAATACGCGGGCGATAAATTCACACATCGCCGCCAGCGCCTGATCCGGCGTCTCGCGCTGCGGCGTGTGCCGCGCGCCCGCCATCATCGCCACCTCGACCGGGCAGTAGCATTCCTGCTGTGCGGCCTCGATCTGCCTGAGCGTGCCGTATTGGTCGTCGCTGCCCTGCACGATCAGCAACGGCACGCGGAAGTAGGCGAGGTATTCGCTGATGTCCCACTTGCGGAACTCTGGATCGAGCCAGGCGTCGCGCCAGCCGATGAAGGCATTGTCGACGTGCGTGTGCCAGCGCGAAAGCTTTTCGCGCAGGTCGCCTGTTGTGTAGGCCTTGGCTGTTTCCGCAATCGCGGCGAGCCCCGACGGCTCGGTGAAAAAATGCGGTGCAATCAGCACCACGCCGCCGACGCGATGATCCTGATGGCTGCCGGCATAAATCGTCGCGATAGAGCCGCCGTCACTGTGCCCGATCAACAATCCGCGTCCAAAGCCGACAGCATCGAGTACCTTCGGCAGAACATCGCGCGCCTCGTCGTGCATGTAACTGAGCGGCCGTGGCAGCGGCACGGGTGACGATTTGCCATAACCCGCGCGTGAGTAGACGAAAACGCCGCAGCCGGTGGCTTTTTGTAATCGATCGGGAAAGTCGCCCCATAGGCCGGCGCTGCCGAGGCCTTCGTGCAGCAGCACAAGCGTCGGCGCCGCATCCGGCCGTGGCCCGATCATGCGGTATTCCAGGCGATGCGTGCCGATGCTGAGGAAGCCGGAGTCCGCGAGAGCCATTATTGCTGCGCTTCGGCCCTCAGTTTGAAGCGTTGAATCTTGCCGGTCGCCGTTTTCGGTAGCTCTTTGCGGAATTCGATCCAGCGCGGATATTTGTAAGGCGCGAGCTTGGCCTTGCAGTGCTCCTGCAACGCACGGGCAAGCGTGTCGCTTGCCTTCTCCGCGGCCTTGAGCACGACAAAGGCGCGCGGCTTGATGAGCTTCTGCTCGTCGTTCCAGCCGACGACGGCGGCTTCCAGCACGTCTGGATGCGACGACAACGCCGCCTCCACTTCGAACGGCGAGACATACATGCCCGACACCTTCAGCATGTCGTCGGCGCGGCCGCAGCAGATGTAATAGCCGTCGGCATCCTCGATGTATTTGTCGCCCGAGCGCGTCCACTCGCCCTGGAAGGTCGAACGCGATTTTTCACGGTTGTTCCAGTACATGATGGCGCTGGTCGGCCCGCGCACATAAAGCTCGCCCATCTCGCCATGCTTCACCACCTCGCCGTCCTCGCCGACGAGCTTGATCTCGTACCCGGGCACCGCACGACCCGTCGTCCCGTACTTGGTGGCACCGGGCGCATTGGTCAGGTAGATGTGCAGCATCTCGGTGGTGCCGAGGCCGTCGGAAATCTCCACGCCGTAGCGCTCCTGCCACTTGCGCGCGATCTCTTCCGGCAGCGCCTCGCCGGCGGAAATGCAGCGCCGCAGCCTGACGTCTTTTTTTTGCGGAGCCGCCGGGCTGACCAGGAACGCGGCGTAAAAAGTCGGCACCGCGAAAAATACCGAGATCGGATGTTTGCGCAGAAGCGCCGCGACGCCGTCGGGCGTCGGCCGCTCGGCGTTGAGCACCGTGGCGGCGCCGACCGACATGGGAAAGGTCATGGCGTTGCCGAGGCCGTAGGCGAAAAACAATTTCGCTACCGAATAAACCACGTCCGTTTCCTTCAGGCCCGCTACCGGCGTGCCGTAGAGATCGGCGGTGAGCTTGAGGCTCGCGTGCACATGCACCGCGCCCTTCGGCTTTCCGGTCGAGCCCGAGGTGTAGAGCCAAAATGCCATGTCGTCGGCGCTGGTCGGCGCGGTGGCGTCGTCGGGCTCGGCGGCGGAGACCAGATCGTCGAACAACTTGAACCCCAGCGCTTTGTCACCGGAGACGATGACGTGCGCGAGATCCGGGCTGTCGGCGATCAGCTTCTCAAATTTTGGAAACAGCACGTCCGACACCACCAGACAGCGGGCGCGGCTGTCGGCGAGCATGAAGCGATAGTCGTCCTCGGTGAGCAGCGTGTTCACCGGCACGGCGATGATGCCGGCCTTGAGACAGCCGAGAAACGCTGTCGGCCAATCGACGGTGTCGGTGAGCGCCATCAGCACGCGTTCCTCGCGGCGAATGCCGAGCCCGCGCAGCGCCGCGGCAAAGCGCGCGACGCGGGTTGCGAGTTGCCCGTAGGTCGTCACGCCGCGCGCATCGATGAAGGCCGGCTTGTTGGCGCGGCCGGCATCGAGGTTTGCCTTGAGCACGTCGGCAGCGAAATTGTAATCGCGCGGGACCTGTCGTGGGCTTTGGCCCACGGCGCTACGCGCACCCGGCGCGGCGGTCCGCGCTTCGGCGATAGTCATTGTTTTTCCTCCCGAGACGGGGCGTATTATGCCCCGCAAAGCCGAGGGCTGCAAAGCGAAGCATAGTTCGCCGCGCCGGAAGGCCCTCGTTCAGGGAGTTTACGTCCATGATCTTCAGCCGCGACCGCATCCTCACCACCCATGTCGGCAGCCTGCCGCGCAATGACAAGCTGTCCGACCTGCTGATGGCGCAGGAGGAGGCCAAGGAATACGACCCCAAGGTGCTGGCGGCGGAAATGGACAGCGCGGTGCGCCACGTCGTGCGCAAGCAGATGGACGCCGGCATCGACATCGGCAATGACGGCGAACAGCGCCGCATCAGCTTCCAGACCTACGTGCCGCAGCGCATGACCGGTTTCGCCGGCGTGTCCAAGCGCCGCCGCGGACGCGAATTCGAGGAATATCCCGAGCTGATCGCCTACCTGATGCGGCGCTTTCCCAATGCGGCGAAGAGCCAGCAGGGTGCGCCGGAAGCGCAGGCCGACATCAAGTACAAGGACATGAAGCCGATCAACGACGAGACCCAGGGCTTCGTCAAAATCGCCGACGAACTCGGCGCTTTCTCCGAGCGCTTCATGACCGCGCCCTCGCCCGGCATCATTTCGACGACGATGCTCAACGCCTACTACAAGACGCACGACGACTATCTCGACGCCATCGCGCGCGAGATGAAGAACGAATACCAGGCGATCCACAAGGCCGGGCTGATCTTGCAGATCGACGCACCCGACCTCGCCATGGACCGCACCATGATGTACCGCGATCTCGACGATGCCGGCTTCGTCAAGCGCGTCGAGAAGCATGTCGCCGCGATCAATGCCGGCATCGATGGCATTCCGCGCGACCGCGTGCGCCTGCACGTCTGCTACGGCAACTGGGAGGGCCCGCATATTCACGACGTGGCGCTGGAGAAGATCCTGCCGGCGCTTTACCAGGCGAAAGTAGGCGCCCTGTCGATCGAGTTTTCCAACCCGCGCCACGCCCACGAATACGCGGCGCTGAAGAAACATCCGCTGCCCAAGGACATGCTGCTCATTCCCGGTGTGGTCGAGTCGACCAGCAATTTCGTCGAGCACCCGGAGGTTGTCGCCGCCCGCATCGAGGAAGCCGTGCGCACCGTCGGCGACCGCGAACGCGTCATCGCCTCGACCGACTGCGGCTTCGGCACCTTCACCAAGCGCGAATGGGTGATCGAGCCGGTGGTCTGGCTCAAGCTGCGCTCGATCCGCGAAGGCGCCGACATTGCCTCGGCGCGGCTGTGGGGCAAGAAGGTGGCGTAGGATTCTTCGCCGCACCGGCCTATAATAAAAGCCATCCTGCCGGCCTCAAGGCCGCGCTGCCGAACGAGACGAAGGAGGACGCCATGGACGAGAGAACGCGCGAGCCGGTGAAGATCACCGCCGAGGACATCAACCCGCGCTACAACTGGGGCCGCCATCTGCCGGTGCTCGGCACCATGGGCGTCGATTTCGAGGAACGCGTCGATTACCGGCGGCTGCATCGCTACCGCCTCGCGCGCGCACAAGCCGCGCTCGAGGCATCCGACCTCGGCGCGCTGCTGCTGTTCGACGACAATAACGTCCGCTACGTCACCTCGACCAAGATCGGCGAATGGGCGCGCGACAAATTGTCGCGTTTCGTGCTGCTCGCGCGCGGCCAGGATCCGATACTGTGGGACTTCGGCTCCGCCGCCGTGCATCACAAACTCTATTCGCCCTGGCTCAAGCCGGAGAATTGCAAGGCCGGCCTCGTCGGCATGCGCGGCACCGTCGATCCCGCCTTCGGCCTGATGAAGCGCCACGCCGAGGAAATGGCCTCGATCCTCAAATCCGCCGGCGTCGCCAAGATGCCGGTCGGCATCGACATCGTCGAACCGCCGATGATGTTCGAGTTGCAGAAGGCCGGCCTGATCATCAAGGACGGCCAGCAGGTGATGCTGTCCGCGCGCGAGATCAAGTCATCCGACGAGATCGCGCTGCTCAATCGCGCCGCCGCCATGGTCGACGGCGCCTACGACCTGGTCCACGAGATGCTGCGTCCGGGCATCCGCGAAAACGACATCGTCGCCGAGGTCAACAAGTTCCTCTACACCCACGGCTCCGACGACGTGGAGGCGGTCAACGCCATCTCTGGCGAGCGCTGCAATCCGCACCCGCACAATTTCACCGACCGCATGATCCGTCCGGGCGATCAGGCCTTCTTCGACATCCTGCAGGCGTTCATGGGCTATCGCACCTGCTACTACCGCACCTTCAACGTGGTGCGCGCCACCCCGGCCCAGCACGACGCCTATCGCAAGGCGCGCGAATGGCTCGACAATGCCATCGCCCGCATCAAGCCCGGCGCCTCGACCGCGCACATCTGCGAGGTGTTCCCCAAGGCCAGCGAGTTCGGCTTCCCGGACGAGATGTCGGCCTTCGGCCTGCAATTCGCCCACGGCCTCGGGCTTAATCTGCACGAACGCCCGATCATCTCGCGTGTCATCTCGATGGATCATCCGACCGAGATCAAGGAAGGCATGGTGTTCGCGATAGAAACCTATTGCCCGGCGACCGACGGCTTCTCCGCCGCCCGCATCGAGGAGGAGGTCGTGGTCACCGACAAGGGTTGCCGCCTCATCTCGCTGTTCCCGGCGGAGGAATTGCCGATCTCGGCGAAGTATTGACCTTCACGCGGTGGCGGCCAATTTCTCGCGCAAGTGCGGGAATTTCTCGCTCAGCAGTGAGCCCGGATAATAGGTCGGCGTGAAAGCCGGATGCGCGCGGATATTGTCGAACCAGGTGACGATGCGCGGCAGATCCGCCCATTGATGGGCCATGTTGAGGTCGTGCATGCGCACCAGCGCCGGCATGACCGCGACGTCGGCGAGGCTGATGTTTTTGCCCAAAAGCCAGGGGCCCCCGCTCTTCCCGATATCGGCATCCATGCGCTCGTAGGTGCGACGCAGTCGCGCGAGCGCTGCATCCATCTCCTTCTGCGGGAAGCCGGTCTGGCCCATGGCCATCATGAATTCCTTGCGCAACGGCTTGCTCTCGGCCATGGCGACAAAGGCGGCGCGGCTCATTTTCTGGAAGTTGGGCAGGAAGGCGAGGTTGAAGGTCGGCACGCGCACCGCCGCGGCAGGCATCTCATCGATGAAATGCATCATGGCGCGCATGCGGGCGCGCTCGACCGGAGACTCCGGCGTAAAACTCGTGTCCGGCGAGACCTCGTCGAGGTATTCGGTGATCACGGTCGAGTCGATGATGATGGCGCCGTCGTGGTCGAGGGTCGGCACCACGCCGTTGGGATTGAGCTTGAGATAGTCGGGCTTGAGCTGGTCGCCTTCAAGCAAATTGAGCTTCACCTCGTCGAAGGGAAGCTTCTTGCTGTTGAACACAAAACGCACCCGCTGACTGCAAGTCGATTGCGGCGCGTTGTAGAGCTTGAAAGCCATGCTGCTCTCCCGGTCGGAACAAATCTCAAAGCTAATGATGCGTTAAGCAGAGTATACCCAGCCACATTTTACGGCCATTTTACTTGTGCGCGGCCCGTCGCACCGGTTCACTCACACCCGTGCGCGGCCGCTGTTTTCCTCCCTTTTGGCCAAACGGCGGCATGAATCCTCCACCTATGCACACAGGGCCCCTCGCGGGGCCCTTTTTTTGTTTGCAACTCCGGCCACTACTCCAGTCCGGTGCCGACATTCTTGTTTTCCGGCTCGAGCTTCATGCCGGCGGCAAGCGCCATGGTCTCGGCGAGCGCGGCAAAATCCTTCTGCAGATAGCCTTCCGGATCTTTTTGCAGTGTGGCGGCGCCGAAATGCGTCTGCAGCACCTCGCGCGTCGCCGCGGTCACCGGCATCGGCACGTCCCATTCGCGTGCCAGTTCGAGGCCAAGGTCGAGGTCCTTGCGCAGCAGTTCCGGGGTGAAGGTCGTGGTCCAGTCGAGGTTGACCAGCGCCGGCGTCTTGTAGCGGGTGAACATCGAGCCCATCACGCCGTTGTTCATGAAGGCCAGAAAAGCGTGGCGCGGCACGCCCATCTTGTTGGCGAGCAGCGTGATTTCGATCAGATTCTCGATCACCACGCCGAGCATCACGTTGTGTGCAATCTTGCAGATACGCGCGAGCTCGCCGCCGCCGACGTAGGACACGCCCTGCGGCGCGAATACTTCGATCAGCGGCATTGCCGTCTTGGCATCGGCCTCCGGCCCGGACACGACCGCCGACAGCTTGCCGGCCTTGATCACCTTGGCGTTGCCGGAGACCGGCGAGGCGATGAAGCTCACGCCTTTCTCGGCCAGGCGCTTGCGGATTGCGGCAGATTCCTCAACCGAGATTGACGAGCAATCGACCACCATTTTCGGCTTGGCGGCGCCGCTGAGCAGCCCGTCCTTGCCGAACAGAACCTCCTCGACGTCCTTGCCGGTGGAGACGATGGCGAACACGATGTCGCAGGAGGCGAGTTCGGCCGGTCTGTCGACCAGCTTGCCGCCCTTGGCTGCGAGCGGTTCGGCCTTGGCGCGGGTTCGGTTCCAGATCGACACGTCGTGGCCGGCCTTGAGCAGACGCTCAATCATAGGCGTGCCCATGCGGCCGGCACCGATCCAACCCAGCTTTTGCACGCTCTTCGACATCACGAAACTCTCCCGTTCAGGCATCAGGCGGGGGCTTTAGCCCTTCTCATGTCACTGTACCAGCCTCGAAAGAGCAAGGCTGCTTGTCGCCGACGCACAAGCGGCTATCGTGCGCAACAGACAACGGAGACGCAAATGTCGCCTGCACACCCGCTCACCCAGACCGGCGAACCGGTCAGCTGGAATTTCAAGCTGCTCGCCCAGCACGAACTCGGCGGTTTCGGCGGCATGGGCGAAGGCATGTCGGTGCAGATCGCCAAGGACGGGCGACGCATCATCTGGCTGGCGCACGAGAGCGCGCCGAAGAATTTCACCGCGGTCGATGTTTCCGATCCGCGCAAGCCTAAGGTGGTGGTGCAGACCGATTTGCCGCAGGCCTACATGCGCTCGAACTCGCTGGAGACCACCGGCGATATCATGGCGGTCGCCTACCAGTGCCAGAAGACCGGCCAGCAGCCCGCGGGGTTCGAGCTGTTCGATATTTCCGTGCCGGAAAAGCCGCGCTCGATCTCGTTCTTCGACACCTCTGGACCGCATTCGCGCGGCGTGCATCAGTTGTGGTTCTGCGACGGCGAATACGTGCACATGGCCTCGGGCGCCGCCGATTTCAAAGCCAACAACCCGCTCGACGACCAGTTCTACCGCTGTATCGACGTGCGCAATCCGTCGAAGCCGGTCGAGGTCGGGCGCTGGTGGATGCCGGGCACGCGCGCGGGCGACAACGTCGCGCCGCCGCCGCGGCACAGACTCGACAAGGGCTATCGCGCGCACAATACCAACGTCTATCCGCAGCGCGGCAACCGGCTCTACCTCGGCTATATCGACGGCGGCATGTTCATCATGGACATATCCGACAAGTCGAAGCCGACGCCGATTTCGCACTGGACCAACTCGCCGCCCTACACCGGCTTCATGCACACCGTGGTGCCGCTGTTCTCCCGCGATCTTCTGGTCGTGACCGACGAGTCGACCGAGAATGCCGGCAAGGACTGGCCGAAGCTCATCTGGATTCTCGATAACCGCGACGAGACGCATCCGATTTCGATTTCGACGTGCCCGATGCCGCCGCTCGATGCCTTTGCCGACCGCGGCGGCCGCTTCGGTGCGCACAACGTGCACGAAAATGTGCCGTTGCCGACGGCGTGGAATTCCGAGGAGATCGTCCTCGGCACGTTCTTCAATGGCGGATTGCGGGCCTACGATATTTCCAATCCGTACCATCCGCATGAAATTGGCGCTTTCGTGCCCCCGGCGCCGGCGGGCACCCCGGCCGGGGCCGTGCAGCTCAACGACGTGTTCGTTGACGAGCGCGAGATCGTTTACACCGTCGATCGTCATACCGGCGGGCTTTATATTCTGGAGATGGATTTCTGAACCAGATCTTCCCTTCGCCGGCCGCGGGACGTTTCGGCCGCAGGCTCAGGCGCGAGCGCGGGCACCGCATTCCGGTGACGATCGTCACCGGCTTCCTCGGAGCCGGCAAGACCACGCTGCTGCACCGCTTCCTGGACACGCCTGAAGGCGCGGGCACGGCGATCGTGGTCAACGAGTTCGGCGCCGAAGCGATCGACGATGTGCTGCTGCGCGGCAGCGCCGAGAAAACGGTGCTGATCGGCAACGGATGCCTGTGCTGCAACACCCGCTCGGACTTGCACAACGCATTGCGGCGGCTGGTCACCGAGCGCCGGCGCGGCGACATTCCCGATTTCCGCCGCGTCGTCATCGAAACTTCGGGTCTCGCCGATCCGAGCCCGATTTTGCAGACCTTCGCCACCGACCGCGCTCTGGCCGGCGAGTTTCATGTCGAGGTGGCGCTAACGGTCGTCGATGCGGCGGCCGGCAAGGCTACGCTCGATTGGTCGGCTGAGGCGCGCAAGCAGGTCATTCTTGCAGACGTGCTGGTGGTGACGAAGACGGACATTGCCGGTCGAGAGCAGGCCAATGGCCTGATCGGGCAGCTTGCCGCGCTCAATCCGCGCGCCGCGGTCGAGATTGCCGTCAACGGACAGCTCAATCCGCAGCGGCTGACCGAGCTACGGCACGGCGAGCACCATGGCTTCATCGCCGAAGCCGCCCACAGCGACGGCATCGTCAGCTTCGTGCTGACGGAGAATGCGCCCGTCGCGTGGGAAAGCTTTGCCCGCGCCATGGAGACCCTGACGAGCCTGCGCGGACCGGACCTGCTCCGCGTCAAGGGCCTGCTCAATGTCGAGGGCTGCCTGGGTCCAGTGGTGGTGCAAGTCGTTCAGCACCTCGCGCATCCACCGGTCGAACTCGCCGACTGGCCCGGCACTGACCGCCGCAGCCGCGTCGTGTTCATCACGCGCGGGATATCGGAATGTCAGGTCCACGACTTGTTCGCGGCGGTCCAGCGGCTTGCCTAACCGGCAGCTCAGGCCGGCGCCAGGCGTGAGATGCTGTCGCGGGCGGCGACGATGACGTCGGGAACCGCGGCATCATTGTTGGGCGCCATGATATGGCAGCCGGCGACGCCGGGAATTTCGACAAGCTCGCGCACCATGTCGACACAGATACGGCGACCCTCGGCGTCCGGATCGGCCGCGCGTTCGAGGCGATCGACGATCGGCTGCGGAATGATGGCACCGAACAGCTTGTCGCGGATCCACAGCGCCGACTTCACCGAGCGCAGCGGCACAATACCGATCAGCAGCGAAACCTTGTCGGCAATGCCGTGCTCGGCGAGCCGTGCGATGTAGCGGCGCACCACGCCGACATCCATGCAGAACTGGGTTTGCACGAATTGCGCGCCGGCGCCGAGCTTGGCCTTGAGCGAGGTCGGCTGCCAGTCCGGTGGCGGATCGATCGGGTTGTCGGCGGCGCCAAGAAAAAACGCGGCGCGCCCGGTCACCTTGCGCCCCGAGGGCAATTCGCCGGCGTCGCGCAATTTTCGTGCGGTTTCCAGGAGCGCGCGCGGATCGACGTCGAATACGGCCTTGGCATCCGGCTGGTCACCGGCGCTCGGATCGTCGCCGCGCAGCATCAGCAGATTGTGAATGCCGCACGCCGCCGCACCCATGAGGTCGCTCTGCAAGGCAATACGGTTGCGGTCGCGGCAGGTCATTTGCAGGATCGGCTCGATCCCCTCGCCGACCAGGATCGACGCTGCCGCGAGCGATGCCAGATGCGGCCGGGCGCCGGCGCCGTCGGTGATATTGACGGCGTCGGCCAGCCCCTTGAGCGGCAGGGCTTTGGCGAGAAGCTCGTTGCGGTCGGCGGAAACCGGCGGGGTCACTTCCGCGGTGATGACAAAACGCTTCTGACGCAGCTTTTCCTCGAAGGTCATGGCGGCCAAGCAGCAGAATCCAGTGGACCTTGCAAGCATAACAATGGGAAAAATACATGCGCCGTCATTTATGCAGCGTAGCAACACGGGACGGACATGGCACTGCTGGCAAAAACGCTTGACGAGGCGCTCGCGGTCATCGCCGACGGCTGCCTGCTGGTGGTTCCGCGCGAAGTGTCCGGCGTGCCGATGGCGGCGACGCGCGCGCTCATTTGCCGCCATGTGAAAAAGCTGCATCTGGTGGCGCTGCCGACCTCGAGCCTGCAGGCCGACCTTTTGATCGGCGCCGGCTGCGTCGAAACGCTGGAGACCAGCGCCGTGAGCCTCGGCGAGTTCGGCCCGGCGCCGCGCTTTACCGCCGCTATTACCGCCGGCGCGATCGCGATGAAAGACGCGACGTGTCCGGCTCTGCACGCGGCCTTGCAGGCAGCGGAGAAGGGCGTGCCGTTCATGCCGCTGCGCGGACTGATCGGCTCCGACGTGCTGAGCAATCGCGCCGACTGGAAAGTGATCGAGTCGCCGTTCGGAAATTCCGATCCGATCGTGCTGCTGCCCGCAATCAGGCCGGACGTGGCGCTCGTGCATGCGCCGATGGCCGACCGCCACGGCAATGTGTGGATCGGACGGCAGCGCGAGCTTGCCACCATGGCGCACGCGGCGGAAAAAACCGTCGCCACCGTGGAAAAAATCGTCGACGGCAATCTGCTCGACGATCCAGTGCTCGCCGCCGGCACGCTGCCCGGTTTCTACGTCGAAGCCGTTGCGGTCGCCGAGCGCGGCGCCTGGCCATTGCTACTGCCGGATCATTATGCCGCCGACGCCGAACATCTGGCGCTTTACGCGCGCATGGCGGCGACCGCGGAAGGCTTCGCCGATTATCTGGAACGATATGTCTATGCCAGACGCGCGGCGTGAATTTCGCGACGAGGAACTGCTCGCCGACGTGATCGCGCGGCTGATCGGCGACGTGCGCCACGTCGCCGTCGGCAATGCCTCACCCATTCCGGCGACCGCTGCGCTCTTGGCGCGCGAGCGCAACGGCAACGGGCGGCCTTACGTGTCGCTGCTGCAAAGCCGCAAGCATAATTTCTTCACCGACGGTGCCCGCGAACTATTCGACTGCGCCGGGCAAGGCCGCATCGACGTGTTCTTCCTCTCCGGCGGCGAGATCGACGGCCAAGGCAACGTCAATCTGGTGTCGATCGGCGATTACGCCCACCCGAAGGTTCGCTTTCCGGGCTCGTTCGGCTCCGCCTACCTTTATTATGTCGTGCCGAAGGTGATCCTGTTCCGCACCGAACACTCGCGGCGCACGCTGGTGCCCAAGGTTTCCTTCATCAGCGGGCCGGGCGTGAGCGCGCCGAATGTGTATCGCCCCGGCGGGCCGGTCGCGCTGGTGACCAACCGCTGCCTGTTCTCATTCGCCACTGGGCGCTTTACCCTCGCCAGCGTGCATCCCGGCCACACTGTCGAAGAGGTAATCGAGAACACCGGCTTTGAATTCGACATGCCGACGGACGTCCCGCAGACGGCCCCGCCTTCCGCGGCAACGCTCAAGCTGATGCGCGAGGCAGTGGCGCCGCAGCTCGCCGAGGTCTATCCGCAGTTCGCAGCCCAGGTCTTTGGAGTTGGGCAAGCCGCTTTCGCCGGCTGAAAGCTGTGGCCCTTCCGGCTGTTATGCGCCTACGCTAGTGTTCCGCCGAAAAATCAATGCGAGGAAACGCTCAGGTGAAGACAGTTGAAGCGGCGGTGATCGGGGTCGGCTGGGTCGGCGGCACCCGCGCGGAGACGCTGTCGCGAACGGCGCTGGTGGATAAATTGCACCTGTGCGAAATCCGGCCCGACCGGCTCGCCGAGGTCAAGAAGCTCTACAAGCCGGCGACCGCGACGCTCGACTACAACGACATCATCAACAACCCGAACATTTCCGTGGTCTATATCTCGACCACGCCGGAATCCAATCACTATCCGATCTGCCGCGATTGCCTGAAGGCCGGCAAGAACGTGATGCTGGAAAAGCCGATCGCGCTGGAATTGTGGGAGGCCGACGAACTCATTCAACTGGCCAAGCGCAGCGGGCTTAAATTCACCATCGGCTACTCGCAGCGCTTCAACACCAAAATCGCCTTTGCCAAGAAGAAAATTACCGATGGCACGCTCGGTAAAGTCGTATCGGTGCTGGTGAGCCGGCATTTGTCGCGCAGCCTGGGCAAGAAGATCGCGAGCCGCGTGCGTCTCTCTCCTGTCGTCATGGAGTCGACGCACGATCTCGATTTCGTGTTCTGGCTCCTGGAGCCGGCAAAGCCGGTGCGCGTCTACAGCCAGGGCGCCTACGGCTACATGCAGGCGGTGAACGGCTCGCACGACATCATGTTCTCGACCGTCACCATGGACAACGGCGTCGTGGTGATGATCGGCGGCGGCTGGAACCTGCCGCCGAGCTATCCGAATTATTGCGCCACCTGGATCGAGATCACCGGCACCGAAGGCGCGCTGATCCTCGACGACACACAGCGCGACAACTGGCTCAACACCGTCGCCAGCGGCCAGCAATTTCCAATGTCGACCATGCCGGGCGAGCAGGTTGATGAAGTCTTTGCCGGCGGCATGGGGCCGGAGACGATCCACTTTCTCGAGGCCTGCATCCGCGACACGCCGGTGATGGTGACGCCGGAAAGCGCGCGGCGGGTGATGGAAACCTACAGCGCCGCGGATTTGTCCGCGGATCGCAACGAGCCGATCGACCTGCCGCTCACGAATGAAACGATTTCCGGCATCGCCGAGCTGAAGCAGCGCAACCGCGCCGGGGTAAATTCGTGAAAAAATCCGCCAAGGGCGTCGGCCTCGCCATCATCGGCGGCGGCCGCGTCGGCCTGTTCCGCGGCGAGGTGGCGGCGCGGCACCCGGCGGTGGAATGGGTCGGGCTTGCCGAGAAAAATCCAAACCGCGCCGGCGAAGTGGCGCCGAAGATCGACGCCGATTTCG
The DNA here is from genome assembly GCA_963738915.1 of uncultured Alphaproteobacteria bacterium. Lineage (GTDB taxonomy): Bacteria > Pseudomonadota > Alphaproteobacteria > Rhizobiales > Xanthobacteraceae > Pseudolabrys. Next base: position 316,686 of record CAVTYO010000008.1, read on the forward strand.
TCACGCAAAGCCATCTCGAATTGCTCAAACGGCCGGAGGTCACCGCCGCAATCATCTGCACCGACGAGCATCTGCACGTCGATCCGATCATGGCCGCAGTCGAGCGCGGCATCCCGATGCTGATCGAGAAGCCGCTGGCAACGAACCTCGCCGAGTCGGCGCGGGTGCTCAAGGCCATCAAGGACGCCAAACTCGATGCGGTCGTCGGTTACACGCAAAGATTTCGCCGTCGCTGGCTGGCGGCCAAGGAAAAATGCCGCACCGGCGCGCTCGGCGACGTCACATTGGTCACTTCGCGCGCGTTCATGAATCGGCTGGTGGCGATCGATAATTACAAGCGCACCGACGATCCATCGACCATCTCGCCGATGGTGATCTCCGGCACGCACGCGCTCGACATCTGCATGTGGTGCCTCGACGGCAAGACGCCGGTCGAATGCTACGCGCGATCGATCGATAAGGTGCTGGGGCCGCTCTATCACGGCATCGACGCCACCGCCGGCATGATCATGTTTGCCGACGGCACCGTCTATCACCTCAATATTTCCTGGGCATTGCCCGTGACCTGGCCGGGCGCGGTCTATTCGCTCGAGGTCGGCATCGTCGGCACCACAGGGGTGCTCACGATCGACGACACCCACCGCGACATCGTGCTCGCGGTGTCGAAGGCGCAGTCCGAAGGCTACAATCCCGATGCCTCGCGGCTGGTCGACTTCATGGGCAGCTACCCGCCCGGCGACATGGCGCTCGGCGAACTGCGCGGACCGATGGCGGAGGAGACCGTGAGCTGGCTCAACCGCGTGGCGCTCGGCCTGCCGACCGCGGCGGCGACTGTTGAAGAGGCGCACCGCAATCTGATGCTGACCAAGGCACTGGATCTGTCGGCCAAGCGCAAGGCACCGGTAAAGCTGCCGCTCGACCCGGACGAGGTGAAGGCCGCGGCGTAGGACGAGAAAGGTTCCGCCGACCGGCTGCCGTATCCTGAAAAACTTGCCTTTTCATCGGCTTTTATTCCGCTTACATTCCCGCCGCCACGTGAGGACTTTATGCGCGCGCGTCGTGATGCCGCCATCCGTCTGCTCAAGACTGCGCTGGTCGCAACGATTGTCATCCCGCTGGCGATTTTGTGCTGGGGCACCTGGGTCACCTACAACAACGCCTTTGCCCACGCCGACGAACAGTTGTCGGCGACGATGGACGTCCTCGCCGAACAGGCCAATACGGTTTTTGAATCCGTAGCCCTCACCTTCACCAGTGTCGATACGCTGGTCAGCGCCATGTCGGACGACCAGATCAGCGCATCCGAGCAAGCGCTGCACGGCAAGTTGCACGAGCTGGAAGTGGCGACGCAAGCGGTCAGCGCCATCCGCGTCCTCGACAAAGACGGGCATATCCTGGTCAGTTCACAGGCCGTGCCGGCTCCCAAAGATCAGGGCCTTTCCGACCGGGATTATTTCAAGGCGCAGGTTGCCAGTGATGCCGGCACATTCATCGGTTCGGTACTGGTCCCACGGGTCTCCGAGGGTTCCTACTTTGGCGTCAGCCGCCGCCGGCCTTTGCAGAACGGACAATTCTCCGGCATCGTCGTCGTGTCGGTCGTCCCCCAAGTCTTTACCGATTTCTTTTCACGCCTCGTTCGGGACACCGGCGGCAACTATGTCCTGCTCAAGGGCAACGGCGATATTCTCGCCCGCTATCCGCCATCTCCCAACGGCGTCGATCGGGTCTCCCCCCAAGGCGGCTTCATGCACATCCTCGCGGAAAGCCCCGCGGGGGGCATTGCCACGTCGCGGCAGACCGTCGACGGAGTCGACCGACGCGTCGGTGTACGCAAGCTCGGCGTTACGGGCCTTTATGCCTCGGCAGGCATCGAGTTGCGAAAGATCTACGCCGACTGGCTCTGGGGATTGTCGGCGCATCTCATTTTCGGCGTCCCGGCGACGATCCTGCTGTTCGCGCTGGTGCTGCTGACAGCGCGGCGGACCCAGGCCTTCTACGCCGAGGCCGAGCGCCGCGAACTAGCCGAGCAGGCCTTGCGGCAGTCGCAGAAGATGGAAGCGGTCGGCCAGTTGACCGGCGGCGTTGCCCACGACTTCAACAATCTTCTTACGATCATCATCGGAAATCTGAGCATCGCCAAACGCGGGGTCGTCGAAGCCCGCGCCGAGCGCGCCCTCAACAACGCGCTAACCGGAGCGGAGCGCGCCGCGCAATTGACCCAGCGCCTGCTTGCGTTTTCGCGCCAGCAACCGCTCAATCCGCGCGCGGTGGACGTCAACCGGTTGATGGTCAATGTCTCCGACATCCTCACGCGCTCGCTTGGAGAAACTGTCGAACTGGAAACAATCAGAGGCGCCGGCCTGTGGAGTGTCGAGGCGGATGTTTCCGAGCTGGAATCGGCGCTGCTCAATCTGGCGCTGAACGCGCGAGACGCCATGCCCAACGGCGGCAAGCTCACGATCGAATCGAGCAACGCCTATCTCGACGATGAATATTGCCGCCAGCACGCCGGCCTCAACCCCGGCCAATACGTGCTCGTCGCCGTCACCGATAACGGCATCGGCATGTCCGCGGAGACAATCGAAAAGGCCTTCGAGCCGTTCTTCACCACCAAGGAAACCGGGAAAGGCACCGGGCTCGGCCTGAGCCAGGTTTACGGCTTCATCAAGCAGTCGGGCGGCCACGTCAAAATCTACAGCGAGCCTGGTGAAGGCACGTCGGTCAAACTCTATCTGCCGCGCTACGACGGCGAACACGTGGATGTGCCGGCGGAAATACCGGCCGCCTCCGAGCGCGGCCGCGGCGAAACCATCCTGATCGTCGAGGACGATGATGGCGTCCGGGAATACGCCGCGGAAATTCTCCGCGACCTGAACTACCAGGTGCTGGAGGCGCGCGATTCCGAATCGGCGCTCAAGCTTCTCGATGCAGAGAAGAATTTTGACCTGCTGCTGACCGACGTGGTGCTGCCCGGCAAGAATGGCCGCGAACTGGCGACCGAAGTCGTGCGCCGCCGCCCGGGCCTGAAGGTCATCTTCATGACCGGGTATTCGAGGAACGCGATCGTCCATCACGGGCGGCTCGACCGCGGCACCGAGTTAATTCCGAAACCGCTGACCGAAGCCGTGCTGGCGCGACGAATCCGCCGCGTGCTCGACGGCCCCAGGGCGCAGACTTAGTGCGGCTCAAGCGGCCGACCGGCCAAATCGCGTCGTCCGTGCACGCTTTTGCTGGAAGGCGACGATCTGCCGGACCGTCGTCGTATTCAGACGCGAAAACGTGGCGCAGCATTGGTCGAGTTCGCCGGGCGAAATGCCCCGTCCGCCCGCCTGCAGCCGCAGGATGGCCTTGGCGGTCGGCCAAGACAGTTCGACTGCTTTGGCCATTACCAGCACGGCCTCAGGCCGCGGTTGGCCCATGGCCCGATCGGCCACCTCCACGGGAAGGCCGCAAAGCGCGGCAAGCGCGGCGGTGGTCTCCTCAAACTTGTTGTCAGCGGCAAATGCCGCTACCGCGCTCTCGTCAAGCCTGCCGGCCGAATGCAGCGAACTGACGTGTGCGCGCGCGGCGGCATAGTTCCGCGGCAGCGCGCCGCTCTCGTCGAGGATCCTGGTCGCCGCATCGGCGACCACTTTTTGGATTGTTTGCGCCATCGCCGGATGCGCAGCCTCAAGCTTGAGCTGCACGGCATGCGAAGCCCGCACCAGAACCCGTAACAAGTGCTGATGCGGAATATCGGGCCGCAGGGCAACGCAGGTTGTGAGTTCGTCGTCGCCGGCGGAACGGCTGACCAGGGTCTTGTAGCCCGTATCGGAAAACCGCGCCGACGGATTAGAAGCGGTCGCCAGCACCACGGGCCTGTCGCCCCTTTCGACCAGAACATCGGTGACCGGTTCGCCGAGCGGGCTGCGTCGCGATATCGCAAGCATGTGTTGCTGACTTTTGCTCCGCGCAGCCACAACAAGCGTTTCGTCGTCAATTCGCGACGACAGCGCGAGCACCGGACCGGCTACGTCGATGTCATCATCGGTCGCCAAAATCCGGCTAATCGCGGATGGCGCCCGGGGAACAATCGCCAATCTGTTGGCAAGGTCGGCGCGCGCGGCCACCTCGATAATTTTTGCGATGCGGACGAAGACGTCGTCAAAGACGTCGATCTGACGATCCGAATAGGCGGCCGATCCGGTAACAAAGACGTCGGTAAGTTGCTCGAGTATTTCGGCACGGCGTTCGGCCGTGCCGCCAATAATAGCGTCGTCGATTTCCTGAATCAGCGCGCGCAGGCTCATGCAGCGGAAAAATACGTAGAAAAAATGCGTGGCGCCTTAAAACAAAGGGCCAGAGCGGAGCAAATTTGAAAACCGTCCGTTAATTACAAATGCGATCTTGCGGCCCGGCGGGCCGCCAATGGCGCGATCGACAGCTCGGCGGCGAGCTTGTCGAGTTGCGCCAGCAATTCCGGAGGCAGAATGAGGCCATTGCGCAGGCGGTCGGTGCGGCGTTTGGCTCGCTCTTCGCCGGGCAGGCGGACGGTTTCGCCGGGCAGCGTCTTGGAGGCACGCAATTCACGGATGTGACGGTCAACCTCCGCCTTGAAAGCATCGAGCTTCTGGAAGCGTGCGGGATCGAGCGCGACGACGAATTGCCCGGTATTGGTGACCTTGCCCGGCTCGGCATTGAAATCGACACAGTCGCGGCCAAACAGCGCACCGTTGAGTGTGCCAGCCAGCAATCCGAGCATCAGCGCGAGCCCTGCGCCCTTATAGCCGGCCATCGGCAGCAGGAGCGCCTCGACGCTCTTCTGTGGATCGGTGACCGCCTCCCCGGTTTCCGCATCGACCATCCAATCGCCCCGCAGCGCCCGATTTTGCAGGCGATGGTTCTTGATGGTGCCGTAGGAGACAATCGAGGTGGCAATGTCGAGGACCAGCGGCGCTTCCTTGTCTGCGGGGATGGCGATGGCCAGCGGGTTGGTGCCGAGCAGCGGTTCGGCGCCGCCGGCGAGCGGCATGTGGTTGGCGTTCGCGACCGCGGCATAAATGCCGATCATGTCGGCCTGCAGCGGCAGGCTGGCATAAACGCCTGCGGCGCCGGCGTGGTTAGACATGCGCACGCCGACCCAGGCAACTCCGCTTTCGCGCGCGAGTTCAACCGCGGTTTCGGCGGCGCGGGAAACGACGACGTGGCCCATGCCGTTATCGCCGTCGACCAGCGCGGTCGCCGGCGCGGTGCGGTTGACCTTGACGTTGGGACGCGGATTGGTGGAGCCGATCTTGAGCCGATTGATGTATTGCGGCAGGCGGAACACCCCGTGCGCATCGGCGCCGGTGAGATCGGCCTCCAACATCAATTGCGTGACTTTGGCAACGTCGGCGGGCGGAAGGCCGGCCTGCGCCATGGCGTCGGCGATAAGGCCGCTCACGGCCGCCACCGGCACTCGCGCCGCTGTGGCGTTCTGCACGTTCATGCCTTCACCGCCAGCAGGTGCTCGGCGTAACCGCCGAGAACGCTTGCCTTGTCGGCATCGGGGATATTCAAGCCGCGGACGTGCTTGACGCAATCGAGCATGGCCATGTCGTAGGGGTAATCGCTGCCCAGCACGACGCGGCTCGCACCGACGTGGCCGATCATGAATTCGAGCACCGGCGCCGAATGCAGGATCGTATCGTAATAGAAACGCTGCGCGATATTCTTTGGTTGTTGCTTGACGTTGATCTTGGGCTCCGGCCGCACCGCCCAGCCATGCTCCCAGCGCGCCGCTTGGTAGGGCGTGAAACCGCCGCCATGCGCAAGCGCCACCTTCATGTTCGGATGCCGGTCGAGCACGCCGCCGAAGTAGAGGCAGGCGGCAGCGATCGTGGTGTCGAGCAGATTGCCGATCAAATTGCCGAGGTAATAGGATTCCAGCCGGTCGGCGCCGGCGACATTATTGGGGTGAATGAACACGAGGGCGTCGAGTTCTTCAGCCGTCGCCCATAGCGGCTCGAAACTCGGGTCGTCGAGGTTCTTGCCCATGATGTTGGAGGCGATCATGGTGCCGCGCAAGCCGAGCTTGGTGACGGCCCGCTTGAGTTCGTCGGCGGCGAGCTTTGCATCCTGCATCGGCAGCGTGGCTATTCCCAAAAAGCGCGAGGGATGCGCGGCGATCAATTTGGCGATCTGGTCGTTTTGGATCGCCGAGGTGACCGCGCCGAGGGCCCCCTCCTGCTTGTAGAGATAGGTCTGCGGCGTCACCGACAGCACCTGCACATCGACGCCGGCCGTATCCATGTCGCGCAAGCGATGCGCGATATCGAAGCCGCCGGTCGGGAACGGCCGATAGACCGTACCGCCGACGTCGAGGGTCGCAAAACTCTTGTCCACCGGAGTGATGGTCACCGGCACCTTGAGCGCGGCTTCGCGCAACAGCGCGGCGGTTTCTTGCGTCAGCACATGAGTGTGGATGTCGATGGTTCGCACGCTGCTCATTTCGTCACCTGAAATACTCGTTTCCGCGGACGGCTGCGGCCGCCTTTGCGTGCCGTACGCACTGTCCGGGCGCAAGCCCCTGGTTCCGCGCTCTCATTGGGTTATAAACGGCAAGGCCTTCCCTCCGCCGGAACAATCATGGACACAAAGAGCACGGCTCATCACGGCACCCGCGAAGTACGGCTCGAGGACGATGCGCTGGTGCGCGGCGCCGGCCGTTTCGTCGACGACGCGCGCTTTCCTGATCAGGCATTTGCCGTTTTCGTGCGCTCGCCGCATGGCAGCGCCAGGATCGTCTCGATCAATATCGCCGATGCCGCCAAATCCAAGGGTGTGCTCGCCGTGCTCACCGCAGCCGACATGAAGGCGGCGGGTCTTGCCACCGCCGGCAAGCACCCGCCTCTGCCCGGCCGCGGAGGTAAGGCGCTGGTGCAGCCGTTCCGCCCCGTTCTTGCCGGCGAACGCGTGCTCTATGTCGGCGAAGCGGTAGCCATGGTCGTCGCTGAAACGGTGACGCTGGCGCAGGACGCCGCCGACCTCGTGGCGGTCGAATATGAGCAGACGCCGGCTGTGGTCGACCCGCGCGAAGCGATCAAGCCGGGTGCGCCGCAGATTCACCCGGATGCGCCAGGCAATATCGCCGTCGATTGGCCGGGCATGGTGGACAGCGCCGAGAATGAGCGCGAGGTGGACGCCATCATCAAGGGCGCGGCGCATGTCGCGCGCGTTACCGTGGTCAACCAGCGCCTGATCGTCGCGTCGATGGAAACGCGGGGCGCCAATGCCTCATACGATCCCAAAACCGATTCCTATTATTTGCGCGTGTGCTCGCAGAGCGCCGGCACGGTGCGCAACCAGACGGCGCCGATTCTCGGGCTGGCCAATGACAAGCTCAAGGTCGTCACCGAAGACGTCGGCGGCGCCTTCGGCATGAAGACGCCGGTTTATCCGGAATATCCAGCGGCGCTCGTCGCCGCCAAGAAGGTCGGGCGGCCGGTGGCGTGGATGTCCACGCGCTCGGAAGCGTTCCAGACCGACACGCCCGGGCGCGACACGGTGACCGAGACCGAACTCGCGCTCGACCAAAGCGGAAAATTTCTCGCCCTTCGCATGAAACACCTGTGCGGCCAGGGCGCTTATGTCAGTCCCGCCGGCATCGGCATCAACACCAACAATCCGGCGCGCTGCCTGCCTGGCATGTACCGCATCCCCAAAATTGACTTCTCGACGCGCTGTGTTTTCACCAACACCGCGCCGATGGGCCCGTATCGCGGCGCCGGGCGTCCGGAAGCCAATTATGCCCTCGACCGCGCGGTCGAGGAGGCCGCCCGCATCACCGGCATCGACACCGCGCGGCTGCGCCGGAAAAATCTCATTCCGCCTTCGGCGATCCCCTACAAAACCGCCGTCACCACCACCTACGACAGCGGCGATTTTCCCGGCGCTTTCGCAAAGGCGATGGAGTTGTCCGAATATGCCGGCTTCAATAAGCGCAAGCGCGAGTCGGCGAAACGCAAGAAACTTCGCGGCATCGGCATATCCTGCATGCTGGAGCACGCCGGCGCGCTGCCGACCGAAGGCGCCATGCTGCAATTCCCCGGCGGCGATACGCTGGTGCTGGCGCTCAACGTGCAATCGACCGGGCAGGCGCACGCGACCGTATTCGGCCGCGTGCTCGCCGAACGCCTCGGCATCGACCGCAGGCACATCATACACAAGCACGGCGACTCGACGTTCGAGATACCCGGCTTCGCGTCGGTCGGCTCGCGCTCGGCCATGGCGGCAAGCCACGCCATCGTCCACACCGCCGAGGTGATGCTGGCGAAAGGCAAGAAAGTTGCGGCCGCGCTGCTCGAGGCCGCCGAAGGCGATATCCAGTACCGCAACGGCGGTTTCGAAGTCGTCGGCACCGACCGCAAGCTTTCGCTGTTCGACGTGGCGGCGCGCGCCAAGGACGTCAACGAAACGCTCGACACCAAGGACAAGGCCGACACGCCGCTGACCTTCCCCAACGGCGTACATATCGCCGAAGTCGAAATCGACCCCGACACCGGGCATCTTGACCTCGTGCGCTACACCGCCGTGGACGACTGCGGCAACATGCTCAATCCGCTGGTGGTCGAGGGGCAGGTGCAGGGCAGTCTCGCCAATGGCCTCGGTCAGGCGCTGACCGAGCAGGCCGTCTACGACGACAGCGGCCAACTCATCACCGGCTCCTTCATGGATTACGCCATGCCGCGCGCGCACGACATGCCGGTCGAGTTACGCGAGGCAACGCACTGCGTGCCGGCAACGACCAATCCGCTTGGCGTGAAGGGTACCGGCGAAGCGGGCACCACGGCGGCGATCGCGGCGGTGATGAACGCGATCGCCAACGCGGTGCCGAACGGGGCGGCCGATCACATGGAAATGCCGGCAACACCGGCCAAGCTGTGGCAAGCGTGCGCCGCAGCATCGGCGGCAAGGTCTGCGCAATCTTCCAAGACGTGAAAACACTTAAAGATTTCAGGCCTCTGTATGGTTAATATTTGCTTGACCGTTTCGCGGCAATAGGGAACTATTTTCGCGTGGTGCTAGCCGCCGAAAGCGGCACTGGGGTTCTTCAGTTTTTCCAGTTTTGTTGCGTGTGGCCCAGGCGCTCCCGCCTGAGGGGTAACTTCTGTTTGTCTCCGGCGCAGGGGCGTTCGGCTTTGTGGCCGCCAGATGCCGTAGGCGCGCGTAATGAAATCGCTGCAGCTGCGTCAGACAAACGGAAAGTGGCCGTGATGGCCGGGTCAAGGGGCCCGGCCATTCGCGTTCAGCCCTGCGAGATGAACTTCGTGTTCATGTAGGCGTTCAGGCCCTCGATGCCGCCCTCTGAGCCGTAACCCGATTCCTTGATGCCGCCGAACGGCGTCTCTGGCGTCGACACGGCGATACTGTTGACGCCCACCATGCCGGACTGCATGGCATCGCCGATCGCCGCCGCCGTCTTTTCCGACGACGTGAAGGCGTAGGCGGCAAGGCCGAACTCAAGCGAGTTCGCGCGCTCAACCACTTCGTCGAAGGTCTTGAACGTTACGATCGGCGCCACCGGCCCGAACGGCTCCTCGGTCATGATCTTTGAGTCGTCCGGCACGTCGGTAATCACCGTCGGCTGAAAGAAATAGCCCTGGTTGCCCTGGCGCTCGCCGCCGGTCTGGATTTTCCCGCCGCGATCCTTTGCGTCCTTGACGAAGCTGTCCATAGCGTCGAGCCGCCGGGCGTTTGCGAGCGGGCCCAAGGTAACGCCCTTCTCCAACCCGTCGCCCATCTTCAAGCCCTTGGCGTATTCGGTGAAGCGGGCGAGGAATTTTTTATAGGAGTCTTCCTGCACGTAGAAGCGCGTCGGCGATATGCAGACCTGTCCGGCGTTGCGGTACTTAAACGCGGCAATCGTATCGGCCGCTTTTTCCGCATCGGCATCGGCAAAGACGACGACCGGCGAATGGCCGCCGAGTTCCATGGTCGTCCGCTTCATGCCCTTGGCGGCGAGTTGCGCCAGATGCTTGCCCACCGGCACCGAGCCAGTGAAGGACACCTTCTTCACGGCCTTCTTCGGGATCAGGTGCTCGGACACGTTGGCCGGCACGCCGAACACCAGATTGAGCACGCCCGCCGGCAGCCCGGCATCGGCAAAGCATTTGACGAGTTCAACGGCGCCGCCCGGGGTCTCTTCCGAGGCCTTAATAATGAGCGAACAGCCGGCGGCGAGCGCGCCGGCAATTTTGCGCACCGGGGTGAGCGTCGGGAAATTCCACGGCGTAAAGGCGGCGACGATGCCGACCGGCTCTTGCAACACGAGCTGGCGCACGCCCTTGGCGCGGCCCGGTACGATGCGGCCGTAAGTGCGGCGGCCTTCCTCGGCATACCAGTCGATGATGTCGGCTGAGGTCATCACCTCGGCACGCGACTCGACATAGGCCTTGCCTTGTTCCTGGGTCTGTACCTTAGCAACGTGGTCATTGCGCTCGCGCAGCAGGTCGGCGGCCTTGCGCATGATCTTGGAGCGGTCATAGGCGGAGGTTGCGCGCCACAGGGCGAAGCCCTTTTCGGCGGCGGCAAGCGCTGCATCGAGGTCGGCGGCGCTGGCATGCGGCAGGTGCGCCAGCGTCTTGCCGGTCGCCGGATTGAGCACGTCCTCACCCTTGCGGCCTGAGCCGTTGAGCCATTGCCCGTCAATGAAAAGACCAAGATCGGTGTACATGGGAGCCTCGCTGTTACCCGGAACGTAAATTGCAGCGTTGAATTAGCACTTTTGCAGGGTGGCATCCATCGGCCTAGCTGCCGGTGAAATTCGGCTTGCGCTTTTCCATGAAGGCCTTGCGCCCCTCAGTATAGTCATTGCTGGCGAAGCAGGCCTGCACCAGGGCGTCGGCCTTTTTCAGATCGCGCTCGCTTTCATCCATCAACGCCTGGGCGACGATGAATTTGACCGAGTCGACGGTCAGCGGCGCGTTGCCAGCGATGGAGTCGGCGTAATCCTTGACGTACGCTTCGAGTTCGCTGTCCGGCAGAACACGGTTGACCAGTCCCATCATCTGCGCTTCAGCCGCGGTAAACTGACGAGCCGTGAAAAAGATCTCCTTGGCAAAAGACGGCCCCACGAGGTCGACGAGCTTCTTCAGGCCGTCAAAGCGATAACCGAGGCCAAGCTTTGCCGCCGGCACGCCGAACTTCGAGCCTTCCGAGCAGATGCGCATGTCGCAGCACAGCGCGAGGCCAACGCCGCCGCCGATGCAATAGCCGCGGATCATGGCGATGATCGGCTTGGGAAACTTATAGAAGGCGTTGTTGGCGCGATCGACCGCGGCATTGTAGCGGTCGATGCCTTCCTGCGAGGAGCGCTCTTTCTCGAACTTGGAAATGTCGGCACCGGACACGAAGGCCTTGCCGCCGGCGCCGCTGACGACCACGACGCGAATGTTCTTGTCATTCTTGAAATCGTCGAGAAAGCCCTCGGCGGCTTCCCACATGTCCAGCGACACCGCGTTGTGACGCTCCGGATTGTTGAAGGTCAGGTAGCCGACCTTGCCTTCCTTGCGCGACAGCATCTTGTCGGCCTTGGTCGCGACGTTCATTTCCATGCTCTCCTTCAAACCACCTTTGCCGTGTGCAACTCGGCGATTTCGCCGTCGGCGAAGCCGAATTCCTTGAGCACTTCGTCGGTGTGCTCAGCCGAGGTTCGGCGGGCGTGCGGCGACACTCGTGCCGGTGCGCGACAGCGCGAACGGCTGGCCGACGAGACCGAGGCGGCTGCCATCGGAGCGCGCCGATTGCTGTGCGATGCCGAGGTGCTTTACCTGCGGATCGTCGAACACCTGGTCGACCGAATAGATCGGCCCGCAGGGCACGCCGGCCTTATTGAAGATATCAACCCATTCGGCAGTTGTCTTGGCCAGCGTGACTTTTTCGATCTCGGCATTAAGCGCGTCGCGGTTTTGCAGGCGCGCCTTGCTCGCCTTGAAACGCTCGTCGGCGATCCATTCGCGGTGACCGACAGAGTTGCAGAAGCGCTCCCAGATGACGGTGCCGGTTACGGCGATATTGAGATACCCGTCGCTGGTCTTGAACACGCCGGTCGGGATCGAGGTCGGATGATTGTTGCCGGCCTGCTTGGGCACCTGCCCTTCGGTCAAGTAGCGCGCTGCCTGGAAATCCATCATGAAAATTTGCGCCTGCAGCAGCGAGGTGGTCACCCACTGGCCCTCGCCGGACGCTTCGCGTTCGAGCAGCGCGGTCAAAATACCCAGCGCGGCAAATAGGCCGGCCGACAAATCGGCGATCGGGATGCCGACGCGCATCGGGCCCTGACCCGGTGCGCCGGTAACCGACATCAACCCACCCATGCCCTGCGCGATCTGGTCGAACCCTGGACGCTTGGCATAGGGCCCGTCCTGACCGAAGCCGGAAATGCTGGCAAGGACGATGCGCTTGTTGACCGCGCGCAGGCTTTGGTAATCGATGCCGAGGCGATCCTTTACGTCGGGACGGAAGTTTTCCACCACGACGTCCGCTTTCTCCACCAGGCGTTTGAAAGCGGCATGGCCCTGCGGCGCTTTCAGGTCGAGCGTGATGCCGCGTTTGTTCCGCTGCAAATTCTGGAAGTCGGAGCTTTCCCGCGGGCCGCCCGGTCCCTCGCCTTCGGTCAGATGCGGGGGCGCCTCGATCTTGATGACATTGGCCCCCCAGTCGGCGAGCTGGCGCACGCAGGTTGGCCCCGAGCGCACGCGGGTCAAATCAAGCACGGTGAACCGGCTGAGGGCTCTCGAGGCCCGGGGAAACGTCATTTTTGGCGGCTCCGGACGCCCTTTGCGGGCTATTCGGGCAAACCTTCCTCAATCTACGGCGGCTTGTCCATGCCGCCAAACGAGACGCTGGCAAGCACTTTATTCATCAATCGGGCCGATATTCGCCCCGAATCCGCGACAGCCGCCTTGAAAAGACCACAGCGGACGTGCATATGAGCGGCACGGATGAATGAACCCGGTCTCGGGTTTGCGGGCTGCGTGCACGAAATTCAATCAAACGATTTTCGCCCCGCCTCTTCCGTTTCTAGAAACAACCGACAACCCTGGCCACGCGGGATGTCTTAAAGCCCGCGATAGCTCCGTTTCGCATTCCGCGATCCGGTCTTTGTCGCCATACAAGAAAGATACTCTTTGACTTCATTTAACGACTTCGGCCTCGCAGAGCCGATCCTTCGCGCCCTCGCCGAAGAGAAATACGAAACTCCCACTCCGATCCAGGCCCAGACCATCCCTATCGCTTGCCAAGGCCGCGACGTCATCGGCATTGCGCAAACCGGCACCGGCAAGACCGCGGCCTTCGCGCTGCCGATCCTCAACCACCTCAATGCCAAGCGCATTCGTCCGGCGCAGAAGTCCTGTCGCGTGCTCGTTCTGGCGCCGACGCGTGAACTGTCCGGGCAGATCGCCGACAGCTTCCGCGCTTATGGCCGTTACATCCGCCCGCTCGACGTCGCGCTGGCGATCGGCGGCGTATCGATCGTCCCGCAGAAGCGCACGCTCGCGCGCGGCGTCGAAGTGCTGGTGGCGACGCCTGGCCGCCTGCTCGATCTGGTTAACCAGCGCGCACTGCGCCTCGACCAGGTCGAAGTGCTGGTGCTCGACGAAGCTGACCGCATGCTCGACATGGGCTTCATTCCCGATATCCGCCGCATCGTCGCCCTGCTGCGGCAGGAACGGCAGACGCTGTTCTTCTCGGCCACCATGCCGGGCGAAATTACCAAACTCTCCGCACAGATGCTGCGCGATCCGGCGCGCGTCGCCGTGACGCCGCAGGCGACGACCGCCGAGAAGGTCGAGCAACGTGTCATCCTCACCGAAAAGGCATCGAAGCCGGCGCTGCTGGCCGAGATCCTGAAAGCCGAGCCGGTCGACCGTGTACTGGTGTTCACCCGCACCAAGCACGGCGCCGACAAGGTGGTGCGCTCGCTGCAAAAGGCCGGGCTTGCCGCCGACGCCATCCACGGCAACAAATCGCAGGGCCAGCGCGAACGCGCCTTGGCCACTTTCCGCAGCGGCCGCGTGCGCATCTTGATTGCCACCGACATTGCCGCGCGCGGCATCGACGTCGACGGGGTCAGCCATGTGGTCAACTATGATCTGCCGAACATCCCGGAATCCTACGTCCACCGTATCGGCCGCACGGCGCGTGCCGGCGCCGCGGGCGTTGCGATCTCGTTCTGCGACTACGAGGAAGCACCGTTCCTGCGCGACATCGAGCGGCTGATCCGCATGTCGATCCCGGCAACCGACCGCCGCACCAGCACGCGTCCGGCGCATCGTCCCGCAACGCAGCACGCCAACCGGCATAACGGGCGGCCGAACCATCGCGGAAATCACCAGCAGCGTGGCAAAGGCGGTGGCGGCCAGGGTCGCCACGGCAAAAACGGCCATCGCCCGCACGGTGGCCATCATGCAGCCCAGCAGGGCGGTCAGCCTAACGGGCAGCCTTTGGCAGCCCGGGCGGACGCCCCTCCTGGCCAGCCAGGCGGCATTGAAAATGTTACATTCATGCAACGCCCGAACCAGCCACGCCGCAATGCGGGCCATCGGACGCAGAACTAGCGCATGGTTCCGAAACGGCGGTACAGGTTTTCGGATATCATCGCGCGCAAGACGACGTAGCTGGAGACGACTGGATGGCGAAGGAAGAACTGCTGGAGTTTGACGGAACGGTGACAGAAGTGTTGCCCGACGGCAATTTCCGCGTGAAGCTCGATAACGAGCACGAAGTACTCGCCTATACCGCCGGCAAGATGCGCAAATTCCGCATCCGCACCGGCGTTGGCGACCGGGTGATCGTCGAAATGTCGCCCTATGACCTGAAGCGCGGGCGCATCAGCTTCCGCCACAAGGGCGACGCACCGATGCCTGCCCCGGCTCAGCGTCGGCCCAATTTCCGCCGCCGATAGAAAATATCCCGATATCGTTTGGGGGCACGGGGGCTTTCGGAGTTCAAACGTGCAGTTCAAACGCGCCATGACAGCTCGTCCGCTACTCAGGCTCGCGGCGGCGCTCGTGCTTGCCGCCGCGGTCACTTCGGCTAGCGCGCAAGACGCGAGCCGCGGCCGCGGTCCGCGCACCGAACACAGCGACGCAGCGCAGAGCGAGAACCGGGCACCCGCTGGCGGCGGCATCCTGCGCCTGCTGCCGGCCGATTCGGTCACCGAACATTCCATCGACCTCGCCGACGGCAAGCTCGCCTATACCACGACTGCCGGCACGCTGCCGTTCTTCGACCAGTCGGGCGAGAAAAGCGCGGCGCTGTTCTACACCGCCTACGTGGCGAAGGACGCCGGTGCGAACCGGCCGCTGACCTTCGTCTTCAACGGCGGGCCCGGCGCTGCATCCGCCTATCTGCATCTCGGTGTCGCCGGGCCGCGTATCCTCGATCTGGGGCCCGGCGGGCGCGATGCGGCACACGCCGAACTGCGCGACAACCCGGACACATGGCTCGCCTTCACCGATCTCGTTTTCATCGATCCGATCGGCACCGGCTGGAGCCGCACGGTCAAGCCCGACGACGCCAAGCACTTCTTCGGCGTGAACAGTGACGCCGAGGCGATGGCCAAGGCGATCACGCTTTATGTCGACCATAACAACCGCGCCGCCTCGCCGAAATATCTGTTCGGCGAAAGCTATGGCGGCTTCCGTGCGGCCAAAGTCGCGCGCGCGCTGCCGCGCGAGCAGGGTCTCTCCGTCGCCGGCATCGTCATGCTGTCGCCGCTGCTTGAGGGCTGGCTTACTTTCGGCGACGATAGCTCGGCCCTGCGTTCGGCGCTGCAATTGCCCTCGCTTGCCGCCGCCGAGCTTGAACGCAAGAATGCATTCAGCCCCGAGGCGCTGGCCGCGGCGGAAAAATTTGCGTTGACCGATTATCTCACCACGCTTGCCGGGGCGCCGCCACAGGGAGACGCGGGCAAGGCGTTTTACGAACGCGTAGCGAAAACGACCGGCATGCCCCTCGATGCCGTGACGCGGACGCGTGGCTTTATCACCGACGACTACGTGAAAAGCCTGCGCAGCACCGCCGGCAAGATCGTGAGCCGCTACGACGCCACCTTCGCGGTCGATGATCCCTTCCCCGAACTTCGCTCTGCGCACGGCAGCGACCCGATCCTCGACGGCGTGTCGCGAGCCTTTGGCGGTGGCATGGCGGACTACGCGCGCAACGAGCTCGGTTTCAAGACTGAGATGACCTACATCCTGCTCGCTCCCGATGTCTCGCGGCAATGGGACTGGCAGGGCAGCCGCACCCAGGTCGGCGTCGAGAGCGACCTGCGCCAGCTCCTCGCCTTCGACTCGTCATTTCATGTGCTGATCGCGCACGGGCACTCCGACATGGTCACGCCCTACGGAATGACGCGTTATGTCATCGATCATCTGCCGGTAATCGGCGCGGCCGACCGCGTGCAACTCAAGCTCTATCGCGGCGGCCACATGATCTATCTCGATCCGCAATCGCGCAAAGCCTTCGCCGCCGACGCGGCGGCGTTTTATCGTGCCGGCGACAAGGTGACGCGCTAGTCGGAATGGCGTCAGTTCTCCCATAAAAATCAATTAATTAGCTGGCGCCTTCGCCGCTCATTCGCCAGACTTTCGGCGCCGAAGTAAATGTTCCAAAACTGCTAGAACCAATCCGCCACTGCAAAGGTTTAGGTCCCGGGGCACTATGCACGCGGAAATTTCGATGGGCACCGTTCTGGCAGTCATCTGCGCGGCGATCTGGGCCTACCTGCTGGCCGCTCGTGGCCAATTCTGGCGCGGCACCGTGCGCGACGTGTCAACGCCGCCGCGGCCGCAGCGCTGGCCCTCTGTCGCGGTCGTCGTCCCGGCACGTAACGAAGCCGAATGCATCGCGGCCAGTGCGCAAAGTCTGTTGCAGCAGTCTTATGCGGGTATCTTCCGAATTATCGTGGTCGACGATGACAGCACCGACGGGACCGCCGCTATTGTGCGCGCGGCCGCAGCCGGCGCCTCGCGTGATCTCGTCGTGGTGACAAGCGGCGGCCCGCCTCCCGGCTGGACCGGAAAATTGTGGGCGCTGCGGCAGGGCATTGCGGCGGCGGAGACGACCCGGCCGGACTATCTGCTCCTCACCGACGCCGACATTGTGCACGCGCCCGACAGTCTGCCGTGGCTGGTGGCGCAGTCAGCGTCCGGGCACTTCGTGCTCACCTCGCTGATGGCGAAGCTGCGCTGTGAAAGCCTTGCCGAGCGCAGCCATGTGCCGGCCTTCATCTATTTTTTCCAGATGCTGTTTCCGTTCTCCTGGGTCTACCGGTCCGACTGCAAGACCGCGGCAGCGGCCGGCGGCTGCATGCTGATTCGCGCCGATGCGCTGACGCGCGCCGGCGGCATCGACAGCATCCGCAATTCGCTCATCGACGATTGCTCGCTGGCGGCAAAACTCAAGGCTCTCGGACCGATCTGGCTCGGGCTTACGGACCGCGTGCGCAGCATTCGCCCCTACCCCCATTTTGCCGACGTGAAGCAGATGATTGCGCGCTCGGCTTACGCCCAGCTGCGCTATTCGCCGCTGCGGCTCGCCGGCACGATAACCGGCATGGCGCTGACGTTCCTGGCGGCGCCGCTGCTTGCGCTGTTTGCGACCGGTTGGGCGCAAGGCCTCGGTCTCGCGGTCTGGCTGGCGATGGCTGCCTCTTTCGTGCCGACATTGCGCTTTTACCGGCTATCGCCGCTCTGGGGCCTCGCACTTCCGGCGATCGCCGCACTTTATTCGTTGTACACGCTTGATTCCGCCTACCGCCATTTGCGGCGACGCGGCGGCCAATGGAAGGGGCGCGTTCACGTCAACGCGCCAAGCCTGCAATGACGGCGAGCGCGCAGCTGCGATCCGGCAAAGGCTCGCGCGACGAGAACTTCCCGGTCGCCTCCTGGCTGATCAAGCGCCGTCACCGTCCGGCGATCCTTGCCTTCTATGAATTCGTTCGCGTCGCCGACGACATTGCCGACCATGCATCGCTCGCGGCGGAAGAAAAACTGGCGCGGCTTGACGCTCTCGAACGCAGCCTGCTCGGCGACAGCGGCGACGAGCCCCAAGGCGTCGCACTCGCCACGGTCCTAAAGCAGCGTGGGCTTACCCCGCGGCATGCACAGGATCTGCTCAACGCTTTCCGTCTCGACGTGACCAAGTTGCGCTATGCCAACTGGGACGAACTCATCGCCTATTGCTCGCTGTCAGCGATGCCGGTCGGCCGCTTCGTGCTCGACGTGCACGGCGAATCGCGCGCCACCTGGCCGGCCAACGATGCGCTCTGCGCGGCTTTGCAGATCATCAACCACCTCCAGGATTGCGGCGCCGACTATCGCAATCTCAACCGGGTTTATGTTCCGCTCGATGCGCTGGACGGCGTCGGCATCGGTGTCGAGGCGCTGGGCGAAAAACAGGCAAGCCCGGCGTTGCGCGAATGCTTGGGTGCGCTGGCTGCGCGCACCACGGCGCTGCTGCAACGCAGTCAGGGCTTCGCGCAAAGCGTCAAGGACACCGGGCTGGCGCTCGAAGTCGCGGCCATCCAGGCGCTGGCCAGCAGGCTGCTGACGGTGCTGCACCAGCGCGACCCCTTGAGCGAACGCGTGCATCTGACCAAGCCCGAAGCGCTGACGACGGCGGCGGCCGGCGCCGGGCGCAGCCTGTTACGGCGCCTGTGGCACACCACCCCGCATACGCGCCGATATCAGACGCCATGAATATCCAGCTTCCCCATCCGCCGGACAATGCGTCGGCGCGTGCCGGCGGCTCGTCGTTTTATTTCGCCATGCGCATCCTCGGTCGCGAGCAGCGCGAGGCGATGTTCGAGATTTACTCGTTCTGCCGCGCGGTCGACGACATCGCCGACAGCAAAGAGGCGCGCGAATGGCGCATGGCGCAGCTCGCGGCCTGGCGCCGCGACATCGATGCGTTGTACGCCGGCGCTCCGCCGGCGGGCCTTGAGCGCATCGCACGGGTGATCGGCCGTTTCGGCCTGCACAAGGAAGATTTCCTCGCCGTCATCGACGGCATGGAGATGGACGCCAAGGCCGATATCCGCAGCCCCAGCATGGAGCAGCTCGATCTTTATTGCGACCGTGTAGCGAGCGCCGTCGGCCGCCTGTCGGTTCGCGTTTTCGGCATGGAAGACGGCGACGGCCCGGCTTTGGCGCACCACCTCGGCCGCGCCCTGCAGCTTACCAACATCCTGCGCGATCTGGATGAGGACGCCGGCGTTGGGCGGCTCTATCTGCCGCACGAAGCCCTGCGCGCAGCGAATATCGAAGGGTCGGACCCGATGACGGTGCTCGCCAGCGCGCATCTCGACATTGCCTGCCGTTACGTCGCCGAGCGGGCGCGGGCACATTTCGTCGAAGCCAACACCATCATGGCGCGCTGCCGGCGCCGCGTGGTACGAGCGCCACGCATCATGGGCGAGGTTTACAATCAGATTCTTGCCGATATGGTGGCGCGCGGGTGGTCGCCTCCGCGCCGCCGCATTCATGTCAATAAAGCCTATCTGTTGTGGATCGCGTTGCGGCATGCGTTCGTCTGACGGCACAGTGCACATTATCGGCGCGGGAATGGCGGGGCTTGCCGCCGCCGTCCGCCTTGCCGGCTCCGGGCGGGCGATTGCAGTGCACGAGGCGGCGCTGCTGCCAGGCGGACGCTGCCGTTCCTATTACGACCACGCAACCGGCATGCTGATCGACAACGGCACGCATATCCTGATGTCGGCAAATCATGCAGCCCTCGCTTACGCTGAGACCGTCGGCTCCGCAGCCGGCCTCAGCGGCCCATCCGAAGCCGAATACCCGTTTGTCGATCTCACGAGCAAGGCGCGCTGGTCATTGCGCTTCAACGACGGCCGGTTGCCCTGGTGGGTCTTCGACAAGGAGCGCCGGGTGCCGGACACGAGCGTCTCCGATTATCTGCCCCTGGCGCGGCTCGCCTGGCCCGGGGCGGACCGGCCGATCGGCGACGTCACCGATTGCAGCGGTCCCCTTTATCAACGCCTGCTGGAGCCGCTGTTGCTCGCGGCGCTCAACATCGAGCCGCGCCAGGGTTCGGCAAAACTTGCGGCCGCGCTGATCCGCGAGACGCTGGCGCGTGGCGGCAAGGCTTGCCGGCCGCTGCTGTCGCGCGACGGCATCGGCAATGTTTTCGTCGAGCCGGCAATCGCCTACCTTAAGCAAAACGCCGTCTCGATCGCGCTACAAGACGAACTCGTCGCCTTGCATTTTTCCGGCGGCCGCCTGGCGCAGCTCGAATTCGCCGACCGTTCCGAGACCCTCGGCGAAGACGATGCCGTCATCCTCGCCGTCCCGCCCTATGCGGCGAAAAAGCTATTGCCCGATCTGCCGGTGCCGACGTTGTTCCGCGGCATCGTCAACGCCCATTTCCGCGTCGATCCCCCCGCCAGCATGCCGCCGATGCTCGGCGTCATCAACGGCACTGTGGAATGGATCTTCTCGTTGCCAGGGCGCATGGCGGTGACCATCAGCAGCGCCGACCGGCTGTTTCAGATGCCGCGCGAGGAACTGGCGCAGACGATCTGGAGCGAGGTCGCCGCTGTCGCTGGGCTGCCCGACACGCTGCCGCCCTGGCAGCTTGTGCGCGAACGCCGCGCCACGTTTGCTGCAACGCCCGAGCAGAACGCGCTGCGGCCGGCGGCGGAAACGGAGTGGCGTAATCTCTTCCTCGCCGGCGACTGGACCGCGACCGGCCTGCCGGCAACGCTCGAAGGCGCGATCCGCTCCGGCAACCGCGCCGCCGACCTTGCCGCGCAGACCTTGCGGGCCGCCGCATGAGCCTCGCCTTTGCCGATACGCCGCGCGGTGCCGGGGGCGAGCCAGCCCTCGGATCGACGATCGAGGCCGCGACCCGCGCCATGCTCGCCCTGCAGCGTGGCGACGGTCATTGGGTGTTCGAGCTCGAAGCCGACTGCACCATCCCGGCCGAATACGTGTTGCTGCGGCACTATCGCGGCGAGCCGGTCGACGCCGCGCTCGAAGCCAAGATCGCGGTCTATCTGCGCCGCATCCAGGGCGCGCATGGCGGCTGGGCGCTGTTCCATGACGGCGCCTTCGACATGAGCGCCAGCGTGAAAGCCTATTTCGCGCTGAAGATGATCGGCGACAGCATTGATGCGCCGCATATGGCCCGCGCCCGCGAGGCGATGCTTGCGTACGGCGGCGCCGTCAACAGCAACGTGTTTACCCGTGCCCTGCTCGCGCTCTACGGCATTTTGCGCTGGGAAGCAGTGCCGGAAATGCCGGTCGAGATCATGTTGTTGCCGCGCTGGTTTCCCTTCCACCTGACCAAAGTGTCCTATTGGGCGCGCACGGTGCTGGTGCCGCTGCTCGTGCTCATGGCGCTCAAGCCGCGGGCAAAAAATCCGCGCGGCGTCACCATCGATGAACTGTTCATCGAGAACCCGGCTAAACATCGGGCCGCCGGCCAAGGCGCCTCACCAGAAATGGATCTGGTTCCTGCTGTTCCGCGGCATCGACATGCTCCTGCGGCCCGCGGTCAAATTCCTGATCCCCGAGAGTATGCGCCGGCGTGCCATTGACCGAGCCGCTGCCTTTGTCACCGAGCGGCTAAACGGCGAAGACGGTCTCGGCGCCATCTACCCCGCGATGGCGAATGCGACGCTGATGTACGACGTGCTTGGCGACAAGGAGCATGCAGCCATCGCCCGCGGCTCGCTGGAAAAGCTACTGGTCGTCGGACCAAGCGAGGCCTATTGCCAGCCTTGCGTCTCGCCCGTGTGGGATACCGCGCTCGCCGCCCACGCGATGATGGACGCAGGCAGCGGCGACAGCGCGCGGCGCGGGCTCGACTGGCTGGTGCCGTTGCAGGTGTTCGACATCGTGGGCGACTGGGCGGTACGCCGCCCCGACGTACGTCCCGGCGGCTGGGCCTTCCAATATGCCAATCCACATTACCCCGATCTCGACGACACCGCCGTCGTGGTCGCCGCCATGGATCGCGCGCGCCGCAACGGCGCTGGCACGCGCTACGACGCGGCGATCGCCCGCGGCGCCGAATGGGTCAAGGGCCTGCAGAGCAGCAATGGCGGCTGGGCCGCCTTCGATGTCGATAACGTCTATCACTACCTCAACAACATCCCCTTCGCCGATCATGGCGCCCTGCTCGACCCGCCGACCGAAGACGTCACCGCGCGCTGCCTGTCGATGCTGGCGCAGCTCGGCGAAACAAACACGGAAGCGGTTGCCCGCGGACTCGCCTATTTGCGCAGCACGCAGATGCCGGACGGCAGCTGGTACGGCCGCTGGGGGCTCAATTACATTTACGGGACTTGGTCGGCACTCTGCGCGTTCAATGCCTGTGGCATCGATCATGCGTCGCCGGAGATCGCGAAAGCGGCAAAATGGCTGATATCGATCCAAAATCCGGACGGCGGCTGGGGCGAGGACGGCACGAGCTACAGGCTCGACTACCGATGCCATGAACCGGCGGCGAGCACCGCGTCTCAAACGGCCTGGGCGCTGCTCGGTCTGATGGCCGCCGGCGAGGTCGGCCATTCGGCGGTGGCGCGCGGCGCGCGCTATCTGCTGGAGACGCAAGCGACCGACGGGTTCTGGGGCGAGGAACGCTACACCGCCACCGGTTTCCCGCGGGTGTTCTATCTGCGCTATCACGGTTACCGGAAATTCTTCCCGCTGTGGGCGCTTGCCCGTTACCGGAATTTGCTCGCCGGCACCGACACACGCGTGTCCTTCGGCATGTGATCAGCGGACGGAATTGAGCCGTGATTTCTGCCGCGCGTCGAGCCGGCGATAAAAATCGTTAAGCGCAATCTGTACGGCTGTCGCAGCGTAATTCAACGTCGTGAGCTGATCGGCGGCGGCGTCAAGCCGGGCCTGCGGGGTCGCGGGAATCGGCTGTGCACAGCCGCGGACCAGAAGCTTGGCCATATTGGTTGAAGTCTTGTGAAGCTGTTCGAGGCTTTCCGCCTGATCCTTGTTGGGACGCGTGCGTTGCTCGATCAGCTTCACCATGCGCTCGGCATCGCCGATATTCTGCGCCGCGCAACCCTGCGTGTCGCTGTCTGCACCCTTGGACGCGGCAGGCTTGGCGCCATTATTTGCCGCTGGCGTCAGTTGCGCTTGCTGCACGGCGGAAAGACTGTCGACAAAGTCACGTATCGGCGCGCGCAGGAAAAGTCCGGTGTCGCGCACCGCCCATAACGCCTGCACCAGCGCAGCAAGTCGATCCGGCGCTGAGGTCTTGGGAGGGCTGCGGCAATCGACGGCAATGGCCTTGGTCGATTGCACGACCGCATTTTGCAATTTTTCCAACGCCGCGCGCTGGTCGCCGGAGAGCTGGAATGCTTTTTCGATTCTTGATCGCGGCCAGTCGCTTTTGGCATTTGCATCGCCGCATCCGGTGTCATCCTGCAAGGCGGCGCCTGTGGTTGCCGCGACGCGCACCGGGGTCGCCGCCGGGAACGATCCTGTGATGGTGCCGGCGATCACATCGAAGCCGCGATCCCTGACCGGCTCATATTCAGCCGGCCAGAACACGTAGCCGATAAGATCCTCGTAAAGGTCCGGCCAGGCCGGCGGACCGATGAGCGCGAGCCGCATCTCAGACGACGCTGTGGCCGGCGCAGCCGAACGAGCCTCGGCGGGGGCGCGGTGACGGCGCGAATGCGGAAAATGACGTAGTTGCCCCAGCGCATCGCGCAGCGGCGCCGTGGCAGCGCCGATAATGCCTTGTGGCGAAAACTGCGCTTCGGCGGCAGGTGACAGCGCCACGACCGCGCTCAGGATACCCAGAACAATCAGGCCAGGCACGCGCATTGCCGACCTCCGTTGGCCGTCGAACCCCGCTTCCTAACGGGCGTTCGCGGCTTCGGGTTCCCTCAATTGGCCGCGACCAGCTCCGACTTTTTCTGATTCTTGGACTGACGGATTTCCTCGAGCTTGTGCTCGACATGCCGGGAAAAGACGAATTCGGGCGGCCGCTGCTTATCGAGAGGAATTTCGGGCGCCATCGCGCCTTCGGTGCGCACGCCGCGCATGGCGACGGAAAGAGCCTTGAGCGGATTGCCGATCGCGTCGTTGACCGCCGTCGCCTCGAAGCCGGAATGCACCATGCAGTCGGCGCACTTCTCGTAATTGCCGACGCCGTAGTTGTCCCAGTTGGTGTCTTCCATCAGCTCCTTGAAGGTCTTGGCGTAGCCCTCGCCAAGCAGGTAGCAGGGCTTCTGCCAGCCGAATACGGTGCGCGTCGGGTTGCCCCACGGCGTGCAGTGATAGGTCTGATTGCCCGCAAGGAAATCGAGGAACAGCCCGGACTGGCTGAACGACCAGCTCTTGCCGCCCTTGCCGCGCTTAAAAATGTCGCGGAACAGGTTCTTGGTCGTCTCACGATTGAGGAAGTGCTGCTGGTCCGGCGCGCGCTCGTAGGCGTAGCCAGGCGACACGGTGATGCCGTCGACACCCATCGCCATCACGTCGTCGAAGAAGGCCGCCATCCGCGCCGGGTCGGCGTTGTTGAACAGCGTGCAGTTGATGTTGCAGCGGAAGCCGCGTGCCTTGGCGGCCTTGATCGCGGCGACGGCGCGGTCATAGGTGCCGGCTTGGCACACCGACTTGTCGTGGTCTTGCTTGTTGCCGTCGAGATGCACCGACCAGACGAAATACGGCGACGGCTCATAGTCCTTCATGCGCTTTTCCATCAGCAGCGCATTGGTGCAGAGATAGACGAACTTCTTGCGCGCGATGATGCCGCGCACGATCTGCGGCAGCTCCTTGTGCAGCAGCGGCTCGCCGCCGGCGATCGACACCACCGGGGCGCCGCACTCGTCCACGGCTTCGAGCGCGTCGGCGACCGAAATGCGCTGGTTGAGGATCTCGTCGGGATAGTCGATCTTGCCGCAGCCCGCGCACGCGAGGTTGCAGCGAAACAGCGGTTCGAGCATCAGGACAAGAGGATAGCGCTTGCGGCCAGCAAGGCGCTGGCGGACGACGTAGCTACCGACCGAGATTTTCTGCAGAAGGGGAATGCCCAAGTGCGCTTTCCTTTGTTATTTGCTTGGCGCTGGGAACGTCGAGCAATTCGACCGGCACACGGAATTCGATGTGCTCGTCCTGCCCCGGCAAGGTGAATACGTCAACAGGCGTTATCCGGCGCAGGGCGTTAATGACATCGCGGACCATGACTTCCGGGGCCGAGGCGCCGGCGGTGATGCCAACAACTTCGACATCGTGCAGCCACTCCGGTTTAATCTCGCTCCCATTGGCGATCAAGTGTGTCGGAATTCCGGCTTCAAGGCCGATTTCACGTAGCCGATTGGAATTAGACGAATTCTGCGCTCCGACCACGAAAATCGCGTCGACCAGCCTGGTCAGCTCCAACAGCGCGGTCTGCCGGTTCTGCGTCGCATAGCAGATATCCTGGGTGCCCGGGCCCACTACGTCCTTGAAGCGCCTGAACAAAGCGGAAATGACCCCGCGGGTATCGTCGACGCTCAGCGTGGTCTGCGTCACATAGGCGATCGGCGTGTCGATGGGCAGGTCGAGCGCATCGACGTCCTTTTCGGTCTGCACCAGCAGCACCGGTCCGGGGATCTGGCCCACCGTGCCTTCGACCTCGGGGTGCCCGGCATGGCCGATGAGGATCACCGTGCGCCCGTTGCGGATGTAGTGGCGCCCTTGCGCGTGCACCTTGGAGACCAGCGGGCAGGTGGCGTTGAGCACGCGCAAGCCGCGGTCCGCTGCCTCGTCCACAACCTTTTTCGACACGCCATGGGCGCTGAAGATGGTGATCGCGTCCGGCGGCACTTCCGAAAGGTCCTCGACGAAGCGGGCACCGCGCGCCTTGAGTGAATCGACCACCCACTTGTTATGCACGATCTCGTGGCGCACGTAGACCGGCGGCCCGTATTTATCGAGCGCGCGTTCGACGATCTCGATGGCGCGCACGACGCCGGCGCAGAAGCCGCGCGGCTTTGCCAAAATAACCTTCATCACCCGCCCCCATTGGCCTTGCTCTTCGCCGCCCGGCGTTGCTGCGCCCGTTCGGCGAGCACGGCGATATCGGCCGGCTGCAATTCGCGAACGTGACGCGTGCCGAAAACCTCGAACACCTTGGCGACGATGCCGTTGGCATCGAGGCCAGCCTTGGCGTACATCGCCGGCGGCGAGTCATGGTCGAGGAATTCGTCGGGCAGCACCATGCTGCGCATCTTGAAACCGGGCCGCTCGAGTGCGCCCTGCTCGGCAAGCAGCTGCATCACATGCGCGCCGAACCCGCCGATGGCGGCCTCCTCGATGGTGATGAGCAATTCGTGCTGGCGCGCGAGCCGCAGGATCAGACTCTCGTCGAGCGGTTTGGCAAAGCGCGCATCGGCGACGGTCGTTGAAATGCCGCGCGCCGAAAGCGTTTCCGCAGCCTTGATGCATTCGGCGAGCCGCGTGCCGAGCGACAGTAGCGCGACGGTAGAGCCCTGGCTGATGACGCGGCCGCGGCCGATTTCGAGCGGCACGCCGGCCTGCGGCATCTCGACACCGACGCCGTCGCCGCGCGGATAGCGCAGCGCCGACGGCCGGTCGTTGATCTCGGCCAGCGTCGCCACCATGTGCACGAGTTCGGCCTCGTCGGCCGCCGCCATGATGACGAATCCCGGCAGGCAGCCGAGATACGCAAGATCGAACGAGCCGGCGTGTGTCGGGCCGTCGGCGCCGACCAGACCGGCGCGATCCATACAGAAGCGCACCGGCAATTGCTGGATCGCGACGTCGTGCACGACCTGATCGTAGGCACGCTGCAAGAACGTCGAGTAGATCGCGACAAACGGCTTGTAGCCCTGCGTCGCCAGCCCCGCCGCGAAGGTCACGCCGTGCTGCTCGGCGATGCCGACGTCGAAGGCGCGATCGGGAAATGCCTTGGCAAAGATGTCGACGCCGGTGCCCGACGGCATGGCAGCGGTGATGGCGACGATGCGGTCGTCTTTTTGCGCCTGCTTGACCAAAGCTTCGCCGAACACTTTGGTATACGACGGCGCGTTGGAAGCCGCCTTCTGCTGCTTGCCGGTCGCGACGTCGAATTTGACGACGCCATGATATTTGTCCTGCGACGCCTCCGCCGGCGCGTAACCTCTACCCTTTTGCGTGCGCACATGCACCAGGATCGGCCCGTTGTCGGCGTCGCGGATATTTTCGAGAATCGGCACGAGTTGATTGAGATCGTGGCCGTCGACGATACCGACGTAATAGAAGCCGAGTTCCTCGAACAGCGTACCTCCGGTGACGAAGCCGCGCGCCAGTTCCTCGGCATGCGCGGCCTTGTCCTTGATGAATTTCGGCAGCCGGTTGGCGAATTGCTTACCGATATCGCGCAGCGACATGAAGGTCGGGCTGGACAGAAGGCGGCTCAGGTAATTCGACATGGCGCCGACCGGCGGCGCGATCGACATCTCGTTGTCGTTGAGGATCACGATCAAACGCCGGTTCATGGCGCCGGCATTGTTCATCCCCTCGTAGGCCATGCCGGCGGAAATCGCCCCGTCGCCGATGACGCAAACGACGTTATGACCCGCGCCCGCGAGGTCACGGGCCACTGCCATGCCCAAACCCGCCGAAATCGAGGTCGAGGAATGGGCGGCCCCAAAACAGTCGTATTCACTCTCTGATCTCTTAGTGAAGCCCGACAGCCCGCCGCCGGTGCGCAGGGTGCGGATGCGGTCGCGGCGGCCGGTGAGGATCTTGTGCGGATAGGCCTGATGCCCGACATCCCAGATGAGCTTGTCATTGGGGGTGTCGAAAACGTAATGCAGGGCGATCGTAAGTTCGACAACACCTAGGCTCGCGCCTAGATGTCCGCCGGTAACCGCCACCGCACTGATGGTTTCAGCGCGCAATTCGTCGGCGACCTGCTGCAAGCGCTGCAAGTCGAGATGCCGTAAATCGGAGGGATTCGTGATGGAATCGAGAAGCGGTCGGGCCGGCTTGGTCGAGAGTTCCCCACTGGGAGCCGTCATGCGTCATTACCCCTTAAACAACAAACTCGGAGGCTGATGCATCTGGCAGAACCTCCCGGGAATATCGCGGTTGCCGCCCCTGCGGACCTCGCCTACGCCTGGCTGGAGGCTCTCAGTTATCGTCAAGCTCCCGCCAGCAAAAAAGTTCCAAACTTAATATTTTGATTTTGCCGCGCGGGCGAGTCCCCAAATGCCCCGGGCCGATCTCAGGACAGCTAATGCTTTCGTCTATCACTGTAGCCATGGTCAGGATCTGCACCCGATTCCCTTGGCCAATCATCATCTTGGCTCTCCTCTCTGGGGGCGCTTCCGGCGTCTATGCGGCCCGCCATTTCGCCATCAGCACCGATATCAACAAATTGATCTCGCCCCAGCTCGACTGGCGCCAGCGCGAAGCCGGCTTCGAAAGGGCATTTCCGGGCCATTTTCAATCGACTTTGGTGGTGGTCGACGCCCCTACGGCGGAGCTGGCCTCGCTTGCGAGCGCCGAGCTCGCCAACGCGCTCGACGGACAAAAGGATTTGTTTCGCTCCGTCGAAAACATGAGTGGAAGCGACTTTTTCCTTCGCAATGGCCTGCTGTTTGAGTCGACCGAAAACCTGACGGGCCTGACACAGGGGCTTACCCAGGCCGCCCCGCTGGTCAGCACGCTTGCCGGTGACCCCAGCCTGCGCGGCCTGACACGGGCGCTCTCGCTCGGACTTGTCGGCGTACAAAATAAAATGACCACGCTCGATGCGTTGGCGCGGCCGCTGTTGATGGCGGCAGCGACCGTCGAGCAGGCCCTCGCCGGCCAGCCGGCAACCTTCTCCTGGCAGGAGATGCTCAACGGCCACGACTCAGCACCAGCCGATCGGCGCCGGCTAATCGAAGTGCGTCCGGTGCTGAATTTTTCCGCGCTCATGCCCGGGCAGGCCTCCAGCGACGCTATTCACCGGGCGGCAAATGATTTGCAGCTTGCGGAAAAGTATCAGGCGCGGGTGCGGCTAACCGGCTCGGTGCCGATGGCCGACGAGGAATTTGCAACGGTGCAGCAGGGCGCGTTGGTCAACGGCATCGGCACCGTCGTCGTCGTGCTGATCATATTGTGGCTGGCGCTCAAATCGGCCCGGCTGATCGTTGCGGTGTTCATCAATCTCTTTGTCGGCCTTGCGATCACGGCGGCGCTCGGGCTGATGCTGGTCGGGGCGCTGAACATGATATCCGTCGCCTTCGCCGTTTTGTTTGTCGGCCTCGGCGTCGATTTTGCCATCCAGTTTTCCGTGCGCTATCGCGCCGAGCGCCACGACCTGCCGGCGCTGCGGCCGGCGCTTGAACGGGCGGCGGACAAAGTCGGCGTGCCGTTGACGCTTGCCGCCGCGGCCGTTGCAGCCGGCTTCCTTTCCTTCCTGCCGACCGACTATCGCGGCGTCTCCGAACTCGGCCAGGTCGCCGGTGTCGGCATGATCATCGCCTACCTGACCAGCATTACGCTGCTGCCGGCGCTGATCACAGTATTCAATCCGCCCGGTGAGCCGGAGCCCGTCGGCTATCGTGCGTTGGCGCCGGTCGACCGGTTTTTGCAGACCTATCGCGTGCCGGTGATTGCGGGAACGGTTGCTGTCGCGCTTATCGGCTCGCCACTGCTGTATTTCCTCACGTTCGACTTCGATCCTATTCACCTGCGCAGTCCGCAAACCGAATCGATTTCGACCCTACTCGATCTCGGCACCAGCCCGCAGGTCGGTTTCAGTTCGGTCAATGTCGTGATGCCTAATCTCAAGGACGCCCAAGAAGCTGCGCAGCGACTGCAAAAATTACCGCAGGTACGCGGCGTCACCACGCTGGATAGCCTGGTGCCGCCAGACCAGGACCAGAAACTGGAGCTTATCCAAGGCTTTGCCGAGGATATGCGCCCGATCCTGGAGAAGGCGCACGCCAAGCCCCCGAGCGATGCCGACAATATCGCAGCGCTTAACGGACTTGCCGAGCAGCTGAACAAATTCGCCGCCAGCGCCCCGGCCGGTCCCGGCGCCGATGCGGCGCGGCGCCTTGCCGCCAATAGTGTCAAGCTGGCGAAGGCTAGTGAGGACGTGCGCGGCAAGGCCCAATCGGGTTTTGTCGCACCGCTTGACGCCGATCTTGCGCAATTGCGTGCTCAGTTAGACGCAACACGGGTCACGGCGGACAATTTACCGCCGACGCTGCATGGGCAGTGGGTGACGTCCGACGGGCGTGCGCGCGTCTCCGTCGCGCCCGCCGGCGACACCAACAATACCGAAGTGCTGCGCACTTTTGCCCGCGCGGTACTGGCCGTCTATCCGAATGCCATCGGCGGCCCGATTTCGATTTTGGAGTCGGGCAACACGGTGGTTCGAGCCTTCCTTGAAGCGGGCGCCTACGCGCTGATCACGATCGCGATCCTGCTCTGGATCGTGTTGCGCCGATTCGGCGACGTTCTGTTGACACTGGCGCCGCTTCTGCTTGCCGGGATGGTGACGCTGGAGATCTGCGTGCTCATCGGTATGCCGCTGAATTTCGCCAACATCATCGCGCTACCGCTGCTGCTCGGCGTCGGCGTTGCCTTCAAAATTTATTACATCATGGCCTGGCGGTCGGGGCACACCAACCTGCTGCAATCGAGCTTGACCCGCGCCGTGATCTGGAGCGCGCTGACCACGGCGACCGCCTTCGGCAGCCTGTGGCTGTCGCAACATCCGGGAACATCCAGCATGGGCAAGCTGCTGGCGCTGTCGCTCGTCTGTACGCTTGCCGCGGCCGTGCTATTTCAGCCCGCGCTGATGGGCAAGCCACGCGGGGCCGAAGACGCTTAGGCAAACATATTCGGCCGGGTTCGGCGCGCTGCCGTCCGATATCTGCCGCCGGCCAAAGGGCGCAGTGTTAAGGCCCGGCGGACTACCCGGCCGATCCATCGGTTCGACACGTGTCCAGTTCTCTCCCCCGCACAGGAAGCCAAGGAAGCAGCCTTCGACGCGAAGCGTATTCGCGTTCACCACGCTGATGCCGGCCGTGTAGGTGTGCCCGTCCTCGGAATTATAGATTTTCCCGTCCCATTTGTTCGGCTTCGTCCGCGTCATGGACAAAAGAACCGGCAGGCCCAAGGTGGGGCGCTGGCGCAGCTTCGGGTCTGGATTCCTGAAATCGAGGCTCGGCGTCGTCTCCGAGGCGACGACGCCCCACAGGTGACCATCGCAGTCTGCGATTCGGATCGTCGCATAACGCTTTTCGGTCATCCATTCGCCGGTCGGATCGGGGTTCAGGTTGGCGGTTGCTTGGTCGGCCAGGGCGCCTGCCGTTGCCAGCAGCCAAAGCGCCAAAGCTGCGGCTAGACCTTTTGCTCGGCGGACAACGGACAGCGGCACGGACCAAAATCCCTGCATAAGTCACACGGCCGGCCATCATTGGCAGCCGAAATGGTCGAAACAACGGCGAATCCCGCAGTTTTGCACTGCATTCATATACCGGCGGTTTTCACAAATGGAACTACGCGATACCCGCCGCTCATCTCGGGTTCGGTCTTGAACGCGGCGCGCCCAATATGGTTGCGGAATTTAATCCGGCTAGCGCCTGGCCCAGCCGTTGCGCCGTGATCCTTTGTAGCCGGCTCAACCGTCGCGACGTCCGCGGCCGTATTGGAGCGGCCTCGCCGCCGCCGGCCGGAATACCCTCACTCGCCGTGGTCCTCCAGAACTTGCCGGCAGGCTTTCTTCAATTTTGCGCGATGATCTTTCAGACAGGCAAGCACCTTGAAGGTGTTGGGGATATCGTCGCTGCAGTAACGGGCGGCATCGACGCTGCACGCGGAGTGCTCTTTTTGCGTGCCAGGTTCGTCCTTATCCTTCCCCGCAGCAAACTGTGGAGAACCGACGACCAGCACCAGAAGGAAAGCCGCAAAAATTCTAACGATCATTGTCATGGGGCCTGCATACATTAGGTTATATCTTGACAACCGCAATGCTCGCGTTGACGGTTCCCGAACGGAACTTGGAACAGCCACCGGGGTTGTCGGGTCGATCCGCCCCGAATAGGTCTGTAACGCCGCCGAAGCCTTGGATCAATTCCGATGCCTGTGCAACACAAATGGACAAGCGCCGCGAGGCGCACCGTTTTGGCCCTGACGACCTTGAGCTTTGTTGCCGGCACAGCCATCGCGCAAAAGACCGGCCCGTTCGGACGGATAGCGGGCCAGTGGAGCGGCTCAGGCACCATCGAGTTCTCCGACGGTAGCCGCGAGCCTATCAAGTGCAAGGCGACCTACGACGTCCTCGATGATCGGCGTAATCTTCAGCTCAGCATTCGCTGCGCCAGCGACAGTTACAATTTCGAACTGCAAGGCAGCGCCACCAGCACCGGCGGGTCGATCACGGGCGTATGGAGCGAAGTGACGCGCAACGTCGCCGGCACCCTGTCAGGCAGGGCCGATGAGGGCCGGCTCCAGGCCGTCGCCGAGAGCCCGGCATTTTCGGCAAACCTTACCTTGGTGACCCACGGCGATCGGCAGACAGTCGGTATCAGGTCGCGGGACGCGCAGTCGACGCTCAAGGGTGCATCGATCACGATGCAACGCGGCTAGTCGCCGCCACTGCCGGTTTTCGCCGAGGGCCGCAGCAGCGAGCGATGCGAAAAGTGCCGCACGACCCGGCTCAGGAACATCGCGATCGGCCGCAGCATCAACAGGTCGGCGGCAAGCGCGGCCACCATGGCGAAAGCGCTGAGCCACCCGAAGATCCTGAGCGAGGGCAGGCTCGACAGCACCGTCATCGCGAGCCCGCAGGCCAGCACCGCCGAGGTCAGGATCAGCGGCGGCCCGACCAGAATTGTCGCGCGCTCGACGCCAATCGCAGGATTGGGATCGATGTCCTCGATCTGCAGACGATTGAGGAAATGGATAGTGGCACTCAGCCCCAGGCCGAATGACACCGTCAGCGCGATGACGCTGGCAAATTGCAACCCCTGCCCTGTCAGCCAGAGAACGGTGCCCGCAAGCACGATCGGGAACAGTCCCGGCAGCACGCTGATCAGCATCACCACCGGCGAGCGGAAGGCGATGCCGACGAAGGCCGCGACAAAAGCAATTTCGATGGTGAGCCCGCGGCTTAACTTGTCGATCATCAGCGCACTGTTGCGCGCCGAGATCACCGACAGGCCGGTCACTCCGATCTCGTAGCCCGGGTGCTTGGCACGGATCGCGTCGAGTTGGCGATCGACATCGTCGACGATCGGCAGCAGCCGGCTGGCATCCGAGTCCGGGACGCGACCGCTGACGATGACCGCATTCTGTTCGGCGGAAAGAAAGCGGCGGGTGAGGTAGTTCGGCAGCAAATCGACATAGGCCTTGAGTGTCGCAACGTCGGATTTGCCAAGTTTTTCCGCCAGCCAGCGCCGCAGCGTTTCCAGCGACCAGACATTGCCGACGCCCTTTTCGTGCTCAAGAAGCGTGTGCACCTCGTCAATGACCTGAAGTGTTTCCGGCGCATAAAGCGAGGCGCCCTGGGGAAACTGGATATAGACGTCGAACGGGTTGGCGCCGGTCAGCTTGACGTCGAGGCGCTGACTTGCCTTCACCGCAGTCTCGCGGTCAGGCACCTGGTCGGCAAGGCGGTAACGCGGCGTCAACTGCGCATACCCGAACGAGAGTCCGATGACGACGACAAGGCTGATGAACGAATAGAGGCCCGGCCGCGCCACCATGCGCAACGCAATCCAGCTGCAAAACCGCCGCAGCACGTCGAGCGCGCGGTCCATGCCGCGCACGCTGTCGGCAAAGTTCGATTCTTTGCGAATGAGCAGGACGCCGAGCAGAGGCACCCCGAGCAAGACCACGAACAGCGCAATCGCGACCACGATCAGCCCCGCCTCGCCGAAGGTGCGGATCAGGTCGGACGAGGAAAACTGCAGTGCGATGAATGACACTCCGGCGGTGGCATGGGTCAGCACGCAGGCCGGACCAACGATAAGCAGCGAATTGCGGAACGCCGCCACCTTGTTGTCGCCGGCAATGAGCCGGTCGCGTGCCGCGAATGTCAATTGCATGCTGTCGGAGAAGCTGATCACCATGATCAGTGGTGTCATCACGTTGAGAAACATGTTGAGCTTGAAATCGAGCCAGCCAAGTGCGCCGAGCGCGAGCAGAATGGCGGCGAGCGGCGGTGCCGCCGCAATAATCATGAACGACACACGGCGGAAGAAGATCACCGCGATAAGACAGCCGATGGCGAAACCGAGCGTGTTGTAGATCAGCCGGTCGGCCTCGATCGCGTTGCGGATTTCGAGCTGCATCACAGGAACGCCGGACAATTCGCCATGCAGGCCGGTGCCGGCGAGATTTGTCACCAGCGTCTTGCGCACCTCGGCGATGACGCCATCAAGGCGTCCGGGCGCAACCGCCGCCGGATCGAGCGCGAGCACCATCAAGGTGAGTTTCTGGTCGTCGGACAGCAATTTGCCGCGGATGATCTCGTTCGCCGTCACCTTCTGGATCAAGGTCTGGTATTCGGCGCCCTGCGGTAGCGGCGAGGGGAACAAAGGCGGCGGCACGCCGCCACCGGGCGGCGGCGGCTCGCGCGCCGAGAATATGGAAATGATCCCGCGGGTGCCGTCGAGCAGCTGCAGATCGGTCGCGATCTCGCGCAGCTTCTGCAACGAGTCCCGCTCAAGCAGCTTGTTGCCCTCGACCACGATCAGCACGTCGAATTCATTCGAGGGAAAGCGGCGCGTCACCTCCTGGTACGTTTTGTAATCTTGGGTGTCGGACCGGAACAGTTGGCTGAGCGAATCGTCAACCTTGAGTCGGGTGAAGCCGACCGCCGCGAGCCCGCAAAGCGCGACGAACGCGACGGCGCACAGCACACGGTGCGACAGCGCAAAAAACCCGATGCGCTCGATCCCGAGCGCGAGATTGCGCGGAACGATGGCGCGGGGGGGCTCTTTGAGGACTGGCTCCGATGGAGGGGGATTTGTCACAATTCCGGCCCAAATGCGCGTGAACGCCGTCTTTTAAACGAATATTTTGGTTCTGGCGATCAATGCTGCCCCTCTGAGCGCCGGTTTCACAGCCAAGCACGGCTCGCGCATTAATGCGACAACGACCATACTGTTCCTGGGCGGTCGGAGTGATGGCGGTCCCGAGAGGACTTCCTCGCGCCAATCCGAGCAGGGACTTACGCGAAGGTGGGACGACAAACCAATCCACGGAGATATTAGGTTTTTCGGCCCTGGTGTCCCACTGGCAAGCCCGGTCTGGTTGCTGAAATCGCAGAGTTCGCCATCGCGATGGCCGCATGGCGAAACGATTTTTTCTTTCCAAAAAAAATCATACTGGACGTGAACCAGTCGACGCCCTCAGCCCATGTCCGCTTTGACCCAGATTGTGTTGCAAAACTCTTTGCTGCACTGCGAACACGCAACAATAGAATCCGATCGTACAGCGTTTTGAATCAATGATGCGCGTTCGTGTTTGTTCTTGAATCAATATTGCTCGTTTTGGTCGTGAAAATAGTTTTGCAACACAATCACCCAGGAAGCGGACACTGGGCCGGCCTCTTCGGAATGTCCGATTTGGCCATAAACTGACTCATGCGCTGCAACATGCATCAATCGCTAGGACCCGTAAAGCAACTGCACTAACCCCAACGACACGATTGGGACATAGGTTGTCAGCAACAGGACGCCGATCAGCGACACAATGAAATAGACATTGAGCTTCGACGTCTCCCAGATATTGGCTTTGGCGATCGAACACGACACCATCAGAACGCTGGCGACCGGCGGCGTTTGTTGTCCCACTGCGATGTTAAGCGTAACGATAATTCCGAAATGGATGGGATCGATGCCGACGGCCTTGATCAAAGGCAGCACCACCGGCACGATGAGAATGATGGCGGCAGCGCCGTGCAGGAAGAAGCCCAGCACGAACAACACCACATTAAGGATCGCTAGCACCACCAGCGGGTTGTGCGTCAGTCCGGTCACCGATTCGGCCAGGTGCTGCGGAATCTGTGTTTCCGTCAGATAGACGCCGAGCAGCGCCGAAGTCGCCACCAAGAGCATGACCACCGCGGTATGGGTGACCCCCTCGAACAACGCGTGGCGCAACATCTTGAAGTTCAGCTCACGGTAATAAAGACCGATAGCGAGCGCCGCCACCACCGCAAGCGCGCCACCTTCCGTCGCCGTCACGACGCCGCCGAGAATCCCGCCGAGAATGATGACCGGTAGCAGCAACGCCAGCTTGGCGTCCCAAAACGCCGTGGCAATATTTGCCAAGTTCAACATGTTTTCGCGCGGCAGATTGTAACGGCGCGCAAAGCCCCAGGCGGTCACCATCAGAAACCCACCGCCCAGTACGCCGGGAACGATGCCGGCAACAAACAGTTTGACCACTGACGTGTCGGACAGCGCCGCGTAGAGGATCATGGGGATCGACGGCGGAATGATGATGGCAAGCGAGGCCGACGACGACATGACCGCGGCCGCCAATTCCCTCGAATAGCCTCGCGCCTTCATGCCAGGAATGAGAATGGAGCCCAAGGCCGCCACGTCGGCTACCGAGCTGCCGGAGATCTCGGCAAATATCATGGAGGCGACAATCGCCACCATCGCCAGGCCGCCGCGCACGAAGCCGACCAGCGACAGGCAAAAGCCGATCAGCCGCCGCGAAATCGAGGTCGCGTTCATCAATGCGCCGGCGAGCACAAACAACGGAATTGCCAGCAATGGAAATTTTCCGGCGCCTTCGTAAAGCACGATGGCGGCATTGAGCAGCGCCGGTTCCCCGGCCGTCAATGTCATAGCCGCAAGCGCGACGATGCCGAGGGCAACGGCAATCGGAACGTCCAGACAACACAGGACGAGAAAACCCGAAAGAACGAGCAGCGCCGGCATTCGTCTGTCCTAGGTAAGGTGGTCACCGGCCGCGGCGCCCAGTCCGGCGTCCGCCTTTGATCCGTGGTCACCGAGTTTTTCCCAGGCCATCGGCAACGTCACCAGTTCGGCGATGACGAAGATGACGGCGGCGATCGGGATTACCGACTGCGCCACCGCGCTTGGAAACCACTCGACCGTCATCAGCCGCTCACCGGTGATAACCTGCAGCAAACGCACTCCGCCCCAAGCCAGCGCCAGGAAAAACACGATGGTGCAGAGTTCCGAAAAAGCAAAGGCGATTGCGCGCCAGCGCACCGGAAAGCGGCGGACGATATTATCGAATCCGAGGTGCCCACGGTCGAGCGCCACCAGTGCGGCGCCGAAATACGTCACCCAGGTGAGAAGGATCGGCGCGACCTCGTCGTACCAGGACAATCCGGCGCCGAAGAAGCGGATCGCTGCCGCGACCGTGACCAGCAAGGTCAGCATCAGGAGCAGCAATCCACTGAATACTTCGAGCGCAAGTTTGAGCTGGCGAGCAAAGACCTGCATGGCTTCGCGCTTACTTCGCCAAAGCCAGTGTCTTGTCGATCAGCGCCTGACCGCCCGGCACTTCCTTTCCAAATAGTTCGTAGACGGGCTTGGAAGCCGCGACGAAGGAATCGCGGTCGGCCGTGTTGACAGCGATCCCCGCCTTTTTCAGCTTTTCGAGTACTGCGATGTCTTCCTGCTCCGCGCTATCGAGCGCCCAAGGCTGGGTCTCGCGCGCAATCTTTTCGAGTTGCGCGCGGATATCGGCCGGCATCGAGTTCCAATGCGCCAGGCCCGCAGTCAGGAAGGACGGCGTGTACACATGGTTGGTAATGCTCAGATATTTTTGCACTTCGTTGAGCTTGCCGCCCCAGATATTCGGCAGCGGATTTTCCTGGCCGTCCATGACGCCGGTCTGCAAGGCGACAAACAATTCATTGAACTCGAGCGGCGCCGGCGAAGCGCCATAGGCCTCGAACATTTTCTGCCGCCAGAGGCCGCGCGGGATGCGGATCTTGAGGCCTTTAAGATCCTCCGGCGTCACGATCGGGCGCTTGTTATTGGTGATATCGCGGTAACCGTTTTCGTAGACCGCGACCACCTTGTAACCCTTGGCCTCGGCCTTGGGTGCGATGTCTTTCCAGAACACCTCGGCAAGGAAACGCTGGAAATGCGCCCGGTCCTTGAACAGATAAGGCATGTCGAACAGGCCGAATTCCGGCGCGACCGTCGACATGATGGTCGACGGCTGCGAAAATTCGAGCGTGCCGATTTTGAGTTTCTGCAACATCTCGCGTTCGTTGCCGAGCTGGCTGTTGTCGTAAACCGTGATGTGAACTTTGCCGACCATTTCCTTGTTGACGCGGCGGGCGAATTCGTTGGCAGAGATCGATTGATTGCCAGTGGCTGGCGTGGTGTTGCCGAGCTTGAGTTCGATCACGTCGGCTCGGGCCACGCCGCCGGCGGCGAGAGCGGCCAACAACGATAGAACGAGCGGTAGCTTTTTCATCTTCATGCCTCCCTTTGTGTTTCGAGCGCTTGTGCGCCTCTG
Source organism: uncultured Alphaproteobacteria bacterium (assembly GCA_963738915.1). Taxonomy (GTDB): domain Bacteria; phylum Pseudomonadota; class Alphaproteobacteria; order Rhizobiales; family Xanthobacteraceae; genus Pseudolabrys. The sequence goes on from CAVTYO010000008.1 coordinate 355,154, forward strand.
CCTGTTGTTTGTTTTGTGTTTCGTTAAACCAAAAGCCTTCTGCTTCCCAAGGCGCATGCGATGGCGAACGCCCGCTTCGTAGCTTCGACATTGGCGATGCCCTTGCCGGCGATTTCATAAGCCGTGCCGTGCGCGGGTGTGCACAGCGGCACCGGCATGCCGCCAAGCACCGTAACGCCCTGGTCGAAGCCGAGCGCCTTGATGGCGATCTGGCCCTGATCGTGGAACAACGTCAGCACGGCATCGAACTGGCCGGCGCGCGCCCGCAGAAACACGGTGTCGGCCGGAAATGGACCCTCCACCGCGATGCCCCGCGCTTTGGCACGCGCGACGGCAGGCGAAAGAATGTCGATTTCCTCGATTCCGAAAGTACCGCCATCCCCGGCATGCGGATTGAGCGCGGCAAGCGCGATGCGCGGCTTGGCAAAGCCGGCAACCCGCATGGTGCCATCGGTGAGCGCCAGCGCTTTCATTACGTTATCGATGGTGATGTACTTAAGAATGTCCTTGAAGGCGATATGCGACGTCACCCGCGCGTTCCAGATATTGCCGAGGATGTTGAACTCGGAGCAGTCGCCGTTATGGCCGAGCACGTCCGCGGCGAAATGGATTTCGTCGAGATAAGGGTTGCCGGCCAGACGCAGCGCCTGCTTGTTGAATGGTGTGAAGAACACCACATTGGCAATGCCATCGCGCGCCAGTTCGAGGCCCAGGCGGAAATTAGCCATCACGCTGGCGCCGCCCACTTGCGTAGCCTGCCCGAGCGGCACGTTTTTGGGATCGCAATTTTTGAGATCGTAGAACAGCGGCGCGCCCGGTTCGCCGGCCTGCAGCTTTGAAACAACTGTGACGTCTGCGTTAACGCCAGCGGTGCGCTCGCCTTCGGCCAGCACCCGGCGATCACCGATCACTAGCACCGAGGCTTGCGCGTGATTGCTTTTATCGGCCAGAAGTTTGGCGGCGAGTTCGGCGCTGATACCGGCCGGATCCCCCATCACGAAGGCGATGCGGGGAATACGCGGCGGATTTTCGTGCAGGTTCATGCGCTGGCCGCCTCGGTGAAAGGAGCAGCATGCGCGCTTTCTAGCGCGCCATCTTTTTCGAAGGCCGCGATCTCATCGTCGGCGAAGCCATATTCGCTCAGTATCTCCCGGCTGTGTTGGCCGTAGACCGGAGCGCCGCGCCGGATGGTGGCCGCGGTCTGCGAAAATTTCACCGGGGCGCCGAGCGTCTTCACTGATCCGAGCGTCGCATGCGGAACATCCACCACCATTTCGCGTGCAATCGTCTGCGGATCGGACAAGGCCTCCAACATGTCGCGCACCGGCCCGCAGGGCACACCCTGCCGGTCGAGCGTCTCCAGCCAGTGCGCGGAAGACTGCTGGCGAAAGCGCGGCGCCAGTTCGGCGTTTAATTCGGCAAGATGCGCGACGCGGGTACCGGCATTGGCGAAGCGTGGATCGCCAAGAAGTTCGGCCGCGCCAATCGCCTCAGCGATGCGCTGCCAATTTTTCTGATTGGCGCCGCCGATCACTATCCAACCGTCGGCGGTCTCGTAGGCCTGGTAAGGCGCGTTGAGCGGATGCCCGGAACCCATTGCCGCCGGCGCTACCCCGGTCGCAAGCGCAATCGCCGACTGCCAATAAGTTTGCACCAGCGCCGCCTCATAAAGAGAAGTTTCGACCCACTGGCCCTCGCCGGTTTTAAGCCGGTGCGTATAGGCGGCCAGAATGCCCATCGCCGCTAGAATGCCGGCGGTGATATCGGAAAGCGGCGCGCCGCATTTGACCGGCGGACGGCCGGGGCCCTCCCCGGTAAAGCTCATGATGCCACTCATCGCCTGCGCCACCAGATCGAAACCGCGCTTATCTTTGTAAGGCCCGGTGCGGCCGAAGCCGGAAAGCGAGCAGTAGATCAACGCCGGGAAGTTGCGGTGCAGAACCTCGTAGCCGAAACCCAGCCGCTCCATGACGCCGGGGGCAAAATTTTCGACAAGCACATCGGCGCTTTCCAGCAACCGACGCAACACTTTGGCTCCGCCAGCCTTCTTAAGATCCAGGGCAATGCCGCGCTTGTTGCGGTTCATCGTCAAAAACGCCGCGGTCTGGTCGCCGATATGGGGCGGGTTATGCCGGGTGTCATCGCCTTGCGGAATTTTCTCGACCTTGATGACCTCGGCGCCCATGTCGGCCAGCATCAGGGTGCAGGTCGGGCCCGCCATCACATGCGTCAGATCGATTACCTTCAATCCAGCGAGCGGGCCCATGGGCGTCACCTTCCCCTCTAGAATTTTGAATGCAAAAATTGCTCAACGCAAGCGAATATCATGGTAATGTCGCCTTATTTGTCTTATTTTGCATGCAAAGCATGCCACCGTGGGGCCCCGAATGCTGCATGAAGATGTTGTCGGCCAGTTGCGCACCATCCTGCTGGACGGCGAAATTCCGCCCGGCGCACGCATCCCGGAGCGCGACCTGTGCGCGCGGCTGGAAATTTCACGCACCCCTTTGCGCGAAGCGCTGAAGGTCCTGGCTGCCGAAGGCCTGGTCGTGCTGCTGCCGAACCGCGGCGCGCGCGCTGCCAAGCTGACCGGCAAAGATGTGCATGACCTGTTCGAGGTCTGCCAGGGACTTGAAGCCCTGGGCGGGGAACTGGCCTGCGAGCGCATCAGCGACATCGAACTCGCCATAATCGCCGATGCCCATGCCAGGATGGTCGTTCATTACCGCGACAAGGATTTACAACAATATTACGTCTACAACCGCCAGATTCACGAAGGCATCATAGAGGCGGCAAAAAATCCGGTCCTGTCCGCGCTCTATGAATCGGTCACGGCGCGTATCCGACGCGCGCGCTACCTCACGCCAATGACACCGCCGCGCTGGGCGGTCGCGATTCAGGAGCACGAAGCCATTCTCAATGCCTTGCAGCGGCGCGACGGCATCGGTCTGGCCCATATCCTGCGCGCGCATTTGCGCCACAAGCGCGAAGAGGTCATCAGCGCCGGCTTTGCTGAAGAAGAATACAGCAACGTGATATCCCTGAAATCAGCGACATAAACGGAGCAGCCATGTCAGACGGTGAAGTACGCCTGGTGCGCGACGGCACGACAGCGACCATTCTTTTCGACCGGCCGCAGGCGCGCAACGCCATGACCTGGCGCATGTACGAGGGCCTGGCGGCGGCCTGCGCCGAGTTGAGCGTCGATAAAACCGTGCGCGCGACCGTTATGCGCGGAGTTGGCGGCAAGGCTTTTATCGCTGGCACCGATATCGCCCAGTTCCGGGAGTTCACCAGCGGCGAGCAAGGCGTTGAATACGAGGCGAAAATGGAGGCCTATCTGGCGGCCATCGAAGCGTTGCCGATGCCGACGCTCGCGGTCTTGGAAGGCTGGGCGATTGGCGGCGGTCTCGCGATTGCCGCCTGCTGCGACCTGCGCATCGCGACGCCGGGCACGAAATTCGGCGTACCGATCGCGCGCACGTTGGGCAACTGCCTGTCGGTCGCCAACTATGCACGCCTGGTCACGGCGCTCGGGCAAGCCCGGGCCAAACGCATGCTGCTGATGGCGGAAAATGTGCCGGCGGAGGACGCCCTCGGCGCCGGATTTCTCATTGAGATTGTCGACCCGACCGCGCTCGACCAGCGCATTGAGGAGATTTGCGAACGCCTAAGCGGCAATGCGGCGGTCACGATGCGCGTTACCAAAGAGGCGATGCGCCGGCTGCAGCACGCCGGCATTCCGGATGGCGAAGATCTGGTGCGCGCGTGTTACGGCACCGCCGATTTTCATGAAGGCGTCGAAGCATTCGTCGCAAAACGCCCGCCGCAATGGAGCGGGCGTTAAGCGGCCTGGCAAGTCGCTTGGTTTAAGTCGCCGAACCAATCCCCTCTCGAACCGCGCCGCGAGCACCTATATTCAGTGCGGCTTGGGGTAAAGCGACACGACCGATACGGCATCAAGTTCACTTTTGCCGCTAGCCACAAGTAATCGATAGAGCGTCAGCGCTTGCGATGCCATCGGCATCGCGAGATGCTTATCGCGCGCGGCGGCCTGCAACATTTCAAGATCCTTGAGCACCTGGCGCGCAAAGCCGCGTGGCGCGAAATCCTCGTCAATCATCGGGGGGAAGGCGGAGGCAAGGAGGTTCGACCCCGCGTGCCCGGTCTTGAGCGCCTCAGGAATTTTTCGTGCATCGATGCCATACGATTGCGCCAATCGCAACGCCTCGGCAAGAACGCAATAATTGGTCAGGACCAACGTCTGATTGACGAGCTTGGTCGCCTGACCCGTGCCGACGGGGCCCATGTGGGTCATTTTCCCGAGGTCAGCCATGACGTCTGCAATCACGGCGATAGCAGCTTCGGCGCCGCCTGCCATAATCGCGAGCGTTCCAGCCGCCGCCGCACCAGGACCGCCCGATACCGGTGCATCGACAAACATCATGCCGCGCGCGGCAAGCGCCTCGGCGATGCGCTTGGTCGCATCGAGCTCCGTCGTCGAGTGATCGACGAAAACCTTGCCCTCAAGCGCGCCGGCAGCGAGAGCACCGCGCGGGCCCATCGCCGCGTCTTCGACCGCAGCGGTATTGATGACGCAAACAAGGACGACATCGCAGGCATCGACCACGGCGGCGGTGCTCGCCGCGAGTTTGACGCCCCACGCGGCGGCGGCCGCGACCTTGGAGGAGTCGGTATCGAAGCCAACGACGCCATAGCCGCGTTCGCGGAGTCTGCGGGTGAACCCCTGCCCCATCAAGCCAAGCCCAATAAACCCGATCGGTTTCGCCATCGTGGTCCCTCCTTCGGCGAACGTGCTTTGACGATCAAATCGCGCAGGCGCGCCGTCACGGTGCCCTCGCACGCCTAAGCGCTTGAATTTTGCCGCGCGTTACCGCGGTTGCTGAATCCGGGAGAAATTCGATGAAGGCCAAAGACATCATGACGCAGCGCGTTCCGCGACGCGTTGATGGAGCTCGCGCCGGCGGGCGTTGAGGATTGACTGAAATGCCGCATCGCGGATCAGCGCGTGCTTGAAGGTGTACCGCGACTGCGGCGGCGTCCCCCGCTGCCCCAAGAGATCGGAGCGGACAAGCTGTTCGAGCCCGTCGACCAGCGTTGCCGACGACACTGATGATACCGCCTCAAGCAATTCGTAGGAAAACTCCCGCCCGATGATCGATGCCGTTAGAGCGATCTCTTTGGCTGCTCCGAGGCGATCGAGACGCGCGATCAGTGAGTTCCTGCAACGTAGATGGAATTGTAAAACCGCGGACTGACTGCCGCAGGACGTAACGGTCGGCAACCTCCTCAAGATCGCCGGACTCCAAGATCGACCGTGTGATCTCCTCGATGAACAACGGATTTCCCTGCGACTTCGCGGCTACCTGCTCGATGATCGCCGCGGGCAGCACCTTGCCCCCTGCCGTTTTATGAATGAGGTCGACCACTTGGCTTCGCCCTAATTGGTTGAGCTTCAATATCGTGGCGTGGCCCAGATCCGACCATGAGGGGGTGAACTCCGGCCGATAGGTCACAATGATCATCACCGGCAGGTCCATCGCCCTCCGAACCAGCCTGTTCATCAATTCGATCGAGGTAGGATCGATCCAGTGCGCGTCCTCGAAGATCACCAAAACCGGACCGCGGGCCGACAACAGGACCAGCTGCCCCTCCAGCAAATCCATGGTTCGCTGCTTCTGCACCGGTTCGGTGATTTGCAGCGGCGGGTACCGGTTGCCGAAAGGAACCGACAGCAGCGCAGCCATCAGCGCGGCCGCCTCGCTCATGCTTTCTGTCGAGCCGTCAAAAATGGCCTCCAGCTTATCAAGCTTCTGGGCCCCGGTATCCATGCGGGTGATGCCCGCAGCCCATTCGAGTTGCCTGATGAACGGATGGAATGCGCTGTTTACGTGAAAGGGCGAGCCGAAATATTGCAAACACGTGATCGCCGAATCGCCAAGATCGTCGCGAAACGCCAGTGTCATCCGCGACTTGCCGAAACCCGCAGGTGCTGAGAGAAGCACGAGCTGGCCGTCGCCGTCCTTCGCATGGTCCCAGCGGCGCCGAAGTAGTGCGAGCTCCTCGGCGCGGCCGACCAGTGGCGTCAGGCCACCAACAATCCTGCTATCGAAGCGTCCCCGCGCCGTGCTCTCGCTTATGATACGCCACAGCCTCGCAGCACCAGGGATTCCCTTGAGTTCCTGCAACCCGAGGTTCTCGTACTCGAAAGCGACACCGGCGAGGCGACGGGTTAATTCCGCCACGACCACGGAATCGGCAGGCGCTACAGACTGTATTCTTGCCGCCAAATTCAGCGTTTCTCCGACAGCTACGCGTTCCTGCGAACTGCCCTCGCCAATCAACTCGCCCACCACGACCACGCCCGTGGCAATGCCGACCCTGACCTGCGGGAGGACCGGCAAAGACAACCGGATCGCGGCCATCGCGTCGATCAGTGCAAGTCCGGCACGGATGGCTCGCTCGGCGTCGTCTTCGTGCGCCTCCGGATAGCCGAAATAGACGAGCGCTCCATCGCCCATATACTTGGCAACCGACCCGCCGAATCCAGTCACGGCGCTGACACAGCCTTTTTGAAACGCCGCGATGACATCGCTTAGATCTTCCGGGTCGAGGCGAGCCGATATCTCCGTTGAGCCCACGAGGTCGCAGAACATAACGGTAAGCTGCCGACGCTCCGCATCGGTAGATCGGGCAACAGAGACCGAGGCCGACGGCGGGCTCAGTTCATCCGAGGCATCGGCGGCAAGGGCCGATGCTGTTTCAGATTTCAGGGCCGCGATCCCCGCAAGCAGTTTACGGCGGTGACCGACCGAGGCCACGCCGATGCTGATCAGGTCGTCGGCCGTCAGCTCCGAAAGCACTTCGCCATCGACATCGTTGTCGTGGAATGCGGGCGCGTATTGTTCGAGCGCTAAGCCGCGCAGCCACGCCGCGACGTCCATTCAGCAAATCCTCCTCGGCCTCCGAGAAGCGGCAGCCCGTCGTGAATGACGATAGACCTCTGCCCTTTAAGTTGCCAGCGGCGGCGCTGAAATAAGCGCATTATCGGGGTGTTGCGGCTTCAGCCGGTCGATGACTGCTCGGTGCTGAGGCGTCGACGGCCCTAGACGACGCCGAGCGAGCCATCCGTGCCGGACTTGCACTGATCGACGCGATGGCCGCGACCCGGTTGATTTTGACAGGCCCAAAGCATTACCTTTTTGTCTTCTAGATTTATGATTGGCGCGGTGAGATGCTCTGCGCAGATCACGTCGGCACTTATACGTTGCCGTATGCCTGCCAGTGGACCGAAGGTGAGTGGCGCAACTCAAAAACGGGCGCAGCAATCTTGGCACGCGTAGTTGGCTGGCGCATTTCGAAGTAAAGAAACGAGTTCATAACTGGCGGTGGACCGCACGACACCTTTCCGGGAGCAGAATCAAGGACGATCAAAGCCCTTCGACTTCATGACGGCCAAGGCAGCCGGTGATGAGATAAACGATGACAGAGCCTTGGCCGCCTGTTTTTGATTACTGTTCGTAAGAATCCCAGCTGCGTACACATTGGATTTCCCGGCTTGAGCTGGCAAAACACCCGCCAATTCCGTGTCAGGCCCGTTTGCAGAACTGATCACCCATATCGCTAGGTCAGCATCGCCGTTTGCGACGGCTTCTAAAGCCGCGGTGCCTGATGAAAACGTCTTGATTTTTGTTTTGATCACGTCGGCAATTTGGAGCCGTTCGATCAAGTTGGCGAAATACATTCCGCTGGCGCTGCTATGGGGATCACCCGAGGCTATCGCCTTTGCATCCAGCAACGTCTGCTTCAGTCCATG
>CAVTYO010000009.1:0-409392 GCA_963738915.1 uncultured Alphaproteobacteria bacterium
AACCAATCGGACGCCAAGGCGTCGGCGTCGGCATCGATTGCACGTCTAACAAAGAGCCATGCGGCCGGCCTGTGCCTGCCTGCCATCAACATTTTGGATGGCTATATAACCGCAGGAAAAATTCCGTTGTTGACCCGAAACGCTTGCTCGGAGATTGATCCCGCCGGAGCTGGTCGATCGGCTGTACCGCAACATTCGCGGCTTCCCTCGGCTGCGACCTGCTGGTCAAATGCGCACATTGAGCAATCCATTGCGCATACGTCAGTTTCCGTGAACGCTGTGATTTACGCCGCGCCAAATCATAACAGTGAACGTGAGGCGGGAGACCACCGCATCCGAACTTTGTGCATCGCTCCGAGATATTGACGTATAGGGAAATGTGGACGAGCATGTTCACGCAAGCTGAGCGATCGGCGCGCCGAGGCTGTTCGTGCTGCACTAATCACGCTATCGCGTGATGTGAAATAATGAGAATGCGGTTGAACACATGCCAAGCTGGGTCCGCCGCATTCGCACTGCTGCTTTGTGCGTGCGCGACCACCTTCAATGAGCCGCTCAACGTCCCGGTCGCATCCAACGCCGATCTCGCTCCGCTCGCCACCCCTCCGAACGTCGGCGGCAATACAGTCGTTGCGCTGACATTTTCCGGCGGCGGCACACGCGCGGCTGCTTTTGCCTATGGCGCCATGCGCGGTCTCAATATGTTGCCGGCACGCGGCGGTGGCACTTATTTCGATAAAGTGATCTTCATCTCGGGTGTTTCCGGAGGCTCGGTTGCGGCCGCTTATTTTGGGCTCAAGGGTCGCGCCGCATTTGCCGATTTTCGCGAACGTTTTCTTTTGCGAAACGCCGAGGAGGATCTCGACACCAACGTTAGTCTCGTAAATTTGGCCCGTGGCTTCTCAGGTGGGGTCAACGATTCGACCCGGCTCGCCGGCTGGCTCGATCAAAACCTCTACGACCATGCCACGCTGGCCGATCTATTTCAGCCGGGAAAGCCCGTTATATGGATCAACGCGTCGGACCTCTACAACCGCACACCGTTTCTGTTCTCGCCAGTGACCTTCCAGGCCTTGTGCAGCGATCCGCGCAAGTATCCGGTCTCACAGGCTGTTGCTGCCTCGGCTGCCGTCCCGGTAGCCTTTGTGCCAATTGTGCTCGCCAGTTTCTCCGACGCGTGCAACGTGCCGCTGCCGCCGTGGGTCGATCGCGTTCTCGCAAGCCACACAGCTGGCGCGCAGGCTCGGGCGTTTGCACAGGCACTCAAGCGCTACCGTGACCCGGAACAAGTTCGTTTCGTGAAGTTGGCCGATGGCGGCATCACCGACAATTTTGGGCTGTCCGGCATCGTCATCGCCCGTGCAGTCGCCGAACAACCCTATGCGCCGCTGTCCCGTGACAAGGCCGTACAACTGCGCCACGTCGTGTTCATCGTCGTCAATTCCGGTGTGGGCCAGCAAGGCGAGTGGTCGCAGACTGTGCAAGGTCCGTCGGGCAAAGACATGATCGGAGCGCTCACCGACACCGCAATCAATTCCGCGGTGCGCAGCGGCTTCGATGCGTTTCGCCTCAGCGTCAAGGCTTGGCAAGACGCGACCCGCAAGTGGCGATGTACTTTGCCGCGGGCCGAAGCCGCGAGGCTCGGCGCGACGGGCGACTGGCGTTGCAGCAACATCAGCTTTGAAGTCGTCGAAATCAGCTTCGATCAGCTCGACGAGCTCCGTTCCGCTAAGCTCAACCAGGTACCGACCAGATTTCATTTGCGGGCAGACGACGTCGATCTTGTGGCCCAGGCCGGCACCGATGCATTGCTGGCGCACCCAGTCGTGCGCGCGGTGCTCAGCAGGCTAAACTAAGAACGCGCGGCACACCCATCCGCCGCTGAATTGGTAATCGCTTCGAACACCGCGCATGCGCTCGACGCACACGCGCGGCGCACCATGGCCACAAAACCTAACGAGTACCTGCAGGTTGCAAATTGTGGCTTCAGTGGTCAGACCCCCGAGCGCTTTGTCTATGACCTCGAATCAAATTTGGCTCATTCCGGGAATAGGAGTGACTTATGAAAGTGGTCGAGCGTTACCGCGCGCAATTCAGCCGCGCGCGGCAAGCAAACTTTCAATGCGTGATGTCTGCTTTCGGCACAAAGCAGACATCACATCAGCGCGCTAGCTGTCCGCTATTGCAAAGCCAAAGTCATTCCGCCCAGGCTGAGGGATGCCTCAAGACCGAGCTGTACCCCGTGCACATGGAGGATTACGCCTTTTTCATTCTGGAGCGTTGCCACTTTACCCCCGCCGATGACTGCGACACTGGCAGACGCCGCCCCGTAGGTCCCTGCGATGTCCGCTGGGCTATGCAAATGGTAAGCAGTGCCAACCAAGTTAGTCGTCGCAACGCCGATGGTGCCGACGCTTACGCCGCCGACGCTCAACGGATACTTTCTGCCGCGGTAGGTCAACGTACCGCTACCGCCCCCAACGCCGAAAATGAACCCTGCCTTGACGATTCTTATGTGAACTGTGCCAGTGGTCTGCGCGCGGGATTGAGTAGACATCCCCAGGAGCATGACGGCGGCCGCGACAACGGCCGTACCGAATTTCAGTGTGCGGATAAAACCGAACATCGTCTTTTTCCTTTCTGGCTCTTCGTTTAGGTATTTGCGGGACCAATGCTATGGCTCTATTGGACCAAGGTCCAGCCGACGCTGGCCACGATTAGAAATTCCGCGCGCACAGCGATGTCGCTTATTGGCACTTAGCGGACATGCTTTGGTGCGCCGCAAATGTCCGCATGTGGAGTAAAAGCAGACATCGTTTGATGATTGAACCCATTTTTGTCGTACCGAGTTTGCGTGTTTGTCGTGTCGGTCGGTCCAACAAAAAAGCCGGTACGACACGAGAAAAAAAGTACGACATTGTCGTACTACGTTCGGCAAAATAGGGCAAAATGAGCCCGAAATGGTACGACATCGGCCGTGGATAAAAGACAGACAAGTGACTGAAAAAATGAAGAAAACGGCTGCCAGTCTGTCCCGCCGATTCTGTGTCGCTCCGATGATGGACTGGACCGACCGGCATTGCCGCTTTTTCCACCGTCTGCTCACGCGCCGTGCGCTGATCTATACCGAAATGCTCACCACCGGCGCGGTGCTGCGCGGCGATCGCGAACGCCTGCTCGGCTTCGACCCATTCGAGCACCCGGTGGCGCTGCAGCTCGGCGGCTCGGACCCTGCGGCGCTGGCGCGGTCGGCGCGCGTCGGCGAAGATTTCGGCTACGACGAGATCAACCTCAATGTCGGCTGTCCGTCCGATCGCGTGCAGGAGGGCCGCTTCGGCGCCTGCCTGATGGCGGAGCCGGCCCTGGTCGCAGACAGCGTCGCTGCGATGAAGGCCGCCGTCGCCGTTCCGGTGACGGTGAAATGCCGGCTCGGTATCGACGAGCAGGAACCGGAGCAGTCGCTGTTTGCCTTCGCCAAGGTGGTGAAGTCGGCCGGCGCCGACGCTTTGATCGTGCATGCGCGCAAGGCCTGGCTGAAAGGACTTTCGCCGCGGGAAAACCGCGAGGTGCCGCCGCTTGATTATGAAATCGTGCATCGGCTCAAGACCGCGCACCCGGATTTTGAAATCATTCTCAATGGCGGGATCGCTTCGGTCGAACAGGCGGCCGCCCACCTTGCTCACGTCGACGGCGTGATGATGGGGCGCGCTGCCTATCAGGAGCCGTGGCGGCTACTGAGCGTCGACCCCGTGGTGTTCGGTGAAAAGGCCGCGCTCTCCAGCGCCAAAGACGCTGCGCACGAACTAATCCCTTATATCAAGCGCGAGCTGGACAAGGGGGTGCGGCTCCATGCCATCACCCGCCACGTCCTCGGCCTTTTCCGAAGCGTTCCCGGTGCGCGCGCCTTCCGCCGGCACCTCGCGACCGAGGCGGTCAAGGAGCGCGCATCTGCCTCGGTCATCGCTGCTGCGCTGGCGCTGGTAGTGGACAGGACGGACGATTTGGCGCACATCGCCGCCTAGTGCATTTCTTCTGCCGGGGCGCCTGGTGCTGGGTTATCCGATCGGCGAGATCGTCTGGCTGGTGCTGTTGATCCTCGGCGGCGGCGTGGTCACTGGCCTTTTGGCCGGCCTGTTCGGCATCGGTGGCGGCGGCATCATCGTGCCGGTGCTCTACGAGGTCTTCGGCGTTTTGCACGTCTCCGATGATGTGCGCATGCAGCTTTGCATCGGTACCTCGCTCGCCATCATCGTGCCGACCACGGTGCGCTCCTATCTCGGGCACAAGAAAAAAGGCGCGGTGATCCCGCAAGTGCTGCAGGCCTGGATGCTGCCGTCGATCGTAGGCGTGGTGATCGGCTCGTTTGCGGCCTCGTTTGCGCCCTCCACGCTATTCAAGGTCGCATTCGTCATCTTTGCCGCCTTCATCAGCGCCCGCATGATGGCGGGCGGCGATCGCTGGAGCCTTGGCAAGGAGTTGCCCGGCCGAGTTCTTCTCGGGTTTTTCGGCTTTATCACCGGGTTGATGTCCTCGCTGGTCGGCGTCAGTGGCGGCGCGGTTTCCAATGCGGTGCTCACGCTCTACGGCCAGCCGATGCAGCGCGCGGTCGGCACCTCCGCCGGGATCGGCGTGCCGATCACCATTGTCGGCACCATCGGCTATGCCATCGCCGGCTGGCCGCACATATCGCAATTGCCGCCGCTGTCGCTCGGCTTTGTCTCGCTGATCGGGTTTGCGCTGATGGCGCCGGTCTCGAGCTATATGACCGGCTATGGCGTGCGGCTCGCGCATTGGCTGCCGCGGCGCAAGCTCGAAATCGGCTTCAGCATTTTCCTGATGCTGGTGTCATTGCGCTTTCTGGCGACACTGGTCTAAGTGGGCATAACGGCGGCGGCGCGAAATCGTGGTAAAAGCCGCGGCGGCAACGGCGCGCGAGCGGGTCCATGCAGGCAAAACAACGATTGAAAATCTGTCTTTGGGCCGCCGCGGCGATCGTGGCCGCGGCGTTTGGGCCAATCCATGCGCAGGAGAGTACCAGAGCCCAGCGCGAGGCCTGCAAGCCTGACGTCTATCGCCTGTGCAAGGCGTACATCCCCAGCCACGACGGCATCACCTACTGTCTGCATCAGAACTTGGCTCAACTTAGCCGCGCGTGCCGCGCCGTCATGGAAGGCAAGCTGCGGTAAGCGCCCGCTTTTTGCGCCTTACGGCGTCGCGCGCAGGCGCAGCGTGTCGCCACGCACTTCCCAGCTTTGCAGCCGGTTGAGGAAACTCATGCCGAGCAGATTGTGCTTGAGTTCGCCCGCTTGCGCGACCAGCGCCGGCACCGCCCGCTCGGTCAACTTGCCGATCTCGATGCGGTCGAGCGTCACCGGCGCCGCTTTTGTGCGGCCATTGGCGGTATCGACGGTGACCGTGTAGTTGAGCACCTCGATCGGCAGCCCGGCGGCCTTGGCCGCGTCCTGCGTCAGCACCACCGAACTTGCGCCGCTATCGAGCACCATCGGTACCCGTGCGCCGTTGACGCGGGCCGAAACGGCGAAATCGCCGCCGCGGCTGCGCACGACTTCGACATCCTGGCCGTGGCTTGCCACATGGCCGGGCACCAGTTCGGCCAGCACCCGGTCGCCGACGTCGCGCAGCTCGAAACGATAGCTATAGCCGACGATCAGCAGGAGCCCGATCACCGCCCAGAACAGCAGCGCTTCGAAGGCCTTGGCAAAGCGTTCGCGATACATCGCCACGAACAGCGCCGCCACGCAAAGCAGCAGGATGACCCGGATGACAACCGCGCCGCTGTCGTGGCGCAGCACGGCGGCGATGGCGTCCTGGTCGGTGGTGGCGATCAGCGCAGCGATCGACAGCACGACCGCAATGAGCAGCGACCAGGTGAGGCGGCGGCTCATGTTACACCGCCGTCCTGGCGGCGGGCGCGGCAAGCCGCTCCGGCAATTCCGCCATCACGCGCCTGCGTTCCTCGGCGCTCATCCTGGTCCACTGCGCGATCTCGCCGACGGTGCGGCCGCAGCCGAGACACAGGCCCGAGCGCGCATCGAGCGTGCAGATTTTGACGCAAGGGCTCTCGATCATCGGCGCTCTCGGAGAGGGAATCGCTGGCGAACATAGTCACGGCGGGCGGGAACGCAATCTTTGCGGCTTGAGGTTACTGGAATTTCAGGTACCGGCGCGGAATAGCGGCCGCCGTTGCAGACGTGCCCTTTCTTCCGGCGTGAGCACCGGCTCGCCCGGTGCCGTGATCGGCGGCGCATGCTCATGAATCGGCGCCATGGCGGCGACGACGCGCTCGGGCGGCAAGGTTACCACGACCTCGGTGCCGATGCGCAGCTTCGATTTGAGCACGAAGCTGCCGCCATGCAGGTCGACAAGGCTCTTGGCGATGGGCAGGCCGAGGCCCGCGCCCTGTTCGGCGGACTTGATCGAATTCGAGCCCTGGCCGAACGAAGCAAGCACGATCGGTATTTCCTCCTCGGCGATGCCGGAGCCGGTATCCTTCACGCTCATGTATTGCCCGCCGGAGGCGGTCCAGCCGACCTTAAGCCAGATTTCGCCGCCCTGGGGCGTGAACTTGATGGCGTTGGACAACAGGTTGAGGCAGATCTGGCGCAGCGCGCGCTCGTCCGCCCACAGCCGCGGCAAATCCGGTTCGTAAAGCTCATGCATGATGATGCCGCGGTTGGTCGCGCGCAGCTTGAGCAGATGGTGGCAGTCCTCGACGATCGCCGTGAGCGACACCGACTCCTCGTTAAGCTCGTAACGGCCCGCCTCGATGCGCGAAAGATCGAGAATTTCGTTGATCAGGCCGAGCAGGTGCACGCCGGAATTATGGATGTCTGCGGAATACTCCTTGTAGGCCGGCATGGTGTGCGCGCCGAACACTTCCGTTTTCATCACCTCGGAGAAACCGAGAATGGCGTTGAGTGGCGTGCGCAATTCATGGCTCATCTGTGCAAGGAAACGCGACTTGGCGATGTTGGCGGCTTCCGCGCGCCGGCGCGCCTCATCGGAAATCATCTTTTCGTGCTCGAGCTCGCCGATCAATGCATCCTTCTCGGCGCGCGCTTCGAGCGTTGCCAGCGTCGTCGAGTAGAGCCGATAGGCAAGCAGGGCAAAATAACCCTGCGCCGTCACCGCCATGACGGCGAGAATGTAGTTGCGCAGCGACCCCTGCAGCAGAAAGTCTAGCGCGATCGCGGCCGTCACCGGGAAGGTCGCCGCAAAGGCCGCTACCGGCAAGCTCGAGGCCAGCATGCTCGACACCGCGACGACGAGCAGCATCACGAACAGCATGAAGGTGCCCGAGCTTTCGTCGGCGCCGACCGGGTGGATGATGATGAACATCCAGGCGAGGCCATAGAACAGATCGAGCATGATGAAGCGCATGCGCCAGGTGCGGGCGACGATCTCCGCCATCGGCAGGGCCAGGAATTGCCGGCACTTGGTGACGAGGACGGCGTGGATCACCAGCACCGACGCGGTCCAGGCTCCGGCGGCAATCGCACCGGTCCACAGGCTCGAGAGGAAACCGATTGTCGCGACCAGCAGCAGGATGACCAGCGAGGCGGAGAGCCGGTTTTGCGCGTATTGGCGAAGCAATTCGTAGTCGAAGGCCGGACGCGTGCCGCTTGACGAGGTCAGCCGGTCGCGCGCCTCGCGCACATATTGCGCGGCAAGGCGGCGCTTCACCGGAGAAGCCTCCGGCGGCAACGCGGTCAGGTCGGGCTGTTCCCCAGGAATTGCCATTAAACTCTACGCGCACGCAGACATTTCGAGGCGCCAACCTCGCCGATAATCCTTAAGACCTTGCTTAAGAGCCGACTAAAGAGGCTGGCTAACAAAATGTTAACGCGAGCCTTTGACAGGGCGCGGAAGGCCGTGTTCGGCTGTTGTTTCGTCCATTTCGGGAGGGATTTCATGAAGCTTTACGACAGCGGCCGGGCGCCGAACCCGCGCCGGACTCGTATTTTTCTCGCCGAAAAGGGCATCTCGCTGCCGACCGAGCAGCTCGACATCATGGCCAAGCAGCACAAGACGCCGGAATACGCGGCGATCAATCCGCTTCAGCGCATTCCCTCGCTGGTGCTCGACGACGGCACGGTGATCAGCGAGTCCATCGCGATCTGCCGCTATTTCGAGGCGCTGCGGCCGGACCCGCCGCTATTCGGGGCCGGAGCGAAAGAAATCGCTGAAGTGGAAATGTGGAACCGGCGCTGCGAGATGAATTTCATGTTCTCGGTCGCGTCGGTGTTTCGGCATTTGCATCCCTCGATGAAGGAGCTTGAAGTCCCGCAACTGCCGGAATGGGCGGAAGCCAACAAGCCTCGCGTTGCCTGGTTTGTCGAATTGCTCGACCGCGAACTGGCAAACCGCGAATTCATCGCCGGCGACCGTTATTCGGTGGCCGACATCACCGCGCTGGTGACCGTCGACTTCATGAAGCCGGCGCGGCTCGCCTTGCCCGACGCGGCGGCCAACGTGAAACGCTGGCACGCGGCGGTGTCGGCAAGGCCAAGCGCCGCCGCGTAATCGCCATGAAGTTGACAATCGTCGGGTTGGGCGACGCCTTCGGCTCGGGCGGGCGCTCCAACACCTGCTTTTTTGTGGAGACGGCAAGGGGCGCCTTGCTCGTCGATTGCGGTGCTTCGGCGCTGCCGGCTTTGAAGGCGCGTGGCATCGACCCGAACCGTGTCGATGCCATCATTCTTTCGCACCTTCATGGCGATCATTTCGGCGCGCTGCCATTCTTGCTGCTTGACGGTCAATTTCTCGCCCGGCGCGAGAAGCCTTTATTGATCGCCGGCCCGCCGGGAACGCGGGCGCGGCTCGACGCAGCACTCGAAGTCTTCTTTCCCAAATCCACCGGCTCGAAATGGCGCTTTGGCTGGCATGTCGATGAGATCGAACCGGGCAGGGCAGCCGACGTGCTCGGCCATTCACTGCTTACGGCGGAAGTCATTCACC
This sequence comes from uncultured Alphaproteobacteria bacterium, assembly GCA_963738915.1. GTDB lineage: Bacteria > Pseudomonadota > Alphaproteobacteria > Rhizobiales > Xanthobacteraceae > Pseudolabrys. Next base: position 8,980 of record CAVTYO010000009.1, read on the forward strand.
AGTCGGGCGCGCCGTCGACGGCGCTGCGCCTGTCCGATGGATCGCGCGTGTTCGCCTATTCCGGCGATACCGAATGGACCGACGCGCTGCTGCCGATCGCGCGCGAGGCCGATTTATTCATCTGCGAATGCTACGCCTACGCCGGCAAGCTCACCGGCCACATGAGCTGGGAAATTCTCAAGACGAAAATCCCGACACTCGGCGCCAAACGCCTGATGCTCACGCACATGAATCCGACGATGCTCGCCCGCCTCGATGAAGTCAGAAGCGCGGGCGTGATGGTCGCCGACGATGGCCTCCAGGTCGAGTTCTAGCGCTCCAGCCGCGCCATCAGGCTCGATGTGTCCCAGCGCTTGCCGCCGATCGCTTGCACCTCGGCATAGAATTGATCGACCAGCGCCGTGACCGGCAGCGTGGCGCCGTTCTTGCGCGCTTCGCCGAGACAGATGCTCAGGTCCTTGCGCATCCAGTCGACGGCAAAGCCATAGTCGAATTTCCCGGCGACCATGTTCTTGTAGCGGTTTTCCATCTGCCAGGACTGCGCCGCGCCCTTGGAGATCGTGGCGACCAGCTTTTCGATGTCGAGGCCTGCCTTCTTGGCAAAGTGCAGGCCCTCGGCGAGGCCCTGCACCAGACCGGCGATGCAGATCTGGTTGACCATCTTGGCGAGCTGGCCGGAGCCGGGCTTGCCCAGCAGATTGCAGGCGCGCGCGTAAGCCGCAATGACCTTTTCTGCGCTGGCGAAGGGTGCATCGTCGCCGCCGCACATGACCGTAAGAACGCCGTTCTCGGCGCCGGCCTGGCCGCCGGACACCGGAGCGTCGATGAACTCGAAACCGGATTTTTTCGCCGCCGCGTAAAGCTCGCGTGCGATCTCGGCCGATGCCGTGGTGTGATCGACGAAAATCTTGCCCTTGCCCATGGCCTGAAATGCGCCGTCGGCGCCAAGCGTGACCTCGCGCAGGTCGTTGTCATTGCCGACGCAGGCCATGACGAAGTCCTGGCCCTGCGCCGCAGCCTTCGGCGTCGGCGCTGCCTTGCCGCCAAATTGCTTGACCCATTGTTCGGCCTTGGCGGCGGTGCGGTTATAGACGGTCACCTCGTGGCCGCCTTCGGTCTTGAGATGCCCGGCCATGGGGTAGCCCATCACGCCCAAGCCCAGAAACGCCACTTTCGCCATCGTCGTTCTCCCTGAAATTAGATTTATGCCTTGGCCGGCCGCTGTCGCTACCTATCTCTCAATCGCGGGCGGTCGCGTCAACCGGGCTTCTGCAGGATAGTCGCCGCTTGGCGCATTGACCGCTGCGTGGCCCCGCCTATGGTGGCGCGCAAAGCCTGAAGGATAGCGGGATGGCAGTGACCAAGGAGCAGATTTTGGCGGCATTGGCGAAGGTGCCGTCGCCCGACGGCGCGGCCTTGCCGGACAGCCGCACGCTGTCCGATATCGTCGTCACCGAAGGCAAGGTGTTTTTCTCCATCACCGTGGATGCCGCTTCTGTCAAAGCCTGGGAGCCGGTGCGCCAGCGCGCAGAAGCGGCGGTGCGCGCGGTGCCTGGCGTCGTATCGGCGCTGGTCGCGCTCACCGCCGAACGGGCAGGGGGCGCTGCTGCGCGGCCCGAACCGGGGACGACCGGCGGGCGTGGCGCCAGGCCGGCGCCCCACGCCCATGCGCATCAAGCCGACAGAACGCAGCCCGGCATCCCCGGCGTCGATGCCGTGATTGCCGTTGCCTCCGGCAAAGGCGGCGTCGGCAAATCGACCACCGCCGTCAATCTGGCGCTGGGCCTGCGCGACCTCGGCCTCAAGGTCGGCATGCTCGACGCCGACATCTACGGCCCCTCGTTGCCCAAGCTGCTTGCGATCAAGGAGAAGCCGCAGACCATCGGCGGCACCCGGCTAAAGCCGATCGAGCGCTACGGCCTGACCGTGATGTCGATCGGCTTCCTTATCGACGAAGAGACGCCGATGATCTGGCGTGGGCCCATGGTCATGTCGGCGATCACGCAGATGCTGCGCGAGGTCGAGTGGGGCAAGCTCGATGTCATGGTGGTCGACATGCCGCCGGGGACCGGCGACGCCCAGCTCACCATGGCGCAGCAGGTTCCGCTCAAGGGGGCGGTCATCGTGTCCACGCCGCAAGACCTGGCGTTGATCGATGCCCGCCGTGGCGTCGCCATGTTTCAACGGGTCAACGTACCGGTACTCGGCGTGGTCGAGAACATGAGTTACTTTCTTTGTCCGCAATGCGGAACGCGGTCCGACATTTTCAGCCATGGCGGTGCCCGCCACGAAGCGGAACGCCTGGGTGTGCCGTTCCTCGGCGAAGTGCCGCTGCATATGACGATCCGCGAGAAGTCCGACAGCGGCTTGCCGGTGGTCGCTACCGAGCCGGACGGCGAGCATGCCAAGATCTACCGCGAGATCGCGGCGCGCGTTCGCGATCAACTCAAGGGCGGGGCTGATGCCGGACGCGTCGCGCCGAAGATCGTGATCGAGGCCTGAACATTTCGTCGCGGGTCGTGCCATGAATGTTCGTACGGCCATTTGCCTTTGCGCCGCGCTGCTCGGTCTCGTCATGTTCGCGCCAGGCGCCGCGCTTGCGCAGGCAAGGCCGGAAGCGACCGAACCCAGCGGCGATCTAGCGTTCGCCTGTTTCATCGCCCTCATCCGCGGGCATCTCCTGGCAGGAGATGAGTTGGTCAAGAAAGGCCAGTGGAACGCCGCCTATCCGCATTTCAAGTTTCCGACCGAAGAAATCTACGGCGTCATCCGTGACGAGTTGGGCGAGTATCGCACCCCGCCCTTCGACGGCGCGCTCAAGGCGCTGGCGCGCACGGTCAGGGCGCGCAGCGCGGCCCAATATCCCAAGGCGCTGGAGAAGGTCGATGTTGCGCTCGCCACCGCCGACGCCGCGCTTAAAGGACGCCAGTCCGACTGGCCGCGCTTTACCATCGCTGTAGCGGTCCACGTCTTAGAGACCGCGGCGGCGGAATACGAAGATGCCTTCGCCAATGGCCGCATCGTGCACCCGGTCGGATATCGCACCGCGCGCGGCTTTGTTCAGCAAGCGGACAACATGATCGAAAGCGCCGCACCGCAGCTTCCGGCTGGCGATGCCGCAGCGTTGGCTGACATTCGCGGCGGCCTTGACGCGGATCAAGCGAGGCTTTGTCAGTCCTGACGCTTCCGTACGGCCGGCGCTCGATGAAAAGGAATTTTACGCTGCGGTGTCCCGCGTCGAGCAGGCGGCTGGCAGGCTTATGTCCGGCCGGCAGATTTGACCGGCACGGTTGACTGGAGAGAACTGGCCGGGCATGGCTAAAAGACGTGCAATTTTGCCTATTTACGACTTTGGTCGAACCAGTGCACACTGGTCTAAGCGAGACCGCTCGGTCATTCTCATGACCAGGCCCCGAGAGAAAGCGCAGGCGGGTGGGGGCTCCCGCTATAAGAAACAAAGGGAGGATACTGATTATGAAACGCCGTCAATTCCTGAAAACCGCCGGTATCGCCGCCGCCGCCGCCGCTGTTGCGTCGCCGGCGATCGCACAGTCGATGCCGGAACTCAAATGGCGCATGACCACGAGCTGGCCGAAGTCGCTCGATACGCTGTTCGGCGGCGCCGAGCAGATGGCGAAGTTTGTTGCCGAAGCAACCGACAACAAATTCCAGATCCAGGTCTTCGCCGGCGGCGAAATCGTTCCCGGTCTGCAGGTTGTCGATGCCGTGCAGAACGGCACCGTCGAGTGCGGCCATACGGCGTCGTACTATTATTTCGGCAAGGACCCGACGTTCGCCTTTGGCACGTCGGTGGGCTTCGGACCGAACCAGCGGCTGAACCAGGGATGGTACACGCTCGGAGGCGGCCGCGAGGTGCTCAACGAGTTCTACAAAAAGTATAACCAAATCTCGATGCTGGCCGGCAACACCGGTTGCCAGATGGGCGGTTGGTTCCGCAAGGAGATCAATACGGTCGACGATCTCAAAGGTGTCAAGATGCGCATCGGCGGCTTCCCTGGCCGCGTGATCCAGAAGCTCGGCGCCGTGCCGCAGCAGATCGCCGCCGGCGACATCTATCCGGCGCTGGAGAAGGGCACCATCGACGCTGCCGAGTGGGTCGGCCCTTATGACGATGAGAAGCTCGGCTTCTACAAAGTCGCGCCGCATTATTACTATCCCGGCTGGTGGGAAGGCGGCTCGATGATCATGGCGATGTTCAATCTCGACAAATGGAATGCCCTGCCGAAGAGCTATCAGGCCATTCTCGAGCACGCCGCCGCCGCCGCCAATCAATGGATGGTGGCGAAGTACGATCTGGTCAACCCGCCGGCACTGCGGCGCTTGCTCGCCGGAGGCACCAAGCTGCACGCGTTCTCGCAGCCGATCATGGAAGCCTGCATCAAGGCCGCGCATGAGCTGCACGACGAGATCGGCAAGTCCAACGAAAGCTTCAAGAAGGTCTACGATTCGATGAACGCCTTCATGAAGCCAGGCTATTCCTGGTTCCAGGTTGCCGAATTGAACTACGACTCGTTCATGGTCCGGCACAACAACGCTTGATCGTAACTCTGAAAACGAAGACCCCGGAGCTTTCGGCTCCGGGGTTTTTTATTGGCACGCTGCCGGGCATCACTTCGGCGGCGGGCCGAAGTCGGGCGGGGGCGGCAGGTCCATCTGCGGAACTTCGATCTTCACCTTGTTCGGATCTATCGTCGACAAGCCTTTTTTGTAGTGCATGACCATCGCTGGAAACGAAATGACCAGCAGCACCATGATGACCTGTATCACTACAAATGGCACCGCTCCCCAATAGATCTGCCCCGTGGTGATTCCGTCGGTCTTTTTCCCGGTGACGCGATCATTATACGGTTCGCGCGGCGCGACCGAGCGCAGGTAAAACAGCGCGAAGCCGAACGGCGGATGCATGAACGACGTCTGCATGTTGACGCCGAGAATGACGCCGAACCAGATCAGGTCGATGCCCAGATGCTCGGCCGCGGGTCCGAGCAGCGGAATGACGATGAAGGCGAGTTCGAAGAAATCGAGAAAGAAGGCGAGCACGAAGACAAACGCGTTGACAAAAACCAGGAAGCCAATCTGCCCTCCCGGCAGCGAGGTGAGGAGATTTTCGACCCAAATATGGCCGCTGACGCCGTAGAAAGTCAGAGAAAACACGCGCGCCCCGAGCAGAATGAATACGACGAACGCGGACAATTTCGCCGTCGATTCGGTCGCCTGCCGGATTAGGTCCCAGCTCAACCGCCGTTTCATGGCGCCGAGGATCAAGGCCCCCGAAGCGCCCATGGCGCCGCCTTCGGTCGGCGTCGCGACGCCGATGAAGATCGTGCCGAGCACCAGAAAAATTAGGAACAGCGGCGGCACCATGACGAAGGTGGTCTGCTGCGCCATATGCGAGAGGAAGCGGAAGCCGAGGTACCGGCTGGAAATCCAGTTCACGACCGCCACGGCGAAGGCGAAAAGAATGCCGAAGAACATGCTCAGCACGACAAAATCGGCGCCGTGCGTCGGCGAATTGTGCATCATCAGCCAGCCGAACCCGGCGCTCACCAGTGCCAGCACGGCAAGCGAGATGAGGCCACGGCTGCCATCGGCCTCGCGGAAACCGACCGCTTCCGGCGGCAGGCCCGGGGTTGCTTTCGGAAACACCAGCGTCACCAGGAACACGTAACCGGCGTAAAGGCCCGCGAGCACGATGCCGGGAATGAACGCACCTTCGTACATGTCGCCGACCGAGCGGCCGAGCTGGTCAGCCATGACGATGAGCACCAGAGACGGCGGAATGATCTGCGCCAGCGTGCCGGAGGCGGCAATGACACCGGAGGCAACACGCCGGTCATAACCATAACGCATCATGATCGGCAGCGAGATGAGCCCCATGGAAATGACCGAGGCCGCGACCACGCCGGTGGTGGCCGCGAGCAGGGCGCCGACAAAGACGACCGCGTAAGCAAGGCCGCCGCGCACCGTCCCGAACAATTGTCCGATGGTATCGAGTAGATCTTCGGCCATGCCGGACCGTTCCAGCACCAGACCCATGAAGGTGAAGAACGGGATCGCCAGCAACGTATCGTTACTCATGACGCCGTAGACGCGTTCGGGCAGGGCTTGCAGGAAGTCGGGCACGAACAAGCCGAGCTCGATGCCGATCAGAGCGAAAATCAGCCCAACCGCGCCGAGGGAGAACGCCGCCGGGTAACCGAGCAGCAGCACGACAACCAGCGAGCCGAACATGATCGGCGCCATGTTGTTGATGAGAATCGCTTCCATTTACGCTCAGGCCCCAACCGCTGGTTTAGTGTTTTTCGATAGCGCCGATAATTTCCTCGGCCTCGGTCTCCAGCGAGCTCTTCTGGCCCGCGTGCGGGTCGGGGATGAGGTCGCGCATGACCGCAATGCGCTTGACCAGTTCGGAGAGGCCCTGGATGAGCAGCATGGCGAAGCCGATCATGACCAGGGATTTTGCCGGCCATTGCGGCAAGCCGCCGGCGTTGCCGGATTGCTCGTTTTGCCCGTACGAAACCAGAAAGAACGGGACGCCGGTCAGGATCATGATGACGGCCAGCGGCATCAGAAAAAATACATGCCCAACCACGTCGATGCTGTCGCGCACGCGCTTTGGCAGCAAATTATTCACGATGTCGATGCGGATGTGCTCATTGTCGAGGAGCGTCCACGGCGCGCACATCAGAAACACGACGCTGAACAGCACCCATTGCAGCTCGAGCCAGGAATTGGACGAGGTGTCAAAGATCTTGCGCACTATGGCGTTGGCGGCGGAAACGATCACCGCGGCCATGATCAGCCAGGCGAGCCGCTTGCCGATCCATCGATCGATTGCGTCGACCGCTGCCGAGATCGGCAACAACGATCTGAGCAGTGCGTCTAGTCCGCCCACCGAATTCCCCCTCTGCCACGCCTTATTCGCGTGTTTTTATTTTGTTTTACGCCCCACGACGGCCCGGCCCAAAGCCAAGCCCGCCACTTTAATCCGATGCAACCGTCAGCCGTCAATGGAGAAATGGCCGCCCCAAACCGTGAACGAAACCGCACAGCCATGGCCGAAAAATGCGGCAAACCGGGACGGGCGGCTCCTAGCCCCCGGTGACGCTCATGTGCCGTGCCAGCGCCGGGCGCCGGTGCCTGCGGTCGATAACGAAGTCGTGCCCGCGCGGCTTGCGCTGGATCGCCTCATCGATCGCGCGCTCGACGAGTTCGTTGCCTTCGGACGCCCGCAACGGCCTGCGCAGATCGGCGGCGTCGTCCTGGCCCAGGCACATGTAAAGCATGCCGGTGCAGGTGAGGCGCACGCGGTTGCAGCTCTCGCAGAAATTGTGGGTCATCGGCGTAATGAATCCGAGCCGTCCGCCGGTCTCCTTGACGCGCACGTAACGCGCGGGGCCGCCGGTGCGGTAATCGATGTCCTCAAGCGTGTAACGCTCGGCAAGCCGCGCGCGCACCATCGACAACGGCAGATATTGCGCCAGGCGCTCCTCGCCGATGTCGCCGAGCGGCATTACTTCGATGACGGTCAGGTCCATGCCGCGGCCGTGCGCCCATTCGAGCAGTACGCCGAGTTCATCCTCGTTGACGCCCTTGAGCGCGACCGCGTTGATCTTGACGCGGATGCCTGCCGCGCGTGCGGCATCGATCCCGCCTAGTACCTTGGCGAGGTCGCCCCAGCGGGTGATGGCACGGAATTTCTCTACGTCGAGCGTGTCGAGCGAGACATTGATGCGTTCGACGCCGCAAGCCTTCAGCTCGGCGGCGTATTTTTCCAGTTGCGAACCATTTGTGGTCAGCGTCAGTTCCTTGAGCGCACCGGATGCAAGGTGGCGCGACAGCGATTTGACTAGCGTCATGATGCCGCGCCGCACCAGAGGTTCGCCGCCGGTGAGCCGCAGCTTGCTCACACCCTTGGCGACGAAAACGCTGCACAGACGGTCGAGTTCTTCCAGGCTCAGCAGGTCCGCCTTGGGCAGAAACGCCATGTGCTCCGCCATGCAGTAGACGCAGCGGAAATCGCAACGGTCGGTCACCGATACGCGCAGATAGGTGATGGCGCGCTGAAACGGATCCACCAGCGCCTGCGATTTGCGGCCGGCGTGTTCGACGGCGATGGCTGAATCGGCGATCGCGTTCATTCTTTAGTTTCTGTTGCGCGAGACGGTTCCCGCTCCCGATCAATATGGGGATTCTGACCGAGATTGACCATAGCGTCCAGCGAATGCCGGCGTGTCTGATCGGCCGCAGGAGCGGCTCGATCCTGCCGGTTCGGCGATTGAACTAGCGCTGCGGCGCCGGCGGGGCAGGCCATGGCGAGGCAGCCTGCGACTGCGCGGGCGCGGCCGCCGCCGGGGGAGCAGCCATAGGAGCTGCGGCAGCGGGCTTGGGCGCGGCTGGCTTGACGGCCGAAACCTTCTTCTTTGGCGCAGGCTTTTTCGCCGGCCTCACCGGTTTTGCCGGCGGCGGTGCCGGTTCGAGTTCGACCAGCACTGGATTGGGCTGCAACGCCGCGGCGCTGCCGGTGTTGGCGATCGGGTCGAGCGTTTCTGTATCGGGCAGGTAGCCGTTGAGCGTGAAGGTCGCGGTCAGTGGCGACTCGGTCGGCAGCGCCAATGCGCATGGCGTGCGGCAAGTCTGTCCGTTGGAGGTCTTGACGTCGGCGCCGGGCGGCGTCGATTCAAAACGCACGGTGTCGAGAAGGGGCGCCGGTTTGAAAGCGCCCATCCAGTCCGACGTTGACGAACAGGCGGCGACCGCAAGGCCGCAGCCGACAACCGCAATGACTCGGTACATTGTCACTTTCGTCCCAGTGGTGACCGCGAGCCACCACCCCCAAAGATGTAAGTTTCAGAATACGAAGGCAGGTTAACGGGCGCAACCGGTCGCGCGCCGTTAACCTTACCGCGTTAACCATACCGATGTATCGGGCGCCTATCAGCGCGGCAAAATTGCGGCGATCGCGCCGGGTAATTGAGAGAAATGCCCGATAACGCGGTCGGGCGTAAATTCGGACACTGGCTTTTCGCTGTAGCCGAAATCGACGGCGATCACCGGCACCCCGGCCGCGCGCGCGGTGCGAATATCGGTTTCGGAGTCGCCGACCATGATCGTGCGTTCGGGTTCGCCGCCCACGGCGTTGATCGTGCGGCGCAACATGTCCGGGTCCGGCTTTTGCACGCCGAAAGTATCCTGGCCGCAGATTGCGGCGAAGCGGTCGGCGATCCCCAGTTTGCGCAACAGCAGAACCGAAAGGCGCTCGAGCTTGTTGGTGCAGACGGCGAAGCGATAGTGCTGGGCGGCCAGCGCGTCGAGCGTCTCGACTGCGCCGGGAAACGGCCGCGAGCGGTCGGCGATGTGGTCGGAATAGTGAGCGATGAAGTCGGCAAACATCCGATCAAGCTCCGCCGTGGCCAACCTGCGGCCTTCCGCCTCGATACCGCGCGCGATCATCGTGCGTGCGCCGCCGCCGATCAGATTGCGCGCCGTCGCGTAGGGGACCGCGGGCAGGTTCTCGCGTGCGAACACGACGTTGAGTGTGTCGATGAGGTCGGGTGCCGTGTCGACGAGGGTACCGTCGAGGTCAAAAACGATCGTCTGGGTCGTCATAACCGTTTCGCTAGCCTTCGCCCGTGCATGACGCAAGCCCGGCGTCTGCCGCCTATTTTCGACTATTCATGACCGGCGAAGGGGGCTAGACAGGCAACCGGCCTTCACATCAAGCAACCGAACTCCGAAACCAGCGATGAATGCCGATGCCCAAAAACGCGCGGCCGCCGCTCGGGCGCTCGAATTTGTGCGTCCAGGCATGCGCCTTGGGTTAGGCACCGGCTCGACCGCGCGGCATTTTGTCGAACTATTGGGCGAGCGCGTGCGCGCAGGGCTGAAAGTTGTCGCGGTTCCGACCTCGCAGGCAACACGGATCGATGCCGAGCACGCCGGCATTCCGCTCACGACGCTGGATGAAACTCCCGAGCTTGACCTGACGGTCGACGGCGCCGACGAGATTGCGCCCGACCTGAACCTGATCAAGGGCGGCGGCGGCGCGCTGCTGCGGGAAAAGATCGTCGCCGCGGCGTCGGCACGCATGATCGTGATCGCCGACCGCAGCAAATGGGTGCCCGTGCTCGGGCGCTTTCCGCTGCCGATCGAGATTGCGTCTTTTGGGTCGGGCGCGACCTTACGGGCAATCGAAAAGGCGATTGCGGCGATGCAGAAATGCGGGCCGCTGAGGCTGCGGCAAGCCCGGGACGGCCATGCTTTCGTCACGGATGGCGGTCACTGGATCGTCGACGCCGAGTTGGGCAAGATTGACGATCCGGCGGCGATGGCGCATGCGCTATCCGGCATTCCCGGGGTTATGGGCCACGGTTTGTTCATCGGGCTGGCGCAGACCGCAATCCTGGCCGGGGCGGAGGGTATAGCCATTGTTGAGCGGCCTTAGGTTTTTCGATTGAACTGGAGTCGATTCAGATGAACGTCATTCGCAAGCTGGCTGTTGCTGCCGCGTTGAGCCTGTCGGTCTCGGCCGCGCACAGCGAGCAGCCGACGCCGGCTTCGGTCGCGACCGCCAAGGAGCTGGTCACTTCCACCGGCGCGATGGCCTTATTCACCCCACTGATCGCCGGTGTGATCGAGCAGGCAAAGCTCGTGTTCCTTCAGCAAGATCCGGGCCTCGCCAAGGACCTCAACGAGATCGCGACGCAGATGCGAACCGATCTGGCACCGCGCCAAGTCGAGCTGACCAACGAGGTGGCGACGCTCTACGCGTCCAGTTTCACCGACGACGAGCTCAAGGCAATTCTCTCCTTTTACCAATCACCGGTCGGCAAGAAGCTGCTCGAGCGGCAGCCGCAGGTCGTCGAATCGAGCATGAGGTTCGCACAGACCTGGGCCAACAAACTGTCCGACGAGGTCGTCGGCCAGATGCGGGCCGAGTTGAAAAAACGGGGACATAATCTTTGATCCGCGTCCGCCGCACAGGCTAGCCGGCCATGGCCGACCACGACGTCGATCTTTTCGTCATCGGCGCCGGATCCGGCGGGGTGCGCGCGGCGCGGATAGCCGCGAGCCACGGCGCCCGGGTGATGATCGCCGAGGAATACCGGGTCGGCGGCACCTGCGTCATTCGCGGTTGCGTGCCGAAAAAACTTCTGGTCTACGCCTCGCGTTTTGCCGACGAGTTCGAGGATGCCGCCGGCTACGGCTGGGGCGTGGCGGAGCCGGTTTTTCATTGGCCGACGCTGATCGCCAACAAGGACCGCGAGATCGCGCGGCTGGAAGCCGCCTATACCGCGACGCTCGAGCGCTACAAGGTGGCGCTGGTCAAGGCCCGCGCTGTCATCGAGGATGCGCACACCGTTCGCCTGGCGAGCGGCGCGCGCGTCCACGCCGAAACCATCTTGGTGGCGACCGGCGCCGCGCCCTATCACGGAGCGCGCATTGCCGGGCTCGAGCACGTCATTTCGTCGAACGAGGCGTTTCACCTTCGCGACTTGCCCAAGCGCATTTTGATCCAGGGTGGCGGCTATATCGCCGTCGAGTTTGCCGGCATCTTCAATGGGCTAGGCAGCGAGGTGACGCTGGTCTACCGCGGTGAAAACATCCTGCGTGGCTTCGACGACGACGTGCGCGGGCATTTGCATAATGAGATGCAGAATCGCGGCATCAAGATCATCACCGGCAAGACCGTCGCGGCCATCGAAAAAGTCGATCACGGCTACGACGTGGAGCTATCCGGCAATGAGCAGGCGATGGTCGACCTGGTGATGTTCGCCACTGGACGCAAACCGAACGTGCACGGCCTCGGCCTCGAAGCCGTCGGCGTGAGGCTTGGCGAAACCGGCGGCATCGCGGTCGACGCCTATTCGAAGACATCGGTTGGCAACATCTATGCCGTGGGCGACGTCACCAACCGCATCAATCTCACGCCGGTGGCCATCCGCGAAGGCCACGCCTTTGCCGACACGGTGTTTGGCGGCACGCCAACGCCGGTCGATCACGCCAATGTGCCGACCGCGGTGTTCTCCGAGCCCGAAGTTGGTGTCGTCGGCTTGACTGAAGCGCAGGCGCGCGACCGTCTCGCCAAGGTCGATATCTACAAGACCAGCTTCCGGCCGATGAAGATGACGTTGCCCGGCCGCGATACCCGCGCCTTCATGAAGCTGGTGGTGGACGGCATTACGCAACACATTGTCGGCTGCCACATCGTTGGGCCCGACGCTGGCGACCTCATTCAAGTGGTGGGCATCGCCGTGAAAATGCGCGCGACCAAGGCCGATTTCGACGCCACCATGGCGGTACATCCGACGCTGGCCGAAGAACTCGTCACCTTGCGCGAAAAAGCCGTGAGCTATAGCCGCGCCGCGGCGGAATAGACGCCGAAACCTTATGTTTGCCAATGGCTGGCATCTTTTGCCAGCGCCGGTGTATAACGCGCGCGAATTTGGAGCCTTTCGGTCATGGCCGAGCGTTGGACGCCCGATAGCTGGCGCAAGAAGCCGATCCAGCAGGTGCCGGATTATCCGGACCGGCTCGCTTTGGCCGAGGTGGAAAAACAGCTCGCGACGTTCCCGCCGCTGGTGTTTGCCGGCGAGGCGCGCAGCCTGAAGAAGGCGCTCGCCCGCGCCGCCAACGGCCAGGCATTCCTGCTGCAGGGCGGCGACTGCGCGGAAAGCTTCGCCGAACACGGCGCCAACAATATCCGGGATTTCTTCCGCGTCTTTCTGCAGATGGCGATCGTGCTCACTTATGCGGGCGCCATGCCGGTCGTTAAAGTCGGGCGCATCGCCGGGCAGTTCGCCAAGCCGCGCTCCTCGCCGACCGAAAAACGCGGCGGCGTTGAATTGCCGAGCTACCGCGGCGACATCGTCAACGATATTGCCTTCACCGAGGAGGCGCGGCGTCCCGATCCGCGCCGTCAGGTCGAGGCCTATCGGCAGTCGGCGGCGACGCTCAATCTGTTGCGTGCCTTCGCCAAGGGCGGCTACGCCAGCGTCGAGAATGTACATCAATGGATGCTGCAGTCGGTCTCTGGCTCGCCGCAGTCGAAGGCCTATAGCGATCTGGCCGACCGCGTATCCGGCGCGCTCGATTTCATGCGCGCCTGCGGTTTGACCTTCGCGGTCGATTCCGCACTCGGCACCACCGATTTCTACACCAGCCACGAAGCCTTGCTGCTGGGCTATGAGCAGGCCTTCACCCGTGTCGATTCCACGACCGGCGATTGGTACGCGACCTCCGGCCACATGCTGTGGGTGGGCGACCGCACGCGCCAATCCGACCATGCCCACATCGAATATGCCCGCGGCGTGAAGAATCCGATCGGGCTCAAATGCGGTCCCTTGCTCAAGGTCGACGACCTGCTGCGGTTGATCGATATCCTCAATCCGGAAAACGAGGCCGGTCGCCTCACCTTGATCGGCCGCTTCGGCGCCGAGAAAGTCGGTGAGCATCTGCCAACGCTCGTCCGCGCGGTCAAACGCGAGGGCAAGATGGTGTTATGGTCGTGCGATCCGATGCACGGCAACACAATCACCTCGGCGAGCGGCTACAAGACTCGGCCCTTCGACCTGATCCTGAAAGAAGTGCGCGCCTTCTTCGAGGTGCATCAGGCCGAAGGCACCTATGCCGGCGGCGTGCATCTGGAAATGACCGGGCAGAACGTGACCGAATGCACCGGGGGCGCCCGCGCCATTTCCGATGCCGATCTCAACGACCGCTATCATACGGCCTGCGATCCGCGGCTCAATGCCGAACAGGCGATCGATCTCGCCTTCCTGCTTGCCGAATTGCTCAAGAAGGAACGCGCCGGCCGCGCCCAGCCGATGCCTGCCGCGGCCGGGCTTTGAGCCGGGGAGCCATGTCGCGCCACGCATTGCCGCTGGCGCCGCGCAGGCGTTAAATCTCACGCCATGAGCGCAAAGCCCGCCGATAAACTGGCTATCGCCGTCGCGCAGCTTAATTCGACGGTTGGCGACATTGCGGGCAACGCCGAGAAGGTGCGTGACGCGCGACGCCGGGCTGCCGCGCAGGGCGCCGATCTCGTCGTCTTTCCCGAACTGTTCATTGCCGGCTATCCGCCGGAGGATCTTGTGCTCAAGCCGGCGTTCCAGGCCGCCTGCCGCTCGGCGGTCGAGGGGCTGGCGCGTGAAACTGCATCGGCCGGGCCGGCTTTGCTGCTTGGCACGCCGTGGTACGAGGATGGCAAGCTTTATAACGCTGTGGCACTGCTTGAAGGCGGCGCGATCACGGCGCTGCGTTTCAAGGTCGATCTGCCGAACTACGGTGTGTTCGACGAGAAGCGCGTGTTCGCGCCGGGGCCGATGCCGGGGCCAGTCAGTTTTCGCGGCGTGCGGCTGGGGCTGCCGATCTGCGAGGACATCTGGGGCGAAGAGGTGGTCGAGTGCCTGGCCGAAACCGGCGCCGAGATACTCGTCGTGCCCAACGGCTCGCCCTATTGGCGGCAAAAAGGCGACGTGCGGCTCAACATTGCGGCTGCCCGCGTCACCGAGCAGGGCCTGCCCACGGTTTACGTCAATCAGGTTGGCGCCCAGGACGAACTGGTGTTCGACGGCGTCTCGTTCGGCCTGCATGCCGATTGCTCGCTGGCGTTTCAACTCGCCGCCTTTACGGAGGCGGTCGTGACCACACACTGGCTGCGGCGCGGCGGCGCCTGGCGTTGTGAAAATGGCCCGATCGTCGCGGCGGTCGAAGCCGACCGCGCCGATTACAGCGCCTGCGTTCTCGGTCTTCGCGACTATGTCAACAAAAACGGTTTCCCCGGCGTGGTGATCGGGCTGTCCGGCGGCATCGACTCGGCGCTATGCGCGGCGATGGCGGTCGATGCGCTTGGTGCCGAGCGCGTACGCTGCATCATGCTGCCTTACAAATTCACCGCGCAGGAATTGCTCGACGATGCCGCGGCCTGCGCCAAGGCACTGGGCGTGCCCTATCAGGTGCTGCCGATCGCCAATGCCGTCGAAGGATTGGAGGCCGCGCTTTCGCCTGCCTTGAGCGGGGTGCCGCGCGATGTCACCGAAGAAAATTTGCAGGCGCGCGCGCGCGGCACCATCCTGATGGCGCTATCCAACAAGTTCAATCTGATGGTGGTGACCACCGGCAACAAGTCGGAAATGTCGGTCGGCTACGCCACGCTCTATGGCGACATGAATGGCGGCTTCAACCCGATCAAGGATCTCTACAAGACGGAAGTGTTTCGCCTCACGCGGCTGCGCAACACCTGGAAACCGGACGGCGCCATGGGGCCGGACGGCGTTGTCATTCCCGACAATATCATCACCCGGCCGCCGACGGCCGAACTGCGCGAGAACCAGAAGGACGAGGACTCGCTGCCGCCCTATGCCGTGCTCGATCCTATCCTGGAGCGCCTCGTCGAGCGCGAAGAACCGATCTCGGCGATCGTCGCCGCGGGCTTTGACCAGGCGACTGTGGTGCGCATCGAGCGCATGCTCAACATCGCCGAATACAAGCGCCGGCAGGCGGCGCCCGGCGTCAAGGTCACGCTGAAGAATTTCGGCCGCGACCGCCGCTACCCGATCACCAACCGCTTCCGCGATTCCGGCGCGCCGCTCGCCGCGCCGGATACGTCGCTGGTCACCGGCAAGCCGGCAAAAAGCGAAGCCTTCGACTTTTAATTTTAACGGACCGGCAGGAACGTCGGCCCGACCGTGCGCACGCTGCGCTTGGCAGGATCGATCTCGCCGGGTGCCTGGACCAGGTCGCTTGGCTCGGGCTTGGCGGCCGGCTTGAGCGGCTTGCCGTCGGCTCCGCGCGGCTGCGACAGCCGCTTGGCGTTCTGGTCGGTGACGACGACGTCACCCGGCGCCACCGTATCGTCCGGCCCATTGACCTTGAGCGCATCGGCCCAGCTTTCGCCGGGGCGCCGGCAACTACAGGCCGAGCTCAACGCCTTGCGGTATTGAAACGCGGTCGGCAATTCGGTGTAGAGCCGGCCATTGAGCGAAACCGCCTGCGACACGTCTTCACCCGGATTATGGTAGGTGTAGAGCGATACTTCCGCCGCCGGGCACATGCGCTGGCACGAGGCTTCGTCGTCGCGGAAATGGTCCTGCGTCGTCGAAAACGAAATCGGGAAATAGAAGCCGTCGCAGGTACGCACGCAGACGGTGCGGAACGTGCTGCCGACCGGGCCAGAAGGCGAGAATGGCCCGCTATTGGTCCCGAACAGGCGGTCGAAAAAGCCGCCTTGCTGTCCGGCGAGGGCTGCCTGGCGGTATTGCTGGCCGCAGCCGTTATTGGCGAGTTGGATCAGCAGCGTGCGGCGCATCTCGGCGCGCTGCGCGGTGCCGCCGTTGAGCTGTTCGAGGTCGTTGCGAGCGCGCTCGATCGCAGCGCGCTGCTGGTCGATCTGCCGATTGAGCCCGCCGCATTGCGGAGGCACGGAGCTGAATATGGAAAAGAAGCCGGAGCTTTCGCAGCCCATGCGCCGCGCCTGCGCGACGTTCCGGTCGAGCTCGAATTGCTGGCGATTGAGCGCGTCGTCGGCGCGTCGGATCTGATCGGCGCGGGCCGGATCGTCGGTGCCACGGTCGACATTGGTGAGCTGCGCCTCAAGCCGCTGGCAGGTCGGGTTCGGCGCCTGCGCGAGCGCGCTCGATACGAACAGGACTGCGGCCGACGCAAAGAGGAAGGATTTCATAACGTCCAGTCTAGCCCGGTAACGTCGCTTGCGCGAACTTTGTCATCTTGATCGCTTCCGCGCGCAGATTCCAAAGCACGCCGGAAATGATGATCATGGCGCCGGCGAGAACGAAAATGTCGAGTTTTTCACCGTAGAACGCCCAACCCACCACGGCGATCAACGGAATACGCAGGAAGTCGAGCGGAACCACGAGCGTAGCATCGCCGGCGCGGAAGGCGTTACTAAGGCAATAATGCGACGTCATGCCGGCGACACCGACGCCGAGTGCGGGAATCAATTGCCCAATGTGCATGCGGAAAAAAACCGTCGGATCGCTGCCGATAAGCGAAAGCGGCAACTGGATTACCGACATCCAGAACACGATGCCGAATGTGGTCTCGGTCATGGTCAGTTTCTTGGTGGTGATCATGGTGATGGCGTAGCCGAAGGCTGCCAGCAGCACTAAAATCGCCGCTGGATTGAAGCTCGCGATCCCCGGCCGCAGAATCACCAGCACGCCGGCGAGCCCAAGCACGACGACGCCGAGGCGGCTTGCGGTCATTTTCTCGTGCAGGAACCAGACCGCGAGCAGGGCGGTCCACGCCGGCATGGTGAATTCGAGCGAGAAAACCGTCGCCAGAGGCAGCATGGTCAGCGCCGTCGCCCAGGCATATTGCGAGGCGTAATGGACGGTATTGCGGAAGATATTGAGCTTCATGCGCCGCGGCAGCGCGTAGGGACGCAAGTCCGGACGCACCAGTAGCAATACCGCCAATACGGCCAGCGCGACCCCGCTGCGAATGGCCAGGATCTCGAAAATCGTCAGCCCGCTGCGCGATAACTCGCGAATCGACACCGCCATCGCGGAAAACGACAGCAGCGCGCCGATCATCCAAAAGACGACGCGGGCAAGCTTGTTGGTGGCCACGATCTAGATTTCGCCGATTGCCGTGCGGGTGGAAGGAGGCTGGCCTCTTAGCAGGCTGGTACTGCCCCTGTCACTCGGCATCGGGCTGCTTGTCCGGTTGCGCTTTGTCGAAGGCCGGGAGCTTCAGGCAGGCGGCATCGACGGCGGCGATTTTGGGGAAGGCCTCGAGTGGAACCTTGAGCCGGCGCGCGTTGTAAACCTGCGGAACAAGGCAGAGATCGGCGAGGCTGACCCTCGAGCCGCAGGCATAGGGGCCGGGCGCGAGCATATTTTCGAGTGCGGTAAATCCTTGCAGCACCCAGTGGTGGTACCAAGCGTCGATCGCCGGTTGTTCATGCTTGAGTTGCCGCTTGATGTATTGCAACGGCGCCAGATTGTTCAGCGGATGGATGTCGCAGGCGATGAGCTGCGCGATGGCGCGCGCCTTGGCGCGATCGAGCGCCTCGGCCGGCAAAAGCGGCGGATCGGGATAGGTCTCGTCGAGATATTCGATGATCGCCAGCGACTGGGTGAGCACCTCGCCGCCGGAGAGAACGAGCGCCGGCACGCGCATCATCGGATTAATGGCGACAAAATCCGGTTCGCGCTGGCGGCCGCCGTCCTTGGTGAGATGGACCGACACCATCTCATAGTCGAGGCCCTTGAGATTGAGCGCGATGCGCACGCGATAGGCGGCGGACGAACGAAAATAGGAATAGAGTTTCACGAAACTGCCCCCGGCTGGCAACGAAAGTCGGCGGCAATTTAACGCATGTTGGCGAGCAGTGGGAATTGATTTCCTGCCTTGGCGAAGCCCGCGGCGGCGGGCAAAGCAAGGCCGGATACGATTACGCGCAAATCAGGTTTACCGCGTCTTGTTGAAATCGGCGGTCAATTGCGCCGAGCGGTCTGTCAACCGCCGCAGCGCCCGGTCGAGCGCGTCGCGGTCGTCGGGATCGACCACCTCGAGCAATTGCCGGGCGAAATCGAGCGCGAGAGGCGTGGCCTCGCGGTAGACGTTTTCGCCGGCCGCCGTCAGCGAGAGAAAGGCCTCGCGCAGGTCGTCGCGATTGGCGCGGCGTGTCACCAGCTTGCGCCGCTCGAGCAACGCTACGGCGCGCGAGACCTTGGTCTTGTGCATGTGGCTGTGAATGCCGATGGCCTTGCCGGTCATCGCGCCGAACTGGCCGAGCGTGACAAGCACCCGCCACTCGGAAACCCCGATTCGGTAGCGCTCGCCATGGACGCGCGCCAGCGCTTGCGACACCAGAGTCGCGCAGACATCGAGTCGATAGGGCAGAAACTCTTCCAGCCTCAGCCCGATGTTATCGCCGCCCGTCGCTGTCCGCGTTCTTTCCGCAGTCTCATTGGCCATTATCAATTGCCGCTTTCGTCCGCGTCGGCAAAATTCCCCTCCGACGTCGCGCATAACGGGAACGGTCGCCACAGACGTGGGCGTCGCACGGCCAGATTGGGTAAATTCACAGGTTTTGGCTGTGATGAAGATCACAAAACACGATTGTTCCGGTATGGGGCCTGCCCCGGCCGGCCGGAAACCGCCTTCACGCGCGGATCGGGCGGCGCGGGGCCCCCGGTGGATAAAGCGCAACTAGCGCGTGCAGATAATGGCGACGATGGCGCACTTGCGGCCGCGGCAGGCCGCCGAATCGCCGTCGGGAATAGCGCCGGTGATCTCGTCGCGGCCAACCTTGCGGAACGAATCCGCCTGCGAGTAGGCGTGCGACTTGCAGTAGGCGTTGGCGGCCAGCACGCCGCACTTTTCCTGATTGGCGAGGCAACGGTCGATGCCGTAGTCGTCGGCGTCGTTGGCGACGATGAACATGCGCCACTCGGCGCGCGCGGCGCCGCCAAGGCACAGCATCACGGCAAGACCGGCGAGGAGTGTACGCATGAGATACCCAGCTGCACTTCGGCGCTGTTTTTCGCGCCGTTTCCGCGCCGGACTTTGGGCAAAAACCATTAAAGGCCGCTTAACCCTGCCCGTTCGGGGCGGCCGGCGTTGCGGCGGTCTTGACGGCCTGCGCGCAACTCATCATTGTCCCGGGCGATGAACGGCCCAAACCAGATTCTCGGCATTTGCCGCGGGATTATTAGCTAGCGCTCAACGCTGGCTGTGGCCGTCTTTTCTCCAGTTCGAGAGTGCAGGACGCCCGGCCAGCGAGGCCGACGGGTGATTTTGCGATGGAGCTCAAGCTCTACGATACGCTGACGCGGGAGAAGCGGGTGTTCACCCCGATCGATCCCGCGCGCGTGCGCATGTATGTGTGCGGGCCGACGGTCTACGACTGCGCCCATATCGGCAACGCGCGGCCGGTCATCGTGTTCGACGTGCTGTTCCGCCTGCTGCGTCACATCTACGGCGAGAGCCACGTCATCTATGTGCGCAACATCACCGACGTCGACGACAAGATCAACGCACGCGCCGCCGAGCGCGGCATTCCGATCCGCGAGCTGACCGAGGAGACCTATAAGAACTTCACGGCCGACGTCGCGGCGCTCGGCTGCCTGCCGCCAACCTTCGAGCCGCGCGCGACGGAGTATGTCCGCCGCGCCGACGGCAAGCTCGACATGATTTCGCTGATCGAACGACTCATCAAGAACGGCAACGCCTACGTTGCCGAGGGCAACGTGCTGTTCAGCGTGCCATCGATGCCGGACTACGGCCGGCTGTCGAGGCGCCCACTCGACGAGATGATCGCCGGCGCCCGCGTCGAGGTCGCGCCCTACAAGAAGGACCCGCGGGACTTCGTATTGTGGAAGCCGTCGAGCGCGGAGGAACCGGGCTGGGACAGCCCGTGGGGCAGGGGCCGCCCCGGCTGGCACATCGAATGCTCGGCGATGTCGGCGGCGTTGCTCGGCGAGACCTTCGACATCCACGGCGGCGGCATCGATCTCGTCTTTCCGCACCACGAGAACGAAATCGCGCAATCGCGCTGCGCCTTCCACACGCCGGTGATGGCGAACTACTGGATGCACAATGGCTTCTTGCAGGTCGAAGGCGAGAAGATGGCGAAGTCGGCGGGGAATTTCGTGACGATTCATGAACTGCTCGCCGACTGGCCGGGGGAAGTACTTCGCTTCAACATGTTGCGCACGCATTATCGGCAGCCGATCGATTGGACTGTGCGGGGTCTTGAGACATCGTGGAACTCACTGGAGGTCCTATACGAATACGTCCGCACTCATTTTCCGTCCGGGTTTATCATGTCGCAAGATGCTCCTTGGCTTTTGCCTCTACTTGATGACCTCAACACTCCGCTGGCTATGTCAAAACTGTTTGAACTGGCAGGTTCGAATGTTGATCCGCCTGGTGTTGCAGGCGGCTTGGCGCTTTTGGGGTTTTCTCGCGATTTAAAGAATATTGCTCGCAAGCTGTCCGTGAGCGAGGAGACCATTTTCAGCGCAATTAAAGCGCGCGATGCCGCTCGAAAGATGAAGGACTTCGCCGAAGCTGACCGCATCCGCGACGAACTCGCCGCCATGGGCGTCGTGCTCAAGGACTCCAAGGACGGTACTACTTGGGAGATCGCGCGATGACTCTCCTTTGTCATGGCCGGGCTTATCCTGGCCATCCACGCCTTTCTTCGCAGCGTCGCCGTAAAGTCGTGGATGCCCGGCACAGGGCCGGGCATGACGGCGCCTGGCGCTGTGAAGGGGGGCCGCGATGAGCGCGCAGGCGCATCCGAGACTGGCGCTGCGGCCGTTTTTGCCGGCGGACACCGCCCTGCTGCGCGAAATATTCCGCGACAGCATCGAGGCGTTGACCGACGAGGATTACACCGAGGCGCAACAGGAGGCCTGGGCTTCCGCCGCAGATGATGAGGTAGCCTTCGGCAAGAAACTCGCCGGCGAACTCACGCTCGTCGCCACGATGGAAGGCTCTCCCGTCGGTTTTGCCGCGCTTGAGGGCAAGGATAAAATCGACATGCTCTATGTGCATCCGGCCGCGGCCGGGCAGGGCATCGCCGCCATGCTCATCGACGCGTTGGAAAAGCTCGCCGGCGGCCGCGGCGTTGGCAAGCTCACCGTCGATGCCAGCGACACCGCCCGCGGCTTCTTCGAAAAGCGCGGCTATCGCGCGCAGCAGCGCAACACCGTCACCGTCGGCGAGGAATGGCTCGCCAACACCACGATGAGCAAGCAACTCGCCAAAGGGGGCGCCCCATGAAGCCCGACACGCCGTTCCCGCGCCATTGGCTTTATTACATCGTGCTCAAATACGCGGTGATTGCCGCCGCCATCGCGCTCGCGCTTTACGTCGGCTACCGGGTGATCTGATGGAATTCCAGCGTCACCATATCGTGCTCGCCTGCATCGCCCTCCTCGTCGCCGTGGCGGTGGCGGCAAACTATTATTTGTGGTGACCGTGATGCCGCGCGAACGCCTTTATCTGTTCGACACCACGCTGCGCGACGGCGCGCAGACGAACGGCGTCGACTTCACGCTGGCCGACAAGGTGGCGATCGCCAAGCAGCTCGACGATCTCGGCATCGACTATGTCGAGGGCGGCTATCCCGGCGCCAACCCGACCGACACGGAATTCTTTGCCGCCGATCGCGCCCTGAAAGCCAAATTCACCGCCTTCGGCATGACGCGGCGGCCTGGCCGCTCGGCGTCCAACGATCCGGGGCTTGCCGCGCTGCTGGAGGCCAAGGCTGACGCCATCTGCTTTGTCGCCAAGGCCTGGGACTATCACGTGCGTGTCGCGCTGGAGACGACGGAGGAGGAAAATATCGCCTCGATCCGCGACAGCGTGCGCGCGGCGAAAAAGAAGGGCAGGGAAGTGCTGCTCGACTGCGAGCATTTCTTCGACGGCTACAAGGCCAACCCCAAGTACGCGATCGCCTGCGCCAAGGCGGCCTACGACGAAGGCGCGCGCTGGGTAGTGCTCTGCGATACCAACGGCGGCACGCTGCCGCACGAGGTGGAACGCATCGTCGGCGAGGTCGTCAAAACCATCCCCGGCGACCACGTCGCCATCCACGCCCACAACGACACCGAGCAGGCGGTGGCGAATTCGTTTGCCGCCGTGCGCGCCGGCGCGCGGCAGATCCAGGGCACGCTCAACGGGCTGGGCGAGCGCTGCGGCAACGCCAACCTCGTGTCCATTATTCCGACGCTGAGGCTCAAGCCGGAGTTTGCCGAGCGCTTCGACATCGGCGTTTCCGACGCACAGATGCAGAAGCTGGCGCTCACCTCGCACATGCTCGACGAGCGGCTCAATCGCGGCTCCAACCGCCACGCGCCTTACGTCGGCGAAAGCGCCTTTGCCACCAAGGCCGGCATCCACGCCTCCGCGATTGCGAAAGAGCCCAAGACTTACGAGCACATCGCCCCGGAAAGCGTCGGCAACCGGCGCAAGGTTCTGGTGTCGGAGCAAGCCGGGCGCTCGAATGTGCTCGCCGAGCTCGAACGCGTCGGCATCAAGGTCGCCAAGGACGATCCACGCATTGCCCGGCTCCTCGAACTGGTCAAGGAACGCGAGACCATCGGTTACGCCTATGAGGCGGCGGACGCCTCCTTCGAGCTGTTGGCGCGGCGCACCTTGGGCACGGTGCCGAATTATTTCGACGTCACCCAGTTCGACATCAATGTCGAGCAGCGCAATAACGCCCGCGGCGAAAAGGTCACCGTCACCATGGCGGTGGTCAAGGTGAAGGTCGGCGACGACAACCTGATTTCGGCGGCGGAAGGCAACGGCCCGGTCAACGCACTCGACCTCGCGCTGCGCAAGGACCTCGGCAAGTACCAGAAATACATCGACGGATTGACGCTCACCGACTATCGCGTGCGTATCCTCAATGGGGGCACCGAGGCGGTGACCCGCGTATTGATCGAGAGCGAAGATGAAAGCGGCGAACGCTGGACCACCATCGGCGTCTCGCCAAATATCATCGACGCCTCGTTCCAGGCGCTGATGGATTCGATCATCTACAAGCTGGTGAAATCCGGCGCGCCGGCATGATCGACCACGTCTCCATCTCCGTACGCGATCTGGCCACCGCGGCGCGGTTCTACGAACCGGTTCTAGCGACGCTCGGCATGAAGAAGCTGCGCGAATGGCCCGACGCAGCTATCGGCTTTGGCAAGGACTACCCCGAGTTCTGGCTCAATCGCCGGAGCCACATGGCGCCTGTCCCGGAAGACAGCGGCACGCATATCTGCCTGCGTGCGCGCGAGAGGGCCGCGGTCGATGCTTTCTATGCCGCGGGGCTTGCCGCCGGCGGCTCGTCCGACGGCGGCCCTGGATTTCGCGAGCACTACTCCAGCGGCTATTACGCCGCCTTCATCCGCGATCCGGACGGCAATCGCGTCGAAGCGGTGACCTTCATTGCCGGCAAATAGCCGTTACAACTTTTCCGGATCGACTGTCGCCATTTCCTTGGCGCTCTCGGGCACGCCATCGGCGGCCTTCTGCAACATCGGCAAGATGTCCTCGACCTTGTCGGCCACCAGCAGCTCGAAATCGAGACCGCCGCGGATGAATTCGAGCTTCTTCATGTGATCGAGCAGCGCGCACAGCGGCTGCCAGAAATTCCTGATGTTGGCGAGCATCACCGGCTTCTTGTGGCGGCCGAGCTGCACCCAGGTCATCTGCTCGACGATTTCCTCCAGCGTGCCGACGCCGCCGGGCATCGCGACGAACGCGTCGGACAATTCGAACATCTTGCGCTTGCGCTCGTGCATGTCGCGCGTGACGATGAGATTGTGCTCGCCGCGGTGCGCGTGCTCCTTGGCCATGAGAAATTCGGGGATGATGCCGGTCAACGTCCCGCCATTCGCCTCCACGGCGTTGGCGATCTCGCCCATCATGCCGACGGTGCCGCCGCCATAGACGAGGCCGATGCCGTTCTTGCCGAGGATCGTACCGAAGGCCTTGGCGGCCTCGACAAAGGCCGGATCGGTACCCGGCCCGGAGCCGCAATAGACGCAGATTTTGCGGATTTTGCTCATTTTCGTAGGCTTGTTCATTGCTTGCATGTGCAACCTCGCTGCAGAATCGTCAAGGCGGCGCCGAGAAAACTCGCCTCTTATGGTTAGACGGCGCTGCACCGCGGGGTGATTACCGCAAAGAATCCCCCTATATGAAGGGCGCGATCGGCCGGAGCAGAATGAGTTTCCATCACCACAGCAGACCACCCGACAGCGATTCCCGAAGCACCGCGAATCGCGGCGCCTTGCTGGCGACGATCATCCATCTGTGGCCCTACATCTGGCCCTCGGATCGCGCCGACCTGAAGCTGCGCGTGCTCGGCGCCATGGTGCTGCTGCTCGCCGCCAAGCTATGCACGGTCGCTGTTCCTTTCACATTCAAATGGGCAACCGATGCGCTTGCCGGCCACGGCACCGCGCCGGTGCTGGCCTCCGAATGGCTCGTGTGGGCGGTGAGCGCCCCGGTCGCTATGACGCTCGCCTACGGCGGCATGCGCATCCTGATGGCGGCGCTGACGCAGTTCCGCGACGGTATCTTCGCCAAGGTGGCGATGCACGCGGTGCGGCGGCTCGCCTACCGCACCTTCGTGCACATGCACGAGCTGTCCCTGCGCTTCCATCTCGAGCGCAAGACCGGCGGGCTGACCCGCGTGCTTGAGCGCGGGCGCAACGCCATCGAGACCATCGTGCGCATGGTTATCTTGCAACTCGCGCCGACCATCATCGAGCTCTCCTTCATCGTCGTCGTGCTGATGTGGCATTTCGACTGGCGTTACGTGGTGACGATCCTCGTCACCGTCGCCGTCTACATGAGTTACACCTACCGTGCGACCGAATGGCGCATCGGCATCCGCCGCAAGATGAACGACAGCGATACCGACGCCAACATCAAGGCGATCGACTCGCTGCTCAATTACGAGACGGTGAAATATTTCGGTGCCGAGGAGCGCGAGGCCCAGCGCTACGACAGATCCATGGCCCGTTACGAGGATGCGAGCGTCAAGGCCTATACCTCGCTCGCCGTGCTCAACGCCGGGCAGGCGGTGGTATTTACCTGCGGCCTGGCCGTGGTGATGGTGCTTGTGCGCCTACGAGATCGAAGCCGGTACCAAGACGGTCGGTGATTTCGTGCTGGTCAATGCCATGATGATCCAGCTTTACCAGCCGCTCAATTTCATGGGCATGGTCTATCGCGAGATCAAGCAGGCGCTGATCGATATCGAGACCATGTTTACGATTTTATCGCGCGAGCCCGAGATCAGGGACGCGCCGGGCGCGGCCCCGCTCAAGGTGGGAAGCGGCGCCATCCGCTTCGAGAATGTCGGTTTCGCCTACGAGCCCGAGCGCCGCATCCTCAAGGGCGTCTCCTTCGAGGTGCCCGCCGGCAAGACGGTCGCCGTCGTTGGCCCCTCCGGCGCCGGCAAATCGACCATCTCGAGGCTGTTGTACCGCTTCTACGATCTGTCCAGTGGCCGCATTCTCATCGACGGCCAGGACATCGGCAAGGTCACGCAGAAGTCGCTGCGCGCCGCCATCGGCATGGTGCCGCAGGACACCGTGCTCTTTAACGACACCATCCGCTACAACATCCGCTACGGCCGCTGGGAAGCAAGCGACGCCGAGGTCGAGGAGGCCGCGCGCCTTGCCCAGATCGACCGCTTCATCCGTCTCTCGCCCAAGGGCTATGAGACGGAAGTCGGCGAGCGCGGCCTGAAGCTTTCCGGCGGCGAGAAACAGCGCGTGGCCATCGCCCGCACCATCCTCAAGGCGCCGCCGATCCTGCTGCTCGACGAGGCAACCTCCGCGCTCGACAGCCACACCGAGAAGGAAATCCAGGACGCGCTCGAGCGCGTGTCCAAGGGCCGTACCACGCTGGTGATCGCGCATCGCCTGTCGACCATCATCGGCGCCGACGAGATCATCGTGCTCGACCAGGGCGTGATCGTCGAGCGCGGCACGCATCAGGCGCTGCTCGCCAGAATCGGCCTCTACGCCAGCATGTGGAACCGGCAGCGCGAGGCGGAGGCCGCGCGCGAGAAACTCGCGCTTGCGGGGGAAAATGCCGTTGACACGGTCGCGGCGCCCAACCGCAACCCCCCGGCAGTCGACGACGATATCGTGCCGGCCGACATCGTGCCGCTGGACACACCGGCCGACGCCGCGGAGTAAGATAGGCTCATGTCGATCTACGATTCGGTCCGTGCGCAGATGATGCCGATAACCCCGGAGGGCTATCCCTTCATTGGCGCTTTTGCGCTCGCGAGCCTGGTGCTGTTCTGGATCTGGACGCCGCTCGGCTGGATCGGCACGCTGCTCACGGTCTGGTGCGTGCTGTTCTTCCGCGATCCGCCGCGGGTGACGCCGGTGCGCGAGGGACTGGTGGTGGCGCCCGCCGACGGCCGCATCAGCCAGATCACCACGGTGCCGCTGCCGCATGAGCTCGGGCTTGGCGCAACACCGATGCTGCGCATCTCGATTTTCATGAGCGTGTTCGACTGCCACATCAACCGCAGCCCGGTCGCTGGCCGCGTCGAGAAAATCCTCTATCAGCCGGGCAAGTTCTTCAACGCCGATCTCGACAAGGCGAGCGCCCACAACGAGCGCAATTCACTCGTCATAGCGGTTGCCGGCGCGCGCATCGCGGTGGTGCAGATCGCGGGGCTCGTCGCGCGGCGCATCGTCTGCTTCGTGCGCGAGGGCCAGCCGGTCGGCGCCGGCGAGCGCTTCGGCATGATCCGTTTCGGTTCGCGCCTCGACGTCTATCTGCCCGACGGAACGCCGCCTCTGGTCGCGGTGGGGCAGAGCGCGGTCGGCGGTGAAACCGTGCTCGCCGATTTGCGCGGCGGCGATCCCGGCAGGGCATTTCGCACCGGTTAACGCTTGCGGCAACGTGCCGTGGCGCGGTTTTCGACAAAAGCCTATACTCTGCTCATGGTGTTCCAGCCCTTCGATCCCGCGCCGCCGCCGCGCCGCCATCGCTTCAAGGCGATCCCGGTGCGCACGCTGCTGCCGAACCTGATCACATTGCTCGCGCTCTGCGCCGGATTGACCGCGATCCGCGTCGCGGTCGAGGGCAAGATCGATTGGGCGATCGCGGCCATCGTGGTGGCGGCGCTGCTCGATGGTATCGACGGCCGCATCGCGCGCATGCTCAAGGGTACCTCGCGCTTCGGCGCCGAGCTCGACAGCCTCGCCGACTTCGTCAATTTCGGCGTGGCGCCGGCGCTGATCCTGTATTTCTGGGGCCTGCATGAACTTAAGTCGGCCGGCTGGATCGCGGCGCTGGTCTTTGCCATCTGCGCCGGGCTTCGCCTCGCGCGCTTCAACGTGATGATCGACGATCCGGGCAAGCCGGCCTGGGCTGCGAATTTCTTCACCGGTATTCCGGCGCCAGCCGGCGCCATTACCGTGCTGCTGCCGATCTACCTGTTCTTCCTCGGTCTGCCCGGCGGTCTGGTCGTGGTCTGGCTCACGTTCCTCTACACGCTGGGCATCGCGTTGCTGATGGTATCGCGGCTGCCGGTGTTCTCCGGCAAGCGCGTCGGCAAGCGCGTGCCGCCTGAATTCGTGTTGCCGGTCTTTGTCGTGGTCGTGCTGTTCTTTGCGCTGCTGGTCAGCTATCCGTGGGAAGTGCTCAGCCTCGGGACGTTCGCCTATCTCGGTTGCTTGCCGCTCGGCTGGCTCTCCTATCGCAATTACCTGCGCAAGGATGCGGAGGCCGCCGGGGCGACAAATCTCACCGCCGCTGACGCCACGCTCAGCCCCGGCCGTGCCGCGTCCGAAGACGGCGAACGCCCGCCGCGACTCAACTAAGAAAACCGATGCCGCGAGCCATCCGCGTCGTTGACGCTGGCCAGCGCCATGAGCGGCCGATCGCCGACACCGTCATTCTCGATTTCATCCAGCGCAGCGGCAAGGCGAGGGTCACCGGCGCCAAGGGTACTGCGGTCGATATCGATCTGCATGAACCGGTGCGGCTGCGCACCGACGATCTGCTCCTGCTCGACGACGGTTCGCTGGTTGAAGTGGTCGCCGCCGCCGAGCCGCTGATCGAGGCGCGCGCCGCCGACCTTGCTGAGCTCGCGCGGCTCGCCTGGCATCTCGGCGACCGCCACGTGCCGGTGCAGGTCCTGGCAAACCGCATCCGGGCAAGGCGCGATGCGGCAATCGAAGCGCTGCTCAACTCGCTGGGCGCCAAGGTGACTTTGATCGAGGCGCCATTCGAACCCGAAGGCGGCGCCTACGAGTTATCGCATGGTCACGAGCATGATCACACGCACGACCACGGGCATCACCACGATCACTAGGGCATCAGCCCCTGCGTCCCGAACGGGTAGCCGGGCATCAGCTGATATGGATGCTTCCAGCCGGGGAGCGCCTTCATGCGCTCGAGCCAGGCGCCGATTGCCGGGTGATCCTTGGCGATATCGAAGCCGAATTCCTCCGCCGGATAATAAAGATACGCGGTGAGCGACACGTCGGCGATGGTCGGCTTGTCGCTCACCAGGAATTGCCGTCCGCTCAGCCGCTTGTTGACGATGGCGAGTGCCGCGTCGATACGGCCTTTCATGAACGTCATCACCGCGGGCTCGCCCGGCTTGTTCGGCGCGAAGTTCTTGAAGAACCGGTACGGCCCAAGGAAGCCGTTGACCTTCTGGTTGTCGAAAATGATCCAGCGCAGCGACTCAAGCTCTTCGTCTTCGCCCTTGGGCAAGTACTTGCCGGTCTTGCGCGCGAGATAAGTGAGGATGACGCCGGACTGGCTGATTTTCTTCTTGCCGTCCACCAGCACCGGCGCTTCGCCCATCTCGTTGATGCTCTCGCGAAACTCGGGCGTGCGTTGGGGCGCCTTGCCGAAAAAGTCGTACCAGACCGGCTCCCACTTGGCGCCAACCAGGTTGAGCATCAGCGCCGCGCGATAGGCGTTGCCGGACTGGGCGAAGCAGTAGAGTTGATAGTCGCTCATTGAAGTGCCTGGCGTTGGAGGGTCAAGGGTGTGCCTGATGCCGATTGTCCATCAAAGCGACCGTTGGCGAAAGTGAGTTGCGCCAGCGGTTCGCCGCTCTCGTCGCTGATCACAAGTGTATTCTGCTCGAGCGCCCAGGAGCGGCTCAGGTAGAATTTCTCTGGGCAGCCGCCTTCCGGCGTCAGTTTGCCCCCCTGTGCGCCCGGCGCGCCGCTGAAATTGATGCCACAGCTCGGCGCATTTGGGGCGGCGAGGATCCAGCGGCCGGCCATGACGTCGGTTGTGACTTGCGACTCCGGCGTGTGATCGCCGAGCGAGCCGCAGGCCGCGAGCGTCAGCGTGCACAGTGCAACAACCGCGATCACCCGCATTCCGCAGCCGGCCTCACTTCATGGTCGGGATGACGAACTCGGCGCCTTCCTTGGTGCCCGACGGCCAACGCGACGTCACCGTCTTGGTCTTGGTGTAGAAACGGATCGCATCCGGCCCGTGCTGGTTGAGATCGCCGAAGCCCGATCGCTTCCAGCCGCCGAAGGTGTGATAGGCGAGCGGCACCGGGATGGCGAAGTTGACGCCGACCATGCCGACCTGCACGCGGTTGACGAAATCGCGTGCGGTGTCGCCGTCGCGGGTGAAGATGGCGACGCCGTTGCCGTATTCGTGCTCGGAGGGCAGCCGCACCGCCTCGTCGTAATCCTTGGCGCGCACCACCGAGAGCACGGGGCCGAAAATCTCGTCCTGATAGATTTTCATATTGGGCTTGACGTCGTCGAACAGGCAGCCGCCGATGAAATTGCCGTTCTCGTAGCCCTGCAATTTGAAGCCGCGGCCGTCGACCACGAGCTTGGCGCCCTCTTTCACGCCTTTGTCGATGTAGCCGCGCACTTTTTCCAGCAGCGCCTTGGTCACCATCGGGCCGTAGTCGGCCTGCGTGTCGGTCGAGGGGCCGATCTTGAGCGCTTCGACCCGCGGGATGAGTTTCTCCACCAGGATGTCAGCGGTCTTTTTGCCGACCGGCACCGCGACCGACACCGCCATGCAGCGCTCGCCCGCCGAGCCATAGCCGGCGCCGATCAGGGCATCGACCGCCTGGTCCATGTCGGCGTCGGGCATCACGATCATGTGGTTCTTGGCGCCGCCGAAGCACTGCGCACGCTTTCCGTGCGCGGCGGCGGTCGAGTAGATGTATTGCGCGATGTCGGAGGAGCCGACAAAGCCGACCGCCTTCACCCGGGCGTCGGTGAGCAGCGTGTCGACGGCGACCTTGTCGCCATTGACGACATTGAGAATGCCGGGGGGAAGTCCGGCAGCGAGAAACAGTTCGGCGATGCGCATGGGCACGCCCGGATCGCGTTCCGACGGCTTGAGGATGAAAGCATTGCCGACCGCGATCGCCGGCGCGCATTTCCACAGCGGGATCATCGCCGGAAAATTAAACGGCGTAATGCCGGCGACGACGCCGAGCGGCTGGCGCACCGAATAAAGATCGGTGCCGGGGCCGGCGCTCTCGGTGTATTCGCCCTTCATCAGATGCGGAATGCCGCAGGCGAACTCGACAACCTCGAGCCCGCGCTGGATGTCGCCCTTGGCGTCGGCGAACACCTTGCCGTGCTCGGAGGACAAGAGCCGTGCGAGGTCGTCGTATTCCTTCTGGATCAGCTCGAGGAACTTGAACATCACGCGGGCGCGGCGCTGCGGGTTGGTTGCCGCCCATTCCGGCTGCGCCGCCGCTGCATTAGCGACGGCTGCTTCGGTCTCGGCTTGGCTCGCCAGCGCAACCTTGGCCTGCACCTCGCCGGTATTGGGGTTGAACACGTCGCCGGAGCGGCCGGATGTGCCCTTGGTCTGCTTGCCGCCGATGAAGTGGCCGATCTCACGCATGGGTCTTGTTCCTTCCGGGTTTTGCGGCTTTACCGAGCGTCGTCGGCCCTGTTCGGCGCTTATTCTTGCAGTTTTCGGCCCTTTTCGGCGCGGTTTTTCTTTCACCAGTGGTTAGCCTTTACCGCCCCTTAACGGCGCCCGTCTAGGGTTCCGAGCGAGGTTGCGTTCGGGCAAAGCCCGTGTGGCGTGGGGTTTAAGTTATGGATATTTCGACAGGTCTTGGCTTGGTGGCAGGGGCCGCGGTCGTTTGCCTCGTGATTTTGATGGGCGGCGACCTGCACATGTTCGTCAGCGAGCACGCCTTCATCGTCATTTTCGGCGGCTCCTTTGCCGCTACGTTGATCCGCTTTCCGCTGGCGTCGTTCGTCCACGGCGTTCCGCTTGGGGCCAAATTTGCCTTTACGCTGCGGCGCATGAGCCAGCGCGATCTGGTCGACGAACTCGCCGGCCTCGCCGAAATTGCCCGCAAGCAGGGCCCGATGGGATTGGAAAAGGTCGACATCGAAGACCCGTTCCTCGCCAAGGGCGTGCGTTACGTAGCCGACGGCTATGACAGCACTTTTATCCGCGACAATCTCGAACGAGATCGCGACAACTTTCTCACCCATCTTGATGAAGGTCAGAAAATCTATCGCGCAGTCGGCGACTGCGCGCCAGCCTTCGGCATGATCGGCACGCTGATCGGCATGGTGCAGATGTTTGCGAACATGACCGACCCTTCAAAGCTTGGCCCGTTCATGGCCGGCGCACTGCTGGCGACTTTTTATGGTGCGGCGCTTGCGAACATGTTTTGCCTGCCGATCGCCGACAAATTGCATCTCAAGCTGGTCGACGAAGAGATCAACCGCACCCTCATCATCGACGGCATCCTGATGATCCGCGAGGCCAAAAGCCCGACGCTGGTGCGGGAAATGCTTCTCGCTTATCTGCCCGAGAAACATCGTCACGCCGGCGAGGAGGCTGACGCCCCTGAACTGGCGCCGGCCTAAGCGGCGGGCGCGAGGCCATGGCACGGCGAAAAGAGGCGCACGGCGGCGGCCACGGATGGTTCGTGACCTTCGCGGACCTTATGGGTCTGCTGGTCTCCTTTTTCGTCATGCTGGTGGCGTTCTCCACCCAGGATTCGGCCAAGCTCCAGGTGGTCGCCGGCTCGATGCGCGACGCTTTCGGCGTGCAGGACAAAGTACGCTACTCCGGGATCATTGAAATCCTCGGGTTGCCGACGCGGCCGCGGCTCAAAAACGTGTCGCCGATCGACCCCAAGGACGCCTCAGCCAATCCGACGCCGGACGACCGCGACGTCAAGCGGCAGAACGGCGCGAAATTCCAGCAGGATCGCAAATTCGCGCTCGCCGCCGCGTCGTTGCGTCAGGCGCTGCAGGAGATGCCGGACATTACCGAGGACTCCAAGCACATCATGGTCGAAGAGACCAAGCAGGGGCTCAATATTGAAATCGTCGACCAGGACGGCCGCTCGATGTTTCCGGAAGGCGGCAAGGAACCTTACCCGCGTACGCGCAAGCTGATCCAGAACATCGCGCCGCAGCTCAAGGCAATGCCATATCGCGTTTCCATTACCGGCCACACCGCCTCGAGCAACGTGCCGCCGCAGCCTGGTTACGGGCCTTGGGAACTTTCCGCCGACCGGGCAAACGCCGTGCGCCAGATCCTGATGGCCGAGGGCCTGCCCGGCGGAAATGTTTACGTGGTTGGCGGCAAGGCCGACACCGAGCCGCTGTTCCCGGACAACCCCGCGATGGCGCCCAACCGCCGCGTGACCATCACCTTGATGCGCGAAGAACCCCCGTTACCGACCGATTTTCAGCCCTGAGTAGCCTCTCCAGGCTGCTTGATTACGATCGCACCTCGCGCCATAAGCGCGGTATTCTTGACCCCGTGGCGATGATATAAGGCCCGGTTTTCCGCACCAAGGCCGCTAAACAAGCTCCATGAGTGACGTAAACGAGACGGCAAGCCCGGGCACGGCCCATGCCGTCAATGGCGCTGCCGCTGACAAAGTGGTCGCGCCCAGTTTTCTCGCGCTCTCGCTTGGCAGCGTTGGCGTTGTGTATGGCGACATCGGTACCAGCCCGCTTTACGCTTTTCGCGAAGCGGTGATTGCGGCAAGCCCGGACCACATCGTTAATCGTGCCGTCGTCCTCGGCGTGCTGTCGCTGATCGTGTGGTCGCTGATCGTTGTCGTGACGATCAAATACGTGCTGATCCTGCTGCGCGCCGACAATAACGGGGAGGGCGGAACGCTCTCGCTCACGGCGCTGGCGACGCGCGCGCTCGGCCGCCGTACGGCCTTTGTGTTTATTCTCGGGATCATCGGCGCTTCGATGTTTCTCGGGGATTCGGTGATCACGCCCGCAATTTCGGTGCTCTCGGCCGTCGAGGGACTGAAGCTTGCGACCCCGGCCTTCTCCGAGGTAGTGGCGCCGCTGACGGTTATTATCCTCATTGGGTTGTTTGCGGCGCAAAGCCGCGGCACCGCGAAGGTTGCGGCGCTGTTCGGGCCGATCATGGTGGTGTGGTTTGTTTCCATCGCCATTGCCGGCGCGCTACACATTCTCGACGACCCGCACGTGCTGCTTGCCATCAACCCGTTTTACGGCATTGCGTTCTTCTACAACCACGGCGAGATCGGCCTGGTCACGCTGGGCGCGGTATTCCTCGTGGTCACTGGCGGCGAAGCGTTATATGCCGACCTTGGCCATTTCGGCCGCAAGCCGATCCAGACCGCGTGGCTGTCGATCGTCTTGCCGGCGCTGCTGATCAATTATTTCGGCCAGGGCGCCAAGGTACTTGCCGATCCTGGGGCAATCGAAAACCCGTTCTACCGCCTCGTGCCCGACTCCTTTCTCCTGCCGATGGTCGTCCTGGCGACGGCGGCGACCGTGATTGCCAGCCAGGCAGTAATCACCGGCGCCTATTCGTTGGTGCATCAGGCAATCCAGCTCGGCCTTTTGCCGCGCCTCGCCATCCTGCACACTTCGGCCTCGCACGTCGGGCAGATCTATATTCCGCGCGTGACCATATCCCTGCTGGTTGGCGTGCTGCTGCTGGTCGCCATGTTCCGCACCTCGAGCGCGCTCGCGTCCGCGTATGGCATCGCGGTGGCCACCACCATGGTGGTGGACGGACTATTGGGATTCATCGTCGTCTGGAAACTATGGCAATGGCCGCTGTGGCGCGTGGCGCTGATGATGTTGCCGTTGTCGGTTGTCGATCTCACCTTCTTTTCATCAAACTTCCTCAAGCTGTTTGAAGGCGCCTGGGCGCCGATTTTGTTCGGCGCCAGCATGGTGCTGTTGATTCTCACTTGGCGGCGCGGCACCGGGATGCTGGTGAAAAAGACCCGGCGCACCGAGGTGCCGATCGACACATTATTCCGCAGCCTGGAGAAGAAGCCGCCGCATATCGTTCCGGGTACCGCGGTGTTTCTTACCAGCGATCCGGACTTCGCCCCGACGTCGCTGTTGCACAATCTCAAGCACAACAAGGTCCTGCACGAGCACAACGTCATCCTCACCATCATTACCGCGGACACCCCGCGCGTGCCGGAGGAGGAGCGGGTGCAGATCACGCCGCTGTCGAAGCATTTCGCGCGCGTGGCGCTGAAATTCGGCTACATGGAGTCGCCCAACGTGCCCAAGGCGTTGGCGGTCGCGCGCAAGCACGGCTGGCAATACGACATCATGTCGACGTCGTTTTTTCTTTCGCGCCGGTCGCTCAAGCCGTCGGCGCAATCGGGGATGCCGCAGTGGCAGGATCACTTGTTTATCGCGCTGGCGCGCTCGGCGAGCGATGCCACAGACTTCTTCCAGATTCCGACCGGGCGCGTGGTCGAGGTCGGCACTCAGGTCACCATTTGACCCCGGTTCTGCTCTAAATTATTGTTTTCGTTATGCAATCCTTGAACGATGCATTGCGGTTTTTTCATGCCTCGCAAGGCCGGGTTGCGTAAATGCCGCTGCTGCAATCCCGGGCCCGGCGTTATAAGCCGCGTCCCGCACAATTTTTGCAGCGCAACAAATTTGGATCACGAATATGACTACGACCGTTGCCGCCGTGCCCGGCGGCGCCTTTGCGCCTCGCGACGAATTCGAACCGCCCACTAAAACCGGCTTTTGGGCGCTTACGGTCGGCTGCATCGGCGTGGTCTACGGCGACATCGGCACCAGTCCGCTCTATGCGGTGCGCGAGTCGGTGCTGGCGGCAGTCGGGCCGGGAAATCCGGCGAATGAGACGGTGGTGTTCGGCATCCTGTCGCTGATCATCTGGGCATTGCTGCTGGTCGTCACCGCAAAATACGTGCTCATCCTGCTGCGCGCCGACAACAACGGTGAGGGTGGCACGCTGGCGCTGATGGCGCTGGCTTCGCGCGCGGTCGGGCGCAACGCCGGTGCGATCGTCCTGCTTGGCATTATCAGCGGCGCGCTGTTCTATGGCGACGCCATCATCACCCCGGCGCTGTCGGTGCTGTCCGCGGTCGAAGGCCTGAAGGTGGAAACCCCGGCGCTCGATCCTTACGTTGTCCCGATCACGGTGGTGATCCTGATTGCGCTGTTCTCGGTGCAGTCGCGCGGTACCGCAAGGGTTGCGACATTTTTCGGTCCAATCACGCTGATCTGGTTTGTCGCCATCGCCGCAGCGGGGGTCTGGCATACCGCGCGCTATCCGACCGTGTTGCTCGCGTTTAATCCGTATTACGGCATCACCTTCCTTCTGCATCATGGCATCATCGGATTTTTCACTCTCGGCGCAGTATTTCTCGTGGTCACCGGCTCGGAAGCGCTCTACGCCGATCTCGGACACTTCGGCCGTGGCCCGATCCGTTTCGCCTGGCTGGTAGTGGTGTTGCCGGCGCTGGTCGTGAATTACCTCGGGCAGGGTGCGCTGGTGCTGTCCAATCCGAAAGCGATCGAGAACCCGTTCTTCCTGCTCTATCCCGGTTGGGCGCTGCTGCCGATGGTGGTGCTGGCGACCGCAGCGACGGTGATCGCCAGTCAGGCGGTGATCACCGGCGCCTATTCGCTCACCCGCCAGGCAATCCAGCTCGGACTGTTGCCGCGGCTGGAAATCCGCCACACCTCGGAATCGCTGTTCGGTCAAATCTACATGCCGCGCGTCAACACGCTGCTGCTGATCGGCGTTCTGCTGCTCGTCGCGTTGTTCCGCTCTTCAAGCGCACTCGCCTCCGCCTACGGCATTGCCGTGACCGGCACCATGGTGGTCACCGCCTTGATGGCGATCGTGGTGATCCGCCGGGTGTGGGGCTGGCCGCTCGCCGCCGCGCTTGCTTTGATGGTTCCGTTCCTGTTCATCGATCTCACCTTCCTCGCGGCCAACCTGCTCAAGGTCGTCGACGGCGGCTGGATGCCCCTGGCGCTTGGCGCGCTGGTCATGGCGATCATGTACACTTGGCGCCGCGGCAGCCGCCTTTTGTTTGAGAAGACACGTCGGCAGGAGATGCCGCTAAAATCGCTCATCGCCAATCTGGAAAAGAAGCCGCCGCATGTGGTGCGCGGCACGGCGGTGTTTTTCACCAGCGACCCGGAGTTCGCGCCCACAGCATTGCTGCACAGCCTCAAGCACTACAAGGTGCTGCACGAGAAAAACGTCATCCTCACCATCATTACTGCCGACACGCCGCGCGTAAGCGACGACGACCGCGTCAACATCACGCCGATATCGTCCTTGTTTTCCCGCGTGACCGTGCGCTTCGGTTTCATGGAGACACCGAACGTGCCGCGAGCACTGGCGATTGCTCGCAAGCTCGGCTGGCAGTTCGACATCATGTCGACGTCGTTCTTCCTGTCGCGCCGGGCACTCAAACCGGCGGCGCGGTCCGGCATGCCGCGCTGGCAGGACCGGCTCTTTATCGGGCTCACGCGCGCCGCCAACGACGCCACCAGCTATTTCCAGATTCCGACCGGCCGGGTGGTTGAAGTCGGGACCCAGGTGACGGTCTAGCGCCTCGGCGCGGATTCCGGCTAAAAGCTGATCGGTGAGGAGTTTGCGTCATGGCCGATGAAAATCCGCGCGCCGACGAGGTGCAGAATTTGACGCCGGCGGAGGTTGCATGCGGGCTCACCGAGGGCCGCATGCTGCTGGTCGATGTGCGCGAGCCCAACGAGACAGCGGTCGAACGCTATCCAGGCGCCGTCATCGTGCCGCTGTCGACGTTTGATCCCGCCGACATTCCCGATCCGCAGGGCAAGCAGGTGGTCTTTGCCTGCCGCTCCGGCCGGCGCTCGGTCACGGCCTCGCTTGCCGCGCAGGATCAGGGCTATCCGT
The DNA here is from genome assembly GCA_963738915.1 of uncultured Alphaproteobacteria bacterium. GTDB lineage: Bacteria > Pseudomonadota > Alphaproteobacteria > Rhizobiales > Xanthobacteraceae > Pseudolabrys. The sequence continues at coordinate 46,675 of CAVTYO010000009.1, forward strand.
ACAAAACTCATTTGGCCGGCGGCATTTTGGCCTGGAAGGCCGCCGGGTTGCCGACCGATACTTGAACTAGGCGCGCGTCGCCGGAGCCTCGTCTTCCGGCCGCCAGCGCCGGTGCAGCCATAGCCATTGCTCCGGAAATTCGCGGATCCAGCCTTCGATCACGCCGGTGATGACCTGCATGGTACCGGCGACGTCGAGGTTTCCCTGCGCGTCGCGCGCCGGCGCGATCGCGTCAGTAATTTCGGCTCGGAAGCGGTTGCCCGGCAGGCGGATGACGCGCACGCCGTGGATCGGACAGTCGAAATGCTGGGCGAGGCGGGCCAGTAACGGGTTGGCACGGGTGCGGCGGCCGAAGAACGTCACCTCAACGCCGCGTACGTAATATTGATCGACCAGCATGCCGACATGGGCGCCTCGCTCGAGCGCGGCGGCGATCTTCACCGGCGCATCGAGCCCCGTGGGAATTAGCGTTCCCATGCTCGCCGCGCGCGTCCGGCGCAGCCAGCGATCGATGCCTGCAATATTGGGCCGCCGGTACAAGATCGCGCTATCGAGATCGTAGGTCGCCGCGCAGACCGCCGGCAGTTCCCAATTGGCGAGATGCGCGGCAAAGATCAGCGCCGGCTTTCCGTCCGCCTTGAGCCGCGCAAAGCGTTCGACGTCCGGCGCCGCGAGCTCGATACGGCCGCGCCGCTCGGGATGCGCCGGGTCGTAATCCCACAGCCGGTCGAGATGGGCGAACTCGGCGCCGACGCGCCCAAGATTTTCCCAGACGCCCATGAGGATTGCATCGATCTCGGCGGCGGATTTCTCGGGGAAAGCGGCAGCGAGATTGGCGCGGCCGAGTTTATGTTCCGGCAGCAGCGGTCCCAGTCTGCGCATCAGCCAGCCGGCAAAATTCGCCATCGCATCGGGGTTAACTAGCCGCAGTCCCTCGAGCAGGCCGACCGCCAGCGCGCCACTCAGCGTTTCAGCGGCGCGCTTGGCGCCGCGGCGCAGGCGTCGCTTCAGGCGCTGCAAGGCGGTGCTCATGTCTGCATCTTGCGCATGATCGCGCTAGAAAATCACGATGACCTTGCCGAATACCTGCCGGCTTTCCAGGCGCGCCAATCCGCGCTCGAATTCCGCGAGCGGCACTTCGGTGTCGATGACCGGCACGATTCCCGCCGCCATCTTTGCCAGGCTGTCGCGGATATTGCGCATCGAGGAGCCGAACGAGCCGAAAATCTTATATTGCTGCTGAAACAGCTGCATCAGGTTGATGGTGACGCTCGGCCCAGCGGTCGAGCCGCAGGTGACCAGCCGCCCGCCACGCTTGAGGCAAAACAGCGAGGCGTTGAAGCCTTCGCCGCCGACGTGCTCGAACACCACGTCGACGCCCTTCTTGCCGGTGATCTTGCGGGTGACGCCCTCGAAGCGCTCGGTCTTGTAATTGATGACATGATCGGCGCCGATCGCTTTCGCCTTGTCCGCCTTGGCGTCGTCGCCGACGGTGGTAATCACCGTGCAGCCGATAGCCTTAGCCATCTTGATGGCGACCGAGCCGATGCCCGAGCCGCCGGCGTGCACCAGGATCGTTTCGCCGGGCTTGAGCTTGGCGTTGTCGAACAGCATGTGCTCGACGGTGCCGAAGGCAATCGGCGCGCACGACGCGTCGCGCAGCGATACGCCTTTCGGCACCGGGACGACCAATCGCGCCGGCCGGTTGACGAGGTCGCGGGCGAAGCCGTCGATGTGGAAGCCCATGATGCCGGCGACGTTCTCGCACAGATTATCGCGCCCCTCGCGGCAGGCAGGGCAATGCCCGCAGGTCAGCGCGCCGTACATCACCACCGCGTCGCCGGGCTTGAAGCCGGTGACGCCCGGCCCGAGGGCTGCGATCTCGCCCGAGGCTTCGACACCGACGATCAGCGGCAGCTTGCGCTTGGCAAAGGCCATGCCGCGGAAACCCCACAGATCGAGGTGATTGAGCGCGACGGCCTTGACGCGGACCTGCACCTCACCCTCGGCCGGCGCGGGCGGCGGCGCGACCTCGGCAAGTTCGACCTTGCGATCGGCGATCAGCGTCAGCGCACGCATGGCGAAACGCGGAGCAGGGGCCTGGTGTCGCCCGTCATGCGCCGGCCGGCTCCAGCCCCATCACCAGCGACACGTTTTGTCCGCCGAAGCCGAAGGAGTTGGAAATGGCATGGCGCAATTTGGCGTCGCGCGCCTTGTTCGGCACGACATCGAGCGGGATCGCCGGATCGGGCGTGTGGTAGTTAATCGTCGGCGGAATGCGCTGATGCTGCAAGGTAAGCAGCGAAAACACCGCTTCCACCGCGCCCGCCGCCGACAGCGTATGGCCGATCATCGACTTGTTCGACGAAATCGGCACGCTCTTCATACGCTCGCCGAACACGGTGGAGACGCCGAGGCATTCCATCTTGTCATTTTCGGGCGTGCCGGTGCCGTGCGCGTTGACGTAGTCGATATCCGCCGGCGTGAGTCCGGCATCCTTGATGGCGTTGGCGATGCAGCCGATGATCGGCTTGCCGTCGGGGCTTGAACGGGTGCGGTGGAAGGAATCCGCCATCTCGCCGCAGCCTTCAAAAACGCCCAGAATTTTTGCGCCGCGCGCTTTCGCCGCTTCGTAGCTTTCCAGCACCACGGCGCCGGCGCCTTCGGCCATGACGAAGCCGTCGCGGTTCTTGGCAAAGGGCCTAGCCGCGGATTGCGGAGGATCGTTGCTGGTCGAAAGCGCCGACAGCAGGGAAAAGCGGATAACCGCCTCTGGATTGATCGAGCCGTCGGTGCCCATGCAAAGCGCGGCGTCCGTGTCGCCACGGCGGATCGCTTCAACGCCGAGCTGAATGGCGCTCGCGCCCGAGGCGCAGGCGGTCGACAGTGAAATCGGCGAACCTTTGGTGCCGAATACGTCGGCGAGGTGGTCGGCGACTGAGCCGAACAAGAAGCGCTGATGATAGGAGGGGAATTCGCCGCTCGCCCGCAACAGGTCGTTGTAGGTCACGGCGTCGTTGGCGCCAGAGCGCGCGCTGACTTCAAGCCGCTGCGGCCATTCGATCTCGATCGGCGGCACCGCCAAAAACAGCGGCCCGGGAAAATCGCCCTTGGCGCCGATCGCGGCCTCGTCGATTGCTTCCTCCGCGGCCAATTCGGCAAAGCGCTCCGATAAAATCGCCGAGCAGGACTCCGGCCCAAGGAAATCGACGGTGCCGGCGATGCGGGTTCGCAGGCCGTCGGTCGGAAAGCGGGTAATGGCGCGGATGCCGGACTCGCCGGCCGTGAGTTTCGCCCAGTTGTCGGCTTTGCCGGCGCCGAGCGAGGTGACGACTCCAAGCCCGGTCACCACAACGATCGGCCGGCCCGCTTTGTCCCTGGTCGATGACATAATCGGCTCTCCTTCACCCGGCCCGCTCGACCAGTGCGAGGCCTTCGCCGCGCCAATGGCCGACCCCGGTCACCAAAACCTGCTGCAAATCCCCCGCCATCGGCCGCTCCAGCCCGGTCTCATCGAGCGGCGGAAACAGGCTACCATGACCAAGCGCGATCGCAGCCAGCGCTACATTCATGACGAACTGTGGCTCCACCCCATGCCCGAGATAGGACCCGGTGGCGCGCACGGCAAGGTCGCCGTGGGCCTCCAGAAAGGCTCTCTCCTCGGTGGTTGCGGGAGCGGTGCCGGTGGCGCCGGAAAGGACCGCGGTTTGGCCCGGCCTGACACGCTCCTTGAGCTTGCTCCACAGGCCCTCAAGCGCGGCCGTGACCCCGCCGGGCTTGCGCCGCGACCGGTCCGACAGCACGGCGGTGAGCCGCGCGAGAGGCTTAGCGCCGCGCTTTTCCGCGTGGTCGCGGCCCTCGATGACCAGAAAGGCGCCGAGCGAGCCGAGGGCAAAGCCCGGCGCATCCACGCGCTGCCACACCGGCGCGTATCGACCCTTCAGATTGAAGCGGCCGAATTCGTAGAGCATCAACATATCGGGGCGTTCGGCGTTATGCGCGCCGCCGACCAGCGCGATATCGCTTTGGCCGGAAGTAATGCGCGATAGCGCGATGCGCACCGCGTCAACGCCTGCCGCTTCCTCGCCCATGAACGTGCGCGAAGACCCGGTTACACCGTGAACGATCGAAATATTGCCGGCCAGCAGGTTGGAGAGCTGCGCCAGAAACAACGTCGGTCGCAGGTCGCTCATCAGCCTCTCGTTGAGAAAGCCGCCCTGATTTTGTGCGCGCGGCATCCCTGACAAAATCGTGCTGTCGACCGTCAAATCGCGTTCACCGCCGCCGGCAGCGACGATCATGTCCGTGCGCGAAAGAATATCGGCCTTGCCCTTGACGCCTGCGCTGTCGAGCGCAAGCCCGGCTGCGTACGTCCCGATGCGCTGCCAATCCTCCATTTGCCGCTGATCCCCCTTTTTGGGGATCTGCGTGTCGAAATTCACCGGCGCCAGCGGATGCACGACGAATGGAGCGAGTGTGGTTGCGTCCGCATCGGCGGCGCCTTGCATGAATTTTTGCCAATGCGCCTGCGGACCTTCACCGAGCGTCGAAACGATGCCGATGCCGGTGATCCAGGCTTCGCGCTGGGCCTCAGCCATCGGCTAACGCCTCGACGTTCAGTCCGATGCGGCCGGCCAATCCGAGGATTTCCTTGCTCATGTCCGCGTTGGGGAAATCGAGCACGCGCAGCGTCAGCGTGGCGTCGCAGATGAGCTTGCCGCCGCTTTTGATTGTGGCCTGGGTCACGGCGTAGCCGGACCCGTCGTGCTCTAGGTGCGCATCGACCGTCAGCCGTTCACCCGGTTTGACGAAGCTGCGGAGCTTTGCGTCTTTCACCGCCGCGAGGAACGGCATGCGCTGGAAACGGTTGAGCGCCACGACCAGCCAGCCCGAGGTCTGCGCCATAGCTTCGATCAGCAGCACGCCCGGCATCAGCGGGTAGCCAGGAAAGTGCCCTTCGAAGATGGTGCTTGCCGTGGGGACCGTGGCCTCGGCGCTGATCTTGCGATCTGCAAGCTTGAGCTCGACGACCCGGTCGATCAGCTGAAAATATTCAAGACGCATTGTCCACGAAGGCCTGAGCGCTAAGCTCCCTTGGCAGCGACGAGTTCGTCGATGCGGGCCGCAAGGTTCTTGAGCACGAAATATTGTTCGGTTGTCGCCTTGCCGTCATTGACCTCCTGCGTCCATTGCTCGAGCGGCAGCTTGATGCCGAAAGCCTTGTCGATGGCAAAGGCGATATCGAGGAAGTCGAGGCTGTCGATGCCGAGGTCATTAATGGCGTGGCTTTCCGGCTTGATGGTCTCGCGCGGAATGTCGCAGGTCTCGGCGATAATATTGGCGATGGTGTCGAACGTCGAAGACATCGGGTAACTCTCTGATTGTATGGGGTGTTCCGGCCAGCAGGACAGGACGAGCACCGCGCCCGCGCCAGCCCCTTAGCCCGGCCTTCTACCGGTGTCGCGGTCGGTTGCCCGTATAGCGAAGCAGACGGGTAAGTTCAATGGTGACGGGTGTTTAACGGGAAAACGCAGGGTGGCCCGTCATTTCACCAGCGCTTGTGTTCCACCGTCACCGGCGTGCATCCGCTGCGGCCCGACAGGACGCAATCCTGGTTTTTGCGCATCTGCGCCATGGTATCGGCGATCCACAGTCCGGCGCCGCAAAGCGCGGCCACGAACAGCAGCGCCGCGGCGTTGATCAGCATCCGGTGCCGGTAGTCATCGGTTTCTTCGCCTCGCTCGTACTTGGCGAGATCTTCAACCGGTGACGGAGGCGACGGGCGCACGCGCGTCCTGCCGGCGGGAGCGCCGCGGCGGCGGAAATCGATCACGCGCGGCCGGTCGTCTGGAAAAGTCGGCTTGTTAGTGACCATGACGGCCGACCCTAACATGACGGCCATGCCGTTTCGATGGCCGCGTCTGGACGAATGCTCTAGAATGGCTGCCATGACCGAATCGGCCCGCTCAAGGGGCTTTATTGCGTTAATCGCGGCCTATGCGGTCGCGCTGCAGGCGCTGCTGTTGCCATTGTCCGTGGCGGCCGGAGCGCAAAGTTCCGGGCTTTGCCTGAGCGCCGCGTCCAGCGGTCAGCCGGCAGGTGACCATAGCGGCTGTCCCTGCGCAGCCGGCTGCGGCTTGCAATGCTGCGCGCAGAACAGCCTTCTGCCGCCCCAGATAAAGATCGCTCGCGCCGTTGGGCAAATAGCCGTGTTGCTTCCGTCCTATGCCGGCGAACAATTCCCGCCGGCGCACGACTTTGAATCGCACCATCCGCGCGGTCCGCCTGCCGCCTGACGCAGAAGATAATCCACCGCGGATTCTTATTTCGCACCGGCGCGCCACCCGCGCCCGCGATATCGTCAGGAGCTCACAGATGAAACGTCTTGCAATTCTCGCTGCGGCCTTGTTTGCCATCTGCCTTGCCGGTTCGGCCCAGGCCGAAGATGTCATGGCCGGCAAGTTGAAAATTTCCGCACCTTGGGCGCGCGCAACGCCGAAAGGCGCCGCTGTTGGCGGCGGCTACATGTCCATCACCAATACCGGTACGACGCCAGATCGCCTCGTCGGCGGCTCGACCGAGGTCGCCGGTAAATTCGAAATCCACGAAATGAAAATGGACAACGGCGTGATGAAGATGCGTCCGGTCGAAGGCGGCCTTGAAATCAAGCCAGGGCAGACCGTGCAGCTCGATCCGGGCGGCTACCACATCATGCTCATGGGCATGAAGCAGCAGCTCAAGGAAGGCGAACATTTCAAAGCGACGCTCGACTTTGAAAAGGCCGGCAAGGTCGATGTCGACTTCACCGTTGCGGGCATTGGTGCCACGCATGGCGGCGGCTTCGGCACCGTGAGCCCGAAGATGCAGATGGACATGAAGCCAAAACAGTGACGCGCCTAATTCGGGCCGCCGAAGGCGAGGCTGGCGTCGTCGGGTGGCAACATGCGGAAGACGTTGAGCGTCATTGAGATCAGCGTGTAATAGCCGAGGATGCCGACCAGTTCGACCATCGCCGCGTCGCCGACGAAGTCGTGGACGCGGCGATAGGTACGGTCGCTGACGCGCCGGGTCTTGTAGATCTCCTGCACGAAGGCGTAGATCGCGCGTTCGTCCTTGGGCGCCGATTTCGGCTCGCGGCCTGCGCGCAGCTCGGCGATTGTCTTCGGCTTGACGCCGGCGCGGGCAGCCATCGGCTCGTGCGCGAACCATTCATATTGCGCGCGCCATCTCCGCGCCGTGCACAGAATTGCGAATTCCGAGAGCCGCGGCGGCAAGGCCGTGTTGTAGCGGCAATGGGCACCCAGCGCCTGCGCCAGCAACCCGTATTCCGGAGCATGCAGCCACGCCGCGAACGGTCCGCGCACGGCGATACCTTTGCCACGGGGCCCGGAACGCAGCGCCTCGAGCAGCGCGCGCTGGGGCTGGTTCATGTGCGCTTCCTCAAGCGGGGCGAGGCGCGGCGCCGGGCGTTTGGCGGGCATGGACGTTTCCTTGCGTGGTTTTGGTAGTCGGCGGGATGGATCGCAGACGGGCAGTCGCTGCCGACTATAGCGAAAAAATGCCAAGACCGCTGGAGCGCCGAGGCCGATTGGCCCTGCGCGGCGTCTATTCGATCGTCGCCGTCACCCGGATGAGCCCGCGCTCGGTCATTTTCAGCGCATGCGCCGCGGCAAGCGACAGATCGATGACGCGGCCTTTGGTGAACGGACCGCGATCGTTGACCACCACGGTGACGCTGCGATGTGACCGCGGGTCGGTCACCTGCACATGTGTGCCGAATGGCAAGGTGCGGTGGGCGGCGGTGAGTTTCGCCGGGTCATAGCGCTCGCCTGAGGCGGTGCGGCCCTTGTAGTCCTTGCTGTAATAGGCGGCGATACCGGAGAATTGCCGCGGCCCTTGGGCGTTCGCCGCGTGGCTTACGGCAAAGACACCCGCAAAGGCCAAACCAAGCGCGATTGATGTCGTCCAGCCCATGCCCCTTGCCCGTGCGATGTTGCGGAAGTCTATTCAGACCGATTTGTGTCAACAAAACGGAAACACGCCGAACCACTTTCGGTTCCGTCACGCCGAGCGGCGAATCGTGGTTTTTGTTTTCTGTGCCGCGGTGCGCGCCTTCGGCTTCGGCGGGCTATCGCCTTTGCGCCGTTGTTGCAGATGATCGAGAGTAACCTCGGCCCTCTTTTTGCACTCCTGGTGCAGTTCCTCCAGCTCCTCATCCGACAGGTCTTCCACGGCGGCGAATTTGTTCTGCGCACCGCTCATCGCCAGCACCAGTTCCGACAGCTTGAGCTGAAGCGCCATGGTGTCGCGGTTCTGCGTGTTCTGGATCAGGAACACCATCAGGAACGTAACGATGGTCGTTCCAGTGTTGATCACGAGCTGCCAGGTGTCGCTGTAATCGAAAATCGGCCCGGTCACGATCCAGACGACAACCACTGCGACTGCGAGAAGAAATACGGCCGGGTGGCCGGTCCAATGGGCCGTGCGCTGGGCAAAATGTGCAAACCACGTACTCAGGCCCGATGCCCGGCCGGGATGAGCGTTCGCCTTGGCCATCAAATTCCCCCGCACGCGCATAATGGTGCGCGCCATTCAACGCGGCGCGCCCGCCGAAAGTTCCATCGCGCTTCGATCACCGCGGATTATTTGAACTTGGGCAATGGCTGCTTGAGCCGTCCGATCGCGGCCCAAGGGTCATTACGCAGCCGCTTGAGTCGTGCGGGGAGATTGAGCACGGTAAACTGGTTCGCGCCCTTGAGCGCACCAAGCTCGGCCCAATCGACCGGCACGGAAGCCGGTGCGCCCGGCCGCGCCCGCGTCGAATAGGGCGCAACTGCGGTTGCCTCCCGGCTGTTGCGCAGATAGTCGATGAAGATGCGCTTGTTGCGCTCGCTCTTGGTCGCGCTGGCGACGTAGCGGTCGGGTGCGTCCGCCGCCATCGCCTCGGCAACGGTGCGGCAAAAATCCTTTGCCTCGTCCCACGGCGTCGGTCTGATCGGCAGCACCACGTGCAGGCCTTTGCCGCCGGATGTTTTGACCAGAGTCTTGAGCTTGATGCCCTCGAGGCGCTCACGCACGTCGCGCGCGGCGGCGACGACGTCCTTCCAGCCGGTGCCGGGGCCGGGATCGAGGTCGAACACCAGCCGGTCAGCCTTGTCGAGGTGCTCAATGGTGCTGCCGCGGGTGTGCACCTCGAGCACGCCGCCTTGCACCAGCGAAACCAGGCCGGCGAGATCGTCGATGGAAATGATCTTCGTCCCTTTCTCCGCCACCTGATGCAGATGCTCGGGGCTGATGCCGGCGGAGACGTGCTTCTGAAAAAAACATTGTCCGGAAGCGCCGTCCGGGCAGCGGACCAGCGAGATCGGCCGGCCCGCGACATGCGGACGCATCCAGGTCCAGATCGATTCATAGAATTCCGCAAGGTTCTGCTTGGTGACCCCGGCGTCTTCCCAATAGACGCGATCAGGATGTGACAGCGTGATGCCGGCTACGCTGACCGGCTGTTCTTTCTGCGTCGCTCTAGCGCCGGCCTTTTTCACGGCGGCGCTGCGCCGCAGCGGCGTGTCACGGCTTGCGGCAGCCACCGCCTTGACCTCGCGCATCACCTCCTTGGCCGGCTTGTCCTCGCGCAGCCCCTGGAACGAGGATTGGCGCACGCGCTCGCCATGGGTCCAGCCATGAAAATCCACTTCGGCGACGAGCTTCGGCTCGACCCAGATGGGCTTGCGCGCGCCGCGCTCTTCGTCCGGCACAGTCTCGAAAGGCGTCTTGTCAATGCGCAGCAACTTGAGTTTCCGGTAGAGGTCTCTGGCAACTTTGTGGGTGAATCCGGTGCCGGTGCGGCCGGCGTAAACAAGCTTGCCGTGGTCGTAATAGCCTACGACAAGCGCACCGACCGCGTGCGCGTCCGCGGTCGAGGGCGTAAAGCCTGCAATCACCAGTTCCTGCCGGTCCGAGCACTTGCTCTTGAGCCAGTCGTGGCCGCGTCCGGAGCGATAGGGCGCGTCGGCTAGCTTGGAGACGATGCCCTCGAGGCCAAGCTTGCAGGCGTGCTTGAGCAGCACCGAACCGTTATCGACGATGGATTCGCTCAGGCGGAGCGGCCCATGCTTGGGCGCTTTGGAAAGCAGCCGCGTCAGCGCCGCCTTGCGCTCGCGCAGCGGCGAAGGTTGCAAATTCGTACCGTCAAGATGCAGCAGATCGAACAGATAGAGCGCCATACGGTCATGCCGGCCGGCCTTGAGATCCTCTTGCAACAGGGAAAAGCTGGATACGCCGTCCTCACCTTCCGCTACGAGTTCGCCGTCGAGCAGCGCCGTCTGCGCCGGGAGTTTGGCGATTGCCGCGGCAATCGTCGGAAACCGCTTTGTCCAGTCGAGCCCGCGCCGCGTGAACAGCGTCACCTTGCCGCGGTCGAGCCGCGCCTGCAGACGGTAACCGTCGAACTTGATTTCGTGGATCCAGTTGTCGCTGTCGGGCGCCTTGTCGCTCAGGCTGGCAAGGCAAGGCTGAACAAAGCCGGGCAGGGCGCTGCGCACCGCAGCCTTCGCCGATTGCGCGCTCATCGCGGTTTTAGTTCGGCGCAGAATGGCGGCCATCGCAGCCTTCTCGCGCCGCGAGGCCTTAGCCGGCGCTGTCTTCTTTTTCGCAACCTTCTTTGCCGTGCCTTTGGCGATTTCCTCCATGGAACGGCCGCTTGTGACGGAGAGCGGTTTTGCTTCCAGAATGTCCCTGTCGCGCGCCGAGCGCTCGGCGTCGTCGTGCTGCTTGATCAAGAGCCAGTTGTTGCGCTTCTCGCCGGGTCGGCGATGCATGCGCACCAGATGCCAGCCGCCGTGCAGCTTCTCGCCGTCGAGCAGGAAAGCCAGGTGCCCTTTCTGCAAGCCCTTGTGCGGATCACCCTCCGGCCGCCAGCTGCCGCGGTCCCAGATCATCACCGTGCCGCCGCCGTATTCGCCCCTGGGGATCGTGCCTTCGAATTTGTTGTATTCGATAGGGTGATCTTCGACCTCGACCGCCAGCCGCTTTTCGCCCGGCACCAGGCTCGGACCCCGCGTTACCGCCCAGCTTTTCATCACGCCATCGAGTTCGAGGCGCAGGTCGTAATGCAGGCGCGTCGCCGCGTGCTTCTGGATGACGTAGGCGTGGTCGCGCTTGCGCGTGACTTTGCCTCTCGGTTCGGCGGTGACGCCGAACTTGCGCTTGGCGCGGTAAGTCTTCAGCCCGGCCATCTAGCCAGCCTTCTTGACCTTCTTGCGCGCAGCAGGCCGCCTGGCCTTGGCGCTGCTCTTTCGCGCAGGTGCCTTGCCGCGCCCGTCGGCCTTGGCGCTGCGCCGCAACGCGTCCATCAGATTGATGACGTTGCTCGGCTTGGGTTCGCTGATCGTCGGCGCCGCCTTGCCGGCGCGCTTGGCCTCGATCAGTTTGTTCAAGGCATTTTCGTAGCGGTCCTCAAATTTATCCGGGTTGAACTTGCCTCTCTTGCTTTCCAGGATATGCACCGCCAGCTTGAGCATGTCGGCCGGAACCTTGATGTTCGGAATCTCGTCGAAATAATCCTTTTCGCTGCGCACCTCGGCGTTGTAGCGCAGCGCGGTCGCCATGATCCCCTTGCCGCGCGGGGCGAGCAGCAGCAGATGCTCGCGGCGGTAGATCACCACGCGCGCCAGGCCGACCAGATTTTCCTTGTGCATCGCCTCGCGGATGACGGCGAAAGCCTCCTGCGCCACATCGTCCTGCGGCACGAGGTAGAAGGATTCGTCGAGATAGATGCGGTCGACCTCCGAAACCGGAACAAATTGTTCGATGTCGATGGTGTGGGTGCTTTTCAGCGCCACGTTATCGAGTTCATCCTCCTCGAGCAGGATGTATTGGCCCTTTTCGAACTGGTAACCCTTGACGCGGTCTTCCTGCTCGACCGGCTCGCCGGTTTCGGCATCGACGACTTCGTTGCGGATGCGATTGCCGGTCTCGCGATTGATGATGTTGAAGCGGACGCGCTGGCTGGTGGTCGTGGCCGGGTAAAGCGCCACGGAGCAGGAGACCAGCGATAATTTGAGAAAGCCCTTCCAGTTCGGCCGCGGCGCCATATCGACACTCCTTTACGCGTACTCGGACGCAACTTGATCATAATAGCCCGGTTCCGCCGCCGTGTGATGCCCATCTGCGACACGCCCTAAAAGCCGTGTTTTTCGAGCAAATGAGCCTGGGCCGGCTGGGGCAGAGGCAGGGAACAATTCCCCGCGGGCTGGCGTTTTCCCTGCACTGGCTAATTTTGTCCGTAACAAAATCGAGGAGACCGCCATGTTGGGATGGGCTGTCACATTTCTCATTATCGCTTTGATTGCCGCGGTGCTTGGCTTTGGCGGCATCGCCGGTGTGGCGATTGAAGCGGCCAAGATCGTATTCTTCGTCGCTGTCCTATTGTTCGCCATCGCCGCGCTCGTCGGCCTGGTGCGTGGACACACACCGACCGTGCCATAATTGTCAGTGGCGTCGAGTGTTGGAAGGCCCTGCGCGGGTTGAAAGCCGCGCAGGGCTTTTCCTTGCATCTTCGATATCAGGGGAATTATTCGCCGCCGCCGGCGAGCACCGCACGGGTCTGCTCGTCGGGCCCGAAATCGTCGGCGCCGTCGATCGACATCAGTTCGGCCAACCGGGTACGGGCGCGGTTGACGCGGGACTTGATGGTGCCGACGGCGCAACCGCAGATATTCGCCGCTTCCTCGTAGGAAAAGCCCGAGGCTCCGACCAGGACCAGCGCTTCGCGTTGGTCCGGCGGCAGCAGCGCCAGCGCTTCACGGAATTCGCGGAATTCGACCTGGCCATGCTGTTCGGGCTGCGACTTCAGCGTCTCGGCGTAGCGGCCATCGCTGTCTTCAACCTCGCGGCGGCGTTTACGATATTCCGAACGGAAGTGGTTGCGCAGGATGGTGAACAGCCAGGCTGACATATTGGTGCCGGGCTGGAACGAGTTGATATTGGCGAGTGCGCGCAGCAACGTCTCCTGCACCAGATCGTCGGCGCGGTCCACGTTGCCGCACAACGAAATAGCGAACGCGCGCAGGCTGGGCACTGCGGCAAGGACTGCTTTGCGGACAGACTCGTCCATTGGCATTAGTGCTTGTCCTTGTTTCCATCGCCTTCGAGACGCTCGATCAATTCTGCAAACCGATCCGGCACACCCTGATTGAGGACCTCGTCGTACATGGCGCGAAGCTGCTGGCCGAGCCGGGCCTGCACCTCTCGCCCGAGTTTTGCCGGCTTGGCGTTTGCCGCCTTCTTTTGCTGCGCTGTCGTGTCCATCGGTTTTGGTTGCCCCACGGGCTTACGCTCGGTCATTGTTTCAATCCCAAAAACCCTTGCCCCATTTTTATGTCCGGCGGGTACAGGTTCCCCATTGTCGTCTTTGCAAAACCTTTGGCCGGGCAATTGGTTCCGGGCAATTGGAACTTTTTTCCAAACGGTACGTTGGTGAGACTAGTGTCGAGCGGATATGGGGCGCCGCCCGGTTGGCTCATCGGCTCCGCATCGTTCGGGAGGGAATTTTGTCGACATCTCAGGCAGTTGCACAGCATCTTCCATATCTCCGGCGTTACGCCCGGGCGCTCTCCGGCAACCAGGCTTCCGGCGATGCCTACGTCGCGGCGACCCTGGAGGCACTCATTCAGGATCCGAGCGTGCTGGAGACCGGGGCCTCGACGCGCATCGCGCTCTACCGGCTGTTCACGAAAATCTGGAATTCGGTGTCGATCAACGAAAAGCCGGACGCGGGTAAAGACCAAGCGGTCGAGCGCCATCTGGCGCAGATCGCGCCGATGCCACGGCAGGCGTTTCTGCTGGTCGCGCTGGAGGGGTTGTCCGAGGATGACGCCGCCAAGGTTCTCGATATCGACGTGCCGAGCCTGCGCGAATTGGTCGAGGACTCGGGCCGCGAGCTCGCCGCCGAAATTGCCACCGACGTGCTGATCATCGAGGACGAGACCTTTATCGCGCTCGATCTCGAAGGGCTGGTGGAGAGTCTGGGCCACCGCGTGCTCGGCGTTGCCAGCACCCATGCCGAAGCGGTTGCGCTCGCCAAGCAAAAGCGGCCCGGGATCATTCTTGCCGATATTCAACTGGCGGACGGCAGTTCGGGCCTTGAGGCCGTCAACGAGATGCTGCGCTCCTTCGAAGTGCCGGTGATTTTCATCACGGCCTATCCTGAGCGTTTCCTCACCGGCGAGCGGCCGGAGCCCGCGTTCCTCATTGCCAAGCCGTTCCAGCCGGCGACGGTGTCGGCGGTACTCAGCCAGGCGCTGTTTTTCGAACGCAACGCCAAGAATCGCGAGCGGCGGGCGAGCTAGCGCGAGCGCACGCCTTTGCGCGCGAGCTCATAGCCGAGCATGACGGCTTCTACGAGCATGATGAGCTGCATTTCGCGCAGCGAAGTGAGCGTTTTCGCCGATCCATTGAGCCGCGGCGGCTGCCGCCACAAAAAAACTACTCCCGCAGAAATGGCCGCGAACGCGGTGTAAACGCCCGCCACGATAAGCCGGGCGTGGAGAACGCCGACGTGAGCGTCGAGCGCCATCAGGCCGGCAACGGTAAAGTGATAGAGCGCGACAATCGCGCAACCGATGAAGATCAACGCTAATGCCGCGCGCCGGACAAACCGGCCCAAAAGATGGCTGATCGCGGCTTGCGCGATGTGATCGAGTTGCATGGCCCTAGCGGCGATTGGCCATACCGACCAGAAAGCCGAGGCCGGCCGCGATTGAGAGCATAACGAGCGGCCGCTGTTCGACTTCGTCGGTGATTTTCTTGACCGTATTGGCGCCGACCCGCGAGGCTTGATCACTCACCGACTCGCCGATGTTTTCCGCGCTCTCGCGCACGCGCTCCATGATGCCGGCAAGCGCGTCGCTGACGAAATCGCTGACCTCTCCCGAGGCGCCGGATACTTCGCGCTTGGTGACGCTGGAGAGCCGCCGCAGGCGCTTTTCCAGATCGCCGAGCAAATCCTCGATTGCGGCGATTTCTTCTGCATTGGATTTTGCCCGCGTGGTCATGGGTGGCCCTTTTCGAACTGGAAATAATTGGCACCAGACAACGTGAGGCTGAGTTAAAAGTTCCGTGATTGCCACGTGGAGGAACCTTCTTTCTCAACATGGGTTAATTCCGCGACAGCGGAGATAGCGGATGCCAAGCCTGGTTACATATCTAGCGGCGGGCGCGTTGGTGGTGCTGGCGATGGACGCTGTTGCGCCGCCGGCGGGGGTCGGACTGTCTTTGGCCTTTTGGCCTACGGTTGAAAACGAGTCCACGACGCAAGAACCGGCGCAAACAGTCAATCGGGGAGGCAAGGGTGATCGTTTGCCGGTACCGATCGTGCGGCGGTCAATTGCGCCAGCGCAAGCGCCACATCGCATTCTCGCTGGCTGTGAGCCGGTTTTCAGCCCGTTGTCTGCGGCGGCCCAACTCAATCACCTGGGGCGCTGTGTAGCGGCGATTGATGCCCGACATCCGAAGCTGGGCTGATGTCATTGCGCGGGAACTTTTCAACACCCTGAGCGTTTTTCGGGCGGCATCATCAAACACGGAGAGAAACATGCCTAAGCATTTGAGCACCCTTGCGGGCATGGCGGCCTTTGCGGCGATTGCCCTGCCGGCGCCTGGCATGGCGGCGCCCGAGCACGCCAAAGTCGGAACGCTGACCTGCGACATTTCCGCCGGTATCGGCCTTATCATCACGTCAAAGAAAGACGTGACCTGCATGTTCACCCCGACAGCGCCGGGACCGAAGGAAGTTTACGTCGGTAGCATCACCAAGTTCGGTCTCGATGTCGGCGCAACGGCCGGCGGCCAGATGGTTTGGGCCGTCGACGCGCCCACGACGCGGCGCTTCGGCGCACTTGCCGGCACATACACTGGCGCAACCGGCGAAGCGACCGTCGGCGCCGGCGTTGGCGCAAACGTGCTGGTCGGCGGGTCCGACCGGACCGTGAGCCTGCAGCCGCTCTCGGTGCAGGGCCAAGCCGGCCTCAATGTCGCGGCCGGCGTCGCCGAGCTTCGACTGCGTCCGGCGCACTGATATTCTCTGTGACTTCGATTTGTGGCCGTTCTGCCTTTGCAGAGCGGCCACAAAAGTTTGAGTTCAGTCGAACGTGAAGGCGTCGTGGTAGGCGCCCTGCACCTGGCCGCCGGGCACCGGGCCGCCGCCCGGCACATGCACCATGTTGCCGATCACGGCACAGGTCGCGCCATGCAGCCCATGGCGCGGGATCGCCATCGGCGTGAGTTGCTCCCAGCTATCGGTTTTGGGATCGTAAGCTTCGTTGGTCCCGAACACTTTGCCGGTCGCTTCGCCGCCGAACACTACAATTTTTCCGTCGATGTAGACGCATGACGGGCCGCTGCGCGGCGTCGGCAGCGGTGCGCGAAAGCTCCAGCCGTCGGTTTTTGGATCGTAGACGGCGTTGAGCCCGGTGTTGAAATCATAGCTATCCATGCGTCCGGCGATGGCGTGGATTTTCCCGTCGACCACCGCGACCCCCATGTGGTCGCGCTGGCCAACGAAAGGCTGCGTGCCGGTCGAGCCGCGCATGCCGCCGAGGATCGTGTATTTGTCGGTCGCGGGATCGTAGATTTCGTGCCATTCCACCGAACGCACGTCGCGCCCGCCCAGCAAATGAATCTTGCCGTCGAGCACGATCGCCGACACGGCGCCGCGCGGCCGCGAGATCGGCGCGATCGGGGCCCATTGGTCGCTGCTGGCATCATAAACAAAGCATCTTGAATGCGGACAGCGGTTCTGCTCGACGAAGCCGCCAAAGGTATAAATCTTGGACCCGATGGAAACGCCGGCGACATGATTGCACGGGTGCGGGAAGGGGGCCTTCAGCGACCACGTTGCAGCCTTGGGATCGAACACTTGATGGAAACTCTGGTCGACGCGGTGTTTGGCATAGCCGGCGATCGAATGAATTTTGCCCTGGCATTCGATCACGGCGTGTTCGCCGGTCGGGATCGACATGCGCGGCTGCTCGACCCATTTTCCCGGATTGGCGGCCTTAGGCGCGACGGATGTCATGTAGCGCTGCTTGTCCACAGTCTTGGGAATGGCGGTGACGGTCTTGTCGTTGAGGCCGAGGAAAAGTGGGAGTTCCGGTTCTGCTGTCATGACGATCCTCAGTTCACGTAGCCGGGCACTGCGTCGCGCAATAATTTGCGCGTGAGGTCAACGCCCTCGCGCGCAACGTCATAGGGTGAGCGCGCCCATAGCTCGGGATTTGGTGCTTCGTAGCTCAAATATCCGGTGTAGTGTTTTTCGGCGAGCAGGCCGAGCATCTCACGCCATTTGACGATGCCTTTGCCGGGCACCAGCCGGTCCGTCGGGCGGCGTACCCCGATCACCGGGTTTGGCGAGACGTCGCTATACTGGAAGCAATAGATCTTGTCGCCCGGCACGGCCTCGAAGCCGCGGCCGCCGGCCCCGCTGCGGGTGAAGTGATAGGCGTCGATGAGATAGCCGCAATTCGGCCGGTTGGCGCCTTCTATCAGTTCGGTAAGCACGGCAAGACTGTTGAGTACGTCGTGCTGCGAGTTGAACTCGATGGCGAGCTTCAATTTGTATTCGGCGGCAATACCGCCGGCGTCCTCGAGGTACTTGATCGCGTCCTTGATCGGGCCGTTCACCTGTCCCGGCGCGCTCATCAGCATGGGGCAACCGAGCGCGACCGCGTTTTCGCAGGATTCACGGAATACCTTGAACAGGTGCTTGCTCTCGTCGCCGGTCGCAAACAGCCAGCCATATTCGACGCCGAGCACGCCGCACGGAATGCCGCTGGCGCGGATCAGATCGAGCACCTGGGCATTGCTCATCCCGGCCTCAAAACAGCGCTTGAAATCGGTGCGGCGCAACTCGACGGCGTCGAAACCGGCTTGTCTGGCGGCGTCGAGCGCGGTCTTTAACGGCGTCGTGTCGACCGTCCACAGGTGTAGCGCGAGGCGGCCGAATTTATCCGTCATTTGCCCTCGTACTGGAGAATGTAAAGCCCGGCATTGGTGTCCGTGAGGAACATGACGCCGTTGGGGTCGACGTAAACATCGCAGGACTGGATGACCTTCACCGGGTTTGGCCGCTGGTCGACGATCTTTTCCGGCGCCGGCGGCACGAAATAAGCAACCTCTTTCGGCTCGAATTGATTGCGAATGTCGTAAACGCGCAGGCCGGCATTGTGATAGGTGACGAAAACAATATCCGAACTTTGAAACGAACCCGGCCGGTTCTCGTGGATGTTGTGCGGGCCGAATTTGCCGCCCTTGGCGCAGAAATCCTCGCCCGTAGGTGTCGGCAGCGTCGCTATCGTGACCGGGTTGGTCGGCGTGCGCACGTCGTAGATCCAGGTGTAGGCAAGCCCGTTGGCGCAATTGACCGAGGTCGCTTCGTCGGCGAGCACCACCAGGTTGCGGTCGGGCAGCGGCAGCGGCGTATGAGCGCCGCCGGCAAAGGGCGGCGACGTGTTGTGATGCGCAAGCAACTTCGGATTGGGCGGATCGGTCAGGTCGTGCACGGTAAAGCCGCCGTCGCGCCACGCGGCGAAGCCGAGATTTCCCGCACTGATGAGGTGGTGCAGCGCCGTGCGCTTGCCGAAGGAGGCGGGCGGCTTCTCGCCGCCTGCGCGGTGCATGCCGGGTAACCACCACTTGCCGGCAAGAACCGGTTTCTGCGGGTTACTGACATCGACCACCGCCAATATGTGATCGATGAAGCCCTCGAAATGCACCGAGACACAAGCGTAGCGGCCGCCAACCCACCAGATACGATGCGCGCCAAGGCCGGGCAGGTCGAGAAAGCCGATCTCGCGCGGATTTGCCGGGTTCGAGATATCGAACACGCGCAAGCCAACGGCGAAGGGCTGCTCCGACTTCACCGAGTCGGCGAGGGATTTTGCGTAATAGTCCTGCTGGCTCTGGTACTGCTGCATGGCCCAGATATTCGGGCCGTTCACGGCGAGGAGAATGTCGCCGTGAATTTGCAGATGGTGCGAGCGCGTATTTTTCGGTGCGGCGACGAAGGCGACGGCCTTGGGTTTTTTCGGGTCGCGGACGTCGATGACCGAAAAGCCGTCCGCAAACATGTGGCCGACGTAGGCGTGACCCTTTTCGACGATGACTTGTACGCCGTCGAGCCGGCCGCCCTGGTCGCTACGCGATATAACGCTGATGTCTTTCGATGCGGCGGCGGCCTGAGCACTCATTGCAAACACCCTAAATTGCCGAGGCCCGGATCGGCAATCGCGCCGAACCGGGCCTCATTGAAGTTACGCAGATCGTAGATCAGCCGGTTGGCGGCGCGATTTCGTCGAGGCCCCTTTGCTTGGCTTCGGGTCCGAGCTGCGTCACCGAGGCCGCCGCGATCAGCAGCAAGATGGCCAGGCTGACGAACACCGCGGTGAGGCCGAAGCCGTTCTGCACCCACAGGATCGTCGGCATGATGAAGGCGGTCGCCAGTCGCCCGACGCCGGATGCCCAGCCGAAGCCCGAGGCACGGGCGTTGGTCGGGAATACCTCCGAGGCAAAGATCTGCATCGAATTGCCGGCAACCTGCACGAAGAAGATCATGACGAAACCGGCGACCATCAGCTCGATGGCGGTCGAGGCGTTGGCAAACACAATTGCCATGACGCCCGCGCAGACGAAGGCCAGAACGGACGTGATCTTGCGGCCAAAATTATCCAGCGCGTACATCATGAAAAGACTGGCGCACGGCACCGCGAAGTTCATGGCCAGGACATATTGCAGCGACTTGGTGACGCTGAAACCCTTGGCGTTCATGATATTGGGCAGCCAGGCTCCGAGCCCGATGGCGACGCCGAAAAACGCCGTGAAACAGATCATGCCGGCGATGACGCGCATCGGGAACATGCGGAAGACGACGCCGAACGGGTCGCTCTTGGTGTCGCTCGCCGCGTCGGTGGACAACGGCCCGGTCGGTCCGGCAATGCCGAGCTTGGTAAGTACTTCGAGCGCCTGTTTGCCTTTGCCGTGCGTCGCCAGGAAGCGCGGGGACTCCGGCAGCGAAAAGCGGAATAACCAGACGATGAGTGAACCGATGCCGACCAGCAGCCAAACGCCACGCCAGGCGTGTTCCGGTGTGGGCGCCAAGCTGCCGAACAAGAGCACCAGCGCGGTGCCGATCGGCCACACGCAGGCGCCGCCGATGAAGTGCACAATCGCCAGGATACGGCCACGGATGCGCTTGGGCGAATATTCACCTGCATAGGCGAAAGCAAGCGGTTGTTCGGCACCAAGGCCGATGCCGGCGATGAAGCGGCAGATCACCAGCAAGCTGACGGAGGGGCTCAGCGCGCCGAGAATTGTGAACACGCCGAACAGCAGCAGGTTGAACTGATAAATGAACCGGCGTCCAAAACGGTCGCTGAATTCACCTTGCCCGGCGGTGCCGAGGAACATTCCGAAAATGGTGGCGCTGCCTACGGCAGCAACTTCGGCTCCGGTCGCAAACTTCGACTGAAGAATGAACGGGACCAGCGAGCCGAACACGGTAAAGTCGATTACGTCGAAGAAGTATCCCGCGGCGATCAGGCCGATCACTTTGCGATGCAGCGGCGATATCTTCGCATCATCCAGCGCGTTGCCGACAAAGGCTTCGATTGTTTGAGCCACGGACATTCTCCCCATTGTTGTTTTGTTTTGATTGTTATGCAGTTCGGCGGAAAGAATGGTCCATATTTTGATCGTTGACTAGCCCGGTGTCTCGCACTGCAATCGAAATTCAACTTGATTTCGATTTGTGAAAAAAGTGCAGCGCGGGCGTTTTAGGTGCCCTTCATTTTAGCGGGTGCATGCGCGACGTGCGTGTTGTCACACTGGGAGGTCTGGCTGGGGGACCTGGATTCGAACCAAGATTCTCGGAGTCAGAAGTTCGATGTTCTACCGTTGAACTATCCCCCACTGGCTCGGTTCGGGCCAAAAAAGAGGCAGCCGGAGCCCTGTGAGGCGCCTGACATGGGGCAAAATAGCCAGTTTGACAAGGCCAAAGGATCCGAAGACCCAGCCCTGAAGAGCTCGGCGCCGCCGTTTTATTCGGCGCGCCGCGGCAGCGTTGCCACGGTGAGGATGGCCACCAGACTGCAGGCGGCGACGCCGAGAAAAACCAGTCGCGGGTTGCCGTGATCCATGATGGCGCCGAAGGCCAGCGGCGCGACGATGCCGCCGAGATTAAAGCCCGTGGTGACAAAGCCGAATACCTTGCCGAACGAGCCCGGCGGAGTCGCATCGCGCACGATCATATCGCGCGATGGCATGATGATGCCGAAGCAGAACCCGGCAAGCGCCATGACCGCGATTAATGGCCAGGAGCCGAGATCGACATAGGCAATCAGTGCGATCAATGTCGCGATGGCGGCGAGGCCCAGCGTCGCCACCAGGCTGTGGCGGGCGGTGCGGGTTGCCACCACGCCGCCGATCAGGACGCCAAGCGCGGAAAGAAAGAGATGCGCCGATAGCGCACCATTAGCCGTCGCCAGTGGCGTGCCGTCGAGTGCGCCCAGTGCCACCACGGAATAATTGTACATGCCGCCGCTCATCAGCGCGAGCAGCAGGAAAAATCCGAGGTTGAGCAGAATTGGCGGCGACAGCAACAGCCGCCAGCCAGCGGTCCCGGCGCCGCGCACGGGCGCTGGCGTATCCGGAGTTTTCGTTTCGTCGCCCATCGTTAGCAATAACGCGGCGACCGCAAAGCCGAGCGCGCCGGCGCCGATGAAGGCGCCGCGCCAGCCCCACAGGCTTTGCATCAGCAGCAAGCTGCCCGGTGCGACCGCGGAGCCGAGCATGCCGGCGAAGGTATGGACGGAAAAAGCCTGGCCGATCCGCTTGGCCGGCACGTGGTGCGAAAGCAGCGCGTAATCGGCCGGGTGATAGACGGTATTGCCGACGCCGGCGAGCGCGAACATTGCCACCATCAGCCAGAATGAATGGGTCATGCCCACGATCAGGAAGGCTAGGCCGCCGATCAGCAGCCCGGCGACAAGCAGAATGCGGGCGCCGAGCCGGTCGACGAGAAAGCCGGCGGGCGTTTGCAGCGCCGCCGAGACCACGTTGAACGCGGCGAGCGCCAGCCCGAGTTCCGTGTAGCTAACGCCGTAATCGGCGCGCACGAAGGGAAACAGCGGCGGCAGAAGCAAAATGTAGTAATGCGAAACGAAATGCGCAGCGCTGATGAAGCCGACCAGGCGCGCGTAGCCGGAGCGGGCCGCAGGCAAACGTTCCGTCGCCTCTGTCATTGTTGTGGTCCCGGCAGGGCTCGGAAGATTTATGCGGGCTCTTTCGCCTTGGCGTCCTGGATCGCCTGCCAGATGCGCGCCGGGGTCATCGGCATTTCCAGGTGGCGGATGCCGTAATCGGCGAGTGCGTCGATCACGGCATTGGCAACGGCCGGCAATCCGCCGGACGTTCCGGCTTCGCCACAGCCTTTGGCGCCGACCGGATTGGTCTTGGTCGGAACCGGACGGTTTGTCACCGCGATCATCGGCGCATCGTGGGCGCGCGGCATGGCGTAGTCCATGAAGGAGCCGGTGACCAACTGTCCATCGGCGTCGTAGACTGCGCCTTCGAGCAGAACCTGTCCGAGACCCTGCACCGCGCCGCCTTGCACCTGGCCCTCGACCAGCATCGGGTTGAGCACCGTGCCGAAATCATTAACCACGGAGTATTTCACCGTGCGCGTCAGCCCGGTGTCGGGCTCGATTTCCACTTCTGCGACGTGAACCCCGTTCGGGTAGGTCCCGGCGACCGGCTCGGTCACGTGAGTTACGTCGAGCGTTGAGGGAAGGCCCTCGGGGACCTTGAGACCGCGCAGCCGCTGCGCGAGATCCATGATGCCGATCGAGCGGTCGGTGCCGGCGATGGTAAAGCGCCCGGCCTTGAATTCGATGTCGCCGGCGGAGGCTTCCAGGACGTGCGCTGCCAGTTGCTTGCCCGCGGCGATGACCTTGTCGGAGGCCTGCATGATGGCGGTGCCGCTGAGCATCGCCGAACGCGAGCCGCCGGTGCCACCGCCGGTGACGAGTTGATCGCTATCGCCCTGCAGCAGCGTGATGCGCTCGAACGGCACGCCGAGGTTCTCGACCAGCACCTGTGCGAACGCCGAGGCGTGGCCCTGACCATAATCGAGCGTGCCGGTGATAATGGTCACGGTGCCGTCGGCGTTGAAACGGATGCCGCCCATTTCGGTCGTTTGCGCGGCGGTTGTTTCGACGAAGCAGCCGACGCCGAGCCCGCGCAGCTTGCCGTTGCGCCTGCTCTCGCGTTTGCGTTGCTTGAAGCCCTTGACGTCGGCGTGTTCAAGCGCCTCCTTGAACAGCGCGGGAAAGTCGCCGCTGTCATAGGTTGTGCCGGCCGGAGTTGCGAACGGCATTTCTCTGGCCTTGATGAAATTGCGCTTGCGCAGCTCGAAGCGATCGATGCCGAGTTCGGCGGCAGCGTAATCCATCGTGCGCTCCATGCTCAGCGCGCCCTCGGGCCGCCCAGCGCCGCGATAGGCCGACACCAGCGTCGTGTTGCTGTAAACGCACTTAGTCGCCACTTCGAGCAGCGGCGTGTGGTACATGCTGATGATGTTTTTGGTCACGTTGACGGTCGGCAGCAGCGGCCCGAAGTTGGAGCAATAGCCGCCGAGATTGCCGTAGCCGGTGAGGCGGACCGCCTGGATCAGTCCATCCTTGTCGAAAGCGACTTCGACTGTCATGTCGTAATCGCGGCCGTGGTGGTCGGACATGAAGCTGCCGGAGCGCTCATCGGTCCATTTCACCGGCCGGCCAAGAATCTTCGCGGCGTGCAGGATGCAGACATATTCGGGATAGGGCGTGGCCTTCATACCGAATGAGCCGCCGACATTGCCGGTGAGCACGCGCACTTTTTCCGCCGGCGCGCCGAGAATGTCGCGCAGCAGGTTCTTCATGCCGAAGACGCCCTGGCTGCTGGAATGCAGCGTCCAGTGCTGGGCGGCAGTATCGTATTCGCCGATGGCGGCGCGCGGCTCCATGGCGGCAACGACCAGCCGTTGATTGATCAGCGGCAGCTTGACGACATGCGCCGCTTTGGCGAATGCCGCGGCGACTTTTTCCGTGTCGCCATGCTGATAGTCGAGCGCGATATTGCCGGGCACGTCGTCCCAGATCAGCGGCGCGCCGGGTTTTGCCGCGTCGCGCGCGCTGGTTACAGCGGGCAACGGTTCGATGTCGAGCGACACAGCTTCCGCCGCGTCTTTGGCCTGGGCGATGGTCTGCGCCACGACGCATGCGACCGGGTCGCCGACGAAGCGCACTTTATCGCCCGCCAATGCCGGGCGCGGCGTGAATTTGATCGGTGAGCCGTCGCGGCCTTTGAGCGGCAACAGGCATTTGAGACCACCGTAAGCCTTCAGGTCTTCGCTGGTGAGAACCGCGAGCACGCCGGGCATGCCCTTGGCAGCGGCGGTGTCGATGCTGCGGATGATGCCGTGCGCGTCCCGGCTGCGCACCAACACCGCATAGGCCTGGCCCAGCCGGTTGATATCGTCGGTGTAGGTGCCGTGGCCCTGCACCAGCTTGGGATCCTCGCTGCGCAGGACTGGTTGGCCGATGCCGAATTTGGTCAGCGACAACGCCGTTTCTTGGGTTCGATCGTCCATGTCGGGGAGGGCTTCCTGGGGGAGGTCGGGCCTTTGAGATAAAGCAGGGCCGGAGCTTCCACAAGAACGCCCGCGGCCGGGCAGGGTTGCGTGATGCTCCTGCGCTGTTACACTTTTGCCGATAAAGGGAACAAATGCCGCGTGTTGCGGGGCCCAAGAGGCCGTCCGCCGTGGCAGGAAGGCTTGTGACATATGAGCGGCGAGGCCGGGGATGCCCCAGGCCTCGGCCCCGCGTTTGACCGGGCGCGCGAGCGCAACCGGCGGGGTCGGCGGTCGCCTGGACGATTCGACGGCACTGCGGGCCGTGATCGCGGCGGGGCGACCTATGCCGCGCTCGATCTCGGCACCAATAACTGCAGACTGCTTGTGGCGCGGCCGACCGACGACAGCTTTCGCGTTGTCGACGCATTCTCCCGGATCATCCGGCTCGGCGAGGGCGTTTCCGCGTCCGGCCGCTTGAATGATGCAGCGATCGGCCGCGCGCTCGCAGCACTGACCATCTGCCGCGACAAGATGAAGAACAAGGGAGTCACCCGCGCCCGCCTGATCGCCACCGAAGCCTGCCGCTCCGCCGTCAATGGCGACGACTTCCGCACCCGTGTCGCAGACACGCTCGGACTCGAACTCGATGTCATTGACCGAGAAACCGAAGCAACTCTCGCCGCGACCGGCTGCACACCGCTGATGGACCCGCAGGCCGACGGCGTGGTGCTATTCGATATCGGCGGCGGCTCGTCCGAACTGGTGCGGCTCGACCGTTCGCGCGACGGCAAAGGCGGACCGCCGCTGCCGCAGATTCGCGGCTGGATATCGTTGCCGCTTGGCGTTGTGACGCTCGCCGAGGGCCATGGCGGCCATGAGGTCACCCGCGAAATCTACGAGGCGATGGTCGCCGAAGTTGCGGCGCTGATCGCGCCGTTTGCACGCGACCATGGCGAAGGTCTGGGTGGAATTCACCTGCTTGGCACCTCAGGCACTGTGACCACCGTTGCCGGCGTTCATCTCAACCTGAAACGCTATGAACGGAGCCGCGTCGACGGCTGCTGGATGAGCGCGCGGGACATAGGCGACGTCTCCGAACGACTGCTCGCCATGAGTTACCAGGAGCGCGTCGCCAGTCCATGTATCGGCGCCGAGCGCGCCGACCTGGTGCTCGCCGGCTGCGCCATCCTCGAGGCGATCCGCCGCGCCTTTCCCTGTCCGCGCCTGCGTGTCGCCGACCGGGGCCTGCGCGAAGGCATGCTGGTGCAGATGATGCGTGAAGACGGCGTCTGGGGCGCGCAGGCGGCGATCACGTGAGCGAGCGTGGCAAGCGTCCGCGCGCCAAGGTGCGGGTCAAAAACAAGAATCGTTCGCAGTCATCTCGGGCCTGGCTTGAGCGCCAGCTCAATGATCCTTACGTGGCGCGCGCCAAAAGCGAAGGCTTTCGCTCGCGCGCCGCCTACAAGCTTGCCGAGATCGACGACAAGGCGCGGTTTCTAAAAAAAGGCGCGCGGGTGATCGATCTTGGCGCGGCGCCCGGCGGCTGGAGCCAGGTCGCGGCGCAGCGCGTCGGTGCTCCCGGGGCGGGCGCGGTAGTTGCGATCGACCTGCTGGCAATGGAAGCGCTGCCGGGTGTTTCCTTCGTGCAGGGCGATTTTCTCGATCCCGCGGCGCCGGCACGGCTCAAGGCAATACTCGGCGGACCGGCCGACGTCGTGCTGTCCGACATGGCGGCTAATGCGACCGGCCATCGCCGGACCGACCACCTGAAAATCATGGCGCTGGTTGAAGCGGCGGTCGACTTCGCCGGCGAGGTGCTTGCGCCGGGCGGCACGTTCCTCGCCAAGGTGCTGCAGGGCGGAACTGAGGGCGAGCTGCTCCGCCTCCTCAAGCGCGACTTCGCGACGGTCAAGCACGTCAAGCCGGCGGCGAGCCGGTCGGATTCGGCGGAGCTTTATTTGCTGGCGACGGGCTTCCGCGGCCGACTGGAAGCTTAAGGGCGGTCGACCCAGATGTCGGTAAAGCGCGTGCCGGCGCGGAAGCTGCGCTCGATCGGGCGGGGGCTACGTTTTTGCGCAACGTGCACGGGCTTTTTTCGCTCCTTGTGCAGGCGCGCGTATTGCAAGGATTGCACATCGCGGCGCTTGGACGTGGCTGCCGGTTTGGCCGGATTGCCCGGCTCGGGCGCGCTCTTTTTTGCCTCTTTCGGCGGAGGCATCTTGACGTCCACTTTCTCGCGAGCCTTTGGCGCGGCCGTCTCTGCTTTAGCCTCCCGCGGCTTGCGCTCCTGCACCGCTGGGGTGACACGCGCCAATGCGCTGCGGACCTCCGTCAGTGTCTGGTCATCCGCCAGCGCCGTCTTGAAATCGGCCGCCGCTTTCGCCGTGTCTCCAGTCCGCTCATAGGCGAGCCCGCGCCGGTAAAAGGCCGCGGCGTTTTTTGGCGCGAGCTTGAGTGCTGCGTCATAGTCGGCAATGGCGCCGGCGAGATCGCCCTTGTCCTGCCTGATCTGCGCACGCGCGAGCAGCCCGGCGACCTCGTCTGGCGCAAGCGCCAGCCCCGCGTCGAGATCGGCAAGCGCTGGCGCACTATCACCCTTGGCAATCCGCAGTTCGGCGCGCAGGAAATATGGTTTGGCTGCCAGGGGGTCGCGCTTGATAGCCTGATCGAGATCGACGAGTGCCTTGGCGTCATCGCCGCGCGACTTTTCAATCAGCGCGCGGGCGTGGTAGGGCGCGGCGCTGTCGATGCCCAGCTCAATCGCGCGGTCAAAGTCGGCGAGCGCACGTTCGCCGTCGTTTTTCACGACATAAATCTCACCGCGTTCGGCGAAAGCCAGCGCGCCGCCGGCGTCCCCCTTGATGGCCTTGTCGAGATCCGCGAGTGCGTCATTATATTTCTTTGCGCGCGCCAAGGCGGTACCGCGCAACGCGAAGGCCGACGCGCTGTTTGCGTCTTCCTTGAGCATCAGGTCCGCATCCTGAATCGCGCCACGAATGTCGCCGTCGTCGAGGCGTACACCTCCGCGCAGCTTCAGCAGTGTGATGTCCCAGGAATATTTCAGCGCCTTGTTGAGATCGGTGATGGCGCTCTTGCGGTCGCCTTTGGCGGCGTAGGCTTCGGCGCGCAATCGGTAGGTCGTCGCCGAGCGTTCCTCGACCGACAGCGCATGATCGTAGGCGGCGATTGCCTTGTCGTAGTCGCCCTGCTTGCGCCAGATGCCGGCTTCGTCACGGAAAGCGGCGACGTTTTTCGGATCGCGCTGCAACACCTCGGCGTAATCGGCAAGCGCGCCCGCGGCGTCGCCGGTGCTTTGGCGCACCTGTGCCCGCAACATGTAATTGGCGGCATCCGGCGCGAGGCCGAGCGCGCGGTCGAAATCGCCGCGCGCGCGCTCATAATCGTGTTGCTGCATGTAAAGCTGGCCGCGCCCGCTATAGGCGCTTGCCTTGTCGGCATCGAGGGCGATTGCCTTCTCGTAGTCCTGCATGGCGCCGCCGGTAAAACCGAGATCGCGGCGCACCGCGGCGCGGCTCACATAGGCCGATGCCGAATTCGGATCGAGACGGATAGCGGTATCGTAGTCGGCAAGCGCTTCGCCGAAATTGCCGCGGACGTACCAGGCATTGCCGCGGTTCTGATAGGCCGGCACGAACTCTGGCGCGAGTGCAATCGCCTGGTTGAGGTCGGCGATGGCATGCGGCGTGTCGCCGCGATCAAGGAAGGCGAGCCCGCGCAGAGCGTAGGCAACGCCGGCCGGCTCTCCTTGCAACCGGCCGGATTTCAGGATGGCCGAGCAGGCATCGATACGTTGGCTGGCGAGGTTTACGTCCTGTGTCGCGCACATGCGCGCATCGCGTTGCTGCGCCGAGGCAGGCTGCCCCAGCGCAAGCAGTGCAAACGAAAATACGGCCGCCGCTCGCGGCGGCGACAAGGCCTTAAGGGCGCGCATGAGCCGGCCGCATTAAGGTTACCACCCCTCGAATATCAGTGAATTTAGAGTCTGGTCCTAGCCGAACACCGGGACATAGTTAATGACCGGCGTTTCCGCTGTCACCCGGCGCGCTGATCGGAAGTTTCCGTCGGCGCCGGCATGCGGTTGGCAAGTTCTGCGCCGGCATCCGGCGGCAATTGCGCGAAAATCAGGACCGATAGTGCCGAGATCGCGGCTACGACCAGGAAGGCCGGACGGAAATCGGCGGCAGCCAGCGGCCCGGCATCGCGGAAGCGTACCGCGAGTTCGACGGCGAGAGCGCCGACCGCGACGCCAGCCGACAGCGACAACTGCTGGCCGACGCTGACCAGCGACGTGGCGCGGCTCACGCGCGCCGGTTCGATGTCGGCATAGGCAATCGTGTTGATGCTGGTGAATTGCAGCGAGCGGAAAAAACCACCGACCAGCAGCAGGCCGACCATCACGGCCGCGGGAGTTGCTTGCGTGAACGCGGCACAGGTCGCGAGGAAGCTGGCGCTGATGACGGCGTTGGTCACCAGAATGTTGCGGAAGCCGAAGCGGCGCAGGATGGTGACCGCGGCCATCTTCATGCCCATGGCGCCCATCGCCGAGGCAAATGTGATGAGGCCGGACTGGAACGGCGATTTGCCGAAGCCGACTTGCAGCATCAGCGGCAGCAAAAACGGCATGGCGCCGATGCCGAGACGGAAGGTGAAGCCGCCGAGCACGCTGGCGCGGAAAGTGGGAATGCGAAACAGGCTCAGATCGAGCGCCGGGTTTGCCGTGTGTCGCGCGTGCACGAGATATGCTGCGACGAAACAGGCCCCACCCACGACCAGCGCCACCACCACCCACCACGGCAGGAAATTGAGCCCCAGCACCGAGAGGCCGAAGGCGACGCCGGCGATACCGAGCCCGGCGAGCACCATGCCGCGCAGATCGAAGCGCACATGGTGCTCGGCGCGCACGTCCGGGATGAATCGCGTGGCGAGCACAATGCCGATGAGGCCGATCGGCACGTTGATGAGGAAGATCCAGTGCCAGGTCGCATATGTGGTGATGAAGCCGCCGACCGGCGGCCCGAGCACGGGACCGATCAGTGCCGGCGTCGTTACCCAGGCCATGGCGCCGACCAATTCGCGCTTGCTGATGGTGCGCACCAGCACCAGGCGTCCCACCGGCGTCATCATGGCGCCTCCCATCCCTTGCACGATGCGGGCGACGACGAAATCGGTGAGCGAACTCGACAGTGCGCAGCCGATCGAGCCGAGCACAAATATGGCAATCGCCGCGCGGAACACCGCGCGTGCGCCGAAGCGGTCGGCGGTCCAGCCGCTTGCCGGGATGAATACCGCAAGCGACAGGAGATAAGAGGTGACCGCGAGCTTGAGCGCCAGCGGGTTGGTGCCGATGTCGGCGGCGATCGCCGGCAGCGACGTGGCGATTACCGTCGAATCCATGTTCTCCATGAACAACGCGACCGCGATGATCAGCGGAACAATACGGTCAGCGCGCATGGATTTTTGTCCCCGAGGGCGGGAACCTGTCTTCCGGCGGGATCATGACTATGTAACGGCCGGCACGGCACAGTCCGGCGCGGCCTTCGGCTTTACACACGTCATAACAGGTATCTGCGATTGTCCTAGGAATCAGCGGCCTCCCGTGCTATCGGCCCATGCCAACCCAAAAGCGGGCCGTGTAGCCGGGCGAGGAGACCCCTCGCGGAGGGCTTCTTATCACCCTTCGGCAGCCGGAGCGGATGCCTTTAGGGCCAACGGAGTTGGCGATGGCGGACAAGAATAACGGTGCCGTGAATAACGGTGCTTTACGCGAAGCGCTCACGTTCGACGACGTGCTGATCCAGCCCGGCCTGTCGGAGGTGATGCCGGCCGACGCCGATATCCGCTCCCGGATCACCCGCTCGATCAATGTCAACATCCCGATCATCGCCTCCGCGATGGACACAGTCACCGAGGCGGAGATGGCGATCGCCATGGCGCAGGCCGGCGGCATCGGCGTCATCCACCGCAATCTCGAGCCGGACCAGCAGGCGGCGCAGGTGCGGCAGGTGAAGAAGTTCGAATCGGGCATGATCGTGAACCCGGTGACCATCGGGCCGACCGCGACGCTTGCCGAAGCCTTCGAGTTGATGAGCGCGAATCGTATCTCCGGCATTCCGGTGGTCGAACCCACGCGCAATGGCGGTCCCGGCAAGCTGGTCGGCATCCTCACCAACCGCGATGTGCGTTTCGCCACCGATCCGAGCCAGACCGTTGCCGAATTGATGACCAAGGATCGGCTGGTGACGGTGAAAGAGGGCGTCAGCCAGGACGAGGCCAAGCGCCTGCTACACCAACGCCGGATCGAAAAGCTCCTGGTGGTCGACGACAAATACCGCTGCATCGGCTTGATTACGGTCAAGGACATCGAAAAGGCGGTCGCCAATCCGAACGCCTGCAAGGATGAGCAGGGCCGTCTGCGCGTCGCCGCGGCGACCACAGTCGGCGACAAGGGCTTTGCCCGTACCGAGGCGTTGATCGCCGCCGGCGTTGACCTTGTCGTCGTCGACACCGCGCACGGCCACTCCAAGCACGTGCTCGACGCCGTCAACCGCATCAAGCGGCTTTCCAACAAAGTGCAGGTGGTGGCGGGCAATGTCGCTACCGCCGATGGCGCCAAGGCGCTGATCGGATCCGGCGCCGACGCCATCAAGGTCGGCATCGGCCCCGGCTCGATCTGCACCACGCGCATTGTCGCCGGCGTCGGAGTGCCGCAACTGACCGCGATCATGGATGCGGTCGAGGCGGCGAAGGCCTCCGACACGCCGGTGATTGCCGACGGCGGCATCAAGTATTCCGGCGATCTGGCCAAGGCGATCGCTGCCGGCGCCGATTGCGCCATGGTCGGCTCGCTGCTCGCCGGCACCGACGAAACACCGGGCGAAGTGTTCGTCTACCAGGGCCGCTCCTACAAGACCTACCGCGGCATGGGCTCGGTCGGCGCGATGTCGCGCGGCTCGGCGGACCGCTATTTCCAGCAAGACATAAAGGATGCGCTCAAGCTGGTGCCGGAAGGCGTCGAGGGCCAGGTGCCCTACAAGGGCTCGGCCGCGACGGTACTGCACCAGCTATCCGGTGGCCTGCGCGCCGCCATGGGCTATGTCGGTGCTAAAACCATCACCGACCTGCACAAGAAAGCGCAATTCGTGCGCATCACCGGCTCCGGCCTGCGAGAAAGCCACGTGCACGACGTGGTGATCACGCGCGAGAGCCCGAATTACCCGAGCCGGGTGTAACAAAACTTGTCATGCCCCGCTTTATGCCGGGCATCCACGCCTTTCTTTGTGACACATTTGAAAACAGGCGTGGATGGCCGGGACAAGCCCGGCCATGACGGCCTTCAATCGCGCCGCTATTTCTTGCCGAGGAAGTCGGTGACCTTTTTTACGGTCTGCACCGGCTGCTCTTCCATGATCCAGTGGCCGGAATTGGTGATGATGCCGCCTTCGACATTGGTACCGACGTCGCGCATGATCGCCACCTGCTGATTGCCGAACGATTTTTCCGCGCCCAGCGCCAGGATCGGCATGGTCAGTTTTGTTCGCGCAAAGACCTCGTTATCGGCGGCGTCCTTCGTGTTGAAGTTCGCGAACTGCTCGAACGCATAGTGCATATTGCCGGGCCGGGCGTAGAGCCGCGCGTAATGCCGGCGCGTCGCCTCGTCGATCGATTTGGGGTTGGCGGAAAGCTCGTTATAGAAACGGTCGAGATAAATGCGTTCACGGCCCTTCACCAGCCGGTCGACATCGGGTCCGCGGAAGTTGAAATGCCAGAGCAAGGGGCTCTTGATGATTTCGTCCCAGGGGCCGATCCCGGGCAAGGGCGCGTCGATGACAGCCCACTTTGTAATGCGGTCCGGATATTGCGCTGCGAGCGCGTAACCGACCATGTTGCCGATATCGTGGGTGACGAGGTCGGCTTTTTGGACGTTGAGCTTGTCCATCAGTTGCGCGATGTCGACCGCCTCGGTCTTCTTGTCGTAGCCGCCTTCGGGGTGCGAGGAGAGGCCCATGCCGCGCAGATCCGGCACGATGATCGTGTGGTCCTTGTAGAGCGCCTTGGCGAGCGGCGCCCACATGTCGCCGGTGTCGCCGAAGCCGTGCAGCATGACCACCGCAGGCCCCGTGCCGCCGACGCGAACGTGGAGGGTCGCGCCGCCGACCTTGATGTCCTCGATGCGGAAGCTCCTGGGGAATTTCTCAACGGCGGCATGGGCCGGAGCGGCGAGAACGACAAAGGCCAAACCCAGCGATAGCAAGAGGCGCATCGCTCACGCTCCCAATAATTGCAATCTATCGGTTAGCAAAAGCCGGCATGGGAGGATATTGAACTCTGGTGGTTATCCGGAAAATGTGACTATCTGCCACCGTTCATTGAAGGGTTCTCCTGATGCAGCTGCAATTCGTTCTGTTGCCTTTGTTCGTCCAGGTCGCGCTCACATTCGGCCTTGGGATCTGGATGGCGTACCGGCGCGGGCGCGACTTGCGCGGTGGTGCCGTGCATCCCTCGCAAATCTCCATGCGCGAGCCGAATTGGCCGGCGCGCACCCAGCAGGTCGCCTATTGCTTCAGCAATCAATTCGAATTGCCGGTGCTGTTCTACGTGCTGACGATCCTGGAAATCGTCACGCGCCATGCCGATCTCGTGTTCATGATCCTGGCCTGGGTTTTCGTGCTGACGCGGCTGATGCATGCCGCCGTCTATACCACCAGCAATATGCTGCATTGGCGCGGCGGCTGGTACGGGTTCGGCGCCGCCGCCTTGCTGATCGCCTGGATCATCTTCGCGGTTCGCATTCTGCTCGGGCTGCCATGACGCCGGGCGCGCGGCTGGCCGCTGCCATCGAAGTCTTTGCCACGATCGAGAGCGAACGCCGGCCTGCCGCCGACGCGCTCAAGGCATGGGGACTGACACACCGATTTGCCGGCTCCGGCGACCGCGCCGGAATTGCCGGACTGGTCTACGACGCGCTGCGGCGTCGCGCTTCGAGCGCCTATCTGATGGGCAGCGATGCGCCGCGCGCCGTTCTGCTCGGCATGCTCAGGCGCGAGCGTGGGCTCGACGCTGACGCGATCGGCAATCTTGCGAACGGCGCTGGCCATGCACCGCCACCGTTGACCGATGACGAGCGCGCGCGGCTTGGTGCGTCTGCACTCGATGATGCACCTGCGCATGTCGCCGGCGACTACCCCGAATGGCTCGACCCGCATCTTCAACGCGTATTCGGGAACGAGTGCGCGGAAGAGGGCGCCGCGCTGTCCTCGCGGGCGCCGCTCGACCTGCGCGCCAATGCCTTGAACGCGGATCGCGACAAGGCCGCGAGGGTGCTGTCCGATCTTGCGCCGGAGCCGACGCGCTGGAGCCCCTGGGGCCTGCGCATCCGTCTCGCCGCCGACGCCAAGAGCCCGGCGATCCATGCCGAGCCCGCCTTCCTCAAGGGCATGGTCGAGATCCAGGATGAGGGTTCTCAGCTTGCCGCGCTGTTTGCCTCAGCAAAGCCCGGTGAGCAGGTGGTCGATCTCTGCGCCGGCGCCGGCGGCAAGACGCTGGCGCTCGCGGCGATGATGGAGAACAAGGGCCAGATTTACGCAACCGACGATGACAAGCGCCGCCTCGCCCCGATTCACGAGCGGCTCGCCCGTTCGAGCGCGCGCAACGTGCAGGTGCGCACGCCCAAGTCGGTCGGCGACGCCATCGGCGATCTCGCCGGCCGCATCGATCTTGTGCTGATCGACGCGCCCTGCACCGGCATCGGCGCTTGGCGGCGCAACCCCGACGCCAAATGGCGCATGCGGCCCGGCGCGCTCGAGCAGCGGATCAAGGAACAGGCGGAAATCCTCGATCGCGCCGTGCCGTTGCTCAAGGCCGGCGGCCGCATCGCCTATGTGACCTGCTCGGTGCTAGATGAGGAGAACGGCGCCCAGGTAAGGGCATTTCTGGCGCGCCACCCTGACTTTTCCCTGCAACCGCCGGCCGAGATTGCCGGCGCACTGGGCGAACGTGCCTTCATGTTCGGCAAGGCGGCGCTTATGTCCAGCGAGGGGCTGCTCATGACGCCGCGCCGGACCGACACCGACGGCTTCTTCGTCGCGGTGCTTAAGCGCGGCTAAGGGCGCGTTAACGTCCCGTACATCCAGCGTAAATTCCCGGTTTCGCCGCAATCCCGGCCAAAATTGTCCGCGATCATTTCGGAACTCTGACTCCGAATTCGTCAGGCTGAGGTCTTCCGACATGCTGGTGGCAAGGCGCGATCCGTTTCACTCCGGAGCGCAGGATAATCCCCATTCCAATTTCGACATCGGCCCACGCCCGGCGCGCGCGCCACGGCTGGTCCGCACCATGAGTGCTTTGCAGATGTTCGGGACGCTGCTGGCGATCCCGCTTGGCATCGGCAGTGCCTATACGATGTACCGCGCCAATTTCTCCCCGGAAACGACCTGCCAGTCGCTCCGCGCCAGCATCGTGTCGATGCTGGACAAGAACGTCGATGCCCACACGCGCCATATGCTCGCCCGCCGCGACGTCGAGGCCTTCGAGAAAACTTGCGCCAGCGTCGACCCCGACGCGACAGCCGCGTTCAAGGCGCTGCTCTCGGCGGACACAGGCGCGCAGACCGTGCATGCCGAGGTAAAGGCCGCCGCAGTCAAGCCGATCGAGGAAAAGCCGAGGGACGTTGTCCGCAAGGTTGAGCCGGCCCCCGTGCTGCGCAAAAGCATCGCATCTGAGTCGAAGCCTGAACCCAAAACGGAAGCCAAGTCGGAGACCAAGGCTGAATTCAAGGCTGAAACCAAGACTGAAGCCAAAACTGAATCCAAGGCCGAATCCAGGTTGGAGGCGAAAGCCGAGCCGCGCGAAGCCTCGGTATCCGACACGGCGTGGCTTTCAGCCGTGCGCGGCGCGCTCGCGGTCAGAGAGCAGGAGGCGAAGCCGGTGGCAGCCGAGCCTGCTGCGCAGGCTGCAATCGTCGCGCCGCAGCCTCTGGCGGTGACGCCGGCAGCGCCGCCTGCCGCCAGTGTCGCGCCGCCGCTGCCCCCGGCTGCAAATGTCGCAAGCGTGCCAACGCCGATGCGGGAACGCGATCACCCGGTGCCGCCGGCCGCTATCCCGGAACAACCGGTGATGAACGACGTGATCGCCCAACGCACGGCGCAGCCGCAGCACGGTTCCTGGATCGGTCAGATTCCCTTCGTTGGCAAGATGCTCGACGGAAAGTGAGCCGGCTCAGGCCGGCTGGCAATCGGCAACGCTTGCGGCGTCGGTCTCGACCTGCCAGCGCCCGCTTCTGCCGGGACGGCGTTCGGCCTGCGCCAGCCGGCTGAGATATTCACCGCGCGCAATTTCGCGGAAGCCCAGGTCCTGGCACGTCGGCGTCATCAGCTTGCCGTCGTTGAAGGCGTAGCCCCAT
The DNA here is from genome assembly GCA_963738915.1 of uncultured Alphaproteobacteria bacterium. Taxonomy (GTDB): domain Bacteria; phylum Pseudomonadota; class Alphaproteobacteria; order Rhizobiales; family Xanthobacteraceae; genus Pseudolabrys. Next base: position 82,755 of record CAVTYO010000009.1, read on the forward strand.
TTCGCCAGATGCCAGTTGAGGACCGCGAAGCCGATTTTCGAAGTGTTCGGTTCGCGGGAAAACTGCGACTCGGTCGAAAAGGCGCCGCCGGTCGACACCCCGTAGCCGCCGCCGACGAGCTCGCCTTTATCGTTCCACACCTCGAACGAGTGCGCGTGGCCGGCGTCGTACAGCGCAGCGTAGGTGCACATGATTTTCGGCGTGATCCAGGTCAGATGCCAGCGTCCGGAGCGGCGCCCGGCGCAAGCCGCGATCACGCCCTCGAAGTCGCGGTCGAAGCTCACCGTGTAATGGCCCTGCCGCATCTGCCGGCGCAGGCGCTTGGCGAGATGCGCCTCGGGAAAGAACAGCACCGAGCGCTGCGGCGGTGACCACCATTTCAGCGGCGCGACGTGGGCATGCGGATAAAGGCCGCGGCGGTAGGCGGCAAGTAGCACGACGGGAGTGAATTCGTGGACGATGCCGGCGAGGCCCTCGGGCTTGTCCTGCGCCAGTTCGGGGTCCGGCAGCGCGTAGTTCGGCGCCAGAAATTCGTCGAAGCACATGCGCGCGAGGTTGGGGATGCCCGCCGCCCGCTTGGGGCTCAGCGCCCAGGCGAGGCCGAGGGCCCAACGCTCGACCATATCGGCCGCGCTTTCGCGAAAAAGCGCGGCGCGGCGGTCGGCCGCGGGCGCAACCGCTGCGGAAAAGGTCAAATGGTCGGCGCGCACGTTCAAAAAGCGGCTCCAAACGTGTGGAAATAGCGAATTTTTCGCACCTTCTCTCTCACGCCGGGGCTAATGGAGGGTTATCTAATTGGCTCGAAATCTTGTGTAGTTAACCGGAGCCTGACGCAGCCTTGACCCAGACCGCGCTCAACCGCAAAAACGCGGGGCAAATGCAGCCGATTCCAGAGCCGGTGGCGGCAAAGCACGACAAGGTGCTGATCGTCGACTTCGGCTCGCAGGTCACGCAGTTAATCGCCAGGCGTGTGCGCGAAGAGCGCGTCTATTGCGAGATCGTGCCTTACCAGAAGGCCGAGGAAGCCTTTCTGGCGATGCGGCCGAAGGCGGTCATCCTGTCCGGCGGCCCGGCTTCAACGCTCGACAAAGACGCGCCGACAACGCCCAAGGCCATCTTCGAAGCGGGCGTCCCGGTGCTCGGCATTTGCTACGGCGAGCAGGACATGGCCAAGCACCTCGGCGGTCTGGTCGAGGGCGGGCATCATCGCGAATTCGGCCGCGCCGAAATCGAGGTCACCGCCGACTCGCCGCTGTTCGAAGGCGTCTGGGTGAAGGGCGAGAAATACCCTGTCTGGATGAGTCACGGCGACCGCGTAACGGCGCTGCCGCCGGGCTTCAAGGTGCTGGGCCGCGCGCCCAATTCGCCGATCTCGATCATCGGCGACGACGCGCGCAAATTCTACGCCACCCAATTCCACCTCGAGGTCGTGCACACACCGCATGGCGCGGCGCTCTTGCGCAATTTCGTGCGCAACATCGCGGGTCTTTCCGGCGACTGGACCATGCGCGCATTCAAGGACGAGGCGATTGAGAAGATCCGCAAACAGGTCGGGAAGGGCAAGGTGATCTGCGGGCTATCCGGCGGCGTCGACTCGGCCGTTGCCGCCGTCCTCATTCACGAGGCCATCGGCGAACAGCTCACCTGCGTCTTCGTCGATCACGGGTTGTTGCGTCTTGCCGAAGGCGAGAAGGTCGTGGCGCTGTTCCGCGACAGCTACAACATTCCGCTCGTGCACGTGAACGCTGCCGACACGTTCATCGGCGCGCTTGCCGACGTCGACGATCCCGAGCAGAAGCGCAAGATCATCGGCAAGCTGTTCATCGACGTGTTCGAGAAAGAGGCAAAGAAAATCGGCGGTGCGGAATTCCTGGCGCAGGGCACGCTCTACCCGGACGTGATCGAAAGCGTCTCGTTCACCGGCGGGCCTTCGGTGACCATCAAGTCGCATCATAACGTCGGCGGCCTGCCCAAGCGCATGCACATGAAGCTGGTCGAGCCGTTGCGTGAACTGTTCAAGGACGAGGTGCGCGCGCTCGGCCGCGAACTTGGGCTGCCGGAAGCTTTTGTCGGCCGTCACCCGTTCCCGGGGCCGGGGCTCGCCATCCGCGTGCCCGGACGCTATCACCCGCGAGAAGCTCGACATCCTGCGCCTCGCTGACGAAATCTACATCGAGGAAATTCGCCGCGCCGGTCTCTACGACGAGATTTGGCAGGCCTTCGCCGTGCTGCTGCCGGTGAAGACGGTCGGTGTGATGGGTGACGGCCGCACCTACGATTACGTCGTCGGCCTGCGCGCCGTGACGTCCACCGACGGCATGACCGCGGACTTTTATCCGTTCGAGATGAAATTCATCGGCCACGTGGCGACCCGCATCATCAACGAGGTCAAGGGCGTCAACCGTGTCGTCTATGACGTGACGAGCAAGCCTCCGGGGACGATTGAGTGGGAGTAGGGGTCCTTGTAAGCCCCCAAGCCGCCGCCTAGCTTGAATTGTAAAGCCAGCCCCGACGGTCGTCCGGCATGAACAGATCACTTCTGGCGAACGTCGCGGCCTGCTGCGCCGCGCTGTGCGCCGGCACCAGCGTCGTGGTGACGCGCTTTGCCGTCGGCGAAATCGATCCGGTGTCGCTTGCGTTCTATCGCTACACCATCGCTTCGATTTGCCTGTTGCCGGTGTTGCCCTTCGTCTGGCCAAAGGCGCGGGTTCCCGCCGCCGATATCGTCATCATCGCGCTGCTGGGCGCCGTGTTCTTCGGCTTCTTTCCGTGGGCCTTCAGCGCGGCGCTGCAGTATACGACTGCGGCGCGCGGCGCGATCGGCGTTGCCACCATCCCCATCCAGACCCTGATCGTCGCGGCGATTTTCGGCCGCGAGCGATTGACGCGCCGCAACCTTCTCAGCGTCGCGCTCGGGTTTGCCGGCATCGCTATCGTCTTCGGCCCGGAGGCCTATCGCGGCGAAGTGTCGCAGCACTGGCTCGGCGACGGGTTGATGCTTCTCGGCGGATCAAGCGCTGCGATCTATTCCGTCTTCGGCCGGCCCATGTTCGGCAAGCATGGCGCCATGTTCGTCATGGTGCTTGCGGTCATCTTCGGTCTGCTGGCACTGTTTGTGCTGGCGGGCGCGAGCGGCGTTCTGACGCATTGGCCGAGGTTCGATCGAGACGGATGGATGGCGGTGATATTTCTCGGCACGCTCGGCGCCGCGATCCAGTTTTCGCTGTTCACCTGGGCGCTGCGCTGGCTGCCGCCGTCCCGCGTCGTCATATATCTGACACTCAATCCGATCGTGGCGATCCTGCTGGCGACGTTCTTCCTGGGCGAAAGGGTGACGCCGGTGCTGATCGCGGGGCTGGTGTTTGTCATCGGCGGCATTTTCGTCGCCAACCGGCGCGCGGCGGCTGCAGGCGTGGCCGGTCCGCAAACACCGGCGACGTGATCGGCACAATTTTGCGTGAGGTCCGTCCGGCCAATTCGCTTTGCGGTTCGGACAAGCTATATTTCCAGCCGCCGGGAATTTCAGTCCGTGAGGAGGATTGCGCGTAATGCCGACAGTCACCACGAAAGACGGCGTCGAGATTTTCTACAAGGACTGGGGCACAGGTCAGCCCATCGTCTTCAGCCACGGCTGGCCGCTGTCGGCCGACGACTGGGATGCGCAGTTGCTGTTTTTCCTCGGCAAGGGCTTCCGCGTCATCGCTCATGACCGGCGCGGGCACGGGCGTTCGACCCAGGTCGCCGACGGCCACGATATGGATCATTACGCCGACGATCTCGCGGCGGTGACCGCGCATCTCGGCCTCACGAATGCGATCCACGTTGGTCATTCTACCGGCGGCGGGGAAGTGGTGCACTATCTGGCGCGGCGCGGCGAAAGCGGCATCGTAAAGGCGGCGATCATCAGCGCGGTACCGCCGTTGATGGTGCAGACGCCGAACAATCCGAAGGGGTTGCCGAAGAAGGTATTCGACGACTTCATGGTGGCGCTGGCGGCCAATCGTTCGCAATTCTATCGCGACGTCGCCTCGGGTCCCTTCTATAACTACAACAAGACCGGCAAGCCGGCGGAGGCCACCATCCAGAACTGGTGGCGGCAGGGCATGATGGGCGGCGCCAAGGCGCACTACGACGGCATCGTCGCCTTTTCGCAGACCGATTTCACCGAGGACCTCAAGAAGATCACGGTGCCGGTGCTGGTGATGCACAGCGAGGCCGATCAGATCGTCCCCTACGTCGCCGCCGGGCCGCTGTCGGCCAAGCTTCTCAAGAATGGCACGCTGAAGACCTACAAGGACTTTCCGCACGGCATGCCAACAACGCACGCAGAGATAATCAACGCCGATTTGCTTGCGTTTATCAAAGGCTAGCAAAAGGTAAGCAACGGCGTGGTGCCGGGCATTCCCCGGCATCACGAAAACCTATGCCCCTCACCATCTACGGCATCAAGAACTGCGACACGATGAAGAAGGCGCGCGCCTGGCTGGACAGGCACGGCGTCGACTACGCATTCCACGACTATAAAGCCGCGGGCGTCGAGCGCGTCAGGCTCGAAGGCTGGGCGAAAAAGGCCGGATGGGAGACGCTGCTCAATCGCGCCGGAACGACGTTCAAGAAAGCTGCCCGACAAGGACAAAGACGGCATCACCGAGAAGAAGGCGATCGCGCTGATGCTGGCACAGCCGTCGATGATCAAGCGTCCGGTGCTTGAACTTCCCGGCGGCAAGCTTCTGGTCGGCTTCAAGCCGGAGCAATACGCCGCCGCGGTAGGCTGAAGCCCGATGCGGCCTGTTTTTCCGTCAGCGGCTTGATTTTGCTGACGATTGCCGCCACATGCTGCGCATGAACAAGCCGCTCGCCGCCCTCGATTCGGCTCCGCTCTCGCCGCTCGCTGCCGAAGTTGAGCGCAGGCGGACCTTCGCCATCATTTCCCACCCCGACGCCGGCAAGACCACGCTGACCGAGAAGCTGCTGCTGTTTGGCGGCGCCATCAATCTCGCCGGGCAGGTCAAGGCCAAGCGCGACCGCCGCTCGACCCGCTCCGACTGGATGGCGATCGAACGCGAGCGCGGCATTTCGGTGGTCACCTCGGTAATGACGTTCGACTACGAGGCGCGCGTCTTCAACCTGCTCGATACGCCGGGCCACGAGGACTTTTCCGAGGACACCTACCGCACGCTCACCGCCGTCGACTCGGCGGTGATGGTGATCGACGCGGCCAAAGGCATCGAGGCGCGCACGCGCAAGCTGTTCGAGGTGTGCCGGCTGCGCGATATCCCCATCGTCACCTTCATCAACAAGATGGATCGCGAAAGCCGTGATCCCTTCGAACTGCTCGACGAGATCGAGAAGACGCTGGCGCTCGATACCGCGCCGATGACCTGGCCGATCGGCCGCGGCCGCGATTTCGCCGGCACCTACGACATCAAGCGCGGCGACATGCGGTTGATGACGGAGGACAGCAAGGACGCCGCTTCGCAGCCGCTCGATCTTGCGGCGCTTGCGGCGAAAAATGCTATGCTCGATGCCGGAGCCATCGGCGAGGAACTGAAACTCGTCAAGGGGGCCTGCCGGCCCTTCGATTTTGCCTCGTTCCGCGAAGGCCATTTGACGCCGGTCTATTTCGGCTCGGCCTTGAAGAGTTTCGGCGTCAAGGATTTGCTCGACGCGCTCGCCGAATACGCTCCGGCGCCGCGGCCGCAGACCGCCTCGACGCGCACGGTCGAGCCGGACGAAAACAGCATGTCGGCCTTTGTCTTCAAAATTCAGGCCAACATGGATCCGAACCACCGCGACCGCATCGCTTTTGCCCGGCTGGTGTCGGGCAAGCTGCGCCGCGGCATGCGCGCCAAGCTGGTGCGATCCGGCAAGCCGATGACACTGTCGGCGCCGCAGTTCTTCTTCGCGCAGGATCGCTCGATCGCCGATGAGGCTTTTGCCGGCGACGTCGTCGGTATTCCCAATCACGGCACGCTGCGCATCGGCGACACGCTGACCGAAGGCGAGGACATTTCCTTTCTCGGCGTGCCGAATTTCGCGCCGGAAATCCTGCGCCGCGTCAAGCTCGGTGACCCGATGAAGGCGAAGAAGCTGAAAGAGGCGCTGCAGCAGATGGCGGAGGAGGGCGTGGTGCAGGTGTTCCGCCCGCTCGACGGCGCGCCGGCGATGGTCGGCGTCGTCGGCCCCTTGCAGCTCGACGTGCTCAAGGTGCGGCTCAAGGAGGAATACGGTTTGGAGATCGACTTCGAGACGCCGGAATTCCAGCTGGCGCGCTGGATTTCATCTGCGGACGAAAAAAAGCTCGATGATTTCGTGCAGGCCAATTATTCGAGCGTCGCCGAAGACCTCGACGGCGACCGCGTCTTAATGGCGCGCAACCAGTTCATCCTCGACTACACCGGCGAGCGCGCGCCGGGGCTCGTGTTCAAGGACATCAAGGACGTCAAGGAGACAGCGGCTTAATTGATCTTGATGTTCGCCGCCTTGATCACCGGCGCCCAGCGCGCGATTTCACCGTCGATTACGGCGCGGAACTGCTCCGGCGTCGAGCCGACCGGCTCCATCAAGGCCGCGGCCAGTTTGTCCTTCGCGGCGGGCGATTTGATGATTGCGACCACGTCCGTGTTGATCTTGTCGACCATGGCCTTGGGCGTGCCGCCCGGCGCGATCAGCCCCATCCATGCATCGGCTTCGACGTCGATACCGCTTTCCTTCAGCGTCGGCACGTCCGGCAGATAGGGCGAACGCTTGGCGGTGGAGACTGCCAGCATCTTGACCTTGCCGGCCTTGGCCTGGGCGACAACCGAGGCCGCCGGCAGGCAGGCCATCTGCGCGTCGCCACGGATCACCGCGAGCATGGCATCTGGCGAGCTCTTGAACGGCACGTGGATAATCTGGGTGCCGGATTTCAGCGCTATCGCCTCCATGGCAAGTTGCGACAGCGAGCCTGTGCCGATCGAGGCAAAATTGAATCGTCCGGGGTGCGCTTTGAGCAAAACGATCAGCTCGGCAACGGAGTTGACCTTCAGTTCCGGGTTGACCGCGAGCGCGCTCGGTTGCGTGATGAGCTGCGTTACGGCGGCAATGTCCTTCTGCGGATTGTACGGCAGGTTGGCAAACAGCAGCGTATTGATGGCGAGCGGGCCGCCGATGCTGACGCCGATGATCGAGCCGTCGGGCGCGCCCTTGGCAACCTCATCGGTGCCAAGATTGCCACTGGCGCCGGCCTTGTTCTCGACGAGGAAGACGCTGCTCGGATATTTCTGGCCCAACTGGTCGGCGACGATGCGCGCGACGATATCGGGCGTCGATCCGGCGCCGAAGGGAACGATGATCTTGACCTGCTTGGCGGGCCAGTTCTGCGCCAGCACCGGCATCGCGCCGGTCACCAGCAGCAGAAGCGCGAGCGCGATGCGTTTGAACATGTGCGTTTCCTCAAGTCTTGTTGGCGCTAGGCAACGTCGCGCCCGAGATAGGCACCGTCGCCTTGCAAGGTTTCTTGTAGCGTCTCCACCGGAATATCGGCAACGGCGGCATTCCGCGCAAGGGAAAGATGCGCAGCGGTGCCGGCGGCCTGGCCCATGACGAAGCAGGGGCCGCTGACGCGGGCCGCGGACTGACCTTCATGGCTCATGGAGGCGCAACGGCCGGCGACCAGCACGTTGTCGAGTTCAACCGGCACCAGCATGCGGTAGGGAAGATGATTGAAGCCGCGCGAGGCGGGAATGTCGGGCCAGCGCCACACGACGTCACCGGCCACATGGTTCTCGATCGGCCAGCCGTTGACGCCGATGCTGTCGGGAAAGCTCGCGCAGGAGACAACATCGTCGGCCGTGAGCTGATAGCGGCCAGTGACGCGGCGAGTTTCGCGGATGCCGAGCTGCGGCGGAATGTCGACCACGTAGGAGCTGGCAAAGCCCGGCGCCTCGCGGCGCAGGAATTCGAAGAAGGCGAGTGCCTGGCGCCGGCCTTCGATTTCGCCGGCGCTCAATTGGCGGGCGTCGGTGCCGTCGACGGCGCGGCCATCCGGCATCTTGACCTGCGTCACGTTGACGCGCCATTCGTTGGAATGCTTTTGCGGGCGCACAACCGCGCCTTTGCGCGGAAAGCTGACGCCGCGCTTTTCCGCCTCATCCATCAGCGCCGGGATCGTGCGCCATGCGTCTCCGGCGGCTTCGGCGTCGACGCCATTGACGCGGAACATCATGGTTGGAAACAGCATGTGCCCGTCGGCGTCGCCTTTTTCGAATTGCGCGCCGGCGAATGCGGCAAGATCGCCGTCGCCGGAACAGTCGATAAAGACGCGGCCGAGAATGGCGCCGCGGCCGGACTTGGTTTCGACGAACAGCGCCTTGATGCGGCGCTCGTTGTCCATCGCCACGCCGGTCGCGAGCGCATGAAACAGAACATCGACCTTGGCCGACAGCAACAGGTCGTCGGCGGCGCATTTGTAGGCCGCGGTGTCGTAGGCCTGTGCGTTGATCTTGCCGAGCACCAGATGCGGCGCATTCAGGCCGCCGAGGCGATCGATGCGCGCCAGCAGTCTGTCGGCGATGCCGTGGACCACCTGCTTGATCTCGCCATGCACATTGGCGTGCAGTCCGCAGAAATTGGTAACGCCGGCGGCGGTGCCCATGCCGCCGAGAAAGCCGTAGCGCTCGACCAGCAGCACCTTGCGCCCGTGCTGGCCAGCGGCGGTTGCGGCGGCGATCCCGGCCGGACCGCCGCCGAGCACGACCACATCATAGTCGCCGGTGATGGGCGTCTTTCGCTCGGGCTCGGTCAGATGTGAGGGGCCTGCGGCCATCCAAGGTTGCTCCGCTGCGGCATGGCTTGCATTGACCGCCGCTATCCTCTACTGCGGCCTTCCCGAAGCGGGCAAGCGTTGTGAGCGTGTCATGGGCCTCGCAGTCCTCATTCTCGGCCTCGCCATATTCCTCGGCGCCCACATTTTCGTGACCTTCTGCGACGACCGCGAACGGATGATCGCGCGCCTGGGGCAGGGCGGCTATCGCGCGCTGTTTGCCCTCAATGCGCTCATCGGGCTGACGCTGATCGTGTGGGGCTTTGCGCAATATCGCGTCCACGGCTGGATCGAGATCTGGTCGCCGCCGGCCTTCATGCGCCACGTTACCGTTTTGCTGATGCTGTTTGCCGCTATCTTTTTCACCGCGGCGTTTATCCCCAGCCACATCAAGCAGCGGCTCAAGCACCCGATGCTTGCCGGGGTCAAGACCTGGGCGCTGGCGCATCTTTTGTCCAACGGCGATCTCGGCTCGATCCTGCTGTTCGGCTCGTTCCTCGCCTGGGGCGTCTATGCCCGCATCGCCGCCAAGCGACGCGGCGATCTCGGCGCGACGACGGCGCCCACTGGCTGGACCAACGACATCATCGTGCTGCTGCTCGGCGTTGTCATCTTTCTCGCACTCGGCTTTGCCTTTCACCCCATCGTCATCGGCGTCCCGGTGTTCGGCGCGTGATGCTCATGCGTAAAAGTAAAAGGTAGCCTATGTCGGCGCAGAACGAGATCAGGCGGCTTGCCGCGCCGGACATCTTCGCGCGCAAGGGCGGCGAGCCGCTGGTGTGTCTGACCTCCTATCACGCGCACACAGCGCGCATCCTCGACAAATATTGCGACGTGATCCTGGTCGGCGACTCGCTCGGCATGGTCATGCACGGGCTGGAGACCACCGTGCCGGTCACGCTGGAGATGATGATCCTGCAGGGCCATGCGGTGATGCGCGGCTCCAGGCGCGCGCTGGTCGTGGTCGACATGCCGTTCGGCTCTTACGAAGCCTCGAAGGAACAGGCCTTCATGAACGCCGCGCGCGTGCTCAAGGAAACCGGCTGCGGCGCCATCAAGCTCGAAGGCGGCAGGCGCATGGCCGAAACGATCGCCTTCCTGGTCGAGCGCGGAGTGCCGGTGATGGCCCATGTCGGTCTTACGCCGCAATCGATCAACGTGATCGGTTCGTTCCGCGCGCAGGGGCGCGACGAGAACGACTGGGCGCGCTTTGAAGACGACACGCTTGCCGTGGCGCAGGCCGGCGCCTTCTCGGTGGTGATCGAGGCGGTGGCCGAGCCTCTGGCCCGCAAGCTCACCGCGGCGGTGCCGATCCCGACCATCGGCATCGGCGCAAGTTCCGCTTGCGACGGGCAGATCCTGGTGCTCGAGGACATGCTGGGGCTGTCGCCGCGGGTGCCGAAATTCGTCAAGCGCTACACCGAGCTTGGGCCTTCGATCGACAAGGCGGTTGCCGACTATGCCGCCGAGGTGCGTACGCGCGCGTTCCCCGGCGCGGCGCATGTTTACCCGATGAAAAAGCAATAAGTCCCTGAAATGTTAACGTTTGCCGCGCAATCTTTGCCTTGTCCGCGCCACATGGCTAGGTTACGGCGCAATCCGTCAGGAGCGGTGGGGCAGCGGGTAAAGCGCGCGGGGGTAAGGGTAATTCGTGGCTGACATCTTTCACGAAGTGGACGAGGAAGTCCGGCGCGAGCAGCTCAAGAAGCTGTGGGAGCGCTACAGCATTCATTTCATTGCGCTTGCCGTGCTGATTGTCGCCGCCGTTGGCGGCTGGCGCGGCTACGAATGGTACCAGGCCAAGCAGGCGGCCGCCGCCGGCGCGGAATTCGAGGCCGCGATTGCGTTGAGCGACGCCGGCAAGCACGCCGAGGCCGAGATCGCGTTCCAGAACGCGGCGGCGGCAGCGCCGACCGGTTATCGCGTGCTGTCGCGGTTGCGCGCCGCTGCCGAACTCGCGCAGACCAAGCTCGCCGACGCGGTCAAGGCCTTCGACGCGATCGCCGACGACCCCTCGGTCGGGGCGACGTTGCAGGATCTCGCGGCATTGCGCGCGGGCCTGCTGCTGGTCGACACCGCGCCGCTCAACGAGCTGGAACGCCGGCTGGTGCCGCTCACCGAGCAGACGCGCACCTTTCGTCACACCGCGCGCGAATTGCTGGCGCTGTCGGCCTGGCGCGGCAACGATCTCGCGGCCGCGCGCCGCTTTATCGACATGATCGCCGCGGACGGGGAGACGCCGCCGGGAACGCGCGCCCGCATCGAAGTGCTGGCGGCGCTGATCACCAGCGGCAAGAGCTGAAGGGTCAAGCCGCGATGCGCCGGATGCACCGTCTTGCCGTTCTCGCCGCGTTGCTGCTCGCGGCTCCCGCGCTGTCGGGCTGCGAAAACTTCGATCCCGACAAGCTCGACGTGTTCGGCCTGAATGAAAAGAAAAAACTGCCGGGCGAACGCAAGGCGCTGTTCCCCGAGGGCGTACCCGGCGTGGCGCAGGGCGTGCCGCCGGAATACATGAAGGGCAATCAGCCGGCGCCGGACGCCGCCACCGCGGAGACGACCCTGCCGCCGGGCAGCAAGGTCAATCCCGGCGACACGGATGCCTCGGCCGTATTGAAGCCCGAAGCCAAGACCGCGGCGGTCGAACCGGCGGAGACGCCGAAGCCGAAACGCAAGCCCAAAGCCGCGCCCAAACCGGCGACGGCGCAACAGACGCCGGCGCAGGTCACCATCCAGCCGGCGGCGCAAGGGCAGCCGCAGCAATCGCCCTGGCCGGCGCAGAACCAGCCGCCCCAGCAGGCGCAATCGCCCTGGCCCGACGCCAACCAGACCAACAATTCCTCGCCCTGGCCGGCGCCGTCGCGCTGAGCGTAGAGGCAGGCTAAGAGAGCACACGCGCCCCGCGCTTGGCGAGGCGGGACACAACTGCGCATGAACTTCACCGTCGCTATCGTCGGCCGGCCCAATGTCGGCAAATCGACGCTGTTTAACCGGCTGGTCGGCCGGCGGCTGGCGCTGGTCGACGATACGCCTGGGGTCACCCGCGACCGCCGCGAGGGCGAAGGCCGGCTCGGCGATCTCGAATTTACCGTCATCGACACCGCGGGCCTCGAGGAGTCGGCGCCGGAAACCCTGTCGGGGCGCATGCGGGCGCAGACCGAGACCGCGATCGGACAGGCCGATGCGGTCTTCTTCGTCATCGACACGCGCACGGGTCCGACGCCTGCCGACCACGCCTTCGCCAATCTGCTGCGCAAATCCGGCAAGTCGGTGGTGCTCATCGCCAACAAGAGCGAAGGACGCGAAGCGGAAATGCGGCGGCTTGCGGCCTACGAGCTCGGCCTCGGCGAACCGGTGGCGATCTCCGCCGAGCACGACGAGGGGATGTCCGACCTCTACGACGCGTTGCGCGCGGCCGCTCCGGAATTGACCGCAAGCCCGGCGGAAGACGAAACCACGCGGCAACTGCATCCGATCCGCGTCGCCATTGTCGGGCGGCCAAACGCCGGCAAGTCGACGCTGATCAACCGGCTGCTCGGCGAGGAGCGCCTGCTCACGGCGCCGGAAGCCGGCACCACGCGTGATTCGATCGCCGTCGAACTCGATTGGCACGGGCAGAAATTCCAGATCCACGACACCGCCGGTCTGCGCCGCCGCTCGCGCGTCGAGGAGAAGCTGGAGAAACTCTCGGTCGGCGATGCGCTTAACGCCATCCGTTTTGCCGAGGTCGTGGTGGTGATGCTCGATGTCGGCAACGCCTTCGAGGAACAGGATCAGCGCATCGCTGATCTGGTCGAGCGCGAGGGCCGCGCGCTGGTCATCGCGGTCAACAAATGGGACCTGAAGGAAAAGACCGCCGGCGCCATCGGCAAATTGCGCGAGCAGGCCGACGAGAAGCTTACCCAGGTCAAAGGCGTGCCGCTGGTCGCGGTGTCGGGCCTCACCGGCGAGGGGCTTGACCGGCTGATGCAGGCGATCGTCGATGCCTTCGCGGTGTGGAACAAGCGCATTCCCACCGCCGCACTCAACCGCTGGTTTGAGGCGACGGTGGACGCCAATCCGCCCCCGGCGGTGTCGGGGCGCAGCCTCAGGCTCAATTACATCACGCAGGCGAAGTCGCGCCCGCCGAGCTTCGTCGTATTCTGCACCCGCGCCGACGCCGTGCCTGAGGCCTACAAGCGCTATCTCACCAATTCGCTGCGGGAGAATTTCGGCCTGCCCGGCACGCCGATCCGGGTGACGCTGAGGGAGAAGGCGAACCCGTTCAAGGGCCGCGCCAAGCGCAAACATTGAGCGGGCGCCGGCTACCGCGGCTTGGTCGGCGGCTTGCCGAGCGCCATCACGGCAGCGCCGGCGAGCATGAAGGCGGCGGCGGCGATAAAGCCGATCCTGTGGCCGCCTTCTATTGTGCCAAGGCCGGCGCCGAGCGCCACGCCGACAAGCTGGGCAACGCGGCTCGCCGCGTTATTGACCCCCGACGCGAGCCCCTCGTCGGCCTGCGCGACGCTGGAGAGGACCGAAGCGGTGAGCGGCGTCACCAGGGCGGCAAATGAAATCCCCAGCAGCGTCATCGGCGCGAGCACGCCCACGATTAGCGAAGCGTTTTGCGCCAAGGCCAGCCAGATAAATGCGAGCGCCGCGCCAAGCGGCCCGGCGATCAGCATGGTTCGCACGCCGGTCTTGTCGGCGAGCGCGCCGAACGGCCGCGACAGCAGGCCAACGCCCAGGGCCATCGGCAGCAATGAGAGCCCCGCCGCGGTCGATGATAATCCGCGCCGGTCGATGAGGTCGAACGGCAGCAGGAAAAACATGATCGCGAGGCCCGCGTAGATCGAGAGCGTGGCGGCGTTCAATGCGACGAAGGGACGATTTTGCATAAGCCGTGGCGGCGTCATCGGACGATCGCTCACACGCTCCCAAAATCCGAAGGCACAAAGCCCGGCTAGTCCGAACAGGCCCGCGGCGGCGAGCAAAATGGGGTTGGCGGCGGCGTCCTGCCCGATCTGGCTCAGCGACCAGGCGAGTGCCGCGAGCGCCGCGGCAATAATGCCGGCGCCAGCAATGTCGAACCGCCGTGGGGTACGCTCGTCGGCACCGGCGGATACCCAAAGCAAGGCGACTACGGCGACGGCGATCGGCGGGTTGATCCAGAATACCGCCTGCCAGCCGAAGGTTTCGGTGAGCCAGCCGCCGAGCACGGGTCCGGCGGCGGTGGTCAGCGCCGAGGCTGCCGCCCATACGCCGACGGCTCGGTTACGCTCGGCTTTAGGATAGATGGCGCCGATCAAGGCAAGGCTCGACGGCGTGACCAGGGCCGCGCCGGCGCCCTGGATGACACGCGCCGCAATGAGCCACGCGGCCGAAGGCGCCAGCGCGCAAGCCGCCGACGCTGCGGCGAACACGAGACAGCCGAGCGCCAGAATGCGCGCCTTGCCGTAACGGTCGGCGAGGGCGCCGCCGATCAGCGTCAGCGACGCGAGCGCCAGCACGTAGCCGTTGAGCACCCATTGCACCGAGGCGAGATCGGCGCCGATTGCAGCGCGCAGGCGGGGCAGCGCGACGGTAAGCGCCGAGCCGTCGATGAAGGCCATCGATGAGGCGAGAACGCAAGCGGCGAGCACCACGCGTCGATGTGGCGGTGTGAGCTGGCCCGTAAGCGCTTCCGGCGCGGCACCAATGATGCCACGGCTGCACGGCTCGGCGATAGGCTGCGCCACGGGCGTCCTCCGGCTCAGGCCGAATGTAGCGCCGTCAGGAGGGCGGACGGAATTGCAGAAATTTGCCGGCGCGATAATCGTAAAAGCCGCCATTCTCGTTGCACGAGGCGAGGCAGAGCGGCACGATCGCCTTGGCGACATCCTCAGGCGAAGGCAGCGTGGCCGGGTCGACGCCGGGAAACGCCGTCGCCATCATGCGTGTGCGCGTCTGTCCCGGGCTGAACAGATTGGCCCGCACGTTCGTGCTTGCGACTTCGGCCGCATAGGTGCGCACCATGATCTCAAGCGCGGCTTTCGACACGGCATAGACGCCGAAATACGGGCGCGCCATGCTCGAAAGGCCGGAGGTCATGAACACCGCACGCCCGGCCTCGGCGCGCTTGAGCAGCGGATCGAGCGTGCGCAGGAGCTGCCAGTTGGCGGTGACGTTGACGGCGAAGAGGTCGTCCCACGTTTTTGGCTCGACATGGGGGAGCGGCGACGGCGTATTGAGCATGCCGGCATTGCCGACCAGCACGTCGAGGCGGCCGTGGCGCTCGTTGAGCGCCAGCGCCAGGCGGGCGATGCCATCGAGGTCCTTCATGTCGAGCGGCACCAGCGTGGCACGGCCGCCGGCAGCCTTGATCTGGTCGTCGAGTTCTTCCAGCGCGCCGGTGGTGCGCGCTGCGGCCACGACGTGGGCACCGGCTTGTGCGAGTTGCAGCGCCAGCGCCGCGCCGATGCCGCGCGAGGCGCCGGTGACAAGTGCGATACGATCGGCGAGAGGCTTGGGATTTTCACTCATTCTTTGTCATGCGCCGCCCGGAGCTGGCGATCCACGTCTATTCTGCTCTGCGTCATCTAAAGGCCGGATGGCCGGGACAAGCCCGGCCATGAGGGATTTTGATGGCTGTCTAGATCGCTTCCGCGAGCAGCGACAATTGCCGCGGGCTTGCGTCCTTGGCGTCGAGGTCGGTCAAGCCGGTCGGATAGTCGCCGGTGAAGCAGTGGTCGGTGAATTGCGGGCGCACCGGGTCGCGGCCCTCGAACCCCATCGCGCGATAGATGCCGTCGACCGAGAGGAAAGCGAGCGAATCCGCGCCGATGAATTTGCGCATGCCTTCGAGGTCGTGGGTGGCGGCAAGCAGCTTTTCGCGCTCAGGAGTATCGATGCCGTAATAGTCGGGGTGCTTGATCGGCGGCGAGGCGATGCGGAAATGCACTTCCTTGGCGCCGGCATCGCGCATCATCTGCACGATCTTGCGCGAGGTGGTGCCGCGCACGATCGAATCGTCGACGAGCACGATGCGCTTGCCGGCGACCACGGCACGATTGGCCGAATGCTTGAGCCGCACGCCCTGGTCGCGGATCGACTGCGTCGGCTGGATGAAGGTGCGGCCGACATAGTGGTTGCGGATGATGCCGAGTTCGTAGGGAATCCCCGAGGCCTGCGCAAAACCGATCGCCGCCGGCACGCCGGAATCCGGCACCGGCACGATCACATCGGCCGCGACCGGCGCTTCGCGCGCGAGTTCAGCGCCCATGGTCTTGCGGATGTCGTAGACGTTGCGGCCGCCTACGATTGAATCGGGCCGCGAGAAATAGACGTATTCGAAGATGCAGGGCCGCGCCGCCATCGGCGGGAACGGCTTGTGCGACTGCGCGCCGTCCTCGTCGAAGATCACCACCTCGCCGTTCTCGACGTCGCGCACGTATTGCGCGCCGATGATGTCGAGCGCGCAGGTTTCCGACGCCAGGATCGGGCAGCCGTCGAGCTTGCCGATGACCAGCGGGCGAATGCCGAGCGGGTCGCGGGCGCCGACCAGCTTCTTGTTGGTGAGGCCGACAAAGGCGTAAGCACCCTCGAGCTGGCGCAGGCCTTCGATGAAGCGGTCGACGAAACGATTGCGCCGCGCCCGCGCCACCAAATGCAGGATCACCTCGGTGTCGGTGGTCGACTGCATCATCGCGCCTTCATGCACCAGCGACTTGCGCAGGCTGAGGCCGTTGGTGAGATTGCCGTTGTGGCCGACGGCGAAGCCGCCGCCTTCGAGTTCGGCAAACAGCGGCTGCACGTTGCGCAGAATTGTTTCCCCGGTAGTCGAGTAGCGCACATGGCCGATCGCCGTGGTGCCGGGCAGCCGGTCGATCACTTCGCGGCGGGAGAAATTGTCGCCGACAAGGCCGAGCCGCCGCTCCGAATGGAAACGCTTGCCGTCGTAGGAGACGATGCCGGCGGCTTCCTGGCCGCGGTGCTGAAGCGCGTGCAGGCCAAGCGCGGTGATAGCGGCAGCGTCGGGATGACCGAAGATGCCGAATACGCCGCATTCCTCCCTCAGCCGGTCGGCGTCGGGGTCGAAAGCCTCGGTGTCCTGGATCTGTTGGGCCTTTTGCGTCTGCTGCATCGTTATCGGCTTTCGCTGGCTGTTCGCACAGGATAAGTCGGCAATTCACGCTCCGAACGCTGGCCCGGCGCCTGATCGGGCTGATCTTGATCTTCAGGCTTTGGCCGCTTCAACCGCTTCAAGATGGTGCTTTCCGGGTCGTCCGGCAACATGCCCTTGAGCCAGTCCCCGGTGCTTTTGATTACGACTTTCGACTTGGCGTTAAGCACCCATTCGGGCTGGCTGCGGGCGGGCACCAGCCAGTCGAAGAACAGGTAGGCGACCACGACGATGAGCAGGCCACGGCCGAGCCCGAACACGAAGCCCAAGGTGCGGTCGAGCGCGCCGACCCGGCTGTCGAGTATGAGGTCGGAGATGCGCACGGTCAGAATCGACACCACCAGCAGCGTCACCAGGAAGATGCCGACCACCGTCACCGCGGTCGCAACCGAATTGCTGGCGAAATACTGCTGCACCATCGGCAGCACGCGCGCGTAGGAATAGAGCGTCACCAGCGCGGCAATGCCCCAGGCCGCGATCGAAAGCACCTCGCGCATGAAGCCGCGGATCATGGCGAGCAGGCCGGACACCAGCATCACCGCGAGCAAAATAAGATCGAGCCATGTGATCGGCATCGGGCCCGTCAGCTCCGCACCGCAAGCTGGGGACGCGAATCCTCGGGCGCCCCGGCGGCCTCGCAAAGGCCCGACGATCTCGGTTCTAAGTGCTTAATATTACGCTCGTTTTCGCTCGTGGGCGGCCGCCTTCGCGGCCCATTGGCGCCCCCGTGTATAGCGGGGCAGGCGAGTGCCGTCACCCGTCTTGTCCACCAGATTCAGATGGCCTTTCAGGCAGCTTTGGGGCGCCGGCCATTGGCGGCGATGCTGGCGACCAGCGCGGCGAGGTTGCCGATCTCGGTGACGCCGAGGCCAGGTTCCGTGGTTTCGGCGCGGGCGGCCTCCGGCACCACGGCGCGGAGAAAACCGAGCTTGGCGGCCTCCTTGAGCCGGGCCGCGCCTTGCGCCACCGGGCGGATGGCGCCCGACAGCGACACCTCGCCGAAATAGACCGCGTCCACCGGCAGCGGCGCATTGGCGAGCGAGGACACCAGCGCTGCGGCGGCGGCAAGATCGGCGGCCGGCTCACTGATGCGCAATCCACCGGCGACATTGAGATAGACGTCGTGCCCGCCGAGCTTGACGCCGCAATGCGCCTCGAGCACCGCGAGCACCATCGAGAGGCGGCTCGGGTCCCAGCCGACCACGGCCCGCCTTGGCGTGCCGAGCGATGACGGCGCCACCAGCGCCTGGATCTCCACCAGCAGCGGGCGCGTACCCTCGATGCCGGCAAAGACGGCGGTGCCGGGCTGGCCGAGGTCGCGCTCCGATAAAAACAGCTCGGACGGATTGGCGATCTGCTGCAAACCGCCGCCGGTCATTTCGAAGACGCCGATTTCATCGGTCGGGCCGAAGCGGTTCTTCACCGCGCGCAGGATGCGGAACTGGTGCGAACCCTCGCCCTCGAACGAGAGCACGGCATCCACCATGTGCTCGACGACGCGGGGCCCGGCAATCTGGCCGTCTTTGGTGACATGGCCGACCAGGATCACGGCCGCGCCCGAGCGCTTGGCGTAGCGGATGAGCGCCTGCGCCGAGCCGCGCACCTGCGTCACCGTGCCCGGCGCCAATTCAATCGTCGAAGTCCACATGGTCTGGACCGAATCGATGACGATGAGCCGGGGCGTCTTGCCGTCCGACAGCGTGGCGATGATGTCTTCGACTGAGGTTTCCGCCGCGAGTTCGACGGCAGCTTCGCTCAAGCCGAGCCGCTCGGCGCGCAGGCGCACTTGCGCCACGGCCTCCTCGCCGGAAATGTAGACGGCGCGGTGGCCGGCGCGCGCCAGGGCTGCGGCGGCCTGGATCAGCAGCGTCGATTTGCCGATGCCGGGATCACCCGCCATCAGCAGCACCGAGCCGCGCACCAGTCCGCCGCCGGTGACGCGATCGAGTTCGGCAAGTCCCGTGGGCAGTCTCGGCGCTTCACGCGCCTCGCCGGTCAGCGGTTCGAGCGCGAACAGGCGGCCCTTGGCCGGTTTGCGGCCAGGCCCGGCGGGCTGCTCCGCGCCTTCCTCGGAGAGCGAATTCCACTCCCCGCATGCCTCGCATTTGCCCTGCCAGCGGCTCGCGGCCGCACCGCAGTTCTGGCAGAGGAATGAAAGCCCGCGTTTTGACATGGGAATCGTCCTCGAAATGGCTCACGGCAGGCTAAAGCCGCGATGAGAACATTACAAGAACATTCTTTAAGAACCCCTTTATTTGCAGGGGAAACGGGCCACGAGCCGCCATCAGGCGCGATAGACCCGGTGGTAGCGCCGGCCAAGCCCCGTAAGCACCTCGTAGCCGATGGTGCCGGCCGCCGTGGCGGCATCGTCCACCGAGATGTCATCGCCGATCAGCGTGGCGAAGTCGCCGCGTCTTGCGCCCGCCTCGGGCAGGCCGGTGATATCGACGGCGATAAGATCCATGGAGACCCGGCCGGCAATCGGGCAGCGCTTGCCGGCAATGACGGCGCTGCCGCCCGGCCGCTCATCGGCCGAGCTTGCCGCGCGCGGATAGCCATCGGCATAGCCGATGCCGACCACGGCAAGCCGGGTTGCCTGCTTAGCCGTCCACACCGCGTCGTAGCCGATGGTTTCGCCGCGCATCACGTTGCGCACCTGCACGATGCGCGCGCGCAGTTCGACGACCGGCCGCATCGGATTGGCGCGGCCGGGCGTCGGGTTGACGCCGTAGAGCGCGACACCCGGGCGCACCATGTCGCAATGGGCGGCGGCGTCGAGAAATATTCCTGAGGAATTGGCAAGCGAGGAGGGAATGCCGCGATAAAGGATGCGCACTTCGCGGAATAATTTGATCTGCCGTTCGTTAAGCGGATGCTCGGGAATTTCGGCGCAGGCAAAATGGCTCATCAGCAACGTGATGCCGTGGTTCTCGCTGCGGATACGCGGCGCGAGCGCCGCCGCTTCGTTGGCGGTAATGCCCAGACGGTTCATGCCGGTGTCGACATGGAGCGCCGCGCCGCCGCGCCAGGCATTGGCGTTGCAGAATGCGTCCCATTCAGCGAGTTCGACCATGCTGCCGATCACCGGGCGCACGTTGATCTCGGCGAAGTTCGCGGCGCTTCCCGGCGCCAGGCCGTTGAGCACGTAGATCGCCGGCTGCGGCGCCACGTTGCGGGCGCGTCGCGCCTCGGAAAGATCGGCGACAAAGAAGGATTTGCAGCCGGCCTTGGTGAGCGCGCCGACCACCTGCTCGATGCCGCAGCCATAGGCGTTGGCCTTGACCACGGCGGCGGATTCGCACGGCATCACGCGGCGGCCGAGCGCGCGCCAATTGCCCTCGATGGCGGAAAGGTCGACGGTGAGGATGCCGCCGGCCTCGTTTTCCGGTGGCCCCGCCTTCGCTGTTGCCTTCGCAGCGGCTTCGTCATTCGGCGAAATGGAGGGCGCGACGTTCATGGCGCCAGTTCATAGCGGGCCGGGCGCTGCCCGTCCATGCGGGCAGCCGGGCGCCAAAAATCCCTCTGTTTAGAGGCCGGTCAAGCGCGTTCGTGCACCGCGGCGAGTTGCCCGATCTTTGCCCGCAACGTGTCGGCGTCGAAAGGCTTGGCAAGCAGACAATTGGCTCCCGCTTGCGTTGCTTGCAGCACCCAGTGCGGCTCTTTTTTGGCCGACGTCAGGATAAAGGGAATTGTCGCCGTCCCCGGTGAGCGCCGGACACGATGCAGCACGCTCAGTCCGTTCATCGGCTCCATTTCCCAGTCGCAGAGATGTCGTAAGGCCTTGCCCGCAGGCGCTCTAGCGCCGTGCGGCCATCGTTGTCGGCATCAATGTGTTCGAAACCGCATTTGCGCAGCAGCATGTCGATCATGTGGCAAACGGTCGCCGAGTCATCGACCAGCAAAACACGCCGGCTATCCCGCATCGCAGTCTCCCGACAGCGGTGAATTCTCCATTCCAGCTTTTCAATGCAACTGCGGACCGAGGCGGGGGTTCCGATTGTCTCGCCCGGCCGCTCACAGTCACCGCGAAGATAGCGAAAGTCCGTATGCAATCGGCAAACTTGCGATTGCACAAAGCACGACTACACGCCGGGATATAAAAAAGACATGGCAAACAGGCAGTTGCCGGGCGGGCAATCGTCAGGCCTGTGCCGAGTAGCCTCCGTCGACGGCGATGCCCGCGCCGTTGACGAAATTGGAACCGGCGCCGGCGAGAAACACCGCGATCCCCGCGAAATCGTCGGGGCTGCCCCAGCGCTGCGCCGGCGTACGCGCCAGGACCCGCTCATGTAGGCCCTGCACCTGCTCGCGCGCACTGCGGGTCAGGTCGGTGTCGATCCAGCCCGGCAGGATGGCGTTGACCTGGATGTTGTCCTTGGCCCAGGCCGTCGCCAGCGATTTGGTGAGCAGCAGCATGCCGCCTTTGCTGGCCGCGTAAGGCGCGGCGTAGGCAGCGCCGAACACCGACATCATCGAGCCGATATTGATGATCTTGCCGCCGCCGCGCTTGAGTAAATGCGGGTAGGCCGCCTGGCAGCAGAACAAGGCGCCGGTGAGGTTCGTATCGAGCACCAAGTGCCAATCTTCCGCGGTTAAATTCTGCGGCTGCTTGCGCACGGTGGTGCCGGAATTATTGACGAGGATATCGAGATTGCCGAAGTGCCCGACGGTCGCCTTCACCGCGGCGTGGCACGAGGCCTCTTTCAGCACATCGACTTCGACAAATTCGGCGCGGGCGCCGGCGGCGCGCAATTCGGCGAGGGCTGCGGCGGATTTGGTCTTGTTGCGTCCGCCGATCGCAACTGCCGCGCCGGCCGCGGCAAGGCCCTTGGCCATTCCGAGGCCGATGCCGCCATTGCCTCCGGTGACAAGCGCCACTTTTCCCGTCAAGTCGAACAATGCGGCCACGGCGTGCTCCCCAAACTGTGCGAGGCGATTAAGTCGGCGGTCGCTGCGATCGTCAAGAGCCGCGTGTCACGGAGGACTTCTAGATGCGTTCGGGCAGACGCTCGTCGCGCGCGAGCGAGGAGAAGCGCGTCAGCGCGCCTTCGAACTGCAGCTCGACGGTGCCGGTGGGGCCATGACGCTGCTTGCCGATGATGATTTCGGCCTTGCCGTCGACTTTCTCGCCGTCCGCCATCCATTGCGCGAACTTCTCGCGGTCGGATTCCAGAGGCTTGCGCATCTTGTGGTAGTATTCCTCGCGGAACACGAATAGCACCACGTCGGCGTCTTGCTCGATCGAGCCTGACTCACGCAAATCCGAAAGCTGCGGGCGCTTGTCGTCGCGGCTTTCGACCTGGCGCGAGAGTTGCGACAGCGCCAGGATCGGCACGTTGAGTTCTTTGGCCAGTGCTTTGAGCTTGGTGGTGATCTCGGTGATCTCCTGCACACGATTTTCCGCCGAGCGCCGCGTCGAGCCTTGCAGCAATTGCAGATAGTCGACGATCAGCAGATCGAGTCCGCGCTGGCGCTTGAGCCGGCGCGCGCGCGCCGCGAGCTGGGCGACCGACAGGCCGCCGGTTTCATCGACGTAGAACTTGAGGTTCTGCAATTCGATCGAGTGATCCTTGATGCGCTCGAAATCGGCTTCGCTGATCGCGCCGCGCCGGATCTGGTTCGAGGGAATGCCGGTCTGCTCGGCGATAATACGGGTGGCAAGCTGCTCGGCCGACATTTCGAGCGAGAAGAAGCCGACGATGCCGCCATTGGTTGTGACGGTGTGGCCGTCGGGCCGAACTTCGCCGAGCCAGGCCTTGGCGACGTTGTAGCCGATGTTGGTGGCCAGCGCGCTTTTGCCCATGCCGGGCCGCCCGGCGAGGATGATCAGGTCGGACGGCTGCAAGCCGCCCATCATACGGTCGAGATCGTCCAGTCCGGTGGCCATGCCGGAGAGCTTTCCATCGCGCTGGAAGGCGTGCGCCGCCATGTCGATCGCGGTGGTCAGCGAATGCGAGAAAAGCTGGAAGCCGCCGTCGTAGCGGCCGCTTTCAGCCAGTTCGTACAGCCTGCGTTCGGCGTCCTCGATCTGGTTGCGCGGGGAGAAGTCGACCGGCGCATCGTAGGCGACATTGACCATGTCCTCGCCGACCAGGATCAGCGAGCGGCGGATATGCAGGTCATAGATGGTGTGGCCGTAGTCCTCGGCATTTATGATGGTGGTGGCTTCGGCGGCGAGCCGGGCGAGATATTGGCCAAGCGTCATGCCGCCGATGTCGACATTGGCATCAAGGAAAGTCTTCAGCGTTATCGGCGTTGCGATCTTGCCGGCGCGGATCAAGTCACGCGCAAGCTGATAGATTTTCTGGTGGATCGGCTCGAAGAAGTGCTCCGGATTGAGGAAATCGGAAACCCGGTAAAGCGCCTCGTTGTTGACCAGCACGGCCCCCAATAGCGCCTGTTCCGCTTCGATATTGTGCGGCGCAGAACGATAGAGTGGGGTTGGGTCGTCGACTTTGCGAGCGGCCGAATCAAGCGGTGCCATGGATGCCGGTGCTTACCTTGAAATTGTGGCATAGCACGCGCATTTCCGCCACCGGTGCGAAACGCGCCTTTGCGCACGCAATCCACATTAAATCACATCGGGCGATTTGGCGGCGGAAATGCCGGATTTGTCTTGACCCTTGCGCCGCCCGCGCGATGGTTTCGACGCGCTACTCGCCGGCGAGGCGCAGCGGCTGCCGCTGCCTGCCCTCGGTCGAGCGCAGGCGCTGCTCCTCGCGCGCAATGTAGTCGCGCGTCATCGGCACCACGCCCTGCCGCTTGGCGAGCTGGATCTGGAACACCATCATGTCCTGTTCGCGGAACGACATTTCCGACGCGGCAAGGTAAAATTCCCACATGCGCTCAAATCGTTGGTCATAGATGCGCTCGACCTCGGCGCGGTGGGCGATGAAGCGTTCGCGCCAGGCTTTAAGCGTCTCCGCATAGTGCAGGCGCAGGATCTCGATATCGGTCACCAGCAGCCCTGAGTTCTCGATCCGCGGCAGCACCTCCGACAGCGACGGGATATAGCCGCCGGGGAAGATATATTTGGCGATCCATGGGTTGGTGACGTTGGGGCCTTCGGAGCGGCCGATCGAATGCAGCACCATGACGCCGTCGTCGGCCAGTAGCTGCGCGCTCTTGCGGAAAAATGTGTCGTAATGATTGACGCCGACATGCTCGAACATGCCGACCGATACGATGCGGTCGAAGGGCCCCTCGGTATCGCGGTAGTCGCGCAGCTCAAACTGCGCCTTGCCGATCAGCCCTTTTTCCGCCGCGCGCTCATTGGCGACATTGTGCTGTTCCTGCGACAGGGTAATGCCGGTGACGTCGGCGCCGGCGACTTCCGCGAGGTAAAGCCCGAGGCCGCCCCAGCCGCAGCCGATGTCGAGGACGTGCAAGGCTTTGCCTGATTTGCCCTGTGCGAGCAGCAGTTTGGCGGCAAGATGCCGCTTTTTGGCAAGCTGGGCGTCGTCCAGCGACTGATCGGGGCTTTCGAAATAGCCGCAGCTGTATTGGCGGTCGGCGTCGAGGAACAGCGAATATAGCCGACCATCGAGATCGTAGTGGTGAGCAACGTTCTTACGCGCACGTCTACGAGGATTAAACTGCTGCAGGCGGCGGTTAAGATAGCGCAAAAGCCATTGCGGTCGCGCCCAGTGCGGGATGTCGGAATGCTGCCCCAGCGCAATCGCGAGCACGTCGGCGATCGAGCCTTCTTCGACCACGAACGAGCCATCCATGTAGGCTTCGCCGAATTTCAATTCCGGATCGAGGAGGATGCCGCGCTCGGCCGCGCGGGTCGCAAAGCGCACCGCCACCGGCTTTCCCGTGCCGTCGCCAAAGGTGAAACTGGCCCCGCTCGAGGTGGTTACACGAAACGTCCCTCGGCGGACAAATGTCTTGAGCAGAAACCGAAGCAGCCAGTCCATCGGCCACCCCCACAAATGACTAACTTGACCCTGTGGCTTATTGCGGACGTAGGTATTTAATCAAATTTCCAGCGACCGGGCAATGCTACAGCGCGCCGGTCGCGATTTGGATCGGGGTCACAATCCCGCGACAATGCGGTGCGATCGGTCTGCAATCGTACATAGTGCGGGTGCACGAACAGGCCACGAGGTTGACGTTAAATGATCCGAATTTATTGCGGCATCCTGGTCGCCGGGGGCATTGCGGTTGCCGCTGGCGCGGTCCCGGTGCGAGCGCAGGATAACTTCGACGCCGGCAAGACCCCGGCCCAGCTTTACGCCGCAGATTGCGCCATTTGCCACAAGACGCCGCAGGGCCTGGCCAAGGGCGGCGGCGTCTTCGGCCTGGCCGGCTTTCTGCGCGAGCATTACACCGCCAGCCGCGAGGCGGCTGCAGCGATTGCCGCATACGTTCAAGCGGTTGACACGGGGCCGCCGCCGGCCGCCAAGAAACCGCAGATAAAGCGCACGGCAAAGGGCGACGACAAGGGCAAACCGGGTGAGGCCAAGCCGGGGGAGACCAAGCCCGAACAGATCAAATCCGGCGAGCCGAAAGCATCAGCGCCAAAATCCGGCGAGGCAAAGCCCTCAGACGGCAAGCCTGGCGAGGCCAAGCCAGGTGAGGCCAAGCCAAGCGAGTCCAAAGGCCGCGCCAAGGCTAGCGACGCCAAGGCCGCCGAGCCGAAGGCGACCGAGTCAAAGCCGGCTGAACCGAAAGCGGATACCGCAAAGCCGGCGGCAAAGGACGAGCAGCCGGAAAAGAAATCGGACTAGGCGCTCAGGCCTCGTCTTTTCTCTTCCTCGCCGCCTTCGCCGGCTTGGCTTCCGCATCCCCGACCGCGGGCGCAGCCGCTTTCTCGGCTTCGGCCTCACCCTCTTCGCGCTCGCGTATGGCTTGTGCTTCGGGATCGAACAGCGCTGCGGCAGCTGCGGCGGCAACAGCTGCTTCTTCTTCTGCGTCGGTGCGGCGCACGGTAACGTCCTCACCGCGCCCGATACGTTCGGCTTCGTCGGCGCTGCGGGCGACGATGACAGTGACGGTCGTCTCTACTTCAGGATGCAGCGCCAGCGGAACCTTGTACTGGCCGATGGCCTTGATCGGTGCATTGAGCACGACATGCGTGCGTGCGACCTCGGCCTCGTCGCTATTGAGTAGAGAGGCAATATCGCGTGTCGATACCGAGCCGTACAGCTGGCCGCTTTCGGAGGCCTGGCGCAGCACGGTGACGGTCTTGCCGTTGAGTTTGGTGGCGACCTTTTCGGCGCCGGTCTTCATTTCCAGATTGCGCGCTTGCAACTCGGCCTTCATTCCTTCGAAGCGCGATTTGTTTTCGGCGGTGGCACGCAGCGCCTTGCCGCGCGGCAACAGGAAGTTGCGGGCAAAGCCGTCCTTGACGCGCACCACATCGCCCATTTGACCGAGCTTGCCGATACGTTCGAGCAAAATCACATCCATTGTCGTCTCTCCGTTGTCTGATTGCGTTTGACCGGTGAAATTTCGGATTCGTTTTCCATCGTCAGGGGCGTGCGGCGGGCGGCCCACGGCGCTGGGTTACGCGCGCACGCAGGTCGAATGCGGTCTCGATGAGGCCGAGTACACAAAGCACCAGCACCGGCCAGCCGAAAACGATGATCGCGGCGTAAATGCCGCCGAGTAGGAAGGCGCGGCTATTCGTCCTCCGGGTTATCGCGTGCAGCACTGCAAGGCCAAGCACGGCGTAAGCCATCAGCAGGCTCGCCGCAAAGACGTCGGCGGCGATTGCGATAATCCCGCCGGTGAAACTCAAGGCTATGGCAGCGGCAAGCGCGGCGGCGATCGATTTGGGAAAGGTCATGTCCGAAAGTTGCGGCCACGGCCGCTTCAGCAATCCGGAAACCTTTACCACGCGAGCGGCGAGCCACAGATTGATCAGGCTGGTGATGGTGGCGACGACAGCGGCGGCCGGCGGCACCGCGGCCACGAGGAAATTGACGAAGCGGTCGAGATTTTTGACGCCGGGCACCGAGCCTGTCCCGTCAGCGCCGGGTTCCGCGTGCAGCAGACTCATGAGCGCGTCGTGCAAAGTCGAACGGAATGTTTCGGCGTCGCTGCCGAAATTGGGGATGGCGACCGTCACCGTGAGCGCGGCGAGAACGGCGGCCCAGATGACCAGTCGTCCCGATGGATACCAGTCAAGCCCGGCGCCGGCGCCGCCCGCTGCCGTCGGTCGCGCAAGCATGGCGAGATAGCCAAGCCACCACGCTGGAACACCCGCACCGGCAAGAAAGGCGAAAAAGAACACCGCGCCGAATACCGCCGCAAGGCCGATGGCGCCGGCAGCAGCCGCAAGCAGTGCCGCCCAGTGGCTCCAGCCGAGTGCGGCGATCAGGATCGGCAGCGGCGCCAGGTAGAACAGCGGGATCGAAAGCAACGTGCCGGAGGCAACCGAAGCGAACAGCAACGCCGCCGCGACGCCAGCACCAATCCCTATCAATCCGATCTGCATCATCACGAGCTGTCCCGCTCCGTTGAGCGGTTAGAGACGGACTATTCCGTCCCAACCATCGGTCCGCGAGCTTCCCCGCAGACCTCGTTATTTTCCGCCTTACTTTATCACGTAAGGCAGCAGGCCGAGAAAACGCGCGCGTTTGATTGCTTGCGCCAATTCGCGCTGCTTTTTGGCGGATACCGCTGTGATGCGGCTCGGCACGATTTTGCCGCGTTCCGATACGTAGCGTTGAAGAAGCTTGACGTCCTTGTAGTCGATTGCCGGGGCGTTGGCGCCGGAAAACGGGCAGGTCTTGCGGCGGCGAAAAAAGGGCCGGCGGGCGCCGCCTTGGGCTGCGAAAGCCATGATCTATTCCTCCACGCTTGCGGCTTCGGCTTCGTCAGCCGGCGCATCATCGCGGCGCGGGCGATCGCGAAAGCTGCCGCGTCCACCCCGGTCACCGCGGTCGCCACGGTCACCGCGATCGTCACGGTCGGACTTGCGCATCATCGCCGAGGGGCCCTCTTCGAGCGTCTCGACGCGAATGGTGAGATAGCGCAGCACGTCTTCGTTGATGCGCTCCTGCCGCTCGACTTCGTTGAGCGCCGCTGGCGCCGCCTCGACGTTGAGCAGCGTCATGTGCGCCTTGCGATTTTTGCGGATGCGGTAGTTGAGCGACTTGACACCCCAGTATTCGGTCTTTGCGATCTTGCCGCCCATTTGGGTGATGACGGCTGAAAGCTGCGCGGTCAACTCTTCGACCTGTTGCGGACTCAGGTCCTGGCGCGCGAGATAAACGTGTTCGTAAAGCGGCATGAAGTGCCTTTCCCTTAAGTTTCGTTCCTTCCCTCGGTCCCGGCGCAAAGCCCCTCGAGCCCTTCGGGGAAAGGCTCGAATGCTCAGAAGGCGGGAACACCGGACGACGGACCAACCGGTCCTGCCGAGTTTCCTTTTTGCGGGAAATGCGGCCGTCCGTTCAGCCCCCAACCAGGACCGACGGAGCGCCGGCGTTATATGCGGATTAAGGCAGAAAAGGCAAGCTTCAACGCAAGGATTTAGGCTGCGCGGGGCCCCGAATTATTCTCGATTTGCAGCCGATCGGCGAGTTTGACGGCAAGATCGACGCCCTCGCGGATCTGACGCGCCCGACCGGGATTATCGTCGGTGTCCCGCCGCATCTGATTGAGGAGCGCCAACAAACGGTCCAGGCTCTCGGCCATCAGCCGCTGACGAAACGCGGTATCGGTGCGAGCACGCGCAAGGTCTTCCTCGCTCACCACGCCGATCATACGCGAACCTTTCGCCTATTGCGCCGCAAACACTAGTCCGAGAGTCTTTGCGCTTGGTTACCGGTGCCGTGCAACTTGACAGGAGGCGCAATTGCCGGTGTTTCTCGGCTCGATTTTGATGAAAAAAGCAAAGGTTAACGCCGGCCATGGCAATCGCCTTCGTGTTTCCGGGGCAGGGGAGCCAGACGGTGGGAATGGGCAAAGCCCTCGCCGCGAATTTCGCGGCGGCGCGCGCCGTATTCGATGAAGTCGATTCAGCGCTCGGCGCCAAGTTGAGCGGTATCATCTTCGAAGGACCCGCGGAAACGCTCACGCTCACCGAGAATGCACAGCCGGCGCTGATGGCGGTGTCGCTCGCCGCGACGCGCGTGCTGGAAAGCGAAGTCGGTCTCGACCTTGCGCGCGACGCGAAATTTGTTGCCGGACATTCGCTCGGCGAATATTCCGCGCTGGCCGCAAGCGGCGCGCTCACTCTTGCCGATACGGCGCGGCTCTTGCGCACGCGCGGCCTTGCCATGCAGAAGGCTGTGCCGGTCGGAGTCGGCGCCATGGCGGCGCTGCTTGGGCTTGATTTCGAAGTGGCTTCCGCGGTTGCAGCCGAGGCCGCCCAAGGCGAGGTCTGCCAGGCGGCAAACGACAACGGTGCTGGGCAGGTGGTCGTGTCCGGCAACAAGGCCGCAGTCGAACGTGCGGTCGAGATTGCCAAAGCCAAGGGCGCCAAGCGCGCGATGCTACTGCCGGTCTCCGCGCCCTTCCACTGCGCGCTGATGCAGCCTGCCGCCGCGGTGATGGCGGAGGCGCTGGCAAACGTCGACATTCGATCGCCTTCGGCGCCGCTCGTCGCCAACGTGCTGGCCAAGCCAATCCGCGAACCCGCCGAGATTGCGCGCGCGCTGGTCGCGCAGGTGACCGGGACGGTGCGTTGGCGCGAATCGGTCGCTTTCATGAGCGACGCCGGCGTGCAAGCATTCTATGAAGTCGGGGCCGGTAAGGTCTTGAGCGGTCTCATCAAGCGTATCGCCGAGGGGGCAGCCGCAAGCGCTATCGGCACGCCCGAGGACGTCGCGGCATTTAAGACCGCACGGGCGTGAAGGAACGCAAGGGGGGAGTGGCATGTTCGACCTGACGGGCAAAACGGCACTGGTGACCGGCGCGAGCGGCGGTCTCGGCGCGGGGATCGCACGCGCGATGCATGCCCAAGGCGCGACGGTTGCAATCTCGGGCACGCGGCGCGAGGTGCTCGATGCGCTGGCCGGCGAACTCAAAGAGCGCGTGCACGTGCTGCCCTGCGATCTTGCCGACAAGGATGCGGTCGAGGCACTGGTCCCAAGCGCCGAAGAGAAAATGCAGAAGCTCGACATTCTTGTGGCCAATGCGGGTGTCACCAGGGACAATTTGCTGGTGCAACTCAAGGACGAGGACTGGGACCAAGTCATAGCCGTCAATCTAACGGCGACGTTTCATCTTACCCGCGCGGCCGTCGCACGCATGATGCGCCGCCGTTTCGGCCGCATTATCGGCATTACCTCCGTGGTCGGCGTCACCGGCAATCCGGGGCAGGTTAATTATACGGCCTCGAAGGCGGGAATAATCGGGATGATGAAATCGGTGGCAGCCGAATACGCCAAGCGCAACGTCACCGCCAATTGTATCGCCCCCGGCTTCATTACGTCGCCGATGACCGACAAGCTCAACGACAAGCAGCGCGAGGCGATCCTCGCCCGCGTGCCGGCGGGGAAAATGGGAACCGCGGCCGATGTCGCGGCGGCGGCGGTCTATCTTGCATCCGACGAGGCCGCCTACGTGACCGGGCAGACGCTGCACGTCAATGGCGGCATGGCGATGTTCTAGTGCCGGGAGCGCCGGAAATGCTTGGCTTTCCAAGGTTGGCCCAGCTAGCCTGTCCATGCTAGTCAACCGAATTGAAGTATGGTAACCGAGCTTCGGCCCGGCTGGGGCGGCCGATAGCGGAAGACCGCAACGAAGATTGCGCCGCGATTGGATTTCGTCTTGCCACCGTCAACCACGACGAGGCCTTAACCGTGATGGCTGCGATCACTGTCCAGGTCAAAGCCCAAAACCTAAAACGCACGAGGTCGGAACGATGAGCGATATTGGCGAGCGGGTGAAAAAGATCGTCGTTGAGCACCTGGGCGTCGAGCCCGAAAAGGTGACCGACCAAGCCAGTTTCATCGACGATCTTGGCGCCGACAGTCTCGACACTGTCGAACTCGTGATGGCTTTCGAAGAGGAATTCGGCTGCGAAATTCCTGACGACGCGGCCGAAACCATTCTTACCGTTGGCGATGCGGTCAAGTTTCTGGAAAAGAACGCGAAGAGCTGAGCAGCCGCGCCGCGACTGCTGTCGGGATTCTCAATTTGTCGACGTTGAGAGCTATGCCCGGCGGTGCGGGCGTAGATGCGTCTGATTTGCCTGTCGGAGCGCGTGAATGAGACGTGTGGTGATCACCGGCATGGGAATGCTGACGCCGCTCGGGTGCGGCGCCGAGCACACCTGGAAACGTTTGCTCAAGGGTGAGAGCGGCGCAAAGCGGATCGACACGTTCGACGTCTCCGACATTTCCTGCCAGATCGCCTGCAGCATTCCGCGTGGCGATGGCTCCAACGGCACCTATAATGCCGATCAGTGGATGGAGCAGAAAGATCAGCGTAAGGTCGACGAATTCATCATTTTCGGCATGTGCGCGGCGCGCCAGGCGCTCGACGACGCAGGCTGGAGGCCGCAAAGCTACGAGGATCAAACCAGGACCGGCGTTTTGATCGGCTCCGGCATCGGCGGCATCGAGCGCATCGCCGACACGTCGATCACGCTGCGCGAAAAGGGCCCGCGCCGGGTGACGCCGTTCTTCGTGCCGGGAAGCATCATCAATCTCGCTTCCGGCTTCGTCTCCATCGAGTTCGGCCTCAAGGGCCCCAACCACGCCGTGGTCACCGCCTGTTCGACCGGCGCCCATGCCATCGGCGATGCGGCACGGATGATTGCGCTGGGCGATGCCGAAGTAATGGTGGCGGGTGGAACGGAATCGCCGGTCAATCGCATTGCGCTCGCCGGTTTTGCCGCGCTGCGCGCGCTCTCGACGAATTTCAACG
Organism: uncultured Alphaproteobacteria bacterium; assembly: GCA_963738915.1. Taxonomy (GTDB): domain Bacteria; phylum Pseudomonadota; class Alphaproteobacteria; order Rhizobiales; family Xanthobacteraceae; genus Pseudolabrys. Next base: position 114,521 of record CAVTYO010000009.1, read on the forward strand.
ACCGACCCGAGCGCGCCTCCCGTCCCTATGACAAGGACCGCGACGGTTTCGTCATGGGCGAGGGCGCGGGTTGCGTGGTGCTGGAAGAACTCGAACACGCCAAGGCGCGCGGTGCAAAAATCTATGCCGAACTCGTAGGCTATGGGCTTTCCGGCGATGCCTATCACATCACCGCGCCGGCCCCGGATGGCGACGGTGCATTCCGCTGCATGACGATGGCGCTCAAGCGCGCCGGGATTTCCGCCGGCGACATCGACTACATCAACGCGCACGGCACCTCGACGCCGCTTGGCGACGAGATCGAGCTCGACGCGGTGCAGCGGCTGATCGGCAACGCCGCCGGACATATTTCCATGTCTTCGACCAAGTCTTGCGTCGGCCATCTGCTGGGCGCGGCCGGCGCCGTGGAAGCAATCTTCTGCGTCCTCGCCATTCGCGATGGGGTCGCGCCGCCGACCATCAATCTCGACAACCCATCGGTCGAAACTCCGATCGATCTGGTTCCGCACGTGGCGCGTAAACGCGACATTGACACGGCATTGTCGAATTCCTTCGGCTTTGGCGGTACAAACGCCTCGCTGATCTTCCGCCGCTACGTCGATTAGCCCGCGACCCTCGCTTTCGCCATAATTGATTCTAACCTGCCAAGGTCGCTAATGTTTTTGATCGAATCGCCTCGGCTGCGGCGACGCACGCCGGCAGAGTAGGCAGCGGGAAGGCGCGTTTTGAGTTCCACTCCACCGCAAAACGGCAATGGCCAAAATCCCGGTACGCTGGCGCGCGCCACGGCCGCGCCGACGCCGCCCCAGGCCGATCAGCGCGCAGATCCGCCCCGGCCGCCGCTTACCCCGCGCAGCCCGCGCGAGGCGCTCGCGCCGCAGCGCGTCCCGGCGCCGGCGCGTTCGCGCCGCGTGCGCCATCCGCTAGTGATTGCCGGCAACGCGGTGTTCACGTTGCTGGTGCTGCTCGCGGTTGGCTGCGGTACCGCCGTCTATTTCGGCAAGCAGCGTTTCGATGCGCCGGGGCCGCTCGCCGAGGACAAGGTCGTCAATATTCCCCGGGGCCTGGGCATTCGGGACATTTCCGCATTGCTCGAGCGCGACGGCGTCATCGATCAACCTTGGGTGTTCATGAGCGGCGTGCTGGTGATGAATGCGCGCGGCGGCCTCAAGCATGGCGAATACCAGTTTGCCCAGCACGCAAGCCTTGCCGACGTCGTCGACACGCTCATTGACGGTCGCGTGGTGCAGCATTCCTTCACCGTCGCAGAGGGGCTGACCTCCGAGCAAATCGTCGCCCGTCTTTTGGAAAACAACGTGCTCGAAGGTCAGATCAAGGACATCCCGCACGAGGGCACGCTGCTGCCGGAGACCTACCGGTTCACCCGCGGCATGACGCGCGAGCAGATCCTTCAGCGCATGCAGCGCGAGGATCAACGCGTGCTGCAGGAGACGTGGGAGCATCGCACGCCCGATCTGCCGGTGAAGACGCCGGAGCAACTGGTCACGCTCGCTTCGATTGTCGAGAAGGAGACCGGCCGGCCGGATGAGCGTTCGCGGGTCGCTTCCGTCTTCATCAACCGGCTCAAGAACAAGATGCGCCTGCAATCCGATCCGACCATCATTTACGGCCTGGTCGGCGGCAAGGGCACGCTCGGGCGCCCGATCATGAAGAGCGAGATCGAACAGAAAACGCCGTACAACACTTACGTGATCGATGGACTGCCGCCGGGCCCGATCGCAAATCCGGGCAAGGCCTCGCTCGAAGCTGCCGCCAATCCGGCGCGGACCAAAGACCTCTATTTCGTTGCCGACGGCACCGGCGGTCACCTCTTCGCGGAAACCTACGACCAACACCAGAAAAACGTGGCGAGGCTGCGGGCGCTTGAGCGTTCCGATGCGGCACAGCCAGCCGACCCCGCGACCGACGCCGCCAAGCAACAGCCGGCGCGCTGATCGCCGATCGCGCCATCGCTCCCTTGTGAGCGCCGAGGCGCGCCGCTAAGGTCGCGCAACCTTCGCCGATCAAAGCAGAGACGCAAACCCGATGGCCTTGTTGAGCATGACCGGATTTGCTCGCAGCCACGGCGTCACCGGCGCCTATGCCTGGGCCTGGGAAATCAAATCGGTCAACGCCAAAGGGCTCGATTTGCGGTTGCGGCTGCCGCTGGGCTGGGACGCGATCGAAGGGCCGGCTCGCAGCCGCGTATCCGATAGGCTTTCTCGCGGTACCGTCTATGCCAACCTGACCGTCGACCGCAAAGGCGTGACGCCGGTGGTGAAGGTGAATGAACCTGTGCTTGCCGCGGTGCTGGCGACGCTCAAGAGCCTGAGCGGCAAGATCGACGCCGCGCCGCCGGGGCTCGACGGCATTCTTGCGCTCAAGGGCGTGATCGAGGTGACCGACGCCGACGAGAGCGAAAGCGAGCGCCGCGCCGCGGAAAGCGCAATCGCCGCCGGCTTCGAGACAGCGCTTGCCGATCTGGTTGCCATGCGCCGCGCCGAAGGCGCAACGCTCGCCAAATTGCTCGCCGCCCGCCTTTCCGACATCTCCGCGCTGACCGCGCGCGCAGAAGCCGCTCCCGGGCGCAAGCCGGCGGCGATCAAGGCGCGGCTTGCCGAGCAGGTGGCGAACTTGCTGTCGGCCTCCGAGCGCTTCGACAGCGACCGGCTGCACCAGGAGGCGATCCTGATCGCCACCAAGGCTGATATCCGCGAGGAACTCGATCGCCTCGTCTCCCATGTCGCGCAGGCGCAAAAGCTTCTCGCCGATGGCGGCGCGGTCGGCCGCCGCCTCGATTTCCTGGCGCAGGAGCTCAACCGCGAATCGAATACCCTCACCGCCAAGGCCAACGACGCCGACCTCACCACCGTCGGACTGGAACTCAAAAGCGTGGTCGAGCAATTCCGCGAGCAGGTACAGAACCTCGAATGAGCCCGGCCGCTCCCATCAACCAGGACCACGACATCAGCCGCCGCGGCATCATGCTGGTGCTGTCGTCACCCTCCGGTGCCGGCAAGACGACGCTGTCGCGCAATCTGCTGGAGCAGGAAAACATCGACGATCCCGGCAAGCTCGAGTTGTCTGTTTCGGCGACGACACGGACACGCCGCGCAAGTGAGATCGACGGCGCCCATTATCATTTCGTCAGCCAGCGCCGTTTCGAGAGTATGCGCGACTCCGGCGAACTGCTGGAATGGGCCGAAGTGCACGGCAACTACTACGGCACGCCGCGCGAGCCGGTTGAGAAGGCGCTTGCCGAGGGCCGCGACGTGCTGTTCGACATCGACTGGCAGGGCACCCGACAGCTGCTTGAGAAGATGCGCGACGATGTGGTCACGGTGTTCGTGCTGCCGCCGTCGGCCGACGAACTCAAGGCACGGCTGGAACGGCGCGCCGAGGACAGCGCCACCATCATCTCGCAGCGTTTGAAGAACGCCATAGAGGAAATCTCACACTGGCGCGAATACGATTACATCCTGGTCAACCGGGATCTCAACAAGAGTTTCGATCGGGTCCGTGCAATTCTCACCGCCGAGCGGCTCAAGCGTGTGAAGATGCTCGATCTCGAACCGTTCGCCGGCCGGCTGCTGGAAGACCTCAAGAAGCTAAAGCCGCACTAGGCGCAGCGCGCCGCAAGCCTATGTGCCGTCGCGCATCTGCTCGGTAAAAATACCCGCCAGCGCCACAAAGCCCTCGACCGGGATGTCCTCGGCCCGTGCCGTCGGCTCAATGCCAGCGGCGGCGAGCAGTGACAGGGCGTCGACGCCGAGCGATTTGAGGCTTTGCCGCAGCATCTTGCGGCGTTGGCCGAAGGCCGCCTCGGTCACCCGTTGCAACGCCCGTGAATTGCAGGGCAACGGTGTGCGCGGAACAAGGCGCACGACCGAGGAGGTCACTTTCGGCTGGGGCACGAAGGCCGAGGGTGCGACGTCAAACAGGATCTTTGCCTGCGTGCGCCAGCCGGCGAGCACCGAAAGCCGGCCATAATTTTTATTCCCTGGTGTGGCTACGATGCGCGCGGCGACTTCGCGCTGGAACATCAGCACCATCATGTCATACCAGGGCGGCCAGGGCTCGACGGTCAACCAGTCGACCAAAAGCGCCGTCGCGATATTGTAGGGCAGGTTGGCGACGATTTTGGCGCGCGCGCCGCCCAAGACGGGGCGTGGATCAAAACGCAGCGCGTCGCCGGCCACAATCTCCAGTCGTCCCGGATAGTGTGCAGCGATCTCCTGCAGCGCGGCGATGGCACGCTCGTCACGCTCGACGGTAATGACGCGTTTGGCACCGAGTCCGTCCGGAGATTGCGCCAGAAGCGCGCGCGTCAACCCGCCCGGCCCGGGGCCGATTTCGACGATCACTGCGTCGGCAACCGGTTCGGCGGCGCGGGCGATGCGGGCGGTGAGATTGAGGTCGAGCAGAAAATTCTGCCCCAGCGATTTTTTGGCGCGAAGATCAAAGCGGCGGATGACATCGCGCAACGGCGGCAGATCGTCGATCTGCGCCATTATCTTGATTTCGAAGTCATGCGCTTACTTCGCCGCGGCGGGCGCCGGGACGTTGGCGGCAAGGCGCGCGGCAAGGGTGAGCGCAGCAATCAGGCTCGATGGGTCGGCGCGGCCGCTGCCGGCGATATCGAAGGCCGTGCCGTGGTCGGGCGATGTACGCACGAAAGGCAGCCCGAGCGTCACGTTGACGGCGTGGTCGAAGGCAAGCGTCTTGATCGGGATCAGTGCCTGATCGTGATACATGCACAACGCAACATCGTAGGTTGCGCGTGCGCTTTCGTTAAACAGCGTGTCGGCCGGTAGCGGCCCATGAGCGTCAATTCTTTCGGCCCTCAACTGCCTGACCGCCGGCGCGACGATCGCTGCGTCTTCCTCGCCCATGGCGCCTTCCTCGCCGGCATGTGGGTTGAGGCCGGCAACCGCCAATCGCGGCCGCCGGATGGCAAACCGCGCGGCAAGATCGCGTGCCACGATGCGGCCGGTTTCGACGATCAGGTCAGTGGTGATTGCCTTAGCCACCTCGCGCAGCGGCAAATGGATGGTCACCGGCACCACAGCGAGCTCGCGTGACCATAGCATCATCACCGGATGTACCGTTTTCCCCGTCGCCTCTGCGGCGAGGCGTCCAAGAAATTCGGTGTGACCGGGTTCGGCAAAGCCCGAACGATACAGCACGTTCTTGGCCACCGGATTGGTGACGATCGCCACCGCGTGATCCGCAAGCACGTCTTCGACCGCGCGCCGGATCGAGGCGATTGCCGCGGGGGCGCTGCTGGCATCCGGCTTTCCGGGCGTGACGGTGATCGAAAGGTCGAGTGGCACGACCGGCAGTGCCCGTGTGAATGTGGCGGCGGCCTCATGCGGCGCGATTGCCGCGATTGGCACGTCGAGTTTGAGCAGCGCCGCGCGCTGGCGAAGAAAATCCGGCTCCGCGATCAGATAAAACGGCGGCAGGTCAAGCGTCGCGCGGCGCTGCCAGATGGCCAGGGTCACGTCGGGACCGATGCCCGCCGGCTCGCCCAGCGTCAACGCCAAAGGTCGCCCGCCGCCCGCGCTCATTTGTATTCAATCATCGCCTGCTTGCGCAATTCTTCAAGGTATTTCTTCGACTCCGCCTCGAACCGCTTGGAAAAAATCTGGTCGCGCATTTCTTTCTTCGCGGGAGAGTCGGTATTGCTCTGCTTTTTGTCGCAGAGCGCGAACATCTGCAGGCCCTGCGGCGTGACGTCCGGCGTCGTCAGCCGGCCGATCTCCATGCTGCCGAGCAGCGTGCGCAATTGTGGCGACAGGTCCGCGGAACTGCGGGTGATCGGCTCACGCACAGCGATGTCACGCACTGCGCGGGCGAGCTTCAAGCCTTCGTCACAAGAGGCGAACCTGTTGCGCAGGTTGTCCGCCTCGCGACGCTTGGCATCGATGACTGTTTCACTCGATCCGCTGGGCACGATGACCATTACCGGATAGAGCGTATAGACGAAGCCGACATCGTCCTTGGTGTCCTCGCCGCGCGAGCGTAGCGCCAACGCGACGTCGGTTTCACCAACCTGGAGCGATGAGCTGAACTTGCCCCGTATCAGCTGCTGCCAGGTCAATTCAGCCTTAAGGCGCGACTTAAAACCACTGACGCTGATGCCGGCACGGTCGAGTACCTGGCCGAATTGTGCCACCGAGGCCCCTTGACGCTTTGCCATGTTTTCGAAGGCGGTATCGACGTCGGATTCGGGGATTTCGAATCCGTAAAACTTGGCCTTGGCGATCTTGATGCGATCGTCGATCAGCGCGTTGATGACTTCCTGGCGAGGCACCGGCTTTCGCTCCATCGATGCCATCAACTTGCTGCGCTGCGCGATATCGAGTTCGGTGATCGGTAGACCATTGACGACGACGACGACCTGGGCGTTCGCAGGCCGCAAAGGCACGAGCAAGGCGGCTACTACCGTCGCCGCCGCCAGCAGAATTACAATCGTCTTCGACTTCAACATCGCAATGTCCGTGCCCTGACGGTCAAAATTATCTTCCGATCAGGTGCAGTCTGTTCTCACAGGCCCCCGACCGAGCCGACGCTTTGGCTGACCGCCGTTCCACCCAGCGTGCGCAAGCTGAGCTGGAGCATGATCGTGTGGTCGAGCACCGGGACGCCGCTTCCGTAGCTGTAACTTGTAATGTAATTCACGGCCAAGATGAGGCAATCGTCGATATAGCCAAGGCCGATGCGGGTCTGATCGAATTTTTCGGCATTAATGTCGTAGCGGGCGGCGCCGAGCAGCACCCAGTTGGCGTCGAGTTTGACCGAACCGGTGCCGAGGATGCCTTGGCGGCGATCGAGGAACCCGAGCAGGGGCTGCGCTGCATAATCGCCATACAGCACACCGACATTCCAGCGGTCGAAGGTGGCGTTTGCCTCCAGCTCGGTCCGCTGCACGGCGAACGTGTCGTGGTCGAAACGGAAGCGCGAGGTGAAGGTGTAAGTCTTGTTGGGTTGGAACGACAGCCGGGCCACGTAATCGGACTGCCGGGTATCGAGACCGCTGTCGAGTCCGGTATTGGCGACGTCGGCTTGTGCGAATGAGTTGGTTCCGAACAGGCTGTAGGACTGGCCGAACAACGCGTTGACGAAACCGCCCTGGTTGAATTGCGCGGTGTACTGCATGCCATAATTGGCGCGGCCGCCGCCTTCGACGCGGTCCCAGCCGGAGAATTTGTCGACGCGGAACAGATTACTGTCGTCGAATACAAAGCTTTGCGCGTCTTCGTTGGGCCAGCGGCCGACCTGCGGCTCATTCGGTCGCGCGATCACCTGCGCGATCGGCTCGACGGTCTGCGTACCCCACGACTCTGCGCTGATGAACGGATAACGGTATTCAAGGCCGACCGTCGGCATCGCGCGCACGAGTTCGGTGTCGCCGGTGGCGATAAAGTTGGAAACGCCCGGATCGTTGCGGATCTGCATCGAGCCGGCGTCGGCGCGGAGGGAGGCGAACGGCGTGAATACCTGGCCGAAGGAATCGGTGAAACTGCGGCGCCATTTGGTCTCCGCAGAAAAACGGCTGTAGGTGCCCGGAATACCGTGGAGTACGCAGTTGGCTGGCAGCGGCGTTCCTGGCGCTGCTGTCGTGAAGCAGGAGCCGTTATTGAGCGCGGTCTGCGTGATGGCGTCGAAATTCGCCGATTGGCGAGTGAGGCTGGTGAAGTTGACGTCGTAGCCGAGTTCACCACCGAGCACCGGATGGTCGAAGGTGTAGGTGTAGTCGAGCACCGGGTGAATGACCGGTATTTGCCCCTGAGCGTCGGCGTTGGAGAAACCGAGGTAGTAGATACTGCGGACATCGAAATAGCTGCGATTGCCCTGACCGGTGAGATAGAGTTGTGAGGTGCCTTCGCTGGTGGTGTTCAGGAACGGATCGGTCGTCGTGTAGCGCGACAAGTTCGGATTGTAGTCCTGCAGGAATGTCTTGTCGGTCAGCGCTATACCGTCCCAGCCCCAGACCCATTTGTCGGTCAGCGCAAACTGGCCCGAGGTTTCGATGCTGCCGCGGAAATCGCGGTAGCCCGGCGCATTCTCTCCGGTGACGCTGGTGAAGTATCCCTTGTCGAGCTGGTAGATGCCGGCGCCGCGGATCGAATAGGCGCCGTTGATCAAACGCTGGCGGAATTCGCCCTGCAGCAGCGGCCCCTGCTTGGTGGTGATCATTGGCGCAAAGGTGGCGTCGTAATCCGGAGCTAGTGCAAAATAGTAGGGAACTTCGACCGCCTGGCCGTAAACCGAGCTCGAGGCGATCGAGGGCACGAGCACGCCGGTCTTGCGCTTGACCGTCGGATCGGGTGCGGAGAAGTACGGCATCCATGCGATCGGGTGCCCGAAGAATTCGAGGCTCGCGTCCTCGAAGTAGATCATCTTCTCGCCCTGATCGTGGATGATGCGTGCGGCCTTTACCTGCCATTCCGGCGGCTTTTTCGGATCGTCCTTGCAGGGCGCGCACGCGGTGTAGACGCCGCTGTGGAACACCGTGTAGTTGCCGCTTGTGCGCTCGGCGCGTGCCGCCGCCATTCGCGTCTGATCCGGTGCATCGAGGCGCAGCGAGTCGACGAAGCCGTTGCGATAATCGTCGGACAGATCCATGACATCGCCGTAGGTCGTCTTGCCGTCCGCTTCGGAGAGACGAACGTTGCCCTCGGCGTGCAAGCGCTTGCTGCGCTCGTCGTAGATCACCTTGTTGGCTTCAAGCGTCGAACCGCCGTAATAAATCTGCACATTGCCAACGGCGGCGACGCGATGATTGACGTAGTCGTAGTTGATCTCTTTCGCCTGCACGAGCATGTGCTTCTGCGCGGCGTTCTCGCGTTCGATTGCCGCCTTGGATTTCTTCAGCTGCGGACGTTGCGGAAACGTCAATTCCTGGGCGAGCAGCGGCGCGCCGGCGAACGCGCCCACACCGATGAGCAACGCAAGGACGGTGACAATACGGGCGGCACTTTGCCGCCGGCGTGCTGGTGGACGAGCGCAACGCCCCGCCATCACCCGTCCTCCTGGTACAACAACGCGATAAAGCCCGTCAGGCCGCCGACGAGCACGGGAAGCCACGCCGCGGCAACTGGGTGCAGCAGGTCAGCCTTGCTCAAATCCTCGGTTACTTTGGACAAAACGTAAAGCAAAAACCCCGCGGCGACGCCACTTAAAATCATCTTTTGCACGCCGCCGAAACGGAAGAACCGTAGACTGACCGCTGCGGCAAGGAAAACCATGGCGGCGAGCAAAAATGGCCGCGCGATAAGCTTCTGAAACTGCAATCTATAGCCTGCGGCTACAAGTCCCGCGTGTTCAGCGATGGTGATATACGCTGGCAGTTCCCAAAACGGCACGGTTTCCGGCGTGGCAAAACTTTCCCGCGCCTGTTCCGGCGTCAGGCTGGTCTTGAGGCGATAGACTGCTTGGTTGACCGGTTTCGTGCCGAGTTCGACGACGCGCGCGTCCAGCAGATGCCAAACGCCCGGATGCAACACGGCGGCGCGGGCCTCGATCCGCTGCTTGAAGGCGCCCTCATGGTCAAACGTGAAAACCGTCACGCCGCTGAGTTCCGCGCCTTGGTCGCGGCTCGACTTGGCATTGATGATCGCCGAGCCGGTTTCGTCGCGCTGGCTCGCCCAGAACGGTCCGCCGCTGCCGCCAAACCCCTCCTTGGTCTGGCCGAAAAGTTCGGCCTCGAGGCGTTTCGACTGCTCGCGCAGGATGGCCGCCGCCGGATTGTAGAGCGCCGTCGCAAGCGAACCTATGATGAGCGCCACAAGCAGAGCCGGAGTTATAAACTGCCAGGCCGACACGCCAGCGCTGCGTGCAATGACCAGTTCAAGCCGCCGCGACAAATTTAGATAACACGACATGGCGGCAATCAGCACGCAGAACGGCAGGAAGCTCTCCGCCACCTGCGGCATGCGATAAAATGAGGTTTTCGCCACCAGCAACGCCGACACGTTCGGGATATCGGCGGCTCGCCGCATCAGCTCGATGTAGTCAAGCACAGCGATCAGGGCGAAAAATCCCAAAAACACCAATGTCACAGCGACGAGAAAGCGCATGCCGAAATATCGTGCCAGTGTTCCTGCAAAGATCGTCATGTCAGATCACGAGGTTGCGAAACGGCGGCTGATACGCTCGGTGACGGCGGCAAGCCACTCGGCGATGAAGGCGGGCGGCTCGATGATGATGCCGCGACGGATGACGGTGAGCCCTAAAGCGAAGACGACGGCCAAAGCCACGAATTGCAGCCAGACCATCCAGGGAAAATTCACGCCGAATACGGTCGAGACGAAGCCGATCAGCCGCAGCAAGGCGACGCCGCCGATGGCCCCGGCAAGCGACAGGGTGCGGCTTTGCCGGTTGGTGCGCGGCGTGCCCAGATAGGCGAAGGCGATCACCAGAAACGCGAGCGGATAGAACGGCGCGATAAGGCGATCGAACAGTTCGGCGCGGAATTGCCCCGGCTGTTCCTTGTAGAGCGGGTCTGCGCCGGGGGACATAAGCTGCCATAGATAGCGCTCGCGGATCGAATATTTCACCGCCTGCGGGCCGCCGGCGAATTGCGACAGGTCGAAGGCGTAGCGGTCGAATGCGACAATTGCCGGATCGCGTTCGTTGGCCTGCTGCCGCTGCACCATGCCTTTTTGCAGGATAAGGAAGGTGCCCTGGTCGTTGTCGAGCAGGTCACCGATTTCGGCGAGAACGGTGACGCGCTCGGCCGGGTTGCGCCGGTCGTCGAGGAAGATGCCGAGTAATTGCCCGTTGTTGTGCCGCTCGCGGATGCGGATGGTGACGCCGTTTTCGATAGTGGAGAAGCGCCCGGGCTGCACGATGTTGCTCACAACATTGGCGCGCACTTCGGTGAGCCAGTCGCGCAGCATGCGCAGGCCCTTGGGCGCAAAATAGGCGCTGATCGCCAGCACCAGCAGCGATACTACGATGGTTACCGGAATGAAGGCGCGCAGCAGCACCCACGGCGAAATGCCGGCCGAGTTCATGACGATGATTTCGGAGTTGTTCGACAGCTTGTTGAGCACGTGCGCGACCGCGATCAGCAGCGCGATCGGCGCGATCACTAGGATCAGCAGCGGAACGATCAGCCCAGTGATGCCGACGAAGACCAGAAGGTTCTGGCCCTGGCTGGTCATGATGTCGATGTCGCGGAGCGCCTGCGTGACCCAAATGACCGCCGTCAGGCTGACCAGCACGATGGCGAAGGCAGCAAACGTCGTGCGGAAAATGTACCGGTTGATCGACCCCATCCGCGACGCGTCCCCAATACCGGAATGCGCGGCCGCAACCCCCATCTGCCCCAGTCGGAGCACAAAGGAAGCAACTGCCACGCCCCACCCGACCTTACGTTTACCTTGATCCGTGGACAAAGTGGCCGACCGAAGGCAAAGCCATTGAATATGAACAATAAAAGGTAAATCCGTTCGCCCCCGGAAGGTCCGCCGGGGCTCAAAACGGGCTCGAATCGGGACAGATGGAATGGGCCAGAGGGCTATGCCAAAGGCCTATGCCGTCATCCTAAAGCCTGCCGGTGCCCGAGCGCGCTTCGGGGACGGCCCTCAGCCGGCCGAGACCGTTTAGGGACAGGTGCGAAATTGCGTCAGATAGGTCCGCTGATTGGTGGCCACAACGATACGAACAGGCTCGCCGATCTGGCAGGCAAAGGTGCCGGCGAATTTGATGTTGCTGGCGCCGGTATCCGTAAGTTCTAGCGTGCGGGCGGCGTTCAAGTCGGTGCCCTCGGTTTCAACCTGCAACACGCTCTTTTGGCCGGCGAATACAAGCAGGGTCAATGGGGTGCCGTCGCCTTTGAGCGAGCCGGCCCAGCCGCCGATTTCAACCCGATCGCCGGAGAGCCGTTTGAATTCCGTCAATGCAACGCGAATGTCGGAGGCGGGGCGGAATTTCGCGCGCCGCGCTGCCGCATCAACATCGCCGTCGTGCGCCAAGGCGTCCTCGAAAGAGGCCACGTCCGCTCGGTATTCGGCGATGGAATTCTCTCGCTGCGTCCGGTCAATGTGGATCTGCACGGCGAAAAGCGAGGCGATGCAGAGGGCAACGCCACCGATCGTAAAAAACGCCTCGCGTTGGGCGCTTTCCCACGGCGGCCGGTCCCGCGTTGCGGCCGGATCTGCCGGATCGATGCTCTCGACGGCGAATGCACGGTGCAGTTGGCGCCGCAAACCCCAGAACACGACCGTCAATAAAAGAAACAAGAGCCAGACAGCCGGTTGCGCGCGCGGATCGAAAGCGTTGCTCACCGACCAGCCCGACGGCGCAAGTTGCAGGATCTCGGTTTTTCTCAGCACCGCAATCCAGATCAGTCCGCTATGCACGCCGATCGCGCAACCGAGCGAGTTGGTCGCCCAATAAACGAGCGCCAGCAGAATCCCGATCAGGAACAGTCCGACGAACAGACCAAACGCGCCGATGTCGAGCCAGAATTGCGGATCCTGAAAATGATGGCTGAGGGCAAAGATCAGGGACGACAACAATGCGGCGCGCAGCACCGCCGCCTTGCCACCGGCACCGATGAGATACTTAAATTCGATGCCGCGAAATACGATCTCTTCGGTCGAAGCGAGCACGATGGCGACCAACGCGCGGCGCAGTACGACCAGCAAGGTGTGGCCGTCCACCTGCGCCCACGCCGCGGAAGACCAGCGTGCTTCGCCGGCGCCGAAAACCAGCAGGAACCAGAGCAGCGCGATCGCGAAGGTCAGCAAGGCGCAAAGCGCGAGGCCGCCAAGCGTCTTTCGCCAGGCTCGCAGATAGCCGAGGAAAAATCCGGCGACCGACTGGCGCCAGACCAGCCGCGTAAACAGGTAGACGCAGATCAAAACGATAACGAGGAAAAGGACCTCGCCGATCCCGCTTCCCGCCGAAAGATCGATAGGGATGCCGGCGCTGGTAACGGCCCATTGCGCGGCCCAATAGGCCGCATAGACGGAGGCAATGCAGCCGAGCAGGTAAAGGACGCGTGCGCCGTCGGGACGACCCGCAGGCTCAAGGCCGCCGCGGATTGTTTCCGCCGAGATAGGAGCGGCGTTCTCCCTCGAATTTGTCATCAACCTCATCGATAGCAAACGGTGGATGGCGCGAGAAGGCGCGGGCTGACAAATCGGTGCGGATTATTCAGTCTATCGAGTGTTCTCGCGCCGCAATATTTGCTTTGCACACGCGCGCGCGGCATATGAGGCGCTCGTAGCAATCAACCGGCCGAGGTTTCCATGTCGAGCCCCCTCAAGCTCGGATTTGGCCCGCTCTCCGTCCCGGAGAAGGGTGTTCTTGTCGTGTTCTGTGACGACGGCCTGAAATTCGGGCCGGCGACCAAACGGGCACTGTCGGCCAGCGGCGATCTCGTCGTCCGCGCGGCCAAAGCCGAGCGGTTCACCGGCAAAAGCGGCTCGGTGCTGGAACTGATCGTGCCGCAGGGGCTGAAGGTCTCGCGGCTGCTGCTGATCGGAGTCGGCAAGGCCGGCGATCTGCAACCCAAGGACATCGTCAAATTCGGCGGCATCGCCATGGGCAAGCTGCCGTCGAATGCCGGTGACGCAACCGTTTTTGCCGAACTGCCGGGCGGTGCCATGAGCGCTGCGCGCTCGGCCGATCTGGCACAGGGAGTGCGCCTGCGCGCTTACGCATTCGATCGCTACAAGACCAAACGCAAGGACGACGAACGCCGCGCCAGCATCACGGTCAGCGTTGCGGTGAGCGACGTTGCCGCAACGCGTTCGGCCTTTGCCGCGCGCGAGGCAGTTGCCGACGGCGTCGACTTTGCGCGCGACTTGGTCAACGAACCCGCGAACGTGCTCTACCCGGAAGAGTTCGCCCGGCGCGCCGGCAACTTGAAGAAAGTCGGTGTCGCGGTCCAAGTCCTCAACATCGCCGCGATGCAAAAGCTCGGCATGAACGCGCTGCTCGGCGTCGGCCAAGGTTCGGCGCGCGAAAGCCGGGTCGTCGTCATGCGCTGGAACGGCGGCCGCAAAGGCGAGGCGCCGGTCGCCTTCATCGGCAAGGGCGTGTGTTTCGATACCGGCGGGATTTCCATCAAGCCGGCGGCCGGCATGGAGGACATGAAGGGCGACATGGCGGGCGCGGCCTGCGTGACCGGGCTGATGCAGGCGCTTGCGGCCCGCAAAGCGCGGGTCAACGCGGTTGGCGTCATCGGCCTCGTTGAGAACATGCCGGACGGCAACGCTCAGCGCCCGGGCGACATCGTCAAGTCGATGTCGGGCCAGACCATCGAGATTATCAACACCGATGCCGAAGGCCGCCTCGTCCTCGCCGACGTGCTCTGGTACGCGGCGAAGCAATTCAAGCCGAAATTCATGGTCGATCTGGCGACGCTCACCGGCGCGATCATCGTTGCGCTCGGACACGAGCATGCCGGACTGTTTTCCAACGATGACAAGCTCGCCGGCAGGCTCATCAAGGCCGGCGAAGATACCGGCGAATTGGTCTGGCGCATGCCGCTCGCGCCCGAGTACGACAAGCTTATCGATTCCAAGTTCGCCGACGTCAAAAACACCGGCGGCAGCCGCTGGGCCGGCGCCATCACCGCCGCGCAATTCATCCAGCGCTTCGTCGCCGACAAGACGCCATGGGCGCATCTCGACATCGCCGGCACCGGCATGGAGTCACGCCAGACCGATATCAACAGGAGCTGGGGTTCCGGTTGGGGGATTCGTTTGCTCGACCGGCTGGTCGCTGACAACTACGAGAAATAATGGCCGTGGCTGCATGACCGAAATGCTGTTCTACCACCTGCAAGGCCAGAAGCTTGAAGGTGTGCTGACGCCGCTTCTGGAGAAGTCGCTGGCGCGCGGCTGGCGGGCGATCGTGCAGGGCGCCTCCGAAGAGCGCATCGAGGCGCTCGACGCGCATCTGTGGACCTACCGTGATGACGGCTTTTTGCCGCACGGCACCTGGCGCGACCCCGAGGCGGCGTCGCAGCCCGTGCTGCTGACGCTGACCGACACTAATCCGAGCGGCGCCGATGTGCTTTTTTTAATCGATGGCGCGCCGGTGCCGGCGGACGCCGAAGCCTACCAGCGCATCGTGCTCGTTTTCGATGGCGAGGATGACAATGCGCTTGCCGCCGCACGCGATCGCTGGAGCGAGGCCAAGGCCAAGGGGTTTGCCGCAACCTACTGGCAGCCGGACGGCGACGGCCACTGGGTGAAGATAGCCTAAGCCAAAGGTCGGCCATTGGCGCTAGGCCATTGCACTATCCGCCGCTGGCTGACACGTTACGGGCCTTGCTCGGCGCCATGGTGATGACGCAAAGCCCTTGCCTAACAAGACGATAGAACACCCGGGGAACTTCGTTTTGGCGATGCATCGCGGCCATCTGGGTATTGTTGTCGGGGCAGCGCTCGCGGTCGGCGGCTGTTCCGTCAACATGTTCGACAAGAACGAGGGCGGGGCGTTCTCAAAACCCATCACCTCCATCTTCGAGCGTCCGGACGGATCGCAATTTTCGAGCGCCAAAGGCGGCACGGACTTCGGCGGTCCAGTCGGACCTGACGACCTGGTCGGCCCCGATGGGCGTTGCGTTGCCCAGGTGGCACAGGTACCGCAACCGGTGGCTCCAGTGGAACCGCCAGCGGCCGCAGCCCCTGTCAATCGCCCGGCTGGTGGCATGGCCGGTGAGCTTGTCAACAAACCGGCGCCGCTGGCGCCAGCCGCACCGGTAGCCGCTCCCGCCGCCGATGCCGGGGCTCCGCCGCTGCTCGGCGGCGTCGCCCTCGGCATGACCGAATGCCAGACGGTGGCGCGCGCGGGCCAGCCCGGCACCGTCGATGTCAGCGCCGGCGACAAGGGCGAACGCCGCGTCGTTCTCACCTATTTGAGCGGCCCGTGGCCCGGTATCTATCGTTTTTCCGACGGGCGGCTGAAGGTGATTGACCGCGCGCCGGTACCGCCGGAGCAGGCGAAACCGCCGGCGAAAAAGAAGGCGGCTAAGAAAAAGCCGGCAAACGCCAAGACCTCGCAGCGCACGATCGAGACCGTGCAGTAGCGCGGTCGTTCTAGGCCGTCTCCAGTGCCGCGCTGGCGGCGAGCCATTCCTCTTCCGCCTTGGCGATCGCCGCGACGACGTTGGCGCGGGTCTTCGACAGTTCGGCGGCTCTTGCGGGGTCTCGGGCAAATAATTCGCCGTCGACCAAAGTCGTGTCGAGCTTGCGCAATTGGCGCGTCAGGTTGGTGAGATCCGTTTCAGCCTTGCTCACGCGCTTGCGCAGCGGCGCCGTTTCGGCGCGCTTGTCGGCGGCGGCGCGGCGCGCGGCGCCTGGATCGGGCCGTGAGGCTGTTCTCTGCTTGTCGGCGGCGGACTGGCCGCTGTCGGTAAGCACCAGACGCCGGTAGTCGTCGAGATCGCCGTTGAAGGGCGCCACCTTGCCGTTCTGCACGAGCCACAGGCGGTCGGCGCACGCCTCCAGCAGATAGCGGTCGTGTGACACCAGGATCACCGCACCGGGATAATCATTGATCGCCTCGATCAATGCGGCGCGGCTGTCGATGTCGAGATGGTTGGTTGGCTCGTCGAGAATGATGAGTTGCGGTGCCGCGAAGGTCGCAAGCCCGAGCAGCAGCCGCGCCTTTTCGCCGCCGGACAAGGTGCTGACCGTGTTATTGGCGGCGAGCCCGGAAAACCCGATGGCGCCGACGCGGCGGCGCACTTTGCTCTCGGGTGTGTCGGGCATCAGTTCGCGCACGTGGTCGTAGGGGCTCGCGTCACCGTTTAGCTCCTCGAGCTGGTGCTGGGCGAAATAGCCGACCTTGAGCGTTGCCGCGCGCGTCACCGTCCCCTGCATGGGCGCGAGCCGGTCGGCGAGCAACTTGACCAGCGTCGACTTGCCGTTGCCGTTGGCACCGAGCAAAGCGATGCGGTCGTCATTGTCGATGCGCAGCGACAGATCGGAGAGAACCGGATGCCCGGGCTCGTAGCCGACGGCGACCTCGTCGGTGGCGATAATCGGCGGCGACAGAAGCTTCTCCGGCGGCGGAAAAACGATCGGGCGAACCTCTTCGCTCACTAGCGCCGCAATCGGCTCCATCCGCGCCAGCATCTTCAGACGCGATTGTGCTTGTCTCGCTTTGGTCGCCTTGGCGCGGAAGCGATCGACGAAAGCCTGGATATGCTTGCGCCGCGCCTCCTGCTTCTTGACCATCTTCTGGTCAAGCATGAGCCGCTCGCGCCGCTGCTTTTCGAAGGCGGAATAGCCGCCGCGATAGAGCGTGAGCTTGCGCGCCTCCAGCGACAGGATGTGCCCGACCGCAGTGTCGAGCAGATCGCGGTCGTGGCTGATGATGATCATGGTCTTTGGATAGCTTGCGAGATGATCCTGCAGCCACAGCGTACCTTCGAGATCGAGATAGTTGGTCGGCTCGTCGAGCAGCAGCAGGTCCGGCTGGGCAAACAAAGTGGCGGCAAGCGCCACGCGCATGCGCCAGCCACCGGAAAATTCGGCACATGGGCGCAGCTGATCCGCCGTTGAAAAACCGAGCCCTGACAGGATCGAGGCCGCGCGGGCCGGCGCCGCGTAGGCGCCGATGTCCGCGAGCCTGGTCTGGATTTCGGCGATGCGGTGCGGGTCGTGCGCGGTCTCCGCTTCGGCGAGGAGCGTCTTGCGCTCGCGATCGGCGGCAAGCACGACGTCGAGCAGACTGTCGGGGCCGCTCGGTGCCTCCTGTGCCAGGCGGCCGATGCGCCAACGTGCAGGCATTTCGACTTCGCCGTGTTCGGCCGAGATATCGCCGCTGATCACGCCGAACAGCGTGGTCTTGCCGGTTCCGTTGCGTCCGACCAGGCCGACGCGGGCGCCGGCCGGAATGCTGACGCCGGTGGATTCAAGCAGCGCGCGTCCGGCGACGCGGACGGTGAGGTCGGTGAGGACGAGCATAAGGAGCGCCTTGTGGCCGAGCCGGCCGCGCGATGCAATCCCCCGGATGCCGGATCAGGCTCAAGGTCGTCGCGCTTGCCCGGCGAAAGTGCTCCCGGTATAAGCCGCGCGCTGACTTCGTTCTCCCTAGTTGTTCCAAAGGAAAAATCAGATGGCGGTCGAGCGTACTTTTTCAATCCTCAAGCCCGACGCCACTGCGCGCAACCTTACCGGCGCCATCAACGCCATGATCGAGCGGGCTGGCCTGCGCATCGTCGCACAGCGGCGCATCCGCATGAGCCGTGCCGACGCCGAAAAATTTTACGAAATTCATAAGGCACGTCCCTTTTACGGCGAGCTGGTCGATTTCATGACCTCGGGGCCGGTCGTCGTCCAGGTTCTGGAAGGTGAAAATGCCGTCGCGAAATATCGCGAGGTCATGGGCGCGACCGACCCGGCCAAGGCGGACGCCGCCACCATCCGCAAGGTGCACGCCAAGTCGGTCGGTGAGAATTCCGTGCACGGCTCCGATTCTGCTGACAATGCCAGGATCGAGATCGCGCAGTTTTTTTCCGATAAAGACATCGCCGGCTAGCCCAAGCGCGCGGCGGAATTTTCCGGCTATAACGTCTGCGGCCTGACGGTTCGCGGAAGGAGTGGGGACGTGCATTCGCTGGCGCAACTCACCGATCCGGACGCCTGGGCCGCCATGCTTGGGCGCGGCTGGGGCGAGGCTCACACCCCAGAGTTCTGGGTCGCGGTCGCGAAGATCATCTGGATCAATATCCTGCTGTCCGGCGACAATGCCGTCGTCATTGCGCTGGCCTGCCGCAGTCTGCCGGCGCGCCAGCGGCTCTGGGGCATGATCCTCGGTGCCGGCGTCGCGGTCGGCTTGCGCATTGTCTTTACCGGCGTCATCGCCTCGCTGATGCTGCTGCCGTATCTCAAAATCGCGGGCGGTGTGGCGCTGTTCTACATTGCCGCCAAGCTTCTGGTGCCGGACGAGCCGGACCACAGCGAAACCGAGGCGGTCGAGCACCTGTGGCGGGCGGTGCGCATCGTCGCCGTTGCCGACATCATCATGAGTCTCGACAACGTCATCGCCATCGCCGCGTCGGCCGGCGGTAATGCAGCGCTGCTGGTGTTCGGGCTCGCCATTAGCATCCCGTTGATCGTGGCTGGTGCGGTGCTGATCATGTCGTTGCT
Organism: uncultured Alphaproteobacteria bacterium; assembly: GCA_963738915.1. Classification (GTDB taxonomy): domain Bacteria; phylum Pseudomonadota; class Alphaproteobacteria; order Rhizobiales; family Xanthobacteraceae; genus Pseudolabrys. Next base: position 133,651 of record CAVTYO010000009.1, read on the forward strand.
CGACCGCTTTCCGGTGCTGGTATGGGCCGGCGCCGGCCTGCTCGGCTGGATCGCGGGCGAGGTGATCGCGACCGACCCGGTGTCGGTCGCTTTCCTGACCGATAGTTTCGGCGCCGAAACCGCGAAAAAGGTCGAATACGGCGCCGCCGTTGCCGGCGTTGTGCTGGTGCTGGCGGCGGGAGCCCTGTGGCGGCGGGCCAAGCGCCCGGCGGCAAGCGAAGTCTGAGAAGACCGGCTATAATGTCGGGCCATGAATCAGACGGTCCGGCTTCCTGCTGCCAAGCGTGTCGGCTTTTCCGCCTGTCCGCACGATTGCCCATCGACCTGTGCGCTTGAAGTCGAGCTTCTCGACGAGCGCACCATCGGCCGCGTGCATGGGTCCAAGGACAACGACTACACCGCCGGCGTCATCTGCGCCAAGGTTGCCCGCTATGCCGAGCGCGAACATCACAAGGACCGTTTGCTGCGTCCGCTGCGCCGTACCGGACCGAAGGGCTTGGGCCAATTCGAGACAATTTCCTGGGATGACGCGCTCGATCTAGTCGCCGAGAAATTTCTCGCCGCCGAGCGCCGCCATGGCGCTGAAAGCGTGTGGCCCTATCAGTATGCCGGCACCATGGGGCTGGTGATGCGCGACGGCATCCATCGGTTGCGCCACGCCAAGAAGTATTCGGGATTCCACGGCACCATCTGCGTCAATCCGGCCTATAGCGGCTTTGCCGCCGGCACCGGCACGGTTGCCGGTGTCGATCCGCGCGAGATGGCGAAATCCGACCTGGTGGTGATCTGGGGCACCAATGCGGTGAACACCCAGGTGAACGTGATGACGCATGCGGTGCGCGCGCGAAAGGAACGCGGTGCCAAGATCGTCGCGGTCGACATCTACATGAACGGCACCATGGAGCAGGCCGACCTTGCCGTTCTGGTGAAGCCGGGCACGGATGGCGCGCTGGCCTGCGCGGTGATGCATTGCCTGTTCCGCGACGGCCGCGCCGACTGGGAATACCTCAACAAGCACACCGACGCCCCACGCGAACTCGAAGCGCATCTGCGAAGCCGCGATCCGCAATGGGCCTCGGCGATTACCGGCACGCCGGTCAGTATCATCGAGGAATTCGCCCGGCTCGTCGGCGACAACAAGCGGGCGTTCTTTCGCCTCGGCTACGGCTTTTCACGTTCGCGCAACGGCGCTGCCAACATGCACGCGGCAAGCTGCATTCCGGCCGTCACCGGCGCCTGGCAACTCGAGGGCGGCGGCGCCTTCCACATCAACGCCGACATCTACAAACTCGACAAGACCATGATCGAAGGCCTCGACGTGTTTGATCCTAAGGTGCGCGTGCTCGATCAGTGCCACATTGGCCCGATCCTGCTCGGTGACAGAACCGCGCTTCACAATGGCCCGCCGGTCGACGCCATGATTATCCAGAACACCAACCCGGTGTCCGTCGCGCCCGACCAGACGCAGGTCAAACGCGGCTTTGCCCGCGAGGATCTGTTCGTCTGCGTGCACGAGCAGTTCATGACCGAGACCGCGCAGATGGCCGATGTCGTGCTGCCGGCGACCACGTTTCTGGAACACGACGATATCTACCGCGGCGGCGGTCACCAGTATCTGATCCTCGGGCCGAAGCTGGTCGAGCCGCCGGGCGAAGCCCGCAACAACCATGACGTGATTGCCGCACTCGCCGGACGCGTCGGCGCCGAACATCGGGGCTTCGGCATGAGCCCGCGCCAATTGATCGATCAGATGCTGCAGGTATCCAACCGCGGCACGCTCGCCGAAATCGAAGCCGGCCGCTGGATCGATTGCCAGCCGCCGTTCCGTGCATCGCATTTCCTCGACGGCTTCCATTGGCCGGACGGCAAATTCCGCTTCAAGCCGGATTGGCCGACCGTACCGTTCCGCAGCCCCTACCAGAGCGGGCCGGTCGATCTGCTGCCGAAGTTACCTGACCATTGGGCCTCGATCGAGGGCGCCGATGCGCAACATCCGTTCCGCCTTGCCACCTCACCGTCGCGCGGCTTTCTCAATTCGACCTTCAACGAAACGCCGACGTCGCTGGCGCAGGAAAAGCGCCCGACCGTGATGATCCACCCCGACGACGCGCAGCCGCTCGACATCGCCGACGGCTCGTTCGTCGTACTCGGCAACGTGCGTGGACAGGTGCGCCTGCATGCGAAATTGTTCGACGGTTTGCAGCGCGGCGTGCTGATCGCCGAGTCGATCTGGCCGAACTCGGCCTATCCCGACGGCTGCGGCATCAACACGCTCACCGGCGCGGATTCCATCGCGCCCTACGGCGGCGCCGCCTTCCACGACAACAAGGTGTGGGTCAGGCGCGCTTAGAGTTCTGTACCTATCTTGGCGTCCAGCGAATAGCGGTCGCCGCCACGAATGGCGATGGCAAAGAGCACGATGCCGAGCAACAGCACATATTCATATCCGCCGCCGGCGACGCCGAAGGCCTTGGCCAGGTGCACAGTGAGCAGCGCGATTAGCATTTCGATGGCGAGCCCGGGGGCAAAGAAGCGCGTGAACAGCCCGACAACGATACAGGCCGCGCCGACGGTTTCCAGAAACATCGCGCAATAGGCGAGCAATCCAGGCGCTGGCAGTCCCAGCTTGGTGAAGAAGCCGTAACCCTGGCCGCGCCACCCGTTATTTTGGGCCAGCCGTGCACGAAAATGATGATGCCGATGATCACTCGAACGAGCGTGTAAGCGATCGGTCCCAGCGCCGCGTAAAATCCGGCGAGACCTGGAAACAGCAGTTTCGTGTCTCCGTTCATTGGCTCCCCATATTGTTTCGGGAGGGCCTGCGTGCCGCCTCACGTGGCCGCGGGATGTATAACACCGCAGCAGGGGCTAAATTCACGTCTGTTAATGCTGCGCTGCCGAAGCGGTCAGGGAGAATTGGCCGGATTGATCGTCGCCGTGTCCGGAACCGGAACCCCGTCGATCAGGCAGCGGCCATTGACGATCCGCACGCGACCTTCCGTCACCAGTTTCAGCGCCATTGGATAGATCCGGTGCTCGACCGCGAGAACGCGCTTGGCGAGCGTGTCCTCGGTGTCGTCCGGCCGGACGGCGATGGTGCCTTGCAGGATGATCGGGCCGGAATCCATTTCAGGGACGACGAAATGGACGGTCGCGCCATGGAGTTTCGTCTTGGCGTCCAGCGCACGCCGGTGCGTATCGAGACCCTTGAAGGCGGGCAGCAGCGCCGGGTGAATATTGAGCAGCCGCCCTTGCCATTTTTCGACGAAACCGGAGCTGAGCAGGCGCATGAAGCCGGCGAGACAGACGATGTCGATCGCGCGCTTTTCCAGCGTCGTTTGCAACCCGCGCTCGAACGCGGCGCGGTCCTTTCCGAATTGCGTGCGCTCGACGACTTCGGTGGCGATGCCGGCGGCACGTGCGACGGCAAGCCCGCCAGCGTCTGCTCGATTGGACACGACCAGGACAATCTCGGCCGGGTAGGCCTTGTCCCTTGCCGCCTCGATCAGCGCCGCCATGTTGGAGCCGCGACCGGAAATGAGAACGGCGACGCGCTTGCGGCTCATGGTCCGAGATCGAGCTTGCCGTCATAGGCGACGCGCGGCTCGGCCGCAGCGCGCACGACCTGGCCGAGCACGACCGTGGCTTCGCCGGCGGCGGCAAAAGCCGCGCTTACTCTTTCCGCATCCTTTGCCGCGGCGATGGCGATCATGCCGATGCCGCAGTTGAAGATGCGCAGCATTTCTCCCTGCGCGACGCCGCCTTCATCAGCGAGCCATTTGAACACCGGCTTGACCGGCACGCGCGAAAGGTCGATGCGCGCGCCAAGTCCCTTGGGCAGCACGCGTGGGATGTTGTCGGGAAAGCCGCCGCCGGTGATGTGTGCCAAGCCTTTCACCGCATTGGTCTCCCGGATCGCGGCGAGGCACGATTTCACGTAGATGCGCGTCGGCGTCAGCATGGCGTCACCGAGCGACACATTGTCCGCAAACGGCGCCGGGTCACGCCAGGCGAGCCCGCTCTTCTCGACGATCTTGCGCACCAGCGAATAGCCGTTGGAATGCACACCGGACGAGGCGAGCCCTATGATGACGTCGCCTTCGGCGATGTCGCCGCGCGGCAACAGGCTGCCGCGCTCGGCGGCGCCGACAGCAAATCCGGCCAAATCGTAGTCGTCGGCGTGATAGATGCCGGGCATTTCCGCGGTCTCGCCGCCGATCAGCGCGCAACCGGCCTCGCTGCATCCGCAGGAAATGCCGGCGACGACCGCGGCGGCCATCTCCGGCTCGAGTTTTCCCGTGGCGAAGTAATCGAGGAAGAACAACGGCTCGGCGCCTTGCACCACGAGGTCATTCACGCTCATGGCGACAAGATCGATGCCGATGGTGTCGTGCCGGCCGCTTTCGATCGCGATCTTGACCTTGGTGCCGACGCCGTCATTGGCGGCGACCAGCACCGGGTCCTTGAACCCGAGCGGCTTGAGGTCGAACAGCCCGCCGAAACCGCCGATTTCGGCGTCGGCACCGGGCCGCGCCGTCGCGCGTACCAGCGGTTTGATCAACTCGACCATCCGGTTGCCGGCATCGATATCGACGCCGGCCTGCGCGTAGGTCAGTCCGCGCCGCGTTTCTGCCATAAGCGACCTCGTTTCGCCGGGTCCTACGTCACAATCGAAAGTCGCGCAATGGCGCGCGGCCCGTTATACTCAGGCTCGGCCAAGGGCGCGATCGACGCGCCGGCGATCCGGGGCGCTGCCTTTGAGCATTCCAAACCTCATTACTTTGGGGCGCATCTTGTTGGTGCCGTTCGTTGTGTGGGCAATTGCGTCCGGCGCGATGTGGCTCGCCTTTGTGTTATTTCTGGCCGCCGGCGTCAGCGACGCGGTGGACGGCTTCCTCGCCAAGCGTTTCCACATGACCACCGAGCTCGGCGCCTATCTCGATCCGTTGGCCGACAAGGCGCTGATCGTGTCGATCTATCTCACGCTCGGCATCAAGGCGCTGATCCCCGGGTGGCTGGTGATTTTGGTGGTATCGCGCGATATTTTGATCGTCGGCGGCATTTTGCTGGCCTGGTTGCTCGGCAAACCGTTCAAGATCAAGCCGCTGGTGGTGTCGAAGCTCAACACCGCGGCGCAGATCGTTTTTGCCTGCGTGGTGCTGGGCTCGCTCGGTTTCGATATTGCGGCGCATAACCTGACGGTGGCGTTGATGGGTCTGGTGACGGCTTTGACCTTGCTGTCGGTGGCGGCCTATCTCGCCGAATGGGTGCGCCACATGAACGCGGCGCCGGCCACACGATGAGCACGCGTCCGCGCAACCTGCCGCGCCGCGAAGTGGCCAAGGTCGGCGGTCGCGAGTTTCGCCGGCAAATGGCGTTCTGGATCGGCGCGCTCGTCGCCGTCGTGCTGTTGCTATGGCTGTTGCACGAAATCCTGCTGCCCTTCGTGGCCGGCATGGCGATCGCCTATTTGCTCAATCCGCTGGTCGACCGCATTGAGCGCCTTGGGGTTAATCGGCTGCTGGCGGCGCTGTCGATTATCGGTTTGACGGTGCTGGTCTTCGTTGTCCTCATCTTGCTGGTGGCGCCGATCCTCGGCGGACAGTTATCCTCTTTCATCGAAAACATTCCCGGCTACGTCACCAAGTTGCAGACGCTGATCACCGATCCCGGCAGGCCCTGGGTGCAAAAGCTTCTTGGCGCCGGCCTCAGTCCGGAAAAGGGATTGAGCGATCTGGTCACGCAAGGCGTTGGCTGGCTCACGACATTCCTCAAATCGCTATGGTCGGGCGGCCGCGCGCTGATCTCGCTGTTCTCGCTGATCGTGGTTACCCCGGTAGTCGCGTTCTATCTGCTCTACGACTGGCACAAGATGCTGCGCAGCGTAGATAACGCGGTGCCGGTCAATCAGCGAGTAACGGTGCGACGCCTGGCGCACGAATGCGACGCCGCGATTTCCGGTTTCGTACGCGGGCAAAGCGCGGTGTGCCTGATCCTCGGCACTTTCTACGCCGTGGCGCTGACGGTTGTCGGACTCAATTTCGGATTGCTGATCGGGCTCCTCGCCGGGCTGATCACTTTCGTGCCCTATGTCGGCTCACTGACCGGACTTATCCTTGCGCTTGGCGTTGCCGTGGCGCAGTTCTGGCCGCATTGGGGTTCGATCGTGATGGTGCTCGGCGTCTTCCTTGTCGGGCAGTTTTCCGAGGGCAATATCCTGTCGCCGAAGCTGGTCGGCGAACGTGTCGGCCTGCATCCTGTGTGGGTGATGTTCGCGTTGCTCGCCTTCGGTTATCTGTTCGGCTTCGTCGGGCTGCTTGTAGCGGTGCCGCTTGCCGCCACTATCGGCGTCCTGGCGCGCTTTGCGCTCGAACGCTACCGCGAAAGTTCGCTGTATACTGGCGCGTCACCGGAATAGGCGCATGACGGCCTCAGTTAGTCCACGCCAGCTTTTGCTCGCGCTCGATCACACGGAAAGTTTTGCGCGGGAGGATTTTCTCTCCGGCCCGTCCAACGCCGCCGCCCTGGCGCTGATCGAGAGTTGGCCTGACTGGCCCAACCGGGTCATGGCGCTCATCGGTCCGGAGGGATCCGGTAAAAGCCATCTGGCCTCGATCTGGGCGGCCGATGTCGGCGCCCGCTCGATCTCGGCCCGCTCGCTCTCGCACCTCGATCTTCCCGCAGCCTTTGCCACCGGCGCGCTGGTGCTTGAGGACCTCGACAGCGCCGGGCTCGATGAGCGCGCCCTGTTCCACCTGCTCAACCTGACGCGCGAGGAGGCGGCCTATGTGCTGATCACCGCCCGCGTCGCGCCCGGCGGGCTTAGCGTCGGCATCCCCGATCTGGCATCGCGCCTGCGCGCGGTGCCGGGCGTCGCCATGGCGCCGCCGGACGACGCGCTGCTGCGCGCGCTCATCGTCAAGCTCGGTTCCGACCGCCAGCTCATGTTCGACGAGGGGCTGGCCGGATACCTCGCCAACCGCATCGAGCGCTCCTTTGCCGCCGCCCGCGCTGCCGTCGCCCGGCTCGACGAGGAGGCGCTGCGCCAGCACAGGCCGGTCACCAAGTCACTTGCTGCCGAGCTGTTCCGGCCACCCTCCGCTTGACGGGGAGGCTCCGCAGGGCGCCGAATGTCATCCGCACGCCACGTTAGGGGCTTAGCCAGATTGTTTTGGTAGGCTTCCGGCGAGGCATTTCAGGCGCGTATTTCGACATGGTGGATCGCGGACAAGCTACTGCGAAAATTGAAGAAATAGTGGATTCCGCGCCCCCGGAGCCCGCGCCCGAACCGCCGTTGCGGTCGCTGCCGCAGCGCTTCATCAACCGTGAGTTGTCCTGGCTGCATTTTAACCGCCGGGTGCTGGAAGAGGCCGCCAACGAAAGCCACCCTGTGCTCGAGCGCGTGCGCTTTCTGTCGATCTCGGCGAACAACCTCGACGAATTTTTCATGGTCCGTGTCGCTGGCCTCAAGGGGCAGGTGCGGCAGGGAATACCTGAGCAGAGCCCGGACGGGCTGACGCCGAACGAACAGCTTGCCCGCATCGTCGAGGCGGTGGCCCAGCTTGCCGGCGACCAGCAGCGGCAATGGCTGGCCTTGCGCCCCGCGCTCGCCGCCGCCGGCGTGGTGCTTATCGAGGCGGCAGACCTGAAGAAGGCCGAGCGCGCCTGGCTCGAGGAGCGCTTCCTCACCCACGTCTTCCCGCTGCTGACGCCGCTGGCGATCGACCCGGCGCATCCGTTCCCGTTCATTCCCAATCTTGGCTTTTCCATCGCCATGCAGCTCGCGCGCGCCAAGGACGGCAAGGCGATGAACGCGCTGATCCGCATGCCGCAGAAGATCGAGCGTTTCATCCGCCTGCCGAGCGGATCCGATCAAACCATCCGCTTGATCACCCTCGAGGAAGCCACCTCGCTGTTTATCGGCCGCTTGTTTCCCGGCTACACGGTGAAAGGGCAGGGCGCCTTCCGCATGTTGCGCGATTCGGAAGTGGAAATCGAAGAAGAGGCCGAGGATCTGGTGCGCACCTTCGAGACCGCGCTCAAGCAGCGCCGGCGCGGGTCCGTGATCCGGCTTGAACTCAACGCGTCGATGCCGGCCGAATTGCGCACCTTCGTACAGCGCGCGCTCGCCGTCGCCGATGACGAGGTGTTCATGGTCGACGGCGTCCTGGCGCTCAACGACCTTGCCCAACTCACCAGGCTCGATCGGCCCGATCTCGAATTCGTGCCCTACAATCCGCGCTATCCGGAACGCATCCGCGACCATGGCGGCGACTGCTTTGCCGCAATCCGCCAGAAGGATCTCATCGTCCACCATCCTTATGAATTTTTCGACGTGGTGGTGCAGTTCCTGCAGCAGGCGGCGCGCGATCCCAACGTGGTCGCGATCAAGCAGACGCTCTACCGCACCTCAGCGGAATCGCCGATCGTCAAGACGCTGGTCGAGGCTGCCGAAGCAGGAAAATCCGTGACCGCGCTGATCGAGCTCAAGGCACGCTTCGACGAAGAGGCCAATATCCGCTGGGCACGCGACCTCGAGCGCGCCGGCGTACAGGTCGTTTTCGGCTTCATCGAATTGAAGACCCACGCCAAACTGTCGCTGGTCGTTCGCCGCGAGGGTTCGGCGCTTGCGAGCTACGTGCACGTCGGCACCGGCAATTACCATCCGGTCACCGCGCGCATCTACACCGATCTGTCGTTTTTCTCCGCCGATTCGGTGATCGCCCGCGATGTGGCGCGCATCTTCAACTACATCACCGGTTATGCCGAACCGGCCGAGCTTGAAAAGATGGCAATTTCGCCGATCAACCTGCGCAGCCGCATCCTCGGACACATTGCCGAGGAAACGGCCAACGCCCGGGCCGGCAAGCCCGCCGCAATCTGGATGAAAATGAATTCGCTGGTCGATCCGGAAATCATCGATGCGCTCTACGATGCGTCCAGCGCCGGCGTTGCCGTCGATCTGATCGTCCGGGGCATCTGCTGCCTGCGCCCCGGGGTTTCCGGCCTCTCTGACGATATCCGCGTCAAATCGATTGTCGGGCGCTTCCTCGAACACAGCCGCATCTACTGCTTCGGCGCCGGCTATGCGTTGCCGCATGCGAAGTCCGCAATCTATATCGCCTCCGCCGACATGATGCCGCGAAACCTCGACCGCCGGGTCGAGGTGCTGTGCCCGATTCTCAATCCGACCGTGCACGAGCAGGTGCTTGGCCAGATCATGGTCGCAAACTTCAAGGATAACGAGCAAAGCTGGACGCTCTTGCCCGACGGCTCCTCGACGCGCATAAAGGCGGCCCCGGGCGAGGAGCCTTTCAACGCCCACAAATACTTCATGACCAATCCGAGTTTGTCGGGCCGTGGGAAATCGCTCAAAGAATCCTCACCGCGAAGCCTTATACGCCGCCTCATCGAAGGCGCGTAAGCGCTCGCGCCCGATCGGGCGCTCAACAGCACCGGCAAATTCGTTCAAGGGCCGTCTCGATCACGGGCCGCCGATCGCGGTCATTGATATCGGTTCCAACTCGGTGCGCCTTGTTATTTACGAGGGGCTGACCCGGGCGCCGACCCCGATTTTCAACGAAAAAGTTCTCGCCGGCCTCGGCCGCCAGGTGCAATCGACCGGATTGCTCGCGGCCGACGCGATCGATATCGCCTTCGACGCGCTCAAGCGTTTCCGTGCGCTGTGCGACACGCTGCATGTGCGCCGCATCTGGGCGATCGCCACCGCGGCCTGCCGCGACGCGCGTAACGGCCGCGCCTTCATTGCCGAGGCCGAACGCATCTGTCGCACGCCGATCCAGATCCTGTCGGGCAAACGCGAGGCCCAACTCACCGCGCTCGGCATCGTCTCCGGCATCCACAAGCCGGATGGTATTGTCGGCGATCTTGGCGGCGGCTCGCTGGAACTGGTGGAAGTTCACGGTAGCCGGGTGAAGTCCGGGCTGACGCTGCCGCTTGGCGGCCTCGCGCTCCAGGACCTGACCGGTAAGTCGCTGAAGAAGGCTGAAAAAGTCGTCGAGGAAGCGATCGACGGCCTCAGTATGCTCAAGCATGGTGAGGGCCGCACGTTCTATGCCGTTGGCGGAACCTGGCGCGCGTTGGCGCGGCTGCATATGTGGCAGACCGGATATCCCTTCCACGTCATGCACAATTACCGCATCTCCGCGCGCGAGGCGCTGGAGTTTTCTAAGCTGGTGCACCGCGTCGACACCGACACGCTGTCGAAGATTGAAGTCGTCAACGCCGCCCGCCGCCCGCTGCTCGCCTATGCCGCGCTGGTTCTGGAGAACCTCGTTTACGTCATCAAGCCGCGGCAGGTGATCATCTCGGTACTTGGCGTTCGTGAAGGTCTGCTCTATTCGCTGCTCAAGCCCAGCGAGCGTGCGCGCGATCCGTTGATCGCCGCGGCCGCCGACCTCAACGTGCTGCGCTCGCGCTCGCCGCATCATGGCGAAGAGTTGATCGCCTGGACAGATACGTTCATCGCTTCGTCGGGGCTGGAAGAGACTGCGGATGAGCGCCGCCTTCGCCACGCCGCGTGTCTCCTGGGCGACATCGGCTGGCGCGCGCACCCGGACTATCGCGGCGAGCAGTCGATGAACATCATCGCTCACGGCGCCTTCGTTGCCATCGACCACCCCGGCCGCGCTTACCTCGCGCTCTCGGTCTATTTCCGCCACGCCGGCTTGAGCGAAGACGACCTGTCGCCGCGCTTGCGCGAACTCGCGACCACGCGCATGCTCGATCGCGCCCGAGTTCTCGGCGCCGCCATGCGCGTCGCCTATATCATCACCGCGGGGCAGGGCGGCGTGCTGCCGAAGACGCCAATGAAGGTAAAGCGCGGTAAGCTGGTCCTGACACTGCCCGGCAAATTCTCGCGGCTTGCCAGCGACCGGCTCTATAGCCGGTTGCGCCAGTGCGCGCGGCTGGTCGGCCGCGATCCGTTGATCGAGACTTGAGCGGCTTCAGTTCCCTTTGACGACTGCGATGAATTGCTCGACGTCGCTTACCGAAGTGGCAAACGAAGCCACGAGGCGCACGAGAGTATAGCCATCGCCGGATGGCGCGTTGTCCGGCAGGCCGTCCATCGTGCGTTCGTAGAATGCCGCCCCCTTGCGCTTCAGGCGCTCGCAAATGGCTTTCGGCAAAACCGCAAATACCTCGTTTGCCTCGACCGGCCACACCGGCCCAAAGCCGGCCGCGGCGAGGGCGTCGCGCAGGCGATCCGCCATGGAATTGGCGTGGCGCGCGAGATTGAGCCAAAGATCATCGGTCAGGAACGCTTCCATCTGCACGGCAATGAAGCGGTGCTTCGACAGCAGGTGGCCACCGCGTTTGCGCCGCCGCGCCATCTCGGCGCCGCGCGCCGGATCGAAAAAGATGACGGCTTCGGCCGCCAATGCGCCACCCTTGGTCGCGCCGAAGGAAAGCACGTCGACGCCCGCCTTCCAGGCCGCCTCATCCGGGGAAACATTCATGCGCGCGAGCGCGTTGCCGAACCGTGCGCCATCGACATGCACGGCAAGTCCGTGCGCATGGGCGAGATCGGCGAGCTCACGGATTTCGTGCGGCCGATAGATGGTGCCGGCCTCGGTCGCCTGCGACAGCGAGAGGGCAGAGGGAGCAACGTGATGCGGTGCCCCCCATTGCGGCTTGTCGAGCGCCGCCTTGAGCGTCGCCGGCGCGAGCTTGCCGGCTTCGCCGGACAAGCCGACGAGCTTGAGGCCATGTCCGAAGAATTCAGGCGCGCCGCATTCGTCGGTCGCGATATGCGACCCCTCATGGCAGAGGACGGCGCCCCAGGGCGGCGTGACGTGGGCCAGCGCCAGCGCGTTTGACGCCGTTCCCGTCGGGACCAGGAACACGGCGACATCGCGTTTGAAAATCTCGGCGAAACGCTTTTCGACGCGTTTGGTCCAAGGGTCGGCGCCATAGCCGAGCACGAACCCCTCGTTGGCCTGCGCCAGCGCGGCCATGATCTGCGGCGCCACCTTCGCCGTATTGTCGCTGGCAAAATTCATGGGAGCGCGATCAGCTTTTTTCCACCGTGACGACGCGGCCTTTTTCCACCGCCAGCGCCAGCTTGCCGTGCTTGAGCGCCAGCGCCTTTTCGCCGAAAAGTTCGCGCCGCCAGCCCTTGAGCGCCGGAACGTCGGCGTCGTCGCTAGCGGCGATGCGATCGAGTTCGTCGACGGTCGCAATCACCTTGGCGGCTACGCCGTGGCGCTCGGCGGTCATGCGCAGTAGCACTTTCAATAATTCGACGGTGGCCGCGCCGTTCGGCGCAGGGCGGAAGCGGTCTAGCCCTGGAAGCGTGTCCGGGTCGCGCTCAAGCCCCCGCTTGACCGCGTCAATGATCGCCTCGCCCCAGCGCGAGCGCTCAAAGCCGCGCGGCAGCGAGCGCAGGTTGCCAAGCCGGTCGAGCGTGGTCGGCGCCTGCGTCGCGATGTCGCCGACCACGTCGTCCTTGAGCACGCGCGAGCGCGGCACGTCGCGCGTTTGCGCTTCGCGCTCGCGCCAGGCCGCGACCTCGATGAGCACGGCGAGATCGCGCGGCTTGCGCACGCGCGTTTTCAGCCGCTCCCAGGACCGTTCCGGGTCCATGCGGTAGGTCTCCGGCGAGGTGAGTACGTTCATCTCCGCCTCGACCCAGTTGGTGCGCTGGCGCTTCTCCAGATCGGCGGCAAGTTTCAGATACACATCGCGAAGGTGCGTAACGTCGGACAGCGCGTAGGAAATCTGGGCGTCGGTCAGCGGCCGTCTCGACCAGTCGGTGAAGCGGTTCGACTTGTCGAGCGTGTCGCCGGTGATGCGCTGCACCAGCTGATCGTAGGATATGGAGTCGCCGTAGCCGAGCACCATGGCGGCAACCTGGGTGTCGAAGATCGGGTGCGGAATCTTCTTCGCCATATTCCAGACGATTTCGATGTCCTGGCGCGCGGCGTGGAACACCTTGACCACGGCCTCGTTCGCCATCAACGCGAACAAGGGCGCAAGATCGATGCTGCTTGCCAACGCATCGATGACCACCGCTTCGTCGGCGCTCGCCATCTGCGCCACGCACAGCAGCGGGTAGTAGGTGGTCTCGCGCAGGAACTCGGTGTCGACGGTAATAAAAGGGTACCGCGCCATACGCGCGCATACCGCCGCCAGTTCGCTGCTGGTCGCCACCACGTTCATAGCGACCGAGAGCCTAGCCGATCCAGTGGTGGTCATGGCAACCGCCTTGCACGGCCGCGAACCGGCGGCATGTGGATGAACTCCCAGGGGCTCGGCATCGGCCCGACGGGGACCTCGATCAGCGTCGGTTCGGGACGCGCAAAGGCGAGGCGCAAAGCCGCGCCCAACTCATCCGGGTTGCGTGCCCGCCGCCCTGCGGCGCCGAAGCTTTCGGCATATTTGACGAAATCCGGATTGGCCAGATCCGACGCAATGAGGCGGTTGCCGAAACGCTCCTGCTGGATGCGGCGGACGTTGCCGAAGGCGCCGTCGCTGAACACCACGGCCACCAGGGGAATGCGGTGGCGGATGGCGGTCGCTATCTCGTTGGCGGTATAGAGAAAGCCGCCATCGCCATTGATCGACAGCACCGGCACATCCGGCCGCGCGCATTGCGCGCCGAGCGCGGTCGCGTAACCCCAGCCGAGATTGTCCTGAAATCCGGGCGAGAGAAACGTGCGCGGCTTATAGACTGGCATGGCGAGGCGCGCGGCAAAGCCGATTTGCGTCACCTCGTCGACGTAGATGCCGTCTTCGGGCAATTCGCGGCGGATGGCGTCGACGAAGGCGAGCTGGGGGGTAAGTTTTGCCAGACGCTGGCGCAGCTTTGCCTGCCGCTCCAGCATTTCCTCGCGGCGGGGGCTGCGCCGGCGGTTAAAGCGGGGCAGTTCCTCGATCAGGTGTCTGAGGATCGGCGCAGCATCGCCGGTCAGCGCGATATTGGGTTTGCGGTAGCGCGCCGGTTCTTCCGGATCGGCATCGACGCGCACGACCCTCAGCGTCTTGTCGTAGCCCCAGGCGGTTATCGGGTTGAGCCTGGTGCCAACGGCGAGCACGGCATCGGCCTGCTTCCAAAGGTCGTGTCCGATCGGCAGCGTCACGCTGAACGGATCGCGGCCGTCGAGCACGCCGCGCCCGCGCCGGTAGGCCATCACCGGCGCCTGCAGGATGTCGGAGAGCAGCGTCACTTCGGCGGAGGCATCTTGCGCGCCGCCACCGGCGACGATGAGCACGCGCCTGGCGCGGCCAAGCAGCCTCGCCGCGGAGCGCACCGCGTCATGGTCGATGCGGGGGCCGCGCGGCCGCGCTGGTTCGCGGATCGGCGGCACCGTGCCCTTTTTGCCCCAGATGTCGATGGCGCATTCAAGCGCCGCCGGACCGGGGCGGCCCTCGTGCATCGACTGGATTGCCCTCGCGACCTTCGCCGGCGCTTCCGCCGAGGCATCGATACGCGCGGCGTGATCGACCAGCCGTGCGATGATGCCGGCTTGGTCGCGGATCTCATGCAGATAGCCGAGCCCCTTGCCGATCTTCGCCGCCGGGATTTGTCCGATCAGCGCCAGCACTGGAGCGTTCATGCCATAGGCGGTGAGCAGCGCCGCGCCCGAGTTGAGCAGGCCCGGTCCCGGCACCACCGAATAGGCCTGCGGCGTCCCGGTGGCGAGCGCTGCGCCCAGCGCCATGTAGGCGGCGCCCTGTTCGTGGCGGGTGTGGACGACGCGAAGGCGCTCGCCTGCCTGATGCAGCGCGTCGAACAGATGATCGTTGTGCACGCCTGGCAGGGCATAGATTGTGTCGAAGCCGTGGGCGATGAGGGTGGCGACGGTCGCCTCGCCGGTGGTCATCATCGTGCCCGGAGGGGCCTTTTTCGGGCGCTTGGTTTTGGGCATGGAAGGATCCGGCGACGTCTGCGCAAAGTGTGCAGATTGCCGCTTGTCCTGTCGAGCCTGTTGGCAAAGCGACCTTGCCTTGACAAAGCCCGGCCCGCGTGTGTTTTTCCCGGCCTTGCCCAACAACGCCGAATCTGACGCCGGGTAGCCCCAGAAAACGCCGATGCATCGTTATCGCTCCCATACCTGCGGCGCACTGCGCGAGACCCAAGTCGGTGAGACCGTGCGGCTCTCGGGCTGGTGCCATCGCATCCGCGACCACGGCGGCGTGCTGTTCATCGACCTGCGCGACCATTATGGACTCACGCAAGTCGTCGCCGACCCCGACAGTCCGGCGTTCAAGCTCGCGGAAAAGCTGCGCGCCGAATGGGTGGTGCGCGTCGACGGCAAGGTGCGCCCGCGCCCTGCCGGAACCGAGAACCCGGAATTGCCGACCGGGCTTGTCGAGGTTTATGCGACCGAGATCGAAGTGCTGGGGCCCGCCGGTGAATTGCCGATGCCGGTGTTCGGCGACCAGGAGTATCCGGAAGAGACGCGGCTCAAGTACCGGTTCCTCGATCTGCGCCGCGAGAAGCTGCATGGAAACATCATGCTGCGCGGACAGGTCATCGACTCGATCCGCTGCCGCATGAAGGAGGCAGGCTTCTTCGAATTCCAGACGCCGATCCTGACCGCTTCGTCGCCGGAAGGCGCGCGCGATTATCTGGTGCCCTCGCGCATCCATCCGGGAAAATTCTACGCGCTGCCGCAGGCGCCGCAGCAGTTCAAGCAGCTCATCATGGTGGCTGGTTTCGACCGCTACTTCCAGATCGCACCGTGCTTCCGCGACGAGGACGCGCGAGCCGATCGCTCGCCCGGAGAATTCTATCAGCTCGATCTGGAAATGAGTTTCGTCACGCAACAAGACGTGTTCGCCGCCGTCGAGCCGGTGATCCGCGGCGTGTTCGAGGAATTCGCTAAGGGCAAGAGCGTGACGCCGATATTCCCGCGAATTTCTTATTCCGCATCCATGCGCGCCTTTGGTACCGACAAACCCGATCTCCGTAATCCAATAATGATTCACGACGTAACCGATATGTTCCGTGGCTCCGGATTTAGTTTGTTCGCGAAGAACATCGATGCAGACCCACTTGTGCACATTTGGGCAATTCCTGCTCCTAAGGGTGGGAGTCGAGCGTTTTGCGATCGAATGAATGATTGGGCAAAGGAAGAGGGACAGCCGGGTCTCGGCTATATTTTTTGGCGCGACGGCGACGAGGCGGGGGCAGGCCCGATCGCGAAAAATCTCGGCCCTGAGAGGACCGCGCAGCTTCGAAAAGAACTCAATGGACGTTGGGGTCACCTAGTGAAGGTGCCCATCCCGGTAAGTGAACAAGAAATGATGGCGCAGCTACTTGCTGAAAAATTTCCAGTCGAAGTCGCAAACGGTTACCGCAATCTGAGGCCGGACGGTTTAATTGATGGGGACGCCGTATTTTTTGTGATGGGTCATCCGGCTAAAGTCCTAAAATTTGCTGGAGTTGCGCGCACCAAGATCGCGACCGAATTGAACCTCTTAGCGAAGGATCGTTTCGACTTTTGCTGGATTACAGACTTTCCAATGTTCGAGTGGAATGAGGAAGAAAAGAAGGTCGACTTTTCGCACAATCCGTTCTCGATGCCAGATTATCCGCTGGATGCGTTCCTTGAACTTGATCCAAAGGATGAAAAAGCAACCCTATCGATCAAAGCCTTCCAGTACGACATCGTCTGCAACGGCGTGGAATTGTCCTCCGGCGCCATCCGCAATCATCGTCCGGAGGTGATGAAGAAGGCCTTCGCCATCGCCGGCTATGACGAGAGCGTGCTGGAAGCAAAGTTCGGTGGCATGTTGCACGCGCTCTCGCTCGGCGCGCCGCCGCACGGCGGCATCGCGCCGGGCATCGACCGCATCGTCATGCTGCTCGCCGGCGAGGAAAACCTGCGCGAGGTGGTGCTGTTCCCGATGAACCAGCGCGCCGAGGACCTGATGATGGGCGCGCCGTCGGAGGCGACGCCCAAGCAGCTCAAGGAACTGCACATCAGGCTGGATTTGCCGAAAAAGTAGTGCGGGTCATTTCTCCGGCAGCGGGATGAACTCGATTTCGTCGCCCGGCACCTTCTGGAAATGTCCGGCCTTCCAGTCGGCCTTGGCCTGCTCGATGCGCTCCTTGCGCGAAGAGACGAAATTCCACCAGATGTGGCGGGGCCCATCCATCGGCGCACCGCCGGCAATGACGAAATGGGCGTCGCTCGCGGCCGTGATCGTCACCCTGTCACCGGTTTTGAACACCAGCAGCCGGCCCGGCTCGAACTTGTCGCCGGCGATGTCGAGCGTGCCGTCGACGATGTAGATCGCGCGCTCCTCGTGATCGGCGTCGAGCGGCAGCGTCGAACCGGCCTTGAGGTAGACGTCGCCGAATATCGTCTCGTGCACGACGGGCACCGGCGACGTCGCGCCGTAAAGCGAGCCGACCACCACGTGCACGGTTTTCCCGTTCTCCTTGATCACTGGAAATTCGGAGGTCTCGTGGTGCGCAAAGCCGGCTTCCATTTCTTCCTTCGCCGCCGGCAGCGCGACCCACATCTGCAGCCCGTGAATGGGGCTGCCACTCGCGCGTTTTTCCGCGCCGGTCCGTTCGGAATGGACGATGCCGCGCCCGGCCGTCATCCAGTTCACCTCGCCGGGCTTGATCGCCACCGCGGTGCCGAGTGAGTCGCGGTGCATGATTTCGCCGTCGAACAGATAGGAGACTGTGGCAAGCCCGATATGCGGATGCGGGCGTACGTCGAGGCCGTTGCCGGCGCGAAATTCAGCCGGCCCGAAGTGGTCAAAGAAGATGAAGGGTCCGACCATCCGTGTGCGCGCCGACGGCAGTGCACGCCGCACCGAGAAACCATCGCCGAGATCGACGGTGCGCGGCACGATCACGTGCGCGATGGCGTCGCAGGCATAGGCATCGCCCGCCTCGGGGTCCTTGCCGGGAAAGAAACTCATGGGGCGCAACTCCTGGTCTCGCGCAAGTTTGCGCATCGTAGGCCTCTAACATAAGGGCCGACGACGGCTTTATTAACCCCTCCGTAACCATATCGCAGAGCGCGCGTGCGCCGGCGCGCTTATCCCCCATTACGGGCTCTTAAGCTTAAGCCACCCTTTACGGCGCCATGGCTTGCTGGTGTCGGGGCACCAGATCGGGGCGGACGATCCGTTATCAGGATGGGTAGTGCATTGCGCGCGGTCTCGCGCAAGAATTTCTTGGCGATCTTTGCCGGTGTGTTGATCGCCGGCGTGCCTCTGATTGCCTTCAACATCTGGCTCGGCAGCCTGATCGAACGGCAGGGCCAGGACGAAGCCGACACTTCGGCCAGGCGCGCGATTTCTGTCGCCGAATCCCGAGTTGGCCAAGTTGTGCGCACGCTCGACGATCTTGCCGCTGTGGGCGTCAATTCCTGCCGCTCGGAAGACGTGACCTTGTTGCGGCGGGCGGCGTTTGCCACGACGCCGATCAAGGAAATCGCGGTTCTCGACCCCAACGGCAAACCGTTGTGCACCGATCCCGATCTGCCGCAGGGTGAACGCAAAATCCAGTCGTCGGAGCCTTTTGGCAGAGCGGCCGGCTATACCCTCGATATCGTCATGCTCGGCAACGGCGAGCGCGGTGTACGATTGCGGCGTAAAGTCGCCGTCGGTCCCAATTCGATTGCCGCCCTGATACCGGCGGCGCTGTTCCTGCCGATGGTATCGACCAATGGCGGACCATTCAGCGCTTACGCCAGCATGACGACGCCAGGCGGCGTCATGATCGGCGCTTCCGGCGAGGCGAGCACGCGTAATCCATTCGTGTCCCGGCTCGCGTCGGAGAGATACGGTTTCAAGGTCGCGATCGCACTGCCTCGCGAAATTGTATTGGGGGGCCGCACCGACTTGCAGCGTCTCGGTGTGTTCGCGACCTCGGCCATCGCACTGCTGCTGATCAGTTTTGCGCTGATCCTGCCGCGCCGGCGTAACACCAGCAACCCGGTTGCCGAGATCGAGCGCGCGCTCGATGCCGGCGAGTTCGTTCCCTATTACCAGCCGATCGTCGACATCCGGTCCGGCCAGTTGCGTGGCGCCGAGGTCCTGGTGCGGTGGCGCAAGCCCGACGGCACGCTGGTGCTGCCCGGCTCGTTTATTCCGCTCGCGGAATCGAGCGGACTGATCCTCGACATGACCCGCGACCTGATGAAGCGTGTCTGCACCGAGGCCGGCGCGGCAATCGGCCGCCGGCCGGCGTTGAAGATATCCTTTAATTTCGCCGGCAAGCTGTTCGCCGACGAGAGCATCGTCAAGGACGTGCGCAATATCTTTTCCGCTTCGCCGATCAACTTGTCGCAAGTCGTGCTCGAAGTCACCGAACGCGATCCGATTGAGAACCTGACCGAGACCCGGCGCATCATCGCTGCGCTCCAGGGCCTGGGCGTGCGCATCGCCATCGACGACGTCGGCACCGGCCATGCCGGATTGTCCTACATGCTCAAGCTCGGCGTCGATATCATCAAGATCGACAAGATGTTCGTCAACTCCATAGGCACCGACCGCAATTCGACGACCATCGTGGAGACGCTTGTCGATCTCGCGCATAACATGCGCATGGACGTGGTCGCCGAGGGCGTGGAGAATTTCGAGCAGGTGATGCACCTTCGCGAACTCGGCATCCGCTCGGCGCAGGGCTACGTGTTCGCACCGCCGCTGCCGGGCAGTGCTTTCCTGCAATTGCTTGAGGCAATCGATCCGCTGCCGGCGCACGTCGTTGAGGAAAAGGTCGCCGGCGCTGCGCGCCGTTACATTTCGGCACGCAGCCGTTTCGGCGCCGCCTGATGCAGTAAAAAAGGGCGGCCAATTTCGGCCGCCCAAGTCTGAACGCCACGCGGGAGGAACCCCGGTTCACGCGCGGGCGTCGCGATGCCCCCAGCCCGCGTGTGCAAAACTCGAAACATAATCCGACAGCGCCGCGCCAATTCGTCAACGCAAAAGCCTGACGGATTTGTGACAAGGACGGCCGCGCGTGTCCTCGCGGCAACAGGGCGCTACTCGCCGGCGAGCTCGTTTTCGATTGCCGCGATCACTTTGGGATCGGTCGGCTCGACCGCGGAGGTAAACGATGCCTTCAGGTGGCCGTCGCGGCCGACCAGGTACTTGTGGAAATTCCAGCGCGGCGCCTCGAGCGGGGCCTCCTGTGCGGCCCAGCGGTAGAAGGGGTGGGCGTTGCCGCCCTTGACGGCGATCTTTTCGGTGAGAGGGAAGGTGGCATGATACTCCCCCTGCGCGGTCGCATGGATGTCGCCCGCGCCGCCGGGTTCCTGGCTGCCGAAATCGTTGGAGGGCGCGCCGATAATCATCAGTCCGCGCCCGTGGTAGCGGCTCCATAGCTCCTGCAAACCAGCAAATTGCGGGGTGTAACCGCAAAGCGAGGCTGTGTTTACGATCAGAATCGGGTGCCCGGCGTAGGACGACAGCAGAATCTCCCCGCCGTCCAAGCCCTTGAACGTGAAGGCGTAAGCGGTCACCCGGCTGCTCATGGCGGTCGCACCTGCGAGCCGGGGGGACAGCGCCGGAAACATCAGCGCACCAAGGGCGAGAATCCGGCGGCGATCGATCATGGCGGCAAGCATAGCGCGCATCGCCATGATTTCGCTTCAGATCATTGTGAAGTGCAGGCTTCGCCGCGCTTGGCTATAGCCCGGGAAGGGAGCGTCGCGAGGAAGCACAAAAAGTGCAACTCCATCAACCGATCCGGCAATCGGCGCCGACGTCAGACATGGTCATCAGCACCGCCCCTTACGCGCCCTATGTGCTGTCGATCGTGCGCATTGTCGTCGCGCTGCTGTTCTTCGAGCACGGTCTGTCGAAATTTTTCGGCTTCCCGGTCACGCATGCGCCGGCGGAGTTTTTGTCGCTGGGCTGGTTCTCCGGCGCCATCGAATTTGCCGGCGGTGCGCTGCTCGCCGTCGGGCTGTTTTCGCGCTTTGCCGCCTTCATCATGTCGGGCGAGATGGCCTTTGCCTATTTTATTTCGCACGCGCCGCATAGCTTCTTTCCCCTGGTCAACGGCGGCGACGACGCGATCCTCTACTGCTTTATTTTCCTGTATCTGGCCTTTGCCGGCCCCGGTCCATGGAGCCTCGACGCGCTGATCAGGCGCCGATAGCGCCATGCCGCGTGCCTGTCCACATCGCAAAACCGTCCGCGACGTGACGCCAAGCGCGCTGGGCTGCGAGGAATGCCTCAAGATCAATAGTCCTTGGCTGCATTTGCGGCTTTGCCGCACCTGCGGCCATGTCGGCTGCTGCGATAACTCGCCCAACCGCCACGCCACAAAGCATTTCCGCGCCACCGGCCACCCGATCATCGAGGGCTACGACCCGCCGGAAGGCTGGGGCTGGTGCTATGTCGACGAGGAATTCGTCAAGCTCGACCACAAGACGCCGCAACGCGGGCCGATCCCGAGATTTTACTGAGCCTCGGAACCGTCAGGCCGCCGCGCGGAATCTCACCGTGGTCTCAAACTGGTAGCCGCAGGCGTCGCAGACCCACAGATGGCGCATGCGCCGTTCATCGACGCATTCTGACCACTCCGGGACGTAGAGGCGGTCGCCGCACTGGGCGCATTCGACGATCGGGCGGGGCGGAATTTTTCGGGAGCTATCGGGTCGCAGATCCATCGCGATCTCCTCCGCTTTTTTCTTTGAGCTTCCCCTTACCTCCGCGAAGGATGATGTCAGCGCGCGGCTGTGGTATGAAGCAGCAAGACTGACGTAACCGAAAACATTTTCGTGTTCGCGAAATTTATTTCGACGTAAATGTGTCGCAATGTTTATCGGATCTCGGCAAAATAAGCGCGCAGTTCCGGAACGACGGTCGGCCCTTCAGAGACGGGCGTAAAGGCTGCGACCATGAGCCAGAAAACCCTCGTCAAGCCGCGCACCAAGGTCAAAACCAAGGTCGAGAAGCCGCCGCTGTGGAAGGTCATCCTGCTCAACGACGACTTCACCCCGCGGGAATTTGTTGTGCAGGTGCTCAAGGCCGTGTTCCGCATGAATGAAACCCACGCCTACCATGTGATGATGACCGCGCATCAGAAGGGCGCCTGCGTTATCGCCGTCTATACCAAGGACGTCGCCGACACCAAGGCCAAGGAGGCGACCGATCTCGGCAAACAACAGGGCTATCCGCTGTATTTCACGACGGAAAAAGAAGAGTAGGCGGCGCTTTTTCTTCCCTCTCCCACAAGGGAATAGGGGACGATAGACTGCGGCACGCCCCGGCAAAGACCGGGCGGTCACCGAGGAACTCCCAATGCAGCGTGTCCTGATCACCGCCGGCGCTTCCGGTATCGGCCGCGAGTTCGCCCGCGCCTTCACCGCGCAGGGCGCCAAGGTCTATACCTGCGACATCGACACCCAGGCGCTGGCCGCACTCGAGCGCGAGGTCGCGGGCGTCATCGCGCGCCCTTGCGATATGGCAAAGCGCGGCGAGATCGAGAAGATGGTGCCGGAGGCCGTCGCGGCGCTGGGCGGGCTCGACGTGCTCATCAACAATGCCGGCATTGCCGGACCCACGCTTCCCGTCGAGCGCATGCCGCCTGCCGAATGGGACCGCACCGTTGCCGTCAACATCACCGCCATGTTCGACGTGACCCGGCTTGCCATTCCGCACCTGAAAGAGTCGAAGGCCGGCTCGATCATCAACATGTCGTCGATCGCCGGACGCTTCGGCTTTGCCAACCGCTCGCCTTACGCCGCGACCAAATGGGCAGTGATCGGCTTTACCAAGACGCTGTCGATCGAACTCGGCGAGTGGGGTATCCGCGCCAACGCGATTGCGCCGGGCGCGGTCGAGGGCGAGCGGCTGGAGCGGGTGTTTGCCGGCAGGGCTTCGATCAGCGGGCGTACAACGGCCGAAGAGCGGGCCCGCGCGCTCGCCGAGCAGTCGATCCACGACACCATCGATGCCAAGGACATCGCGCAGCTTGCGGTGTTTCTGGCAAGCGACGCGGCAAAGTCGATCTCGGGGCAGGTGCTGCCGATCGACAATGATAGACAACGCGCGTGAACGCGCTTTGGGACCGGGGGCGCGCGTGACGCGCTGTTATTTCTTCTGCATCACCCCGGGTGCCGCCGTGAGTGCGCGCTCGGTCGTGGTGGTCTGCGGATAGAAGATGCCGGCGCTGACGACCGCGAAGAGGATCAACATGCCGACCAGCACGTTCATGATCGAATCGCGGCTGTAATTGAACGGCATCGCCGGCAGGGTGATACCCAGCGGGTTGGCCGGGTCGGCCTTCGGCGCGTTGCCGGTCTTGACCGGAATGACAATCGGCTTCGGGCGCATCGCCGCCGTCTTGCGCGTGCGGCTCGCTGCGGCCTTTCCGGTAACTTTCCTGCGAGACTTGGCCTTCCGCGCCTTGCGGCGTGCGGCCGGCTTGGCGGCGGCGGCCGTCATCGGCCTCTTGGACTTCCGGCGCGATTTCGCCGATGCCTTGCCGCGTCTCTTGCTGCGTCGTTTGGCCATGCCCAAGCCCCTTTGCCGATGCGAATTGCGCGCAAGATCGGGCAAAATGGCTAATTTTCCGGAAATGGCCTTCCGGCCTCAGGGACATGGGGTTCTAACGATTTCCCCATGAAAAAGGGCGGCCAGTGGCCGCCCTTTTGGGCTTCGATATCCGGGGTCAGGCCCAGGCATGACCAATTAGAATCTCACGTCCGCTTCTTCGCCTTGCTCACCTTCACGACCTTCGGCGCGGCGGCCTTCGCCTCGGCAGCTTCGCGGTCTGCCTCTTCCTTGGCGAGGCGCAGCGCGCGCAGTTTTTCGGTCTTGATGCGCACGGCATCGCCCGCGGCCTTGTACTCGGCCGCGGCCTTGGCGCCGTCGCGCTGCTGCATTTCCTTCTTGTGGAACGCGGCCTGCGCGCGCTCCATGTCCTTGGTGCCCTTCGGTGTGCTCACGGACACCCCGCGACCGCAGCAGCCGGCAACTTGAGCATCAACTGCATCCGGTGGTGCTCCCGCAGGTATCGCATTTCATGCACGTGCCGTTCCTCACCAGAGTGAAATTGCCGCATTCGCCGCAGGCCTCGCCCTCGTAGCCCTTGGCGCGGGCCTCGGCCCGCTTCTCCGAGGCCGCAAGCTTGGCGTGCGTGCGGGTGTCGGCCGCGGTCTGCGCTTCCAGCTTCTCGGTCGGCGAGAGCTTGGCCTCGGGCTCCGGCGCTTTAAGCGCCGTGGCTGCGCCGGCGCCGGAGAACGCGGTGACATTGGTAGCACCGGCGACCGCCGCAGGCGAGGCCGCAGCGCCGCCGACCACCGAGAGGCGATCGGTGCGCGAGCGGGTCAGGCCGCGCGACACGTAGTTCGAGGCCGCGGGCTTGCCTTCAGCCTCGCCCTTGCCCAGCGCGTCGAAGCCGCCTTCGCTGGGGTCGACATGGGCGAGATCGAAGCGCTCGAGGTAGGAGACCGCGAGCTCGCGGAACACGTAGTCGAGGATCGAGGTTGCGTACTTGATCGAGTCGTTGCCCTGCACGGGTCCTTGGGGTTCAAAGCGCGTGAAGGTGAAGGCATCGACATATTCCTCGAGCGGCACGCCGTATTGCAGGCCGAGCGAGATGGCGATGGCGAAATTGTTGAGCAGGCTGCGCAGCGCCGCGCCTTCCTTGTGCATGTCGACGAAGATCTCGCCGATGCGGCCGTCGTCATATTCGCCGGTGCGCAGGTACACTTTGTGCCCGCCGACCACGGCCTTCTGCGTATAACCTTTGCGGCGGTCTGGCAGCTTCTCGCGCTCGCGCAGCACGGTGACGCGCTCGACGATCTTTTCCACCACGCGCTCGGCAAGCCCTGTGGCGCGCGCCGCCGCCGGACGCTCGATGAATTGCTCGACCGCATCGTCCTCGTCGTCCTCATCGGCGATGAGCTGCGAATTGAGCGGCTGCGACAGTTTCGAGCCGTCGCGGTAGAGCGCGTTGGCCTTGAGCGCCAGCTTCCAGGACAGCAGATAGGCCTCCTTGCAGTCCTCGACGGTCGCCTCGTTCGGCATGTTGATGGTCTTGGAGATGGCGCCGGAGATGAAGGGCTGCGCCGCCGCCATCATCTTGATGTGGCTTTCGACCGAGAGATAGCGCTTGCCCGTGCGGCCGCACGGGTTGGCGCAGTCGAACACCGGATAGTGCTCGGCTTTCAGGTGCGGTGCGCCTTCGACGGTCATGGCGCCGCAGCAGTGGATGTTGGCCGCCTCGATCTCGCGTTTGGTGAAACCGAGCGCCGCGAGCAGGTCGAAAGTCGGCAGCGCCAAATCCTCGGCCGAAATGCCGAGGGTATCGCGGCAGAATTCTTCGCCCAGCGTCCACTTGTTGAAGGCGAACTTGATGTCGAAGGCGGTGGGCAGCGCCTTCTCGACCTTGGCGGTCGCCTCGTCGGTGA
Organism: uncultured Alphaproteobacteria bacterium; assembly: GCA_963738915.1. Classification (GTDB taxonomy): domain Bacteria; phylum Pseudomonadota; class Alphaproteobacteria; order Rhizobiales; family Xanthobacteraceae; genus Pseudolabrys. The sequence continues at coordinate 159,012 of CAVTYO010000009.1, forward strand.
AGCCTTTCGCTTTCAAGGTTGTGTGATTGATGCCGGGCGCCTGCGCCAGCCCGCCGTGGCCGACGGCATAGGCCTCGATCTCGGCAATGTCGGCTTCGGAATAGCCGAGCGTGCGCAGCGCGTTCGGCACGGCGCGGTTGATAATCTTGAAGTAGCCGCCGCCGGCGAGCTTCTTGAACTTGACCAGCGCGAAGTCGGGCTCGATGCCCGTCGTGTCGCAGTCCATCACCAGGCCGATAGTGCCGGTAGGGGCGATGACGGTTGATTGCGCGTTGCGGTAGCCGTGCGTCTCGCCGAGTGCGAGAGCTTTGTCCCAGGCGCGCTTGGCGTGCTCGATCAGCCGCGGATCGGCGCAGGCGGCATGGTCGAGCGGCACCGGCGGCGTTGCCACCTTTTCGTAGCCGGTGCGCTCGTTGTAGGCGGCGCGGCGATGATTGCGCACGACGCGCAGCATATGGTCGCGGTTCTTCTTGAAGCCGGGGAAGGGCCCGAGCTTTTCCGCCATCTCGGCGGAGGTCGCGTAGGACACGCCGGTCATGATCGCAGTGAGCGCGCCGCAGATTGCGCGGCCGGCGTCCGAATCATAGGGAATGCCGGAGGTCATCAGCAGGCCGCCGATATTGGCGTAACCTAGCCCCAGCGTACGGAACTCGAAGGAGCGTTCGGCGATCTCGCGCGAGGGGAACTGCGCCATCATCACCGAGATTTCCAGCACCACGGTCCACAGGCGGACGGCGTGCTCGTAGAATTCGATCTGGAACTGCCCGTTCTTCGGGTCGCGGAAGGTGAGCAGGTTGAGCGAGGCGAGATTGCAGGCCGTATCGTCAAGGAACATGTATTCCGAGCACGGATTGGAGGCGCGGATGTCGCCTGAAGCCGGGCAGGTGTGCCAGTCATTGACGGTGGTGTGGTATTGCAGGCCCGGATCGGCCGATGCCCAGGCGGCGTAGCCGATCTTTTCCCACAGCGCGCGGGCGTCGAGCGTGTTTGCGATCTTGCCGTTCTTGCGGAAGGTCAGGTCCCACTTGCCGTCGGCCTCGACCGCCTTGAGGAAGCCGTCGGTGACACGCACCGAGTTGTTGGAGTTCTGCCCGGCGACGGTGAGATAGGCTTCGCTGTCCCAGTCGGTGTCGTAGATCGGGAAGTGGATGTCCTTGTAGCCCTGGCGGGCGAACTGGATCACGCGCTTGATGAAATTGTCGGGCACGTGCGAGCGCCGCGCGAGCTTGATCTCGCGCTTGAGCGCGGGATTTTTCTCCGGCGAGAAGCAATCGTCGCCCGAGCCCTCGCAATTCACGCAGGCCTTGAGCACGGCCTTGAGGTGTTTCTGGTTGATCTTGGAGCCGGTGACCAGCGCCGCGACCTTCTGCTCCTCCATCACCTTCCAGTCGATGTAGGTCTCGATATCCGGGTGATCGACGTCGACGATGACCATCTTCGCCGCGCGCCGCGTGGTGCCGCCGGACTTGATGGCGCCAGCAGCGCGGTCGCCGATTTTCAGAAAACTCATCAGGCCGGAGGAGCGGCCGCCGCCGGAGAGCTTTTCGCCTTCGCCACGCAGCTTGGAGAAGTTCGAGCCGGTGCCGGAGCCGTACTTGAACAGGCGCGCCTCGCGCACCCACAAATCCATGATGCCGCCCTCGTTGACGAGGTCGTCATTGACCGACTGGATGAAGCAGGCGTGCGGCTGCGGATGCTCGTAGGCGGACTTCGATTTCGTCAGCTTGCCGGTGAAGGGATCGACATAGAAATGGCCCTGGCCGGGGCCGTCGATGCCGTAGGCCCAGTGCAGGCCGGTGTTGAACCATTGCGGCGAATTCGGCGCGCACATCTGCGCGGCCAGCATGTAGCGCAGTTCGTCGAAGAAGGCCTGTGCGTCCTCTTCCGAATCGAAATAGTCGCCCTTCCAGCCCCAATAGGTCCAGGTACCGGCGAGACGGTCGAACACCTGCTTGGACGAATGTTCGCCGATCGAGCGCTCCTTCTCCGGAACATCGGCAAGCGCCTGCGTGTCGCCGACCGAGCGCCACAGGAAGGAGGGGACGGAATTCTCTTCGACCTTTTTCAACCGCGCCGGGACGCCGGCTTTGCGGAAATATTTCTGCGCCAGCACGTCGGCTGCGACTTGCGACCAGAATTCCGGCACTTCGACATTGTCGAGCTTGAACACCACCGAGCCGTCGGGGTTCTTGATCTCGCTGGTGGTCAGGCGGAATTCGAGACCAGCGTAAGGTGACTGCCCGTCTTTGGTGTAGCGCCGTTCAATTCGCATTGTCGCAAAGCCCCATTTTGTTGGGCGGCTTTTGCCGCCGACGTTTAATCCCCAACGCCTGTCACACCGCCAACGCCGACCCTTGATCTATGCCCGGTGCTCTCTAGTGGCACCGGTGCCGTCGCCGGAACTCGCCCCGCCGGCGCAGAAATTCCCTGTCCCGAAACGCCATTTACGGCGCGGGTGAGAGACGACTCCACGGTCGTTTTTGAAGATCCGGACGGAACCTGAACTCACGCGCACCGAACGAACTCAAAGCTAAGTGGACTCGCTGCCCTCGTCAACAACAGATAGACATGAAATCTGAATCAAACACTAAATCTTGTGGTTAGCGGGGACAGAGCCGCTGAGAACCGCAGTCAGTATTGAGCGATTGGGGGTGCTCGAAAAGCATTTTTCTTTCGTCGCCGAGGTAGGGCTTTATTCCTGCGTTCGTGACAGCAAAATGACGCTTTACCGGGCTTTGCGTACTCGTTCGCGGCGTTGCCGGCCTTCGCCAGGAAGGGGACAGCGCGGGGAAAAGTCGGCGTGACTGGCGTCGGGAGTCGCTGATTCTCGAAATAGTGTCAGCCGCTTAGCGGCACGCTGCCACGGCCTCGCCAGCATGGGTGCGTTACCCAAGGCTGTGAATCAACCTGAAGACGCAAAAATCCGGCAAGCCCGAAAAAATCCAAGCTGGCCGAGTCGCAAAAATTAAAAGGCGGACCCCGAGGGCCCGCCTTTTACTCCGGCACTGTCATTCGTCGCTCTTATCGGCGCGCTTCTGCCACTATCGCGGCCGGAATCGAGTAACCGTGGCTAAATCGTGAGCGACCTTAGCCACCGCAAATCGGAAAAATCAACGAAATTGCATGCTGCAATAGCGAACCGCCGCATTGCGCGCCAAAGCTGAACCCGTTTTGCGCCCGCTTTGAGCACACCGAGAACCGCCGCAATTGTCTCTCAATGCAGCGTCGAGGTCAGCCGCTCCAAAAGCGTGCACAGATCGGCCGGATCGTAGGGCTTGGGCACAAAGACCGAGCGCGGCACCGGCGTCGACAACGCCGAAGGTGAATAGCGTCCCGAGCAGTAGACGATCGGCATGTCCGGGCGCTGCGCGCGCACGCGCTTGGCGAGCGTCGAGCCGTCCATTTCGCCGGCGAGATTGATGTCGGTGAACAGCACATCGACCTCGGAACCAGATTCGACGTAACGCAGCGCGGCCTCAGCGTCGGCTACGGCGTGAACCTCAAAGCCGCGCTCACACAGCACGTCAACGATGAGCTCGGCGATCAGGGTCTCGTCTTCGACCACCAGAATGCTTGCGCGCCGTGCCGGCATATTGTGACGTCCTTCGGCCCAACCCTAGAATACGAGGCCCAACAATCCGGCAGCCGGTTTCGTTCAATCTTTCGCTAGTTTTGGTCGATTGTGGTGATGAGCTGGTTAAGATCGGCCTTCCGCGGCGGCTGTGGTCGCATTTAGAATGGATGGCGCTGCAAACTGTGTTCGGGAACCTGAGTTCGTCATGGCCAATCGCGAATCCGGACATCTCGAGATCACGCCGGAAGTGCTGCTCAAGGCCTATGCCTGCGGCATCTTTCCCATGGCTGAAAGCGCCGACGACCCGGCGCTTTACTGGATCGAGCCGGACATGCGCGGGATCATCCCGCTCGGCGGTTTCCACATACCGTCGCGGCTCGCGCGCACCGTGCGCGCGACGCCCTTCGTTGTCGCGGTGGACCGCGACTTCGAAGCCGTGATCGACGGCTGCGCCGAGCCTAAGCAAGGGCGCAGCCGCACCTGGATCAACGCCCGCATCCGCGGCATCTATCGCGGACTTTACCAGCGCGGGCATTGCCACACCGTCGAAGTCTATGATGGCGCGTCCCTGGTCGGAGGGCTTTACGGCGTTTCGCTCGGCCGCGTGTTCTTCGGCGAAAGCATGTTCCACCGTGCACGCGACGCCTCGAAGATCGCACTGGTGCATCTGATTGCGCGTCTCCTTGCCGGCGGCTACCGGCTGCTCGATACGCAATTTGTCACAGATCACCTGAAAAACTTTGGCGCGGTCGAAGTGCAGAAGCAGCGCTATCACGCGCTGCTCGAACAGGCGTTGATCGGCGAAGCCGATTTCGCGGCGCTTCCGCTTGATCGCGCGGTCAGCGGTTCCGAGGCGCTGGAAATAATACGCCGCGCCGGTTAGCGCACTGACGGCAGCAAGCCGGGTTGCGTGCGGCGCTGCGGTGGCGGGCGCTTTTGCGCGGCCGCTGGTTTTGCCGCAGGCTCCGCGGGCGCTTCGGCAACCGCGGGATTCTGTCCGCCGGTGCAATCGGTGAGCCACACGTCATAGATCGGGTGTTCGACGGCGTGCAGGCCGGGGCTTGCCGCAAACATCCAGCCGGTGAAGATGCGCTTGATTTCGTTCTGCAGCGTCACTTCGTCGACCTCAACAAAGGCATCGGTGTTCGGCGTTTCCGTCGGCGGGCGCGAATAACAGGCGCGCGGAGTGACCTGCAACGCGCCGAACTGCACGGTCTCGTTGATGGCGACGTCGAACGAGGTGATGCGACCGGTAATCTTGTCGAGGCCCGAGAACACCGCGGTCGGGTTGGCGATGCGCTGCGGCGGCGGCTCGACCACGACCTCATCGTTCGGCGGCGGCGCGGCCTCCGCCGGTTGCTGTCCGGGTGCGCCCGGCGCGCCGCGCGGCTGACGCTGACCGGGAGGTAAGCCGGGCAGGGCCTGGACCGGTCCCGTCTGTTGCTGCTGCGGCGTGAGGGCCGGCCGCTCGTTGCGCGGCGGCTGTGGGGCGACGGTTGCGCCCGGCAGCGGCGCCAGCGGCTGCGACTGGATGGCGCCGGCGCCTGGCCGGCTTGAAGGCGGCAGACTCATCGGCGCCGGCAGCGGCTGCGCTGGCGGCGCATCGTTGCGCGGCGCTGGCGGCGCACTCGGCACGTTCGCTGGCGGACGCGGCGGCTCGTCGCGGAATATCCGGTCGAATTGCGCCAGCACCGGCGTGGCGACGAGCGCCATCGCGGCGAGCGCACTGACAAACGAGCAAACGATAAGGATGCGTCGCGCCATCGAACCCGGCTGTTTCGCGCCCGGCCTAGCGGACATTGGCCCCGCTCGGGCGGTGCCCGGTTAACACGGCGAATACGGCGGGGAAAGGGCGGGGGCCTCGCGCCTAACGGTCCGGAGTCCAGGCCTTGTAATCACCGGTCGCTTTGGGGCGGCGATTTTGCGCCAGTGTCGAACCGGGCGGTCGATAACTTCCCGGCGTGCCAGTGAGGTTGGGGCGGTGCGGCTTCTGCCAGGCGCGCGGCTGGTAGGCGCTCTCGGTCGGCGGCGTGTCGACGGTGTGATGCATCCAGCCGTGCCATGACGGCGGAATGGTCGAGGCCTCGGTGTAGCCGTTGTAGATCACCCAGCGCCGCTCGAACCCGAGCGTGGTGTCGATCTCGCCGCCGCGGGTTCGATAGTAGTGATTGCCGAACTCGTCCTCGCCGACGCGCTCGCCGTGCAGCCATGTCCACAACTGCGTGCCGAAGGTCTGGCCATTCCACCAGGTGAACAATTTGAGCAGGAAACTTTTCATCGCCGCTGCGTGTTAGCTCGTTGAACCTTTTGCCGTTTTGCCACCTCGCGGCACCGCTGTCCAGCATCGCATCCGGGGTTCGCGGGCTCAACCGATTCAGTGTAGTAGGCGTTCATGGATTCCATTCGGTCCGCATTGCTGACGCTCAAGGATTGGCTTGCCTGGCTCCCCGACCAGGTGGTCGCGTTGATCATCATTTTTCTGGCCGCGGGGATCGCCTATTCGCTGCACAGGAGCGTGCGCCGGCTCGTGCGCCACACGCTCGCCGAGCGCAACCCGTATCTGTTCTCGGTGTTCACGCAAATGCGTGGGGTGACGCAGTTCGCGCTGCTGATCCTCGCCGTGATCATCGCCATCCCGGTCGCACCGTTCGATCCGAATACGGCGGGCTGGCTGGCACGGTTTTTATTGATCGCGGTGATCTGCCTGATCGGGTGGGCGGCGATGACCGGGCTCAAGATCGCGGCGGACCTTTATCTGCGCCGGTTCCGGCTCGATGCCACGGACAATCTGCTGGCGCGCAAGCACAACACGCAAGTGAGCGTGCTGCTGCGCTGCGCCGACGTGTTGGTTCTGGTGATCACGGTTGGCGCGGCGCTCATGACCTTCGAGCCGGTGCGGCAATACGGCGTGAGCCTGTTCGCGTCCGCCGGCGTTGCCGGCATCGTCGCCGGCCTCGCGGCACGGCCGGTGCTGAGCAACCTTTTTGCCGGCGTGCAGCTCGCCATGACGCAGCCGATCCGGATCGATGATGCCGTAATCGTCGAAAACGAATCCGGCTCGATCGAGGAAATTACCTCGACGTATGTCGTGGTGCGGCTGTGGGACTGGCGGCGGATGATCGTGCCGCTCACATATTTCATCGAAAGGCCGTTCCAGAACTGGACGCGGGAAACCGCGGCGTTGATCGGCAGCGCCTTCTTCTATCTGGATTATCGCGCGCCGGTGGACGCGATCCGCGACAAGCTCAACGAGATCGTCAAGGCTTCGAAAGACTGGAATGGCCAGGTGGTCAACCTGCAGGTCACCGATACCAAGCAGGGCACCATCGAGTTGCGCGCGCTGATGAGCGCCAACTCAGCGGGGCAAGCTTTCGATCTGCGCTGCGAGGTACGCGAAAAAATGATCGCGTTTCTGCAGCAAGAACATCCCGAGGCACTGCCGGCGCAGCGTGCGATCGCCGAAGTCTCGACGTCGGCGGATCTCCCGTTGCCGAAAAAATAGCGAAGCGCGCAAAACGCGAACACGATGCGGGAGAGTGTTTCAAAATGGTACAACTTTCTCCGCGCGGGTTAACTAGTTTGTTTTTTCTCTGCGGATGCGCAGCGTGCGTTGTTGACAAAAAGAGTTGGTGAAGGAGGTATTAAGCGCGTGGCGCGACCTCATTGGGGGTTCACAATGTTTTTTGCGAAAGCGCCACGCAGCGCTTTTTATCTTGGGGCGGCGGTCACGTTGACCACTCTCGTCAATGTTGGTGCTGCACAGGCCGCCAGCTTTTCGATCATGGCCGAAAGCCCGGGCGGCACGACCCCACACTGACTTCAAACTTCCACCCGACTGGCTGGACGAATCGAACGGCGTCGGCGTTGGCACCACGATCGCGACGTTTACCGCCGACAATGACGGTATCGGGTGCGGGTCCAATTGCCCAATCCCGACGGGCCTTTTCGTCAATCCGGGCAACCCGAGCCTCCACCTTCCTCGGAAAGGAAGCCAGCGATCTCGATCTCGCGCTGCTCTTCAACGGCACACAGCTGTTCAACAATCAGACCAGTACCAATGGGACGTCGACCACGATGGCGTTCAATCTCGGCAGCGGCAACTCGCTGGTGCCGTTCAAGTTCGTCGATACGACCAACACGGATAAAACCGCGCCGAACGGCGGCCCGATCGACGACGGCGTGTCGCTCGGCATCTACGTGACACCCGACGGCCAGACCGCGTTCCTGTTCTTCGACGACAAGAACGGCGGCCACCAGGACGGCGACTACGACGACATGATTGTGAAGGTCACCTTTGCGAACGCCACCCCGGTCCCGGGTGCCCTTCCGCTGTTCGCCAGCGGTCTCGGCGCGATGGGCGTGTTCGGCTGGCGCAAAAAGCGCAAGCTCGCGGCCTGATCGTCGCTACATCAAACCGGAAAGACCGCGGCGATCTTTTTTTGCGCGGAATTTCAGCCCGCCATGCCTCCGCGCGCAAGGAACTGCTCGAGCCAGTGGATGTGGTAGTTGCCGTCGATGATGTCCTTCTCGCGCACCAGCGCGCGGAACAGCGGCAGCGTCGTGTCGATACCGTCGACCACGACCTCATCGAGGGCGCGCTTCAGGCGCATCAGGGCTTCCTGACGCGTCTTGCCATGCACGATCAGCTTGCCGACGAGTGAATCGTAAAACGGCGGGATGGTGTAGCCCTGATAGACCGCTGAATCGATGCGCACGCCGAGCCCGCCCGGCGCATGGTAGTGCTGGATCTTCCCCGGTGAAGGCTGGAACGACACCGGATTCTCGGCATTGATGCGGCACTCGATGGCATGGCCGCGAAATTCGACGTCGCTTTGTTTGAGTGTCAAACTGTTGCCGGCGGCCGCGCGGATCTGCTCGAAGATGAGATCGATATCGGTGATCATCTCGGTCACCGGATGTTCGACCTGGATGCGCGTGTTCATCTCGATGAAATAGAATTCCCCGTTCTCGTAAAGGAATTCGACGGTGCCGACGCCGAGATAGGCCATGTCGCGCATCGCCTTCGCCACCGTCTCGCCGATCTTGTCGCGCGCAACGGTGTTGAGCGCAGGCGAGGGGCTCTCCTCCATCACCTTTTGATGGCGCCGCTGCAGCGAGCAATCGCGTTCGCCGAGGTGAATGGCATTGCCCTTGCCGTCGCCGAGCACCTGGATCTCGATGTGCCGCGGGCGCTCGAGGTACTTTTCAATGTAGACCGAGGCGTCGCCAAATGCCGCCTTGGCCTCGGCGCGGGCAGTCGACAGCGCGGTTGAAAGGTCGGCGGCGCTGTGCGCGACTTTCATGCCGCGGCCGCCGCCGCCGGCCGCGGCCTTGATCAGCACGGGATAGCCGATGCCGTCTGCGATCTTTGCCGCCTCGGCGTCGCTGGTCACCCCGCCGTCCGAGCCAGGAACGACGGGAATGCCGAGCTTCTTCACCGTACGCTTGGCCTCGATCTTGTCGCCCATCAGGCGGATGTGCTCGGCCTTGGGGCCGATAAACTGCACGTCATGATCGGCGAGTATTTCGGCGAAGCGAGCGTTTTCCGAAAGGAAGCCATAGCCGGGATGGACTGCGTCGGCGCCGGTGATTTCGCAAGCCGAGAGAATGGCGGGGACATTGAGGTAGCTGTCTTTCGCCGCCGGCGGGCCGATGCAGACGCTTTCATCGGCAAAGCGCACGTGCATGGCGTCTGCGTCCGCCGTCGAGTGTACGGCAACCGTCGGAATGCCGAGCTCTTTGCAGGCGCGCAGCACCCGCATGGCGATCTCGCCGCGATTGGCGATGAGTATTTTATCGAACATCGCGTTTGCCCGGCCAAAAAGCCGTCATTCGATGATCACCAGCGGCTCGCCGAATTCGACCGGCTGACCGTCTTCGAACAGGATCTGCACCACGGTGCCGGAACGTGTCGCCGGGATCTGGTTCATGGTCTTCATCGCTTCGATGATCAGCAAGGTGTCGCCGCTTTTGACCCGCGAGCCGATGTCGACGAACGGCTTGGCGCCGGGCTCCGCCGATGCGTAGGCGGTGCCGACCATAGGCGAGATGACGACGCCCGGATGCTTCGAGGGATCGAGCGGCGCGTTGTCCTGTTCGAGCGGCAGCAACGTCGCGGGCGCCGCTGCACGCGGCGCCGCGGCAACCGGCATCCCGGCGCGGGCAACGCGCACGCGCTGGCCATCCTGTTCGATCTCGATTTCGGTAAGGCCTGTTTCGTCGAGCAGCTTGGTGAGTTCGAGAATGAGCTCTCGATTGACGACGGGAACTTTCGGCGGTTTTGCCACGATCCGCTTCCTAAACCTTCGATTTTACGCCAATCAAGGCCGCGAGGCCGCTGATCGCCAGCGCATATCCCTCGATGCCAAAGCCTGCAATTACGGCTTTCGCCGCCTTTGACACGTAGGAATTCTGGCGGAAGCTTTCGCGCGCGTGGATGTTGGTGATGTGGATTTCGATGACCGGCATCTGCACCGCCAGGAGCGCGTCGAGAATGGCGATCGAGGTCGTTGTGTAGCCGGCCGGATTGAGGATGAGGCCGGCGGCATTTTTCGCGTGCGCCTCCTGGATCCAGTTCACCAGTTCGCCTTCGATGTTCGACTGGCGGAAGACGATGTCGAGGCCGAAGCGTTCGGCGGTCGAGCGGCAAAGCTTTTCGACGTCGGCAAGCGTCGAGCGGCCGTATTTTTCCGGCTCGCGCGTGCCCAGCAGATTGAGATTGGGTCCGTTGAGGACGTAGAGGGTCTGCGCCATTTGAGGCTTCGGGTCCGGCGGGTCCTAAGTCGAGCGCTTAAAGGCTTCGCGCTTTATAGGTGCCCCGGACGGCGAGGGGAAGCCCGCCGCGCGCGGCTTTAAGGCTTTGTTTGCCCTAGCGATTGGGTCTCGGCGCTGGCCCAGTCGATAACCTCTTTGATCGCGGTGAGGCGTTGACGGCCGGCGGTTCTGGCGCGCGTGTAGATGTCGATTTGATGATCGGCGCTCGTGCCCTGGGTCAGAATGGCGGAAAGACGCGCGATGTCGCCGCCGCAGCCGAAAGCGGCGATATCTTCGGCGATGAAGTCGAGAACCTGTTCGAGCCACTTCGCCGCGGAAAGCGGCGATCGCGAGAACGGATCGACAAAAGTCGCGGCGATGCCATAGCGCTGCGCATTCCATTTGTTCTCCTGGGTGATGGCGCGGCCGACGCGGTCGAAACCGGAATTGAGCGCGCGGTCGCGGTCGAGCGCGCGCACCAAGCAGCGGAACAGCGCGGCGATGGCGAGCGCGTCATCGAGCCTTGTGCAGCTGTCGGCGACACGCAGCTCCACCGTCGGAAAAGACAGCGCCGGGCGGAGCGCCCACCAGATGTAACTCGCGTCGGGAATGATCTTGGCCCAGGTCAACGCCGCGACATAGGCGTCGAAATCCTCCTTCGTGCGAAAAAGTTCGGGCAATCCGGTGCGCGGCAATTCGTCGTAGGCGGCGAGCCGGTAGCCGTAGAGTCCCGTCAGGTGCCCCTGCCAGAACGGCGACGAGGTGGAGAGCGCGAGCAGCAGCGGCAGGAACGGCGTCAGCCGCATGATCAGATCGATGCGCGTCGCCGGGTCCGGCACGGCGACGTGCACGTGCATGCCGCACAGCATGTTGCGGTAGCCGATCATCTGCAGGTCGTCGAGAATGGCGCCGTAGCGCGACTTCGGCGTCACCGTCTGCTCCGGCCAGAACGCCAGCGGGAAGGTGCCCATGGCGGCGACGCCAAGCTTGTGGGCGGCGGCAGCCTCCGCCAGCGCGTGCCGGTAGCGGGAAAGGTGCGCGCGCGCTTCGGCCATGCTTTCGCAGGGCGGCGTCGCCACCTCGATTTGCGATTGCAGCATTTCCGTCATCACGCGGTCGCCCAGCGCCGCGCCTGCCGACTTGAGAAAGTTCTTATTCATGCGCCGCGCCGCCCGGCGCGTCTTGGCGTCGAACACGAAATACTCTTCTTCCATGCCGAGCGTATACATGCGCGCATTAACCCGTGACCGGGACGCCCGGTTCCGCCGGCGGTAATCAAGGAAACAGCCGCCGGGCGCAAGGCCGGGCGGCTGTCATCAGCGCAATTACCGGTCTATCGGTGTTTCAGCAGGCAGGCTTGCCGCAGCGCGAGGTGTTGATCTTTTCCTGCAGGCCGGCAAGCCCGATCGCGCCGACGATCACGTCGTCGCCGATCACATAACTCGGCGTGCCATTGAGGCCCAAGGCTTCGGCGATCTTGAAGTTTTCCTCCATCGTCGCCTTCACCTCCGGGCTGTCGAGGTCCTTCTCCAGACGCGTCATGTCCATGCCGACGTTCTTGGCCACCGCAAGCGCGCGCGTCTTGTCGGCTTGTCCACGGCCGCCAAGCAGCTCCTTGTGGAATTCGAGATATTTCTTGCCGGTCTTGTCCTGCATGCGCACGGCAACGGCGACCTTGGCTGCTTCCACCGAGCCGGGGCCGAGGACCGGGAATTCCTTGAGCACGACCTTGAGCTTGGGATCGTCCTGCAGCAGCGTGAGCATGTCGGTCATCGCGTGCTTGCAATAGCCGCAGTTGTAATCGAAGAACTCGACGAAGGTGACGTTGCCGTCGGGATTGCCGAGCACGACCTGGCGCGGCGAACTGAAAATCGCCTTGGAATACTGCTTGATCGCGGCCTTGTGCTTCTCGGTTTCGGCAGCCGCCTGCCGCTTGTCGAGTTCGGCCATCGCCTCCTGCAGCACTTCCGGATGGCTCACAAGATACTCGCGCACGATGCGCTCGATCTCGCCGCGTTGCGGCGTCGAAAACTCGTCGGCTCGCACCTCAAGCGGCGAGGCGATCACCAGCGCGGCAAAGGCCGCTGCGGTCAGGCGCGAGGTCATGGTCATTGTCATGGTCCTTGTCAGGTTCAATTTCTTTTCGCAGTCGGCATCTTGACGTTGACGATATCGTCGGCCTGCACCCAGGCGGGCGAACCGACCGCGAGTCGTGTCTTGGCTCGGGCCGCAAGCTGTTTGGCGGTCATCATATCACCGCGGTTGAAAGCTGCCTGCGCCGCGGCGAGATCGGCATTGGCGACGTCGCCCTTGCGGCCGTAGGCCATGGCGAGCTGGGCATAGGCGTCCGGCGTGTCCGGCTCGCGCTGGATCGCGGTGCGCAAAAGTCCGACCGCCTCTTCGGCGTCCTTGGCGTTGTTGCCGGCGATCAGCGCCTGCGCCAGCATGATCTGGATCAGCGCCGGGCGCGGGGTCAGCGCCACCGCGCGGCGCAACGGCGCGATCGCTTCCACTCCATGTCCGCCCTCGAGCAGCGCCTGACCCTTGAGCTCGTGGAAAAAGGCATTGTTGGGTTCGGCTTCGATCAGCCCGTCGATCTGGGCGACCGCCTGGCGCAGGTCGCCGAAGCGGTAGGTCGAGATGGCGCGGGCGTAACGCGCCGGCAGACTGTGGTCGCCCAACGGATAACGGCGCGCGACCGTGCTCGGGCTTTCGAGGAAGCCCGAGAGCTTCGCGCGCATCAGATCGTGACGCAGTTGCAGCGCCGGCGGATCCTTGACGTCGAAATAGGGGCTCGACTTGGCCAGGACTTCGAGCGCGGCAACGCGGTCGGGCGGCAATGGGTGGGTCTGCATGTACGGGTCAATACGCGCCGAATTGAATAACATTTCGTTGCTCAGCCGCGTGAACAGGTCGAGCATGCCACGCGCCGACTGGTGCGTGAGAGTGAGGAATTTTACGCCGGCATGGTCGGCCTGGTCTTCCTGCGTGCGCACATAGGCAAGCAGCGAGCGCTGGATGCCCATCTGCGGCGCGATGATCGGACCGGCCCCGACATCGGCATTGTTGGAACGCCCGGCGGCCACCATGGCGCCGACGCCGAGCAGCATGGCAATGATCGATTGTGTCTGCGCCTCGGCGAGCTTCTCGCGCAGGCGCAACAGATGGCCGCCGGCAAGGTGCCCGGTTTCGTGGGCGAACACGCCGATCACCTCGTTCGGCGTTTTGGCCTCGAACAGCGCGCCGGCGTTGATGAAGATGTGGCGGCCGTCCATAACGAAGGCGTTGAAGCTGCGGTCGTTGAGCACAATGACGCGCACGTTTTGCTGGGCGAGCCCGGCGGCATGCAAAATCGGCTGCGCATAGTCGCGCAGCAACTGCTCGATCTCGGTGTCGCGGATGATCGGCAGGCCGCGCGTCGCCTGTTCCTGCGCCAGCGCCAGCTGCGGAGGCGTTGGACCTCCGCCGGCTGCGGCGATCGCCACGGCGGTGACCACAGCAAGGCCCCGCATGGCCGCGTGCCGCGCTTTTGTGAGTGTTCCGCTCTCGATCATGCCATTATGCGCCGGTCGGCGTGAACCTAGGATCACGTCCAAAAAGGGTCAACGTGGGCCGTAATCACATGTGGTTTAAGGCAAGCCTCGCTGCAAAGAAGCCCAGCGAATACGGCAACAGCGGGGCGGGGGTCTGAAGCGATGCTCGAGAACGCCAGACGGCTACTGAGCCCCTCGAAGCGCAGCGATGTTCCGCCCTTCATCGTCATGGACGTGATGACGGCTGCGGCGCGAATCGAGGCGCAAGGACGCCGCGTCGTGCACATGGAGGTCGGCCAGCCGGCAGCATCGGCGCCCGATACCGCCATCGCCGCGGCGCAAGCCGCGCTTGCAGGCGGGCGCATCGGCTACACCGAGACGCTGGGGATCGCACCGTTGCGCGCCCGCATCGCCCGCCACTACGCGGACACATATAACCTTGCGCTCGATCCGGGACGCGTTGTCGTCACCACCGGGTCCTCGGGCGCCTTCGTGCTGGCGTTTCTGGCGCTGTTTGAAGCCGGCGACCGCGTCGCGCTCGCCAATCCGGGGTATCCGCCGTACCGGCATATTCTCAGCGCGCTCGGCTGCGAGCCGGTGCTGATCGAAACTTCCGCCGAAACGCGCTGGGCGCTGTCACCGAAGGCGCTGGTCGACGCGCACCGGAAAAAACCGCTTGCGGGCGTGGTGATCGCAAGCCCGGCCAACCCGACCGGCACTATGATGGAGGCCGATAGCCTCTCGCGCCTCATTTCGGTTGCGGAGGCGGAGGGCATTCGCGTCATCTCCGACGAAATTTATCACGGGCTCGATTACGCCTTTGCCGCCGAGACCGCGGCGAACCTGTCGGCGCGCGCGCTGGTGATCAATTCCTTCTCCAAATATTTCTGCATGACCGGCTGGCGCGTCGGCTGGATGGTGGCGCCGGAAGGCCTGGTGCGCGCGGTCGAGCGCTTGCAGGGCAACCTCGCGATTTCCGTGCCGCTATTGTCGCAGGTTGCAGCGCTCGCGGCCTTCGAGGGCGCAGCACAGATGGAAACGGTTAAGCACGGCTACGAAGAAAATCGCCGCATCCTGGTTGAAGGCCTGCCCAAGGCCGGGCTCGACAAATTCCTACCTGTCGACGGTGCATTTTATCTCTACGCCGATATCTCGCGCTTCTCCGCCGACAGTCTCGACTTCGCCAAGCGCATGCTGGAAGAGGCGGGCGTCGCCGCAACACCTGGTATCGACTTTGATCCGGTCAATGGCCACAATTTTCTACGCTTTTGTTACGCCGGCTCCGCCGCCGAGATGCATGAGGCGATGGAGAAAATCGGGACGTGGCTGAAGCGATAGCCGGCGTGGCGGCGGTCTCTGGGAGGATGATAGATGATCAACCTCACACGCTTGGTAGTTGGGCTTTGCTCGACATTTTTTTGCTAAACGCGACGAACGCACAAACAATTTGTCCTGAGTGCGCCAAAATGCGAGATAAGATCGGTTGCACGTGCGCGTTGAATAATGGTGGCGGGATCAAGGCAAACGGCACCTCGGCTGGTGCCTGGTATTCTGCTCCCGGGCATAACGGTCGGCCGCGCAACCAAGCTTTCACCGATTGCGTAGCGCGCTGGCAAAAGTGAACGCAAACCGCGGAGCTAGAATTCGACGTCGAGCTCGACCACTTCGTCCGGCTCGGCCTTGGCGCCTTCGATCCATTCCTTCATCTGCGGCATGGCCATGACCGCCTTGCAGTAGGCGGCGCAGTCGGAATCGAGCTTGACGTCGTAGGTGATGAAGCGCGTCACCACCGGCGCGAACATGGCGTCGGCCATGCCCGGCTTTTCGCCGAACAGGAACGGCCCTTTGCTCGCAGCGAGGCATTCGCGCCAAATGCTGACGATGCGGTCGATATCGGCCTGCGCGCCCGCCCAGACCTTGAAGCCCGGGTGATGCGCCTTGAGGTTCATCGGCAGCGCCGAGCGCATGTTGGAAAAGCCGGAATGCATCTCGCCGCAGATCGAGCGGCAATGCGCGCGAGCGGCGCGGTCCTTCGGCAGTAGCCCCGAGTCGGGCAGCGTCTCGTTGAGATATTGGGCGATCGCCAGCGTGTCCCAGACCTTGATGCCGTCATGGGTGAGGCAGGGCACGAGGAACGAGGGTGAGAGCAGCAGCAGTTCGGCGCGTGTCGAGGCGTCGTCGCTGGCCGCGGTTTCCTCCTCGAAAGGCAGGCCGGCAAGCTTGCACAACAACCAGCCGCGCAGCGACCAGGCCCCGTAATTCTTGCTGGCAATCGTCAGGGTAGCCTTGGGCATGAGGCGCAAATGTCCTTTGTCGTCGCAGCCCGGCTTCGTCAGCTTAGACGAAAGTTCTGCCCGTTCAATACCTTCCCGTACCGCAAAATGCCTGTCTCCTGCGTTTTCCCCAGTTGCGCCGGGAATTTGCATGCTTGCTCAGAATTTTATCTCGCACTGCAACATTAAATGCACTAGGTTTCCATTCCGATTGTCGGGGCGCTTTGGGGATTGAATGCTTTATCAGGCGTATCAGGCGCAGGCCGACATCATGGGGCCGGTGCGGGCATTCGCCAAATTGGCGGCCAAGAACGGCGCCGAACGTCTCAACGGCGCGGTGCGGCCGTCGCCGCTCAGCAACCTGACGGCCGCTTACGACCTGATCGCCCGCGCGGGACTGACCCACGTGCGCCCGCCCTACGGCATCGACAGCGTCATGGTCGGAAATCGCGAAGTCGCGGTGACCGAGGAAGCCGCCGACGTCACGCCTTTCGGCACGCTCCTGCATTTCAAGAAGGACATCGAGCAGGCGCAGCCGCGCGTGCTGCTGGTCGCGCCTCTGTCCGGACATTTTGCCACGCTGTTGCGCGCGACCGTGCGCACCATGCTGGCCGAGCACGACGTCTACATCACCGACTGGCACAACGCTCGCGACGTCTCGACCGCCGACGGCCGCTTCGGCTTCGATGAATACGCCGGGCACATGATCCGCTTCCTGGAAAAAATCGGCCCCGGCGCGCACATCATGGCGGTGTGTCAGCCCTGCGTCGCGGCGCTTGTTGCCGCAAGCGTGATGGCGCACCGCGAGAATCCTGCGGCGCCGCGCTCGATGACGCTGATGGCGGGGCCGATCGACACCCGCGTCAATCCGACCAAGGTCAACGAGCTGGCCAAGGGCAAACCGATTGAGTGGTTCGAAAAGAACCTGATTGCGACGGTGCCCGCCCGCTACGGCGGCGGCGGGCGCAAGGTCTATCCCGGCTTCGTGCAGCTCGCCGCCTTCATGAGCATGAACATGGAGCGCCATCTGAAGGCGCATCGCGAACTGTACGAGAACCTGGCGAAGGGCGAGGAAGCCAAGGCCGCGCAGACCAAGGCCTTCTACGACGAATATTTCGCCGTCCTCGACCTGACCGCCGAATTTTATCTGGAGACGGTGAAGCTGGTGTTCCAGGACCATGCGTTGCCGCTCGGCCAGCTTAACTACGAGAATGAAAAAGTAGAGCCGGCGGCGATCAAGCGCACCATGCTGTTTACCGTCGAAGGCGAGAAGGACGACATCTGCGCCGTCGGGCAGACGCTTGCCGCCCACGATCTTTGCTCATCGCTGCGGCCTTACCGCAAGCGCCACCACATGCAGGCGGGGGTCGGCCATTACGGCGTGTTCTCAGGCCGGACCTGGCAGAACCAGATCTATCCGATGGTCAGGAACGTCATCCTGCAAAGCGATTGAGATCGGATTTGCCGCGGGCGTGCATGACGGCGCGATAGGCAAACACGATCGCCGGCCCGAGCGTCGTCCCCGGTCCGGGATAACTGCCGCCCATCACCGAGGCCATGTCGTTGCCGCAGGCATAGAGGCCGGCGATCGGCCTGTCCTCCGCATCGAGCACGCGCGCGTCGCCGTCGGTCTTTAGTCCGGTGCTGACCGCGATGTCGGCGGGCCACACGGCGAGGGCGTAGAATGGCGGCGCGGCGAGGCGGCCGATGCACGGGTTCGGACTGTGGCCGGCATCGCCGTTGAAACGGTTGAGTTCGGTCTCGCCCTTGCCGAAGTCGACATCGACGCCGGTTGCGGCAAAACCATTGTGCCGGGCAACGGTTTGGCGCAGTTGCGACGCATCGACGTTGATCTTGCCGGCCAGCGCCTCGAGTGTCGGGGCGCTGACGAGGTAGCCGGCCTCGACAAAACTCTCGACATTGCGGCGGCCGGGATAGACGGCGCCGAGGCCATAGGTCCTGATGAAGTCGGCATCGCAGATCAGCCAGGCCGGCATCGTCGAAGCGGTTTTGTGGCTCTCGAACATCGCCAGCACGAAGTCATGATATGAGGCCGCCTCGTTGACGAAGCGCCGCCCGCTTGAGTTGACCGCGATCAATCCAGGCTTGGCGCGGTCGAGCATCAGATGCGGGTAAAGGCCTTTGCTGCCGTCGCCCCGGGTGGTGACCGAGACGGGCGCCCATAGCCCGCTGGCGCTTTTTTCCGGCGCGATGGCCGCGCCGAGGCGGCGGCCGATGTCGACGCCGTCGCCGGTATTGCCGGCATGGCTCATCGAATGCACCGGCACCGGCTGCGGCATGAAGCGCTCGCGCAGCGCCTTGTTGTGTGCGTAGCCGCCGGTCGCCAGCACCACGCCCTTGCGCGCCTTGATGGTGATTTCCCTGCCGGCGATGCGCAACCGCGCGCCGGTAACGGCTTGCGCGTCGCCGACGAGATCGACGATGGCGGCGTCGAACAGGATCGGCACGTTGCGCTGGCGCAGGCTCCGATAGAGCCGGGCAACGAGCGCGTTGCCCATCATGATGCGGGTGCCGCGCGGGTAGCGCAGCCGGTCGAAGAGATAGCGGGCGAATAATTTCGCCGCGTAGATGAAATTGGCGAGCGACTTGAAGCGGCCGATCAGCGGGGCGAGGTCGGCCTTGCCGACCATCATGCCGCCGAACAGCAAAAACTCAGGGATCGGCGCGCGCACGCGGGCGAAGTCTTCGCCGAGCAGGCGTCCGTCGAATGGTTTGGGCATGATGGCGCGGCCGGCAAGCGCTGCCCCCGGCATGTTGCTACGATAGTCCGGGTGCTTGCCGCAGGGCAAAAATTGCACGTCGCTGTGCGCTTCGAGGTAATCGATCGCCTCAGGCCCCGTGCGCAGATAGGCCGCGCGCAGCTTGCCGTCGACCGTCTCGCCGGCGAGCGCGACGAGGTACTTCTCGGCGGCCTCGGCGCTGTCGGCAAAGCCCGCCGCCTTGCTCTGATGATTGCCCGGAATCCACAACGTGCCCGCCGAGGTCGCGCCGGTGCCGCCGACCTGGTCCGACTTCTCGCAGAGGACGACATCGAGGCCTTCAATGGCCCCGATCAGCGCCGCCGCCATCCCTGCGGGGCCTGCGCCGGCAATGACCAGATCGACTTCCTGCTCTGCGTCCATGGCCCGGCCTCCGGCACCTTCCAATTTCGCCTTTTCATCCTACATGCAGTGCCGACCTCAATATAACCCAGAGCGTTCCATGCTCGACTTTGCTTCGTCTTCCGATCTCGGGGACGTCGGCCTAGCGGCATCCCCGCCGCCCGAAACCGATATCCTCGACGCTTATTCCAATGCCGTGATTTCCGTCGCCGACGGCATCGGCCCGGCGGTGCTGCGCGTGGAAACACAGACCGCGCAAGGGCGCGGCGGCGTCGGCTCTGGCGTCGCCATCACTCCCGACGGCCTGGTGCTGACCAATTGCCACGTGGTCGAAGGCGCCAAGGCGGTGCGGTTGATGGACGCCGAAGGCCGCGTCATGGAGGCGCGCAGCCTCGGCGTCGACCCCGACACCGACCTCGCGCTGCTGCGCGTGGATTCGGCGCGCGACCTTGCCTTCGCCCCGCTCGGAGATTCCAAGGGTCTCAAGCGCGGACAGCTTGTGGTCGCCATCGGCAACCCGCTCGGCTTTGAATCGACCGTCACCGCCGGCGTGATTTCCGCGCTCGGCCGTTCGTTGCGCGCACGCACCGGACGCCTGATCGAGGACGTGATCCAGACCGACGCCGCGCTCAATCCCGGAAATTCCGGCGGCCCGCTGGTGTCCTCGCGCGGCGAGGTGGTCGGCATCAACACCGCGGTGATCATGGGCGCGCAGGGCATCTGCTTTGCGGTTGCCTCGAACACGGCGCAGTTCGTGCTCAGTGAACTCATCCAGCACGGGCGCGTGCGCCGCGCCTTCATCGGCGTCGCGGCGGAAACACGCCCCGTCCCGCGCCGCCACGCACGCGCAGCCGAAATCGAGAATGCGTCCGGCGCAACCGTCACCGGCCTCGACAAGGATGGCCCGGCCGCGACCGCCGGGCTGATGAGCCTCGACACCATCGTGCGCGCCGATGGCGTCCCGGTCACCGGCGTCGACGACCTGATCCGTCTGCTCAACGCCGAGCGCATCGGCAAGACCATCGCCATCGACGTGTCTGCGCCGAGGCGCACGAAAGACCTTCGACGTCCGGCCGCTGGAGCGGCCGGCCGTCAAGGCGGCTTAACAGTTAAAGAGGCCGGCGATGCGGACCCACTCTCTTCTGCTTGCGGTGACGCTGGGACTGGCAGCCGTCAGTTCGGCATCGGCCGACGCCTTCACGGCAAAATACTCTTGGGCCGGCATTGCCGCCTGCGAAAAGATTTCACCGGCGTTTGAACTGTCCGCCGTCCCGCCCGGAACAAAACAGCTGCGCTTCAATATGACCGATTTAAACGTGCCGACATTTCACCACGGCGGCTCGGCCATCGCGTATGACGGCGGCGCGGTGAAGCAGGGCGACATTCGCTATGTTGGACCATGCCCGCCGCCGGGCGAGCATCACCGCTATCGATGGACGATCGAGGCCGTGGACGCTGCAGGCAAGGTGCTCGGCGTCGCGACGGCGGTGCAGTCTTTTCCGCCGTAGGCCTATTGCTTGGGCGGCGGCACCGCGCCGGCCGAAGCCGGTTGCGCCGGCCCGCGCTTGTCGTTGCGATTGGCCATGCAATTTTTCAGGAACGCGCTGCGCTTGGCGCCGGTCAGCTTCTGATCGTCGGCGCCGAACTTGCACGTGTCCATTTTCTGCTTCGCAGTAATCGCCGCTGCCGGATTTGCCAGCAACAGCGGCACGGCCACGGCCGCGGCCAAGCTCAAAACAATCTTCATGATCAGCTGACCGCCCGGCGGTCCCCCTGGTTGCTAGTTCTTGTCGCCGAGCAGCCGCCGTCCCCACCAACCGCGCCTGGGCGTGGCGGCTTCTTCGCTGCCGGTGCTGGAGATGACGGGCGCCGAAGCCGGCGCACCGGCCGACGGTGACGCGGTACCGAAGGATTCGCGGATGGTCGAGCGCCGGCGCGGTGCTTCTGTCTCCGATGCCGCCGCCGCAGGCGGTGCCGGCGGCGGTTCGAACGCCGGCGAAAGCTGCTCTAAAGGCGGACGCTCGTCGGCATAGGGCGCCGGCGGACGGTCGAGGTCTTCGACTGCGTGGCGCAAGCCCGGCTCCGGGGCCGGCGCTTCATTGATCGGAACATCGACCCCGGCGCGCGGCGCATCGCCGTTGCGGCCATGCCGGTTGCGGCGTCCGCCGCGGCGTCCGCGGCGGCGGCGGCGAACACCATCGCGGCCGACTTCGCCAGCCGGTGCGCTCTGTCCGTGTGCTTCGGCTGGCGCGCCGTCTTCGGCGCCGCCATTGTGATCGCCGTCAGGGCTTTCCTGCTGACCTTCCGGTGCGTTTGCGGCATCAGGCATGGTGTCATTCGCAAAACGCGCCTCGCGCGGTTCGCCGCCTCGACCCCTGCCGCGGCCGCCACGCCGGCGGCGCCGGCGAGGGCCACCGTCGCGGTCGCCACCGTTCTCGTGACGGGGGCCGTCGTTTTGCGGCTGCTCGGCTTCCGTCTCGACGTGCTCCACGCCGATCGCTTCGTGCTCGCTGCCGGCCTCGGCGGCAACGTCCGCGTCCGTCTCCTCTTCGTCGGCAATGTCGTCGTCTTGCTCCTCGACCGGCGCGGCCAATTCCGGCTGCGCCGCGGCAATGGCGCGGGCTGCGTCCGGCGTATGCACCTGCTCGCCGCGCTCGATGACGAAGGATTGCTGACCGGTCACGGTGGGATCGGCGGAAACGGTGATGGTGATGCGGAAGCGCTCCTCCAGCGAACGCAAATGCGCGCGCTTGTGATTGAGCACGTAGAGCGCGACTTCGGCGCGAGTGCGCACGGCGAGGTTATGCGTGGCGCCCTTGATCAACATCTCCTCGATGCCGCGCAGCAATTGCAGCGCGACCGAGGAGACCGAACGCACGTGACCAGAGCCGCCGCAGACCGGACATTTCTCGGTCGAACTCTCCAGCACCGAGGTGCGGATGCGCTGGCGCGACATTTCCATGAGGCCGAAATGCGAGATGCGGCCAACCTGAATCCGGGCGCGGTCGTGCCTGAGCGCTTCCTTGAGCCGGCGCTCGACCGTGCGATTGTTGCGGCCCTCGTCCATGTCGATGAAATCGATGACGATGAGACCGGCAAGGTCGCGCAGGCGCAACTGCCGGGCGACTTCCTCCGCCGCCTCGATGTTGGTCTTGAGCGCGGTGTCCTCGATGTGATGTTCGCGGGTGGCGCGGCCCGAATTGACGTCGATGGCGACCAGCGCCTCGGCCTGGTTGATGACAATGTAGCCGCCGGAACGCAGCTGAACGATCGGCGAGAACATGGCGTCAAGCTGGCTCTCGACGCCGTAACGGGTGAAGATCGGCTGCGTGTCGCGGTAAAGCTTCACATGCCTTGCGTGGCTCGGCATGAGCATGCGCATGAATTCTTTGGCGTCCTTGTAGGCTGCTTCGCCGGAGACGACGATCTCGTCGATGTCCTTGTTGTAGAGATCGCGCAAGGAACGCCGCGTGAGCGAGCCTTCCTCATAGACGAGCTTCGGTGCGGTCGATTGCAGCGTCAGATCGCGCACCGTTTCCCAAAGCCGCAGCAGGTATTCAAAGTCGCGCCGCACTTCCTCGATGGTGCGGCTCGCACCGGCGGTGCGCAGGATGACGCCCATGCCTTCCGGCACTTGCAGTTCCTGCGCGATCTCCTTGAGACGTCCGCGATCCTCGGCGGATGTGATCTTGCGGCTGATGCCGCCGCCGCGCGCCGTGTTCGGCATCAGCACCGAATAGCGGCCGGCGAGCGACAGATAAGTCGTCAGCGCGGCGCCTTTGGAGCCGCGCTCTTCCTTGACCACCTGCACCAGCATCACCTGCCGGCGCTTGATGACTTCCTGGATCTTGTATTGGCGGCGGAAGCGCGGGGCGCGTTCCTGGGCTTCTTCCAGCGCGTCGGCGCCGCCGACGGATTCGACGGCTTCTTCCTCGGTCGCGTCCTCGCCGTTGCCGTTTTCGGCCGGCTGGGCCGTTGTTGCTTCGTCGGCGAGCGCGATCTGTTCGCCGGGTTCGCCGGCGTCGGCCACCGCTTCGTCGGCCGCCTCCGCTTCGTCACTTTCGGCATGTTCGGCGTCTGCTTCCGCTTCTTCTGCGGCGTGTTCGGGCGGGAGTTCGACGTCGCCGACCGGACTTTCATAGGCTTCGCGCGCTTCGTCCGCTGCATCGGCGCCTTGGGACGTCGCCGCCGCTGCCTCGACAACGGCTGGCGGTTCGTCAAACGCGACTTCCGGCTGCGGCTCACCGGTGTGATCGGCGGTCGCTTCGTGTGCGGCGTCCTCGGGGCTTTGCGTCTGATCCCCGATCGGCTCGCTGCGGCGAATGTCGCGGTGACGGCCGGCGCCCCGGTGGCGGTGACGGCCGCGGCCGCGTCCGCCGCGGGCACGATGGTCGGCGTCGGCGTCGGCCGCTTTTTGCGCACGCTCTTCCTCGGCGATCAGCGCCTGCCGGTCGGCGACCGGAATTTGGTAATAGTCGGGGTGGATTTCGGAGAACGCCAGGAAGCCGTGGCGATTGCCGCCGTATTCGATGAAGGCCGCCTGCAGCGACGGCTCCACACGCGTAACCTTGGCGAGATAGATATTACCGCGAAGTTGCTTGCGGTTGGCGCTTTCGAAGTCGAATTCCTCGACGCGATTGCCGCGCAGAACCACGACCCGGGTCTCCTCCGGGTGGGTTGCGTCGATCAGCATTTTGTTGGGCATCGTCAAATCTCACTGGGGCAGGCGCAATGGCGCACTCGTGCGTCGTCGACGTCGCGAGGAGGCCGAAGCCCGCCGGATTGTGGTGGAAAGGAAGGGGCGCGTGTTCACGCGATGAAATGCAAAAGCGCAAGGCGCGGTCCATAAACATCGCTGACGCGATTGCTTCGCGACAGTGCTGAACCTTGATGTGCCGTTGCTGCTTTTGCAGCATGAATTTGCGACCCGTGGCGCTACGGCCGCGCCAATAGCAGCGCCGCCGAGGTTTCTCGTCGCTTTCGGTCAGGTAACGTGCGGCCAACGATGCCGCACGCGAATCCGGTTGTCCTTCACAAGGGTTTTCGGCGCTATCGCCGTCCGGTCGCAAACCTCCTCGAGGGGGCGATCCTGGATTGGCGGGCCGGGGCCCGAACGCGGCACAACCGGAACTTAAACCGTCAGCGCCTTCTACATACGGGGGCAAGCCGGTAATGGCAAGGGAAGGGTGCCGGGAGGCCACACCCGACCGTTAACGGTCGTATTTCATCAAGTTCCGTTAACCAGTGGCTCGCTAATGGAGTAAAACGGCCTCGAGAGGGACTGGATTCGTGACGGGACGCGAAGCTGCCATCGCCGGCCTGCTCGCGGCGGCCATGTTCGGGCAGCCGCTGTCCGCCGCCGAGCGCGCGCAAGCGGCTCCCAAGCCCGACTCGTTTCCGGTCGCGAGCGACGTGCGGCTCGGCGGCGACGACAAGCAGACCCGCCTCGTGCTCGACCTCAACCAGAAGGTCGATGTCGCCGCTTTCACGCTTGCCGATCCCTATCGCGTCGTGATCGACCTGCCGCAGGTCGTCTTCAAGCTGCCTGCCAAGGCCGGCGAGCAGGCGCGCGGCCTGGTCAAGGCCTTCCGCTACGGGCTGATCATGCAAGGCGGCTCGCGCATCGTGCTCGACGTGAAAGGCCCGGTGCGGGTGGAGAAGGCCTTTGCCCTTGCCGCTTCCGACGGTCAGCCGGCGCGTCTGGTCGTCGATCTTGCCGCCACCGACCGCGACAGCTTCATGCGCAACATCGCGCTGGAAAGCCACACCGTGCGCAGCCCGGCAATGCGGCAAACGGAGATTGCACCCAGAGAGAACGGCGATCCGCGCCCGCTGGTCGTGATCGATCCCGGTCACGGCGGCATCGACAGCGGCACCAAATCGTCAAACGGCCAGGACGAAAAAGACGTCGTGCTCGCCTTCGGCCTGGTGCTGCGCGACAAGCTTGAAAAGTCCGGCAAGTATCGCGTGGCCATGACGCGCAGCGACGACACATTCGTTCCGCTCAACGAGCGGGTGCGCTTTGCCCGCGCGCACAAGGCCTCGCTGTTCATCTCGATTCACGCCGACTCGATCCCGCGCAGCGAGGGGGTGGCGAGCGGGGCCTCGGTCTACACGCTCTCCGACCACGCCTCCGACGCCGAGGCAGCTTCTCTTGCCGACGCCGAGAATAAGTCGGACGTGATCGCGGGCGTCGATCTCTCCGCCGAGCCCGATGACGTGGCCAACATTCTCATCGACCTTGCCCAGCGCGAGACCAAGGTATTTTCGCTGCAATTTGCCCGCACGCTGATCGGCGAGCTCAAGCCGACCACCAAGCTGCACGTGCACCCGATCAAGTCGGCGGGCTTTATTGTGCTCAAGGCGCCCGATGTACCCTCGGTGCTGGTCGAGCTTGGCTATATGTCGACCAAGGACGACCTCGGCCGCCTCACGTCGGCGTCCTGGCGCGTGCGCGCCGCGGATTCGGTGGCGCAGGCAGTGGACACGTTTTTCGCCCCAAGGCTTGCCGGCGCGGCCGCCGCCCGAGGTGGCGAGTGATGCGCTATCGGCCTCAGTTTCAACATAAAACCGGGCGAATGCTGGCCTTTACCATCGTTAGGACTGGCGCCAGAAGCGGCGGTGCGGCCGGTGGTCCGGCGGAGCAAAACCTGCCATTTTTGCCGGCCAGGATGCCCGGGCGTTACCGGCGGCGAACGGCACCGGCGGACTTTAGGATGCTTGGCGCATGCGACTGATGTTGCGCTTCTTCGGGTTGCTGTTTGCCGCGGGCACCGTCCTGTTCGTGGTCGGCATCGCCGCGACCGCAGGGCTGCTCTGGCATTTCTCCAAGGACTTGCCCGACTACTCGCAGTTGCAGGATTACGAGCCGCCGGTGATGACGCGGGTGCATGCCTCGGACGGTTCGCTGCTCGCCGAATACGCGCGCGAACGTAGACTTTACATTCCGATCCAGGCGGTGCCGAAACTCGTCATCAACGCCTTCCTCGCCGCCGAGGACAAGAACTTCTACGAGCATGGCGGCATCGATTTCACCGGCGTTGCCCGCGCCGCGTTCAACTATATCCAGAACTACGGCTCCAGCCGCAGGCCGCAAGGCGCTTCAACTATCACGCAACAAGTTGCCAAGAACTTCTTGTTGAGCAACGAACTTTCGCTCACGCGCAAGGTCAAGGAGGCGCTGCTGGCGCTCAAAATCGAGCGCACCTACAGCAAGGACAAGATCCTCGAGCTTTACTTGAACGAGATCTATCTCGGCCTCGGCGCCTACGGCATCGCCGCTGCCTCGCTTGTCTACTTCGACAAGTCCGTGAATGAACTGACGGTCGCCGACGCCGCCTATCTCGCGGCGCTGCCGAAAGCGCCCAACAATTATCATCCGTTCCGCCAGCGCGAACGCGCTCTCGAGCGCCGCAATTGGGTGATCGACCAGATGGCGCAGGATGGCTTCATCAAGGCCGCCGAAGCCGAAAAGGCCAAGCACGCGCCGTTGGCTGTGACGCAGAAGATCACTGGCGAACACACCTTCTCCGCTGAATATTTTGCCGAAGAAGTTCGCCGCGAAATCTTCGACCGCTACGGCGAAAAAAGACTTTACGAAGGCGGCCTCTCGGTGCGCACCACGCTCGACACCAAATATCAGGTGCTGGCGCGCAAGGTCCTGACCGACGGTCTCGTGCAGTTTGACGAAAGCCAGGGGTGGCGCGGCCCGGTGACCAAGCTCGACGTCGCCTCCGGCGATTGGGGCAACAAGCTTGCCGACGTCAAGGCGCTCAATGACATCGATCCCTGGCGCCTCGCGGTGGTGTTGGAAACCGGCGATCAGTCTGCCCGCATCGGCTTACAGCCGCGGCGCGAGTTGGGCGGAGCGCTCAGCAAGGAGCGCGCTGTCGGCATTATTCCCATCGACGGCGTGAAGTGGGTGCGCGAACGCGGCAAGGCGGTCACGAAAGTTACCCAGGTGCTCAGTCCCGGCGACGTGGTCTATGTCGAGCCAGCCAAGCTCGACGGTCAATTCCGCCTGCATCAAGTGCCGGAAGTGTCCGGCGCGATGGTGGTCGAGGACCCGTGGACCGGCCGTGTCCTCGCCATGGTCGGTGGATTCTCCTACGACCAGAGCCAGTTCAACCGCGCGACCCAGGCGCTGCGCCAACCCGGCTCCTCGTTCAAGCCGATCGTCTATGCGGCCGCTCTCGACAATGGATATACGCCGTCGACCTTGATCCTCGATGCGCCGATCGAGATCGACCAGGGCCCGGGTCTCGGCGTGTGGAAGCCGGAGAACTACGAGAACAATTTCTACGGTCCCTCGACGCTGCGCTTCGGCATCGAACATTCGCGCAACGTGATGACGGTGCGGCTGGCGCAGGATATCGGCATGCCGCTGATCGCCGAATACGCCAAACGCTTCGGCGTCTATGACGATCTGCCGCCCTATCTGTCGTTTGCGCTCGGCGCCGGCGAGACCACGCTGCTGCGCATGGTGACAGCCTACGCCATGTTCGATAACGGCGGGCGCCGCGTGAAGCCGACGCTGATCGATCGGATCCAGGACCGCTACGGTCACACCGTCTACCGCCATGACGAGCGCGAATGCATCGGCTGCGACACGCAGAAATGGGCGAACCAGCCCGAGCCCTCGCTGATCGACCGCAGCGAACGCGTGCTCGATCCGATGACCGCCTACCAGATCACCTCGATCATGGAAGGGGTGGTGCTGCGCGGCACCGCCGCCGGTGCGGGCTTCCAGAAAGAAGTCGACAAGCCGGTCGCCGGCAAGACCGGCACGACCAATGACGAGAAGGACGCCTGGTTCATCGGCTATACGCCCGACATCGTGGTAGGCGTCTACATGGGCTACGACAAGCCGCGGCATTTGGCGCGTGGCGCCACTGGCGGCCATCTGGCGGCGCCGATCGTCAAGGACTTCATGAAGGTCGCGCTCGCCGGCAAACCGGCGATGCCGTTCCGCGTGCCGCCGGGTATCAAGCTGGTGCGGGTCGACTTAAAGACCGGCGTGCGCGCCGGCCCCGGCACCGAAAAAGCGATTCTGGAAGCCTTTAAACCGGGCACCGCGCCGCCGGATAATTATTCGGTGGTCGGCTTCGGCAACGGCGAGAACGGCGACAGTCCTGGGCGAGCCTGGGGCACCGGCGTCACGCCCGACGCCGACCGCGCGGTGCGTTCCGGAACCGGCGGGCTCTATTGAGCGGCGGTTGCGTCAGCGTTGGCGCGACGCTAAATCCTCCACAGCGATTCCCTGGATCGGATGATCATGCGCGCGGAGACCCAGAAGCTCGTCGAAGACATCAAGCAGTCGATGGAGCTGCTGAGGAGGCATCTTTGACGTCGATACCGCGCAGCGCCGTTTCGCCGAGCTGAACAAAGAGGCCGAAGACCCCGCGCTGTGGAGCGATCAGCAGCGCGCACAGCGGGTCATGCGCGAGCGCGACGCGCTCGACGACAGGCTCAACGCGCTTGGCCGCATCCAGCGCGAACTCGACGACCAACTCACCATGATCGAGCTTGGCGAGTCGGAGAAAGACGACAAGACCGTCGCTGACGCCGAGGTCGCGCTGAAGAAACTCAGGGCCGATGTGGCGCGACGCGAACTCGAAGCGCTGCTCTCCGGCGAAGCCGATGCCAATGATGCGTTTCTTGAGGTCCACGCCGGCGCCGGCGGAACCGAGAGCCAGGACTGGGCCGGCATGCTGATGCGCATGTACATCCGCTGGGCGGAAGCGCACGGCTACAAAGTCGAGTGGGTCGAAGAAACCGAAGGCGAGGGCGCCGGCTTGAAGTCGGCGACGGTGACCATCAAGGGTCACAACGCCTATGGCTGGCTCAAGAGCGAGGCTGGTGTGCATCGGCTGGTCCGCATCTCGCCGTTCGATTCGAATGCGCGCCGCCACACCTCGTTTGCCAGCGTCGTCGTCTTTCCGGTAATCGACGACCGCATCAAGATCGACATCAACGAGAATGACGTGCGCACCGATGTAATGCGCTCGAGCGGCGCCGGCGGCCAGCACGTCAACAAGACTGAGTCTGCAGTGCGCTTGACCCACATTCCGACCAACATCGTGGTGAAAGTGCAGCAGGACCGCTCGCAACACCGCAACCGGGCGATCGCCTGGGATATGTTGCGCGCGCGATTGTTCGAAGCGGAGATGCGCAAGCGCGAGGAGAAGGCCATCGCCGATCAGGCGGCCAAGACCGATATCGGCTGGGGCCATCAGATACGTTCGTATGTCTTGCAGCCCTATCAGATGGTGAAGGACCTGCGCACCGGCGTGCAAACCTCCGATACCGCCAGCGTGCTCGACGGCGATCTCGACCAGTTCATGCAGGCGGCGCTGGCGCAGAAGGCCTTCGGCGGCGGTCCCGAGCAGGTCGAAGACGTCGAATAGCCTTGTGGCCGGCATCACAGCCGAATGCGTGCGGCGTCCGAATTTCCAAATAATCCAGGCACTTCAGCACGGCGATCACATCCTTGTGCGCGTGATGGGGAGCACTGTGCGGTTGCACCGACGCTCCTATTTTTGACGGCAGCAGATCAGACAGCGTTCGCGGGGATTAAACCACGGGCGCAATCAAACGGGACGCCGTCATGTTCAAGTTGTTTTATGCCGTTGTCGCAGCGGCCGCAGTTGCCGGCGCGCTGACGTTTCTCACTTCCGCAAGCGACCGGCTCGACGCGGGGCCGCTGTCGGCCTCGACAGAGGCAGTGCTCAAGGACTGCACGCAGCGCCCCTGGCCTTATCTCAACTGCGTCGGCACGCCGCTTGGAAATCCGAAGGTCCGGCTGATTACCACCGACCAGCTCTAAAGGCTGCCGAGGCGGATGCCGGCGCGCAGGAACTTCTGCGGGTCGACCGCCTCGCCGTTGATCCGCGTCTCGTAGTGCAGATGCGGCCCGGTCGAACGCCCGGTCGAACCGATCAGCCCGACGGTTTCGCCGATACGCACCGGCTGCCCGACCTTGACCAATATTTTCGACAGGTGGCCGTAGCGGGTAGCCAGGCCGTGGCCGTGGTCGATCTCCACCATGTTGCCATATCCGCCGTCCCATCCGGCGATGGTGACCCTGCCGCTGGCGGTAGCGCGTGCCGGTTCGCCAATTTCGCCGCGCAGGTCGACGCCGGTATGGATTGCCGCCCGGCCATTGAAAGGGTCCATGCGCATGCCGAAGGGCGAGCTCATGTCCACCTCACCGATCACTGGCTTGCGCACCGGTACCGTGGTGAGCGTCTGCGAATATTGGTTGAGCTCTGCGCGCGCCAGATTGACGCGGTAGAGCTGGCGCTCGAAAGCGCTGGCGCCTGATTGCGGGGGCCTAAGCGGCACCAGAGGTCCGCCCATCCCGGGCATTGCGCGTACCTTGCCGGGGTTGATGCCGAGATCATCGAGCACGCCGCGAATGCGGCGGGCCTTGCCGTCGTAATTTTCCTCGAGGTTGGTCAGCGTCGCGGTCTGCCGCTGCTCGACCTTGTCGAGGGACAGCGAAACCCGCGCCAGCGTACCTGTGAGGCCGGCGCCCGCGCTTGCCAGGCGTGCAGTGCCCGGTAGGAGGGCCCGCGATTGCAGCCGTGCCTCGCGGTCCGGCGGCGTGGAGAATATCACCGTGTCGCTGATCGGTGACGGTTTCGCCCGCTCGGGGGCTTCCGCCGGCAGCGAATTGCGCGTCGGGCGGATCGAGCCTGTGGTCAGTCCGTCATTGCTCAGGACGGTCGCGCGCTGCTCGAGCACGGCTTGCCGCTGCAAGAGCGCGTTGAGCTTCTGCTCGAACTGCTCCTGATCGAGCAGTTGCCGGCTGGTGATGCGGTCAACCTGCGCTCGTAATTCCGCGATGCGGTCTTCATAGGCGAACTGCATTTCCGCCTGCCGCCCGACCAGGCGGGTGAGCACGTCGTCGTGAAAGGCAAAATATGTTCCGGTCGCGATCGACCAGAGCCCCATGATCACGGCCGTACCGACAACAATCCAGAACAGCACCGGACCGATGCGTACCTGACGCCCGCCATGCACCAGCATGTAGTCGCCGGTTGCGCGGTTGAGATGGCGGGAGACGGCGGCGGCGGTTCTTGACCGGGGAGGCCGGCCGGCAGCGGTGGCGGGCTCGGCATACGAAAAGGACTGATGCGACATCGACTGTTCCCGCGCCGGTCGGCGCGGGGACTGCCGGAACCAGCTAAAGCTGGTTATCGGGCGGGTATGGTTAAAAAAGCGAAAATCGAGGATTTTCCACGCGATTACAGCGCCTTCGCCACCGCCAGGACCTCTTCGGCGTGACCGGGCACGCGAACCTTTGGCCAGATCCGGGCGATGCGGCCCGCTTTGTCGACGAGAAAAGTCTTGCGGACGACGCCCATGAATTTGCGCCCGTACATCGATTTTTCGCCCCAAGCGCCATAGGCTTCGAGCATCTGCTTCGTTTCGTCGGAGCCGAGTGCGATGGCAAGCTTGTGCTTGGCCTTGAACTTGTCCTGCGCCTTCACCGGATCGGCGGAAACGCCAAGAATGTCGGTTTCTGTTTTGGCGAAAGCCGAGCGCAGTTGCGAAAACGCGATCGCTTCCTTGGTGCAGCCCGGCGTGTCGGCCTTGGGATAAAAATAGAGAACGAGGTTGCGGTCTTTGAAGTCCTTGAGCGAGATCTTCCCCCCGCCGTCGCGCACCAAAGTGAATGCCGGTGCCTTTGTCCCTTCGCTGAGTTCTCGGCCAACCCTTTGCGCCATAATGCCTTCCTTTCGTCGCTTTCCCCGGCTCAATGTGTCGATTGCCATGTACGTCGAGCGGGCGCAACCGTCCGTTCCTTGGCCTCGCCGGATCGGCCGGATCGGCGCGGTGCGGACGGGGGCGGTCCCTAGGGCATGACAGGCAGAGAACCCAAGCACGTACATGCAGAACATCCCGCGGCGGCGAAACGCCACGCGGCGCACCACGCTATCCATCGCGCGACCCGTCACGTTTACCCGGAGGCGTTGCTTGGCGCGGGCCGCCGGCAATGGGGCCGCGTGCGCCGCGAAATGGTGCGCTTTGCGCGCCGACAGCGCGTGCGCCAAGTGTTCTGGGGCACGACGCTCGGTTTTGCGATCCTTGTCGTCGCCACCGCCGGCCTGTGGTGGCGACTTTCCGTTGGGCCGATCGAAATTCCCTTCGCCACGTCTTGGCTCAAAGCGGCAATCGAGGACAATTTCGGCGGCAATCGCACCGTCTCAGTCGGTGGCACCCAGATCGAGCGTGACGAGCAGGGGCGAACCTCGCTGCGCCTGCGCGACATCGTGGTCCGCGATGCCGACGGCACGGTCGTTGCCAGCGCGCCCAAGGCCGAAGTCGGAATTTCCGGCGCCAGCCTGCTGACCGGCAAGGTGCGGGCGCAAAGCCTTAATCTGGTCGGCGCCGAAATGGCCGTGCGCATCGAGGCCGACAGCAGCGTTACCGTATTTGCCGGCGCCGACAAGCGGCCGCTGGCAAGTGCGTCGCCGCCCGCCGGCGCCGCCTTGCCCGCCGCTAAGTCCGCCAGCGAACCGATGCCGGCGCGCGCGGAATTCGAAAATCTCGCGGGCGTACTCGCCTGGATCGATGGCCTCGGCGCCAGCGGCCTTGACGGTTACGACCTGCGTGAGCTTGGCCTCAAGGATGGCAATCTCACCGTAGACGATCGGCGCAACGGCAAGCATTGGAGCTTTACCCACATCAACGTCACTTTGACTCGGCCCAAGCAGGGCGGGGTTGTTTTCCGCGTCAGGTCGGAAAATCCTGAAGCGCCGTGGGATTTGAGCGCAGCCATGCGTCCCCTCAGCGACGGCATGCGTGCGATCGGGATCGAGGCGCGCAAGGTGTCGGCACGCGATATCCTCCTGGCGCTGCGTCTCGATCAGGGCGACGTCGAAAGCGACGTGCCGCTATCGGCAAGCGTGCGCGCGGAAATTGCTCCCGACGGCACGCCGAGACTGGTGCAGGGGCAGTTGCTTGCGGAAAACGGCAGCATCATCGACCGCGCCAACCGCGACGTTCACATCGACATCGACCGCGCCGAATTACGCTTTACCTGGGATGCCCAGCATCGCCTGCTGGTTATTCCCTTCCAGGTCCATTCCGCCGGCAACCAGTTCACCATGCGCGCGACGGTGGAAACGCCGGCGGACCGGGACGGGGCTTGGCTCGCTAACATCGCGCGCGAGGACGCCGTCATCGACCCGGTCATCCTTGCTGCAACGGGCGATGACGAGGCTTTTGCGCTGAACCGGGCTTCGGCGCGGCTGCGCATCGATCCCGCTCACAAACGCATCGAACTCGTGCAGGGCGATTTCAGCCGCGTCGACACCCGGCCGACCCACAATGTCGGCATCGCCGTGACCGGTAGTTTCGATTATTCCGGCGCCGAGCCGCATCTTGCTTTCGGCGTCGCCGGCACCCGCATGCCGTTCTCGGTGATGAAACGGCTGTGGCCGATATTCGCGGCCTTCGAGGTGCGCCAATGGGTCGACAAGCACATCTCCGGTGGCGTCGTCGAACACGTGGTGGTCGCCGGCAATGCGCCGCTTGCCGACTTCAAGCACGACGGCCCGCCGACGCCGGAGGACGGCCTGTCGGTGGAGATGGAGACCAGCGGCACGACGCTGCAGCCGGTCGACTCATTTCCGCCGATCCGCGATGCCGACCTCACCGTGCGCATCACCGGACGCACCGCCAATGTCAGCGTCGGCCGCGGCACCGTGGTCGTTTCGCCGGGGCGCAAGCTCAGCGTCACCAACGGCGTCTTCGCCATCGCCGATACGCATCAAAAACCCGCATCCTCGCAGACGACGCTGCGCGTCGACGGCACGGTTCCCGCCGCGGCCGAACTTTTATCGAGCGACGCCATGCGCGCCACCACAGGGCTCACGCTTGACCCCACCACCAGCCGCGGCACCGTCACCGCGCAAATTGCGGTCAACGCGCTGGTCGGTAAAAACGTGATGAAGAACTCCGCCGCCTACACGATCAGCGCCGACCTCACAAACTTTTCCGCAGACAAGTTGCTGATCGGGCAGAGGGTTGAAGCCGCGGTGCTGCACGTCAATGCCAGCCGCGACGGTTACCAGGCCAAAGGCGACGTCAAGATCAACGGTACTCCGGGCAACCTCGACTTCCGTCAGATGACGGGCGAGCCGACCGGTGACCTGCGGCTCACAACCAATCTCGATGAGGCCGCGCGCGCACGCCTCGGCCTCGACCTCGGCTCTGCGGTTACCGGTACCATCCCGCTCGTCGTCACCGGGCGCACCGGCGGCGACGCGACCGATGAACGTCTCAATATCGACGCCGATTTGACGCCGGTGAAGATCGACAACCTGCTGCCGGGCTGGGTCAAGCCTGCGGGCCGGCCAGCACACGCTACCTACACCATGGTGAAGACGGCAAAATCCACGCGCTTCGACGACCTGATCATCGAAGGTTCCGGCACCAGCGTAAAAGGCTCGGTCGAATTCGACGCGGCCAAGGATATCGTTTCGGCGAACTTCCCGGTGTTTGGTTTCTCCGAAGGCGACAAGGTTTCGCTCAAGGCGGACCGCGGCAATGACGGCCTGCTGCATGTCGCCATGCGCGGCGATATTTTCGACGGCAGCAATTTTGTCAAGGCGACGCTCGCTGGCGGCGATACCGAAAAGTCGCGCAGCAAGCCATCCGATCTCGATCTCGACTTCAAGGTCGGCACGGTGATCGGCCGTAACGGCGAAACCCTGCGCGGGCTCGATCTCAAGTTGTTGCGCCGTGGCGGCCGCATCCGCAATTTTCTCATGGCGGCCAAGATCGGCAGCGATTCATCGCTCAATGGCGACTTGCGTTTGCGCGCGCGCGACGGCCACCAAGTCATCTATATCGAGACAGAGGATGCCGGCGCGCTGTTCCGTTTCACCGACTTGTATCCGCGCATGCAGGGCGGACAGATGTGGGTGGCCATTGACCCGCCGTCACAGGATGCAAGTCCGCAGCAGGGAACGCTGTTCATCCGTAATTTCCTCGTGCGCGGCGAGCCTGGGCTCGAGCGCATCGTCGCCGGCGCCCCCGATCAGTCGCGCAGCGGCGTGCAGTTTACCGAACTGAGTTGCCAGTTCACCAAGGTGCCCGGCCGCATGGCCGTTCATGACGGCGTACTGCGCGGGCCGGCGGTCGGTGCCACCATCGAGGGCCAGATCGACTACTTGCGCAACGACGTGCATCTGCAGGGCACCTTCGTGCCTCTCTACGGTCTCAACAACATGTTCGGGCAGATCCCGATTCTGGGGCCGTTCCTCGGCGGCAGCAAGGAGGGCCTGCTCGGCATCACTTATGACGCGGTAGGCCCGCCGAATGCGCCACGCATCACCGTCAACCCGGTTAGCGCCATCGCGCCGGGCCTGCTGCGCAAGTTCTTTCCCTCGCCGGGCAGCCTTGATCGCAATTTTATGCCGCCGACGCGCTGAACGCGCGTTCAGATCGGCTTAAGCAACACGTGACGCTTTCTTCCAAATGACAATTTGATTACGCCCTCCGGCGTCAAATTCTTCGAAGTCAAAGTCATTTTCTCGTCAGTCACCGTGGCGTCGTTGACCTTCAGTCCGCCGGCCTTGATCTGGCGGCGTGCCTCGCCGTTCGACGCGACAAGCCCGGTTTTTTCGGCAAACGCCGTAAGCACGCCGAGGCCCTTGTCGAGTTCGGCCCGGGAAATTTCAACCGTCGGCAGCGTTTCATCGAGCGTGCCTTCTTCGAACGTCTTGCGTGCGGTACCCTCGGCTTGTTCGGCCGCGGCGCGGCCGTGAATCAGCGCGGTCGCCTCGGTGGCGAGTACCTTCTTCGCCTCGTTGATGTCCTGGCCTTTTAATGCCGCGAGTTTGCCGATCTCCTCGAGCGGCAGCTTGGTGAACAGCTTGAGAAAGCGAACGACGTCGCCATCCTCGGTGTTGCGCCAGTATTGCCAGTAATCGTAAGGGCTCACGAGGTCGGCATTGAGCCAGACAGCGCCGGCCGCGGTCTTGCCCATCTTGGCGCCGGAGGATGTCGTGATCAGCGGCGAGGTCAGCGCAAATAGTTGCGCGTTCATCATGCGGCGGCCGAGGTCGATGCCGTTGACGATGTTGCCCCACTGGTCTGACCCGCCCAATTGCAAGATGCATTTGTTGCGCTTGTAGAGCTCGACGAAATCGTAAGCCTGCAACACCATGTAGTTGAATTCGAGAAACGACAGTTCCTGCTGGCGGTCGAGCCGCATTTTCACCGAGTTGAACGCGAGCATGCGATTGACCGAGAAATGCCGGCCGACGTCGCGCAGGAAGTCGATGTAGTTGAGCGAGTTGAGCCAGTCGGCATTGTTCGCCATCACCGCGCTGCCGCCTTCGTTCTCGAACTTGAGGAACTTCGAGAACACGGCGCGAATGCCCTTGAGGTTGTCGGCGATCTGCGCGTCGGTGAGGATGCGGCGGCTCTCGTCCTTGCCCGACGGATCGCCGACCCGCGTGGTGCCGCCGCCCATCAACGCGATTGGCTTATGCCCCGTCTGCTGCATCCAGTAGAGCATCATGATCGGCAACAGCGAGCCGACGTGCAATGAGGCAGCGGTACAGTCGAACCCGATATAGCCGGTGACGGCGCCGGCTTTGGCGAGTGCGTCAAGCGCCTCCGGCTCGGAGACCTGGTGAATGAAGCCGCGCTCGGCAAGAGTGTTAAGGAATTCGGATTTATAGGCGCTCATTGCGGGGCCGCAGCTTGTTGCGTCGTTGCGCCGGTGGTGTAACAGGTTCGGCGTCGGATTCAACGGCGCGCAAAAGAGGGCGATGGGGTGGGGGCGATCAAGGCGATCGGGCTGATGAGCGGGACCTCGCTCGACGGCGTCGACGTGGCGCTGATCGAGACCGATGGCAAAGCCATTGGCGCATTCGGGCCGACCGGCTACCGGCCGTATTCGAATGACGAACGCGCGCTGCTGCGCCAGGCGCTGGCTGAAGGCGCCGGCCTGAGAGGCCGTGACACGCGGCCCGGCGTACTGGCGGACGCCGAGGCCTTCGTCACCAATGTGCACGCCGAGACGGTCGAGACGTTTCTCAAGGCCGAAGCGATCGACAAGGCGCAGATCGGCATTGTCGGCTTGCACGGGCAGACGGTGCTGCACAAGCCTTCGGCGCGGCTTACCGTACAAATAGGTGACGGGCAGGCGCTGGCGCGCCGGCTGGGGCTACCGGTTGCCTATGATTTTCGCGCCGCCGATGTCGCTGCCGGCGGGCAGGGGGCACCGCTCGTGCCGGTGTTTCACCAATCGCTGGCGCGGGATCTGGCGCAGCCGCATCCGATCGCCGTGCTCAATCTGGGCGGCGTCGCCAATGTCACCTTTGTCGACGGCGGCGATCCTATCGCCTGCGATACCGGGCCAGGCAACGCGCTGATCGACGACTTCATGCGCGCACGCACCGGAGCGCGTTACGACAACTACGGCGACGTCGCAGCAACCGGCAAACCGGACCGCAAATTCATCGCCGACGTTCTCGACAATCCGTTTTTCGATTTGAACCCGCCCAAATCGCTCGACCGCAATGCATTCGCCTTCGCCAATATCGGTCTGCCAGAATTTTCAGTGCCCGACGGCGCCGCAACTTTATCGGCGTTGACCGTCGAAGCGGTCGGCCGCATCCTGTCGCATCTGCCGACGCTGCCACGGGCCTGGATCGTCGCCGGTGGCGGCGCGCGCAACCGCACGCTGATGAAAATGCTAGGCGAGCGCCTTGCGCCCGCAACCGTGCAGACCGCGGACGAGGCCGGCTGGTCGGCGGACGCGCTGGAAGCGCAGGCCTTCGCCTATCTCGCCGTGCGTACGCTCAACAATCTGCCGATCACATTCCCAACGACAACCGGTGTCCGTTCGTCGCTCCCCGGCGGGATGATCGCGCGGCCGTAGTTGTCTTCGGGAGCGCCTTCTTCTTCAGGAATGCCGCGCAAAACGCCGTATCGAGCATGCGGTAATTATTGGTGATCTCGGCGCCCTTGGGGATGTCGCGGCTGGCGACGATGTGGCCATTGCGCCAATGGGTGTTGGAGTCTTCGGAGTGGTTGATGTGGTGGTCGTTATCGACAGTGAGCAGGATTTCGCCGTCGACGCGATAGCCGTAATGCTGGATGAAGTCGCGCGCCGGCTTCGGCAGCTTGGCGAAATCGTTCGGCGAATAGGAGCGGTCGAAGCCTTCGACGAAGCGCCAGATTTTCGTGCCCTTGCGGATGAATTCGCCGGAGTAAACGCCGAGCCCGTGGATCGAACTGCGGTCGAGGTAGGTTTTGATCAGGAGCATGTGCTTTCGTTTCGGGTGAAGTGACCCTGGTGGCCAGCCGCCCGCGCGGCATCAGGCAGGCCGAGCTCTCAAGGCTCGGGCGCATGATTCGGATTATGGCAAGAGTCGGTACGCGCCGGAACGGGCGCCACCACTGGGCGGCGCCACCATCAACAGCAATCGCGATTGGGCACGGTCTAGGCGGCGCTCGGCTTGCGCTCGGTCTTGAGACGCTTGTCGAGGTATGCGCCGATGTTGGTGAGCAGCGGTTCCACCTTGCCGTCGAAGAAGTGGTTGGCGCCGGGGATCACCTTCTGCTCGATCACGATACCCTTCTGCGTCTTGAGCTTGTCGACCAAGGTTGTGACGTCCTTCTGCGGCACCACCGCATCCTTGTCACCGTGGATGATCAGACCGGACGATGGGCAAGGTGCAAGGAAGGAGAAGTCGTAGAGGTTGGCCGGTGGGCAGATCGAGATAAAGCCCTCGATCTCCGGGCGCCGCATCAGCAACTGCATGCCGATCCAGGCGCCGAAGGAGAAGCCGGCGATCCAGCAGCTTTTGGCTTCCGGGTTGATGGTCTGCGCCCAGTCGAGCGCGGAGGCTGCATCCGAGAGTTCGCCGGTGCCATGGTCGAAGGAACCCTGGCTCCTGCCGACGCCACGGAAATTGAAGCGCAGCGCGGAAAAGCCGCGGTGCACGAAGGCATAATAGAGCTGGTAGATGATCTGGTGGTTCATCGTCCCGCCGAATTGCGGGTGCGGATGCAGGATGATGGCGATCGGCGCGTTCTTCTGCCGCGCGGGGTGGTAGCGGCCTTCGATGCGGCCCGCCGGACCGGTGAAAATGACTTCGGGCATTGCTCGTCCTCGACCTCCAAGCCAGCGCAAAAGCCGCAATTTTAGCGGCCGGGGCGCTAGTCTGGAATTACTCTAATTATATGAATTCCGCTGTTCACCGGCCCAACGAAGGATATAAGTGGCCCCATGAATCTACGTTGGCCCCAGTGAATATGGGGCTTCTAACATGATCCGCAGGGCAAAAAGCAAGCCTTTTTGCACCCTAGAGGTAGCTGGGTACTGGCTAAGTTGATGACTGACCGGCTCTATTTCGACTGGAACGCGACCGCGCCGCTGCGTCCGGAGGCCCGTGCCGCGATGATCGCAGCGCTTTGTGGACCGACGAATGCGTCCTCGATCCACGGGGAGGGTCGTGCGGCGCGCGCCATTGTCGAAAAGGCGCGCGGCCAGGTCGCCGCCATGGCCGGCGCCGAGACGAAGAATGTCACATTCACGTCGGGCGCGACTGAAGCAAACATGCTGGCGCTCACTCCGCATCTTGAGACCAGCACCGACAAGGCGCCCCGCGACCGTCTCTTCGTCGCAGCAACGGAGCATCCGTCGGTGCGCAGTGGCGGCCGGTTCGCCGCGAGCGATGTCGAGGAGGTGCCGGTCGACAGCGACGGCATCGTCGATCTCGGCGAACTCAAACGGCGTCTCGCCGGCGCCAAACGGCCGCTGGTGTCGGTGATGCTTGCCAATAATGAGTCAGGCGTGGTGCAGCCGATACTTCGGATCGCCGAAGTCGTGCATGCGGCCAACGGCCTCTTGCATACCGACGCCGTGCAGGCGCCGGGGCGCATTGAATGCGACATCGATGCGCTCGGCGCTGATCTTATGACGTTATCGTCGCACAAGATCGGAGGTCCGCAGGGCGCCGGCGCACTGATCCGCCGCGGCGACCTACACATTTCCGACGCGCTGATCAAGGGAGGCGGGCAGGAGCGCGGCCTTCGCGGCGGAACGGAAAGCGTTGCGGCACTGGCGGGGTACGGTGCGGCCGCTGAGGTCGCTGCGGCGCGCGGCGATGTTGCCCGCATGGCGGCCTTGCGTGATCGGTTGGAAACGGGGCTCAAGTCTGTGAGCCCAGGCGCAATGATTTTCGGCAAAGCCGTGCAACGCCTACCCAACACGTCATTCTTTGCGGTATCCGACGCGAAGGCCGAGACTGCGATAATCGCACTTGATCTCAATGGCATAGCCGTGTCCTCCGGGTCGGCTTGTTCGTCCGGCAGGGTGCAAGGGTCACCGGTGCTTGCCGCCATGGGTGTGCGGCCTGAGATTGCGCGCGGTGCGATCCGCGCGAGCATTGGGTGGACCACAACCGAAGCCGACATTGACCGGTTCCTGCAAGCTTGGAAAACCCTGACAACGTCATTACTTAAGGAGAAGCGGGAGATCGCCGCCTGAGCGTCGCAGACGCCCGGCGAGCCCCGAACAGGTCAGAATTCGACACAACCATGAAGGACAAAGCTCAGAACAAGCGAGCTTGATCGCCATAACCGACAACCCATGCCGCGGTCCTTGAAACCGCGAGCGGAGGAGTGAATGCCGGCCGTACAAGAGACCGTCGAGCAGGTCCGACGCATCGACGTTGATCAATATAAATACGGGTTCGTCACCGACATCGAATCCGACAAGGCCCCCAAGGGTCTTTCCGAGGACACCGTCCGCTTCATCTCGGCGAAGAAGAACGAGCCGGCGTGGATGCTCGAGTGGCGGCTGGAAGCGTTCAAGCGCTGGCTGACCATGCGCGAGCCGACCTGGGCGCGCGTCGACTACCCCAAGATCGATTACCAGAACGCCTATTATTATTCGGCGCCGAAGAAGAAGGCGCTGGCTTCGCTCGATGAAGTCGATCCGGAAATTCTTGCGACCTACGAGAAGCTCGGCATTCCCTTGCGCGAGCAGGAAATGCTGGCCGGGGTCGTGCGTCCTGAAGGCGAGCGGCGCGTCGCGGTCGATGCCGTGTTCGACAGCGTTTCGGTCGCGACCACCTTCAAGGAAGAACTGAAAAAGGCCGGCGTCATCTTCATGCCGATGTCGGAGGCGATCCGTGAGCACCCCGAACTGGTGAAGAAATATCTCGGCTCCGTGGTGCCGGTGACCGACAATTTTTTTGCC
Source organism: uncultured Alphaproteobacteria bacterium (assembly GCA_963738915.1). Taxonomy (GTDB): domain Bacteria; phylum Pseudomonadota; class Alphaproteobacteria; order Rhizobiales; family Xanthobacteraceae; genus Pseudolabrys. The sequence goes on from CAVTYO010000009.1 coordinate 200,504, forward strand.
ACGCTCAATTCGTCGGTGTTCTCCGACGGCTCCTTCGTCTACGTGCCGCCGGGCGTGCGCTGCCCGATGGAACTGTCCACCTATTTCCGCATCAACGAGGCCAACACCGGCCAGTTCGAGCGCACGCTAATCATCGCCGACAAGGGCGCCTACGTCTCCTATCTCGAAGGCTGCACCGCGCCAATGCGCGACGAGAACCAGCTGCATGCCGCCGTGGTCGAACTGGTCGCGCTCGACGACGCCGAAATCAAGTATTCGACGGTGCAGAACTGGTATCCGGGCGACGCCGACGGCAAGGGCGGTATCTTCAACTTCGTCACCAAGCGCGGCGATTGCCGTGGCGACCGTTCGAAGATTTCCTGGACGCAGGTGGAAACCGGCTCGGCGATCACCTGGAAATATCCGAGCTGCATCCTCAAGGGCGACAATTCGCGCGGCGAGTTCTATTCGATCGCGATTTCCAACGGCCGCCAGCAGGTCGACAGCGGCACCAAGATGCTGCATCTCGGCAAGAACACGACGAGCCGCATCATTTCGAAGGGCATCGCCGCGGGGAAATCCAACAACACCTATCGCGGCCGCGTGTTCGCGCATCGCAAGGCGTCCGGCGCGCGCAATTTCACCAATTGCGACTCGCTTCTGATCGGCGACCAATGCGGCGCGCACACCGTGCCCTACATCGAGGCACGCAACGCCTCGGCGGTGTTCGAGCACGAGGCGACGACCTCGAAGATTTCCGAGGACATGCTGTTTTACTGCCGCCAGCGCGGCATGTCGGCGGAGGAGGCGACCGCTCTCGTGGTCAACGGCTTCGTCAAGGACGTGCTGCAGCAGTTGCCGATGGAATTTGCGGTCGAAGCGCAGAAGCTGATTTCGATTTCGCTCGAAGGAAGCGTCGGCTGATGACGGTCAAGCGCATCTGGCACGGCTGGACGACGCCGGAGAACGCACAGGCCTATCAGGACCTGCTGCAGAGCTATGTGTTTCCGAGCATCGAGGCCAAGCGTGTCAAGGGCTATCGCTCGATCGAACTGCTGCGTAAGCCGGCCGGGGACGAGGTCGAGTTCGTCACCGTCATGACCTTCGATGACATCGACTCGGTCAAGGCCTTTGTCGGCGACGATTATGAAACCGTCTACGTGCCGGAGCGCGCGCGTGCCGTGCTCAAGCGCTTCGATCAGAAATCGAAACACTACGATCATGTCGAAACAAGAAACTATTGAGTGAACAATGTCGCTGCTTGAAGTGAAAAACCTGCATGTCGAGGTCGAGGACAAGAAAATCCTCAATGGCCTCAACTTGACCATCGAGAAGGGCGAGATCGCGGCCATCATGGGCCCGAACGGCTCCGGCAAGTCGACGCTCGCCTATGTGCTGGCCGGCAAGGATAGTTACACCGTCACCGACGGCGACGTGCTGCTGGACGGCGAAAGCATTCTCGGCATGGCGCCGGATGAGCGCGCGGCCAAGGGGCTGTTTCTCGCGTTCCAGTATCCTGTGGAAGTGCCGGGGGTCGCCACCATGACGTTCCTGCGCACCGCGCTCAACGCGCAGCGTAAAGTGCGCGGCGAAAAGGAGTTCTCGACGCCGGAATTCATCAAGCTGGTGCGCGACACGGCAGGCCATCTCGGCATCGACCAGGAAATGCTGCGCCGCGCCGTCAATGTCGGCTTCTCCGGCGGTGAGAAGAAGCGCAACGAGATCTTGCAAATGGCGATTTTGCAGCCGCGGATTGCCGTGCTTGACGAAACCGATTCCGGCCTCGACATCGACGCGCTCAAGGTCGTCGCCGACGGCGTCAACCGCCTGCGCTCGCCGCAGCGCTCGATGGTGCTGATCACGCATTATCAGCGGCTGTTGAATTACATCGTGCCCGACGTGGTGCACGTGATGGCCAAGGGGCGGGTGGTAAAGTCGGGTGGCAAGCAATTGGCGCTCGAGCTTGAAGCCAATGGCTACGCGCAATTTGCCGACGAGGCGGCCTGATCCATGAACGCCGAGGTCCGCAGCCTGAAGACCCCCGCCGAACAGGCGCTCGTTGACGCCTATGCGGTGGCGCGCGGCACGCTGCCCGGCGGCAAATCGGTCGCGGTGCTGCGCGAGGACGCCTTCAAGCGTTTTGACGCGCGCGGCTTGCCGCACCGGCGCGTCGAGGAGTGGAAATACACCGACCTGCGCGCACTGATGCGCGAGGCGGCTCCGCTTGCCTCGCCGCCCGATGCCGCGGCAAAGCAGCGCGCCAAGGATGCCGGCAAACTGTTCGCCGGGCTCGATTGCCGGCGGCTGGTCTTTGTCGACGGCGCTTTCGTGCCCGAACTCTCCGATCTGACACCGGAGCCCGGATTGACCATTGGCTCGATGGCCGAGGCGTTGGCCAAGGGCGATGCGCTGGCCGCCGGTGTCGGCAAGACCTTGGAGACCGACGACGTCGCAGTGGCGCTCAATACTGCGCTGATGGGCGACGGCGCGGTGCTCCGTGTCGCCGCTGGCGTCGCGCTGAAGCGGCCGGTCCAATTGGTGTTTGCTTCCGGCGGCGGTGGAAAGCCGAGTTCGGCCTTTATCCGCTCGCTGGTAGTCGTCGAAAAAGGCGCGCAGGCGACGCTGATCGAGAGCTGTGAAGGCGGCAACAACCAGATCAATACGGCGCTTGAGCTCAGCGTCGGCGACGGCGCGCAGGTCAATTACGTCAAGACGACGCAGACCGCCGGTTTGCATGTCGGCTCGCTGCTGGCCTCGATTGGCGCCAAGGCCACGTTGAACAGCTTTGCCTTCAATGCCGACGCCCGTCTGGTCCGCAATCAGATGTTCGTTCGCTTTGCCGGTGAGGGCAGCCACGCCGCGATCCGCGGTGTGACGCTGGCCAAGGCCAAGGACCACGTCGACACGACTTTGCTCATCGACCATGCCGCCGGCCACTGCGAAAGCCGTGAACAATTCCGTTCGGTGCTTGACGGCGAAAGCCGTGGCGTCTTCCAGGGCAAGATCGTGGTGCGCCAGCACGCGCAGAAGACCGACGCCAAGATGATGACGCGGGCGCTGCTGCTGTCGGAGGAGGCCGAGGCCGACAACAAGCCGGAGCTGGAGATTTTTGCCGACGATGTGGTGTGCGGCCACGGCGCGACGACCGCGGCGCCCGACGAAGGGCTCAAATTCTACCTGATGTCGCGCGGCATTCCGCAAGCGGAAGCCGAGACGCTGCTGATCCAGGCCTTTGTCGATGAAACGATCGAGGAGATCGCGCACGAGGGCATTCGCAAGGCACTGATGTTTGCCGCGCTTAAATGGCTGGGGGCGCGGTGATGAACATGCGTCCGGCGGTCGAAGCGTACGACGTTGCCCGCATCCGCGCCGATTTTCCGGCGCTGGCCATGCAGGTCTATGGCAAGCCGCTGGTCTATCTCGACAACGCGGCCTCGGCGCAGAAGCCCAAGCAAGTCCTCGACCGATTGCACAAGGCCTATACCGAGCAATACGCCAACGTGCACCGCGGCCTGCATTACCTTGCCAACGAGGCGACCGAGGCCTACGAGGGCGCGCGAGAGACTGTGCGCGCCTTTATCAATGCGGAGCGCAAAGAAGAGATCATCTTCACCCGAAATGCGACCGAAGCGATCAATCTGGTCGCCTACACCTTCGGCAAGGAGCGCATCGAGCCCGGCGACGAGATCGTGCTTTCGATCATGGAGCACCATTCCAACATCGTGCCCTGGCATTTCCTGCGCGAGCGCTACGGCGCGGTGATCAAATGGGCGCCGGTCGACGAGGACGGCAACTTCCTCATCGGCGAATTCGAAAAACTGCTCGGACCGCGCACCAAGATGGTTGCGATCACACAGATGTCGAACGCGCTCGGCACTGTGGTGCCGGTGAAAGAGGTGATCCGGCTCGCCCATGAGCGCGGCATTCCGGTGCTGGTGGACGGCGCGCAAGGCGCCGTGCACATGGACATCGACGTGCGCGATCTCGATTGCGACTTTTTTGTCTTCACCGGCCACAAGCTGTACGGGCCGACCGGCATCGGCGTGCTCTACGGCAAATACAAGCACCTCGAGGCCATGCCGCCGTTCAACGGCGGCGGCGAGATGATCCGCGAGGTGTTTGAAGACCGTGTCACCTACGGCGAGCCGCCGCATAAATTCGAGGCCGGAACTCCGGCAATCGTGCAGGCGATCGGGCTCGGTGCGGCCATCGACTACGTCAATTCGGTCGGCAAGCCACGCATCCGCGCGCACGAGACGGCATTGCTCAAATACGCGCACGAGCGGCTCGGCCAGATAAACTCGCTGCGCATCATCGGCAAGGCCAGGGACAAGGGGCCGATCGTGTCTTTCGAGATCAAGGGCGCGCATCCGCACGACGTGGCGACCATTATCGACCGCTCCGGCGTTGCCGTGCGCGCCGGCACCCATTGCACGATGCCGCTGCTCGCCCGCTTCGGCGTGACGGCAACGTGCCGTGCTTCGTTTGCCATGTATAATACCAAGGAGGAGGTGGACACTCTGGCCGCCTCCTTGCTCAAGGCGCAGGACTTTTTCACATGAGTGACGACACCCCCGTGACCGACAAGCCGTCGGGGAATGCGGCGATCAGCGGCGCCTCGGCGCTGCCGAAGGAGGAGCTTGAGCGGCTGACCGACGAGATCATCGCCGGCCTCAAGACGGTCTACGACCCGGAAATCCCGGCGGACATCTACGAATTGGGGCTGATCTATAAAATCGACATCGGCGACGACCGCGCCGTAAAGATCGATATGTCGCTGACTTCGCCCAATTGCCCGTCGGCGCAAGAACTGCCGGTGATGGTGGAAAACGCCGTCTCCAGCGTGCCGGGGGTCAAGGAAACCAAGGTCGAAGTGGTATGGGACCCGCCGTGGGACCCCAGCCGCATGTCTGACGAGGCGCGGCTGGTCCTCAATATGTGGTAATCTTTGCCTGCGACACTAGATAAAGTGTGATGAGGACTGCCGAAGAGATGACAATGGCCACGCCAAGACCCAGACCCCAGGTGATGCGGCTGACGGAAGCCGCCGCGCTGCGCATCAAGGACGTCATGGCGCGCGCGGAGCGGCCCGTTGCCGGCGTGCGCATTGGCGTCAAGAACGGCGGCTGCGCCGGCATGGAATACACCATGGAATATGCCGACGCGGTGAAATCGTCCGACGAGGTAGTCGAGGACAAGGGCGTCAAGATCCTGGTCGACCCCAAGGCGGTGCTGTTTCTGCTCGGCACCGAGATGGACTACAAGGCCGAGAAGCTGTCGGCACAGTTCATCTTCAACAATCCGAATCAGACCGGGGCCTGCGGTTGCGGCGAATCCGTGCAGTTGACGCCGGCCAAGGACGCCGCGCAGTAGCCCGCCGCTAGGCGACTTCCGCCACGACGTTGACCGTAACTTCCGGGTCGGTCTCGCACATCACCCGGTTGCGGCCGTGCCGCTTGGCGGCATAGAGGCAGGCATCGGTGCGCTCGATCAGGCTTTGCGCATTGTCGGCCTTGTGCATTGTGGCGACGCCGATCGAAACGGTGACGCGGCCGAGATGCTCGCCGGTCGAGCGCTTCATCAGCTCTTTGGTCATGACGGCGCGGCGGATGTGGTCGCCGACCACGATCGCCGAGCGCAGCACCGTGTTCGGCAGCACGATGGCGAATTCTTCCCCGCCGTAGCGCGCGGCGGTGTCCTGGCCCTTGACGTTCTGCTTCACCGACATCGCCACCAGGCGCAGCACCTGGTCGCCGGTCAGATGGCCGAATGAGTCGTTGAATTTCTTGAAGTGGTCGATGTCGGTCATCATCAGCGACAGCGGCTCGTTCTTGGCGTTGGCCTCGGCGATCGCCTGTTCAAGCGTGGTGTCGAAGAACTTGCGGTTGGCGAGCTGGGTCAGCGGGTCGGTGAGGCTTTCCGCGCGCACCACTTCAAGGTTGACCTGCAGTTCGTTGATTTCCTGCTTGGAGGCGCTCAGGCGCTCTTCCAGCTTGTGGTTGGAGACCTCCATGTCCTTGGCGGTCTGCACCAAGCTCTCGACGATGGTGCGCAAACCGTCGCGGTCCTTGGACGTGCCGAGCTTCTCGCTCATGTCGGCGAGGCTTTCGGTGTAGTGGTTGGCGGACCCGGCGGCGGCGTCGATCATCGCCATGACCTGCTCGATCTCGCCCATCACCTGGCTGCCGACCTTGCCGATGCGCTCGGAGAGCCGCGTCGGCGACAAATAGGTGTCGTAGACGCCTTCGAGCTCGGCGTCGGTCAGGTTGCCGCTGCGGCCGAGGATTTCGTTGATCTTCTGGTTGAGCGAGGGATGATAGCCGGTGGCGTAGGCGTACCAGACTTCGTAATTACGCGGGGTCGCATCCTGGCGCAGCGCCTTGATCTGACCGAGCGCGATATTGGCGAACGCCATGGTGCGTTCGTGCTCGTCGGCTTGCCCGGCCATCACTTGACCCCCGTTTCGCAGGCGTTCTGCCTGGACCGCGAAAAGGTACGCGGCCGGACGGCCACGCACACAGACTGGGAGGGAAGGTATTCGGCGGAGGTGAATTCGAGGTAAATTCACCGGCGCGTGCGGGTGCAACTAATTGCTCCCACACCCGATTTTACCCGATTTTGATCAGGCTTTGGCCGGCAGCGGGCGCAGCAGGAAGGCCGGAAGGTGGCTCGCGTCGCTGTCCTCGGCCGCCTCGCGGTGCTCTTTGCGCGGCTCGGCCGGGCGCGGCTGCGGCGCGGGCTTGGGCTGGCTGTTGTGCTGGCTTTGCGGGCGTTTGGGCTCGCCGTGTTGACCTTGCGGGCGTTTGGGCTCGCCATGCGGGCGGCGGTGATGCTCGCCGCGATGGCGGGGGCCACCGCTGCCGCGGTGCCCGGTGTGCTCGCGATGGGCACCATCCCGCGGTTCCGCCGGAGCCGGCGTTCCCGACCAGGGGATCGGCTGGCCGATGAGCTTTTCGATCGCTGAAACCGCCTTGCTATCGATCGGCGCCACCAGCGTGATCGCCGTGCCGCTCAAGCCGGCGCGGCCGGTGCGGCCGATGCGATGGACATAGTCGTCGGGGTGATGGGGGACGTCGAAATTGAAGATGTGGCTCACCGCCGGGATATCGAGACCGCGGGCGGCGACGTCGGAGGCGATCAGCAGCGTCACCTCGCCGTTGCGGAAGGACTCGAGTGCCGCCGTGCGCGCCGATTGATCCATATCGCCGTGCAGCGCCGTGGCGTTGAATTTATGCCGCACGAGCGAACGGTGCAGCAGCGCGACCTCGCGCTTGCGGTTGCAGAAGACGATGGCGTTCTTGAAGCTTTCGGCGGAGCGGATCAGTTGTCGCAGCGTCTCGCGCTTTTCCGCCGGGTCGCGGCCGGTGGCGACGAGAAGCTGGGTGATGTTGGCCGCGGTGGTGGCGGGCTTGGAGACCTCGACGCGCACCGGATTGTGCAGGAAGGTATCGGCGATGCGCTGGATTTCCGGGGGCATGGTGGCGGTGAAAAACAGTGTCTGCCGCGTGAACGGCACCAGCTTGCCGATGCGCTCGATGTCGGGGATGAAACCCATGTCCAGCATGCGGTCGGCTTCGTCGATGATGAGCAACTCGCAGCCGGAGAGCAAAAGCTTGCCGCGCTCGGAATGATCGAGCAGTCGTCCGGGCGTCGCAATCAGCACATCGACGCCGCGCAACAGCTTTGCGTTCTGGTCATCGAACGAAACGCCGCCAATGATGAGCGCGACGTTGAGTTTGTGGTTCTTGCCGTATTTCTCGAAACTCTCGGCGACCTGCGCGGCCAGTTCGCGCGTCGGCTCAAGGATCAGCGTGCGCGGCATGCGCGCGCGGGCGCGGCCCTTCTCCAGCATGGTGAGCATCGGCAGCACGAAGGCGGCGGTCTTGCCGGTGCCGGTCTGGGCGATGCCGAGCACGTCGCGGCGCGCGAGAACGTGGGGGATCGCTTGCTCTTGAATGGGAGTCGGGGTTTTGTAGCCGGCCGCGTCAACCGCGGCGAGAACCTTGTCGGAAAGGCCCAGATGGGAAAAGGACATATCACCTCTAATGACCGTCCCTGATCCGGCGCTGCGGATACCCGCGCCGGACATAAAAACCAGTTGCGTTGCGCGGGGGACGGTCGAATCTTTAAATTCGAACCGGTTGGCCGGAACATAGGGCGGCAAGGCTCAAAGTCAATGCTTCGCAATGCAATAAGTCATATAAATTCTTAGCCTTTTCGCCGTGCCGGCGGCAAAAGTGGCAAGGCACGCCGCTGGTTCGCGGCCCCGAACCCTCGCTATAGCTTGGTCTCTTGTTGGGGAACTGAGACGATGCGCACACAGGTCGGGATTGTCGGGGCGGGTCCTGCCGGGCTGATGCTGTCGCATCTGCTGTATCTGGCCGGCATCGATTCCATCATCATCGAAGACCGCAGCCGCGAATATTGCGAAGCCCGCGTGCGCGCGGGGTTAATGGAAAACTGGGTGTCGAAGATGTTGATCGACACCGGCGTCGGCGCGCGCATGCAGCGTGAGGCCATGGTGCATGACGGCATTTTCCTTGCGTTCAACGGGGCGGCGCACAAGCTCGATTTCGCCGAGCTCATCGACAAGCACGTCTATATCTACGACCAGAAGGAAGTCGTCACCGACCTGATCGCCAAGCGGCTCGCTGATGGCGGGCAGATCCTGTTCGAGGCCACGGGGTCGAGCGTGCAGGATTTTATGACCGGCCTGCCGAAGATCCGCTTCAAGCAGGGCGGCAAGACGCAGGAGATCGAATGCGATTTCATCGCCGGCTGCGACGGCTTTCACGGCATCTGCCGCCCGAGCCTGCCCAAGGGTTCGTGGCAAGGCTACGACCGCGTCTATCCGTTCGGGTGGCTCGGCATTCTTTCGGAATCGCCGCCGCCGGACAAGGAATTGATCTACGCCTATCATGAGCACGGCTTCGCGCTGTTCTCGATGCGCGGGCCGCAACTCTCGCGGCTCTATCTGCAAGTCGCGCCGGACGAGGACGCCGGCAAGTGGTCCGACGCGCGCATCTGGGATGAGTTGACCACGCGGCTTGGCGGTGTGCGGCCGCTGGCGCAGGGCAAGATCGTGCAGAAGGGCGTTACGCCGATGCGCAGCTTTGTGGCCGAGCCGATGCAGCACGGGCGATTGTTCCTCGCCGGCGACAGCGCGCACATCGTGCCGCCGACCGGCGCCAAGGGCATGAATCTGGCCATGGCGGATGTGCGCGTTTTGTCGCGCGCGCTGGAGCGCTTCTATCGCAAGGGCGAGAGCGACGGGCTCGATGGCTATTCGGCAACCGCCTTGCGCCGTGTCTGGAAGGGGCAACGATTTTCTTACTGGATGACGTCGATGCTGCATCGCTTCGACGGCGAATACGCCGAGTTCGACATGAAACGGCAACTGGCTGAATTGGATTATGTGGCTTCGTCGCGGGCCGCCGCCGTTTCGCTGGCGGAAAACTACGCTGGGCTGCCGATCGATTAGGAGCCGAAGCTTTTCATAACCGGACCGGCGGTTGAGCTATTCCCGATCGCGCGATGCTCATGTAGGCTTTTTGCTCGACGCACAAAAAAAGTGCGCGTGAGGGGGAGGGATCATGAAAGCGTTGGAGTTCGTTTTTGCAGTCGGTATCGCGCTCGCGGGAACCGCGGGGGCGGCCGCTGCCGAAGACTATCCGAGCCGCCCCATTCGCGTGATCGTCGGCTTTGCTGCGGGCGGCGGCAACGATCTGTTCGCGCGCCTGGTAATGAGAAAATTCGATGAATTGAGCGGCGCCACCACGGTCATTGAAAACAAGCCTGGCGCCGGCGGCCGCATCTCATCCGAATACGCCGCCAAGCAGGCGCCGGACGGATATACCGTACTCGTCGCCGCCACCGGACAGATGGCGATTGCGGCGGCCGTTTTTCCCGATCTGTCCTATCACCCGACCAAGAGCTTCATTCCGCTCAACATGATTGCGCACTTCCCGCTGATGCTCGTCGTGGCGGCGGATTCCCCGATCCAGAGCGTGAAGGATCTGGTGGCCTTTGCCAAAGCAAATCCCGACAAGTCGAATTACGGCACATCGGCACCGCCCTTCACCATCGCCAGCGAGCTGTTGAAGCTGAAAACCGGGATGCCGGGGGTGGCAATTCCGTTCAAGGGTACCAATGAATCGAACCTGTGCGTCATCAGCCATCAATGTCTGTTCACCATTTCAGATGGCGGGCCGGCGGTGCCGCTGATCAAGGGCGGCAAGACGCGGGCGCTGGCGGTGACCAGCGCCGAGCGCTCGGCGGAATTGCCGGATGTCCCGAGCATGGCTGAAGTCGGCTTTCCCGAGGTCAACATTGCCCTGTGGAGCGGCTTTTTCGTGCCGGCCGGGACCCCGGCGCCGATCGTGGCCAAGCTGGAAAAGGAACTCGGCCGCGCGCTGGCCGACGCTAGCGTCCAGGACGGCCTGACGAAAATGGCGGTGACGCCGGGCGGGTCCGTCGGTCCCGACTTTGCCAAGGTCATCGATGCCGACATCGAGAAGTACAAAGACGTGGTGAAGGCGGCCAATCTGAAGTTTCAGTAGCGACGCAGCTCTTCCTGTGCGGCACGTTGCTGACGCATTGCTATGGTCGGTGGCGGGTTCGGTGCGGCGTGGAGCGAAGCGATGGTGCGGATTGCGGCGGCGATTGCGGTGGTGGCCATCTTTGCCAGTCCTGCCGCCGCGAAGGCGCCGAGCGTCGAGCGGCTGTTCAATGAACTCGGCCTGTTTGGCGTCTGGGCCGGCGATTGCTCAGCGCCGCCCTCACTCGACAATCCCCACGTCAGCGTCGGCATGCCGCAGCCGGGCGCGGTGCTCGAGCAGCACGATTTTGGCTCGGGCTACGAGCCGAACCGGTACGCCATTCGCGCAGCGCGCCGGCTGTCGGGCCATCGCCTCGCGCTCGACGCGCGCTTCGAGCGGGCCGGCGCCGAACCGCAGCGGCAATTGATCGTCATGACCGTCGAGGCGGGTCGCCGGCGCACGATCTTCACCGGCACGGAGGACGCGCCGCCGCGCGTACTCAACGGCATCGCCACCGCAAACGGTGCGCCGACTCCGACATTGAAGAAGTGCGATTAGGCCTAGACGTCGAGCAAGGCGTCGGCGGCGAATTCGGCGTTTTCCTGGATGAATTCAAAGCGCGCCTCGGCCCTGCTGCCCATCAGCCGCTCAACCGATTTCTGCGTCGGCTTGCGCTCCTTGTCGACGAGCACCACGCGCAGCAGCGTGCGCTTGGCCGGATCCATGGTCGTTTCCTTAAGCTGGGCCGCCATCATCTCGCCGAGACCCTTGAAGCGCGATACCTCGACCTTGGCGTTGGCGTGGAATTCCTTTTTCAGTAGCTCGTCTTTGTGCTTGTCGTTGCGCGCATAGACGATCTTGCCGCCATGGGCGAGGCGAAACAGCGGCGGCACTGCGAGGTAGAGCTTGCCGTCGTCGATCAGCTTGGGCATTTGCCGGTAGAAGAAGGTAATCAAGAGCGAAGCGATGTGGGCGCCGTCGACGTCGGCGTCGGTCATGATGATGACCCGCTCGTAGCGCAGGTCCTTGTCCTGATAATGCGCGCCGGTGCCGACGCCGAGCGCCTGGATCAGATCGGCAAGCTGGGCGTTCTGCGCCAGCTTGTCCTTGCCGGCCGAGGCAACGTTGAGGATTTTCCCGCGCAGCGGCAGGATCGCCTGGCTGCGCCGGTCGCGCGCCTGCTTGGCGGAGCCGCCGGCTGAATCGCCCTCGACGATGAAAATTTCCGAGCCGTCGGCGGCGGAATTGGTGCAGTCGGCGAGCTTGCCGGGCAGGCGCAGCTTGCGCACCGCGGACTTGCGCGCGATGTCCTTTTCCTGACGGCGGCGAACCCGTTCCTCGGCGCGCTCGATGACGAATTCGAGCAGCTTGTTGGCCTGCAGCGGATTGCCCGACAGCCAATGGTCGAACGGGTCCTTGATCGCGTTCTCGACGATTTTCTGCGCCGCGGCGGTGGCGAGGCGGTCCTTGGTCTGGCCTTGAAACTCAGGCTCGCGGATGAACACCGAAAGCATGCAGCCGGAGCCCACCATTACGTCTTCGCTGGTGACGGGCGCGGCGCGCTTGTCGAGGCCGGCACGCTCGGCGTGATCCTTGAGACCGCGCAACAATGCTGTGCGCAATCCCAATTCATGGGTGCCGCCATCCGGTGTCGGGATGGTGTTGCAGTAACTTTGCAGGAAGCCATCGGCGTCGGCTGTCCAGGCCACGGCCCATTCGACCGCGCCGTGAGCGCCGGTCTTGCCGGACGAGCCGGTGAAGATGTCGGGGTGCACCAGTGTCGCATCGGCAAGGTTTGCCGCCAGATAATCTTTCAGACCTTCGGCGAAATGGAACGTCGCCTTCTCCGGCACGTCCTCGACGCCCTTGAGCAAGGCCTTGTCGCAATGCCAGCGGATTTCGACGCCGCCGAACAAATAGGCTTTCGAGCGCGCCATCTTGAACACGCGCTCGGGCCTGAAGGCGGCCTTGTCCCCGAAAATCTCCGGATCGGGACGGAAACGGATTTTGGTGCCGCGGCGGTTGGGCGCACGGCCGACCTTCAAGAGCTTGCCTTTCGGCTTGCCGCGTTCGAAGGCCATGCGGTAGAGCGTCTGCTCGCGCGCGACCTCGACTTCCATGCGCTCCGACAGCGCGTTGGCCACCGACACGCCGACGCCGTGCAGCCCGCCGCTCGTCTCGTAGACTTTTGAATCGAATTTGCCGCCGGCGTGCAGCGTGCACATGATCACTTCCAGCGCCGACTTTGATTTGAACTTCGGATGCGCGTCGACCGGAATGCCGCGGCCGTTGTCGTTGACCGAGACAAAGCCGTCCGCCTCCATTTCCACCTCGATCCAGGTGGCGTGGCCGGCAAGCGCCTCGTCCATGGAATTGTCGATCACCTCGGCAAAAAGATGATGCAGCGCCTTCTCGTCGGTGCCGCCGATATACATGCCGGGGCGGCGGCGGACGGGCTCGAGCCCCTCCAGCACCTCGATATGTTTGGCGGTGTAGCCGGCCTCGGCCGAGCCACCCCGTGATTTTGCGCGCGCAGCGGGCTTCGAGGCCTTGGGAGCCTTGCGCCCCGACGATTTGCGCGCGGCAGCCTTCGCCCCCCGCCCGGGGGGGTCGAACAGGTCGGGCTGTTTTGGCGGTTTCATCTTGGTCGCGAGCTTGGCCATGAAGCCCCCTAAATGGGGTTAAAACGAATCATTTGCCACTGACTATGCCAGAAGCACAAACGAACCGTGACCGGCGCTGGCCGCAACCAAACGGGCAGTTGGCAGTTTACCCCTCCGAATGCCGGCTTTTGCGCCGGGATAACGGGGCGGAGGATTGGTGGACAAGCACATCGGCGAACGAGGCTGGCGAGACCTCTTGCCGGCCGGCGATGAACCGGTGCCCATCGTGCCGCGCTGGCGCGACGCCGCGCAGGTGGCGACCGTCGGCATCTTCATCATCCTTTTTGTCATCGCGCTCGATCTGGCCCGGCCGATCGCGCTGCCGACGGCGGCCGCCTTCGTGGTGACGATGATGCTCAGCCCCTTGTCGGAGCGCGCCGAGCGTTACCGCATACCTTCGCTTGTGACCGCGGCCGTGCTCTGGCTCCTGGTGCTCGCGATTTTCTACGCCGTCATCGTGCTGGTGTCGTCGCCGGTGGTCGAGTGGGCAAAGCGCGCGCCCGATATCGGCAACAGCATTCAGCAGAAACTGGCGCTGCTCGACCAGCCGCTCGGCGCCTTGCGCGACTTGCGCAATTCGCTTCTTCCGGCCGATAGCGGCAAGGCGGTCAATTTCGACGTCGTCGCCTTGTTGCAGCAGGCGGTCTCCTTCGTGACGCCCGCCGTCGGACAATTGCTCATCTTTTTCGTCGCGCTGTTTTTCATGCTGCTCGGACGGCGCCGGCTGCGTCACGTGCTGGTCGCCTTGTTCCGTGATCGCGACGCACGCTTGCGCATGCTGCGGATCATGAACAACATCGAAACCAACCTGACCGGCTATCTCAATGTCGTCGCCGTGATTAATGCCGGCGTCGGCGTCGGTGCTGGCATCATCGCCGGCGCCGTCGGCTTGCCGAACCCGATCGCCTGGGGCGTGCTGGGCTTCGTGCTCAATTTCATTCCCTATATCGGCGCCGCCATCATCGAGATCGGTATGTTCCTTGTCGGGCTGATTACATTCCCGACCGTGAGCTACGCATTACTGGCGCCGCTGCTTTACATCGCCATGGGATTGGTCGAGGGACAATTCATCACGCCCAGCGTCCTCGGGCGGCGCTTCACGCTCAATCCGCTGACGGTGTTTCTGGCGCTGGTGTTCTGGGCCTGGCTGTGGGGGCCGGTGGGGGCCTTTCTGGCGGTGCCACTCCTGATCATCGGCATGGTCGCGGCGATCCATCTCTTTCCCAAGCACGAGCCCGATCTGCCGGACTAGCGGTGCGAGCGCGCCTGAGCTAAAGGTTGCAGCCGTCCGCGGCGGCTCGCCCTTTCATGGAATTGCACTCTATCGTCGAGCAGGTGACCGACTTCGTGCGCCTGCACGCAGCCTGGGCGCCGTCAATCGTGTTTGCGCTGGCCTTTGGCGAGTCGCTCGCCTTTATTTCCCTGCTGATCCCGGCCTGGAGCGCGCTGGTCGCGATCGGCGCGCTGCTCTCGACCAGCGGCATCAATTTCTGGCCGGTGTGGATCGCGGGCTCGCTTGGGGCGGCGCTTGGCGACTGGCTGTCTTATTGGGTGGGTCTCAAGCTCGAATATTCGGTCGCGCGCATCTGGCCGCTGTCACGTCATCCGGAGATGGTCCCCCGCGGCGAACGCTTCGTGAAGACCTGGGGCATTCCCGGCATTTTCATCGGCCGCTTTTTCGGGCCGCTGCGCGCCGTGGTGCCGCTGGTCGCGGGCATCTTCGAAATGCCGTTCTGGTATTTTCAGATCGCCAACTTCACCTCGGCCTTCGTCTGGGCCGCGGTGCTGCTCACGATCGGCGACGTGATATCGGTGGGCGCGAAATATTTTTTCGGCTGAGCGAAAAATCCGCCGGGCATTGCGCCCGGCGGCATTGCGCATCATGCGCCTATTGGAACTTGATCATGTCGAGGCTGGTCAGCGTCACCTTGTACACGATCGAACTCGTCAATGTGTAAGCCGCAAGCTGGTCCTCATAGGCGTTATTGCCTGACATTCCCTCCACGGGAACGATGACGTCGAAACCGCGAAAGGCTGCGGCGACCGATGTGAACAGAACGCCGTTGTGCGACGTTACACCAACTGGAACGAAAGTCTTGATGCCCTTGTCCTTCAGGATTTTTTCAAGCCCGGTATCCTTGCCGCCGAGATTGAACTTGTCGACGAACGCTGTAACGACCGGCTCGTCGCCTTTCGGCGCAAGCTCCGTCACGTAATCGGTGATTTTCGGATCGGGGAAGGTCGCCGGTGACGGGCTGGGGAACAGGGCGTAGATCACGAACACGCCTTTGGCGCGTGCCTCGTCGAGAAGTTTTTTCACGTGTGGAATAGACGCGACGCAGCGCGGCCGCCGTTGCGTATTGCACGGCAAAACACAAAAGCTGGCGTCGCATGATTTCCTCCGGGTTTATTGGGCGCCTTTCGGCGCCATCTTGTTACCGCCGGGCGGCTGACCCGGAACTTGAGGCCGCGCGAGCTTAGCCTTCCTTCATCCTGCGGCAACTGATTCCGGCGCGTTGGTGTTCGCCGCTTCCATTCTTGACCAAACCCGCTTCGCGGCCTATATCGCCGTCATGACGACGATTGTTGCAGCGCAGAAATTCCGCCGCCGCCGTGCTACCCCGGCACGGGCGCGTTTTTGCGTTTGATCGTTTCGCCCCCCGTGCCGCCGGATTTAGGCCGCGGCACTTTTTATCTCTGATATCTCCGCAGTGGCCTCAAGTCCGGTAGTCATTTAAGACACTGGAACAAGGACCATTTGCGATGGCGACCAAGGCAAAAATCGGCGTGCTCGGCGCGTCTGGCTATACCGGCTCGGAGCTGGTGCGCATGTTGCTGCGCCATCCGCGGGCGGACATCGTTCTGCTCACGGCAGAGCGCAGCGCCGGCAAGGCGATGCGCGAGGTATTTCCGCAATTCTCGCCGTTTGACCTGCCGAAACTTGTCGCCATCGATGGACTCGATTGGGCGGCGGCCGGCCTCGATGTGGCCTTTTGCGCGTTGCCGCACGCGACAACGCAAAAGGTGATCAAGGAGCTCCTGGCAAAGTCGCTGGCGACCAAGGTTGTCGATCTCTCGGCCGACTTCCGGCTTGCCGACGCCGCCGCATACGAGAAATGGTACGGCCACGCGCACCTTGCTCCCGAATTGCAGAAGGAGGCGGTGTATGGTCTGTGCGAAATTCACCGGCGCGACATCAAAAAAGCGCGGCTTGTCGCCAATCCCGGCTGTTACACCAGTTGCGCCGAATTGCCGCTGATCCCGCTGATCAAGGCCAAGGCCATCGATCTCGACGAGATCGTGGTCGACGCCAAGTCGGGCATGACCGGGGCGGGGAGAGCGGCGCGGGAGGCGATGCTGTTCTCGGAGGTCTCCGAGGGCTTCAACGCCTATGGCGTCGGCGGTCACCGGCACATGGCCGAGCTTGACCAGGAATTTTCCGCCGCGGCCGGCCGCGAGGTTGTCGTGACCTTTACCCCCCATCTGGTGCCCATGAACCGGGGCATCCTGTCCACGATCTACGTGCGGGGGCGGCGCGGCCGCACGCCCGAGGAGCTTCACGCAATACTTTTAAAGTTCTACGCGAAGGAGCCATTCGTGCATGTGCTGCCGTTTGGCGAGACGCCGCACACACGGCACGTCCGCGGCTCCAACATGACCTTTATCGGCGTTGCCAAGGACCGGATTCCCGGCCGCGCCATCGTGGTTTCGGCGCTGGACAATCTGGTCAAGGGCGCCTCCGGCCAGGCGATCCAGAACATGAACCTGGTCATGGGCTACGCGGAAACCATGGGGCTCGAACAGGTGGCGCTGTTTCCGTGAGCTGTCATTCGGGGACGGCCCGATGGGGCCGGACCCGGAATCCAGATACATTCCCCGAGTCTGCTTCTGGATTCCGGGTTCGCTCGCTGACGCTTGCGCCCCGGAATGACGCGCGCTCTTGCGGGAGACGCTTTCCATGTTCGAAGTGACCAACCAGCCGCCGCCGCTCGAGGCCTACAATCTGTTTGGCAGCGACACGGTGCTGCGCGAGGCAGTTGCGCGCGAGGGCGCGGACTGGGCCGGCAAGGATTTGTCCGCGCTCGGCGCGACGCTCGGCGAACCGGAGACAATACAGGCGGGCTTCGACGCCAATAAAAATCCGCCGGTGCTGCGCACGCTCGACCGTTACGGCCACCGCCTCGACGAGATCGAGTTTCATCCGTCCTGGCACATGCTGCTTGGCCTCGCGGTGAAAGCCGGGCTGCATTCAAGCCCCTGGGCCGAGCCGAAGCCGGGCGCGCATGTGGCACGCGCCGCCGGCACCTACATGCTCACCCAGATCGAAAGCGGCGTTTATTGCCCGCTCGCCATGACTTACGGTTCGGTGCCGACGCTGCGGCACGCGCCGGAGATCGCTAAACAGTGGTTGCCGAAGATATTCGGCCGCGACTACGACCGCTGTTTCGTTCCGGTCAAGGAGAAGACCGCGGCGCTGCTCGGCATGGGCATGACCGAGAACCAGGGCGGCTCCGATCTGCGCACCAATACCACGCGCGCCGAGCCCGCGGGCGATGGCTCGTTCCGCCTGCACGGGCATAAATGGTTCATGTCGGCGCCGATGTGCGATGCCTTTCTGGTGCTGGCGCAAGGTCCCAAGGGCCTGAGCTGCTTTCTGATGCCGCGCTGGACGCCCGATGGCGAGCGCAATGCCATCCGCATCCTGCGGCTCAAGGACAAGCTCGGCAACAAGTCGAATGCCTCGAGCGAGGTCGAATTCGACGGCGCCTTCGCCCAGTTGATCGGCGAGGAAGGCCGCGGCATCCCGACCATCATCGAGATGGGCAACTACACCCGGCTCGATTGCTGCATCGGCTCCTCTGGGCTGATGCGGCAGGCAGTAGCACAGGCCGTGCACCATGCGCGTCACCGCACCGTGTTCCAGAAGAAGCTCATCGACCAGCCGCTGATGACCAACGTCCTCGCCGATCTCGCACTCGAATGCGAGGCGGCGACCGTGCTCACCTTCCGTCTGGCGCGTGCCTATGACGAAAACGACGAGGGTTCGCTGGCGCTGCGCCGCGCGGTGACGCCGGCGGCAAAATTCTGGATCTGCAAGCGCGCGCCCGCGTTGACTTACGAGGCGATGGAGGTGCTCGGCGGCTCCGGCTACATCGAGGAAAGCATCATGCCGCGGCTCTACCGCGAGACGCCGGTCAACTCGATCTGGGAGGGCTCCGGCAACATCATGTGCCTCGACGTGCTGCGCGCGATCGGCCGCACCGCCAATATCGGTGAGGTGCTGCGGCGCGAGCTTGATGACGGCGGCGACGCGCGGCTCAAATCATTCACGGCGCGGCTGTTCAAGCAACTCGCGGCGCCCGACCTTAACGACGAAGCGCAGGCGCGTGTGCTTACGTGCGATCTGGTGCTGGCCTTGCAAGCCGCGCTGTTGCTGAAGCATTCGCCGCCGGTGGTGGCCGACGCCTTTTGCGCCTCACGGCTTGGCGGCGAGGGCGGCTGGGTGTTCGGCACGCTGCCGCGCGGCGCCGACACGCGGACGATCGCTGCGCGTGCCGCGCCCGCGATGTAGTTCTGTTGTCATGCCCGGCTTTATGCCGGGCATCCACGCCTTATTTTTTCGCCAAGACGTGGATGGCAAGGACAAGCCCGGCCATGACGAAGCTACATCGCGCCGAGAATGGCAAGTGCCAGAGCCACCTGCGCCGCAAAGCCGGCGACGAAAGCCAGCGTGCGCAGCCCCGGAATGCCCGCCGCATAGACGATCACGTAAACGAGCCGCGACCAGAAAAACATCGCGCAGGCCATCACGGTATTTGCAGTCGAGACATGTATGGCGTTGAGGATCAGCACCAGCACCGCAAACACCACGAGATTTTCCACGGTGTTGTAATGGGCCGCCTGCAGGCGGTGTGCCCAGGCCGCCTGCGGTTTCAGCTGCGGCGAGGGATTCGCCATCGAGCCCATCAACCCGCGCACCATGGCGCGGTCAAGGATGTAGGGGATCCACAAAATCCCGGTGAGGATTGCCGTATAGGTCAGCCACTTCAGTTCACCCGACATTGGTCATCTCCCGCGCAAGGAATTTGGCGGCGCAAACTTAGTCGATGCGGGGATCATTGTCGCGGCTGGCCGCGGTCACGAACGCGTCAATCGCGCACCTTAACGTAGGACCCCGGCGCATCCTCGATCGGCTTGAATTTGCCGCCGCCGATCGTGCGCGCCGGCACCTTTTCGTCGTCATGCGAGGTGAGCCAGGCGAGCCAGTCCGGCCACCAGGAGCCGGGATGCTCCTTGGCCGTCTTGAGCCACTGGTCGAGGTCATTGCCGTTGGGCTTTGCCCCGGTCCAATACTGATATTTCGGCTTGCCGGGCGGATTGACCACACCGGCAATATGGCCGGAGCCGGCGAGCACGTATTTCACCGGGCCGCCGAAATATTTCGAGCCGGTCAGCACCGATTTGGCCGGCGCGATGTGATCCTCGCGCGTGGCCAGGTTATAGATCGGCACCTTGACGTCGCCGAGGTCGAGCTTGACGCCGCCGAGCTTCACCTTGCCCTTGCTGAAATTGTTTTCCAGATAGCAGTTGCGCAAGTAGAACGAATGGTTCGCTGGCGGCATGCGCGTTGCGTCGGAATTCCAGTACAGGATGTCGAAGGGCAGCGGCTTCTTGCCGCGCAGATAATTATTGACCACGTAGGGCCAGATCAGATCGTTGGAGCGCAGCATATTGAAGGTGTTGGCCATGCGCGAGGCTTCGAGATAGCCTTGGCTCTTCATGTCTTCTTCGAGTTGGGCGATGCGGTCCTTGTCGACGAACACCATCAGGTCGCCGGCATAGGTGAAGTCGACCTGCGCGGCGAACAACGTCGCCGAAAGCACGCGGTCCTGCTTCTTGGCGGCGAGATAGGCGAGCGTCATCGACAGCAGCGTGCCGCCGACGCAGTAGCCGATGGCGTTGACTTGGCTCTCGCCAGTAACGGTTTCGACGGCGTCGAGGGCGGCGATTACGCCTTCCTTCATGTACTGCTCGAAGGTCTTGGTCGCGAGGCTGGCGTCCGGATTGACCCACGACACCACGAACACGGTGATGCCGTTGTCGACGCACCACTTGATGAAGGATTTTTCCGGCGTGAGATCGAGGATATAAAACTTGTTGATCCATGGCGGCACGATCAGCAGCGGCATCTTGAGGACTTCTTTGGTCGTCGCTTCATATTGAATGAGCTGGATCAGGTCGTTCTGGAAGATCACCTTGCCGGGCGTGAGCGCGAGGTTTCGCCCGACCTCGAACACGCTGGCGTCGGACTGGCGGATCTTGAGATTGCCGTGCCCGGCCTTGATGTCTTCGGCGAGCATGTGCATGCCGCGGACCAGATTGTTGGCGTTGGACGAGAACGTCTCGCGCAGCAGTTCGGGATTGGTGAGGACGAAATTCGACGGTGAAATCGCGTTGGCGATCTGCCGGACGTAGAATTCCGCCTTCTGCCTGGTGTGCGTGTCGATGCCTTCGGCGTCTTTGACAAGTTTGTCGGCCCACTGCGCGGTGAGCAGATAGGCCTGCTTGAGAAAATCGAAAAACTGGTTCTGCGACCATTCCGGGTCGGCGAAGCGCTTGTCCTTCGCGTCCGGTACGGCGACGGGCTTTGTCTGCTCGCCGGCCATGCGCTTGACCGCGCTCGCCCAGAGGTCGAGATAGGCGCGGCCGAGGCTCGCCTGCAGTTCGACTGCGCGCCGCGGATCGGCGAGCCAATATTCGGTGACCTGGCCGAGGGTTTTCACTACGTCGGTCACGTCTTCGGCGAGTTCGTTTTTGATCCTGCCTTCTTCGCGCGGCTTTATGTAAGCGGCGAGCGCCTTGCCGCCTTGCTCGATGGCACGTGCGAGATTTTGCGCGAAGGCCTCGATGTCGACCTCGCTGAGCGCCTTTAGTTCGGTTGCCGGTTCCGGCGTCGCCTTGTTCATTTCCTCGACCGTTTCCGCCTTCATTGCCGCGATTTTGCCGCCGCGCCTGTGTTCGCGCCAACCTTGTTCACGCCATATTAGCCCGATAGTGGCCCTATGATACAATCCATTGAGTCTGCTTCTGTTTCTTGATCGGGAGGACGCGTGCACCGGCACCGAGCACAAGCAATTCTAGCCGCCGCAGGTTTCGCGGCGATGCTTGCGGGCTGCTCGGCAACCCAACTTGCCGACAGCATGCCATCGGGTGTCGCCGAACCGGTCGGAACCCCGGCGCGGCCTGCGGTCGAGTATCAGTATCCGGCCGTCCATGACATGCCGCCGGCGCGCCCCGACCAGCCGCTGACGGCCGAGCAGCAGACGCAAATGGAGCGCGACCTGACCAACATCAGGGACCGGCAAGAAGGCCATAAAGCTTCGGCGGCTGACAAAAAAGCCGCGCAAACAGCGAAAAAACCGCCCGCCGACCCAAATGAGACCGGGACCGCTGGCAGCAAGCCGAACCCGTGATAAAAGCCAGCCGGGATTTATGACGCCAAGCGGCTCGGGAGTGGGGCCGCGCATGACCCCGAAAAGTGGGAACCGGGTTTTCGGATTAGGTCATGCGCAAAATCGATGGCGAGTTGAAGGTCTAAGCGATGGACGATTTCTACCGCATCCGCCGATTGCCGCCTTACGTGTTCGAAGAGGTGAACCGGGCCAAGGCGCGCGCGCGCAACGGCGGCGCCGACATCATCGACCTCGGCATGGGCAATCCCGATCTGCCGGCGCCGGCACATGTGATCGAGAAGCTTAAAGACACGCTCGGCAAGCCGCGCACCGATCGCTATTCGGCCTCGCGCGGCATCGCTGGCCTGCGCCGCGCGCAAGCCGCCTATTACGCACGGCGCTTCGGGGTGAAGCTTAATCCCGATACGCAGGTCGTCACCACGCTGGGCTCCAAGGAAGGTTTTGCGAACGTCGCGCAGGCGATTACCGCGCCCGGCGACATCGTGCTGGTGCCCAATCCGAGCTATCCGATCCACGCCTTCGGTTTCCTGATGGCGGGCGGCGCTATCCGCTCGGTGCCTTCGGAGCCGACGCCAGCATTCTTCCCCGCGCTCGAGCGCGCGATCACGCACTCGATCCCGAGG
Source organism: uncultured Alphaproteobacteria bacterium (assembly GCA_963738915.1). Classification (GTDB taxonomy): domain Bacteria; phylum Pseudomonadota; class Alphaproteobacteria; order Rhizobiales; family Xanthobacteraceae; genus Pseudolabrys. The sequence goes on from CAVTYO010000009.1 coordinate 222,781, forward strand.
CCGACCGCCGTGGTGGTGTGCTATCCGGCCAACCCGACCGCCTATGTGGCGAGCCTCGACTTCTACAGGGACCTTGTCGCCTTCGCCAAGAAGCAGGGCATCCTGGTGCTGTCAGATCTTGCCTACGCGGAAGTCTATTTTGACGACAACCCGCCGCCGTCGCTGCTGCAGGTGCCGGGTGCGATCGATATCGCGGTCGAATTCACCTCGATGTCGAAGACCTATTCGATGCCCGGCTGGCGCATCGGCTTTGCCGTCGGCAATGACCGGGTGATCGCCGCGCTCGGCCGCGTCAAATCCTATCTCGACTACGGCGCCTTCACGCCGGTCCAGGTGGCGGCAACTGCCGCGCTTAACGGCCCCGACGACTGCATCAAGGAGATGCGCGAGACCTACAAGCGTCGCCGCGACGTGCTGGTGGAAAGTTTCGGCCGCGCCGGTTTTCCGGTGCCTTCGCCGAAGGCTTCGATGTTTGCCTGGGCGCCGATCCCCGAGCCGTTCAAGACGCTGGGCAGCGTCGAGTTCGCGACGCTGCTCGTCGAGAAGGCCGACCTCGCCGTCTCTCCTGGCATCGGCTTCGGCGAATACGGCGAGGGCCACGTGCGCATCGCGCTCGTTGAAAACGAACAACGCATCCGCCAGGCCGCGCGCAACGTCGGCCGCTTCCTTAAAACAGGGCCGGAGCAACTTCATAACGTTGTTCCGCTCGCGACGCGGCGCTGATTCATGACCAAACCTCTGCAAGTCGGCGTTGCCGGTTTGGGCACGGTCGGTGCCGCGCTGGTTAACCAGATCGCGCGCCAGCGCGAGACGCTGATGGCGCGCTGCGGCCGGCGCATCGACGTGGTTGCGGTTTGCGCACGATCAAGAGCAAAGAAGCGCGGTTTCGATCTCAAGAACCTGAGATGGTTTTCCGATCCGGTATCGCTCGCACGCGCACCCGGCATCGACGTATTCGTCGAGTTGATCGGCGGCGCCGGCGGCCCGGCCAAAAGCGCGGTCGAGGCGGCGTTGGGCTCGGGCAAATCGGTGGTCACCGCCAACAAGGCATTGCTGGCGAGGCACGGCGTGAAACTTGCGGCGCTCGCCGAGAAAAATCGTGTAGCCCTTAATTTTGAAGCGGCCGTCGGCGGGGCCATTCCCATCGTGAAGACGCTGCGCGAAGGGATGGCGGGAAATTCCTTCGAGCGCATCTACGGCATCCTCAACGGCACCTGTAATTACATCCTTACCCGCATGGAGCAGGACAGACTGTCTTTTGCCGAGTGCCTGAAAGAGGCGCAGCGCCTCGGTTATGCCGAGGCCAATCCGAGCTTCGACATCGAAGGCCATGACACCGCGCAGAAGCTCGCGATCCTGGCGAGCCTGGCCTTCGGCACCAAGGTCGATCAGAAAGCGATTTATGTCGAAGGCATTTCCTCGATCGCGCCCGCCGATCTCACCGCGGCCGAGCAGCTCGGTTATCGCGTCAAGCTCCTCGGTGTCGCGGTGAAGACGCCGCAGGGCATCGAGCAGCGCGTGCATCCGACGATGGTGCGCAAGGACTCAAGCATCGCCCAGGTGATGGGTGTCACCAACGCGGTCACCATCGACGCCGCCGGCATCAACCCGCTGACGCTGGTCGGCCCGGGCGCCGGCGGCGCGGCGACCGCCTCGGCGGTGCTCTCCGACATCGGCGACATCGCGCGGGGTGTCCGCATTGCGCCGTTTGGGCGGCCGAGCGAGAAGCTGCATTCCGTGCGCAAGGCGCCGATGCAGCGCCACGAGGGCGGCTATTACATTCGCTTGCAGGCGCGCGATCGGCCGGGAACGGCGGCATCCATCGCCACGCGCCTTGCCGAACAGGAGATTTCGCTGGAATCGATCGTGCAGCGCCACGACCAGAAAGACCCGGGCAATGGCCGCAAGGGCGGTTCCGTCCCCGTTATCCTCATTACTTATGCAACGACCGAGGATGTCGTGCGCAAAGCCCTTGCCGCGGTGGGCCGCGATAGGGTGATCTCTGGCCGGCCGCAAGTAATCCGCATCGAGAAGAATTAGGGGAATGTGATGGCGTCGACCACCGATCAGTCGCAGGTGCTGGACCGCATTCTCTCCATCGAAATTGTGCGCGTGACTGAGCGCGCGGCGGTTGCGGCTGCGCGCCTGCGCGGACGCGGCAACGAGAAAGACGCCGATCAGGCCGCGGTCGACGCCATGCGGCGGGAACTCGGCAAGCTGCCGATCGAGGGTACCGTGGTGATCGGCGAGGGCGAGCGCGACGAGGCGCCGATGCTGTTCATCGGCGAGAGCGTCGGCACCGGCAAGGGACCGAAAGTCGACATCGCCGTCGACCCGCTCGAAGGCACCACGTTGTGCGCCAAGAACATGCCGGGCTCGATTGCCACGCTCGCCATGGCGCAAGGCGGCACGCTGCTCAATGCGCCGGACGCCTACATGGAAAAGATCGCAGTGGGCCCCGGCTACGCCAAGGATCTGGTCGATCTTGATCTGCCGCCGGGCGAGGTGATCGCGCGGCTCGCCAAGGCCAAGGGCGTCAAGGCGGACGCCGTCACCGCGCTGGTTCTCGACCGGCCGCGCCACGCCGAACTCATCGCAGCGCTGCGCAAGGCGGGCGCGGCGGTATCGTTGATCACCGACGGTGACGTTGCCGGTGTTATCCATGCCGCTCAATCGGAAGTGACCGGGATCGACCTCTATATGGGGATCGGTGGCGCGCCGGAGGGTGTGCTGGCGGCGGCGGCGCTGTCCTGCATCGGCGGGCAGATGCAATGCCGGTTGGTGCTCGACAGCGAGGAGAAGCGCACGCGCGCCGCCAAGATGGGCATCAAGGATCCACGCAAAAAATACGGCATCAAGGACATGGTCAAGGGCGAATGCGTGTTTGCCGCGACCGGCGTCACCGACGGCAGCCTGCTCAAGGGCGTCAAGTTCAGCAGCAACGAAATCGAGACCGAGACCGTGGTCATGCGTTCGGCGACCGGCACGGTGCGCTGGATTCGCGCCACGCATCGGCCGCAGGCCAAGTTTCAACGTAGCTGATCGAAACGCCGGCGGCCCGCAGCGATGGAGGAGCGGATGCGACGCGCGCTGGCGATCCTGCTGTTTTGCGTCTTCGTCGCGCCGCCCGCGCCGGCGCAGGATCCGCCTTCCGCGGAGACGTTGCGCGCCGCGCAGGATCTCGCTTCGATCCTGACCGTGGACTCCATGAAACGCATGACCGAAATCATGACGTCGCAGATGTGGCCGCAGGTCGAAGCCCAGTTTAACGGCAAGGTCGACGGCGCCACTTTGGCCGAATTGCGCGCCGAATTTGAAAATTCGTTGAACGCGTTTACCGGTGAAGTCATGAAAGACGCGCCGGCGATCTACGCCCGGCATTTTAGCGCCGAGGAGTTGCACGAGATGGTGGCGTTTTACCGATCGCCGACCGGCATCAAGGCGCTGCACGAGATGCCGCAGGTCATGGGCGACGTCATGAGCCAGATGGTGCCGCGCATGCAGGTCTTTCAGGCCGACCTGAAAAGCCGAATCGCGGCAATAATGCAGAAGCACGGCTACAAGAACTGACGGCTGCACCGGGTCGACACCCAATGGCGGCATTGCCCGCGACCGCGCACGCACCTCCCGAGTCATTCTTTCTCGGCGTCGAACGCTCGGCGACGGGCCGCGCCTGGCGCGACCGTCTCGACGCGCGCGGGCAGACGCGCGCGATGACGATTGCGCAGCGCCACGGCCTGCCCGAATTGCTGGCGCGCGTGCTCGCCGGGCGCGGCGTCGAGCCCGACGAGGTCGAAGCCTATCTCGACCCCAGCGTGCGCCGGCTGATGCCTGATCCGCACGTACTGGTCGCGATGGAGGCGGCATCGGCGCGCATCGCTGATGCGGTGACGCGCGGCGAGACGGTTGCGATTTTCGGCGATTACGACGTCGATGGGGCAACCGCCTCAGCGTTGCTTGCCCGCCATCTGCGGCAATGCGGCCTCGATCCGATCGTGCACATTCCCGACCGGATCTTTGAGGGCTACGGACCCAATGTCGACGCCATCAGGTCGTTCGCCGAGCGCGGTGCAAGGCTGCTGGTCACCGTCGATTGCGGCACGACCAGCATTGAGCCGCTTACCGAGGCAAAAAAACTCGGCCTCGACACGGTGGTGATTGATCACCACCAGGCCGACGAAGACCTGCCGCCGGCTCTGGCCATCGTCAATCCCAACCGCGCCGACGACCTTTCCGGTCTCGGCCACCTCGCCGCTGTCGGTCTGGTTTTTCTGACGCTGGTGGCGGTCAACCGGCAATTGCGCCAGCGCGGTTTTTGGACCGCCGCGCGCCCCGAGCCCGATCTGTTATCGCTCCTTCATCTGGTCGCGCTCGGCACCGTCGCCGACGTTGTGCCGTTGACCGGCCTGAACCGTGCCTTCGTCGCCAAGGGGCTGATCGCGTTGCGCCGCCGCGAGGACGTCGGCACCACCGCGCTGATGGACGCGGCGCGGCTGACCGGCCCGCCGGAGCCGTGGCATCTCGGCTTCCTGCTCGGTCCGCGCATCAATGCCGGCGGCCGCATAGGCCGCGCCGATCTCGGCGCCAGGCTGCTTCTTGAAAACGACCCGAGCGAAGCGGGACGCCTTGCCGCCGAACTCGACCGGCTCAACCACGAGCGCCGCCAGATCGAGGCATCGACGCTGGCGCAAGCCGAAGCGGAAGCGCTTGCCGCGCTGGGGCTCGAGGAGAAGGGCGCGGTCGTGGTGACCGCCGGCGAGGGCTGGCACCCGGGCGTCGTCGGGCTGGTCGCGGCGCGGCTCAAGGAGCGCCACGGCCGCCCCGCATTCGCCATTGCGCTGGAGGCGGGTGGCAGCGGGACAGGCTCGGGCCGTTCCATCACCGGTGTCGATCTTGGCCGCGTGGTGCGTCAGGCGGTGCGCGAAGGGTTGCTGCTCAAGGGCGGCGGTCACGCCATGGCCGCAGGGGTAACGTTGAAAAAGAACGCGCTCGGCGCCTTCCGCGCCTACCTCGAAGAGGCGTTGGCGCCTTCGGTCGAAGTGGCGCGGCGCGACCGCGCGCTGCTGATTGATGGCGCGGTCAGCGCCGGTGCGGTCAACGTGGCGCTGTGCGAACTCCTGGCGCGTGCCGGTCCCTATGGCGCGGGCAATCCGGAACCGGTACTGGCGCTGCCGGCGCACACTCTGAGTTTTGCCGATCCGGTCGGCGAGAACCACATCCGCGCCCGGTTCCGTTCCGGTGACGGTAAATTCGTCAACGCCATCGCCTTCCGTGCCGCCGGAACGCCGCTTGGCCGCGCCTTGCTCGATGGCCGCGGCCGCGTGCTGCACGCAGCGGGCACGCTCAGCGTCGACCGCTGGCAAGGCGAGGAGCGGGTGCAGATGCGGCTCATCGACGTCGCGGAAAGCTAAGCCGATATTACGGAAATGGAGGCGAGACGACGAAGGGCGGTTCCGGTCTTGGCGTGTGGCACATCGCTCGACCGGTGACCGCCCTAAGCGGAGAGCCCTCCGCCCGCAAGCAGCATAAGCGCCTGCCGCCGCGACCGCTATTGCGAGGGGGCAACACGGCAGAGAAAAACCGACGCGAAAAAAGTTCCACCACGCGTCAGCGTTTCCGCGCCTTGCGGCAGAACACGTCGTAGATCGCGCCGATGACGACGCGGGCTTCGTCGCTGGCGAGGCTGTAATAAATCGTCTTGCCGTTGCGCCGCGTCGTAACCAGGCCGTCGGCGCGCAACCGCGCCAGTTGCTGCGACACCGTCGGCTGCCGCAATTCGAGGATGTCCTCGAGTTCGCCGACCGATTTTTCACCTTCGGCGAGGATGCACAGGATCATCAGCCGGCTCTCATGGGCGAGCGCCTTGAGGAAATCGCTCGCGCGCTTGGCGTTGTCCACCATGCGGTCGAGTTCATTCGAGCGATTGCGGTTTTGCAGACGAAGCAATTCCATCATTGAGCCGCTGGCAAATATCCACGCGGCAAAAATATATCACATAGGCTGAATATGTCGATTGCAGCGCGCATCAAAGCTAGCCGAAACGGAAGGCCAGCAGGTTGTCGAACGAACGTAACTCGATCAGGACGCGGTGTAGAAGATCTGTATCGTGTTCGGCGATCGCCTGAGGAATAAATTTCATGCTGGCCCTCGCGCCATCGATCAGCCGCCGGAATTCGGGATCCTTGCGCACCGATTCCTCCGCCATCGCGTCGCAGCGGCCGAGCACGTAGTCGTAGACTGCGGTCTTGCCGGCGATGTCGAAAGCCGTCTCCGCGCTCTTCCAGTCGAGCTCGCGGCCGTCAAAGCCCATGAGCGTGTCCATGGCGTTATTGGCGTCGTAAACGCAGTCGGCCAGCACCGTGACGCCGGCAGACCGGCGCAATTTGTAGAGATCGTTGCGGATCGCCAGCAACGCCTGCCGGGTCACGTCGGGATGGCCGGTGTGCAGCATCAGGTCGGCGGTGATCAGGCGCGTGGCGATATCGGTCATGGCGATGATGTAATAGGCGTTGCCGTCGAAAACCGCCGGCCGCTTGCCGGCGAAGCGCTCGTTGAACTTTGCCCAGAATTCGCGCAGGCGGTCGACTTCGAGCGAGGCAAGATCGATGTTGCCGGTGCGCAGATAGCCGACCGCAACGCGGTTATGGGCTTCGGCTTTTTCCACCGCGATATTGAAATCGGCGAGTTCGCCGGCAGCCGCGGCGGAATTAACCGCGGTGCCCCCCAGGGCAAGGGCAAGGAATGCGGCGCGCGCAGTGCTGGCAATCATGGCTATTCACTCGACCGTGAAGCGAAGTTATACAGCGCACGCTATATGTACAGGGCGTTCGGACCGGGCAAGTTAATGCCATGGTTTCCGCTTCGCTAGTTTAGGACTTAAACCGATGCCGATGTCGCGCAGGACACTCATGCTAGGCGCTGCCGCCTCCGGCGCCCTGGCGATATCACCGGCGCGCGCGGAGGGGCCGACGCTGACCGGTGACGGTCTCTACCGGGAGCCGTGGTTTCTGCAAAGCTTCCTCAATCTCGGCGACGACCTTGAAACCGCGAAGTCCGAGGGCAAGCGCTTCGCCATCATGTGGGAGCTCAAAGGCTGCCCCTATTGCAAGGAAACCCACTTCGTCAATTTCGCGCAAGAGCGCATCGCCGACTACGTCAAGGCGAATTTCGAGATCACCCAGCTCAATATCATCGGTTCGCTCAAGGTCGTCGATTTCGACGGCAGCGAATTGCGGGAAAAGGATCTGGCGGCGAAATACGGCGTGCGTTACACGCCGACGTTCCAGTTCTTCGGGGAAAACGCCGCCACGATGAAGGCGCTGCCGGCGCCGCAACGCGAGGTGTCGCGCACGCAAGGGTATTTGCGGCCCGACGATTTCCTCGCCAGCTTCCGCTTCGTACGCGACAGGGCCTACGAGAAAGGCAGCTTCCGCGATTTTCTCAAGACGCAGCCAAGCTGACGCGTGCCTCAGGCGGGGCTTTGCCGGGAGCGCCGTTTCGCCTATGACTCGCGAGCCGCATCCGCATCCGGGACTTCCATGGCCAAACTCAATCTTTCCGTCGCCGTGCGCGACTATGACCGCACCCGTCCGCTGACCGACGGGCTTGTGGCGATCGACGGCGTCGATCCGGTGTTCATGGCGCTCGATCCGGAAGAGATTTTCTTCCGCGCCTTTCGCCATGCCGAATTCGACATCTGCGAATTGTCGCTGTCGAGCTTTACCGTGAAAACCGCGCAGGGCGACTGCCCCTATGTCGGCGTACCGGCTTTCGTCTCGCGCGCCTTCCGCCATACCTCAATCTACGTGCGCACCGACCGCATCAAGAAGCCCGCCGACCTCAAGGGCAAAAAAATCGGCGTGCCCGAATATCAGCTGACGGCGAATGTCTGGGCCCGCGCGCTGCTTGAAGACGATCACGGCGTGAAGCCATCCGACATCCACTGGATTCGCGGCGGGCTGGAGGAGGCGGGACGCCCCGAGAAGATCGCCATCACGCTGCCCAAGGACGTGAAACTTGAGAATGCCCCGGAGGGCCGCACGCTCTCTGCGATGCTGGAGGCAGGCGAGATCGACGGCTTCATCGGGCCGCGGGTGCCGTCGTGTTTCGCCCGCGGCGGGCCGCATGTCGGCTGGCTGTTTGTCGATCCAGTCGCCGCCGCCAAGGACTACTTCAAGCGCACGGGCATTTTCCCGATCATGCACATCATCGGCGTGCGGCGCGAAATTGTCAGCCAGCAGCCGTGGCTGCCGGCCGCCCTGTTCAAGGCGTTCGAACGCGCCAAGTCGATCGCGCTGGAAAAACTTTCCGACACCTCGTCGGCCAAGGTGACGCTGCCGTTTGTCGAGGAGCGCCTGATGGAGGCGCGAGCGCTGATGGGCCGTGACTTTTGGTCTTATGGCGTCGCGGCAAACCGCAAGACGCTGGAGACCTTTCTGCGCCATCATCACGCGCAGGGCCTGTCGTCGCGGCTGGTCAAGGTCGAGGAGCTGTTTCACCCGGCAACTTTCGAGACCTACAAGCTGTGACGGGAACGGCGGACATTCGCGTATTCAGCGGCGGCGCCACGCAAGGCGCCTTTGCCGTGCTGACGCCGAAATTCGAGGCGCAACGCGGGCAAAAGGTTTCTTATGTCTTCGAGGTCACTGCCGCGCTCGATGCGCGGCTGGCGGCCGGCGAAAGGGCCGATGTCCTCGTCCTGCCGGTGCCGCTGCTCGAGAACTACGCCAAGGCCGGCAAGGCACGTGCCGAGACGCAGGCAACGTTCGGCATCGTCGGCGTCAGCGTCGCGGTGAAGCAAGGCGCGAACAAGCCCGACATCTCGACCAAGGAGAAATTCCGCGAGGCGATGCTGGCTGCACGGTCCATCGTTCATGCCACGCCCGGCAAGACGCCAAGCGGCACGCATCTCGGCAAGGTGATGCAGGAACTCGGCATCGCCGAGACGATTGCCGGCAAGACTATCCACCGCCCGGCGCTCGACGGCGGCGTCGAACTCATCGCCAACGGCGAGGCCGAGATCGGCATCTATCCGGCAAGCGAAGTCGCGATGGTGAAGGGGCTTAGCGTGGTCGGCCCGCTGCCGCCGGGGATCGATCTCAACATCGTCTACGGCGGTGCCGCTACTCCCGACAGCGCCGATGGGCCGGCTTTCGTGACTTTCATGGCCGCGCCGGAACACCGCGCCGTGTGGCAGCAAGCGGGCTTTACGCTGCCGCGCTAGGTTCAAGTCCGCTTGACGCTGTCGAGGCCGCCGATGCGGCCGATCAGGGCATTGGCGCCGATTGCCAGCACGAACAGCACGATCAGCATCGCGTACATGCGCGGCATGTCGAAAACGCTGTAGGCCTGGATGATGAGAAAGCCGATGCCGGCGCTCGACAGCTTGGTTTCCGCAAGCAGCACGCCGATCAACGCAACGCCGAGGCCCAGCCGCACACCGTTGATGATCGGGTGGCGCATCGCGGGCAGATAGATCTTGATCACCATCTGCCAGGTCGAGGCGCGGAAGCTCTCGCCGACGCGGATCAGCACTTTGTCGATGCCGCGCATGCCGGCGGCGACCGAAAGCGCGATGGGGAAGAAGCACGACAGCGACCCGAGCGCGACTTTCGATTCCGAGCCAAGCCCAAACCACATGATCAGTACCGGGAAGAAGATGATCTTCGGCGTCGGCCCGAGGTAATAGAGGTAGGGTTCGTAGGCTTTTGCCATGAAGCGGTTGGCGCCAAGCAGGATGCCGACAACAATCCCGGACAGCCCGCCGACGGCGAGCGCGCCGCCGATCTCCATCAGGGTCACGCCGAGGTTGCGGTAAAAACTGACGTGGAAGAGAAGATCGGCGAGGGCGCGCATTATCGCCAGCAGCGGAGGCACGACGTCGCGGTAAAGCCAGCCGGAGTGGGCGAGGAATTCCCATATCGCCAGCACGGCGAGGATGATCGCCGCACGCAGCAGCGTCACCGGGCTTAGCGGCAGGGCAGGGGCTGCGGGTTTCAGTCGACCGGTCTCAGCCATCGCTCGACCTTTTCCAGCGCCATGAAGAACACGACGCTGACCAGAATGACGAAGACGATTGCAGCATAGGTGCCGGCCAGATCGTAACGCTCGGCGAGGTCCTCGATGAGCTGGCCGAGGCCTCCGAAATTGATCAGGAATTCGGTGCCGACGATATTGATCAGCGCGAAAATCAGCCCGAGTCTCAAGCCGACAAAAATCGTCGGCAACGCAGCGGGAAGCAGAATTTTCCAGAACTGCTGCGCCGGCGTCAGGTTGAAGCTGCGCCCGACATCGACCAGCACCTGGCGGGTGCCGGATATGCCTTCGATTGTTTTCAGGATCACCGGCGGCAGCCCGGAGACGAACCCCATCATGATGATGGTCCAGGAGTTGCGGCCGAAGATCACCATGAACAGCGGATACATCAGGACGAACGGCGCCGAGGCAAGCGCCGCCACCCAGGTCTCGCAGGCCTGTTGCAGCAATTTGAAGTGATGCATCACCACGCCGATGGCGATGCCGGCAATGGTGAGCATAAGGCTCGCCACCAGGCACTCGCCGCCGGTCACCAGAAAGCGGCTAAACACGTGTTCCTGAGTGACGATGCGGTAGAAGCTGCCGGCAATTTCCGATGGCGGCGGCACGATGTAGCGGTTGATGACGCCAGCGCGGATAAGCGCCTCGGCGACGAGAAAAAGCGCAACGATCGAGCCGACCCCGACGGCGGTTGGCGCAAGGTCTCGGCAGGGTTTGCCGGTCGCGCGCGCGGCGTCGGTCATGGCGCGTCCCCCCGATGATGCAGCGCGTGGGCTTCCTCGTCGCGCATGCCGCGGCTGGCCTCCTCGCGCAGGTCGTTCCAGATTTGCGCGACGTAGCGGCCAAAGGCTTCGCTGCCGACGATCTCGGAGGTGCGCGGCCGCGGCAGGTCGATATCGACGATGCGCTTCACCTTGCCGGGCCGGTAGGTCATCACCAGGATGCGGTCGGACATCTGCACCGCTTCGGTGATGTTGTGGGTGATGAGCAGCGTCGTCTGCTTGAGCTGCTGCTGAATCTGCAAAACCTTGTCGCCGAGCAATAGCCGGGTCTGCTCGTCGAGCGCGGCGAAGGGCTCATCCATCAGCAGGATTTCGGGCTCCGACGCGAGCGTGCGCGCGAGCGATACGCGCTGACGCATGCCGCCGGATAGTTCGCCCGGATAACGGTTCTCGAAGCCGTCGAGGCCGACCAGCGAAATGAAATGTTTGGCGCGCTCGTCGCGCTTTGCCCGCTGCATGCCGACAAGCTCGAGCGGAAAGGCGACGTTGTCGGTCACGGTACGCCAGGGGAAGGTCAACTCCTCCTGAAACACCATGCCGATCGACTTGTGCGGGCCGCTGATGCTCTGGCCGGCAACCCTGACCGTGCCCTGGTGGTGGCCGAGCAGGCCGCCGATGACATTGAACAAGGTCGACTTGCCGCAGCCGGAGGGGCCGATCACGGAGAGGAATTCGCCGGGCTTGACCGCGAAAGAGACGTCGTCGACGGCGCTGATCGGTCCCTCAGCCGTCTCGTAGCGAACCAAAATGTCGTCCACCGTGAGGATGGCGTCGACACTTGCGGATGTCTTGGCCGCCATGCCTATTCGCTCTTGCGCGTCATCACCGCGGTCATGGCGGCGGTGTAACCCGGTTCGACGCGTACATCGACGACGGCGACGCTGCCGGCCTCGACCGCGGCGATAGCCTTGGCGAATGTCGGACCGAGATCGGCGATGGCGGTGACCGGCCCGAAGCCTTGCGCGCCCTGGGCGCGGCCGATGGCCGCGATATCGATATCCGGCTCGGAAATGCGCTGGCCCACCCAGCGGTTCTCGACCGGACGGTTGCGCATGCGGGCGACGCGTTCCTGATGCAGCTCGTCGTTGAAGAACGAGCGGTTGTTGGCAACCACGATGAGCAGCGGGATCTTGTAATGCGCCGCGGTCCAAACGGCAGTCGCTGCCATCATAAAGTCACCGTCGCCGCAGACGCCGATCGGCAGGCGGCCGGAGCCCTTGAGCGCCAGCGCCGCGCCGACGGAAATGCCCGGCCCACCGCCAATGCCGCCGCCGCCGTCGCCGCCGAGATAATCGAGCGGATGGCGGAACGGCCAGCTGCCGCCGTGCCACGACAGCGAGACATGCGCGAGGGTTGCCGACCGATCGCCGACCGCGCGGCGCAACGCATCGGCTAGATGATCGACGGTGAGCTTGTCGCCCGCCGGCTTGAACGGTTCGGGCGGCTTTGCCTGTACGAGATGTGGTTTGGCCGCGCCGAGCGCTTCGAGCAGCGGCGGCACCGCGACGTCCGGCTCGCACGCGATCATCACGTCGACCGGCGGCAGTGCCTGATAGTCCATGCTCCAGCCGTTGTGCAGGTGGTGATCGACACTCACCTGAATGACCTTCGCCGCCGTCCCGCCCACGTGCTTGAAGGTTCCCGCAACGTCGATCCAGTCGAGGCTGAGGATGACATCGGCATTGCGGATCGCTTCGGCGGCTTCCGGCACCGGCGCGATGAAGCCCGGCGCGCCGGCATGCAGCGGATGATCGGTGGGGAAGGCGGCGCTTGCCTTGAGGTCGGTGACCACGCGGGCGCCGAGGCGCTCGGCGAGCGCGATGCGCGCGTTCCAGGCGTCGAGGTCGCGGGAGACGCGGCCGGCAAGGATTACCGGATGCTTGGCGGCGCGCAGAAGCTCGGCGGCCTTGGTCACCATCGCCGCCGGGGCCGCGCTTTGCACTTCCGGCATCAGCCGCTTCGTGTCGATCGGGGTGACCGGCTCGGCAAGTCTTTCTTCCTGCATGCCGGCGTCGAGGTTGACGTAAGTCGGTCCGCACGGCGCCGTGTTGGCGATCCAGCCCGCGCGCAGGATCGCTTCGCGCGCGGCAACGGGCGAGGCGGGCTGATCGTCCCATTTGGTGTAGCCGCGAATGAGCGCGCCCTGGTCGCGCGCGGTGTGGATCCAGTCGATCCAGGGCCTGCGGTTGACGGCATCGACCGGCCCGGTGGCGCCAAGGATGACCATCGGCATGCGGTCGCACCAGGCGTTGAAGATCGCCATGGTCGCGTGCATCAGGCCGACATTGGAATGCACCGCCGCAGCCATAGCCTTGCCGGTAACCTTGGCCCAGCCGTGGGCAATGGCGACGGCGCTCTCCTCGTGCAGACAGAGCAGCATCTGCGGGCGTTCGTTACCGAGATAGTTGACGATGCTGTCGTGGAAACCGCGGTAGCTGGCGCCCGGATTGAGCGCGATATAGGGGATGTCGAGCGCGCGCAGTGCGTCGGCTGCGACATCGCTGCCGAAGCCGGCCGCGTTGACGCCGGCCGGCTTGGGACGATCGATGGCGGCGATTGCGGCGTCGGCAACGGCTTGCGCTTTGGCGCGCTCACGTTTCGGTGTGGTCACTGTTTCTGGCCCTGGCATGGCCGCCTCGGCGGACGGCTAAGGGTTGCATCCAACCGGATCAGGAGCCTTGGCGCAACCGGGCGAGAACCTTCAGCCCCGCGTAGCCGTCGGCCGGCTCCATGCCGACTTTTTTCTGGAACGCCAGAATGGCCTTGACCGTATCGCTGCCGGTGCGCCCGTCGATGCCGTCGGTCTCGAAGCCCCGTTCGTTGAGACGGCGCTGGATTTCCTTGACTTCGTCGAGCGTCGGCCGGCGTTCGCCGCCGGGAAACTGCTGGTGGAACGGCGGATCGCCGCGGATCAGGTCGCCGAGATGCAACAGCGCCAGCGTGTAGCTCAAGGAGGGATTGTAGGAATAGACGGCGCGGAAATTCTGCCCGACGAGAAACGACGGCCCGCCGTCGACCGGCCGCCAAAGCTTCACCATGTCGGCGGGACGGGCAAAAGCTGCGCCATCGGCGCGGCGCACGCCGAGCGCCTGCCATTTCTCGTAAGCGCGCATGGTACGATTGTCGGCGTGCACGCCTGACGGCGCAAACACTTCGCAGCCCCAGGCCTCGCCACGGCGATAACCGCCGCGCTCGACGAGATAACGCGCGGTGCCGGCAAGCGAGTCATCGGGATTGCCGAAGGGCGTGACGCGGCCATCGTGGTCGAAATCGACGCCCATGTGCAGCCACACCTCGGGCATCCATTGGGTGTGGCCCATGGCGCCGGCCCAGGAACCGATCATGTCGGCGGGCCTGGCCCACCCGCGGTCGATGATGGTGAGCGCATTGAGAAGCTCGCTTTCCCAGTAGGCGCGCCTTCGCGGCTCGCCAGAGGCGAGTGCGGCCAGTGCAGGAATGATCGGCCGCATGTATTTCGGGTTGACGATGACGTCGCCGAACGATGACTCCATGCCCCAGAGACCGAGCAGCGCGTAGCGGTCGACGCCGTAGTCCTTCTCCAGCCGCGACAACAGGCCCGCATATTCCTTGGCGCGCTCCGTGCCGGTGATTACGCGCCAGTCCGAGCAGCGGCGGTTGATGTACTGCCACATCTGCTCGGTGAATTCCGGCTGCGCGCGGAACTGCGCGAACACGCTGGTGTCGGGAGTGACCGAACCCATGACGCGGTCATAGGTCGCAGCCGATATGCCGCGCTTGAGCGCACGCGGACGGAAAGCCTCGACCCAGCGGGCGAACGCGCTCGTCGCACTCCAGGCTTTTGTGCCAAAGCTGAGGCTGGTCGCGGCGCCGAGTGCGCCGATCAGGCAGGCGCGGCGGCTCAGCCGTGTTGCGCGCGCGGCGGTGACGTTGCAGGAGATTCGCAGCATGGCGCATTGTAGTCGCTGACGCCGCGCGGGCAATCAAGCCAAGCGTCTATTCGTCTTCGGATTTCGGTTTGTGGCGGCGATGACGCACACGCTTACGCGGCGTCTCGCGCTCGACGGGTTCCACGGCCTTGGCAGGCGCCGTCGTCGCGTCGGCGGACACTGCCGGCGCCGGATGCAGGATGACGGGCGGCTTGTCGGGAGCCGGCGGCGCCGGCTCGCCGGGCAAAATCTCCCGCCCGCGTCCGCCGATCAGCCGTTCGTAAGCGGCAACCAGGGTCATGTAAGGGTTCACCCAGACCCAGCCGACGGTGGTGAATACCTGGATGTTGAAGTGGATGTGATAGGAGGTGCCGTTCTCGGTGTCGCCCCAATCAGCGACCTTGCCGAGGATCTCGCCCTCGCTCGCCGTGCGCCCGTTGACGATGCCGTCGGCGTCGAGCGTTTTCGGGTTCATGTGCAGATAGCGAAATCGCACGTGGTTGTCGGCGTTGTTGACGACGATATAGACGCCGAGATCGCCCGGCATGCGGCGGATGATGCCGTCATGCACGGCGGCGATGTCGTGCTGGTAGGGAACGCAGCGGTCGGCTTCGGCATTCTCGAGCACGCAGTTGCCGGGGCGGATGTCTTCACCCTGATGGCCGTAGCCGCCCGGACATTGACCGACGAGAAAATCGCGCAGCTCGCAGAAATTGTCGCGCCACGGATAGGTGAAATTCTCCGCGGCGGATTCGTCGAACACCAGCGGCTTGTCGTTGAGCTTGCAGTGATATTTCGCGCCCTTCTTCCCGGTGCGGCCGACGGTGCCGGTGCGGTAGCAATCGCCCCATGACATGAATGATTGCGACTTCACGTATGCCGGCGCATAGGCGATGGGAAAGCGCATGCGCGCATAGACGTGGTAGTCGGTGCGGCCGGGCAGCTTGTGCCAGCCGGTGTTTTCGATCAGGTCGCCGGGGCCGTAATAGGTGAAGTCCGATTGCACCGCCGGCCTGCTCAAGTCGAATTTCGGCTCGGGCAATGCGGCCGGTGTGCCGCCGGCCGTCTTCAACTGCTTGAGGAATTGTTCGGCGATCGGGTCGGCCTGCTTGCAGGTCAGGATGCCGCGCTTGGGCCGCTGGTCGTAGCACTGGATGGAGACGACGTAAGGCACGCCGAAGCGCTCGAACACGTAGCGCACATGCGCCTCGCGCAGGATCCGGCGCATGCCGGGAAACAGCGCGGCGACTTCCTTGGATGGAGGAAACACCTCCTGATGATCGGGGCCATCAAGATCATAGACGAATGCGGCGCCGGTGATCTCGATCACGATCGGCTTGGCATAGCGGGTTTTCACCGGTGCATCGTCCGGGCCGATGGTGAAGGTTGCGTCGTAACCGGCCGCGCCGGGCAAGAAGAATTTGGTCGGATGAAAATTGCCGAAATATTTGTCCGATGTCGCCGCCTCGGCCTTGCCGTCGGCCAGGTCCTTGCGAAACGTCGCGATAGTCGAACGGCAGCAGCACCGGTACGGTGCTTTTTTCGATGCCGGTAAATCGCTTGACGCTGACGGCATTGAGGCGGGCAAAAGCCTGCGCCGGCGTATCGGTGCCGCGATCGGGCGAGGCTCGCCGCCGCCGCCTCCCAATCAACCTTGCTGAGCGTGATGGCCGGCCGCTCCATCTCGCCGGCGGTTGCCCAACCACTGACGAGCATCGCAAGGCCGACGAGAACGGCACGTTTCAACAGCTATCCCTCACTCGTCGCGCCCGCGGCAGGTGCGCCAGCGCGAGAGTAAAAAGCATCGGCCATCCGCATACAAGGGTTGCGGTGCGTGCGAAGTCGAGTGGGAAAAAGTTATTAGTCCTTGGCGCGCTCGACGTAAGAGCCGTCGGTGGTGTTGACCACAACGCGGGTGCCGACGGTGATGTGGGTCGGCACCATCGTGCGCGCCCCGTTCGACAGGGTCGCCGGTTTGAACGAACCCGAGGCGGTCTGTCCCTTCATGGCCGGTTCGGTGTCGGTGATCTCCAGCGTCACCTTCTGCGGGATCTCGATCGACACCGGAACGCCGTCGTGCGTGGCGAGGTTCACCACCATGCCTTCCTGCAGGTATTTCTCGTAGTCGCCGACGATGTCGGCGGGGACCTGCACCTGCTCGTAATTCTCCTGGTTCATGAAATGAAAGCCGTCGCCATCCTTGTATAAATAGGAGAATTCGTGATCCTCGACATGGGCGCGTTCGACCTGATCGGTGGTCTTGTAGCGCATCTGGGTCTTCACGCCGTCGGAAATCCGGCGCATATCGACCTGGGTGGTCGGCGTGCCCTTGCCGGGATGAAAATTTTCCGCATTGAGGACGACATAGAGCTTGCTGTCGAGATCGACGATATTGCCCTTGCGGAGTGAGGAGGCGATGACTTTCACGAGAACGGTCCCTGCGTGGCTTGGCTGTTCGGATTCGGGCCGCACCATAGCGATCTTCTCGCGCGATGCCAGTCTTTCCCGCACGGCCTCGGCCTGAGGCGGAAATGCGGCAGGCCTCTCCGTTCTGGCGGCCCGGCGCCCATGCGGCGCGCAGGCCTTATCTCGTGGCGCGGGGCCGCATCGCCGCAGCACTGCGCGCCTGGTTTGCCGCCCGCGATTTTATCGAGGTGGACACCAGCGCCTTGCAGGCGTCTCCCGGTAACGAGACGCATCTGCACGCGTTCGCCACCGAACTCATCGCGCCCGGCGACGAGCGCCATCGGCTTTACCTGCGGACCTCGCCCGAATTTGCCTGCAAGAAGCTTCTGGCCGCGGGCGAAACCCGCATTTTCGATTTTGCCCGCGTGTTCCGCAATCGCGAGCGCGGGGACCTGCATCATCCGGAGTTCACGCTGCTCGAATGGTATCGCGCCAACGAGCCTTACGAGACGTTGTGGACCGATTGCGGAGCGCTCCTGGCGGAGGCCGCCCAAGCTGCCGGCTGCAACCGCTTTGAGTTTCGCGGCCGCAGCACCGATCCATTCGCCGCGCCCGAACGCGTCACCGTCGCGGAGGCCTTTACGCGCCATGCCGGTGTCGACGTTTTGGCAACGGTCGCGGCCGGGCAGGGCGATCGTGGGAAACTTGCCGCGGCGGCGGCCAAGGCGGGCATCACCGTGGGCGCCAGCGACGACTGGGGCGACATCTTCA
Organism: uncultured Alphaproteobacteria bacterium; assembly: GCA_963738915.1. Classification (GTDB taxonomy): domain Bacteria; phylum Pseudomonadota; class Alphaproteobacteria; order Rhizobiales; family Xanthobacteraceae; genus Pseudolabrys. Next base: position 240,683 of record CAVTYO010000009.1, read on the forward strand.
GCCGCATTCTGGTCGAGCGCGTCGAGCCAAAGCTCGGCCTCGGCCGTGCCACGATATTATATGAGTACCCGCTGCCGCTCGCGGCGCTGGCGCGTGCCAAGGCGGGCAGCGAACAGGTGGCCGAGCGTTTCGAGCTCTATGCCTGCGGCGTGGAGTTGGCCAACGGCTTTGGCGAATTGACCGATGCCGGCGAGCAACGCCGGCGCTTTGAAGCGGCTATGAACGAGAAGCAGCGCATCTATGGCGAGCGCTATCCGCTGGATGAGGATTTTCTCGAAGCTTTGGCTGCAATGCCGCCGGCCTGCGGCGTCGCGCTCGGCTTCGATCGGCTGGTGATGCTGGCGGCGGGCGCCGAAACAATCGACCAGGTGCTGTGGGCGCCGGTCGCGGAATTTCAGGAAAGGCAATCGTAATGGCAAAGACGCAAACTCTCCGCACCGTCGCGCAACTACGCGAACGCGGACTGGTGACGCCCGAACGCACCGCCGCGCTCGAGCCGGTCGCCGCGCGTTACGCGGTGGCGCTGCCACCGGCGCTTGCCGGCATTATCGACCGCAACGACCGGCAAGACCCGATTGCGCGGCAATTCATGCCCGACGAGCGCGAGCTTGCGGCCGAGCCGAACGAGCTTGCCGATCCGATCGGCGACGATGCGCATTCGCCCGTGCCTGGTATCGTGCACCGCTATCCCGACCGGGTGCTGCTCAAGCTGACGCAGATCTGTGCTGTCTATTGCCGCTTCTGCTTCCGCCGCGAGACCGTAGGCCGGCCCGGCGCGCTCGACCGTGCCGCGCTTGATGCGGCTCTCGATTATATCCGGGATCACGCAGACATCTGGGAAGTGATCCTCACCGGCGGCGACCCGCTGGTGCTGTCGGCGCGGCGGCTGCGCGAGGTGATGAAGGCGCTCGCTGCTATCGATCACGTCAAGGTCGTCCGCGTCCACACCCGCGTGCCTATCGCCGAGCCTGCGCGGATCACTGCCGAACTGGTGCGGGCGATCAGGATCAAGGGCAAGGCGGTCTATGTCGCGCTCCACGTCAACCATCCACGCGAACTGACGGCGGAAGCGCGCGCCGCCGCCGCCCGCATGGCCGATGCGGGCATCCCGCTGCTGGCACAGTCGGTGCTGCTTGTTGGCGTCAACGACAGGCCCGAGGTGATGCAGGAGTTGATGCGCGCCTTGGTCGAATGCCGCATCAAGCCATACTATCTGCATCACGCGGATCTAGCGCCGGGCACAGCGCATCTGCGCACCTCGGTCGAAACCGGGCAGGGTTTGATGCGTGAGCTTCGTGGCCGCGCATCCGGTCTCTGTCAGCCCGCTTATGTGCTCGACATTCCGGGCGGCCACGGCAAATCGCCGATCGGCCCGGCCTATCTCGAGCGCGCGGGCTCAAACGGGCAATCACATTATCTCGTCGAGGATTTCAACGGGCGGCGTCATCGCTATCCGACGCGGTCTTGAAGCGCGCGCGTCAGCTCGGCAACAGATCGTACACGGCCGCCGCCACGGCGAGGCCGGCGAAACCGATAAACACGACCGCGACCGCCGCCTGCCAGATATAGCCAGCGTCGCGCCGCAAAGCCGCAACTACGTTCCTGCCGTTCATGAAGTCGAATCTCCGAAGCTCACCCGCGTCGGCGCTACCAATCTACGCCCCGACAACTCACCCGGACCATAATTTGTACGTTAAAAATTGCGCGAAATCGGACAAACCCGCATGGCAGCCATGAGGGAATAAAAATGGCGCGCCCTAGGGGATTCGAACCCCTGTTACCGCCGTGAAAGGGCGGTGTCCTAGGCCTCTAGACGAAGGGCGCTGAAATTTAGGCGAGGTATAAAGAGCTTCTCCCGGAGCGGCAACCGGTCTCCGGCTACCGCTTGGCTACCATTTGCCGGTGTTTGCCATCGACTTCCAGGGTTCCTGCGGCGCCTTGGCCTCGCCCTTCTGCAGCAGCTCGATCGAGTGTTTATCGGGCGAGCGCACGAACGCCATCACGCCGTCGCGCGGCGGCCGGTTGATGGTGACGCCGGCGTCCATCAGTTTTTTGCAGGTCGCATAGATATCGTCGACCTCGAAGGCGAGGTGGCCGAAATAACGCGCCTCACCATAGTCCTCGCTGTCCCAGTTGTAGGTGAGTTCCACCTCAGGCGCCGGACGACCTTTCTTCTTGCTGTCCTCAACCAGACCAAGATCATCGGCGCCGGCGACGAATACCAGCGTGTAGCGGTTTTTTTCATCCACCCGCCGGCGGGTCTCCTTGAGGCCGAGCTTGTTGCAGTAAAAGTCGAGCGCCGCATCGAGATTGCGGACACGCAGCATGGTGTGCAGATATCGCATGAGAAGAACCTCATCCTGGGAAGCGGGCGCGAAGCCCGCACTAATATAGTCATGGTCGTGCCGGGTCTTGATAGCGCAATTACGGCCTTGCGTAAGCACATCGAAGCGGCAAGCCGCATTCTGCCGTTTACCGGCGCCGGAATTTCCACCGAATGCGGCATTCCCGACTTCCGCTCGCCCGGCGGCTTGTGGACGAAGAACCGACCGATCCCGTTCGATGCCTTTGTCGCTAGCCAGGAGATGCGGGACGAAGCCTGGCGCCGGCGCTTCGCCATGCAGGACCACTTTACCAAGGCTAAACCTGGCCGCGGCCACCTGGCGCTGGCAAGTCTTTACCGCGCCGGTAAGGTGCCGGGCGTGGTGACGCAGAATATCGACAACCTGCACCAGGCTTCAGGGGTTGCGTCCCACGATATCGTCGAACTGCACGGCAATACCACCTACGCGTCGTGTCTCGACTGCGGCGAACGCTACGATCTTGCCTGGGTGAAGCAGCGTTTCGGCGAAAATGACGAGCATGCGCCCGATTGCGGCTGCGGCGGATTCATCAAGACCGCGACCGTATCGTTCGGGCAGGCGATGCCGGTCGAGGCAATGGCGCGCGCCGAGCAATTGACAATGCAATGCGATCTGTTTCTCGCCATCGGCTCGTCGCTGGTGGTGTGGCCGGCGGCGGGATTTCCCCTGATGGCGAAGCGCAACGGCGCAGCCCTTGTCATCATCAATCGCGAGCCGACGGAGTTCGACGAACTCGCCGATCTTGTCGTGCGCAACGACATCGGGGACGTGCTCGGACCCTTCATCGTCCACTGATTCGTCCGCGCGTTACGCTGTGTACAGACCTGTGCGCAAGCGAATTTTGCGCTTTTCGCCGCATCGGCGGGTGTTATCTTGAATTTGCAGATTCGTAAGAAGCGCCCTTGAAGAGGCGCCTAAAAATAGCGGCGCACGGCGTCATGGCGTCCGACGGGATTGAATCAAAAATGCCTGGCAGTAATCTCCGACCGGGAACGGTTCGAGACCTCGTCGACGAAACATCAGCCAATCTCATTGAGTTGGCAGGCGTCATCAAGTGGTTCGACGTCTCCAAGGGATTTGGCTTCATCGTCCCCGACAATGGAATGCCCGACGTGCTGCTGCACGTTACCTGTCTTCGCCGCGACGGCTTCCATACGGCCTACGAGGGTGCGCGCGTCATCTGCGAAGTCTTGCAGCGTCCCAAGGGCTTGCAGGTCTTCCGTATCGTGTCGATGGACGAAAGCACCGCCATCCACCCAGCGCAGATGCCGCCGCCGCGCACGCATGTCACGGTGACACCGACCAGCGGTTTGGAACGCGCTCAGGTGAAATGGTTCAACCGCTTGCGCGGCTTCGGTTTCCTGACGCGCGGCGAGGGCACCCCGGACATCTTCGTGCACATGGAGACGCTCCGGCGCTACGGCATCGCCGAACTGCGGCCGGGCCAAACCGTGCTCGTGCGCTTCGGACCAGGGCCGAAAGGCATGATGGCAGCCGAGGTTAGGCCCGACGGCGGTCCGCTCGGTCTGGCCTCGCACTGATCCGCCGTTTGCCGGTTACCCGGACCTGAGCGGACACTTTTCTGGTTGCCGCCGGGGATAGGCCCGCGTAAAGGCGAGCGCGCATGCCCGCCTTGGCCCGACTTGCCATCCTGTTTGTCGTTCTTTTTGCCGCCGCGCTGGTCCGATCGGCGCCGCTGCAGACGCTGGAGATCGCCAGCAAGACCGGCGTTCACAGCTTCGCGGTGGAAATGGCAGCGACCGAGGCCGAACGGGAGAAGGGCCTGATGTTCCGCAAGGAACTGCCCGAGGGCCGGGGCATGCTGTTCGATTTTCATCGTGAGCAAGAGGTCGGCTTCTGGATGCAGAACACCTACATCCCGCTCGACATGATCTTTATCCAGGGCGATGGACGCATCCTACGCATCGAGGAGAATACCACCCCGTTTTCGACGAAGGTCATTCCCTCCAATGGGCCGGTCCGCGCTGTTCTGGAGGTGATCGGGGGCACTGCGGAAAGATTAGGCATTGTGCCCGGCGACCGCGTGGCCTTTCCCATTTTCGGTCGGCATTAACGTCAAGCGCCAGCGCGGATGGGAGCTTCGCGGGCCGTGCTTGCTGGCCTTCGTCGAAGCGTGTAACCCCTGCGCCTTCAGCGGGGCATAGCGCAGTCTGGTAGCGCGTCTGGTTTGGGACCAGAAGGTCGCAGGTTCAAATCCTGCTGCCCCGACCACTACTTAGTATGAATTTCGTACCCAAGAAATTCAGTTTGGGCTACATGATGGGCAACATCCGACAGACGGTCGGTCGCAATCAGGCTGCTCGCACCGCGCTAGTCCAAAGTTGCCCTCTCCCTCTAGTTGCCCGATGATAAGTGCGACCGGGGGTCCTAGTATGCGTATCGGAGCGATTTCAGCCGTGGCTACTGGCTTGGCGCTGGCGGCTTGTGCTGGACGCGACCCGCAGCCGATCGCAACCGTACAGCAGCAAGATCAATACTCGGATTGCGCAATGATCCGGGCCGAGATTGAGGCCAACAACCAAAAGTCTACCCAAATCGCCAATGAGCAGGGCTGGAAGGTTGCTCAGAACGTTGGCGCTGGCGTTGTCGGGTTAGTGATCTGGCCGGTCTGGTTCGGGATGGATTTCAAAGATGCCGCGGGCAAGGAAGCGGCCGCCCTCCAGGCGCGCCAGCAGTTTCTTACGACTCTAGCGACTGAAAGGTGCAGACCACCTCCGGTGGCAGCCGCCCCTGCACCGCGTCATGCCGCTCCAAAGCCGCCGCCCCAGGGCTAAATTGCCGGAGCGCGTCGGCGTCAGGCGCGAGAAAGAAAAAAACCCCGGCGGGGTGTCGGGCCACGTCGGGGTTAGTTTGAGCGGGCGAAGGAGGTCCCTCTCGCCACTCGAACCAATTGTTTAACGGGCCGGTTCAACCGGTCGACGCAACACTCTATGTCTTGAAGCGAAAAGACGGCGTGCGCGAGGAAACGTCGAGGGTTTATTCGAGGCTTCACTGCAGCAGAGAAACTGGGAGCTTTGGCATCGCTGGCAGTGCGCGCAAGACCTTGGGGTTCAAATCCCAGCAGATAGAATGAGATAGAGTGTTGCGTCGACCGGTTGAATTCACCCGCGAAAAGAGCCGTTTGAGTTCTGGCCGACATAACGAAAGAGCCCCTGGGGGCAGGATCGTACCGCCGAACAGCGCCTGAAACGAAGCCAGGTCTTGTGGGTCTTTGAAACAGAACCGGACGTAATACTGTCCTTCATCGTAGCGGCCCGTTCCATTGAGGATCGGTATTCTGAGGTTCGTGTGAAAGGCGACGATTAAATCCATCGTCTTGCCTAACCCGCCTGATGGCACGGCTAGCTCGACGATGTTCGGGTTCTCGCGCTCGATCGATTTGGCGCTGGCCCGACCCCAGGGTCAGATGTAGGCTGTCGCTAGCGCGCAGTTCTCGGCCCCCAAAGCCCTCTCACGCCCGCCTTTGGCCCCGATCCAGTTGCGCTGGGTCTGGGGGTCAATGCCGATTTTCGCAGAAACCAAGGAGAACAACATGCTCAAACTATTGGCGACAATTCTGGCAACATCACTTCTTTTCCTCGGGCTTTCGGCGACAAGCTATGCGGCTTCAAGTAAAGAGGCATGTATGGCCAAATGTAAAAATTATGCTGGCGGCACGAGCAGCAGGAAATATCAATCCTGCGTAGGTCACTATTGCAAGTAGCGATCAGCATCGCACGACTTCGCTACAAATTAATGGGGTGCCCGTGACGGCGCCCCTATTTCTTTTGGACACGGGATTGCGCTGGCCAGCGCGAACTGATCGCGTGGATCAGCACATTTATTAAGAGCAGAAGCATTGTGATCTCCTACGTCCTAAAGCTGCGTCTACCATCGACCGCCGCCACGCACGAGGCGGATAATCAAGAGCAGTAGGACGGCGCCAATCGTAGAGTTGATGATCGCGCGAACTACGCCGATACCTAGGCTGATACCGAGCCGTGGCAGGAGCCAGCTGGCGATGAATGCTCCGACGATGCCGATCGCAATATCGCCAATCAGCCCGAAGCCGGTCCCTTGCACGATCTTGCCGGCTAGCCAGCCGGCTACGAGGCCGACAAGTAGAATGACGAGAATACTCTCTCCCGATAGGTACATGCTCAACTCCCCGGTTGCTCGAGAGCGGGATGATTGCGCGTCGTCAGGTCGGGCGCAATCCTGGTAGGGTTGTTGTCATGGCATGCTACAAAAGCAGAAACTCCCCGGAGCGGTGCCGGTCACTAGCCAACAGCATCATCTTTGCAGTGTCCTGAATGGTTCGCGGTGACCAATAAAATGGAGGACCTCAACACCAATAACCGCGTGGAGCCTTCATCCGGCGGTGGATTTATTGCGTTCTGGAAAGGGTCGATGGTGTATGAGAACGGTCGGGTAAAGCGCTTTGAAACGGAGTTCGATGCGTGGGAGTACCTCGCGCGCTGCGATGCCGCCGGCAAAATTATCCACTAATTGATGTCGGTTGCTCATGTCGAAGTCTGCGGCTAAATTCGGCATCCGCGCCAGTCGGAGTAACGACATGAAGGAACTAGCAACCGTATTCGCAAGGACATCGGCTCTTGCCGGCGTAATATTGCTCACATCTTTAAGTCTTGGGCATGCCGACACGCTCGACAAATTGCAGGGCTATTGGGCGGCGAAAAGCCTCCAATGCAGCGATGTATTCACGAAGACCGGTTCCGAGATCCACTTCGTCAAAATAGAGGGATACCGGAGGCAGGGTCTTATCATCAAGAAAAACAGCGTCGAAGCACAGAATGGAAGCTGCGAGATCATTTCGCACAAGGAATTGGGGAACAGTCTTGCTATCGGAATGACCTGCAAAATGGAAATTATGTTCGACACGCTGGTGGCGCATATACGACTCGACAACAACGACAACGAGCTCGTCCAATTCGACCCCGATTTGCCCGACCTTACGACGACCTATAAGCGATGCTCGATGTGAACAATTGATGGGCGGCACGAACCGGAGCCCATGCCGTCCCCGTGATTACTTGACCAGCGTTAGCGTCGGTCCCTTCGGACGCGCGGCTGATAGCATTAGGTCGTCTAGGGCGCTCCAAGCCGAATCTTTATCGCGATGTTTGCCGGGAATGCGGACCCATACCTCACGAACTGTGCGATCGCCCTGCGGCTTATAGTCGTTCGGGTGCACATAGAGGAACGCAATCTCGCATTGGCAGTGCTTCAACTCGTCCGGGTGCATGTCAACCATGAGCGTGCACCAATCCCACTTTCGCCCGCGGCCCGCCTTCATCACATCGAGCGGAAACCATCCGGCAGGAGGCTCGTCCGTTCGGATGTGGGACGCGAGGGAATGAAATCCTCGGCTACCGCAGAAAACTTATTGCTGCGCCGTTGTTCTGCCGCTCGCTTGGCATTTTCAAGTTCGATACGCGGATCAATTCCAAGCCTGACAAGGCCCTTCCACCGCCGCGCTTCGGTACGCGCGTCAAGCCGCAGAGCCTTCGGGTCGACAATGGCCCGGAGTTCGCCGGCCGAATCCTCGATCAATGGGCTTATCTGAACGGCGTCGAGATCGACTTCTCACGGCCAGGAAAACCCACGGACAACGCCTTCATCGAGGCATTGAACGCGCGCGTGCGTGCCGAGTGCCTCAACGCATCGTGGTTCCTGTCAATGGCCGATGCCCACGATAGAATCGAAGAATGGAGGTGCCAGTACAACGAAGATCGACCTCACTCCGCACTCGGCAACTTGACGCCGAATGCCTTTGCCGACCAAGCTAGCAAAGCTCGAAAAGTTGCCTAGCTCCCGGACCACAAACGGGGAGCAGACCACCCGGGCTATTCTCGGCTGGAGCCAGGTCGAACTTGCCTCGCGCATCGGATTGACCCAGCGTGCCGTGCACAAGCTTGAGCAGGGCAATACCGAGCCACGACGCGCCACGATCCGGATCATCGAAGAGACCTGGCGGGCGGAGGGCTTGGAATTCGAAGACATCGGCGACGGCGGCTTTCGCCTGATCGTGCGAGCCAAGCTGCTCGGCGAGAACGGCAACCGGCACACCAGACGCCGGGCCGCGAGCGGCACCGACACCGGGCACTAACAGGCGCAGGCCGGCGTCGTATATCGGCCCGGCCAGACAGGCGATTGTCTTTACGGCTGCCTGGCCCTATAGCGATTGCCAATCGGATATGGGCAATCACCTCATGACAGCGCGCATCTATAAGCCGGCGAAAACCGCGATGCAGTCCGGCACCGCCAAGACCAAGGATTGGGTGCTGGATTTTGAGCCCGAGGAAGCGCGCGAGGTTGAGCCCTTGATGGGCTGGACTTCGTCGGGCGACATGCGCCAGCAGGTGCGGCTGCAGTTCGCGACCAAGGAGGAGGCGGTGGCCTATTGCGAGCGTTACGGCCTTGCCTACCAGGTCTTTGACGCAAAGCCGTCCGAGCGGCGCACCATCTCGTATTCCGATAATTTCGCCTTCAAGCGCCGCGACGCCTGGACCCACTAAGCGCCGAGCGCGGGCCGTTCAGGCCGGTACTGCGCCTTGAGCGGCTTGGTTTCCCGCGCGCTGACGCAGCAGCGCGGCGAAACGCTCCTCCGGCATCGGCTGGCCGAGTAGGAAGCCCTGGCCAAAATCGCAGCCCATGCTCACCAGCGCCACCGCGTCGGCCGCGTTCTCGATCCCCATGGCGACGGCGAAGCGCCCGGTATTGTGGGCGAAGTCGATCGCATTCTTGCAGAGCGGCGCGTTGACCTTGTCGGTGCCGCAGTCAGCAACGATGGTGCTGGCGAGTTTGACTTCGGCGAAAGGCAGTTCGCCAATTTGCGCGAAGGCCGATTGTCCGCGGCCAAAGCCGTCGATGGCAAGCTGGAGCTTGAGCGGCGCGAGCTTTTTGGCCGCTTCGCCGGCGCCGGCGATGTCGGTGACGATGTCTTCCTCCGGCACCTCGACGATCAATCCCGGCCACTTGTCGTTTTGCGGGCGATGCGCCTTGATAAGATCCTCCAGCGGCAGTCCGAGCAAAGGGGCGAGCGGAATGTTGACCGAAATCGTCAGCTGCGCGCCAAGCTTGGCGAAATTTTCCCCCGCCTTGAGTGCGCAGACGAGCGCGAACTCGGATAATTTCAGCACGCTCGCGTCCGGCGCGCCTGGCAGGAACGCGCCGGGCAGCACCACGCCATGCTGCGGATGGCGGGCGCGGACAAAGGCTTCCGCGCCGGCAAGGCGCTTCTTGCGCAGGTGAATTTTCGGCTGATACCAGAATTCGATCCAGTTGTTGTTGAGCGCCTCCTGCAACTCGAGCCGCGTCGCGACCGCCGGCGGCAATCCGAGCTTGAGTTCGCGCAGGATCTTCACAATGGCGTCAGTCTCGAATGGCTTTTTTAGCACCGGGAGCATGTTGAGCTTATGGCGCAGGCCGATGGCCTTGGCGTGCTCGAGCACGGCCGCGCCGCGGCTGCTCATCAGTTGCACCGCGCCCTGAAATCCACGCTTGCCGAGCGCCATCATCAATTCGATCGCGTCGGCCGATTCCAGCGCCACGTCATGGAAAATGAGATCGGGGAGGCGCCCGTCGAGCGCATTGCGCAACGCGGCGCCGTCGGCGCATTCGACCGTGTCGACGCCAACGCCGTGCATGACCAGCGACACGAAGTGCCGCAGGCTCGGCTCGTCGTCGACGACATAGCAGAGCGGAACGGCGCCCGGTGCGAGCGACGGCGCCTCGGCGGCAGCCTTGCTTTCGGGCGGCGACGGCGAGGTTTCAGCTGTCTTTGCCATGGAATTCCGACGCGAGATTGCGACCCTATAGGTGTTCCAAATTCATTAACGATGAGTTGCCCGCGCGCGATTTTGCACTGCGGCTAAGGCGAACGGTTATGGCGGCGATTGGCGACCCCGGCAGGATTCGAACCTGCGACCCCCAGCTTAGAAGGCTGGTGCTCTATCCGGCTGAGCTACGGGGTCCGCGCCGGCCCGGTTTACCCGGAGTGGCTGCCCGTGGAAAGGTAGGTCGTAGAGACCGTCACCAACCCCGGCGCCCATGACCGCCATTGCCGATCTGTCCGCCGCCGAGCTGATCGAAGCCTACCGCCGCGCGGCGCTGTCGCCGGTCAAGGTGGCGCGCGACGTGCTTACGCGCATCGAGGCCGCCGCCAGCTACAATGCCTTCCTGCCGGTCACGCCGGAGCCGGTTCTGGCGGCCGCCGCGGCTTCGGAAACGCGCTGGCGCGCCGGGGCGCCGCTCGGCGCCGTCGATGGTCTACCGGCAACGATCAAGGACAACGTCTGGCTCAAGGGCGAACCGACGCGCCGCGGCTCGCGCACCGGCGATGTGACGGCGAAGGCGACCGCCGACGCGCCGGCGGTCGCGCGGCTGCGCGAGCAGGGCGTGGTTTTCGTCGGCAAGACCACATTGCCGGAATATGGCTGGATTGGCGTCTGTCACAGTCCGCTCACCGGCGTGACCCGCAATCCGTGGAATCCGCAGCACACGCCCGGCGGCTCGACCGGCGGCGGCGCCGTCGCCGCGCTGCTCGGCCTGGGTGTGCTGCATCTCGGCACCGATGGGGCGGGGTCGCTGCGCATTCCGGCGGCCTTCACCGGCGTTTTCGGCATGAAACCGACTTACGGCCGCGTGCCGGCCTATCCACCGTCGCCGTTCAACGTGCTGGCGCACCAGGGCCCGATCGCGCGCAGGGTCGCCGACGCCGCGCTGATGCTGTCGGTAATTTCGGCGCCCGACGCGCGCGACATGACGGCGTGGAATACGCCGGCCGAGGATTTCACCGCCGGGCTCGATGGCGGCGTGCGCGGATTGCGAATTGCCTTTTCGCCACGCCTCGGCGGCGCGGCGAAACCGGATGCGGACATCGAGGCGGCGGCGCGGCGCGCGGCGCGCATACTGGAAGAGCAGGGCGCGACCGTCGAGGAAGCCGACCCGCCGATTGGCCGGGCGCGCGAGACGATCGAGACCCTGTGGTGGGCGGGAGCGGCCGCGATCGTTGATTCGGTGCCGGCCGCGCAACGGGCGCAGATGGACCCGGGGCTCCTGGCGATCGCGCAACGAGGGCGGCCGATCACGGCAACCGACTATCTCGCGGCCTACACGCGGCGCAATGAGTTGCATGCGGCGATGCTCGGCTTTCACGAGCGCTACGACCTGCTGCTCACTCCGACGATGCCGGTCACCGCGCTCAAGGCCGGCCGCGTCATGCCGGACGGCAGCACGGGCGACGACTGGATCGAGTGGTCGCCATACACTTATCCCTTCAATCTGACGCAGCAGCCGGCAGCCTCGGTACCCGGCGGAATTGCCGGCAGCGGGTTGCCGATCGGGGTGCAGATCGTGGGGCCGCCGCGCGGTGAGCGCCTCGTGTTGCGGGCGGCGCGGGTGCTTGAGCAGGCGATGCCAATGCCGCCCGCGCCGGTATAATCCATTCAATGAATATATGAGCAAAATAAATCTGTTAGGGAAGTTTTCTGCAGTATTTCAAGTGATTACTGAGCCTTCGCTCCTAACGCCTTCATGGACAAATTTCCTGTGCACCTCCGGCGTCGTTCCTGGAATCCTGAACTCGGCCACGTCCTCGACACCTTCGCACGCTGAACTGATGGTGGGCGCCGCCAGCCGCGGCCATCGCCCGACCGGGAGGTCTTCGATCATGCTTTCGTGCGTCCGCGCCGGCTTTGCCGCCGCGTTTTTCGCCTTTGCGGTGCTGCCCGCGCTCGCCGCCGACAAGGCCTACCAGAACAAGGAACTCGACGAGGCGGCGCTCAAGCTTGAGGCGCAAATCAAGAGCGACGCCGGCACGGTGAGCAAACCGGCGGCGCAGCTGCGCCGCGACGCCGACGCCGCCTTCGACAAGAAGGATTTCCGCACCGGCATGGTCGTGCTCGGCCAGCTTGTCGCCACCGCGCCGAACGACGGTGCGAACTGGCTCCGCCTTGCCCGCACCGTGCTGCAGATCAAGCCGCGCGACGAGCGCGAGCGGGCGCTGCTGCTCGATCGGGCCTCGACCGCGGCCTATATCGCCTATCAACGCACGCAGAACCGCGGCGAGGAGGCCGACAGTCTCGGCGTCCTCGGGCGCACGCTCGCTGACCGCAAGGAGTGGCGCGGCGCGCTCGACGCGATGCGGCTCGCGCTCGAAATCCGCGAGGCCGCCGATCTGCGCGGCCAATATGAACGCCTGCGCGGCGAGCACGGCTTCCGCCTGCTGGACTACTCCGTCGACTCCGACGCCATTTCGCCCCGCGTCTGCTTCCAGTTTTCCGAGGAACTGCCCGGCGGGCGCACGGATTTCTCGCCGTTCGTTACCGTCGATGGCATGGACAAGCCGGCGATATCGGCCGGTGAAAAGCAGCTTTGCGTCGAGGGGCTCAAGCACGGCGAGCGTTACGGCCTGACGCTGCGGGCGGGGCTGCCCTCGACGGTGCACGAGACGCTGACCAACTCGGCGCAGTTCACGATTTTCGTCCGCGACCGCAAGCCGTTCGCGCGCTTTTCCGGCAAGGCCTATGTGCTGCCGCGAACCGGCCAGCGCGGCATTCCGCTGCTCAGCGTCAACACCAGTGCGGTGGCGATCGATATCTATCGCATCGGCGACCGCAATCTGATCGACACCGTGCTTGGCGGCCGCTTCCAGCGCAATCTCTATCGCTACGAGGCGAAGGAGTTGGGCGACGCCCGCGGCAGCAAAGTCTGGAGCGGCGAGCTTGCGGTCGAGCCGAAGCTCAACGCCGAGGTGACCACCGCATTCCCCGTCGCCGAGGCGGTGGGCACGCTCGCCCCCGGCGTCTACGCCATGACGGCGGCGGCCAAGGGCGTGTTGAGCGAGGACTACGACCAGCTCGCGACGCAATGGTTCATCGTCTCCGATCTCGGCTTGACCGCATACTCGACCCACGACGGCGTGGACGTTTTCGTGCATTCGCTGGCCTCGGCCGAGCCCAAGGCGGCGATCGACGTTCGGCTGATGTCGCGCAGCAACGAGCAGCTTGCGGCCAGGCGCACCGACGCCAACGGCTTTGTGCATTTCGAGGCCGGCTTTGCGCGCGGCGAGGGCGGCATGGAGCCGGCCGCGATCATCGCCAGTGAAACCGGTGACTACGCCTTTCTCAGCCTGAAAGGCGCGGCTTTCGATCTCTCCGATCGTGGCGTTGCCGGGCGGCCGGTGCCGGCCGGGCTTGATGCTTTCGTTTACACCGAGCGCGGCGTCTATCGCTCCGGCGAGACCATCGAGGTGACGGCGCTGCTGCGCGACGTTCTCGGCAAGGCCGCGCCGGGCGCGAGCCTGACATTGACGCTGGAGCGGCCGGACGGCGTCGAATACCGCCGCGCCCTTATCTCCGATCAGGGCATCGGCGGACGCTCCTGGGCGGTGCCGCTGGTTTCTTCCGCCATGACCGGCACCTGGCGGGTGCGCGCCTTCACCGATCCCAAGCGCCCTGCGGTCGGCGAAGCAACTTTCATGGTTGAGGATTACGTGCCCGACCGGCTGGAGTTCGCGCTCACCACCAATACGGCCGTCATGCCGCGCAGCGGCGACACCGCATTCAGCGTCGATGGACACTTCCTCTATGGCGCGCCCACATCGGGGCTCGAGCTTACCGGCGATGTGACGATCGCCGCCGCCAAGGAACGCGCCGGCTTCCCCGGCTACGCCTTTGGTCTTGCCGACGATGACGTGACCGCCGTGCGCCAGGATCTCGACGACCTGCCGCAAACCGACGCTCAGGGCAAAGCGAATTTCACGGCCGCGCTCGACAAGTTGCCGGCGAGTTCGCGCCCGCTGGAAGCCAAAATTACCGTAAGCATGGCGGAATCCGGCGGGCGTGGCGTCGAGCGCACGCTGACGCTTCCGGTCGCCGCCGACGCTGCGATGGTTGGCGTCAAGCCGGCCTTCTCCGGCCGCGCGCTCGCCGACGGCGCGAACGCCGATTTCGACGTGATCATGGTTGCGCCCGACGGCAAGCTCGCGACAAAAAGCGGCTTGCGCTATTCGCTGCTCAGGATCGAGACCAGCTACCAGTGGTACCGGCAGAACGGCGAATGGAATTTCGAGCCGGTCAAGCGCACAACAAAGATTGCCGACGGCACGCTCGATGCAAATGCCGACAAGCCGGCCCGGCTGTCGTTGCCGGTGAAGTGGGGCCGGTACCGCCTCGAAGTCTCAGGCCCGGAAGCAAATGGTGCGCTTACGTCGTTGACCTTCGACGCGGGCTTTTATGCCGAGTCGAGCGCCGACACGCCTGATCTCCTCGAAGTCGCGCTCGACAAGGCCGATTACAGGTCCGGCGATACGATGAATGTCGCGGTGACGGCGCGGACGGCGGGGAAACTCACCCTCAATGTGTTCACCGACCGGCTGGTGTCGAGCGCATCGCAGGATGTGAAGCCCGGCACCGTGAACGCCAAGCTCGCCGTCGGCAACGGCTGGGGCACCGGCGCCTACCTCGTCGCCACGCTGCGGCGTCCGCTCGACGGCCCGGCGCAGCGTATGCCGGGGCGTTCGATCGGCGTGCAGTGGTTCTCCATTGACCGCGGCGCGCGCACGCTCGCCGTCAACATGGATATGCCGCAGGTGCTGCGGCCGAATTCGACGCTGAGCGTGCCGGTGCATGTCGCCGGGCTGCAGGCCGGCGAGGAGGCGCGCGTGGTCGCCGCCGCCGTCGACGTCGGCATCCTCAACCTGACCAATTACAAGCCGCCGGCGCCCGACGACTATTATCTCGGCCAGCGCCGGCTCACCGCCGAAATCCGCGACATCTACGGGCAGTTGATCGATGGCATGCAGGGTGCGGCGGGAAAAATCCGCACCGGCGGCGATATCGGCGCCGTCGAATTGTCCGGCTCGCCTCCGGCACAGGCGCCGCTCGCGCTTTATTCGGGCATCGTCACCGTCGGCCGTGACGGCGTCGCCCAAATTGCCTTCGACATCCCGGCCTTCGCCGGCACCGTGCGCGTGATGGCGGTCGCCTGGAGCAAGGATAAGGTCGGCAAGGTTTCGGGCGATGTCGTGGTGCGCGATCCGGTGGTGCTGATGACGACGCTGCCGCGCTTCATGCGCACCGGCGACCGCGGCACGGCGCAGTTCGATCTCGACAATGTCGAGGGCGCCGCCGGCGACTACAGCATCGCGTTCGGTGCCGAAGGCACGGTCAAGCTCGACGCCGACAAGCCGTTCGCGCTCAAGCTTGCGGTCAAGCAGCGCGAGCATGTCTCCATCCCATTCACCGCCAGCGGCGCCGGAACGGGCACGCTGAACGTGAGCGTCACCGGTCCCGGCGGCTTTGCGCTGCTGCGCAGCTACGCCCTCGATGTGCGCCCGGCGACGCAGATTCTCACGCGGCGCAGTGTGCGAACGCTGGCGAAGGGCGAGACGCTGACGCTGTCGAACGACGCACTCGCCGATTTCGTGCCCGGCACCGGGCACGTCGCGCTGTCGGTTGCACTGTCGACGTCGCTCGATGTGGCGACCTTGCTCAACGCGCTCGACCGCTATCCCTTCGGCTGCTCCGAGCAGATCACCAGCCGCGCCATGGCCATGCTTTATGTCAACGAGCTGGCCGGCCAGGCACATCTCGCGCTCGATGGCGACATCGACCAGCGTATTCGCGACACCATCGCGCGCCTGCTGGCGCGGCAGGACGCCAACGGCTCGTTCGGCCTCTGGTCGGTCGGCGGCAACGACGCCTGGCTCGATGCCTACGTCGCCGATTTCCTGACGCGCGCGCGCGAGCTGAAGTTCGAGGTGCCGGCTGCAGGGTTTGCGCTGGCCATAGACCGGTTGCGCAATTACGTCGCGCGCGCGCCGGAGCCGTCCAAGGACGGCGGTCGTGAACTTGCCTACGCGCTCTATGTGCTGGCGCGCAACGTCGCCGCTCCAGTCGGGGACCTGCGCTATTACGCAGACACAAGGCTTTCCGACTTCGCAACGCCCATCGCCAAGGCGCAGATTGCCGCCGCGCTGTCGATGCTCGGCGACAAGGCACGCGCCGATAAAGCCTACATCGCCTCGCTCGACGCTATGGCCCCGCAGGCCAAGCTCGACCTCGGCCGCGCCGATTTCGGCTCGGCCTTGCGTGACTCGGCGGCGCTGGTGACGCTGGCGTCGGAAAGCCACGCGGCGCAGCGCACCATCGACGATGCGGTCGTGCGGGTGGACGCGGCGCGGGCGCTGTCGAACGCAACCTCGACGCAGGAAGACGCCTGGCTGGTGCTCGCGGCGCGGGCGCTCGCCAAGCAGACCAATTCAATCGCACTCAATGTCGCGGGGCAGGCGGTCAAAGGCGCGCTCTACCGTAGTTTTGCCGCGGCAGCGCTCGATACGCCCGTTGCCGTCGTCAACCAGGGTGACGGCAACGTGCAGGCGGTGGTGTCGGTATCGGGTGCGCCGCTGACGCCGGAGCCCGCGGCGGAGGCCGGCTTCAAGATCGAACGCAGCTACCACACCCTTGACGGCGCCGCCGCCGATCCAAGCCATGCCCGGCAGAACCAGCGCTTTGTCGTGGTGCTGAAAGTCACCGAGCCGCAGCCGCAGTTAGGGCGGGTGATGATCGCCGATTATCTCCCCGCCGGCTTCGAGATCGACAATCCGCGTCTCGTCTCCTCGGGCGAGACTGGCATGCTTGCCTGGATCGCTGACGCGACCGACCCGGTCAATACGCAATTCCGCGACGACCGCTTCACTGCGGCCTTCGACCGTAAGGAAGATTCCCCGCCGGTGTTCACCGTGGCTTATGTGGTGCGCGCGGTGTCGCCCGGCCGTTACGTGCTGCCGCAGGCCAAGGCCGAGGATATGTACCGCCCCGACCGCTTCGGCCGCACGGCGACCGGCACGATCGAGATCACGGCGGCGAAATGACGCGTGCCCGCATCATCGCTGCGGGTTTAGGTGCGGCCGCAGCAGTGGCGGCGCTCGCTCTCGGCGCTTTCGTCTGGTCGCTGGGACCGGCGCCGCTCGGCAAGGAACTCGACTATTCGCACGCCGTGCTCGACCGCAACGGGACGCTGCTGCGCGCCTTCGCCACCAAAGAGGGCCGCTGGCGGCTGCCGGCGACGGAGAAGGAGGTCGATCCACGGTTTCTGCGCTTGCTCCTTGCCTATGAGGATAAGCGTTTTCGTTCGCACCACGGCGTTGACCCACAGGCCCTGGGCCGAGCCGGTTGGCAGTTGCTGTCGACCGGCCACATCCTTTCCGGCGGCTCCACTTTGACGATGCAGGTGGCGCGGCTTTTGGAGCCGCGCGAGCACCGCAATCTTACGGCCAAGCTCCGGCAGATCGCGCGCGCCTTGGAAATCGAGCGGGCGTTGAGCAAGACGCAGATTCTTTCGCTCTATCTTTCGCTGGCGCCCTATGGTGGCAATCTCGAAGGCGTCCGCGCGGCATCGCTCGCCTATTTCGGCAAGGAGCCGCGCAGGCTGACGCTCGGCGAGGCGGCACTGCTGGTGGCCTTGCCGCAGTCGCCGGAATTGCGGCGGCCGGATCGCTTCCCCGAGCGCGCGACGGTCGCGCGCGACCGCGTGCTCGACCGCGCGGCGGCGGCGGGCACGGTGCCGCGCGACGAAATTGTACGCGCCAAGGCGGAAGCCGTGCCGCGCGAACGCCGTCCGCTGCCGCTGCTGGCGCCGCACTCGGCCGAGCAGGTCGTTGCCGCCGAGCCGGACACCCGTGTTCATCGTCTCACCATCGACGGCAGCTTGCAGCGCTCGCTCGAAGATCTCGCGCGCGAACGTGCCCGCGCGGTGGGGCCGCAAATCTCTGTTGCCATTCTCGCCGTGGACAACGCCAGCGGTGAGGTGCGCGCCCGCGTCGCGTCCGCCGATTATTTCGACGCCCGCCGCGCCGGGCAGGTGGACATGACGCAGGCCTTGCGCTCGCCCGGCTCGACGCTCAAGCCGTTCATCTATGGTCTCGGCTTCGAGGACGGCTTGCTGCATCCGGAGACGCTGATCGACGACCGGCCGGTGCGATTCGGCGACTACACGCCGGAAAATTTCGACCAGACGTTCCAGGGGACGGTCACGGTGCGCCGCGCGCTGCAATTGTCCCTCAACGTTCCGGCCATCGCCGTGCTCGGCAAAGTCGGCGTCAATCGTCTGAGTGCGCGGCTCAGAGATGCCGGCGCGACGCTGGTGCTGCCGACTGGCGAAGCGCCGGGCCTCGCCATGGGACTCGGCGGTGTCGGCATCCGACTCAACGATCTGGTGATGCTGTACACCGGCCTCGCGCGCGGCGGCAGCGCATTGCCGCTCGTCGAACGCGCGGGGGCAGCCGCCGCGGCGTCACATCGTCTGCTCGATGCAGTCGCCGCCTGGTATGTCGGTAACGTTCTCATTGGTGCGCCGCCGCCGGAAAACGCCACCGCCGGCCGCATCGCTTTCAAGACCGGCACCTCGTACGGCTATCGTGACGCCTGGGCGCTCGGCTTCGACGGCCGCATGACCATCGGCGTCTGGGTGGGGCGGCCGGACGGCGCGCCGGTGCCGGGACTTGTCGGCCGCGCTTGCGCCGCGCCGATCCTGTTTGACGCCTTCGCCCGCGCGGCCTCGGCGCCGGCGTTGCTTGCCGCCGCGCCGAACGGCGTAATCTTTGCCACCACCAGCCGCTTGCCGCCGCCGCTGCAGCGCTTTCGTCCTGACGGCTCAATCGGGACGATGAGCGAACCGCCGCGCATCATGTTTCCGCCGGACGGGGCGCGGCTCGAAATGTCCGGCCTCAAAGCGGACGCAATGCCGGTGAAGATCGCGGGCGGCAGCGGCCCGCTCATCGTCATGGTCAATGGCGTACCTTTGCCGGCACCGGAGGGACGGCGCACTTTGTTTTTTACACCCGACGGTCCCGGCTTTGTGCGCCTGACCGTGATGGACGGACGCGGGGCCGCCGACAGCGTCATGGTACGTGTCCAGTAAATGTCGTTTCAGCACACGACCGAGGCGACACCCCCGCGGTTTCGCGAATCGGCGCAAATCTCTAAGGTCGCCGCGCACAACGGCGGTTCACCTTTGCCCATGACGCTCGCTCCCGAAGCCGCAACTCCGCGCCGCGCCCCGCTGGCGCTGAGCAAGAAAATAAAATTCGCCGGCATCGGCCTTGGAGCGCTGATGTTCGCCGCAATTTTTCCCAAGCTAACGCTGTTCTATGCGGTGTGCGGACTTTACGACGTCACGCGCAATCGCGCGCTCGATGCTTCGCTGCTGCGGCAATATTTTCTCGGCAACGGCGTGTCGACATGGCTGTTGTCGCCGCTGAACATTTTGCTCGATCTGCTGACGCTGCCTTATCTCAACCGAGGCATCTATCGGCTCGAGGATTTGCCGGCGGCCTATCGCGACGAAATCGAACGCGTGATCGAGGTGGCAAAGCGGGAAAATATCGCCGGCCAGCTCGAGGCTCGTACCAGGGAACTCGACCGCTCGATGATCTTCTTCAAATGGTACGGTGAGAACGTCGACACTTTCCTGGACACGCCGGCGTTCCACGAACGCTGGAATTATATCCAGACCATCGGCGTCTCGGTATTCAACCGCAAAATCTCTACGTCGCGGCATTTCGGGCCGATCCGGCCGACGTTGCGCGTGCTCTACAACCTCAACGATATCGACGACCGCTCCGCCTACATTGTCGTCGGCGATACGGTGAATTACTGGAAGGACAGCAAGCTATTCATCTTTGACGATACGCTGTTGCATCAATCCTTCAACAATTCCGATAAACTCCGCTATTGCCTGTTCGTCGACATCGTGCGGCCGTCGTTATTCCCGGGGCTGTTGCGTTCCTTGGTCAGACTTGTGCACACCTTCTTTCAGAGCGCGAATTCTATATTCTACAAAAAATGGAAGGTCATTCGGTAGCGGTGCCCGCGCGTCGGCCTGCGTTCTGGCTGAGCACGTTGCTCGATGCCGGTGTGGGCTCGCATCGGCGCGCCTGCGCGCTGCTGATCGCCGTTGCGCTGCTCGCGTTCCTGCCCGGCTTCTTCCAGATTCCGCCGGTCGACCGTGACGAGGCGCGCTTTGCCCAGGCTACCAAGCAGATGGTCGAAAACGGCGATTACATCGACATCCGTTTTCAGGACGAGGTTCGCTACAAGAAGCCGGTCGGGATCTACTGGTTGCAGGCCGCCGCGGTCAAAACAGGACGGGCGTTGGGCGTGAGCCATGCCGACACGACCATCTGGCTTTATCGCCTGCCGTCCCTTGCCGGCGCGATGTCCGGAGTGCTGCTGACCTATTGGGCGGCGCTCGTCTTTGTCGGCCGCCGCGCGGCGCTGCTCGCTGCCTTGATGATGGCAGGCTCCCTGTTGCTCGGCGTTGAAGCGCGGCTCGCCAAGACCGACGCGGCGCTGCTTGCCTGTTCGGTTGCGGCGATGGGCGCCATGGCGCGCATCTATCTCGTAAGCCGCGCGCCGGACACGCCGGCCGGCTGGCGCCTGCCGGCAATCCTGTGGACGGCCATCGCCGCAGGCGTGCTCGTCAAGGGGCCGTTGATCCTGATGTTCGTGGGATTGACCGCTGTTGCGCTGTCGATCCTCGACCGCTCGGCGCGCTGGATTTTCGCGCTGCGCCCGGTTTCCGGCGTCGTCTGGATGCTGCTTTTGGTGTTGCCGTGGTTTGCCGCCATTGCGCTGCGCTCCGGCGGCAGCTTTTTCGAGCAGGCGCTCGGCCACGACATGCTGGAGAAAGTCGCCTCAAGCCAGGAAGCGCACGGCGCGCCGCCCGGCTATTACCTGCTGCTGTTCTGGGTGACATTCTGGCCTGGTTCGGTGCTCGCGGGACTGGCCGCGCCCGCGGTGTGGCGTGCGCGGCGGGAGCCTTCGACAAAATTCCTGCTCGCCTGGTTGATCCCGTCGTGGCTCGTGTTCGAAGCCGTCATCACCAAGCTGCCGCATTACGTGCTGCCGCTCTATCCGCCGATCGCCATTCTCATCGCCGGCGTTGTCGAGCGTGACGCGCTGGTCAAGGCGCGCTGGCTCATGCGCGGCACCGCCGGCTGGTTCGTGCTGCCCGGCATTATAGCCATCGCGATCCCGGTCGTTTTCATCGTCGTCGGCCGCGATCTCGGCATTGTCGCCTGGCCCTGCGCGGCGATGGCGGTGATCTTCGGCCTGTTCGCCTGGTGGCTTTACGAGAGCGACGGCGCCGAACCGGCGCTGCTGCGCGGCGTGGTGGCGTCGATCTTTGTCGCTGTCACCGTCTATGGCGTGACCTTTCCGCTGTTGCCGGCGCTGTTTCCCAGCGCGCTCGTCGCCAATGAACTCAATGCATCGCCCTGCGCCGAGCCGCAGGTTGCGAGCACCGGCTCATTTCAGGAGCCGAGCCTGGTGTTTCTCGCCGGCACCGGCACGCGCTTTACCGATGGGGCAGGGGCAGCCGAATTCCTCAACCACGGCGACTGCCGTTTCGCGCTCATCGACGCGCGCAGCGAACGCAGCTTCATCACCCGCGCCGACGCCATTGGGCTGCGCTATGCCCGGAGCGCGCGGATCGAAGGCTTCAATATCAGCATCGGCCGTCCGGTCGCGCTGACGATGTTTCGTTCGGAGCAATCACCGTGACCGCGACGCCGGTGGCGCTGCGGCGCTGCATCGACAATTTTAAGACCGCCCTGATTGTTTTGGCGCGGCCTGCGCGCGGACTCAAGCACACGGCCTCCTTGTCTTGGCCGATGACCTGGCAACAGGTCTGCATCGGCGCCGGCATCGCGCTGGCGATCTTTTTCTTCCTGATGGTCTTCATCGATGCCGCGGCCATTCGCGGCGTTGCGCACTTGCCGCGATGGATCGTCTGGTTCTTCAACGAGATCACCGACTACGGCAAGGGCGGCTGGTTCCTGTGGCCGTTCGGGCTGTTCTTCGTCGCTCTCGCCGCCCTGCCGCCGATGCTCCCGCGCGTCCAGCAATTGGTTGTTGCCGCGGTAATGGTTCGGGTGGGCTTCCTGTTCGTTGCCATCGGATTGCCCGGTCTGTTCGGCACCATCATCAAGCGCATGATCGGCCGGGCGCGCCCGATGGTGACCGGAACGATCGATCCTTATGCCTTCAGCCCGTTCATTTGGCGCGCCGATTACGCGAGCCTGCCGTCAGGCCACGCCACCACCGCCTTTGCCGCACTGGTTGCGATCGGAACGCTATGGCCGCGGGCGCGCACCGTGATGTGGATCTACGCTCTGTTGATCGCGGCGAGCCGGGTCGTGGTCACGGCGCACTATCCGAGCGACGTGTTTGCCGGTGCCATCGTCGGCACCGTCGGCGCGCTGATGGTGCGGCGCTGGTTTGCGCTGCGCCATCTTGGTTTTTCGCTTGGGCCGGACGGATCGGTCCGCCAATGGCCGGGCCCGTCGCTGCGCCGGATCAAGGCGGTTGCGCGCGGGCTGCTCTCTGAATAAGAAGCCGCAGTTCGACGCGCCACGGGACCAGAGACGATGAGTGTAAACGAACCGGCGGTGAGCGTCGTTGTGCCGGTGCGCAACGAAGCTGGCAATATTGCGCTGCTGGTCGGGGAAATCGCCAG
This sequence comes from uncultured Alphaproteobacteria bacterium, assembly GCA_963738915.1. Taxonomy (GTDB): domain Bacteria; phylum Pseudomonadota; class Alphaproteobacteria; order Rhizobiales; family Xanthobacteraceae; genus Pseudolabrys. The sequence goes on from CAVTYO010000009.1 coordinate 263,590, forward strand.
TGCGCTTGCCGGCACGCGGTTCGAGGTCGTCTACGTCAATGACGGCTCGACCGACGCAACCGAGGCGGAACTCAAGCAATTGATGGCGCAGTATCCCTTCCTGCGGCGCGTTCGCCATACGTCATCGTGCGGACAATCGGCGGCGGTGCGTTCGGGCGTTGCCGCGGCGCGAGCCTCCGTTATCGTGACTCTCGACGGCGACGGGCAGAACGATCCGCGGTTTGTCCCGGCGCTGCTGCGCGCGCTCGAAACGGGTGCGCCGCGCGTCGGCTTGATCGCCGGCCAGCGGATCCGCCGCAAGGCGAGCGGCTTCAAGAAACTGCAATCGCGCATCGCCAATGCGGTGCGCGGTGCGGTGCTGCGCGACGGCACGCGCGACACCGGCTGCGGATTGAAGGCGTTCTACCGCGACATCTTTCTGCGCCTGCCGTATTTCGACGGCCTGCACCGTTTTCTGCCGGCGCTGGTCAGGCGCGAAGGCTTCGACATCGGCTACGTCGACGTCGTCGACCGCCCGCGCGCCCACGGCGTTTCCAGCTACGGTCTTTGGGACCGCCTGTGGGTCGGCATTCTCGATCTGACAGGCGTGTGGTGGCTGATCCGCCGGCACAAGCGCATTCCCGAAGTTGTGGAGGACTAAATGCTCGTTGACATCTCGCACGCCGTCGGCGGCTATTTGCACGACGTGTTTGTCGGCAACATGGATTGGGGAATCCTGATCGGTTACGTCGCGCAGGGTATGTTTGCCATGCGTTTCGTGGTGCAATGGATCGCCTCCGAACGAGCCGGCAGGAGCGTCGTGCCGACCGCGTTCTGGGTCTTCTCCATCGGTGGCGGTGTGATGCTGCTCGGCTATGCGATTTACCGCCGCGATCCCGTCTTCATCATCGGGCAGGCGTTCGGCGTTTTCGTCTATCTGCGCAATCTGCAATTCGTCATTCGCAGCGGCGGCACCGCGGCACCGGCGTAGGGCGTGGACTCAGAAACCGCGAGCCGAATGTTCTTTTGCGGGCGGCTGCGCAACGCCCGCTTCAGGGGAACAGCGGACAAATTTTGGTTATGACCGTGGAAGCTTCGTCCGCTTTTGATGCTGTGGACGGGTGCGCCGGGAGACCGGCGGAAGGTAGACGGTGCAAGTCCGTCACGGTGAAGGCGTAGCGAGCTACACCGGCCCCGAGTTCATGCGCGTGTCGCCGTGAGGCTGCAAGCGAAGCGTTGATAGGGGAGTGCGTAGGCTAGGTATAGAGCGGCGTAAGACAAGTTCGGGGCGCTGATGTTTTCCGTCCAACAGAAGGCAAGATGGTTCGCGTCGTCAACGCAAGACACGAGCCAGCCCCGCGTCGTCGTAGACCCTGGCATGCGCAGAAGCCTTTCGATCGGGAACCGGGAGATCTCCATCGCTGTCCCCACCAGTCGTGGCCGGGATCGCGTCGGGAAGGCCGGAGGCCGTAGCCGCCGATGAGCGCGAGGGAGAAGTCGGACCTGCCCGTAGTAGCAGAGAAGCGAGCGAACAAAGCGGCCTCGGCTGCGGCGGAGCTCGTGGAGCGAAGGGGCGGGGCCAAGGAGAATGCGGAACTGCAAAGCACGGTCCGGACGCAGAGCCGGGCAGCCGTGTCACAGGCGCAGGCCCGTATACGAGAAGCTGTCACCAGGAACAGACAGGATAAACTGACGGCGCTCCTGCATCATCTCACCGTCGATGTTTTGCGGGCGAGCTTCTTCGGCCTGAAGAAGTCCGCTGCGCCAGGCGTCGACGAGATGACATGGACTGAGTACGCGGAAGGCCTCGAGGAGAATCTCGCGGACCTCCACTCTCGCGTCCAAACGGGAGCGTATCGAGCGCTGCCATCGCGCCGGACCTACATTCCGAAGGCAGATGGCAGACAGCGGCCGCTCGGCATCGCTGCACTGGAAGATAAGATCGTCCAGGCGGCGGTGGTGGCAATCCTGACGCCGATCTACGAGGCGGAGTTCCTGGGGTTTAGCTACGGGTTCCGACCGAAGCGCAATCAGCACCAAGCGCTGGATGCACTCGCGTTCGGGATCGGCAGGCGGCGCATCAACTGGGTGCTCGATTGCGACGTCCAATCCTTTTTCGACAAGGTCAACCAATCCTGGTTGATCCGCTTCGTCGAACATCGGATAGGCGATCGACGGATCATCCGGCTGATCGCGAAGTGGCTGACAGCAGGTGTGCTCGAAGGCGGACACTTGATCGTGACGGAGGAGGGGACGCCACAGGGTGCGGTCATCAGCCCGCTCTTGGCTAATATCTATCTCCACTACGTCTACGATTTATGGACCCACAGGTGGCGGCAGCGATACGCCACCGGCGACGTTATTGTCGTGCGCTATGCGGACGACACCATCGTCGGCTTTGAGCATCAGCACGAAGCAGAGCGGTTCCTTGCCGATCTTAAGGCAAGGCTCGTACGCTTCGGCCTCACCCTTCACCCCGACAAGACGCGGCTCATCGAGTTTGGCCGATCCGCAATTGCAAATCGGCATGCTCGGGGTCTCGGCAAGCCGGAGTCGTTCGACTTCCTCGGGTTCACGCACTATTGCGCCACCCGTCGGAGCGGCTCGGGCTTCGTACTGGGGAGGAAACCGGTAGCCAAGCGAATGCGTGCCAAGCTGCGGGAGATCAAGGAGCAGCTCATGGCCATACGCCACGAAGGGCCCGAAAGGCAGGGCCGCTGGCTCTGCCAGGTTCTGCGCGGTTGGATGGTCTACTATGCCGTGCCGATGAGCGGCTCGGCGATCTCCGCATTCCGGCATCACATGATCGAACGTTGGCACGGCGCTCTGATGCGTCGAAGCCAAAGACGTCGACTAACGTGGACGAGAATGAAGAAGATCGCTGACCGGCACCTGCCGTTTCCACGCATCCTGCACCCGTGGCCCGAACAGCGGTTCCTCGTCACCATCCAAGGTGGGAGCCCGGTGCGTTAGCAGCGCCCGCCGGGATCTGTGCGGGGGGCGGAGAGAAATCTCCGTCCCTACCGCGACCGCCCGCTCTACGGCATCGATGTGCCAAAGGGTGGTTGCGTGAAGCGAACCACATTGAGGAGAGCTGTACATGGCGAAGTTAGCACGATTGGTCTCGATATTGCGAAGTCGGTATTCCAAGTGCACGGGGTCGATGGCGCGGGCGCGGTAACGATGCGTATGCGTGTTAGCCGCTCGAAGATGCTTGAGTTTTTCGCCAGCCTGCCACCGTGCCTGGTCGGGATCGAAGCCTGTCCGTCAGCTCATCACTGGGGCCGCGAGCTGCAGGCGCTCGGCCACATCGTGAAGCTGATGCCGCCTAGCTACGTGAAGGCCTATCTCAAGCGCAGCAAGAACGACGCCAACGATGCGGCCGCGATCTGCGAGGCGGTCACGCGGCCGTCGATGCGGTTCGTTCCGATCAAAACGAAGGAACAGCAAACGGCCTTGATGCTGCACCGGACCCGGCAACTGCTGGTGCGTCAGCGCACGATGTTGAGCAATGCCCTGCGCGGGCACCTCGCCGAACTTGGAAGGGCCTTGGTGCCGATTCCAAAGAGAAGCAAGAGCCCGTGAGCGACATCGACGCCGCAGTGGTGGATAGTCTGAAAGGGCTTGACCCCAACCGGCCGATTAGAGAAGCGGACTTCAATTCTCGTCCGCTGAATGCCTGCTATTGAGGTAGCTACGGACATGCGGTGTGTTTTAGGAACAGCCGCGCTAATCAACCGGCGGCTTTCATCGCAGCAAAACCGTTTTCGAGATCGGCGATGAGGTCGCCGGTGTCTTCCAGGCCGATGTGAAAGCGCAGCGTCGGCCCGCCCGGCGCCCATTTTGTCGCGCTGCGGTATTCGCTGCAATCGAAGACGATCACCAGACTTTCGAAGCCGCCCCAGGAAAATCCCATGCCGAACAGCGTGAGCGCGTTCATGAAGGCATGCACCGCCTTTTCGCTCGCCGGCTTGAGCACGATGCTGAACAGGCCGCAGGCGCCGTTGAAATCGCGTTTCCAGATCGCGTGACCCGGATCGCCCGGCAGTGCCGGATGCAGCACACGCAGAACTTCCGGCCGCTGCTCGAGCCAGCGCGCGACGGCAAGTCCTGACTCATAGTGCCGCGCCAGCCGCACGCCGAGCGTGCGCAGGCCGCGCAACGCCAGATAAATATCGTCCGGCCCGACGCACAGCCCCAGCCCGTTCATCGTGCTCTTCAGTGTCGCGTAGTGCGCCGCGTTCGCCGACACGCAGCCGAACATAATGTCGGAGTGGCCGCCGATGTATTTTGTTCCGGCCTGGATCGACAGGTCGACGCCTTTATCGAAGGCGCGGAAATAAAGCGGCGTGCCCCAGGTATTGTCCATCAGCACGACCGCGCCCTTGGCATGCGCGGCTGCGGCAATCGCCGGAATGTCCTGCATCTCGAAACTCTGCGAGCCGGGCGCCTCGACGAACACCGCCTTGGTGTTGGGTTTGAACAGCCGCTCGATCCCGGCGCCAATCAGCGGATCATAATAGGTTGTCGAAACGCCGAGCCGCTTGAACAGGCCGTCGCAGAACAACCGGGTCGGGCGGTAGATGCTGTCGGTGACCAGAATGTGGTCGCCGCTGCTCGCAACCGACAAAAGCGCGGTTGAAATGGCCGCGAGGCCCGACGGCAGCAGCGCGACACCGGCGCACTTGTCGCCTTCCAATTCGGTGAGCGCTCCTTCCAGCGCTTCCGACGTCGGCGTGCCGCGGCGGCCATATTGATAGCGCGAACGATGCGCGACCTGATCTTCCGCCGTTGGATAAAGCACCGTGGACGCGTGATAGACCGCCGGATTGACGAAACCGTGCTGGCCTTGCGTGTCGCGGCCGGCGGTGACCAGGCGGGTGAGGGGTTTGGTCGGGATTTTCGGCTTCTTGGTCATGGCCGGGGCTCCGGTGACCGCGGCGGGAACCGGCGGCGGACGGCATATCGGCCGCATCGATGGCAAGCGTCAACCCCTTGACCTTAGGAGGCGATAGTTCTGAGATGTGACTGAGGGGTTTAAGAGCGCGCCCGGGACCACGGTTTTTCCTCCGCGAGACACAAAGGCGCGGCGGATGGAAAGAGCATGGCCGGTTCGCGAGAGAGAGTCATAACCAGACTGCGCCGAAAGGGGCTCCAGATGAAGCGTATCATTAGTATTCTTGCACTTGCGGTTGTGTTCGTCGCGCACAGCGCGTCGGCTCAGACGCTCAAGACCGTCAAGGACCGCGGCATCCTCAATTGCGGCGCCAACGGCAGCCTCGCCGGGTTTGGCCTGCCGGATGCGCAGGGCAAATGGACCGGCCTCGACGTCGACGTCTGCCGCGCCATTGCCGCCGCGATCTTCAACGACGCCAACAAGGTCAAGTTCGTGCCGCTGTCGGCAAAGGACCGCTTCACCGCTCTGCAATCGGGCGAAGTCGACGTGCTGGTGCGCAACACCACCTGGACCTCGTCGCGCGACACGCAGCTCGGCCTCAACTTCACCGGCGTCGATTATTACGACGGCCAGGGCTTCATGGTGCGCAAGTCGCTGAAGGTGAACTCGGCGCTCGAACTCAACGGCGCTTCGGTTTGCGTGCAGCAGGGCACCACCACGGAGCTCAATCTCGCCGACTACTTCCGCGCGCATAACATGACGCTGAAGTCAGTGACCTTCGCCAGCTCCGACGAGGCCGTCAAAGCCTATGACGCCAGCCGCTGCGACGCCTTCACCACCGACGCTTCGGGCCTTTATGCAGAGCGCCTGCGGCTTGCCAATCCTGACGACCACATCGTGTTGCCGGAAATCATTTCCAAGGAGCCGCTTGGGCCGGCCGTGCGCCACGGCGACGACCAATGGTTCGATGTCGTCAAGTGGGTGCTGTTCGCGATGCTGAACGCTGAAGAAGCCGGCATCACGTCGAAGAATATCGACCAGATGATGACCTCGACCAATCCTGACATCAAACGTTTCGTCGGAACCGAAGGCAATTACGGCGAACAGCTTGGGCTGTCGAAGGATTGGGCGGCTCACATCGTCAAGCTGGTCGGCAACTACGAAGAAGTCTTCGAAAAGAACGTCGGCATGGGCTCGCCGCTGAAGATCAGCCGCGGACTGAACCGTCTGTGGACCAAGGGCGGCATCCAGTACGCGCCGCCGATCCGCTAAGAGAGTCGTTTGAATCCAGACCGCCGGCGCCTGGCGCCGGCGGCTCTGGCCGGCACCGCGCGGGGGGTGCCGAGTGAGTGGCGAGGGGAAAATGTCAGCAGACGTTCCGGCGGGGGTGGCCCCGGCACGGGTCGCGTTTTACAACAACCCGAAGGTTCGCGCCGTCGCGTATCAGGTCGCGCTGTGCGCGATCATCGGGTTTCTCGTCTACGAGGCGGCCAGCAACGCCATCGTCAATCTGCAGCGCGCGCATATCGCGTCGGGCTTCGGCTTCTGGGACAATAACGCCGGCTTCGACATCAGCCAGACGCTGATCGAATTTAATTCGTCGACCTCCACCTATGGCCGCGCCTTCTGGGTCGGCCTGCTCAACACGCTGCTGGTCGCCGGTCTCGGCATCGTCTTCGCCACCGTGCTCGGCTTCATCATCGGCATCGGACGTCTGTCGAGCAATTTTCTGGTGGCGAGAGCCTGCACCGGTTACGTCGAGATCATCCGCAATATCCCGCTGCTGCTGCAATTGCTGTTCTGGTATAACGCCGTGCTCAAGGCGCTGCCCGACACGCGCGAGAGCTACAATCTTCCGTTCCACAGTTTCCTCAACAACCGAGGCTTCGTGCTGCCAAAGCCCATTGGGCAAAGCGGCGAGGGAGTGCTTTGGCTGCTGATCCTTGCCGGGCTTATTGGAACGATCGTCTTCCGCTTCTGGGCCAAGCGCCGGCAGGAGGCGACCGGTCAGCAGGCGCGGGTGTTTCTGGTCGGCGCGGCCATGGTGATTATCCCGGCGGCGCTCTACATTCTCGCTTTCGGCTTTCCCTACACGTTCGACCTGCCGCAGCGCGGCCGCTTCAACCTTACCGGCGGGCTTGAAGTCGCGCCGGAATTTGTCGCCTTGCTGTTCGGTCTGTCGATCTACACCGCCTCGTTCATTGCCGAGGTGGTGCGCGCCGGCATTCTCGCCGTCTCGCGCGGGCAGAGCGAGGCGGCCTTCGCCCTTGGCCTGCGGCCCGGTACGGCGCTGCGGTTGATCGTGCTGCCGCAGGCGATGCGCGTGATCCTGCCGCCGTTGACCAGCCAATACCTCAACCTGACCAAGAATTCCTCGCTCGCCGTGGCCATCGGCTATCCCGACCTGGTGCAGATTTTCACCGGCACGGTGCTCAACCAGACCGGACAGGCGGTCGAAGTCGTTGCCATCACCATGGCGGTTTACCTCACGATCAGTCTCACCACGTCGATTGCGATGAATTACTACAATAGCCGCATCGCGCTGGTGGAAAGGTGAGGGCGCCATGACGATGTCAGAAGGCGATCTCGCCGTTGCCGAACTTCATTTCGTGCAGCCGGCTCTTATCGAAGGGCGGCCGCCGCCGGTGGTCATGTCTGGCGCGGTCGGATGGCTGCGGCAGAACCTGCTGTCGACGCCGTTCAACATCGCACTGACGATTGTAATTGCCCTGCTTCTCGTGTGGGTCATCCCCGACTTGCTCAGGTTCCTGTTTTTTGACGCGGTGTGGAGCGGCGCCGACCGCGATGCCTGCCGCGAAATCGTCCAGCACCGGCCGATCGGCGCCTGCTGGCCGTTCGTTTGGGATCGAATGTCGTTTTTTATCTACGGCTCCTACCCGATTCCCGAACGCTGGCGCGTCGACATCTTTTTCGCGATGCTGGCGATCGGCGTCGTCTGGCTGCTGTGGCTGCAAGCGCCGAAGCACGAATACGCGCCCATCTATTTCTTTCTTTTCCTGCCGGTCTGCTCATTTATCCTGCTGCACGGCTTTGCAACGATCGGCCTGTCGGTGGTCGACACGACGCTGTGGGGCGGCGTCCTGGTGACCATTGTCGTTGCTTCGGTCGGCATCGTTTTCTCGTTACCGCTCGGCATCCTGCTGGCGCTCGGCCGGCGCTCCGATATGCCGACGATCAAGCTGTTTTCGGTGATCTTCATCGAATTCGTGCGCGGCGTGCCGCTGGTCACCGTATTGTTCATGGCGAGCGTGATGCTGCCGCTGTTCGTGCCGGATGCCTATTCGCCGGACAAGTTGCTGCGCGCCCTGGTCGGCATCGCACTGTTTGCATCCGCCTATATGGCGGAGGTGGTGCGCGCCGGCCTGCAGGCGATTCCCAAAGGCCAGTTCGAAGGCGCCATGGGGGTTGGGCTGGGCTATTGGCAGATGATGCGGCTCATCATCCTTCCGCAGGCGCTGAAGATCACCATTCCGAACATCGTCAACACCTATATCGGTCTGTTCAAGGACACCACGCTGGTGTTCATCGTCGGCCTGTTCGACTTCCTGCACACGGTCGAAATCTCGCGTATCGATCCGAAGTGGGCGACGCCGGTCACGTCGACGACCGGCTACGCGGTCGCCGCGATCTTCTATCTTTTCTTCTGCTACTCGATGTCGCGATACGCGCGCGCGACGGAAGCCCGCCTGGCCAAGGGCGACAAACGCTAGCGTGAAATAGAGGTAGCCATGAACGCCACCACAACCGCCGCGCTCAATATCAAGCCGACCAAGCTCATCAATTCGGTGGCGATCGAGATCGTCGGCATGAACAAGTGGTACGGCGAGTTCCACGTCCTGCGCGACATCAACCTTCGCGTGCCGGGCGGCGAACGCATTGTCATCTGCGGGCCGTCGGGGTCGGGCAAGTCGACCATGATCCGCTGCATCAACCGGCTGGAAGAGCATCAGCAGGGCCGCATCGTCGTCGACGGCGTCGAACTGACCAACGACGTGAAAAAGATCGACGAGATCCGCCGTGACGTCGGCATGGTGTTCCAGCATTTCAATCTGTTTCCGCACCTCACCGTGCTGGAAAACTGCACGCTGGCGCCGATCTGGGTACGCAAGATGCCGAAGAAGGAAGCTGAGGAGATCGCGCTGCATTACCTCAAGCGGGTGAAGATCCCCGAACAGGCCAACAAGTTTCCCGGCCAGTTGTCAGGCGGCCAGCAGCAGCGCGTGGCGATTGCCCGCTCGCTCTGCATGAATCCAAAGATCATGCTGTTCGACGAACCGACCTCGGCGCTTGACCCGGAAATGGTGAAGGAGGTGCTCGACACTATGGTCAGTCTCGCCGAGGAAGGCATGACCATGCTCTGCGTCACCCATGAAATGGGCTTTGCGCGTCAGGTGGCCAATCGCGTCGTCTTCATGGATGCGGGACAGATCGTCGAGGTGAACGAGCCCAAGGAATTCTTCGCGCATCCCAAGCACGAGCGGACCAAGCTGTTCCTGAGCCAGATCCTGCACAACTGAGTTAGTGCGCCAGCGCGCCGCCCGCCTTTTTCCAGGCGTCGATTCCGCCTTCGACGTGCACCGCGCTCAACAGCCCGGCATCCTGCGCTGCCTGCACCGCCATGGCCGAACGCTCGCCGAAGGCGCAATAAAAAACCACGCGCTTGTCGGTTGACCTCGCCAGTTCACGCAGCATGCCGCCGGCGCCGATATTGTCCTGTAATTCGCCGTATGGCGCATGCAGCGCACCGGGAATACTGCCGTGCTTTTCGCGCTCGTTTGTTTCGCGCAGGTCGACGAAGGCGACGTCGGCCCGGCCGAGCAGTTTGATCGCCGCGGGTGCATCGAGTGCCCAGCCGCGCAGCGCGACGTCGTGCTGGTGCAGGCCGATCTTCATGTTCGAGGGCACCGCGACGTCCATCATCTTCGGATTGGGCAGATGCAGGCTCGCCATCAGCGCCACGTATTCCTCCATCGACTTGACCTGCAGGCGTGGATTATTGCGCTTTTCCTCGCCGATAGTGGAGACGGTGTCGCCTTTGTAGTCGTGCGCGGGAAAGACCAGGGTCTGCTCCGGCAGGCGCAGCAGCTTGCCGAACAACGATTCATATTGCATGCGGGCGTCGCCGTTCTGGAAGTCCGTGCGCCCGGTGCCGCGGATCAGCAGCGTGTCACCGGTGAACACGCGGTCGCCCATCAGGAAACTGTAGGAATCATCGGTGTGCCCCGGTGTATAGAGCACGCCCATGCTGACGCCTTCGATGGCGAGCTTGTCGCCCTCCGCCAGGCGCATCGACACCACATCGGCCTTGGTGTTCTCGCCCATGACCGTGATGCAGTGGGTGCGGTCGCGCAAAGCCCCGAGGCCGGTGATGTGATCGGCATGCAGGTGCGTGTCGACGGCTTTTACCAGCCGGAGGTCGAGTTCGCGGACCAATTGCAGGTAGCGGTCGACCTTCTCCAGCACCGGATCGATGATCAGCGCCTCACCGCCAGCGCGGCTCGCCAGCAGGTAGGAGTAGGTGCCGGAAACGCTGTCAAAGAGCTGGCGGAAGATCATCGGCCCTCGCGAAATGAATTCTTCCAGGCAATTTACGGCGCCGACAGGGCGGGTCGCAATGAGTTCGCAACTAGTCCTTTACGGCCGGCAAATCGGCGCGGCCTCCCCATTCCGTCCATGATCCGTCATAAACACGCGGCAGCGGCTTGCCGAGCGCATCCAGCCCAAGGGCAAGGATCACGGCGGTAACGCCGGACCCGCAACTTGTGATCACCGGCTGGTCGGTGTCGACGCCGGCTTTCTTGAACGCTTGCGCAATTCGGTCGGGCGACACCAGCCGGCCGTTCTCGACGAGTTCGGAGGAGGGCACATTGCGTGCCCCCGGCATATGGCCGCCGCGCAGACCCGGGCGCGGCTCGGCTTCCTTCCCGGCAAAGCGGCCGGCCGATCGCGCGTCGACCACTTGCTCGCTGTTGTTGAGCGCCATCTGCACGTCGGACACCATGGCGACGGCGCCGGTATTCATCTCGGCCTTGAACCGCCGAGGCGACCGCTTGACGTCCCCGGATTCCACGGGCCGTCCCTCGGCTTTCCATGCCGGCATGCCGCCATCGAGAATGAAAACATTTTTGGCGCCGAAAATGCGGAAGGTCCACCACACGCGCGGCGCGGAAAAAAGCCCGAGCCCGTCATAGACGACGATGGTGTCGGTGTCGGCGATGCCAAGCGCGCCGACCGCTTGGGCGAACTGGTCCGGCCCCGGGAGCATGTGCGGCAGGTCGGTGGACGCGTCGGCGATGGCGTTGATGTCGAAGAAGACGGCTCCGGGGATATGCGCGCTCCGATATTCGGCGGCGGCATCGCGGTTTTGCGTCGACAGATAATATGAGCCGTCAACGACAACGACAGCGGGCTTGCCAAGCTGGGTCGCGAGCCATTCGGTCGATTTGAGCCACCGGCTTGCGGGAGCCGGACTGGTGGATTTCGGATTTGCGGAAATATTCATACGCTCCGGCCTGTCGATTGAGTCAATGCGCAGCATCGCCCGAACGTTCCGTGCATGTAAAGGCAGCGACGGAACCAAGGTCTCAAGCCAAAGCGAGCCGCACCCGGCGGTTTTGTTTGCCCTTCTTCTCGATCTGGGTGACCCGGATCGGTCCAATCTCGCCGGTCGAGCGCACATGCGTGCCGCCGCAGGGTTGCAGGTCAAGCCCCGCGATCAGGATCAGGCGCACGCGGCCGCTGCCTTTCGGTGGACTGACTGACATGGTCTTGACCAGCCCAGGATTGGCCTCAAGCTCAGCGTCGCTGATCCAGCGGTGCGTGACCGGCGCATCGGCGGCGATCATGTCGCTGAGCCTCGCGGCGATGACCTCCTTGTCGAGGCCGGCGTCAGGAATATCGAAATCCAGGCGGCCTTCGCCGTCGCCAACCGAACCGCCCGTGACCGCGTGCGGCAACGCCGCGGAAAGAAGGTGCAGCCCGGTGTGCACGCGCATCCGCGAATAACGCCTGTCCCAGTCGATTGTGGCGACGACTTGGTCGCCGACCGCGAGGGGATGCGACCCGGGCTCCGGCACGTGCGCGATCTCGGTCTTGATGGAGTCGGTAAAAATCGCAGTCGAAATCGGAATGCGTGCGCCGGACGCGCTGATCAGCGCGCCGCTGTCGCCAGGCTGCCCGCCGGAGGTTGCGTAAAAAACGGTTCGATCGAGAACAATATTGTTCTGCTCCGTCAGCGCGACGACGCGCGCCTCGCAGCTCTGCAAATACGCGTCCTCATGGAAAAGACACTCGGTCGGCATCTCCAACTCAGGTTCTTTCGAACGGTATCGAAATTGCCGACTTGCGCTCGAGCCAGGCTGGTACCGGCAGCTTCTTCGATCGCAAGAAGGCTGGATCAAACAGCTTCGACTGATAGCGGTTCCCCTGATCACATAACACAGTCACGATGGTGTGGCCAGCACCCAGCTCCTTGGCCAAACGAATCGCCCCGGCGATATTGATGCCGGACGATCCGCCGACGCAGAGGCCCTCATGCTCGAGCAGATCGAAAATCAGCGGCACGGCCTCCTCGTCGGCAATGAGATACGGCTTGTCCACTTTGAGGCCGGCGATGATCGGGGTGACACGGCCAAGGCCGATGCCTTCGGTGATCGAGGAGCCTTCGCTGAGCTTGGCCGCGCCGTGCGCGAACAAATTATACATCGCCGCGCCGTGCGGATCGGCAAGCCCGATCACGATGTCTCGCTTCTTTTCGCGCAAGTAGCTTGAGACGCCGGCGATCGTGCCCCCGGTGCCGACGGAGCAAATGAAGCCGTCGATCTTGCCGCCGGTCTGTTGCCAGATTTCCGGACCGGTCGACACATAATGAGCCTTGCTGTTGTCGAGATTATTCCACTGATCGGCGAAGATGGCGCCGTTCTTCTCGGTCTTCTTGAGCTGCTCGGCAATGCGGCGGCCGACGTGTTGATAGTTGTTCGGATTGCTGTAAGGCAGGGCCGGGACTTCGATGAGTTCGGCGCCGCTCAAGCGCAACGCGTCTTTCTTTTCCTGGCTCTGGGTATTGGGTATGACGATGAGCGTGCGGTAGCCGCGCGCATTGGCGACCAGCGCCAGTCCGATGCCGGTGTTGCCGGCGGTTGCTTCCACAACCAATCCACCCGGGCGCAATTCGCCGCGCGCCTCGGCCTCCATAATCATCTGCCGCCCGGCGCGATCCTTGACCGAACCGCCCGGATTCATGAACTCGGCCTTGCCCAGAATAGTGCAGCCGGTCGCTTCCGAGGCGCGCTCGAGCTTGATCAGCGGGGTGTGGCCGATGGCGTCAATTATACCGTCGCGAATTTGCATATCGGGGCCGAGGCGCTGGAAGGAAGCAGACAGTGGAGTTTAGCCCTCCGATATCCGCTCCCGACACCGGTATTTCAAGGGCGCGGCGGTCTGGAAAGGTCCTCGAAACCATAACGGCGCATTGCCGTTCGGTATCAGGCTCTCTTCACCACTTGTTTGCCCGCGTTGGCCTTAACTCGAAGGGTGGGGACCCAGGAAAACCGCGGCCCCGGGGCATAAACGGGCTCGAATGGCGCGATAAATCTCGACGTCAACACACTCTTTATGGTGACGATTTACGTCGAGGCTATCCTCGGCCTGCTGTTGCTGTTTGCCTGGGTACAGAACACCTCGATCAAGGCTGTCGCCTGGTGGGGCTTTGCGCACCTGCTGCGGGCGGCTTCGGTCGTGCTGTTCGGCATGTATGGCAGCGTGCCCGATCTCATTTCCATCGATCTTGCCAATGCCATGCTGTTCACCGCTTTCGCGGTGACCTGGACCGGTGCACGCGTCTTCGACGGCCGCCCGGCAGAGCCGGTCTACATGGTGACCGGCGCGGTGCTGTGGCTGCTGATCTGCCGCCTGCCAATCCTTGCCGAAGCGGTGGATGCGCGCGTGCTTATCGCCTCCGGCATCATCACCACCTACACCTGGCTAACCGCATTCGAATTCTGGCGCGGCCGCGACGAGCAACTGGTATCGCGCTGGCCGGCGATCTTCATGCTGTTTGCGCACGGCGCGCTGTTTCTGCTGCGCACGCCGCTGGTCGCGGTGCTGCCGTGGTCGGTCACCAGCCAAGTGTATGGCAGCGTCTGGCTCACGGTGTTGAGCTTCGAAGCGTTGCTGTTCACGATCTCCATTGCCTTTATCCTGTTGGCCATGGCGAAGGAGCGCACGGAATTGCGCCACCGTACCGCAGCCATGGTCGATCCGTTGACCGGCATCGCCAACCGCCGTTCGTTCCTGCAGGAGGCCGCGCTGATCGCCAAGCGCCACATTGCCGATCCGCGGCCGACCGCCGTGCTGGTCATCGATCTCGACCACTTCAAGTCGATCAACGACCGTTTTGGCCACGCGCTGGGCGACCGTGTGCTGGAACTGTTCAGTGAGACCGCGCGCCAATCGATACGCTCAAGCGATCTGATCGGCCGGCTCGGCGGTGAGGAATTTGCCGCCGTCCTTTATGATACCAACCGCGACAAGGCCATGGCGGTGGCCGAACGGATCCGCGAAAGCTTTGCCCAAGCCTCGCTCGAAGTCGACAGCCGTCCGGTTGGCGCCACGGTCAGCATAGGCTTGGTGCACTGCCAGGAGGCACTGCTCGATGTGCCGCAACTTTTGGCACAGGCCGACCAGGCTCTTTATTACGCCAAGGAGCGTGGGCGTAACCGGGTCGAGGTTGCGTCCCTTGAACTGGTGATGCAGCAAAAAGACGGCAAGCAGGCGCCCGCCGCCCCGGTGTCCGCCAGGACCGCGGCCTAGATTTTTTCCGAAACCGCGGTTGATTGCCCAACGCGCCGCCGGCGCACGAGAAATCCCGCCTTTCAGCAATTGACCTTGCCGCGCGATTTAGTCCACTTTACCGCCAGTGGGCCAAAAAATGGCTCCTGGACTAGTGGGATTCCAAACTAGTTCAACAGTCTAGGGAGAACGAGATGAAATATTTGCGATGCTTGGGGGCCGCGGCCCTGGCCCTGATGTTGGGCGGAGCCGCCCAGGCGCAAACCGTCAAGGTCGGCGTCGTATTGCCATTCAGCGGCGCCAACGCCGACCTCGGACATCAGGTCGACAAGGCCTTCGATCTCTACGTCAAGCTGCACGCCAAGGACATCGCGCCCTACAAGGTCGAATTGGTCAAGCGCGACGAGGGTCCGCCGACCGGCGCCGTCGCCAAGACAGTCGCCACCGAGCTCATTACTAACGACAAGGTTCAGCTCCTCGCCGGCTTTGTGTTCTCTCCCTCGGCGATCGCGCTCGCTCCGGTCGTCACCCAGGCCAAGGTGCCGATGGTGATTGCCAATGCCGGCACCGCCTGGATCACCAATCTGTCGCCGTACATCGTGCGGTTGTCATTCAGCATGTGGCACCCGGCTTACCCGATGGGCGGCTATGCCTTCAACAAGATCGGCTGCAAGACGGTGGCGATGGCCTACACCGACTTCCCGCCGGGCAAGGATTCGACCGAAGCGTTCAAGACCGGCTTCGAGAAAGCCGGCGGCAAGATCGTAGACTCGATCCCGCTCGGTTCGCCGGTTCAGGTGCCGGACTTCACGCCGTTCTTCCAGAAGATCAAGGACGAGAAGCCGGACTGCATGTACGTCTTTATTCCGTCCGGTGCGCACGCGACCGGCGTGATGAAGGCCTACGGCGAGCTCGGCTTGCGCAAGGCCGGCATCAAGCTGATCGGCCCGATGGACTTGATCCCCGACAACAAGCTGCAGGACATGGGCGACGCCGCCGTCGGCACCATCGTCATGGGGCACTACGCGGTCGATCTCGACAACGCGCAGAACAAGGCCTTCAACAAGGAATGGCATGCGGCCTACGGCGCCGACTCTTATCCCGACTTCATGTCGGCGGCCGGTTGGGACACCATGCATGCTATTTTCGATACGATTAAGAAGCTCAAGGGCGATCTCAGCGACGGCGCCAAGGTCGTCGACGCCATGAAGGGCTGGTCGACCGACGGACCGCGCGGTTATGTGATGATTGACCCGGCGACGCGCGACATCGTGCAGGATGAGCATGCGCTCGAAGTCTACAAGAAGCCCGACGGCAAGCTCGGCGAGAAGGTTCTCGGCACGACCAAGGCCGTCAAGGACGAATGCAAGGAGCTCAAGATCGGCCGCTGCGGCAGCTGATCGTCCGGGTTCATTTGACTTGAACTGGCGCCGCCGCGCATAACAGGCGCGGCGGCGTTTTCGTATCGTCGGGGTGGGGCTCGTGCCGCAATTCGCCAAGATTGCCGTCAGCATCCTGTTCGACGGCCTGGCCTATGCCATGTTTCTGTTCATCACCTCGGTGGGCCTTTCGGTCACCATGGGGCTGATGGGCTTTGTCAATCTCGCGCATGGCGCCTTTGCAATGTGCGGCGGTTTTTTTGTGGTGACGCTGACCCGCACGCTCGGCGTCGGCTTTGTTCCCTCGCTGATCATCGCTGCGGTCGCCGTCGGCGTCGTCAGCGTGCCGTTCGAGCGCTATCTCTACCGCCGCCTCTACAAATCGACCGATCTCGAGCAGGTGCTGCTCACCATCGGCCTCGCGTTCATGTCGATTGCGACGTTCACGTATTTCTACGGACCGATCCCGAAGTCGGTACCGTTGCCGGGTTGGCTTGAAGGGGACGTCAATCTCGGCTTCCGCGCGTTCCCTAGCTACCGCGCCTTTCTTATCGCGGTCGGCGCCGTGCTCATCGCCGTGCTCTGGTACGGGTTCGAGCGCACGAATGTCGGTGCCAAGATCCGCGCCGCGGTCGATAACCGGCGCATGGCTGAATCGGTCGGCATCAATGTCGATCGGTTGTTCACTTTGACGTTCGCGCTCGGCTCTGGCCTCGCCGCGCTCGGCGGCGGCCTCGCCATCCAGTTGTTCGGGCTGACCCCGAGTTTCGCCGTACTTTACCTGGTGCTGTTTCTGATCGTCGTCGCCGTCGGCGGCCTCGGCAGCCTCAAGGGCACGCTGCTCGCGGCGCTGGTCATCGGCATCCTCGACACCGGCGGCAAATACGCATTTCCGGTCGCCGGCAACCTCTTCATATACGTCATCACGGTGATCGTGCTCCTGATCAAGCCGGCGGGTTTCTATGGCCGCGAATGAGAGCATGCGCGGCAGCGTCACGCCCGCCCAGGCGGCGGCCAATTATCTGGCGCGGCGCCACTATTTCCGCTGGCCCGAGGCGCTGCCCTGGCTGATCGCGTTGGCCTGCTTTTTCTTATTTCCCGAGCGCATGACCTTCGGCAGCCAGGTGCTGGTGATGGTGCTCTTTGCACTCTCGCTCGATCTCATCCTCGGCTACGCGGGCATCGTCACGCTGGGGCACGCCGCTTTCTTTGGCGTCGGGGCCTATACCGTGGCACTCGGTTCGCTGCGCCTCGGCTGGATCGAACCGATCAGCGGGATCATTGCCGCCGGCCTCGTCGCGGCGCTGGCCGGTGCCGTGGTCGGCTGGTTTATCCTGCGCTATCGTGGGCTGACGCTGCTGATGCTGACCATCGCCTTCGCCGCGATGTTGCAGGAATCCGGTAATCTTCGTTCCGACCTCACCGGCGGTTACGACGGACTGCCGGGGCTCGAATTCAAGCCGCTGCTCGGCGTTTTCGACTACGACCTCTATGGCCACACCAACTATCTCTATGTGCTCGCGGTGCTGGCGATCGTCTTTTATTTCGTGCGGCGCATCGTCTATTCGCCGTTCGGGCAGGCGCTCACCGGCATCCGCGAAAACGTGCGGCGCATGCACGCGATCGGCTCGCCGGTGCACCGCCGCCTGGTCACCGTCTACTCCATAGCCGCCGGCATTGCCGGGATTGCCGGCGCGCTCTTCACGCAAACCAACGCCTACGTGACGCTGACGGTTTTCGACTTCGATAGTTCCGCCAAGGTCATGGTGATGCTGATTCTCGGCGGTACCGGCCGCCTCTACGGCGCCTTCGTCGGCGCCGTGGTCTACATGGTGCTCGAAGACAAGCTCTCGAAACTGTC
The DNA here is from genome assembly GCA_963738915.1 of uncultured Alphaproteobacteria bacterium. Taxonomy (GTDB): domain Bacteria; phylum Pseudomonadota; class Alphaproteobacteria; order Rhizobiales; family Xanthobacteraceae; genus Pseudolabrys. The sequence goes on from CAVTYO010000009.1 coordinate 281,516, forward strand.
CCCCACCTTCTGGCAGTTCGGCATTGGCCTCATGCTCGTTTTGGCCGTGCTGTTTGCGCGGCGCGGGCTGCTTGGTCTGATCGAAGACAGCGGCGGGTATTTCACGCGGAGGAGGCCGTGAGCGCGGCCCTGCAGGTGGAGCGCCTCAACCGCAGCTTTGGTGCGCTGCAGGTGACTCACGACGTCGATCTTGTGCTCGAGCGCGGCGCACGCTGCGCCCTGATCGGCCCCAACGGCGCCGGCAAGACCACATTGGTCAATCTCATTACCGGCGTGCTCAAGCCGTCGTCTGGCCGGGTGCTGCTCAACGGCGAAGACATCACCAGGACCTCGCAGGCGCAGCGGGCGCGCCGCGGGCTGGCACGCACGTTCCAGATCAATCAGTTGTTCCGCGGCCTCTCGGTGCTGGAAAATGTCGGCATGGCGATCAGCGAGCGCGATGGCCACGCCAACAACCTGTGGCGCGCGACCGGCTCCAATCGAGCCGTTCTCGAGGAGGCGCTCCAACATCTCGATTCGCTTCGCCTGGTCGGTGACGCACTCAAGCTGGTGCGCGAGTTGCCCTATGGCCGCCAGCGTCTGGTGGAAATTGCCATCGCGCTGGCGCAGCGCCCGCGCGTGCTGCTGCTCGACGAGCCCGCCGCCGGCGTGCCGTCATCGGAAAGCCATCTCATCCTGGATGTCATGGCGAGCCTCGACCCCCACATCGCCATCCTGATTATCGAACATGACATGGACGTGGTGATGCGCTTTGCCAAGGAGATCACGGTGCTGGTGCAGGGCGCCGTGCTCACGCAAGGCACGCCGGCGGAGATCATGGCCAACGAGGAGGTGCGCGCGGTCTATCTCGGCCAAGAGGGCCATAAGGTGCGCCATGGCTGAGCGCGCGCTCGAACTCGACAAGGTCTGCGCCGGTTACGGCGAGACCATGGTGCTGGAGGATGTCGACCTGACGATCGGCGCCGGCGAGACGGTGTCGATTATCGGCCGCAACGGCGTCGGCAAGTCGACGTTGCTGTCCACGGTCATGGGCCACACGACGTTGCACAACGGCGCGATCCGTCTCCACGGCAAGGACATCGTTGCGCTCGCGACCTACCGGCGGGTCGGCGCCGGGCTTGGGCTGGTACCGCAGGAGCGCGAAATATTTCCTTCGCTCAGCGTCATGGAGAACCTTGAGGTGGCGGCGCGGGCAGGCCAATGGACGGCAAAGTCCGTGTTCGAGTTGTTCCCGCGCCTTTCGGAGCGCGCCGGCAACCGCGGCAATCAGCTTTCCGGCGGCGAGCAGCAGATGCTGGCGATCGGGCGCGCTTTGATCGGCAATCCGACCGTGCTGCTGATGGATGAACCCTCGGAAGGACTTGCCCCGGTGATCGTCGAGGAATTGGCGCGGGCGGTGAAGCGGCTCACGGCCGGTGGCGGGCTTACGACCCTGCTGGTCGAGCAGAATTCGCGGCTCGCGCTCGACATCGCACCGCGCGCGGTCGTGATGGACCGTGGACGCATCGTCTTTGACGGCAAAAGCGATACCCTGCGCAACGACCCGGCCAAGCTTGAACAGTTGATCGGTGTCGCCAAGGTGTAGAGACCGCCATGAAACGCAGCACCGATCGCATCCTCACCACGCACGTTGGCAGCCTGATACGGCCGCCGGTCTTGCAGGAGTTCCTGCGCGCCAAGCAGGCCGGCAAGCCCTACGACCAGAACGCGTATAGAAAATGCCTGACTGAGTTCGTCGCCGAAGTGATGCGCCAGCAGGCCGCGGTGGGCGTCGATGTGCCGAGCGACGGGGAATTCGGCAAATCCATATCCTGGTCGCAGTACGCGCTCGAACGCCTTTCGGGTTTCGAGCGGCGTCCGATCAAGGACGAGGCCGCCAATCCGTTCAAGCGCGGCGCAGACCGCGCGAAGTTCGCCGCGTTCTACGCCGAGCTCGATGCCCATAACGGCGTCGCCACTACGACCGAAGCCATTTGCGTCGGGCCGGTCCGCTACACTGGCCAGGCCGAGCTGCAGCGCGACATCGACAACTTCAAAGCCGCGCTCAAGACCGTGAAGGTGGAAGAAGCGTTTCTCCCGGTCGCGGCGCCGGCGAGCGTGATCCCCGACCGCAAGAACGAATATTACAAGTCCGAGGACGAACTCCAAGCCGCGATCGCCGAGGCAATGCGCACCGAATACAAGATGATCGTCGATGCCGGCTTTCTCGTGCAGCTCGACGATGCGCGCAACGCGGTGACTTACGACCGCATGGTGCCGCCGGCGACGTTTGCAGACTACCGGCGCTGGCTGGCAAAGCAGGTCGACATCATCAACCACGCCATCGAGGGGCTGCCGGCCGATCGCATCCGCTACCATGTCTGCTGGGGCAGTTGGCCCGGCCCGCACACCACCGATGTCCCGCTCAAGGATATCGTCGATCTCATCCTCAAGGTGAAGGTCGGCGCCTATGTGATCGAGGGCGCCAACCCGCGTCACGAGCACGAGTGGAAAGTGTGGGAAACCGCCAAGCTCGGGACCGGGCAGGTGCTGATTCCCGGCGTCATCAGCCATGCCACCAATGTGGTGGAACACCCCGAGCTCGTCGCCGAACGCATCGTGCGCCTTGCAAAGATCGTCGGCCGGGAAAATATCATTGCCGGCACCGATTGCGGCTTTGCCCAGGGGCCGTTCCACCGCCGCGTGCATCCGTCGGTCATGTGGGCCAAGCTGGAGGCGCTCAGCGAAGGGGCCCGGCTTGCGAGCAAGGAACTCTGGGCCTACGCTGCGGCTTAAACGCCGAGCAATATCCGGGAAACGCGCAAGGGTCCGATATGAACATCGCGCAGCGGCCGAGTGGCCTGAAGATTCCGTTTGATCATACCCGTCTCGACCGGCTGATGGACGAGGCCGGCATCGACGTGGTGATCGCCACCTCCAAACATAACGTGCAGTATCTGCTTGGCGGGCATCGCGCCGATTTCTTCGACTACATGGATGCGACCGGCGTCACCCGATATCTGCCGGTGCTCGTATATCCCAAGGCCGCGCCGGAGAAGGCTGCGTTTATCGGCCACCGGCTGGAGAAATTCCAGCGCGACGTCAATCCGATGTGGACACCCGAAACTCAGACCAACACATGGGGCTCGGTCGATGCCATGCAGAAGGCGGTCGATCACATCAAGAAGTCCGGCATCAAGGCAAAACGCATTGCCACCGAGTTTGGCTTTCTGCCCTATGACGCCTCAATCGTACTGCGCGAAGCCTTTCCCGACGCGGAATGGGTCGATGCGCTGTTCGTGCTCGAACGCCAGCGGCTGAAAAAATCGCCGGACGAATTGGCTAAGCTGAAGACCGCCTCGGATGCGGTGCTGGCGTCAATGCAGGCCGTGATCGCGACAAGCGCGCCCGGTACGACCAAGGCCGAAGTGGTCGAAGCGTTGCGCCGCGAGGAAACCAACCGCGGACTGACATTCGAATATTGCCTGATCACCGCCGGCACCAGCATGAACCGTGCGCCCTCCGAGCAGCGATGGGAGAAGGGCGAGATCATGTCGATCGACTCGGGCGGCAACTACAAGGGCTATATCGGCGACATCTGCCGCATGGCGATCCAGGGCGAGCCGGACGCCGAACTGGTCGATCTCCTCGGCGAGATCGAGAGCATCCAGCGCGCGGCGATGCGGCCGATCAAGGCCGGCGCCATGGGCTCCGAGATTTATGCCGGCGCCAAGCCGCTGCTCAACAAGTCCAAACACCACAATCATCTGGAATTTCTCGCCCACGGCATGGGTCTGGTCAGCCACGAGCGGCCGCGGCTCACCAATCGCGGGCCGGTGCCATATCCAGCGCCCGACGCCGAGCTGCCGCTGGAAGCGGGCGAGGTGGTGTCGGTGGAAACCACGCTGATGCATCCGGCGCGCGGCTTCATCAAGCTCGAGGACACCGTGGTCGTCACCGATAAAGGCCACGAGATCTACGCCGAAGGCGGCCGCGGCTGGAATAAAGCGGGCGCCCGCGCCTAGGATTTGCCGCTGCGTTTCGCCGCGTCCATCGTCTCGACAAGAGATTCGAGTGCGTCGGAGACGGCGACCGTGAAGTGCGCGACCGTCTGCAGCTGCGTCAGCGGCGGGGGCAGACGAGCGAGTTCGCGCGCCGCATGCTCACGAATTTGCACCAAGCCGGGCGCCGGTGCGATGCGCTTGCCGCCGCGCATGACTGGCACAATCAGCGGTTCGCCCGGCTGCTTGTCGCCCTCGATGGTGAGAATATCGACCATCATGCGGCCTTGCGTGTCGTAAGTGCGCCAGACCTGCTTGCGGCCGGGCCAGGTCGCCTTGCCCTCCGACAATTTGCGCTTCGGCTTGCCGCCATATTCCTGCAGCTTGTAGGCGCAATCGAGCGCAGGCACGTCGACGGACGCGGCAAGGTTGACGCCGATGCCGAAGCCGTCGATCGGCGCATTGGCCCGCATCATGCCTTGCAGCACGTCTTCGTTGATGCCGCCGCTGACGAGAATGATCACGTCCTTTAGCCCGCCGGCGTCGAGGATCGCCCGCACCTTGCGCGCCATTGCGATCAGATCGCCGCTGTCGATGCGCACGCCACGGATCGATATGCCGTCGGCCTTGAGCCTGGGCGCCAGGGCGACGACTTTGCGGGCGCCTTCCTCGGTGTCGTAGGTGTCGATCAGCAAAATGATGCCGTCCGGCCGCGCCCGGGCGAAATCGTCGAAGGCCTGCATCTCGTCGTCGTGCACCTGCACGAACGAATGCGCCATGGTGCCGACGATCGGCACTCCGTAGCGCTCGCCGGCGAGAACGTTGGCGGCGCCGGCAAAGCCGGCGATGTAACTCGCCCGCGCCGAGAACAGTCCGGCTTCGGCGCCGTGCGCGGTGCGCAGGCCGAAGTCGGAGAGAATTTTGCCGGGCGCCGCAAGCACCATGCGCGCCGCCTTCGAGGCGATAAGCGTCTGGTAATGAAGAATGTTGATCAGCCGCGTCTCGACGAGTTGCGCCTGCGGCAGCGGCGCGGTGATGCGGATGAGCGGTTCGTTGGGAAAGCAGGCGGTGCCTTCGGGGACCGCATGCACGTCGCCGGTGAAGCGAAGCGCCGCGAGGTAATCCAGAAGGTTTTTGCGGAAACGCTTGGTACCTTTGAGCCAGTCGATATCGGCCGCGGAAAATTGCAGTGTTTCGAGAAAAACGAGCGCGTCCTCGAGGCCGGCGGCGAGCAGAAATCCGCGCCGCTCCGGCAGGCGGCGGACGAAGAATTCAAACACCGCCTCCTTGTCCTCGCCGCGATCCAGGTAGGCCTGGATCATGTTGAGTTCGTAGAGATCGGTGGTGAGCGGGCTGGTCAGGGGCGCCATCGGGCGGTTTTTAGCGGAGGAGCGCACGGCAGCGCCATAGCGGTCGTCCGGGCCTATTACGAAATGGGACGAAGACTTTGCACTAAGACGCTGAAACGGCTGGCTCCTCGGGCTGGGATCGAACCAGCGACATTTCGATTAACAGTCGAACGCTCTACCGCTGAGCTACCGAGGAAAAGGCCGTTTTCGTGGGCCCCGCGCCTATAACAAAGCCGAAATGGCTTTGCAAAGTGTGAAGGCCTTGGGTTGCCGTGGGCGCTACGAAAGCCGCACCATGAAGGAAGCCGGCTGGAGGCCACGGCCGGAATCGAACCGGCGTGCAAGGATTTGCAGTCCTCTGCGTAACCACTCCGCCACGTGGCCCCTGTCGCCGAACCAAACAAGCCCAAGCGCAAAAAGCCTATATAGGAGGAAGGGCTAAGCTACAACTTGAAGCGGCTTGCTTGCCTTGTGCGTGAGGTTGCCGCTACAAAAGCGGCGCTTTGCAAAGGGTTCCACAGGACACGCGATGACCGACGTTGCCGCAGCGCGCCAGAATATGGTCGACGGGCAAGTCCGCACCGCTGACGTCACCGACCTGCGCATCATTTCCGCCATGCTGGAGATTGCGCGCGAGCGCTTTGTGCCGCCGGCCTCGGCGGGGCTTGCCTATCTCGACCTCGATCTGCCGCTCGGTGGCGGCCGCTGTCTGCTCAAGCCGATGGTGCTGGCCAAACTTATCCAGGCGGCGGATATCGACCCCACCGATCATGTGCTCGATGCGGCCTGCGCCACCGGCTATGGCGCGGCGGTGCTGGCCCAGGTTGGCGGCAGCGTCGTCGCGTTGGAAGAGGACAAAAAACTTGCGGCCTTGGCCAGTTCGGCACTTGCCGGGCTTGCCAATGTGACGCCGGTGACCGGGCCAAATGCGGCGGGCTGGGAGGGGGCGGCACCCTATGACGTGATCCTGCTCGAGGGCGCGACGGAAATTGTGCCGCTAACGCTTTGCCGCCAACTCAAGGACAGTGGCCGTCTGCTCTGTGTGCTCGGCGCCGGCCCCGGCGCCAAGGCGATGGTTTACCGCCGCAGCGGCGATGACTTCGGCGGCCGCCCGCTGTTCGATGCGGCTGCCCCATTGTTGCCCGGTTTTGCCAGGCAGCCGGTTTTCGCCTTCTAAATACCTCCATAAGTCCTTCAGGCGTGGCAAGGAATCCTCAAACTTGAGCAATTTGTGGGTGCAACTCGGCGGAAGGGTTTTAACCCTCGGCTCCCCCGGCCTATGGTGCGGTTTCCATTTCAAGAGTCGGCTCATACGGGCCGCGCTTCGGTCAGTTGCAGGTCTCGGTCAGGATTAAAATGTTGCGTCGGCATCGTCGTTTTTGGTTCCGTGGGTTCGCGGCCGCTGCGGTGGCATCGGCCGTCGCCTTGCCGTTTGCCGCGCCGGCGCAGGCGGACAGCCTCGAGACGGCTCTGGTGCAGGCCTACCAGAACAATCCGACGCTGAATTCGCAGCGTGCCGTGGTGCGCGCGACCGACGAAAACGTTCCAGTCGCTCTGTCCGGCTACCGCCCCAAGGTCACCATCAATGCGTCGGGCGGCGAACAGTCTTTGTCGTCGACTGCGAAGACCAGCGGCATCGTGCCGGGGACCCCGACCAATTATCTCACGCAGAGCGGCTATAACGCGCCTTACGGGGCCGGCGCGACGATCTCGCAGACGCTGTACAACGGCTTTCAGACCGCCAACCGCACCCGCGCCGCCGAGAGCCAGGTCTTCGCCGCGCGCGAAACCTTGCGCAGCACCGAGCAAACGGTGCTGCTCAGCGCGGCCACCGCCTACATGAACCTGCTGCGTGACAGCGCCATCCTCGACCTGCAGCGGCGCAACGTTGAAGTGCTGCAGGAACAGTTGCGCCAGACCCGCGACCGCTTCAATGTCGGCGAGGTGACGCGCACCGACGTCGCGCAATCGGAATCAAGTCTGGCCGCCGGCCGCTCACAGGTTCTGAGTGCGCAAGCGACTTACACCGCCTCGCTCGCAACCTACCGGCAGGTGATCGGCGTCGATCCGGGCAAGCTCGCGCCGGGCACGCCCGTCGATCGTTTCTCGCCCACCAAAGTCAACGATGCGATCGCGATCGGCAGCGCCACCCATCCGACGGTGACGACCGCGCAATACAACGTCGATGTCGCCGAACAAACGGTCAAAGTCGCCGAGGGCGCGCTCGCGCCCACCATCTCGCTGCAAGGCAATTTCCAGCAGAACTTCATGAGCCCTTCGGGCCTCAACACCTACCAAAGCTACACTGCCTCCGTGCTCGGCCAGCTCAGCGTGCCGATTTATCAGGGCGGCGCCGAATATGCGACGATCCGTCAGGCCAAGGAGACGTTGGGACAGAAGCGCATCGATCTCGACACCGCCCGCGACCAGGCGCGTCAGAACGTGGTGCAGTCGTGGGGTCAGCTCGACGCCGCCAAGGCGAATATCGAGGCGACGCAGGCACAGGTGACCTCTTCGGAAATCGCTCTCAATGGCGTGCGCGAGGAAGCCCGGGTCGGCCAGCGCACCACGCTCGACGTGCTCAATGCCCAGCAGGTGCTGGTGAATGCCCGCGTAGCGCTGGTCACAGCCCAACATGACCGGGTGGTTGCCTCGTACACGCTGCTGGCCTCGGTCGGCCGGCTCTCGCCGCAGGTGCTGGGGCTCGCAGTCCCGGTCTACAATCCCGTGGTTCACTACCACCAGGTGCGCGACAGTTGGGTCGGCGTGCGCACCCCCTCCGGACGCTGATTCGCTTCGCCTGAACGCCGCGGAGTCGGGCGTAACCTCCAGCCTCTGTGTCCACAGCTCGTTAAGGTTCCTGCGCTACTACTGCCGCACCTGTGGCCCTGTGGCGTATAAAGGGTGTGCACGGCGATTCGCGCGGCGCTTTGGCGCGTGCGCAAGGAAGTGCCTTGAGACCTAAGCGCTCGGGAATTCGGCAATGACGCAATCGGCAAAGGCCCAAGAGCCCTCGATGGAGGAGATTCTGGCCTCCATCAGACGCATCATTGCCGACGACGACGCCAGCAAGACCGCGAAGCCGCCCGAAGCGCCGCCGGCAAAGCCCGCGCCGCCGCCTGCCGCCGCCGCTCCGCTTCGGCCGGTGGCGCCGCCACAGCCCGCGCCGCCGCGTCCGGCCGCGCCGCCGCCCGCTGCCAATAACCAGAGCGAAATTGACGCCATGCTGGCTGACCTGGAAGCGCCGGCGAAACCGGCCGCACCACCACCCGCGCCAAAGCCGGCTGCGCCGTCAGCGGATGTGCTCGACCTCACCGAGGCGATGGCCGCGCCGCCGCCATCCCCGCCAACTCCGTCGCCCGGTCCGGCACCGACCTTCCGCACCATCGACGGCGCCGCCGACGTAATATTCACCGACCGTCCGCCCGATCCGGAGCCGCCGGCCGTCCGGGCGCTGGAAGAGACGAGGCGCACCTTCGCCCAGCCGACCGCTGCCGAGCGTTCGCTGCTCTCATCGACGGCGAGTGCGGCAGTCGACAGCGCGTTCAGCACGCTGGCGCAGACCATGCTGGTGAACAACGCGCGCACCATCGAGGATCTGGTCAAGGACATGCTGCGTCCGATGCTCAAGGCCTGGCTCGACGACAATCTGCCGGGTCTGGTCGAACGCATCGTGCGCACCGAGATCGAGCGCGTCTCGCGCGGCCGGCCTTAGTCCGGTTGCCGGCGGCGGGCAAACTGCCGCAACACCCAAATCGCCAGGATCGGCCACAGCACCGCCGCCAGCACGAACACGGTCTGCGCGCCGGCGCGGTCAACGATCGGTGCCGCGAGCGCGACGCCGGCGCTCTGCCCGAGAAACAGCGCCGAGGAAAAGCCGGCGACGCCGGTGCCTCGCGCTTCCGGCAGCATCTGCGTGGCATGCGTCTGCAGCGTATTGTGCAGCATGTAATAGCCGAGGCCGAGCATGGCGACGGCGATGGGCGCCACTTCCCATAGCGGCGTGCCGGCAAGCGAGAGGTACCCGAGCATCACCACGATGCCGCCGCCGATGACCAGACCGTTCTCGCGCAACAGCGACACCAGCCTGCGTACGCTGACGGCATAGAGCAGGCTGCCGACGCCGAAGCCCGCGACGACAAGTCCGACCGCGGAAAAACTCAGGCCGAAGCGCGCGTGCATGTCGGCGGCGACGTAAGTAAAGCCGCCGAAGAAGATCAGGCCTTCGAAGAACACCGCGACGATGAGAAAGCGCGCCCAGCGGCTCGCCGCGAGCTTGCGGTAGTCCGCGATCAGGCCGGCCTTGTGTTCGGGCGGCCGCTGCATCGGCTTCACCCACGGGTTGGACGCGAACTGGCTCGCCAGCGCGATACCGGCAAAGGCAAAGACGACGGCGAGCACGACAAAAACCGTGCGCCAGCCGAAATGGTCGCCGATGACGCCGCCGGCGATCTGCCCGGCGATCATGCCGAGCATCTGCCCGGCGAGGAACCGCGCGAGTACCGGCTGACGCTGCTCGTAGGGCACCACATCGCCGACATAGGCCATGCCCAGCGGCACGATGGTCGCTGCGGCCGGCGCGCAGATGAAGCGCGCGGCGGTCAACTGCGGCAGCGATTGGGAAGCCGCGCACAACAGCACCAGCACGCAGGAGAAGGCGCAGGTTGCCGCCACCGCCTGGCACTTGCCGAAACGATCGCCGAGAATTCCGGCGAAGGCCTGCGTCAATCCGTAGGGAACCGCGTAAGCGGTGACGATCGCCGAGGCGGTGCCGACGCTGGTGGAAAAATCGAGCGCGATCTGCGGCAGCAGCGGATCGGAAATGCGCAGCGAAAAGCCGCTGGCGAAGGCTGCGAACGCCATCAGGCCGATGGCGCGCGCCAGGGCGCGGTCGGTTGCGGGCTTTTCCGAGGACAACGTTGACTCCGGCAGGTCGGCGAGGCTTTGTACCGCGCTATTCTTCCGCAAGCGAACCACGAATGATCGACAAGACCTATCAGCCCGCGGACGTCGAGGACCGCATCTACCGCGCGTGGGAAGCGGCGGGCGCCTTCCGCGCCGGCCGGCCCGAGCGCGCGGAGGCCGACGCGTACTCTATCGTCATCCCGCCGCCCAACGTCACCGGCTCATTGCATATGGGCCATGCGCTCAACAATACCCTGCAGGACATCCTGGCGCGCTTCGAGCGCATGCGCGGGCGCGACGTGCTGTGGCAGCCGGGCACCGATCACGCCGGCATCGCCACGCAGATGGTGGTCGAACGGCAGTTGATGGAACGCCAGCAGCCCGGCCGTCGCGCCATGGGCCGCGAGGCCTTCATCGAGCGGGTGTGGGAATGGAAGGCGGAGTCGGGCGGCGCCATTGTCAATCAGCTCAAGCGGCTCGGTGCGTCCTGCGACTGGTCGCGAGAGCGCTTCACCATGGACGAGGGGCTCTCGCGCGCCGTCGTCAAGGTATTCGTCGAGCTTTACCGCGAAGGGCTCATCTACAAGGACAAGCGGCTGGTCAACTGGGACCCGAAGCTGCTCACCGCGATTTCCGATCTCGAAGTGATCCAGGTCGAGCAGAAGGGCCACCTCTGGCACTTCCGCTATCCTTATGCCGACGATCCGTCGAAATATATCTGCATCGCCACCACACGGCCCGAGACCATGCTCGGCGACGGCGCGGTGGCCGTGCGTCCCGATGACGAGCGCTACAAGCATCTCATCGGCAGGCTGGTGCGGCTGCCGCTCGCCGAGCGTCTGATCCCGGTGATCGGCGACGAATATCCCGATCCGGAAAAAGGAAGCGGCGCGGTCAAGATCACCGCGGCGCACGACTTCAACGATTTCGAGGTCTGGCAGCGTCACCGCGAACAGGATTATTTCAAGCGCCAGCTCAACGGCGGCCTGATCAACCTGTTCACGCCCGAAACGAAGATGAACGAGAACTGCCCGCCGCAATATCGCGGGCTCGACCGCTACGAGGCGAGGAAGCGCATCGTCGCCGACCTCGAAGCGCTGGGGCTGGTCGACAAGATCGAAAACATCACCCACGCGGTGCCGCACGGCGACCGTTCCACCGCCGTGATCGAGCCGTATCTGACCGAGCAGTGGTACGTCAACGCGCACGAACTGACCAAGCCCGCGATCGCCGCGGTGCGCGAGGGCAAGACCAGGTTCGTGCCCGAGAACTGGGCGAACACCTATTTCAACTGGATGGAGAATATCCAGCCCTGGTGCATCTCGCGCCAGCTCTGGTGGGGCCATCAGATTCCCGCCTGGTACGGGCCGGACGAAAAATTCTTCGTGGCGCGAGACCGAAGCCGAAGCGCAGGCGCTGGCCGACAAGCATTACGAGCAAGCCGGTAAAGCTCAGGCGCGACGAGGACGTGCTCGACACCTGGTTCTCCTCCGCGCTGTGGCCGTTCTCGACCTTGGGCTGGCCGGAAAAGACGGCGGAGCTTGCGCGCTTTTATCCGACCAACGCGCTGGTCACCGGCTTCGACATCATCTTCTTCTGGGTCGCGCGCATGATGATGATGGGTCTCCACTTCATGAAGGAGATTCCCTTTCACGACGTGTACATCCACCGCCTGGTGCGCGACGCGTCCGGCGCCAAGATGTCGAAGTCGAAGGGCAACGTGGTCGACCCGCTCGGCGTCATCGACCAGTACGGCGCCGACGCGCTGCGCTTTACGCTCGCGCGCAACGTCAATCCGGGCCACGACATCCGCCTCGGGCCGCAGGACGTCGAGAACAACCGCAATTTTGCGACCAAGCTGTGGAACGCCGCGCGCTTCGTCGAATTCAACGAAGCGAAAACAGTGCCGGGCTTCGATCCGAGGTCGGCAAAGCAGCCGCTCAATCGCTGGATCGCGCATGAGACGGCGAAGGCGGCGGCCGAAATTACGCGGGCAATCGAGACCTATGCTTTCGGCGACGCCGCCGGCGCGGCCTATCGCTTCGTCTGGAATGTTTACTGCGACTGGTACGTCGAACTGTCCAAACCGCTTTTGACCGGCGCCGATGCCGAAGCGAAGGAAGAGACGCGCGCGATGGCGGCCTGGGCGCGCGATGAGATCCTGAAGCTTCTGCATCCATTCATGCCCTTCATCACCGAGGAACTGTGGGGCGTGACCGGCCAGCGCGACGCGCTGCTGGCGCTGAGCGTTTGGCCGAAGCTCGAAGGCCTTGCCGACGACAAGGCCGAAGTCGAGATCGGCTGGGTCATCGACTTGATTACCGCCGTGCGTTCGATGCGCGCAGAAATGAACATGACCGCTGCGATCCCGCTGGTGCTCGCCGGCGCGTCCAAGGAAACCCAAGACCGCGCCGAACGCTGGGCTGAATTCATCAAGCGACTTGCGCGCGTGTCCGATATATCCGCAGCCGCCTCGCCACCGTCCGGCTCTGTGCAGTTGTTGATCCGCGGCGAGGTCGTGGCGTTGCCGCTCAAGGGCGTCATCGATCTTGCCGCCGAGCGCGCGCGGCTCGCCAAGGAGATGCAGAAAGCCGAAGCCGACATTGCCCGTGTCGACACCAAGCTCGGCAACGCCAATTTCGTCGCCCGCGCCCCGGAGGATGTCGTCGAAGAAGAAAAAGAAAAACGCGCGGAGGCGGTCGCGCGCAAGGCCAAGCTCGCCGAGGCGATCGCGCGGCTCAAGGGCACCGGCTGAGCCTCGTTGCGGTGAACCCGCCGCAACCTATATCAGGTGCGTCATGAGAGTCTTTTTTGCCGGGGCGGGCGGGGCGATCGGGCGACGACTGACGCCGGTGTTGCGCGCCGCCGGTCATTCGGTTGTTGGAACCACACGGTCCGCCGGGAAAGCCGATGCGATTGCCGGTCTCGGCGCCGAACCTGTGGTCGTCGATGTGTTCGACGCCGGGGAACTTGCGCGCGTGGTCGGCGCGGCGCGGCCCGACGCCGTCATCCACCAACTGACCGATCTCGCGTTTACTCCCGACAGCCCGCAATACGCCGAAGGCCTTGCCCGCAACGCACGCCTGCGTGTCGACGGCACGCGCAACCTTGTGGCCGCTGCACAGAGCGCCGGCGTCAGGCGGATGATCGCGCAGAGCATCGCGTTCATCTACGCGCCCGGCGCGGATGCGCGCGTCGAAAGCGACCCGCTGCTGCCGGCCGAAGGCGCGATGGCGCAAAGCGTTTCGGCGGTCGCCTCGCTCGAAGCCGCGGTGCAGGCGATGCCGGAGGGGATCGTCCTGCGCTATGGCTTCTTTTACGGCCCCGGAACCTGGTCGCCCGATAAGCCGTCGCGCGCGCCGGCGATCCATATCGATGCAGCTGCACAGGCAACCTTGCTGGTGCTGAACAAGGGCAAGCCGGGCATTTACAACATCGCGGAAGACGACGCCTCTCTGTCGAGCGAGAAGGCCAAGCGCGATTTCGGATTCGATGCGCGATTCCGCATCAGGCCTTGAACGGCTTGCTCAGGAATTTCGAGCCCTTCAGCCCGTAGCGCCACGGCAGTTCAACCGCCTTGCTGATGCCGATGCGAACGCCGGCGACGATGCCGGGCTTCTCCTCGCGCGCGCGCAACGCGAACGGCGCGCGGTCGAGCGCAAGGCCGCTGTGCTTGATGGTGACGCCGAGCGCCTCGCACAATTTGCCCGGTCCCGAACAGAGCGCGCGCTCGTCCTCGACGCCGCGCCGCCGCCGCATGGCGGCGAGGCCCGTGACCGGCTCAAGCGCGCGAATGAGCACCGCGCCGGGGATGGCGCCGCCGCAGACGAAATTGAGACACCAGTGGATGCCGTAGGAGCGGTAAACGTAGGCAAATCCCGCCGGCCCGAACATCACCGCGTTGCGCGGCGTCTGCCCGTTGAAGCTGTGCGAGGCGGGATCGGTGCGGTCGTAAGCCTCGAGTTCGGTGATGATGCCGCCGACGCCATTGACCAGCAGCGTTGCCCCGATCAGTTCGGGCGCAATCTTGTGCACCGAGCGGTCGAAGAAAGAGCGGCGCAGGCGAGAGGGCGGAGCCATGGCGGTTACGTCTATCACGGCCTCGCCGCGTCTCATCCCGCGGAAGGGAGAAATGGTGGCCTCTTGACTAAATTCCTAATGTAAGAGACTATATTCCTATCACGCCCCAATGAGGGATGTCTGTGCAGCATCTTCAGATGCGGGGCGGGGAGCGGTGGCCGGGAATGACGCTTCGCTGGAGATGCAACGAAGCGGTCCGGCGGTCCAAGCCGTGAAGGCCCGGCTCCCCGGCAGGGGGTCACCAGCGGTGGGTACAAATGGTCTGCCCACCGGGGTCGGCGCGGTGCAAACCTCAAAACATCGCGCGCGGGACGCCGGGGGACCGGCGGACTTGCGGCAATTCACGGATTTCGACAGGCCTCGATGTCGCGAGGCGTCGAGGTCCGCGGGTCTGAGCATTCTGGTTTGCGCACTCTTGCGCAAACTTGAGTGCGCCTAGGCCCCTGGTGTCCCGCGCGCCCTCATCGGGCGGCCAAGCAAGGCGGCCTGCCCGCGGCCTTTCAAGAATGCGGGCGAATACGCACGTCCGTTAACCGGCACGTCCTGATCCTGTGGCGGGCTGGCAACACTTTTGGAACATTTCCATGTTCAGTGTTGGCCATCACCCGCGCGCCGCGATTTGGCCATACCCTTTCCCCAGATCGAGGTGACTGTGCAGAGGCTGATCGCGGGCCAAGCCATTGGGCGCTATTGAAGTTTTGGCGGCGTAAAAACCGGATTAAACCGGGAAAAAGGGCCGGGGGGCCCGAAAGACGGAAATGGAAGCCAAGGTCGAGGCCAAGAACAATTCCAAGGCAAAGCTGCCCAGCCGGCATGTGACCGAAGGGCCCGAGCGCGCGCCGCATCGCTCCTATTACTACGCCATGGGTCTGACCACCGAGCAGATCCACCAGCCTTTCGTCGGTGTCGCCACCTGCTGGAACGAAGCCGCGCCCTGCAACATCGCGCTGATGCGCCAGGCGCAGGCCGTGAAGAAGGGCGTCGCCGCCGCTGCCGGCACGCCACGCGAATTCTGCACCATCACCGTCACCGACGGCATCGCCATGGGCCATGCCGGCATGAAGGCCTCGCTGCCTTCGCGCGAAGTGATCGCCAACTCGGTCGAACTGACCATCCGCGGCCATGCCTATGACGGCCTCGTCGGCTTGGCCGGCTGCGACAAGTCGCTGCCCGGCATGATGATGGCGATGTGCCGGCTCAATATTCCGTCGATCTTCATCTATGGCGGCTCGATCCTGCCCGGCACCTTCAAGGGCAAGCCGGTGACCGTGCAGGATGTATTCGAAGCCGTCGGCCGCCACTCGGTTGGCGCCATGTCGGATGAGGATCTCACCGAACTCGAGCAGGTGGCGTGCCCGTCGGCGGGAGCGTGCGGCGCGCAGTTCACCGCTAACACGATGGCGACCGTGTCCGAGGCGATCGGCCTCGCGCTGCCGTATTCGGCCGGCGCGCCGGCACCCTACGACATGCGCGACCAGTTCTGCATGACCGCGGGCGAGCAGGTGATGGAACTCATCGCCAAGAATATCCGCCCGCGCGACATCGTCACGCGCAAGGCGCTGGAGAATGCCGCCGCCGTCGTCGCCGCCTCCGGCGGTTCGACCAATGCGGCGCTGCATCTGCCGGCGATCGCGCACGAATGCGGCATCGAGTTCAATCTGTTCGACGTCGCAGAAATCTTCAAAAAGACACCGTATATCGCGGATTTGAAACCGGGCGGCCGCTATGTCGCCAAGGATTTGTTCGAGGCTGGCGGCATTCCGCTGATGATGAAGACGCTGCTCGATCACGGCTTCATGCACGGCGACTGCATGACTGTTACCGGCCGCACCATGGCTGAGAACCTCAAGCACGTGAAATGGAATCCGGAGCAGGACGTCGTGCGCCCGGCGAACAAGCCGATGACGGCGACCGGCGGCGTCGTCGGCCTCAAGGGCAATATCGCGCCCGACGGTGCGATCGTGAAGGTCGCCGGCATGTCGACGCTGAAATTCACGGGCCAGGCGCGCTGTTTCGATGGCGAAGAGGCCTGTTTCGCCGCGGTGAAGAACCGCAAATACAAAGAGGGCGATGTTCTGGTGATCCGCTACGAGGGCCCGCGCGGCGGCCCGGGCATGCGCGAAATGCTCTCGACGACCGCTGCACTTTACGGCCAGGGCACGGGCGGCAAGGTCGCGCTGATCACCGATGGGCGCTTTTCCGGCGCGACGCGCGGTTTCTGCATCGGCCATGTCGGGCCGGAAGCCGCGATCGGCGGCCCGATCGCGCATCTGCGCGACGGCGACATCATCGAAATCGACGCCGAGAAGGGCACGATCAACGCCAAGGTTTCCGATGCCGAGCTTGCCGAGCGCAAGAAAAGTTGGAAGCCGCGCGAGAGCGAATACGGCTCCGGCTACATCTGGAAATACGCCCAGCAGGTCGGCCCCGCGGTCAATGGCGCCGTCACCCATCCCGGTGGCGCCGCCGAGAAGGTTTCCTATGCGGACAGTTGAGACGCTGCGCATCGCGGTGATCGGCGCCGGTCTCATCGCCGTGACGCCGGCCTTCGCCTTTGACGGCAGCAAGTCGATCGACGCCGTCGCGGCGCCGGTCGCAGTGCCGCTGGCGCCCGCGCCGCTGACGCCATCGGAAGCCTTCCGCTTCGGCACGCAGTCGCTCAAGAACGGCGGCAACAAGCTCGAAGCCGTGCATTCGCTGCAATACGCCGCCGAGAACGGTCACTTCCTGGCGCAGTGGAAGCTCGGCCGCATGTACGCCGAAGGCGACGGCGTCGCCCATGACGACCTCAAGGCTTTCGACTATTTCCGCGGCATCGCCGACAGCCACGCCGACGACAACCCGGACACGCCGCAGGCGCGCTTTGTCGCCAACGCCTTTGTCGCGCTCGGCAACTATTATCTCAACGGCATCCCGCACACCGAGATCAAGCCGGACGCCGATCGCGCGCGCGAGATGTTCTCTTATGCTGCGTCCTACTTCCGCGATCCCGACGCGCAATATTATCTGGCGCGGCTCTATCTCGACGGCACCGGCGCGCCGCGCGATCCGCGCCAGGCGGCACGCTGGTTTGGACTTTCGGCGCAGAAGGGCCAGTGCCAGGCACAGGCCATGCTCGGCGCCATGCTGTTTGCCGGCGACCATGTCCCGCGGCAGGCCGCCCGCGGGCTGATGTGGCTCGCTCTGGCCAAGGATAGCGCGCCGGCCGAGCAGCAGAACTGGATCAATAATCTCTACGAGAGCGCTATGCGCCAGGCGACCGAGGACGAGCGTGCGCTCGCCGGTGTTTATCTCAAGCGCTGGCTGGAAACGCGGCGCGAGTAGCCGCCCCTACGTCAGCGCGCTTCGATATCCAGATCGATCCACACCGGCACGTGGTCGGAGGGCTTTTCCCAGCCGCGGACGTGACGGTCGATGCCGGCGTCGATGAGCCGGTCGGTCGCCTGCGGTGAGAGCAGCAGATGGTCGATGCGGATGCCGTTGTCCTTGGCAAAGGCGCCGGCCTGATAGTCCCAGAACGTGTAGAGGCCGGCCTCGTCGCTCGTCGCCCGGATGGCGTCGGTGAGGCCGAGATTTGTCAGCGCACGAAATCTTTCCCGGGTCTGCGGCAGGAACAGCGCATCATTGACCCAGGCCGCCGGGTTGCGGGCATCGGCTGCCGCCGGAATGACGTTGTAGTCGCCGGCCAGGACCAAAGGCTCCTCCAGCTTCAGGCGCTCACGTGAGAAATCAACAAGCCGTTCCAACCACTTGAGTTTGTATGGGTATTTTTCCGTGTCCGGCGGGTTGCCATTGGGCAGATAGAGGCTCACCACGCGCAACGCACCCTGCTTGGTCGAGACGATTGCTTCGAGGAAGCGCGCCTGCACGTCGCTTTCGTCGCCGATCAGTCCCGGGGCGACCTCGTCGAAAGGCAGCTTAGAGAGCAAGGCCACTCCGTTGAAGGTCTTCTGCCCGTGCACGGCGACGTTGTAGCCGAGCCCCTCGAGGGTCTCGCGCGGGAAGGCCTCGTCCACGCATTTGATCTCCTGCAGGCAGACGATGTCGGGCGCACGCTCGGAGAGCCATGCCAGGAGGTTTTCCATGCGCTGGCGAATAGAGTTGACGTTCCAGGTAGCGATGCGCATGGGGCAGGATTCCGCGTCGTTGCGGCCCAAATAAGCCTGATTTTGCGGCATTTACCAGCAGGCGCAGGGATATGCACCGTCCGGCGTTTATATGCTAAAAGGCCTATCCAGCGGCCGCAAAAAAGGATTTTAACGCAAGGCTGCAAAGTAGGGAGCGCCAGGCGGGCCCTCAATGGGCCAAGGCCGAGACAAGATTTGCCCATGCTCAAGCGAAAATGGCTCATTGGGGTGGCGGCGGTTGCCCTGATCGGCGTGGTCGTTGTCGTCCGGCTGCTGGCGTCCGGCGACGGCGCTGCCGCGCGTTCACAGGCAAGAGAACGGGTCGTTCCCGTCGAGGTCGCGACCGCGGAGCGCAAGCAGGTTCCGGTGCGGCTCAACGCGTTGGGCACCGTCACTCCGATCGCGAGCGTCGCCATCAAGGCGCGCGTCGACACCAACATTGTCGGCGTCCATTTCCGGGACGGCCAGGAGGTCAAACGCGGCGATTTGCTTTTCACCCTCGATGGCCGCGCTATTCAGGCCCAGATCGCGCAAACCGAAGGCGCCATCGCCCGCGACCAGGCCCAACTCGATGGCGCCCTGCGCGACGTTGCCCGCTATACCGATCTGGTCGCCAAAGCGGCAACGCCGACGGTCAATCTCGACAACGCCAAGACCCAGGCCGACGTCTATCGCGCCGCGATCAAGGCGGATCAGGGTCTGCTCGACAATCTTAAAGTGCAGCTCAGCTACTGCACCATCACCGCATCGATCCCCGGCCGCATCAGCGCCGCAGCGGTGAAGGTCGGCAATTTTGTGCGTCAGGCCGACACGACGCCAATGGCGACCATCAACCAGATGGCGCCGGTATACGTCTCGTTCACGGTGCCGCAAAAGAACCTGCCCGATATCCGCCAGGCGCTCGCCAACGAGACCGCGACGATTGACGCTGTCGTCCCGGGTTCGGACAAGCGCGCCAATGGCCAGGTCACCATGATCGAGAACTCGATCGATCCCGCAACCGGCATGGCAATGCTGCGCGCCACGATGCCGAACGCGAACGAAATCCTCTGGCCGGGCACTCTGGTCACGACCGAACTGACGTTGCGCGAAGAAGCTGCGGTGGTCGTGCCGACGGCGGCGATTCAGGTCAGCCAGAACGGGGATTTCGTCTTCGTCATTAAGGACGGCGCCGCCAAGGTGCAAGCGGTCAAGGTCGAACGCGCGGTTGAAGGCAATACGGTCGTAAGCTCCGGCCTCAGCGGCGGTGAAACCGTGGTGACGGACGGGCAGTTGCTGTTGTCGAATGGCACGCGCGTCAATATACGCGCGCCGAAAGCCGCCGGCAGCTGATCCATGAACATTTCGGAAACCTGCATTCGCCGCCCGGTGTTGACGACGCTGATGACGGCGTCGCTGATCGTATTCGGCGCCTTCGCCTACCGGCTGCTGCCGGTCGCCGCCTTGCCGGCGGTCGATTTTCCGACCATCCAGATCTCGGCGCAGTTGCCCGGCGCCAGTCCCGAAACGATGGCCGCTTCGGTCGCCGCGCCGATCGAGCGGCAGCTTTCGACAATCGCCGGCATTTCGACGATGAACTCCTCATCGTCGCTCGGCCAGACGCAGATCACCATCCAGTTCGATCTCAACCGCAACATCGACGGCGCCGCACTCGATGTGCAGACCGCGCTGGCGACCGCGGCTCGGCGATTGCCGGTCGAAATGACGACGCCGCCGTTCTTCCGCAAGGTCAATCCGGGCGACTTCCCGGTGCTCTACGTGAGCCTTCGCTCCGATACCATGCCGCTGTCAGCCATTGATGATTACGCCGAAACGGTGCTGGCTCCGCAGATCTCGCAGTTGACGGGCGTGGCGCAGGTCCTGGTCTACGGCGCACAGAAATTTGCCGTCCGCGTGCAGGTCAACCCGGTGGAAGCCGCGGCGCGCAATATTTCGCTCGATGACGTCCGCACCGTCGTCGCCAAGGCCAATTCCTCGACGCCGGTCGGGACGTTGACCGGCAAGGACCGTAACGTCACGTTGCTGGCGACCGGCGCCATTCCGCATGCGAGCGATTACCGGGACGTGGTCGTTGCCTACCGCAACGGCGCACCAGTCAAACTCAACCAGATCGCACGCGTGATCGACAGCGTCGAAAATGACCAGATCGCGACCTGGTTCAACGATTCCCGCGCCATCGTGCTTGCTATCCAGCGCCAGCCCGACGCCAATACCGTGGCGGTGGTCGACCTGGTGCGCGACAAATTGCCGGCTATGCGCGCCCAGGTGCCGCCGGCGATCCAGATGCGGCCGCTGTTTGACCGCTCGATTTCGATCCGCGACGCGGTCACCGACGTTCAGGAAACCCTAGCGATCGCCATTACTCTGGTGATCATGGTGATCTTCCTGTTTCTGCGGAAGGTCTCGGCGACGATCATCCCGGCTTTGGCGGTGCCGGTGTCGTTGATCGGCACCTGCGCGGCTATGTATGCCTTCGGCTTTTCCATCAACAACATGACGCTTTTGGCACTGACGCTATCGGTCGGCTTCGTGGTCGACGACGCCATCGTCATGCTGGAGAACATAGTTCGCCACATCGAAGGCGGCATGCGCCCGTTCGAGGCGGCGCTGAAAGGTTCGCGCGAGATCGGATTTACCATCGTGTCGATCACCTTCTCGCTGATCGCGGTGTTCATTCCGGTGCTGCTGATGGGCGGCATGGTCGGCCGCGTGTTCCGCGAGTTCGCAGTGTCGGTCTCGATGGCGATCGTGCTCTCGGGGTTCGTCTCGCTGACATTGACGCCGATGCTGTGCGCACGCGTGCTCAAAGGCCATCACGGCGAGGAGAAGCAGAATTTCGTGCTGCGCATGTTCGAGCGCGGCTTTGAGGCGGTGCTCGGGTTCTACGAGCGCACGCTCAACTGGGTGCTGCGCGCCAGGTTGATCATGCTCGTCGTGACCCTTGCCACGATTGCTGGAACGATCTGGCTCTACGTCATCGTTCCCAAGGGCTTCTTTCCTGTCGAAGACACGGGTTACGTGCTGGCGATCACCGAAGGCAATACCGACATCGGGTTTGAGGCGATGGTTGAACGCCAGCGCAAGGTCGCCGACATCGTCCGCGCCGATCCGGCGGTCGACTACGTGAACTCGACCGCGGGCGCCGGCGGCCCCAATGCGCTGCCCAACAGCGGGCGCATGCTGGTCGCGCTAAAACCGCAGCGCGAACGCGACAAGCTCGGGGTCGTGATGGCGCGCCTGCGCCAAAAGGCCAATGTCGTCACCGGCATGGAGGTGTTCTTCCAGCCGATCCAGAACATCAATCTCGGCGGCAAGCTATCGAAGAGCCAGTATCAATACACGTTGCAGTCGAACGACACTGATACGCTCTATCGAATGGCTCCGCAGCTGCGCGACCGCATGGCCAAGCTTCCCGAACTGCACGACGTCACCACCGACCTCTACATCAAGAACCCGCAAATCAGCATCGACGTCGATCGCGAAAAGGCCGCGGTCTACGGCGTCAGCGTCGATCAGGTGCGCCAGGAACTCTACAACGCCTTCGGCACGCGGCAGGTCGCTACCATCTACACGCCGGCGAACGATTACCAGGTCATTCTCGAAACCTCGCCGGAATATCACAGCAAGCCGAGCGATCTGAACAACATCTATCTCAAGACCACCAACGGCACGACGGTGCCGTTGTCGGCGGTCACCCGCTTCGTGCCGTCGGTCGGGCCGTTGCAGGTCAATCACCAGGGCCAGCAGCCGGCGGTGACGATCTCGTTCAACCTGGCGCCGGGATATTCGCTGGGCCAGGCGACCGACGCCATCACCAAACTGGAGCGTGAGGAGCGGCTGCCGCCTTCGATCACCACAGGCTTCCAGGGCACCGCACAGGTGTTCCAGGATTCATTGCGCGGGCAGGGCATTCTGATCCTCGCGGCGATCTTTGCCGCTTATGTCGTGCTGGGCATTCTCTACGAGAGCTTCATTCATCCGATCACCATCATCTCCGGCCTGCCGTCGGCCGGCATCGGCGCGATTTTGACGCTGATGCTGTTCAAACTCGATCTGTCGGTGATCGCCATGATCGGCATCGTCATGCTGGTCGGCATCGTGAAGAAGAACGCCATCATGATGATCGACTTCGCCATCGAGCGCCGCCGCGTCGGCCTCTCGGCGGAAGCGGCGATCCGCGAAGCGGCGACGCTGCGTTTCCGTCCGATCATGATGACGACCTGCGCGGCGATTTTCGGCACGCTGCCGATTGCGCTCGGCACCGGGGCGGGCGCCGAACTGCGCCAGCCGCTCGGCGTTGCCGTCGTCGGCGGCCTGCTGCTGTCGCAACTGCTCACGCTCTACATCACGCCGGTGATCTATCTCTACCTCGACCGCGTCGACCGGCTGGTCAAGCGCCGGCTCGATCCGCAGCTTCAGGAAGTCCCGGTGGAAGTGCCGCCGGCCGTGGCGGCCGAGTAATAATTCAGAGCGCGAAGCTGGTGCCGCAACCGCAGGACGCGGTGGCTTTTGGATTCTTCACCTTGAACGAGGCGCCGATCAGGTCCTCGACGAAATCGATTTCCGATCCCGCCATGTAATTGATCGAGACCGGGTCGATCAGCACCGTCGCGCCGTCGCGGTCGATCACCAGGTCATCGGCGGCGCGTGAGCGCTCCATGTCGAATTTGTACTGAAAGCCGGAGCAGCCGCCGCCTTCGACGGAGACGCGCAGCATGGTGCCGGGCGGCTCGCTCTTGAGGATCTCGCCGATCCGTCGCGCCGCGCGCTCGCTGACCGTGATATTAGCGTCCATACTTGTCATGCTCTTGGCACAGGGCCTGACCGATAGTTAAGTGCGCATGACAGCAAGGTCAACGGCGCACGCAAAAGAGGCCGAATTGACGATTGAAACCGGCAGGGCGCGAGCCACCTATGCCGCCGATCCGGGGCAAAGCCGGGGGCGGCGCCATCCGGAAACGCCGAGCGCGACCCGCAACGACTTTCGCCGCGACTGCGACCGCATCATCCATTCGAGCGCGTTCCGCCGCCTGGCGCACAAGACGCAGGTCTTTGTCTACCACGAGGGCGACCATTTCCGCACGCGGCTCACCCATACGCTTGAGGTTGCCCAGATCGCCCGCTCGCTGGCGCGCGCCCTCGGCCTCGACGAGGACCTGGCCGAGGCGTTGGCGCTGGCGCATGACCTTGGTCATCCGCCGTTCGGCCACGCCGGCGAACGCGCGCTGGACGGCTGCCTCACCGGCTTCGGCGGCTTCGATCACAACGCGCAGGCACTGCGCATCGTCACCA
This sequence comes from uncultured Alphaproteobacteria bacterium, assembly GCA_963738915.1. Classification (GTDB taxonomy): domain Bacteria; phylum Pseudomonadota; class Alphaproteobacteria; order Rhizobiales; family Xanthobacteraceae; genus Pseudolabrys. Next base: position 305,249 of record CAVTYO010000009.1, read on the forward strand.
GCCTTGAGCGGCGCTATCCGGATTTCGACGGGCTCAATCTGACCTGGGAGACGCTGGAAGGCCTGGTCAAGCACAACGGGCCGCTCACCGACCGCGAGGGCCGCGCCGTCGGGCGCTATGCCGCGTCCGGCGTGCCGGCCCCGATCCTGGCTTACGACAAGATACAGCCGCTCGAGCTATGGAGCTTCGCCAGCGCCGAGTCGCAGGTCGCAGCGATTGCCGACGACATCGCCTACGATGCCCACGATATCGACGATGGCTTGCGTGCCGATCTGTTCGGCCTTGACGATATCGCAGCGACGGGCGTGATCGGCGACATTGTCGGCGCGATCGATGCCGCGCATCCGCGGCTCGACACCGCGCATCGCGCGCACGAGGTTGTGCGCTACCTCATCACGCGCATGATTGAGGACGTGATCGCCGAGACGGGGCGGCGCGCCGCCGTGCTCAAGCCGCGCACGGCCGGGGAGGTACGCGGCGCGGCGGGCCCTCTGGTCGGGCTTTCGCCAGCGATGCAAAAGGCCGACGCCGACATCAAGGGGTTTCTCTATCCGCGGATGTATCATCACGCCCGCATCGAGCGCATCATGGGCGACGCCGGCCGCGTGCTGCGCGATCTCTTTACGCACTATGCGGGCAAACCAACCGACCTGCCGGTCGAATGGGCCGATGGCGTCGACACGCGCGACGAAGGCGCGCTGGCGCGCCGCATCGGTGACTACATCGCCGGCATGACGGACCGATACGCGCTCATCGAACATGCGCGGTATTTTGACTCAACGCCGGAATTGCGTTAGCGGCTCGCGATCCATGTCAATGACCCCGCAAAATCTCTATGCCGACATGCTCGAGCGCGTGCGTAACGCGACTGCGTTGGCGCTTGCCTCCGGTGCCGACATGTCGCGGGTGGTCGTCGAGCCGCCGAAGGATCCGACGCACGGCGACATGGCGACGAATGTCGCCATGGTGCTGGCCAAAGAGCTCGGCAAGAAACCGCGCGATCTGGCCGAGCAGCTTGCCGTTGTGTTTTCACTGCATCTTGCCGAAGTCATCGACAAGGTGGAGGTCGCCGGGCCCGGCTTCATCAACCTGACGCTCAAACCCGATATATGGCGGGCGGAATTGCGCCGCGTACTGGCCGCCGGCGGCGACTACGGCCGCAGCGCGATGGGGCAGGGCGAAAAGGTCAATGTCGAATATGTCTCGGCCAATCCCACTGGTCCGATGCACGTCGGTCACGGGCGCGGCGCGGTGTTCGGCGATGCACTCGCCAACCTGCTCGCCTTTGCCGGTTACGATGTCACGCGCGAATATTACATCAACGACGCAGGCGCCCAGGTCGACGTGCTGGCGCGCTCCGCTTACTTGCGTTACCGCCAGGCGCTGGGCGAGGACATCGGCGCAATTCCCGAGGGGCTTTATCCCGGCGATTACTTGATGCCCGTCGGGGCGGCACTCGCCGCCGAGCATGGTGCGAAACTGACTACCATGAGCGAGGTGCAATGGCTGCCCATCGTGCGCGCCAAGGCGATCGCCATGATGATGGACATTATCCGCGACGATCTTGCCGCGCTCAGCGTTCGCCACGACGTTTTCTTTTCCGAACGATCGCTCATCGAAGGCGGCAAGGATCAGGTCGGCGCGACGATTTCCGACCTTCGCGCCAAGGGCGAGGTCTATGAAGGCCGCCTGCCGCGGCCGAAAGGTGCGGCTGCCGAGGACTGGGAGGATCGCGAGCAGACGCTCTTCCGTTCCACCGATTTCGGCGATGACGTCGACCGGCCGCTGAAGAAGTCCGACGGCAGCTACACTTATTTCGCCTCCGACATCGCCTATCACAAATCGAAATTCGACCACGGCTTCCGCAATATGATCGACGTCTGGGGCGCCGACCACGGCGGCTATATCAAGCGCATGCAGGCGGCGGTGAAAGCGGTGAGCGGCGGCCAAGCCGATCTCGATGTCAAAGTCGTCCAACTCGTCCGCCTGTTGCGCGCGGGCGAGCCGGTGAAGATGTCGAAGCGCGCCGGCGAATTCGTCACCCTGCGTGAGGTCGCCGATGAAGTCGGCCGCGACGCGGTTCGCTTCATGATGCTCTACCGCAAGAACGACGCGGTGCTCGATTTCGACCTCGCGAAGGTGATCGAGCACACGCGCGACAATCCGGTGTTCTATGTGCAGTACGCCCATGCGCGCGGGCAGTCGGTGTTCCGCAATGCGCGCGAGGAAATGCCGGGTCTGCCCGCCGATGCCGGCGAACGGGCAAAATTTTTCGCCAGGGCGCCGGTCGAGCGACTCGACGATTCCGGGGAGCTCGCGCTGATGCGGGGCCTCGGGCTTTACCCGCGGCTCATCGAAGCCGCCGCAGCGGCGCATGAGCCGCACCGGGTGGCGTTCTATCTTTATGAATTCGCAAGCGAATTCCACGCGCTCTGGACGCGAGGAAAGGACTTGCCTCATTTACGCTTCATTATCCAGAATGATCCAGACACAACGGCAGCGCGGCTCGCACTGGTGCAAGCGGTCGTCACCGTTCTGGCCTCCGGGCTTGCCCTGCTCGGGGTCGATGCGCCCGATGAAATGCGCTAGTCCTGTGCATCCAGCTGCACTTACTGGGCTGCGACAAGGGGCGAGGGGATAAACCGGGGACTAAATGGCTGACGACAACAATCAGCGGCCCTACCGACCAGGCGACGCGCGCGCCCCGGCCACGGCAAATACCGCCGGCGGCAACGATCCACTGGCGGAACTTGCGCGCCTGATCGGGCAGAGCGATCCCTTCGCCGAATTCGGCCGCGACAATACGCGTCGCGCCGGGCCGCCCGAGCCGCCGTCGAACTGGTCGGCACCGCCGACAGCTCCGACGTATAATTCGCAGCAGACATACAACCCGCGCGCCCCGGCCAATCCCTTTGCCGCCAGTGCGCCGCAGCAGGAGCCGGCGCAAGGCTTCGGCGCGGCGAATTACCAGCAGCCGGGCGATGACGCATTTGCCTTCAACAGCGGTGCCGGTCTCTATCGTACCGGCAACGAGCCATCGGCCTATACCGGCGCGCCGGTTCAGGGTGAGGGCTACGCGGGCGAAGGGTTCTACCAGGAGCCCCAGTCCCACGAAGACGCGGATTTCTATGACGATGCGCTGCCGCCGCGCCGCCGCATCGGGGTCGTTGCCATTGCGGCGGTATTTGCGCTCGCCGTAGTCGGTACTGCCGGCGCCTTCGGCTATCGCGCGATATTTGGTTCTTCCGGAACGCGAGCGCCGCCGCCGGTCATCAAGGCCGATAACGCGCCAATGAAAGTCGTGCCTTCGGCCGCGAGCAAGGATCCGCAGTCCAGCAAGATGATCACCGACCGGGTCGGTGACCGCCAGGGCGAGAAAATGGTGTCGCGCGAAGAAAAGCCGATCGAGAATGCCGCCCTGTCGACGGTGCCGGGACAAATCCCGCAATCGAGTCCGCTGGCGCCGGCCAATGGCAGCGGCGTGGTGACTTCCGAGCCGAAGAAAATCCACACCATCACGATCCGCCCCGACCAGGTCGGCATGGCCGATGCCGGCGCGTCGGCTCCGATGCCGGCGGCTGCTCCGCCGCCGGTCCAGGCGCCCGTGCAAGTGCCGGCCCCACGCGCCGAGATTCCGGCTTCGCCGCCGGCGCCCCGACCCGCACCGGCACCGCAGCGGGCGGCGAGTTTGCCGCCGGTCGTCGCCGAGACCAATCCGGAGCAGGTTCCGGAGCCGCGCCCGGCGGCTGCCAGGACGCCGGCGCCTGCGGTGGCCAGTAATTCACCGCTTTCGCTTAATCCAAATGCAGCCCCGCCGCGTCCGAGCGCCCCGGTTCGTGCCGCGGCACCCGCCGCGCCCGCCGCTCCGGCACGAGGTGCTCCGGCGCCAAGCAGTGGCGGCGGCTATGCGGTGCAAGTATCCGCACAACGCAGCGAAGCCGAGGCGCAAGCGGCGTTCCGCAGCATGCAGGCCAAATATCCCACCCAGCTTGGCAGTCGTGAGCCGATGATCCGGCGCGTCGATCTCGGCGAGAAGGGCATCTATTTCCGCGCCATGATCGGTCCGTTCGCCAGCGGCAGTGAGGCAAGCCAGGTCTGCAGCAGCCTCAAGTCGGCCGGCGGGCAATGCATCGTCCAGAAGATTTAGAGGCCCCAAGCTTGACCCTTGCTGCGAGCGCGGGCTAATCCGCGCCGATGGTGGCGCGCGCTTTCATCACCGGGGTGGCGGGGCTTGCGCTAAACGCCGCCGAGCGCGCCTTTCTCCGCGAGGCCCAGCCGTGGGGCCTGATAATCTTCAAGAGAAACATAAGCACGCCTCAGCAAGTGCAGGAACTCGTTCAATCTTTCCGAGATGGCGTTGGCTGGCACGCACCGGTTCTGGTGGATCAGGAGGGTGGCCGGGTACAGCGCCTGGGTCCGCCGCACTGGGCCGCGTTTCCGCCGGGCGCGCGCTATGGCGAAATTTACGACAAGGACAGAGCCATCGGGCTCGAGGTCGCCCGGCTCGCGGGCCATCTCATCGCCAACGATCTCGGCGCCCTGGGCATCGACGTGGACTGTCTGCCGATTGCCGACGTGCCGGTCCCTGGTGGCGACCCGGTCATCGGCGACCGCGCCTATGGCCATGAACCGGGCAAAGTGGCGGCCATTGGCGGGGCGATTGCCGGCGGCCTGGCGGCCAGCGGTGTCCTCCCCGTGCTCAAGCACCTGCCTGGGCACGGCCGCGCCGCCGTCGACAGCCACCATAGGCTGCCCGTGGTCGACACCGACCGGGCCACCCTGGAAAAAACCGATTTTGCCGCCTTCCGGCCGCTCGCCGGCCTGCCGCTCGGCATGACCGCGCATGTGATATTTAGTGCTATCGATCCCTCCGCGCCGACCACCACTTCGGTCACAATGGTGCGCGAAGTGATTCGGGGATTTATCGGGTTCCAGGGACTGTTGATGAGCGACGACATATCGATGAAGGCGCTGTCGGGCACCATCGCCGCGCGCTCAACGGCGGCGCTCGGCGCCGGTTGCGACGTGGTGCTACACTGTGACGGCAACTTCGCGGAGATGAATGAAGTGGCCGGCGCTGTGCCGCTCCTCGAAGGCGCGGCGAAATCACGCGCGGAGGCAGCGCTCGCGGCGCGAAAGGCGCCGGAAGAGTTCGATGTGGAAGCCGCGCGGCACACTTTTGCCAAGATGATTTCCGGCGAGAGCGTAACCGGCCAACGCAAGACAGGCTCCTGAGCATGGAAGACTTCGACACAACGGTGAGCGCAGACCGCGGGGCCGGCGAACCGGCGATGATGGTCGACGTCGAGGGCTTCGAGGGCCCGCTCGATCTCTTGCTGGCGCTGGCGCGGCAACAGAAGGTCGATCTGGCGAAAATTTCGATCCTCGCGCTCGCCGATCAATATCTCAGTTTCATCGAGGCGGCGCGGCAATTGCGTCTCGAACTTGCCGCCGATTACCTGGTGATGGCCGCCTGGCTCGCCTATCTGAAATCGCGACTATTGCTGCCGGAGCCGGCGCCCGAAGGCGGCCCCAGCGCTGAAGACATGGCGCTCGCGCTCGCCTACCGGCTGCGCCGCCTCGAGGCGTTCCGCGAGGTCGCCACCAAACTGATGGGACGGCCGCAGCTCAACCGCGACATTTTCGCGCGCGGGCTTCCCGAGCCGATCGCCGAAATCAAGCAGCCGGAATGGTCGGCGACGCTCTACGATCTGCTCTCGGCTTATGCGCAGCAGCGCTCGCACTCGGCGCTGTCGCGTGTGCGCTTCAAGAAACGCACGGTGTGGTCGCTGGCAGAAGCGCGCGATGCGCTCGAACGGCTGATCGGTCAATCGTCGGATTGGTCGCGCATCGACGAGTTCCTCATAGCGTATGTGGTGGAACCCGCGCTCGCGGCGACGGTATTTGCCTCGTCGTTTGCCACCGCACTCGAGCTGGTGCGCGAGGGCGCGGCGGAGATTCATCAGAAGGAGTCTTTCGCGCCGATCTACATGCGCAAGCGTGTCGGTGCGATCGAAAGTGGTGCTGCGTATGACGCGCAAGAAAACACCTAAGGAGGCGAACGCAATGCCCAGCGTGGCGAAAAAGCTCGTGATCGTTCACAACAATGAACCTGAGCCGCCGCCGCAGCAGGAGACCCGCGCCGAAGAACTGCGCTTGCTGGAAGCCCTGCTGTTTGCCGCCGGTACTCCGCTGGACGAGGCAACGCTGCGCAAGCGGCTTCCCGACGGCGTCGATCTCCGTGACGCACTGGCGCGGCTCAAGGCCGAATACGCGACACGCGGTGTCAACCTCGTGCGCATCGGCAAGAAATGGACCTTCCGTACCGCCGACGATCTCGCCTGGCTGCTGACCAAGGAAACGGTGGAGACGCGCAAATTGTCGCGCGCGGCGATCGAGACGCTCGCCATCATCGCCTACCACCAGCCCGTGACCCGCGCCGAAATCGAGGAAATTCGCGGCGTGGTGGCTGCTGCCGGCACCCTCGATGTGCTGCTGCGCACCGGCTGGATTCGCCCGCGCGGTCGCCGCAAGGCACCGGGCCGGCCGATCACTTACGGCACCAGCGAAGAATTCCTCTCGCATTTCGGCCTCGAAGAGGTGGCGGCGCTGCCCGGCCTCGACGAGCTTAAAGGAGCGGGCCTGCTCGAAGGCAACTTGCCGCAGGGTTTTGCCGTGCCGATTCCGAGCGACGACTCCACGCTGCGCGACGACGAGGACCCGCTGGAGCCGGGCGATCTTGATTTCGGGCTCGCGCCGCCGCCCTCGCGCGGCGACAAGTCATGAGCAAAAATTAACCAAGAAAGCGCGGTTTTCGCCGCTGGTTCGCCCTTTTGCGGGGGCGCTCAGTCCTTGTTTTTGCCGCTTCCGCGGCCTAGTTTGGGGTCAAACATCAGGCGGGACGAGCGCGTCAAAAGCCCGTCGCTGCGGAGGATTTGCCGATGGGTTCGTTAAGCATATGGCACTGGATGATCGTCATCGTCGTCGTCATGCTGCTGTTCGGCGGCCGCGGCAAGATTTCGGGGATGATGGGCGATTTCGCGCAAGGCATTAAGGCGTTCAAGAAGGGCATGGCCGAGGACGACAAGCCGGACAAGGTCGAGCCGAAGTCCATTGAGGCGGCCGGAACGCCGAAGACCGATGCCGAGCGCCGCGCCGAAAGCGTGCGCTCCTAAGCGCTCGCGCGCGAAAGCCGTGACAGCAGAAGCGGCGGCACGCCGGTGGCGCTTCCGCCCGCGGAGTTGATCAGTCCATGTTCGGTCTCAATTGGGGCGAGCTCGTCGTCATCGGCATCGTCGCGCTGATTGCGATCGGCCCGAAGGAGCTGCCGACCGTCTTGCGCACCATCGGTCATTGGATGGGCAAGGTGCGGCGCATGGCCAACGAATTTCAGGGCCAGTTCCAGGAGGCCTTGCGCGAAGCTGAGCTGACCGATCTGCAAAAACACGCCGAAGACCTCAGCAGCTCGGTCAAGAGCTTCACCAACATCGATCCGCTGGCCGAGGAGCAGAAGGAGATCGAGCGCATCAGTGAAGGTGCCGGCAAGTTGCCGGACACGGCGGTAACAAGCGAGCCGGTCACGGGCGAGGCGGGAAAAAGCGAACCGCCGCTGGCGCTGCCGACCAGCGAAGAGGTGCTGCTGCCGGAAATTTCCGTGCCATTGCCGGAAGCGCCGCCGCCGATCGATGAAAAGAGTTTCGCGGCCGCCGAACCTGCAACGTCCGCACAGCCGGCTGCCGTACCTAAGCCCGGGGGCGGCGCGTGACCCACGAGGACATCGAGGCGACCAAAGCGCCGCTGATGGAGCATCTGGTCGAGCTGCGCTCGCGGCTGATCAAGGCGGTCGCGGCCTTTGCCGTGATGTTCGTGCTCTGCTTCATCTTCGCCAAGAACATCTACAATGTTCTGGTGTGGCCCTTCGTCTGGGTGGCGGGGCCGGAGAATTCGAAATTCATCTACACCGCGCTGCTCGAGTATTTCGTCACGCAGTTGAAGCTCGCCATGTTCGGCGCCGCCTTCCTGTCGTTTCCCGTGGTGGCGACGCAGATCTACATGTTCGTCGCGCCGGGCCTCTATCGCAACGAGCGCAAGGCCTTCCGCCCGTACCTGATCGCCACGCCGTTCTTCTTTGCGATGGGCGCGCTGGTCGTTTACTTCCTTGTTTTTCCCATGCTGATCCGCTTCTCGCTGCACATGCAGCAGCCGGGCGAGGAGGGCAACGCCTCGATCGTGCTGTTGCCGAAGGTCGGCGAATATCTCTCGCTGATGATGTCGCTGGTGCTTGCCTTCGGCGTCGCCTTCCAGCTGCCGGTGATCCTGACGCTGCTTGGCCGCATCGGCATCATCACATCGGACCAGCTCAAGGGAAAGCGGCGCTATTTCATCGTCGGCGCCTTCATCCTCGCCGCCGTGCTCACCCCGCCCGACGTGATCAGCCAGATGTCGCTCGCGCTGCCGCTGCTCGCGCTTTACGAGGGCTCGATCTGGTCGGTGCGGATCGTGGAGAAGCGCGCGGTGGCCGATGCGGCGGCAAAGGCCGCCGCGGATGCCGCAGCGGCCAGCGCCAAGCCAGCGGAGTAGGGCCTAGCCGTCGTTGCGCGCCGTGCTAAAAGCCCCGCCATGTATGACATCAGATGGATTCGCGAACACCCGGATGCCTTCGACCGCGGCCTGAAGCGGCGCGGGCTCGACGGACAATCGCGGCATCTGATCGAGTTCGACGAGCGCCGGCGTTCGATCATCCAAGTGCTGGAGAAATGGCAGGCCGACCGCAACGCCGCATCGAAGGATATCGGCGAGGCCAAGCGCTCGAAGGACGAGGCGCGGGCTGCAGCGCTGATGGCCAAGGTCGCCGAAGCCAAGTCCGCGATCGCCACGCTCGAAGGCGATCTAGCCACGGTCGAAGAGAAATTGAACAAGGTGCTCGCGGAAATTCCGAACGCGCCGGCTGACGACGTACCGGACGGGGCGGACGCGGCTGGCAATGTCGAACATCACGTGATCGGCAACAAGCGCAATTATGCGTTCAAGCCGAAGCAGCATTTCGAACTCGGCGAAGCGCTGGGGCAGATGGATTTCGAATTGGCGGCGAAATTATCCGGCGCGCGATTCGTGGTGTTGCAGAAGGGACTGGCGCGGCTCGAGCGCGCGCTGGGGCAGTGTTTTCTCGATACGCATACCAGCGCGCCGCACGGCTACACCGAAGTCGATCCGCCGCTGATCGTGCGCGACGATGCCATGTTCGGCACGGCGCAACTGCCGAAGTTCGCCGGCGACCAATTTCATGCCTACACCGAAGAGGTGCACCGGCGGCATGCGATGGAGACATTCGAAACCGTCTGGAACATGGCGCTGGACGTGGCGGCAAAGCGTGGCATCGATGCCGCGCGCAAGCACCATCCGACCGAAGTCGGTTTTGAGTATCGCCACAATCCCGACCGCAAGTGGCTCATCCCTACCGCCGAAGTACCGCTGACAAATTTGGTGCGCGAGTCGATCGTCGACGAAGCGAAATTGCCGCTGCGCTACACCGCCTGCACGCCGTGTTTCCGCGCCGAGGCAGGCGCCGCCGGCAAAGACACCCGCGGCATGATCCGCCAGCACCAGTTCACCAAGGTGGAACTCGTCTCCATCACCACGCCCGAGCAGAGCAAGACCGAGCATGAGCGCATGCTCGCTTGCGCCGAAGAAGTTCTGAAGAAGCTCGACCTGCATTATCGCGTCGTCACCTTGTGCACCGGCGACATGGGCTTTGCGGCGCAGAAGACCTACGACATCGAGGTCTGGCTGCCGGGGCAGAACGCCTACCGCGAAATCTCCTCCTGCTCGAACTGCGGCGAGTTCCAGGCGCGCCGCATGGACGCGCGCTACAAGGGCAAGGACGGCAAGGTGAAGGGCCACGTGCACACGCTCAACGGCTCCGGCGTCGCGGTCGGCCGCGCGCTAATCGCGGTGATGGAGACCTACCAGCAGGAAAACGGCGCCATCGCCGTGCCCGACGCGCTCAAGCCGTACATGGGCGGCATAACCACAATCGAAAAAGCGTAATGCGCATCCTCATCACCAACGACGACGGCATCCACGCAGCCGGTTTGCGGGCCTGCGAGAAAATCGCGCGGACCTTGTCGGATGACGTCTGGGTCGTGGCACCGGAAACGGACCAATCCGGCGTTTCGCATTCGCTGTCGCTCAACGATCCGCTGCGCCTGCGCCAGGTTGCGGAGCGCCACTTTGCGGTCAAGGGAACGCCGACCGACTGCGTCATCATGGGCGCGCGCCACATCATGAAGGATATCCCCGAACTGGTGCTGTCCGGCGTCAATCGCGGACGCAATTGCGCCGAGGACGTCACCTATTCGGGCACCGTCGCCGGCGCCATGGAAGGCACGGTGCTGGGCATCCCGTCGTTCGCGCTGTCGCAGGCCTATGCCAGCACCAACCGGCACAAGCCGTATTTCGATACCGCGATCAAGCACGCGCCCGATCTTATCCGCCGCGTGCTCAAGACCGGAATGCCGCGCGACGTTCTGATCAACATCAATTTTCCCGATTGTCCGCCGGAGGAGATCGCCGGTATCTCCGTCGCGACGCAAGGCAAGCGCGACCAGGAACTGCTGCGCATCGATGCGCGTCACGACGGCCGCGGCAATCCCTATTACTGGATCGCCTTCGGCCGCGGCGGGGTTGCCGGCGCGAGCGCGGGCAGCGATCTCGCCGCGCTCAACGACAAACGTATCGCGGTGACGCCGTTGCGCCTCGACATGACGGACGAGCCGTTCATGACCAAGCTTGCGGAATTGTTCGGGTAGAAATTTCCGTTACGCCGTCGCCAGCAGGTCGGCGAGGGCCTTCTCCAGCTGCGCGGCCTGAAACGGCTTCTGCAGCGCCGGCCGGTCGCGATACGGCTCGGCGAAGCTGCGCTCGCCATAGCCGGTGACAAAGACAAACGGCAGGCCGCGTCTGGCGAGGATGTCGGCGACCGGATAGATCGGGTCGTGGTCGAGATTGACGTCGAGTATCGCCACATCGAACTCGCCTTCGTCGGCGAGCTTTGTTGCTTCGGCAATGGTGCCAACGGAGGCGGCCACGCTGTAGCCAAGGTCGGTCAGCATGTCCTCGAGCAGCATGCGGATCAGGGCCTCGTCCTCGACGACGAGAATGCGTGCATTCGCAGAACCGGGCAATCATCCCTCCCGCGCAGTCAATTCGCTGGCGCCGCGCAAGCCCGCGCCACGGCGCGAGACCATACATGAATGAGCCGCAAACATGCTAGCAATAGGGCGAAAGAGGGGAGGAAACGTGCCCAGACCATCGCAGGGCGACCAGGGCGTCGGCCGCATGGAGTTCCTGCTGACGCTGCGCCGGCGCGGCATTTCCGATCAGGCCGTGCTGCGCGCGATGGACGAGGTGCCGCGCGACCGCTTCGTCGACACCACTTTTGCCGATGCCGCCTATGCCGATCAGGCGCTGCCGATTGCCTGCGGGCAGACCATCAGCCAGCCGTACGTGGTCGCCTATATGAGCGAACGGCTCGGCGTTAAGCCGGAGCATCGCGTGCTCGAAATCGGCACCGGCTCCGGTTACCAGGCCGCGGTGCTGTCGCGGCTCGCGCGCGAGGTGGTCAGCGTCGAGCGCTACCGCACGCTGGCCGAGGCCGCGCGCGAGCGCCTCGCCGCCCTCGGCTACGACAACGTCACGGTCGTCACCGGCGACGGCTTCATCGGTGAACCATCGCGCGCACCCTACGACCGCATCATCGTCACCGCTGCCGCCGAAAACATTCCGCAGACGCTGCTCGACCAGCTGGCGGAAGGCGGCGTCATGCTGCTGCCGCTCGGGCCGCACGACGGATCGCAACACATTGTCAAGCTTACCAAGACAGAAACGGGCGTCGCCCGCGACAACCTGATACCGGTGCGTTTCGTGCCGCTACTGCCGGGGCAGGCGAAAGAGCTTTAGTTTGCAAGCGATCCCGCCGGACCGCCGGGTTCCACATACGCACTGCGCATGTGACATTTTTGCCGGACTCGGTCCGTGAAGCGCCGCCTGCGGCATTTCTTAAAACGTTATTTACCCCTGACTGCTTTAGTTCGATTTCTACGTTTGTAGCGTATCAGTGAGTAACCACATGTCGCGCCTCGACGTGCCGTCCCGTCTGTATGTCTTACCCCGGATCGCCGTTTTCTCACTGATCGCCGTTACCGCCGCGGGCTGCGCCAACTCCGCGCGCTTCACCTCGAACGACCCGCCGCCGCAGGACGTAACCGGATCGGTTGCCCCGCGCGCCACGAGCCGCGTCGAAACGCAGACGCTGCCGGCGCCGAACCGTCCGGCGAACGTTGCGACGGGACAAGTTACGTACGCCACTCCGGCTCCCGTCGTTCACCGTCCGCCACCGCCGAAGCCCGAGGTCACCGGCTCGGTTGCAGGCGGGCACTGGACCTGGGACGGCGGCGCGCCGGTCACCGTCAATCAGGGCGAAACCGTCGAGACGATCGCGCGCCGTTACGGTGTCCCGGTCTCGGCGATCCTGCAGGCCAACGGCTTTGCCAACGCAAGCTCGATCCGGGCCGGACAACGCCTCGTCATTCCACGCTATGTGACCGGAGCCGCCGAGACGCATGCGCCGCGCACCGCCGCTGCCACGCCGGCTGCGGGCGAGGGCGTGCATATCGTTGCTCCCGGCGAACACCTGATCAGCATCGCGCGCAAGTACAACGTCACCCTGAGCGCGCTCGCGCGTGCCAATAACATCAAGCCCTACGCGGCGGTTTCCATTGGCGACCGTTTGACCATTCCGGGCCGCCGCGTTGCCGCGCTCAGTGAGCCTGCGCCGCAGGTTGCGGCGCCCCGTACGGTGAAGCCTTCCGAGAGCGTCGGCAGCGTGCCGCCGCAAACCGCGCGCATGGTGACACCGGAGCCGCAAGCGGCGGAAAGTCCGGCGAAAGCCGCCGAAGCGGCCGGTGGCCTGCCGTCGTTCCGCTGGCCGGTACGTGGCCGCGTCAGTTCGCGCTTCGGCGAGAAGGTCAACGGCGTCTCCAATGACGGCATCAATCTGGCGGTGCCCGAAGGCACGCCGATCAAGGCATCTGAAGACGGCGTGGTCGCCTATGCCGGCAACGAACTCAAGGGCTACGGCAATCTCGTGCTGGTGCGGCACGCAAACGGCTACGTCTCGGCCTACGCAAACGCCAGTGAGCTTCTGGTCAAGCGCGGCGACAGCGTCAAACGCGGGCAGGTGATCGCACACTCCGGACAGACCGGAAATGTCACGTCGCCGCAGCTGCATTTCGAGATCCGCAAGGGTTCAAGCCCGGTCGACCCGATGCAGTTCCTCAACAACGGCGTTGTCGGCTCGAACTAGCTTTTCAGCGCAACACCAAGCCTTCCAGCAAGATCCTGCACAAACTGCCAGGCGACGCGCCCCGAGCGCGAGCCACGCGTTGTCGCCCATTCCAGCGCATCGCGCTGCAGCGCTTCGCCGCTTGCCGGGATCTTATAGTGGGTGACATAACTCTCGACCATGGCGAGAAATTCGTCCTGGCTGCAGCGGTGGAAGCCCAGCCACAGGCCGAAGCGATCGGAGAGCGAAACCTTCTCCTCGACCGTCTCGCCGGGGTTGATCGCGGTGGAACGCTCGTTCTCCATCATGTCGCGCGACATCAGATGGCGCCGGTTTGACGTGGCGTAGAAGATCACGTTGTCGGGACGTCCCTCGACGCCGCCTTCCAGAACCGCCTTGAGTGATTTGTAGCTCGTGTCGTCGGCATCGAAAGATAAATCGTCGCAGAACACGATAAAGCGGTACTTCGACGCGCGGATCATGGCCATCAAATCGGGCAGGCTCTCGATATCCTCGCGGTGAATTTCGATGAGCTTGAGCTGGGCTTTTTTCGACGCGGTATTGACCGCCGCATGCGCGGCCTTGACCAGCGACGACTTGCCCATGCCACGCGCGCCCCAGAGCAACGCGTTGTTTGCCGGTAGTCCCTTGGCGAAGCGCTCGGTATTTTCCATCAGCACGTCGCGGACGCGGTCGATGCCCTTGAGCAGCGACATCTCCACACGGTTGACGCGCGGGACGGGCGCGAGGCGTCGTCCCTCGGGGTGCCACACATAGGCATCGGCGGCGGCAAGATCGGGGAGGCCGGCGCGTTGTGGCGCCAGCCGGTCGAGGGCGTCGGCGACGCGGACGAGCAAGCCGCCGTCGCGACTTGCTGTGGCTCGGGATTTGCGCACCGAAGTCGATTTCCGTTTTGCCATTGACCTGACTTTGAACGGCCTTGCTCTGCGGATGCTGCTCTTAGCGGGGCCCGCACGGCGTCGCAAGGCAGCGATGGCACAAAGCGGCCAAAATGGCTTGTTTTCGAAGGTTGGCGGCGTTGCAATTGGGGCCGTGACGGCTATAGTCCGCGCGAAATTGATCGCTGCCGGTGGCCGGGAATCGCCGCCTGGCTTGCCCCGAAATCGACACAAGGGACGCATCGATGTTCACTTCGTCTGCGCTTGCGCAAGGATTGTTTGGCGGCGGCGGTGCCGGCGACAGCAGCAGCATGATCATGTCGCTGCTCCCGTTCGCGCTCATTTTTGTCATCATGTATTTCCTGATTCTGCGCCCGCAGCAGAAGAAGGCCAAGGCGCACCAGGACATGGTCAAGAACGTGCGGCGCGGCGATACCGTCATCACCAACGGCGGCCTCATCGGCAAGGTCACCAAAGTCATCGACGAAGACCAGATCGAGATCGAAATTGCGGACGACGTGCGCATCCGCCAGGTGCGGCAGATGGTCAGCGACGTGCGCGCCAAAGGTGAACCGGTAAAGGACGAGGCCGCGGCAAGCTAAAGTTTTCGCCGGCGGCTTTTCGCGACCGGATCGGGACGTCATGCTCTATTTCACGCGCTGGAAGGCGATAGCGATTGTGCTGACGGCGTTCGTCGTCTGCCTGTTCGCGGTGCCAAACTTCCTCCCGGCAAACATCGTCGATGCGTGGCCGAAATGGGCGCAGCGCCACGTCGTGCTCGGTCTCGACCTGCAGGGCGGTTCGCACATCCTGCTCGAGGTCGACACCAAGACCGTCCGGAAGGACATGCTCGAGGCGCTGCGCGACGATGTGCGCCGCGTGCTCCGCGACGCTAGAGTCGGCTACACGGGGCTCGCGGTACGCGGCAACGGCGTTGAGGTGCGCATCCGCGAGGGCGCCGATTTCGATCAGGCTGTGACCAAGCTGCGCGAATTATCGCTGCCGCTCGGCGGGCTGCTCGGCGGAACGGGGCAACGCAGCCTCGACGTCACCACCGAAGCCGGCAACTTGGTGCGGCTGACTGTCACCGACCCAGCGGTCGTCGAACGGGTGCGTCAGTCGGTCGAGCAGTCGATCCAGATCATCGAGCGGCGCGTCAATGAGCTCGGCACCGTCGAGCCACTGATCCAGCGCGAAGGCACCGACCGTATTCTCGTCCAGGTGCCCGGCCTGCAGGACCCGACGCGGCTCAAACAGTTGCTCGGCAAGACCGCCAAACTCGATTTCCGCATGGTCGACGCCAACGTGTCGCCGGAGCAGGCGCAGCCGGGACAAATTCCGCCGGACGACGAAATCCTCTATAGCGCCAAGGCGCCGAAGATCCCTTATGTGCTGGAAAAGCGCATCCTGGTATCGGGCGCTGAACTGACCGACGCGCAGCCCGGCTTCGACCAGCGCACCAGCGAGCCGGTCGTCAACTTCCGCTTCAACACCGCCGGTGCGCGCAAGTTTGCGCAGGCGACGCAGGAAAACGTCGGCAAACCCTTCGCCATCGTGCTCGACAACGAGGTGATCTCGGCACCGGTTATCCGTGAGCCGATCCTCGGCGGCTCCGGGCAGATTTCCGGCAGCTTCACCGTGCAGAGCGCCAACGATCTTGCAATTCTGCTGCGCGCCGGCGCGCTGCCGGCGCCGCTCACCATCATCGAGGAACGCACCGTCGGCCCTGGGCTGGGTGCGGACTCGATTGCCAAGGGCAAAATCAGTTCCTACGTCGGCGCCGCGATGGTGGTGCTGTTCATGCTCGCGACCTACGGCCTGTTCGGCGTGTTCGCCAACATCGCGGTGGCGATCAACGTCGCCATGATCTTCGGCGTCTTGTCGTTGCTCAATGCCACGCTGACGCTCCCCGGTATTGCCGGCGTCGTTCTCACCGTGGGTATCGCGGTCGATTCCAACGTTTTGATCTACGAACGCATCCGCGAGGAGGTGCGCGGCGGCCGTTCGGCGATCAACGCCATCGATGCAGGCTTTAGCCGCGCGCTTGCCACCATTCTCGATTCCAATATCACCACGTTCATCGCCGCCGCGGTGCTGTTCTATATCGGCACCGGCCCGGTGCGCGGCTTTGCCGTCACGCTCGGCATCGGCATCATCACCACCGTGTTCACCGCCTTCACCCTGACGCGGCTTATCGTCGCCACCTGGGTGCGCTGGCGGCGGCCGCAGCGCGTTCCGATCTAGAGGGCGCGCATGAAACTGCTCAGGATCGTTCCCGACGACACCAAATTCGACTTCATGCGCTTCCGGCGCATCAGCTTTCCGATATCGGCGCTGATGTCGATTTTGGCGATCACGCTTTATTTTACACACGGACTCAACTTCGGCATCGATTTCAAGGGAGGGCTGCTCATCGAAGTGCAGACCAAGGCCGGCCCTGCCGACCTTGCCAACATGCGCTCGACGCTCGCCGGGCTCGGCCTCGGCGAGGTGCAGTTGCAGCAGTTCGGCGCTCCCGATGACGTGCTTATCCGTATCGCCGAGCAGCCGGGCGGCGACCCCGCGCAGCAGGCGGCGGTGACCAAAGTGCGTGGCGCGCTCGGCGATGGCGTCGACTATCGCCGCGTCGAGGTGGTCGGCCCGCGCGTATCGGGCGAACTGTTGTCCTACGGCGTCATCGGCTTGATGCTCGCCATCTTATGCATTCTGGTTTACCTGTGGTTCCGCTTCGAGTGGCAGTTCGCGCTCGGCGCCATGATCGCCAACGTGCACGATCTGGTGCTGACCATCGGCTTCATGTCGCTGACCGGCATTGACTTCGACCTGACCAGCATCGCCGCGCTGCTCACCATTCTCGGCTATTCGCTCAATGACACGGTCGTGATTTACGACCGAATTCGCGAGATGCTGCGCCGCTATCGCAAGATGCCGATGCCGGAACTGCTCAACGCCTCGGTTAACCAGACTTTGTCACGCTCGGTGATCACGCACGTCACCGTCAGCCTGGCGTTGCTGGCGCTGCTGCTGTTCGGCGGGCAGGCGATCCACTCATTTACCGCGACCATGATGTTTGGCGTGGTGCTGGTCGGCACCTATACCTCGGTGTTCATCGCTTCGCCAATTCTGATTTACCTCGGCGTCGGCACCGGGCGGGATTCGCTCAGCGGCGAAAAAGTGCCGGAGAGAAAGCCCGACAAGACGAAGGCCCGGCCTTAGGCGATGGCGGGTGGGCTCGGAGCCGACGCACCGCATCTGCCGTCTCCGGCGCCGATCGATGCTTACGGCAATGGCGGCTTCCGCTTTGCCGGCATGTCGCACCGCGGTTCGGTGCTTTGTTTGCCCGACGGCATCTGGGCCTGGCCGGTCACGGCCGTGGCCGAGCTCAATGAAGATGTCTTCAAGCCTGTGTTCGAACGCAGCGGCGAACTTGACCTGTTCCTGATCGGTGGTGGGCGCGACCCCTTTGCGCTGCCGGAAGATTTGCGGCGCCTGTTCCGCGAGGCGGACATTTCGGTCGATTGTCTGGCCACGGGACCCGCGGCACAAACTTATAATGTCCTGTTCGCGGAAGGGCGCCGGGTCGGGGCCGGATTGATTGCGGTTTAGAGCGATGCATGAGCCAGGCACCATCGCCGAGGCCTATCGCCACTGCGAGCAGATTGTCCGCGCGCAGGACAAGGAGCACTTTCTCGCCAGCCTGTTCGCGCCCGGCGAACGCCGGCGTTATCTGTTTGCGCTCTATGCTTTTGCGCTTGAGATTGCCCGAGTCAGGGGTTTGGTGCGGGAACCGCTCGCGGGCACGATCCGTCTGCAATGGTGGATCGAGGCGCTCAGCGGGTCGCGGACCGGGGAGGCGGCGGCAAGTCCGGTGATGATCGCGTTACAGGACGCGTCGCGGCAGACCGGAGTGGCGTTGGCGCCGTTGATCGGCGCAATCGAATCCCGCCAGGCGGAATTGCACGGCGAGCCGGCCGTCAGCGCTGTGTCGGCCGTCTTGCAAACGGCGGCACGTTTTCTTGGCGTCGATGACGATGTCACAGCCGCGGCAGGGGCTGCGGCGCAAGCGGTGACGTTTCTCGATGACGATGTGCAAAAAGCGCGCGCCGGTTACTCAGCCTTTGGCGCTCAGGTCGGCAACTTGCCCGAACGGGCCCTGCCGGCGTTTCTCACCGTCGCTTTGGTGCCGCTGCTTCTGAAGAATTCCGGCGCGCCGCAATGGCGGCGGCAGATCGCGCTCGCGCGTGCAGCCTGGTTCGGCTTTCCCAAGCTCTAGAGCAGTTTCCACTTTTTGTGAATCGAGGGGGTTCCCTATAGGTCGCGAATAAGATTCTGTGGCCTTGTCATCTTGAGGAGGTCAGCGATGGGCTATTCGAACGATTTGCGAGTTCGAGTGATCCAGGTAATCGAAGGCGGGGTGGCGGCACGTGCTGCGGCGCGGCAGTTCGTGATCGGAGACTCAACGGCGATCCGCTGGGCCAAGCGCTGGCGTGAGACCGGCAGCTTCGAGGCAAAATCGAACAGGGGCCAAAGCCGGTCGCCGCTCAAGCACCACGAGGAATGGCTGCTTGAGCTGTGCGGCGGGAGCCCGATCTGACGTTGGAGGAAATCCAGCGCCGCTTGTTCGATGAACGCCAGCATAAGGCCGGGCTCGGTTCGATCTGGCGGTTCTTCGATCGCCACGGCATCAGCTTCAAAAAAAAGCGTGCGCGCGGCCGAACAGGATCGGCCTGACGTTGCCGCGGCGCGCACCGAATGGGCCGAGGATCAAGCCCGTCTCGACCCTGACCGCTTGGTCTTCATCGACGAGACCGGGACCTCAACCAACATGGCTCGGCTGCGCGGGCGGGCCCCGCGCGGCGAGCGACTGGTCGGCAAAATCCCGCACGGACACTGGAAGACGACAACTTTCGTGGCAGCCTTGCGCGCGACCGCGCTCACCGCGCCCTGCGTCATCGACGGCCCGATGAACGGCAACGCGTTCTTGGCCTATGTCGAGCAAATCCTCGCGCCCCGAGCCTTACGCCAGGCGATATCGTCGTGCTCGACAATCTCAGCGCTCACAAAGTGCTGGGCGTGCGCGAAGCGATCGAAGCTGTCGGCGCAAGACTGCTCTACCTGCCGCCCTATTCGCCAGACTTCAATCCGATTGAACAGCTCTTCGCCAAACTCAAAGCTCTGCTCCGCAAAGCCGCCGAGCGCTCCGTCGAAGCCCTTTGCAGCCGCATCGCCGATCTTCTCGATGCCTTCACGTCCTCCGAATGCACCAACTACTTCCGCAACGCAGGATACGCTCCGCACTAAGTGGAAACTGCTCTAGTCATTCGGCGGCGACAGCGTCGTCACCGGCGAGCCAGCGCTCGAGATCGGCCATGGCGCGGGCACTGAGCGCACTTTTACGGGCCAGAGTTTTTGCCGAGCCGCGGCCGAATTTGCGGCCCTCAAGCGGGTGCGGCGCCGGCTCGGCGAGCGGTGGAAACAGGCCGAAATTGACGTTCATCGGCTGGAACGATGATGGCCCCGCGTCAATCGTCGCGATATGCCCGCCGGTGATATGTGCGAGCAGCGCGCCATGCGCCGTGGTCGGCGGCGGCGGAACGATGGTCTCGCCGCGCCGCTCGGCGCCGGCAAAGCGTCCGGCGAGCAGCCCGATGGCGGCGGATTCCACGTAGCCCTCGCAGCCGGTGATCTGTCCGGCAAAGCGCAGGCGCCGGTCTGTCCGCAGTCGCAGGGTCCCATCGAGCAGCTTCGGCGAATTGATGAACGTGTTGCGATGCAGGCCGCCGAGACGGGAAAATTCCGCGGATTCGAGACCCGGAATGGTCCGGAAGATCCGCACCTGCTCGGCGTATTTCAGCTTGGTCTGAAAGCCGACCATGTTGAACAGCGTGCCGAGCTTGTTGTCCTGGCGCAGCTGCACCACCGCGTAGGGCTTGATCTCGGGCGCGCGCGGATCGGTGAGCCCGAACGGCTTCATCGGCCCGTGCCGCAAGGTCTCGCGGCCGCGCTCGGCCATCACCTCGATCGGCAGGCAGCCGTCGAAATAGGGCGTCGAGGTTTCCCAATCGTGAAACGAGGTCTTGTCGCCAGCGATGAGCGCATCGACGAAGCCGTCATATTGCTCGCGCGTCAGCGGGCAATTGATGTAGTCGGCGCCGGAGCCGCCAGGACCGGTCTTGTCATAGCGCGACTGGAACCACGCCTTGTCCATGTCGATAGAGTCGCGGTGCACGATGGGTGCGATGGCGTCGAAAAAGGCGAGGGCGTCCTCTCCGCTCAACGCGCGGATTGTCGCTGCGAGGTCCGGTGACGTCAGCGGGCCGGTGGCGAGGATGACGCTGTCCCATTCTTCCGGGGGGAGTGCAATTTCGCCGCGCTCAAGGGTGATAAGGGGATGGCTGCCGAGCGCCGCCGAGACCGCTGCGGAAAAGCCGTCGCGGTCGACCGCCAGCGCGCCGCCGGCGGGAACCTGGTGGCCGTCGGCCGCGCGCATGACCAACGAGTTGAGCCGGCGCATCTCCGCGTGCAGCAGCCCGACCGCGTTGTGCTCGCGGTCGTCGGAGCGAAAGGAGTTCGAGCAGACCAGTTCGGCATAATCGCCGGTCTTGTGCACGGCGGTTGAACGCAGCGGCCGCATTTCGTGCAGCACGACCGGCACGCCGTCTTGTGCCAGCTGCCAGGCAGCCTCCGAGCCGGCGAGGCCGCCGCCAACGACATGCACGGGGTTAATGGACATGCGGCAAAACTAGGCGCCAGCCGCCGGCTCGGCAACCGGTCCTAAACGCGAAAACGCCCGCGGCAACCGCGGGCGCTTTCGGGGTATTCAGGGCCTGAACTTTAGCGCCGTCGGGCTGCAGTCCAGGCAACCCGGTTGATGTCCGAGCGGCTGATGCCGATATCGGCAAGCTCGCGGTCTCCCAAGGTGGAAAGCTCGCGGATGCTGTTGTTGTAACGCCGCCAATCGCGGATGAAGCGAACGATGCTAGCAAACATGGTAGTGCCTCTTGGTCTTTCTGCCGGCCCGGATGGCCGGCTCAAATCAGTCAAAGGCGAACATAGGCAGTAGCGGAACAATGAAAAGCAATAATGTTGCGCTGCAGCGATGCAAAAACGCATGGCTTAACTTATTGTTAACTAAAAGAAAACACCGGATTCACGACAAAAATTGATGCCAAAACCGTTGGCCCAAGGATCGTGCAGCCCGGCGCCGGAGGAAACCGTTGCACGAGGCCCTGAAAGTTCATCCGCGCGACCGCCGCGTCGTCATCACGGCGCTGGGAATTGCGCAAATCCTCGCCTGGGGGACGTCGTTCTATTTTCCCGCGGTGTTCGCCGGGCCGATCGTTGCCGACACCGGCTGGTCGCTCGGATTCGTCGTTGGTGGTACCTCGCTCGGGCTCCTGGTGGCGGGGCTCATCTCGCCGCAGGTCGGACGCATTATCGACCGTCGCGGCGGGCGGCCAGTATTGTTGGCGAGTTCGCTGCTTTACGCCGCCGGGCTGGCCGGCATCGGGTTGGCGCCGGCGCTGCCTTTTTATCTCTGCGCGTGGGTGCTGCTGGGGCTCGGCATGGGGACCGGCCTCTATGATGCGGTGTTCGCCGCGCTTGGGCGGATTTACGGCGCCGAGGCGCGCGGTCCGATCACAAATCTTACGCTGTTTGGCGGTTTTGCCAGCACCATCTGCTGGCCGCTCAGCGCCTTCCTGATCGAGCATATCGGCTGGCGTGACGCCTGCTTTGTCTACGCCGCGCTGCATCTCATCGTGGCGCTGCCGTTACAAATGTCGGTCGTTAGCAGCGTACCAAAGCCAATCGCCGTGGCACCGGAGTCGAGCAGCGGGCCGCAGCCTCTGGCGCCTGCCCGGATTGCCAATGAAGGCTTGATCTTCACGCTGCTTGCTTTGGTGCTGTCGATCGGCGCCGGCATCGGTTCGATTGTCGTCGTGCACCTGCTGATCTTCCTGCAGGCGAGGGGCGTCGACTATGCCGTCGCGGTTGGCCTGGGCACCCTGTTCGGGCCGGCGCAGGTGAGTGCTCGCGTGGTCGAGCGCCTGTTCGGCGGTCGCTACCATCCGATCTGGACCATGATCGGCTCCTGCACCGCGATGGCGCTCGGGCTTGTGATGTTATTGATCCGTCTGCCGCTGCTGCCGCTGGTGATCTTGATTTATGGCGGCGGCTATGGCGTCTCCTGGATCGGGCGCGGCACGTTGCCGTTGGCGCTATTTGGCCCGCTGCGCTTTCCGCGGCTCATGGGCAAGCTCGCATTCCCGAGCCTGATCGTGCAGGCTTTGGCGCCGTCGGCGGGCGCCCTGTTGATCGAGGCGAGTGGAGCCGACGTGACGATCGGCGTATTGACAGCGCTGGCGCTGATCAACGTGGTGTTGATCGGCGTGCTGTGGGTGGTGTGCCGGCCGCAGATTTTATCGGGCAATGCCGATGCTTGAATTGCGCATGCTGTTTTTCGAGGATCTTTCGGTCGGCATGACCGAGAGCCTGAGCAAGGTCATCGATTCCTCGGACGTCGTCGGCTTTGCCGCGGTCACCGGCGACCGCAACCCGATCCATCTGTCCGAGCATTTCGCCGCCAAGACGCCGTTCGGCACTCGCATTGCCCACGGCCTTTACACGGCTAGCCTGATCTCGGCGGTGCTCGGCACGCGGCTGCCTGGACCCGGCGCCGTCTACATTTCGCAGACGTTGAATTTCCGCGCGCCGGTGAAAATCGGCGACACCGTCGAGGTGACTGTTCAGGTTGCCGAGCTGATGCCGGAGAAATCCGCGCCCGGCTCACCTGCGCCTGTTCGGTCGACGGCGAGATCGTGCTCGACGGTGAGGCTTGGGTTAAAGTGCCGTCGAAAGAGAAATCAGGCCGGCCGCTGCCGCGAGTTTGAGACAGACGGCATCTGCGGGCCTTCGTTCAGCTTCCGGGCGGCGGCGCAAAGAAGCAGCGCGGCGTTCCGTCGGGCCGTTTGCAGCGCCAATAGGCGCCGTCCGGTGAGGGCAGCGATTGGCTGTAAGGAACGGTTTCGTTGACGTTTTCCTGGTGTGTGGGGCCGTCCAATTCGTTGCCGGTGACGCCCACGCCGTAGGTCACCGGGCCGCGCAGCGAATAGCCGCCGGTGATTGCTTTGACGGCGTTCGGGGCGACGACGCCGCAATCTTCAGCGCCGCAACACCATTCGCCCGCCGGATTGCGGTAGCTGCCCTTGCTGATCCAGGTATCGTGGGCAACCGCGGCTGCACTTGAAACGGATAGAATGAGCACAGTCAGTGAGCTTACCAGGGGTCGAGACATCGATGGCCTCCTCGCATTAGCCCGGCGTGGCTTCACTCAACGTTTCTTTTGTGCTCCTCCTCGCTCCCAACAGAATTTCGCGCCGGATGTTCCAGTCGCAATTATACGTTCACTACAGCCGCACCGGCTGCGGCGAATCGCGCTCAATTCCGAAAAGATAACACGACCCCGAATAACATTCGGGTAAAATTGTGCGGTGCGGTATCCTTCGATTGGACAGTCGAAAATTAAAATAACAAAGATGTCACAGCGCTTTGTATTGAAACCTTCGAGTGGCTCATGGGAGCTATTCTGCCGGCGCACTCGTGCAGTGCTGAGCTTGACCGGTCCGGCGGAGGCAATTGATGAGACCGTCTTGGCAAGTCTGGCGTGACCGGCGTGGCCGGTTGTCGCCGCTACGCATCGGAGCGCTCGCTCTGCTGCTGGTGCCGCTCGCCAAAGCCGGCTTCGACGCTTCGGGTATCATCCATGGCGCGCGGCCGATCAACGACCTCATTCATCGCGCCGGGTTTTGGGCGCTGATGTTTCTCGGGGTGACGCTGGCGGTGACGCCGTTCCGCCGCATCGCCCGCTACGGCAATTTGGTCGATATCCGGCGCATGCTCGGCGTCGGCGCGTTCTGTTATATCGCCGCACATCTTGCGCTCTATCATCGCCGATCAGGGATACGACCTCGGCAAGGTTGCCTACGAAATCACCCATCGCTGGTATCTCATCATCGGCGGCACAGCGTGGCTCGGACTGGCGGTGCTCGCCGCAACCTCGACCGACGGCATGGTGCGCCGGCTCGGCGGCTTGCGCTGGCGGCGGCTGCATCAGGCGGTTTACGCGATCGCGTTGCTCGCGCTCATTCATTATTTTCAACAGACCAAGGCTGACGTAACCGTGCCGACGTTCGTCGCCGGCCTGTTTGGATGGCTGATGGCCTATCGGCTCGTTGCTTGGCGGCAGGGCAGCGCCGAATTGTCGACGCTGACGCTGCTGGCCATGAGCGTCGCGGTCGCGGCGCTCACTTTTGCCGGCGAGGCGATCGGCATCGGTCTGGCGTTTCATGTTTCGCCGCTGCGCGTGCTCGATACGGCATTCGATTTCGACATCGGCATCCGTCCCGGGTGGGAAGTGCTCGGCGCCGGGCTCGTTGTGGTCGTGATCGACTTCGTGCGGGGACGATGGGCCAAGCGATCGCCGCGCCAGCGCGCGGTCGCGGCGGAATAATAAAATGGCTGACCTTGTCGTTGCCCATGGCGCCTGGGGCGCCGGCTGGATCTGGAAGAAAATGCATCCGCTGATGGCGGCGCGCGGTCACAGGCTGATCACGCCGACGCTCACGGGCCTGGGCGAGCGCGGCCATCTCGCGCGTCCAGACATCGATCTCGACACTCACATCGCCGACGTTCTTGGTGTGCTCGAGTTCGAAGATCTGCGCGACGTCGTACTGATCGGCCATTCCTATGGCGGCATGGTCGCGACCGGCGTGGCCGATGGCGCACGGGCGCGCATCGCCCGGCTCATCTATATCGACGCCTTCGTGCCCGAAGACGGCCAGAGCGCCTTCGATTGTCTGCCGCCGGCGGTGCGCGCGCAGCGGCAAACCGGTGCGGGGCAGGGCTGGCAGATTCCGCCCGGCCCGATGCCGCCCGATACTTCGGCTGAGGATCGCGCCTGGGCCGAGCCGAAACGGCTGCCGCAGCCATTCAAGACCTTCGAGCAGAAGTTGAAGTTTCGCAACGGACCGCTGACCTTGGCGCGTCATTATATTTACTGCACGCGGAATTCAGTCGACGATCGCTTCCGCCCATTCTACGAGCGCGCCAAGCGCGAGGGTTGGGGCGCTTATGAAATCGATTCCAGCCACAATCCGCACGTCACCTTTCCGGAAGCGCTGGCCGATTTGCTCGCGCGCATCATCGGCTAGATTTTGCGGCTGTCATAGGCCCAGTGCAGCAGCGCCTGGCGTTGGCGCGGCCGGCAAAATACGTCACCAGGCTCGCAATTTTTCTGAATTTGCCGCACGTGGCGGCGGATCGCCTTCCAGCGGCCGATCTGGCGTGCGTCTTCGTCGGGTAAACGGCGCCCCATGTAATAGCGGCAATACCACTGGAACCAGCCGCGCGGATCGTCAGGGTGAAGCCAGCCTTTGCGCTTCCACTCCGACAGGGGCTGGCTGGCGTCGATGCCGAAAAAATTGAGCGACGGATCGCGCTTGTTCGGCGCAAGCTTGGCGCGGGTAAACCAGCTTTTCGGGAATTCGCGCCGGCAGTCGGTCATGTATTTACCGGCGAAAACGCCGAGCCTCAGCATCTCGGCCGGCGTCAGTTGCGGCTTGAAATCGGGGTCGAACCCGCCCCCCACCGGCGCGGTGAGCCGATAACGATAGCCCTTCTGCATCCTGTCATTGACGGTAACGCTGCGCTGGCGCATCGGCGCAATAGACTAGGGCTGCTCGCGCTCCGCAACGGTGATGGCGGAAATTTCCGCGGCCCGTTTCGGCCATATATGGCGCGCGGCGTTAATGAGCGGCGCCACCAGTTCGCCCTTGACGGTATGCGCGTCGGGGTGATTTTCGAAACCGAACGTGAGCTTCTCGCGTTCCTGTCCGGGCACGTAAAGCGTGCCGAACATCCAGTCCCATAACGCCAGGCAACTGCCGAAATTCTTGTTGAAGTGTTTTGGATCGGAGGAGTGATGCACTTGATGGTGCGCCGGCGAAACGAAAATGCGACCGAGCGCGCCGCGAAATGAAATCCACATATGCGAGTGCTGCAGGTGGACGTACGTGTGGATGAACAGCACCAGGATGATATTCGTGTCGCTGAGCGCATATTGATAGGCGGTGACGCCGAACATGTAATTGCCCAGTCCGTTGGCGATCGCGGCGGAAAGCGCCAGGATGTTGGCGAACACCCAGGTGTAGACCGGGTGCACGCGGAAATTCGTCAGCGGCGTGAGCACTTCCGCGGTGTGGTGCACTTTGTGGAATTCCCACAGCAGGGGCACCTTGTGCGAGAGCCAGTGGTTGAACCAGTAGCCGAGCTCGTAGGCGAGAAACAGCATCACGGTGATGACCGCGCGCGTGACGTAGACCGGCAGCGCCGACGGGGCGACGGGTTCGAGCGCGGCGTTCAGGCCGGCGATGATGCCGTTGGAGACGAATTGATAGGACAGCACCGCCCAGCCGAACACGACGCCGAAGACGAAGACGTTGAAGAACAGATAGCCGATGTCGGCCTGGTTGGAGCGGCTGGTGAGAATGCGGCGCGGGAACAGCGCGCGCCAGATCGTGCGCACGCGCACGCGTCGGCCGCGCCTGAGCCGCATCCAGGCAAACCACGCGGCGGAAAAAAACAGCGCGGCGCCGAGCGAGCTGAGCGAAAAATGCGAGCCGAGCGAGAGAAACAGTTTCCCGAGCTGGCCGAAGAAGAATGAAACGCCGGCCCAGAGGTCCAAGGGCTGCTCCTGCTCACGCGCGAACGGCCCAATGTCTTAGCGAACGGTAAAGATTGCGTTAGGCGGAGGCCCGGGCGGGCTAGCGCAGCAAATCCGAATATTCGGGATGCTTCCTGAGATAGCCGGACACAAAGGGGCACAGCGCGACGACCTTGAGCCCCTGCGCGCGGGCGAGGTCGAGAATGCCGCGCGCCAGCGCCGAGCCGATGCCGCGCCCGTTGAGCGCCTCCGGCACCTCGGTGTGCAGGACGGTGAGCACGTTGCCCTCGCGCCGGTAGTTCGAATAGGCGATGGCGCCGTCGAGATCCATCTCGAAGCGGTGCGCCTTCGCGTTGTCACGGATGGCGGGGGTCGTCATGGCTCAGGGGCCGGTCAGCGTGATGCCGTCGAGCGTCTTGCTGAGGGCGTTGAGCTCGACGTAGTTCATGCCCGGCTGCGTCACCACCCATTGCTGCGCCCAGGTGTCGGGGGCGAGGCGCAGCAGCACGATCTTGGCCTTGCGCTCGTAGCGCGGCGCCTTCTTCACGATGGTGCCGAAATAGGCGGTGCCGTCGCGGCCGGAAATTTTCGCCGGTTTTTGACTTTCGATATTCTCGATGCCGGCGAGGCGGGCGACGTCGGCGGCGACCACGGCGTCGGCCTGGTTGCGGTATTTTTCGCTCTTGAGCACGGCGAGATAGATCATGGCGTGCTGGCTCGGGGCCGGGGGGACCATCAGTAGGCCGCCGAAGGCGTCGTAATTGCTGTGCCAGCCTTTGGGCACGGTGACATGGAAGGCGTAGGGGCTGTCCTTGGGCACGCGCAGTTCGCTGGCTTGCACGGCGGCTGCAAAAGCAACAAGGCCGGAAACCAGTAAAACGCCGAAAACGCGCATAAATCGAGCCCGATGCGGGAACCCCGGCTTAACCTAGCCGATCGGGGCTTGCTTGACGACAGCGGTATTTGAGTGCGCAATGCGGACCGATCGCTGTGGCGAAGGGAGTTTGCGCTGTGTTCCGAGGAGTGATTGCCTGCGCGCTGATGCTGGCGGCGCTCGCTGCCGCGCGCCCCGCGGCGGCGGTTTCGCTCGCGAGCCTGGAGCCGGGCGAGCGCACGGCGATGCTCAACACCTGCAACCGGCTTTCCGGCGACGACCAGACCATGTGCCGCAGCGTCGTGGACGACGGCAAGGTGGTGGTGAACTACAAGCGCAGTTGCCTCGAGGCGATGACGCTGCTGCTGCGCGGCACCGCCTGGGCGAGGGTGAAGAGCCTGCCGCCGACGCTGACCTGCCGCGAGGGCCTCGCCCGCGCCGGCTACCCGGTGCAGCAGATCCTGCGCCGCCTCGCCGACGTACTGTAACCGCCCGGAAAATTTGCTGTCTGGCATTAGCGCCGCGCGCCGCGCCGCGGCTGCCGCCTTCGCCGCATCAGGCAGGGCGTACGCCGGCAGCGCTGCGCGCGGGCGCAGAGGCTCGCGCCGCACAGGGCCGCCGGCGCGGCCGCTTCGTCGGCGGCGGCATGCGCATCCAGATTGGCGTCGATGCCGTCGAGGACGTGATGCATGGCCCGGTAGATGATGGGGATGATGCGGGCGACTTCGGCGCGGTACATATCGGGCAAGCTCCATCGTTCTCGCGGCGCGCGCATGCGCCCGAGGTTTGACCACCGGATGCCGGGCTTGCCCGGTATCCGGCACTCCAAATGTCCCCCGCCGCAAAAGGCGAGGGGGACGACGCGCCAACAGGCGGCTAAGCCGTTCCTTTGCACGCGCCTCCTTTTGGAAACCGCGTGGCGCCTTTCGGCGCGCCGTCTCGGCGTTTTTTGCGGCGCCGGGCCGCGCTCCTACGCAGCCGATTGCGCTCCACCGTCTAGCGTAGTATATTTATGCCATGATCCGGTCGTGGCGGAATTCCGTGACCCGCAAGGTCTGGGAAGGTGAGCGGCCGAACGCGTTGCGCGGGCTCGATTTTGAGAACGCGATTGACTTGCTGTTGGTGCTGAACGTGGCGAAGTCGCTGAACGACCTGAGCCCGTTGAAAAGCGTCGGGCTGCACAAGCTGTCTCGCGATCGCAAAGGCCAGTGGGCGATGACCGTCAACGAGCGCTGGCGCATTTGTTTCGAGTTTCGCAAGGGCGATGCCTACGAGGTCGAGATCGTTGATTACCATAAAGGATAGATGATGGCTCCAGTGTCACATCCAGGACGTTTTCTAAAGCGCGAGTTGAATGCGCGCGGACTGAGTGCAAACCAGCTTTCGCTCGATATTGGCGTACCGTCGGGCCGCGTGACCGATATTCTCAATGAGCGACGTTCGATAACGGCAGACACGGCGTTGCGACTTGGTGAGTATTTTGGAAATTCCGCTCAATTCTGGCTTGATTTGCAGAGTCAATACGACATTGCCGTTGTCACTCGCGATCGTGGCAACGAAATCAAACGACGCGTAATGAGTCACTACGCGCAACGAAGTTATGAAATGGAAGACAGCGATGTCGATGGCGAAATTCATCACAAGCGTAGTAGCACGCTCATCGGTACTTTGCGCCAGACCTACGGCTCCAGTTTTGCCAAAGGATACCGAAGCAATGAGACGCTAGGGAACGTTTTGAAAAACGAAAAAGCGAAGAACCTGTCTGAACTACTTAGGCGTAGACGGTAGTGCGCCAACACGATGACATCCCCCAAGTCGACCTGATGCCATTTTTTCCGGCGAAGTTGGTTTTGGCTCTTGACTGCGATCTTAGGAGTCATCGCAGTACTCATAATAATTTTCAGTAAAAATATAGAGCAGGCGGCCTCAATAGGAGAGTTCATTTCTGGGTTTGGCTCCGCTTTGGCTTTTCTGTGGCTCATTGCGAGCTTTCACAAGCAGTCGAAAGAAATAGCCGCGGAACACGAAGAGCTAAAATTGCAGCGCGCAGCGCTCGAAGGACAGGCGAAAGAGCTTAGAAACAGTTCAAAGTTCGCTGCGATGGCTCAAATCGCTGAACTGATTGATAGAGCGAAAACGAAAATCGAAACGAGTAATATTGCTCAAAGCGAGAGTGAACTGGGCGGCCTTCTTATGGAAGGAATGTCGCGTTGGAACGACATTCTTAAATCTAAGGATGTGTTTGCAGTGCAGCGCCAATATTCAGAATGGCTCAAAATTGAAGGTCTTGCTCGGGCCTACATTTCTTCCATCGCAATCGCACTCAAGGTTTATCTCGAATGCTATTGCCAAATTGAATTTGAAAGCTCTCAAACCGACGAAGATTTCGTGTTTATCAACCAAATGTGGATGAACAAGGTGCCGTACCTTACCGAACACAGTGCGAATGCTTATCTGGTTGCGAATTTTTTGATGAGAGTTCAGCCCGGTCTCAAGGCCATGCAACTCGCGGGGCTGGTGGCGTCAAAGATTGCTTTTGGTCAAGACCTTTTCAAATCGGGTGCGCTCGAAAACATGAAAAAAGAGCTTGTCGATAATGGAGTCTCCATTCCAGCTATCGCGGAATAGCTATAGAGAGTTGCCGTCGCCGATGTCCAAATTTAGATTGAAATATTTTTAGGCTGCCATGGGACGCCCTTGTCAGGATCAAAATAGATTTCATTTACATTCCAAGACGGATGCTTTTCGAAATGAAAGAAAAGGTGCTCACTCAGGTAGCCAGTAAAGAGCTGGCCGCCGAACACTGCATACGCAAGACAACAGTGTGCGCAAGCGGCGTTTAGCGCATTTCCCATAGTGGCTGCATGTTGGTTAGCCTGTTTGTCGTGCTTGAGCGAATTGTAAGCGTCGAACCATGCAAGCGATTTGCTCGGTTGTTTTGCGCTCCACCCTAGGAATGGGCGCAATGGAGGCAGCCAAGGGTAATGAACAACCGTCAATTCGTATTCGTCTACGCGCAAAAAGTTTTTCAATTTTACAAATGTGTCAGTTTTTGCGTTTCGAGTTGAGATCCCGTTGTCGCTTAAAAATTTGTTGAAGAGCGAGTCCACCCCGACGCAGCAGAAATAGATTATCTTTTCGAACTGTGTTCCGAATGCCGAGTAATTGATAATTGAAGGACTTACCACATCAAAGCAACCCTCTAAATCGCTCGCTGCAGTTTTATGTTCCCGAAGCTACGTTTTTGCAATATTGTTTTGTGATGCGGGATTAATCAATGCGTTGTTGCCAGTCCTCAACGGTCGCGCAATTCCTGGACGATAAGTGCCGCTGTGGCAATCGAACGGCCTAATCGCCAAAAGGGAATTATTCGGCCAGTTCTTCTTCTCGTGAGCTTCTACCGCGGCGATTGGTGTTTCGCCGGCGGCAAGAGCAAACGTAATCGCAGGATTATTCAGTAGTACAATTGTAGTTCCGCGCAGCTGGTATTCGCGCGTTCCCGGGCTGTGATCAGATACTTGCGTTTCGACTTGAAACCCTTGCGACATGAGCGTTGTTTTACTCCGCCGCCTCAACACTCCGCTTCTTCCGCCGCTGCGGCCGCTCCAGCACCGGCTTCAAAAATTGCCCCGTGTAACTCCGCTTCGCCTTCACAATATCCTCCGGCGTGCCCTGCGCGACGATCTCGCCGCCGCCGTCGCCGCCTTCGGGGCCGAGGTCGATGATCCAGTCCGCCGTCTTAATCACCTCCAGATTGTGCTCGATGACGACGACGGAATTGCCGGTCTCCACCAGCTCGTGCAGCACGTCGAGGAGCTTCGCCACGTCGTGGAAATGCAGGCCGGTGGTCGGCTCGTCGAGAATATAGAGCGTGCGGCCGGTCGCGCGCTTCGACAGCTCCTTGGCGAGCTTGACGCGCTGCGCCTCGCCGCCGGACAGGGTCGTCGCCTGCTGGCCGACATGGATGTAGTCGAGGCCGACGCGGTGCAGCAGCGCCAGCACGTCGCGCACGCGCGGCACCGCCTTGAAGAATTCCAGCGCCTCTTCCACCGTCATGTCGAGCACGTCGGCGATCGACTTGCCCTTGAACAGCACCTCCAGCGTCTCGCGGTTGTAGCGCTTGCCCTTGCAGACGTCGCAGGTCACGTACACGTCGGGCAGGAAGTGCATCTCGATCTTGATGACGCCGTCGCCCTGGCAGGCCTCGCAGCGGCCGCCCTTGACGTTGAAGGAAAAGCGCCCCGGTTCGTAGCCGCGCGCCTTGGATTCGGGGAGCGCTGCGAACCATTCGCGCATCGGCGTGAAGGCGCCGGTGTAGGTCGCAGGGTTCGAGCGCGGCGTGCGCCCGATCGGCGACTGGTCGATGTCGATGATCTTGTCGATGTGCTCGAGGCCCTCGATGCGGTCGTGCGGCGCCGGCGCGAGCGAGGCGCCGTTCAATTTGCGCGCGACCGCGTTGTAGAGCGTGTCGATCAGCAGCGTCGACTTGCCGCCGCCGGAGACGCCGGTGACGCAGGTGAACAGGCCGAGCGGGATTTCGGCGGTGATGTTCTTGAGGTTGTTGCCGCGGGCGTTGACGATCTTCAGCGCGCGGCGCGAGCGCGGCTTGCGCTCCGGAATGGGCACGTTGAGTTCGCCGGACAGGTACTTGCCGGTCCACGAGCGCGGCGCGGCGATGAGGTCGTCGACCTGGCCTTCCGCCACCACATGGCCGCCGTGGATGCCGGCGCCGGGCCCGATGTCGAGCACGTGGTCGGCTGAGCGGATGGCGTCCTCGTCATGCTCGACGACGATGACGGTGTTGCCGAGGTCGCGAAGGCGCTTCAGGGTCTCGAGGAGCCGCGCATTGTCGCGCTGGTGCAGCCCGATCGAGGGCTCGTCAAGCACGTAGAGCACGCCGGTTAGGCCCGAGCCGATCTGCGAGGCGAGGCGGATGCGCTGGCTCTCGCCGCCGGAGAGCGTGCCGGAGGCGCGCGCCAGCGTCAGGTAATCGAGCCCGACGTCGACCAGGAATTTGAGCCGCTCGCGGATCTCCTTGAGTACACGCACGCCGATCTCGTTCTGCTGGGCGTTGAGCTGCTTGGGGATGTCGGTGAACCACTCGCCGGCCTTGCGCACGGACAGTTCGGCGACCTCGGAGATATTCTTGCCGCCGATTTTCACGCACAGCGCCTCGGGCTTGAGCCGCGCGCCGTGGCAGACGTGGCAGGGCACGTCGGTGAAATATTTCAGCAGGTCCTCGCGCGCCCATTCCGATTCAGTTTCCTTGAAGCGGCGTTCGAGATTGGTAATGACGCCCTCGAACGGCTTCTTGGTCGTGTAGCCGCGCAACCCGTCGTCGTAGACGAACTTGATGTCCTCCTCGCCGGAGCCGTAGAGGATCGCGTCCTGCGTTTTCTTCGGCAGGTCCTTCCATTTGCTGTCGAGCGCGAAGCGATAATGCTTGCCCAAGGCCTCGAGCGTCTGGACGTAATAGGGCGAGACTTGATTTCGCCCAGGGCGCGATGGCGCCTTTCTTCAGGCTCGCGTCGCGGTCGGGGATCACCAGATCGGCGTCGATGTGCTGCTCGATGCCGAGCCCGCCGCATTCCGGGCAGGCGCCGAACGGATTGTTGAACGAGAACAGCCGCGGTTCGATCTCCGGAATGGTGAAGCCCGACACCGGGCAGGCGAATTTCTCCGAAAAGATCAGCCGCTCGGCATTGGCATTGCGCCCGCGATTGGCGGTTGAGCCGCTGGCCTTCGTGTCGGCGAGTTCGACGACCGCCAGCCCATCGGCCAGCTTGAGGCACTGCTCCAGCGAATCCGCCAGCCGCGTGCCGATGTCGCTCTTCACCACCAGGCGGTCGACCACCACGTCGATGTCGTGGGTGAATTTCTTGTCCAGCGGCTTGACCTCGCCGATCTCGTAGAACGTGCCGTCAATCTTGACGCGCTGGTAGCCCTTGCGCAGGAACTCGGCCAATTCCTTCTTGTATTCGCCCTTGCGGCCGCGCACGACCGGCGCCAGCACGTAGATGCGCGTGCCGTCCGGCAGCGCCAGCACGCGGTCGACCATCTGCGACACGGTCTGCGATTCAATCGGCAGGCCGGTCGCCGGCGAATAGGGCACGCCGACCCGCGCCCACAACAGCCGCATGTAGTCGTAGATCTCGGTGACGGTGCCGACCGTCGAGCGCGGATTTTTCGAGGTGGTCTTCTGCTCGATGGAGATGGCCGGCGACAGTCCGTCGATCTGGTCGACGTCGGGCTTCTGCATCATCTCCAGGAATTGCCGCGCGTAAGCCGACAGCGATTCAACGTAGCGCCGCTGGCCTTCGGCATAGATGGTGTCGAACGCCAGCGAGGATTTGCCCGAGCCGGACAGGCCGGTGAACACCACCAGTTGGTCGCGCGGCAGCGTGACGTCCACGTTCTTGAGATTGTGCTCGCGGGCGCCGCGGATGGTGATGGCGCGGGTATCGCGGGCCGGCTGACGGGGGCGATCGGGCATGCTGGCCGGAACGTAGTAAGAACAAGACGGTTTTTCCAGTGCGGCCGAAGGTTATCCCGGCTGCAAAAAGCAAAACCCCGGGCGACGGCCCCGGGTTCTGTTCACTCGATATGTGTCGCGGGATCAGAACTTCTTGGCGAAGCCGACAAAGGCCGTGTGCGATCGCCAGATCGAACGATTTGACGATGATCGGCGTGCCGCCGAAGGTCGACGTCCAGGTGCCGTAGTCGGCGTAGCGATATTCGCCGCGGATGAGCCACCTGTCGGACAGCATCTTTTCGATGCCGCCGCCGACGGTCCAGCCGGTACGCGTGGTGTCGTTGGTCTGCGAATATGGCGCGCCGGGCGGGTTCACGCCCGGTCCGCAGGCGAGCACGGCGTAGTTTTCGGTTGCGGAAAAATGCTGCCAGGCGACGCCGCCGGTGACGTAGAGCAGCCAGGTGGGATCGGCCAGATAGCCGAGGCGGGCGCGAATGCCGGCGTCCCAGGTCTGCCGCACTTCGCTCGAGCTTCCGGTGCCGACCGGCGCTATGCCTTGCAGGGCGTCGACGTGCTTTTTCGTATCGCCCCAGGCGAAGTCGCCTTCGAGGCCGACCAGTCAATTCGGATTGAATTGCCAGTCGTAGCCGAGATAACCGCCGACGCGGAACGTGGTGCTGTCATAGTCCTGGCTGGCGAAGGCCGGGAACGGGGGCGGGGCTCCGCCGAACGACAATGTAGTGCCGGTGATGTCGGCAAACTGCGCGCCGAGAGAAATGCCGGCGTTCCACCCGGTCCATGCCGGCGCAATCGGCGCCGCAAGCTGTGGCGCTTTCATCGGCATGTCGGCCGCCGGGGCCGAACTCGACAGCGCCGCGATCGCAATCGCCGCGCCAGCAATAATCGTCTTCAACATGACCTGCATGACCTGCCCCCGCAGTTCCGCAACCCAGACTGATCGCGAATATGACCGGGCTATTTTAGACCCTTAAGGGTTGCGCTGGGGGACCCCAAATTAGTTACAGCCTTATATTTGCCGGCGCCGCTAAAGTGCAACGCTGCTGAAAAACGGCTCGCAATCGGGCCTTCTGGCCCGAAATCAGGAGCCGCTGCGGCAGCGGGGCGGTCCTTTGATACGTTTTCAGCCGCCGCATACCGGTGGCAAATAGCGGCCGGCCGTGGTCGGCTCGGCTCTTGGAGGATGGAAACAGCATGCGCCTCGAGAAGAAAATCGCCATCGTTATCGGCGCCGGCCAGGGGCCCGGCACCGGAATGGGTAACGGCCGGGCGACCGTCATCCGCTTCGCGCAGGAAGGTGCAAGCGTGCTCGCGGTCGATCGCGATCTTGCTTCGGCGCGGGAAACCTGCGCGATGGCCAAGGACGCAAAGGGGAAATGCGAGGCTTTCGAGGCCGACGTAACACGCGAGGCCTCGATGCAGGCAATGATTGCGCACGCGCAGAAGGCTTACGGCCGCATCGACGTGTTGCACTACAATGTCGGCGTCAGCATCGCCGGCGGCGACGCAGGCCCGACCGACATCACCGAGGACGCGTTCGACCGCGTCCTCACCCTCAACCTGCGCGGCATGGTGATGGCGTGCAAGCACGTGCTGCCGTTGATGCGTGCGCAGAAATCCGGCACGATCATCGGCATTTCCTCGCTCGCGGCCTACGAGGATTATCCCTACGTCGCCTACAAGGCGAGCAAGGCGGCGATGATCACCTACGTGCAGCAATTGGCGATCCAGAATGCCGGATACGGCATCCGCGCCAACGTCATCCTGCCCGGACTCATGGACACGCCTATGGCGGTCGACACGCGCGCGCGGCATTCCGGCAAGAGCCGCGCCGAAGTGGCGGCGATGCGCGACGCCAAGGTACCGCTGCGCAAGAAGATGGGCACCGCTTGGGATGTGGCCAATGCGGCGCTGTTTCTCGCGTCCGACGAAGCCAATTTCATCAGTGGCGTGGCGCTGCCGGTGGACGGCGCGGCGCTGGTCAAGATCGGCTGACGAGGCCGAAAGATCGGGCGCAAAACGCTTGCGGCGGCGCCACGGTAATGTTAAGAACATAACAGGAACACTATTTCCCCATATTTGCGGGGACAAGTCGGGTGCGGCGCGTGGGTCGGCGCGAACTGCGGCCAGCGCCGGGGTAGGTTGATCGGGAATGCAGTGGAGAGAGCGATGGCAGGCAGCGTCAACAAAGTGATTTTGATCGGCAATCTCGGCAAGGATCCGGAAATTCGCCGTACCCAGGACGGCCGGCCGATCGCCAATCTCAGCGTCGCCACGTCGGAGTCCTGGCGCGACAAGACCACCGGCGAGCGCAAGGAAAAAACCGAGTGGCACCGCGTGGTGATCTTCAACGAGGGCCTCTGCAAGATCGTCGAGCAGTACCTCAAGAAAGGCTCGAAGGTTTACCTGGAAGGTGCTCTGCAAACTCGTAAATGGACGGACAAAGAAGGCCACGACAAATACTCGACCGAGGTCGTGCTGCAGGGCTTCAATTCGCAACTGACCATGCTCGACACCCGCGGCGGCGGCGCCGGCGCCTCCGACAGCAGCGATGATTTCGGCTCAAGCGGGCCGAGCGGCGGTGCGCCTGCGCGCCGGCAGCCGGCAATGGCCGGCGCCGCTGGTGGCAAGCGCGACGACATGGACGACGAGATTCCGTTCTAGAATATAGGATCTCAGAACTGTAAACTTCGAGGCTCTTTCTGTCGGTTGCCCAACTGGTTAGGCAGGCGGAGCCGACATTTTTTGTCGTCTAATTTTCGGATGTAGAGTGTAGGAACCGAAGTTTGTAAACTAAGACGACGAAAGTCAATTTTCATCAATCACTTGAGAAGATCGTTGGCGGCCCGATTTTGCAATTAGGCGCTTTCCGGCACGCATGAAATTTTGGCGAGAACTCATCGAGAACTCGTCATGTGGCCGGAAGTACCGCCGTTCCATACGAAGACCATCCGCCTTCTCGAGGGCGATCTCTTCACGTTCACGGTCGACGCGACCGGCATGTATGTCGACGGGCCGAACCTCTATTGCCTGATGGCGCTACGCCCGACGTCCATGAGTCTCCGCGCCATGGAGAACCGCATGAACGCCGTCTGCCAGTCTCATAACTGGGCGGCGGAGATGGGCATCGACATCAAGCAGCGCATTCAGAGCCTGACGTTCTTCGGCAAGGACGAGATCGCCGGCTTGCGCCAGGAATTGCGCGTCAACCTGCTGACACGTTCGAAGTCGCAAAAACGGGGCGGGCGTCGCAAGCCGAAGAGAAACACGGTGACCAATGGGCAGTGGCGGTCCCGCTGCACTGCCGTCCGCGATTACATCGTCTGGCACAGCGAAGTCGTCATCCAGCGGATGTCGCCGCGCGACGAACGGCTCGCCG
Source organism: uncultured Alphaproteobacteria bacterium (assembly GCA_963738915.1). Taxonomy (GTDB): domain Bacteria; phylum Pseudomonadota; class Alphaproteobacteria; order Rhizobiales; family Xanthobacteraceae; genus Pseudolabrys. Next base: position 342,954 of record CAVTYO010000009.1, read on the forward strand.
AGGCGCGCGAGCGTCTGAAGGACTTCCGCGAGTGGATGACCGAGAAGATCACGGTCCGCAAGGGTGACCCTCGCGAGGGCCCGAGCGAGTACGCCGCCGAAGTATTCCTTCGTGCCATCACGCCCGGGCATCCATCCAACCCGTTTGCCGTCCGCCATCAGCATCGCAATCACGCGCTGTGGCTGACCTACTTCGACGGCGGCATCCGGCGCTCGGAAGCGTTGGGCCTCAAGGGCGAGGACCTGCGGCTCCGCGGCGAAGATCCTGAACTCTTCGTGCACCGCCGGCCCGACGACCCGGACGAGGTCAGATCGACGGCGCCGAACACCAAGACGCGGCCGCACCCGGTCAGCCTTTCCAGCATCGTCATCGCTTTGCGGTGGATCAAAACCAAGAATGTCGCCCCGGTCTCCCGGCGCAGCACGCAGGGCTTTTACCGTCTGGCGGACATCGAGAGCGCCATCCTCGGCATGCAGCCGAAGTTGCCGCCGGGCTCGCCGCCGCTGTCGAAATACCTGTTCCTAATTCCGCGCTGGTTCGGCAGCGACAGGGAGAGCATGTGGCCGGTCGTCACTTTCGTGACCGACGGGCGGTTTTCGGACTTCCTCTCCGGCCGGCTGCCGGGACGCTCGGTCTTCGACGCCTGAAGATATGCGACGCCGAGGGCAATCCGTATTCGGTGCGCAGCCACCAGATCAGGCACTTCCTCAACAATGTGGCACAGGAGGGCCGGCTCCCACAGCTCGACATCGCGCGTTGGTCGGGACGTAGGGACATGACTCAGAACGCCGTCTATGACCACACCGGCGGCGTGCCGCTGGCGCGGACGATGCGCGAGATGCTGAAGACGGGCGCCATGAAAGGTCCGATCGCCGATACTTTCTCGGCGTTGCCACCAATTGAGAGAGAACCGTTTCTCAAAAGCCGGCTGTCGACCGCGCATCTGACCGAGATCGGAAGCTGCGTGCATGACTGGTCGCTGGCGCCGTGCCCAAACCACGGGGCCTGCGCAGGTTGCGGCGACCATCTCGTCATCAAGGGCGACCCGAAGCGCAAGGATGCCGCTAAACGCCTTTGGCGGAACACGAAGAGATGCTGGGCGCCGCCGAGGCGGAGACACGCGAAGGCACCTATGGCGCTTCGAACTGGGTCGAGCACAATCGCAAGCTTGTCGAAGGTCTCAGGCGAATCGTTGCCGTCCACGAAGACGCGTCAATTGCGGATGGAACGCCGGTGCAGGTTTCCACGAAGCCGGTCGAGGGCGGCGAACATTGAGAAGATTGTCGAAGGGCTGGGAAACGCCGACCAATCGATTGGTGACGGCACCGCAGTCGGAACCCATCGGGCCAATCGTGCAAAGCCGGCACCGGCGTCACATCGCGTGGGCAGGGGCGCAATCGATCCTTGAAATCAGACGATCCCGTACGATCTGTCCGGCCTCGTCGACGTCGAACCTGATGCCGGGGCGCAGCATCGTTTCCATGTCCTTTCGAAAGGTTGGCGTCCGCAGCTTTTTCGTAAGCGCGGCGCCGAAATCGTCGGCGCTGACGACGGTGTTTTCTCGGCGCATGTAGTCGCAGAACGCATGCACTATGCGATCCGGATCCACGGGATGCCCGATGCGTTCGAACGTCAGGGCCCAATAAAGGTCGAAGAGATCACGCGATTGGTTGCGCTGGAAAAGCGCTCGCATCTTGGTGCCGAGCATCTCGTCGATGTCGTAGGTACGCAGCGTCGTCTGCCTGCCGTCGGCGGCGAAGGGGATTTCCGCGATCTTGAATACCGGATCGTGCTCGTTGCAGTTCACCTCGACCTTGAGTTTCGCCATCGGGCGGCCCGCCATGGTCGGTTTGTATTGATACGTCTCGCGGATGATCTGCGACTTGCTCACCGCATTGCGGACCGCGACAATCAACGGATCGATTATCCGGTTCGCAGGTTTCCCCAAGATCGGCTCCAGCACTTTCGCGAGAGCATGCCCTACGATGGCTCGGCGCCGGCGATGGACGAGCACCAGATCGATGTCTTCCGAGTAACGCGCCGCCGGTGCCAAGTGCACCTTGTGGAGAGCCGTGCCTCCCCGCATCGCCAGATTCGCACGCAGGAATTCGTCGTCGAAGATGGCCATCATGCAACGGGTGAGCAGAAGATCCTGCTCGACCTGAACGTCGTCTGGCCAAGGCGCGTGCTCTCGCCATGCGGTGATTTCCCGCTGCGATATCACGCGTTCGCCTCCAAATTGGCATTCATACGGACCTGCCAGCGTTCGCTGAGACAGCCATCGCCGCCGCCGGGTTCGAGATCGATCGCGCGAACGGTTCTGGCCGCCAGCCAGCGGGTCGTTTCGTCGGCCAGCTTCGTGGCGCCGATGGCTTCAAGTAAGGCTCCGAGGCGCTGCGCCGAGGGCGGGTCGTTCCCGGCATCCAGCGCGGCACGCAGGTCCGATCCGCCGATCTTGGACGCGAGGTCGGCAAGAACCAAACATGTCTGCCCGAGGCTGCAAACCCGATAGCGGACGAGGTCGAACGCCGTCAGCGCCGGCTTGCTGATCGTAAGGGCGCTCCACTGGTTTTGCGTGGTTTCGATCAGGCCGGCAGGTATGGCTGTCTTCTGAAAGAACCGTATGCGCAACCGCCCGGTCTCGATCGGCCGCATCCACGTGGTGGTGACGACCTGCGTCTCCATGACCGCGAAATGCGACGACCCCTGTGCAGCGGCGGCCGACAGCAGGCCTAGGTAATAAGGCTTCTGCAGATGGGCCATAAGATCGTTCAGCCACCACTCGACCGGCGGCAGCCCCATGCTTCGGTGCTCCGGGGGGACGATGACGAACGCCGCGGATTTGCGGGATAGTCGTCTGATGGCGCCGTGGCGGCCGTACCGCCGGAGCGCTGCCTCCACGGCGCGGCTGCCGGTGGCACGCGGCCCGATCTCGTCGGTCGAGAAGAACAGGCGCCCGCCGGCCTGAACCTCCTCGACAAATTTCGCGATCGTCTTGGTTTTGTGTCTATCTGCCATTCGCAACATATAACGTTGCATACTACAGACCACAAGTGCAGCAACTGGCTTTCCAAAAAGAAATTCTACCGCCTGTTGCGCTACACTGATTTTGTGGTAGAAACGCTTATGGATCAGCTATTACCCAACGACCTGACCCGTGAACAGCGTCGCCATCTCGAAGATGTGCGTGAACTCTGGGAGGCGTGGGCACCGCTGACGAAGCGGCGCGACGAGTTGGTCGGCTCCATGGCTTGGAAGACCGTCAAGGACCGACAGTATCTCGTCCGCTACTGGCATAGCGGCGATACGGGCGACAAGAAGATGACGTCGCTGGGACCGCGGTCGCCGGAGACCGAAGAGGCCAAGCTCAAATTCGAACGCGACCGCGTCGAGGTCGACGCGGCACTCGCCAAATTCAGGCCGCGCCTTGACGGCCTCGCCCGCGTCGGGCGGGCATTGCGCGTCGGCCGGCTGGAGACCGCCGCAGCCGACGTCCTCCGTGAAGTCTGGAAGGCCGATCTGCTCGGGACCGGACTGACGGTCGTCGGCAGCTCGGCGATCCATCTGTACGAAGCGTCGGCGTCGGTGCTGGTGCCTCAGGCGATCGTCCCCTCCGGAGATCTCGACCTGATGGTCCTGCACCGTTCTGGAGCGGACGTCGACGATCTGGCGCGCATCCTGCGCCGTGCCGACCGGACGTTCCGGCCGGTCCGCGACCTCTCGTTCGCCAATGCCGACGGCTTCCGTGTCGACGTGCTCCCGCTCGACCGGATGCGCTCGTTCTATTCCGGCCTCGGCGATCTCACGTCGGAGCAGCACCGCGTGCTCGACGAAGCTGTCGATCTCCCGCCGGTCCAGGCTGTAGGCGTGGCCCGTGACGGGCTGCCGGTGCCGATGGCCGGTCTCGACCCCCGGTCGTTCGCGCTGCTGAAGTTCGTGCGTGCCGAGTTCGACCAAGACCGATCCCGCAACGCCGCGGAGATCGACCGCGACCAAGCCTTTGCCGTCGGCGCGATCGTCGCGAACTACTGGCGTCAGGAGTTCGAACCGGAGTGGCTCGAAGCCTTCCCGGGACTTGCCGAGCAGATCGGCGCGGAAAGTCCGGAAGACAGGGGCTCAACGCTTTTGGGCCGGCCATTTACAACCGCTCCGCTCTCGAAGGTGTGATGACACCCCAGGAAATTACTGCAGCTCAAAGTCTCGCGACCGAATGGAAGCACAATTTTGATGGAGCTAAGCGGTGATGCGGCCGACTAGACGACAATTCGGACGCGCGGAATCGTATTAAAGCCGGCCGAATCAGGCTTTGTCTGTCTTAGTGGACAACATTTCCTACACTCTAAATTTTTAGGGCGCCGCTGCTGCCCCTCCGGCGAGCTGCCTGAGCACAGGCTGCGCGGCGATGTACGTCATGCAATGGCTGACATGGGCAAAACCCATGCGCCGATAGAATTCCCGCGCGCGATTGCTGGCATCCACCGTAAGCTCGATGAAGGCGGCGCCCTCGGTTTGGGCCCGGGCCGCAAGCGCTGCCATCAGCGCCCGCGCGCAGCCGCGGCCGCGATGAACCTCCTCGACGTAGAGGTCATGGAGGAACAACGCGCTGCCGTCCCAGCCGGGAAAGCCGCGCTTGCTGAAGGTGGCCATGCCGGCGGCGGCGCCGTCGACCTCGGCGATCAAGGCGTTGAATTTGGCGTTCGGTCCGAAGCCGTCACGCCGCCAGTCCTCTTCGCTGGCGGTGGCGACGTGCAGCGAATCCTCCAGCGCCAGAAGGCTCGTCTTCATGCGGCAGAGGGCAGGGATGTCGGCCGGAGTGGCGGTGCGGACGACGGTCGGCATCGGGCCCCTCAGGCACTCACGTCGACGATGTTCGAGCTCGACAGGCTCAGAGCTGCCGCCAGGCTGGTCGGATCGTCGGGCGACGCGGACGAGGCCTGTGGCGGCGTTCCCCCGCCGTGATGGTGATGGTGGGCATGATGCGCGCCGGTCGTCTGCTGCAAGGAGCTTAAGGTCTGCTGCGCGGCGCTGATATTGCCGGACTGCAGATCCTGACCGATCTGGTTGATCGCCTGCGCAAAGGGACTGTTCGGATCGCCCTGGCCGGCGCTTTGCGTGAATGACGCGTAGGCGTTTTGCGCCGCCGAAAGATTGCCCGACTGCAGGGCCGAGACGAGCTGCGAAAACGACTGCTGGGTGGAAGTCTGTTTCGTATAAAACGGATTGCTGGACGCCGATGAAATCGCCGAGATCGTCATGATGGCTCCGGTAGGACGTTTTTCGTCCCGGTCGCATCGCGTGCCCCACGCGCCGGTCCTGCCCGAAGATGGTTAGCAATACCTAAACGCCGCGGCGATTTAATTCATATTTGATGGATACGCCGACGCTTTTTGCGCGCCATTACCCCGCAAGCGCCGCGCGCACGCCGTCGATGACGTATTGCACGGCAAGCGCCGCCAGCAGCACGCCGAGCAGGCGCGAGAGCACCACATTGCCGGTGGTGCCGAAACGCCTGGCGATGGCGGCCGCCATGAGGAAGACGACGAAACACACCACGATCACCGCGGCGATGACGCCGAGAAGAACCGAAAGCCGCACCAGGTCGCCGGCGGCGCGGTCGGCGAGCAGCACGGTTGCGGTAATGGCGCCGGGCCCGGCCATCAGCGGAACGGCGAGCGGGAAGGCGGCGATATTGCGCACGCGCTCTTCGATCGCCTCCTCGGCCTGGCGCGACTGCCGCGGAATGCGCAGGCCGAACACCATTTCCGAGGCGATCGAGAACAGCAGCAGACCGCCGGCGATGCGGAAGGCAGGCAGCGAGATCGACAACGCTTGCAACAGCCAGGCGCCGGCGAAGGCGGTGCCGGCCAGCACGCCGGCGGCGATGATGCAGGCGCGCAGCGCAACGTCGCGCCGCGACTTGTCCGGCAAGTCCTCGGTGATGGCGATGTAGCTCGGCACCAGCGCGATCGGATCGACCACGACGGCGAGCGTGACCAGCGCGGAGATGAGGAATTCGATGGGCATCAAGCCCCGCGTAGCGGGCGCCTTTCGGGAGGTCAAATTCGCAAGCGAAAATGGCGCGGAATCCGGCGCCGGTCCGGCTTGAATCCGCGGACCGAGAACGCCATATAAACCGTTGAAAATAAGCAACAAAATAGGCGGTATGCGCCGCGATTTCCGTTGGCCTGACGCGCCCGAATCCGCTACAGATTCCGCAAGCGAAAAACACCCCTAGGGAAGCAGACTTTGTCCGATACCGACACTCCAAAATCGGGGGACGGAACCCCGTCCGACGTTCGCCCGGTCTCGATCACCGAGGAGATGAAGCGCAGCTATCTCGATTACGCCATGAGCGTGATCGTCTCGCGCGCGCTGCCCGACGTGCGCGACGGCTTGAAGCCGGTGCACCGGCGCATCCTCTACACGATGTACGAGAACGGCTTCACGCCGGACAAGCCGTACAAGAAATCGGCGCGCGTGGTCGGCGACGTGATGGGCAAATACCATCCGCACGGCAACCAGGCGATCTACGACGCGCTGGTGCGTCTGGCGCAGGATTTCTCCATGCGCCTGCCGCTGATCGACGGGCAGGGCAATTTCGGCTCGGTCGACGGCGATCCGGCGGCGGCCGAACGCTACACCGAGGCGCGCCTCGCCAAGCCGGCGATGGCGCTGCTCGAGGACATCGATCTCGACACCGTCGACTTCACGCTCAACTATTCCGGCGAATTCCGCGAGCCGGCGGTGCTGCCGGCGCGCTTCCCCAACCTGCTGGTCAACGGCGCCGGCGGCATCGCCGTCGGCATGGCGACCAACATCCCGCCGCACAATCTCGGCGAGGTGATCGACGCCTGCGTGGCGCTGATCAACGATCCGGCCTTAGGCCTCGAGGCGCTGATCAAGATCGTGCCGGGGCCGGATTTCCCGACCGGCGGCATCATTCTCGGCCGCGCCGGCATCAACAGCGCCTACCAGACCGGCCGCGGCTCGATCGTCATGCGCGGCAAGGTCGCCTTCGAGACCATCCGCAAGGACCGCGAGGCGATCATCATCTCGGAGATCCCCTATCAGGTGAACAAGGCCTCGATGGTCGAGCGCATCGCCGAGCTGGTGCATGAAAAGAAGATCGACGGCATCGGCGATCTGCGCGACGAGTTGGACCGCGACGGTTACCGCGTGGTGATCGAGCTCAAGCGCGACGCCGAGCGCGACGTCGTGCTCAACCAGCTCTACCGCTTCACGCCGCTGCAGTCCTCGTTCGGCGCCAACATGGTGGCGCTCGACGGCGGCCGCCCGCTGGTGATGACACTCAAGGACATGCTGGAGGCTTTCGTTGCCTTCCGCGAAGTGGTGGTGTCGCGGCGCACCAAGCACCTGCTCGGCAAGGCGCGCGACCGCGCCCATGTGCTGGTCGGCCTCGCCATCGCCGTCGCCAATATCGACGACGTGATCAAGATGATCCGCGCCGCCAAGGATCCCAACGCCGCGCGCGAGGCGTTGATGGGCCGGGAATGGCCGGCCACCACGGCGGCCTCGCTGATCGAACTGATCGACGATCCGCGCCACAAGGTGACCAAGAACGGCACGGCGCGGCTCTCGGCCGAGCAGGCCAAGGCCATCCTCGACCTGCGCCTGCAGCGCCTGACGGCGCTCGGCCGCGACGAAATCAAGGAAGAGCTCGACAAGCTCGCCGCCGAAATCGCCGACTATCTCGACATCCTGCGCTCGCGCGCGCGCATCCAGGCGATCATCAAGGAAGAGCTGATCAAGATCAAAGACGAATTCGCCACGCCGCGTCGCACGGTGATCGCCGACGAGGCAGGCGAGGTCGACGACGAGGATCTCATTCAGCGCGAGGAGATGGTCGTCACCGTCTCGCATCTCGGCTACATCAAGCGCGTGCCGCTTTCGACCTACCGTTCGCAAAAGCGCGGCGGCAAGGGCCGCGGCGGCATGCAGGTGCGCGAGGAGGATTTCGTCTCGCGGCTGTTCGTGGCGTCGACGCATACGCCGGTGCTGTTCTTCTCCTCGGCCGGCAAGGTCTACAAGGAGAAGGTCTGGCGGCTGCCATTGGCGGCGCCGCAGGCGCGCGGCAAGGCACTGATCAACATCCTGCCGCTCGGCGAAGGCGAGACCATCACCACCATCATGCCGCTGCCCGAGGACGAGGCGACCTGGGCCAATCTTGACGTGATGTTTGCCACCACCAAGGGCAGCGCGCGGCGCAACAAGCTGTCCGATTTCGTCGACGTGCGGCCCTCCGGCATCATCGCCATGAAGCTCAAGGACGGCAACGAGATCGTCGACGTGCAGATCTGCACCGAAAAGGACGACGTGCTGCTCACCGCCGGCGGCGGCCAGTGCATCCGCTTCGCGGTGCCCGACGTGCGCGTCTTTTCGGGCCGTACGTCGGACGGCGTACGCGGCATCGACCTCGGCGACGGCGACAAGGTGATTTCGATGTCGATCCTGCATCACTCGGATGCGTCGTCGGAAGAGCGACTTGCCTATCTCAAGCGCGCGAACGCCGTGCGCCGCGGCGGCGACGAGGAGACGGTCGAGGCGGAGGAGGATACCGACGCCGAGGAGGCCGCAGGCAGCATCGAGCTTGGCGAGAAGCGTTACGTCGAGATGTCGGCGGCCGAGCAATTCGTGCTGACCATCTCGGAAAAAGGCTACGGCAAGCGCTCTTCGTCTTACGAGTACCGCATCACCGGCCGCGGCGGCAAAGGCATCGTCGCCATGTCGGTGCTGGAAGGCAAAAAGGGTGCGAAAAAGATTCGTGAAAAGACCGGCCGGCTTGTGGCCTCGTTCCCGGTGGAGGAAAGCGACCAGATCATGCTGGTCACCGACGCGGGCAAGCTGATCCGCACCCCGGTGTCGGGCATCCGCATCGCCGGACGCTCGACGCAAGGCGTCATCGTACTCAACACCGCGGACGACGAGCGTGTCGTTTCGGTCGAGCGCGTGAGCGAGGACGAGGGCGAATAGCAGCCGCTCTGTCATGGCCGGGCTTGTCCCGGCCATCCCGATAAGGGAAACATAGGCGGTGGCAACCTAAGCGGGATGCCCGGCACAAGGCCGGGCATGACAAGAAACAATGAACTGGCATCTGTTTTCGGCCTTCCTCGTCATTACCGTCATCCTGTTTCTGACGCCGGGCCCGATCGTCACGCTGATACTGACGACGGGCGCGCGCAGCGGCACCCGCGCCGCGCTGATGACGGTCGCTGGCGCCACCACGGGCAACGCCGCGATGCTCGCAAGCATCGCGTTCGGCCTCTCGTGGATCCTGAAAAGTTCGGCGGAAATCTTCGACGTGCTGCGCTGGGTGGGTGCGGCCTATCTCATCTGGCTTGGCATCCAGGCCTGGCGCAACGCCGGCGTTGCGAGCGAAGCGGCCCCTCCCGGCGGCCATGTGCATATTTCACGCGGCTTCATCGTCGCCATCACCAATCCGAAGTCGATCGCCTTCTTCACGGCGTTCCTGCCGCAGTTCATCGACGCGACGCTGCCGGTCGGGCATCAGCTCGTCGTCATGTGCGTCGTCTCGGTGATCCTCGGCGGCGTGCTTGACTGCGGCTGGGCGGTGGCGGCGGGGCTTGGCCGCGCCTTTTTCCTCAAGCCGCAGCACAACAAGCTGCTGGGCCGCATTTCGGGAACGGTGCTGATCGGCGGGGGACTCTGGCTGTCCCTGATCCGCCGACCAGGTTGAGGCTCAGGCGCTGCGCGGTTTGCCCGCTCAGGCTGCCCGGCTTTTCTGCCGCTTGATGAAGGCCTCGGCGCGCTTCTGCAGTTCCTGCTGCGCGACATCCTCCTTGTGCGTGGCGATGAACCAGCTGTTGCCCGAAGGGTCCTTCACGCCGCCGCTGCGGTCGCCGTAAAACATGTCCATCGGCTCCATGATGGTGGCGCCGCCGGCCTTGACGGCCGTGCGATACACGGCGTCGGCGTCCGCCACATAAAGATAAAGCGACGACGTGGTCGCCCTCGCCATTTCGCTTTCTTCGGCAATCATGACGCGCGAGTCTCCGATCAGCACCTGCGCATGCATGATCGAGCCGTCCGGCCGCTTGATCGCCTCATGCAACAGCTTGGCGCCGAATGCAGCTTTGAGAAACTCGATCACTTTGGGGGCGTTGCGCACGGTGAGATAGGGCGTCACCGAATGATAACCGTCCGGAATGGGTTTTGCCGTCATGATTGTCTCCTCGCGTTTTTCCCCGAACGCGGCGGAGCATCAGCCGGAACTTCGACATTTGTTTGCCGCGGGCATGACGATGTGATGAAACGCGGCGAGCGCCGCGCGCGGGCAGGGGGCGGTTGCGGTATCAGTTGCCGGCGAGGCGATCGGTGGTGACGAGGCGGATGCGCTGGTTGCCCAGCCGGGTGCCGACGCAATTGAAGTAGGGCCAGGGCCGCTGCGCGCAGGCGTGCAACGCGGTTTCATCCGGCTTGGCCAATGGGCCGGCGGCAAGCTCACCGCTTGGCGCCGTGAGAACGGTAATGGCCGCGGCAATAGCGGCGGCGGCGGCAACGACGGTGATCGATTTCAACATGACAACCTCTGCAACCTGACCAACGTTTGTTGCGGCTTGTCGGGCTCAGGTTCAAAGGTCTGGAAATCCGCACAATTTCGTGAGTTCCCGGCCTTGCCGCGCCGAAACGGGCGGTATAGACCCCGTTTCATGCCGCGGATCGCCCTTTACGCCGGCTCCTTCGACCCGGTGACCAACGGCCATATCGATGTGGTGCGTCAGGCCGCGCGCCTTGCCGACCGGCTGGTGCTCGCGATTGGCGTGCATCCGGGCAAGAAGCCGCTGTTTTCACCCGACGCGCGCCTCGCCATGCTTGAGCAGACCTGCGGGCCTGTGGCGCGCAGGGAGAAGTGCAAGCTGGTCTGCATCACCTTCGACAAGCTCGTGGTCGCGGTGGCGCGCAAGCATAACGCGACGCTGCTCATTCGCGGGCTGCGCGACGCCACCGATTTCGATTACGAAATGCAGATGGCCGGGATGAACGCCACCATGGCGCCGAAAGTGCAGACCGTATTCCTGCCGGCATCGCCTGAGGTTCGCCCGATCACCGCCACATTGGTGCGCCAGATCGCCGCCATGGGCGGCGACGTGTCGTCGTTCGTGCCGGCGTCGGTCGCGGCGCGGCTGAAGAAGAAATTCGCAAAATAGTCAGGAGTTTGCATGGTCCGGGTTCTCGCCATCGTGTTCGCGCTTGTCTGCGCGCTTCCCGCCGTCGCGCAGGTGAAGCTGCCCGCCGGGCTCGACCCGCAGAACACCATTCTGCTCGACGTCAAATCCGGCCGCATCATCATCAAGCTGCGCAACGATCTCGCGCCCAAGCATGCCGAGCGCATCAAGCAGCTCACCCGAGAGGGATTTTACAACAACGCGCCGTTCCACCGCGTCATCCCCGGCTTCATGGCGCAGACCGGCGACGGGCAGAACGGCGACGGCACCGGCGGCTCCAAATACGGAAGCCTCAAGGCGGAATTTTCCAACGTGCCGTTCACGCGCGGCATTGTCGGCATGGCGCGGCGCGGTGATAGCGTCGATTCCGCGAATTCGCAGTTCTTCATCATGTACGGCGACGCCGCCAGTCTCAACGGCCAGTACACCGTGATCGGGCAGGTGGTGTTGGGCATGGATGTCGTCGACAAGATCAAGAAAGGCTCCGACGCCGACAACGGCAAGGTCAGCAATCCCGACCGCATCGTGCGCATGCAGGTCGCCGCCGACGCGAAGTAAATCTCACAGTTGAAAGGTTTCACACGATGGCAAAGCCGGAAGACACGCTCACGCTGGAAACCACCAAGGGCAATGTGGTGATCGCCATGCGCCCCGACCTTGCCCCTGGCCATGTCGCCCGCATCAAGGAACTGGTAAAACAGGGCTTCTACGACGGCATCGTGTTTCACCGGGTCATCGACGGCTTCATGGCGCAGACCGGCTGCCCCAAGGGCACCGGCACTGGCGGCTCCGGCAAGAACCTCAAGGCCGAGTTCAACAAGGAGCCGCACGTGCGCGGCACCGTGTCGATGGCGCGCGCCGCCAGTTCGGACTCCGGCGACAGCCAGTTCTTCATCTGTTTCGACGACGCCACCTTTCTCGATGGCCAATACACCGCCTGGGGCAACGTCATCGAAGGCATGGAAAACGTCGACAAGATCAAGCGCGGCGAGCCGGTCGCCAATCCCGACAAGATCGTCAAGGCGACCATGGGGGCGTGAGTCTCGGTTTGTCGCGTCATGGCTGGGCTTGTCCCGGCCATCCACGCCTTTGAAAGTCGCCCTACAGCGCGGCGTGGATGCCCGGCACAAGGCCGGGCATGACGGCGGATAGGCATGAAGACCGATCTCTTCGACTTCGACCTGCCGGCGGACCGCATCGCGTTGCGGCCCGCTAGCCCGCGCGACGCCGCGCTGCTTTTGGTGGTGCGGCCGGGCGGAGCGCCGCCGCTCGACGACAGGATCGTCGCCGATCTGCCGAACCTGCTGGAACCGGGCGACGCGCTGGTGGTCAACGACTCCAAGGTGATCGCGGCGCGCCTCAAGGGCCGCCGCATCGGGCGCGGGGCAGAAGCGGCCATCGAAGCGACGCTGCACAAGCGGCTGGACGGTTCGACTTGGCGCGCCTTTATCCTCGGCGCCAGGAAGGTCGAGACGGGCGACAGGCTGCGCTTCGGCGACGAGGGCAAGGTCTGCTTTCTCGGCCAGCTCGATGCTCAAGTTTTACAGAAAGATGAGGGAGGCGAGGTAACCCTCTCATTTTCCTTCCATGGTTCGGTGCTCGATCAGGCCATAGCCGAGCGCGGCGACATGCCGCTGCCGCCCTATATCGCCTGGCGCCGGGCGCCCGACGATCTGGACCGCGCCGACTATCAGACCGTGTTCGCGCAAATGGAGGGCTCGGTGGCGGCGCCGACCGCGGGGCTCCACTTCACCGACGCGCTGCTGGCGCGGCTGCAAGCGCGCGGCGTCGCCCTGCACAAGGTCACGCTGCATGTCGGCGCCGGGACCTTCCTGCCGGTCAAGGCCGACGATACTGAAGGCCACACCATGCACGCCGAGTTTGGTTCGGTGTCGAAGGAGGTGGCGGATGCGCTCAATAAGGTGCGCGCCAGAGGCGGGCGCATTGTCGCCGCCGGTTCGACCGCGCTGCGGCTGCTCGAATCCGCGGCGCAGGACCACGGCAAGCTAAGCGCGTTTTCCGGCGAAACCGCGATTTTCATCACGCCCGGTTACCGCTTTCGTGGCGTCGACCTGATGCTGACCAATTTCCACTTGCCGCGCTCGACTTTGTTCATGCTTGTGTCGGCCTTCAGCGGGCTGGATGTGATGAAACGGGCTTATGCGCACGCGATTTCGGCAGGCTATCGCTTCTATTCCTACGGCGACGCCTGTTTGCTTTATCCTGCGGGCCGATGAGCGGCGCCTTCTCCTTCACCATCTCCAAAACCGACGGCGCCGCGCGCCGCGGCGAACTTGTCACGCCGCATGGCCGCGTGCAGACGCCGGTCTTCATGCCGGTGGGAACGCAAGCGACGGTGAAGGGGCTCAGCCCCGCCGACGTGCGCGCGACCGGCGCCGAAATCGTGCTCGGCAACACCTATCACCTGATGCTGCGGCCCGGCGCCGAACGCATCGCCGCGCTCGGCGGCCTGCACGCCTTCATGCAATGGCCGCTGCCGATTTTGACCGACTCGGGCGGCTTCCAGGTGATGTCGCTCACGGCGCTGCGCAAGCTCGAAGAGCACGGCGTTACCTTCCGCTCGCATCTCGATGGCGCCATGGTGGAACTCACGCCGGAACGCGCGATCGAGGTCCAGGCGCTGCTCGGCGCCGATATCTCCATGCAGCTCGACGAGTGTCTCGGCCTGCCGGCCAAACGGGAGGAGATCGAGCGGGCGATGCAGCTATCGCTGCGCTGGGGCGAGCGCTCCAAGCGCGCCTTCGAGAACTGGGCGCGAGACGGGCACGCCTTGTTCGGCATCGTGCAGGGCGGCGACGATATCGCCTTGCGCCAGCAGGGCGCCCGCGCGCTGGCCGATGTCGGCTTCGACGGCTACGCCATCGGCGGTCTTGCGGTCGGCGAGCCGCAGGAGGTGATGTTCAAAATCGTCGCGGAAACCGTGCCGGTGCTGCCGGCGGCGAGTCCGCGCTACCTCATGGGCGTCGGCACGCCCGACGATCTGCTGGGCGCGGTTGCGCGCGGTATCGACATGTTCGACTGCGTGCTGCCGACGCGCAACGGCCGCCACGGCACCGCCTTCACGCGCCACGGCGCCATCAACCTGTCGAACGCGCGTCACGCCAACGACCCGCGCCCGCTTGACGAGCAGAGCGCGCATCCCGCGGCGCGCACCTATTCGCGCGCCTACCTGCATCATCTCACCAAGGCCAACGAGATGCTGGGGCAAATCCTCTTGTCGACCATCAACCTTGCCTATTATCAGGAGTTGATGGCTGGGATGCGGGCGGCAATCGAGCGCGGCGGTCTCGCCGATTTTCACGCCGTCACAAAAGCCGGCTGGGAGCGGGGCGATATCGGTCCGCTGCAGTAGTTGCCGGCCGCGGACCGCTCCGCTAAAGCCAGCTTATGAACGTGAAGCCTGCGTTTCTTGCCCATCGCCGCGAGCCATCGTTCAGGCTTCCGCCAGGATCGTGCGACGCGCATTGCCATGTGTTCGGCCCGGCGGCGACGTTTCCCTACGCGCCGGAGCGGCGCTACACGCCCGCCGACGCGCCGAAGGAGATGCTGGCGGCGCTGCACGCGCATCTGGGCATCGAGCGCGCGGTAATCGTGCAGGCAAGCTGCCACGGCACCGACAACGCCGCGATGCTGGACGCCATCGCCTCCGATCCGCGGCGCTACCGCGGCGTGGCTATCGTCGACGACAATTTTACCGATGCCGATTATGACCGGTTGCACGCAGGCGGCGTGCGTGGTGTGCGCTTCAATTTCGTCAGGCACCTCGGCGGCGCGCCGGACATGGGTCTGGTCGGCCGCGTCATCGATCGTATCCGCACCCGCGGCTGGCATCTGGTGCTGCATCTGGACGCGCCCGATATCGTGCCGCTGACGCCGATGATGCGGGCGCTGCCGTTGCCCTTTGTCATCGACCACATGGGCCGCGTGTCGGCCGCGGCCGGGGTTGATCAACCGCCGATGCGGGCTCTGCTTGAACTCGGACGGCTCGACAATTGCTGGATCAAGGTCTGCGGCGCCGAACGCATTTCCATGCCGCCTTACGTCGCGGCGGTGCCGATCGCGCAGGCGCTTGTTGAGGCCGCGCCAGAGCGCGCGCTCTGGGGCACCGATTTTCCCCATCCCAATGCTACGCATGAGGCCGACGAAGCCGACCTCGTGGACCTTGTGCCAAGATTTGCCGCCACTGCGCTGGCGCAACGGCGCCTGCTGGTCGACAATCCGGCCAGGCTCTATGGTTTTGCCGCATAAAAAGAAGGCCATCGCTTCGGGAGGAGAACACGATGAGAAAGCTATTTGCGCTTGCGCTGTTGCTGGCGCTGGCCCCGCTCGGCGCCGCCCAGGCTGCCTGGCCGGACCGACCGGTGCGTGTGATCCTGCCGTTCGGCGCCGGCGGCGTCGCCGACGTCACCGCGCGCATCCTCGCCGATAAGTTGAGCGACAGGCTCGGCCAGCGTTTCGTCATCGAAAACATGCCCGGACCGGGCGGGATCGCTGCGGGTCGCGCGGTGCTCAACGCGCCGCACGACGGCTACACCATGGCCTGGATTACCAACGGTGCGGCGACCAGCGCGGCAACCTTCAAGAGCCTGCCGTTCGATGCGGTCAAGGACTTTGCCATGATCTCCATGGTCGGCACCTTCGACCTGGTCTTCGTGGTGAATGCACAATCCGAATACAAGACGCTCGGCGACTTTCTCAAGGCGGCTAAGGACAATCCGGGCAAGCTCAACGCCGGCACCATTGCCGCCGGCAGCACGCAGGCGCTTGGCGGCGAACTGTTCAAGGCGATGAGCGAGCTCAACATCCAACTCGTTGCTTACAAGACCTCGCCTGACCTCGTGATCGCGCTGCTGCGCAACGACGTGCAGTTGATGCTCGACTTTCCGCCGGCGACCGCCGGGCAGGTGGCCGATGGCAAGCTGCGCATTCTGGCGAGTTCGGGACCGCAGCCCTCGCCGCTGCTGCCCGGCATTCCGACGGTCGGCCAGTCCGGCGTCAAAGGCTACGAGGTGGTGTCGTGGAACGGCATCGCGGTGCCGCCGGATGCGCCGAAAGAAGTAACCGAGGTGATGAACAAGACGGTGCGCGAAATCCTGGCGACGCCCGAGATCAAGGCGGCGTACGCCAAGGTCGGCATCGTCGCGCAACCAAGCACTCCGGCCGAGATGAGCAAGCGGCTCGCCGACGACATCAAGAAATGGAATGACGTCGTCGACAAGGCCGGCATTGAGCGCAAATAGCAATGGCCACACGTAAAATCTCGGTTGCCGTCGTCGGCGCCGGCATGGGGGGCCTCGCGGTCGCGGCGACGATGCGGCGCGCGGGCGTCGATGTCGCGGTCTACGAGCAGGCCGCGCGTTTTGCCCGCATCGGCGCCGGCATCCAGATGATGCCGAACTCGATGAAAGTGCTGCGCGGCATCGGCATCGAGGACCGGCTGCGCGCAATCGCTTTCGCGCCCTATTCGCATCTCAACCGCGACGGCTATTCCGGCGAGATCACCCGCGAACTGCCGATGCCGGAAAGTCTCTACGACGCGCCGTATCTGTGCATGCATCGCGCCGATCTGCACGACGCGCTCGCCTCCGCGGTGCCGGCGGAGATCGTGCATCTCGGCAAGAAGCTGGTGGGGCTCGAACAAAGAGGCGGGCGCGTCACCTTGCGCTTTGCCGACGGCACCACGGCCATGGCTGACGCCGTGGTCGGCGCCGATGGCGTGCATTCGACGGTGCGCGATATCGTGGCCGGCCCCGACGAGCCGATTCACAAGGGCCGCATCGCCTATCGCGCGGTCTTTCCAGCGAAGCTGATGGGCGGCTTCGACACCGGCCGCTCGCGCACCAAATGGTGGGGCAGGGACCGCCACATCGTCATCTATTACACCAAGCGCGACCGCAGCGAGGTCTACTTCGTCACCAGCGTGCCCGAGCCGGGCGAGTGGATCACAAAAGAGTCGTGGTCGGCCAAAGGCGACGTCAAGGAGTTACGCGCGGCCTACGCCGACTTCCATCAGGACGTCCGCAACGTGCTTGATGCCTGCCCGGATTGCCACAAATGGGCGATCCTCGAGCGCGAGCCGCTGCCGCGCTGGAGCGACGGCAACGTCGTCCTGCTCGGCGACGCCGCGCATCCGATGACGCCTTACATGGCGCAGGGCGCCGCGACCTCGATCGAAGATGCCGCGGTGCTGGCGCGCTGCCTTGCCGACGTGGAGGGCGACGATATCGGCGGCGCCTTCAAGCGCTACGAGGCACACCGCAAGCCGCGCACATCGGTGGTGCAGGCGATCTCCTCGGCCAACACGTGGATGCGCGACGAGCGCGGCGGCGACACGTCGTGGCTTTATGGCTACGACGCCTGGACCGCGAACCTCGACGAGCCGGCGTCGCACCCGGAGATGCAGGCGGCCTAGCCCTCAGCGCGGCGAAATTTCATTCGGCGAGCGGCCGCCAGTGGTGGCCGTCGAACCGCACCAAAAACAGTTGCTTGATCGGCTGGTAGTCGGTCGGGCTCGTTGTGACTTTTATGCCGATGCGGAGCATTCCCAGTTCCAGGTCGAGGTTTGCCGCCTGCTTCATGACGTTGGCGCGCGTGAGGTCATTGCCGCATTTTTTCAGGACCTCGACCAGCGTTTGCGCGACCTCGTAGCCGTAGACGTTTTCGGCGTCGCGCAGGCTCGCGCCTGAATTGTATGTTTTCATCCAGTCGAGGAACGCGCGCACGCCCGGGTCGGATCGCGCTTCGGCGGCGAGCCAAAGTTTGGAGCGGGCATTGCTGATGACGCCTTTGGCCTTCTGCAGCCCCGCGGGATCGAGAAACGCCTCGGTCGATATCGACGCGTTCGGAATGAACTGCAGCGGATGCCAGCCGATGTCGTAAGCATGGCGAATGGCCTCGGTGGCAAAGCGGCCGACCGCGATGTTTAAAAAAACATCCGCGCCCGTCGCCTTCAACGCCTCGACTTTGGGGGCGAGCGCCGCCGGTTCGGAATAGACGAAGGACACCTCCTTGACGATCATCGCGGCGGCCTTGTCGCCAAGGACGTCGTGGACGCCCAGCAGCCATTCCTTTCCGGATGGGTCGTCGGCGTAAAGGATCGCGATTCTGGCGGTCGGCTTCACCGCGAGGATGTGGCGCGCGTAATTTTGCCCCTCGACGCGTTTGGTCGCCTGAAAGCCCATGGTCCAGGGAAACTGCGCGGGGTCGTTGAAGGCCGATTCAGGCGCCGAAATAAAAAGCTGCGGGACTTTCTTTTCGTTGAAATAGGGGCGGACCGCGAGATTGGTCGGTGTGCCCCAGATGCCCACGGTCAGCAGCACCTGTTCCTGCTCGACAAGCCGCTGCGCGAGCGCCCGCGCTTTGCTCGTATCCGAAGCGGAATCGAGGCTGATGAAGTTGATGCGGCGGCCGTTTATTCCGCCGCGGTCGTTGATCATTCGGAAGTACGCAGCCTCGGCGCGGCCGTTCACGCCGTACTGCGCGAACTTGCCGGTGTAGGGCACGATGTTTCCGACCTTGATTTCCTTGTCCGTCGCGCCGGGATCGTATTTCGTCTGCGCGACAGCCGGTGACGCCGTCACGGCGAGGGCCAGAAACGCCACTAACGAAAGCCCCGCGTTGGTGCGCATGGGTTAAGGCCCGCCGTAAAGCCAGGCGATACCGTCATAGGCCTGCTGCGTGGTGCGGCCGCCGACCGCCATGTCGCGCAGTTCCGCGGTGACGCCGCGGGCGTGATAGAATTCGCCGTAAACCCGCGCCATGATCTGCGTGCGCGCGGTGCGCAAATAGCGCTCCTGGGTGTAGGCGGCGAACGCAGCCGGCAGATTGTCGGGCTGTGCCGCGACTTTCTCCGCCAGGACCACGGCGTCTTCGGTCGCCATGCAGGCACCCTGCGCCAGATATTGCAGCATCGGGTGCGCGGCGTCGCCGAGCAGCACGACGCGATTGTGCGACCAGGTCTTCACCGGCTCACGGTCGCACAGCACCCACATGCGCCAGGTCGCGATGCGCTCGAGCATGCGGGTTACCTGCGGCACCTGCATCTTGAAGTGCTGCCACATCACGTCCTTTGCGCCTTCGGCGTTCCAGCCTTCCTCGTAATAGTCGGAATGGAACACGGCGACCAGATTGTAGAGTTCGCCGCGGCGCAGCGGGTACTGGACGAAGTGGGTGCGCGGACCCGCCCAGAGCACGACGTCGGGGCGCCAGAGGTCGTCGGGCACTTCCGAGCGCTTGAGCACGCCGCGATAGGCGATATGGCCGGACACGCGCGGCGCGCCGTCGCCGACGATGCGCTCGCGGGTCTTCGACCACATGCCGTCACAGGCAATCAGCGCGCGGCCTTCGGCGCGCTCGCCGTCCTCCAGCGTTACGGTGATGCGGTCGCCGTGATCCTCGTAGCCGTCGACCTTGCGGCTGTTTTCCAGCGTGATCAGGTTGCTGCTCTGGCAGGCTTTGAGAAACGTCGCGTGGATGTCGGCGCGATGGGTGACGGCGTAAGGCTGGCCGAAGCGCTCGACGAATTCGCCGCCGAGCGGAATGTTGGCGATCAACTTGCCGGTCAGCGCATCGCGCATTTCCTGCGCTGGCGGGCGGTGCGCGTCGGCGAGCACGGCGTCCTTCAAGCCGACTTTCTCCAGCACGCGGAAAATATTCGGCCCAAGCTGGATGCCGGCGCCGACTTCGCGGAACTCGGCCGACTGCTCGAACAGGCGCACGGGAAAACCCTGCCGCGCCAGCGCATAGGCTGCGATCAACCCGCCGATGCCGCCGCCGGAAATGAGAAATGGCGACGCGCCGCCGTTTGCCTTGCCATTAGCCTTGGCCATATTTCCTCACCGAAATTGTTTTGCGGCGAAGATTAGGCCGGGGGTTGCTTCGAGGCAAAGAAAAGAAAAAGCCCGCCGGTGTGGCCCGGCGGACTTTCCTTCGGCTCCGAAGACGTCTCGGAGCAAACGCCTGACTTATTTGGTCAGCTGGCCGCGGATTTCACCGCCCTTGTTGGTCGCGGTGTGGACATTGACATACATGTCGCCATCCACCAGCGCCTTGGCCTGGGCATCGTTCAGGGTCGCCGAACCTTCAAACGATGGGCCATTCGGGGTGATCGGAACCATTACTCCGGCATTCTTGCCGACCGCGCCGGGGCCATGGAAATGGGCGGCGGTCGCCGGGCCGGTGAGGTCGGAATAGGTGCCCTTCCACGTCAGCGTTTTCGTGGCATCGTCGTAGATCGCGGTGACGGCGCCTTTGCCTTTGCTGTCGTTCGGGGGAACTTCGCTGGCGGCAGACAGATTAGCCTTGAACGTCGTTGATGCCGCCATCGATGGCGTGGCGAGCGCCAGCGCACCGGTGCAGGCCAGCGCCACCAGGCCGGCGCGCAGGATAGGTGATGTCATGTTTGCTCCTCCTTGGTTCAGGCTGTGGAACGCCTGACTGGAGAACACCATAACACATTACCTATTCCGGCGGTTGCGCCGGTTCTTTGCTCCGGGGCGCAGGGTGGTGCTGGAGGGACGGCCGCAATTGTCGCACCGCCAATGGTGGCGAATCTCGCCGCCGGCCACGAATTCCGACATTTCGGGCGCGATCATGGGGTCATCACAATGCGGGCAACGCTTTGGCTGAGCAAAAGGGCGGATACCGGGGAGCTTCGGCCACTCGTAATGAAGCTGCATGGTGTCTCTCCTCGTTTCGAGTTCCCAACGAGGGTGAGAGCTAGAGGCGGTTCGTGGCGGCGCCGAGACGCTTTGGTGAAACTGTGGTGGCCGCACGGTAATAGTTTTGCGGCGGGCCATTGGCGATTGCTAACGGCTGTTGCAATATTTCTCGCCCGTTTTTCTGCACACGAGCCTTGGCGGAGTGGACCATGCTTGACCCGTTGATCGCATTTTGCACGTCAACCGGCGGGCTGATTTGGCTGCTGATCGCCAGCGACTTGTCCATCGCGCTTGCCTATTTTGCCACTCCCGTCGTCATGGCCGTGGTGTTGCGCGAGCGCCGCGAGGACATCCCTTATCCCTGGCTCTGGACCTTGTTCGTCACCTTCATCGTCGCCTGCGGGCTTACCCACACCGTGCACTTTGCTTCGGCGTATATGGGGCTCGAGTATCTGCGCCTGCAGACGATCGTCGAAATCCTGACCGCGCTCGCCTCGGTCGGCACGGCGGTCGCCTTTGCCGTCGTCCTGCCGCAGATCAAGATGCTGCCGTCGCCGCGCCAGCAGCGCGAGGACCTGTTGCGGCTGGTGGCCGAGCGGACACGGGAGAAGGATCGGTTGATCCGCGAAATCAATCACCGGATCGGCAATCAGATCCAGGTCCTCAAATCCATGGTTTCGGTGGAGAACCGGAAAGCGACCGCGCCGGAGTCGATTACGATTCTCGCGCGCATCCAGGAACAGCTCGACACCATGGCCGCGCAGCACATTGAGCGCTCGCAGGCGGACTACCTTGAAGCCGGCGTAAGCTGACTTAAAGGAGCGATCAGCCGCGCAACCGGCGCGCTCTGCGCCGGTGCGGCAGCGCGAGCGCTGCAAGGCCGCTGGCAAAAAGCGGGAGCGTGCCGGGGATCGGGTTGAATACAATGCCGTCGGGCAAAGTGATCAGGATCTGATAGCTGCCGAAGAGGCCGATGGGGTTCGGATTCTGGTCGCCGGCGTCGGCGAACATATTGATGGCGGCAATGGCCGTGATGTCGAGATACGCGCTTGTAATGTCAAACGTCGATTGACCCCACGGGCCAAGATTTCATCCACCGCCAACTGTTACCCGTACCGTTACCCCAACGATCTAAGACCAGGGCCGAAGTGTTAAAAAACCCTATTTCATTGGTGAGCGCGATGGGACTCGAACCCATGACCTACTGATTAAAAGTCAGTTGCTCTACCGCCTGAGCTACGCGCTCGTCACCAGGCGCATGATCCCGGCGTCCGAAAACTCCGGGCCGATTGCGCCGTCCGGGGGTTTAGGGGCGCGCTTCTGCCCGGTCAATAGGCCGCTTTTTGCTGCTTTCTTGAACTCGCGCTCGGCCGGTCCAGTTTGCTACAGTGCGGTCGAAGGAGCCCCTTATGCCCATCGTCAACCGCGTCGCCGACCTTGCCGGAGAAATCACCGAATGGCGGCACGATCTGCACGCCAACCCTGAGCTCATGTACGACGTGACCCGCACTGCGACGAGCGTGGCGCAGAAACTCAAGGAATTCGGTTGCGATGAGGTGGTGCCCGGCATAGGCCGCACCGGCGTTGTCGGTGTTATCCGCGGGCGCAAGGGCAAATCGGACAAGGCGATCGGCTTGCGCGCCGACATGGACGCGCTGCCGATCACCGAGCAAAACGACTTGCCGTACAAATCGACGGTTCCCGGCAAAATGCACGCCTGCGGCCACGACGGGCACACCGCCATGCTGCTCGGCGCCGCGCGCTATCTTGCCGAGACGAGGAACTTTGCCGGCAATGCGGTGGTGATTTTCCAGCCGGCCGAAGAGGGCGGCGCCGGCGGCAAGGCCATGGTCGATGACGGCATGATGGAGCGGTTCGGCATCGGCGAAGTCTACGGCATGCATAACTATCCGGGCATGCCGGTCGGCGCGTTCGGTATCCGCGCCGGCCCGGTGATGGCGGCGGCCGACTATATCACCATCGACATCGAGGGCCTCGGCGCGCACGCGGCGCGGCCGCACAAGGGCATCGATACCGTGCTGGTCGCCGCGCAGATCATCAACGCCGTGCAGTCGGTGGTATCGCGCAACGTCGATCCCCTCAAATCGGCGGTGGTGACGATCCCGATGGTCGAGGCCGGGACCGCGGACAACGTCATTCCGCAAACGGTGCGCCTCAAGGGCACCGTGCGCACGCTCGAAGCCGACGTCCGCGATTTCGTCGAAAGGCGCCTTCATGAAATCGTCGAGCACACCGCGGCGGCCTACGGCGCCAAGGCGAGCCTCAACTACCGGCGCAACTATCCAGTGCTGGTGAACCACGAGCGGCAGACCGGCTTTGCCGCCTCCGTCGCCAGCCAGATCGTCGGCGACAAGCAAGTCGACATCGATCTGCCGCCGATGATGGGTGCGGAGGATTTCTCCTTCATGCTCAACGCGCGCCCTGGCGCCTTCATCTGGATCGGCAATGGCGACAGCGCCGGGCTTCACCACCCGAGATATAATTTCAACGACGACACCATCCCCGTCGGCACGTCCTACTGGGTGAAGCTGGTGGAGACGGCGCTCGGAGCGTGAGTTAGTGCGCTCGAATGTGAGCGGGCGGCCTCACCTCGCGTCCTAAATCGTAATATCGATGAGCCTTGCCGTCATCTGCGCGTCGGCCCGCAGGACTTGTGCATTTGCCGTCAAGGCGAAGCGGCCCATCAATTGCTGGATGAGTTCGCTCGCAAGATCAACATTTGGGCGGGCGACCAACCCGTTTGCGTCGGCGTAAGGCGCGGCGGGATCGAACGCCGCGACATAGCTCGGCGAGACAGTGTCGACGCGGGCGCTCGTGCCCGATCCAGCGGCGTCGGTCTGTTCGAGGCGAAGCGGCGCGTAGGCGCGAGGAAAGTTCGTGGCCTTGGGCGAGCCGGGCAACGGACCATCGGATATGGCTTTAGCGACGTTGCTCGCCGACACTTGCAGCCGCAGGCTGGCGGCGTTCAATCCGCTCACGGCGATCGCGCCGGTGATGCTCATCGCGTGCGAGTCTTAGGCGCGAACTCGCAACCATTTCCTGTGCAGGATCGTTCAACTTTTCAGAAATTGCGATGCGCGGCGTGCGCCCTTTAGGACACCAATTCGGCCTGGTTCTGCGCGGGGGCGGCCGGCTGCGCCACCGATGCGGAAGCCGGCGCCGGGGCGACGGCAACCGCGGGGGTAATCGGCGCGGCCTGGCGGCCAAGCAGTTCTGCGAGGCGTGCTTCCATCGTACGCCAGGTGGCGTAGTCGTTGAGCGGTGTACGTTCAAGCGCGGCAAGCGCGGCGGCGGCGATGAACGGTATGCTCTGCACCACAAGCACGGCGGCGAAGATGTAGATCTCGCGGATTTCCTTGACGTTGGTGCTCACCAGCACCGCGGCGCCGAGCAGCAGCAGGCTCGCGAGCACCGCTTCCCAGAACGCGTGGAAGTCCGCCGTACGGCGCAATCCGCCTTTCGCGGTGCGTACGAAGGGCAGACGATCCTTGATGACGCCGAGGCCGACCGAACGCGCCACCGTCCACTGCACGGACATCGCCGCAAACACCGCGCCGAGCAATTGTCCCTTTTTCACGCGTACGCGCAGCCGATAAAGCGTGAAGAAGTGTGCGACCGACACCACAAAGCTCGCCAGGATCGGCAAGGTGAGAATGCGGTCGGGCACGGCGATGTCGAGGAAGGCGACAACCGGCACCCAGACGATATTGAGAATGGCAACGACGACGCCGATGCTTTCGGCGCCGAGCCAGTTGAGCCAGCCGAGCGCGAATTCGCGCTTCTGGTCGCGAGTGAGTTGGCTCGCTCCGGGCAGGAAACGCCGCCAGTGCTTCTTGAGAATCTGAAAGCCGCCATAGGCCCAGCGGTGGCGCTGCTTCTTGTAGGCCTCGAAGCTGTCCGGCAGCAGGCCGTAGCCGTAGCGGCGGTTGGTGTAGTGCGCCTGCCAGCCGAGCTCGAGCAGCGTCAAGCCGAGGTCGGTGTCTTCGCAGATGGTGTCGCTCGACCAGCCGCCGGCGGCTTCCAGCGCCTTGCGGCGGATCAGGCACATGGTGCCGTGCACGATGATGGCGTTGAACTCGTTCCGCTGCACCATGCCGATGTCGAAGAAGCCGGCATATTCGCCGTTCATGGCGGAATGCATCAGGCTGCGCGACCCGTCGCGGTGGTCCTGCGGCGCCTGGATGAGCCCGACGCGCGCATCGGCAAAGACCGGCACCAGATCCCTGAGCCAGTCGGGATGCACGACGTAGTCGGCATCGATGACGCCGATGATTTCGGCGTCGGCGGCGGTATGCATCTGCGCAAGACGCAGCGCGCCGGCCTTGAAGCCGGTGATATTTTCGGCGTTGACGAACTTGAAACGCTCACCGAGCAACGCGCAATGCTCCTCGACCGGGCGCCACAGCGCCGGATCGGGCGTGTTGTTGATCACCAGCACGCATTCGAAATTCGGGTAATTGAGCCGCGCAACCGCGTCGAGCGTCTGCTTGAGCATCTCCGGCGGCTCGTTATGCGCCGGGACGTGGATCGAGACTTTCGGGGTCGCCGCTTCGGGCACCAAAGGCGGCGCGGAAATCACGCGCAACGGCTTGCGCCCGAAGGCGATGGCCGCGAGTTCATCGACGCGTGCCAGCGCGATGATGATCAATGGCACCAGCAGCAGCGTGCCGAGCCCGAGGGCGAAGGCGGCGCCGGGGACGAAGTAGTGGCCATTCCAGAACGCAAACATGGTCGCCGCCCAGGCGCCGACGATATTGGCGGCGCCGGCGAGCAGCACCGCCTGCGTCGTGCTCACGGCGGCCATGGCCAAAATCGGCAGCGACAGCAGAACGCTCACGAGCAGCGCGATGCCGGCAAGCTTCCAGTGATCGGGATTGGTGATCGGGCCAGTCCAGGAAAACTTCGGATGGCGCGCGGCGTCGAACAGTCCCCAATATGGACCGACGCCGCCTTCGAAGATCTTCCACGGCTGGTCGATGGCTTCGACGACATTGTAGTCGATGCCGTAAGCTTCCGCCTTGGAGACAAAATTGCGCAGCACCACGGCCTGATCGATGCGGCCGGGATTTGCATTCTTGAGATTGTAACCGGCGCTCGGCCAGCCGAACTCGGCGATGACCACGCGCTTGCCGGGATAGGCCTGCCGCAATTTGTCGTAAATCAAAATTGCCTGGTCGACGGCCTGCTGTTCGGAGAAGCCTTCCCAGTAAGGCAGGATGTGCGCGGCGATGAAGTCGACAGCGGAGACGAGCTCCGGGTGCTCCATCCACACGTTCCAGATTTCACCGGTGGTCACCGGCACATTCACCGCGCGCTTGACCCGCTGTATCTTGGCGATGAGATCGGGCACCGACTGCTCGCCGCGATAGATGGTTTCGTTGCCGACGAAGATGCCGTTGATGTTGCTGTGCCGGTGGGCGAGATCGATCACCGAGCGGATTTCACGCTCGTTGCGATCCTTGTCCTTGTCGATCCAGGCGCCGATGGTGGCGCGCAGGCCGAATTCGGCGGCGATGCCGGGCACGAGCTCGACGCCGCCGGTTGCGGAATAGGTGCGGATCGCACGCGTCAGCGGTGCCAGCAGCTTCAGGTCGGCGCGAATTTGCGCGGCCTGCGCCTGCGAGCCGGCGTCCGGATTGGCGTTGCCCTGAAACGGCGCGTAGGAAACGCTGGCAAGCTGGCCGTCGTAGCCGGGAGCAGCGATGTTATCGCGCGCCAGTGCCCACAACCCTGCATGCACGCACGCCACGAGGGCGATCACGGCGGCGACGGTGCGCATAGACTCCAACCAACTGGGGCAGGAATTTAAGCCTGTAAGCCGTCCCCTGGGCTTAGCCGAACTCGTTCTGCGGCAGTGCAGCATAACTCGGCATCAGGCGCGTACTCAAGTAATTACCGGACATGGCAATTGCTTGGCGCACGCATAGCGGCAGTGAGAATTTTCATAAACGTGAACGCTGTCAGCGCTGAGTGGTTCCGGCCGGTGCAGCCGGAGGCGCTTGCTGAGTAGTCTCGGCAGCCGTCGGTGGCAGGGCGGGATTGAGCCAGCAGGCGTGGACGCGGCCATTCAAGCTTTCAGGGACTTTCGGATCGATATTGCCTTGTCGCACCAGGCACCTGAACGTGGCCTGAATATGCGCGCTGGGGCAGCCGAAGCGGTCGTAAAGATCGAGATGGCGGAAGGCGGTGTCGAGGTCGTCGCGCCACAGCAGGCTCACCACGCGGCGGCCGAGCCAGACGCATTCCGGGTTGCCGGCCGGGCCGGTCAGGGTCCGCGAGGCCTCGGCGATCTCATCGATCTTCTTTTGCCCCTCCTTGGCGGTTTCCGCAGGCGGTTTCTGCTCCGGCGGCTTGGCCTCGCCGCTGCCCTGGGCAAAGGCCGCCCCGGCGCCAAAGATCAAGGCCGCCGCGCAGAGCGCAGCAGCGAGTTTACGCAAACACGTCATGGTCGCATTGTCCCGCCGGTGTTTTGGAAAAGACCGCCCACGGCCTGCTCTTGAGGCCGGATTGGGTCACGAATACGGCATACCGCCGGGCGCCCCGGCTGACCTAACCTGAAAAACGTTGAACCCCTCCGATCCCTGCGCCGCCCGACCGGAATTCGGCGCAAAAATCGCCGGCAAAACTTGGCCCGAAGCGATGGGCTTTGTCCAGAGTTTCAGCGGCATGTGCGCCGAAATGATCATCTTGGCAGGCTCATGGTCGCCCTATAAGCCGGAGGTGACGCTTTAAACCTGAACCGCGCCGCTTAAGAGCCCCGCCGATGCGCCTTGGCTTTGCCTGTCTTGCCGTGTCGGTGCTGGCAGTTGCTGCGTTCTGGGCGTGGTTGGGGCTGCCGATCGCCATGCCGCATACGCCGCTTACGCCCGGCGAAAAGCTCTATTGTCTGTCCTACGCGCCGTTCCGCGACGGACAGACGCCGTTTGACCCCGCCATGCGTCTTCCACCGGAGCAGATCGACGACGATCTCACGCGGCTGTCCAAGATCACGGATTGCGTGCGCACCTATTCGGTCGAGCTCGGGCAGGATCAGGTCGCGGCGATCGCCGGACGCCACGGCATGAAAATGTTCCAGGGCATCTGGCTGGGCGTCAATCCGGAGAAGAACCGCGCCGAAATCGAAACCGCTGTCAGGATCGCGAACCAGTATCCGGACGTGGTGCAGGCACTTGTCGTCGGCAATGAAGTGCTGCTGCGCGGCGACCTGAGTGCCGACGATCTCGCTGCCACCATCCGCGCGGTCAAGGCGCGGGTGAAGGTGCCGGTCACCTACGCCGACGTCTGGGAATACTGGTTGAAGAACCCGCAAGTCGCCGACGCTGCCGATTTCGTCACGATTCATATCCTCCCGTACTGGGAAGACTTTCCAATTCCCGCGGCGCAAGCGGCGGCTCACGTCGACCAGATCCGCCGCCGCGTGGTGGCCGCACTTGCCGGCAAGGAAGTCGTCATCGGCGAGGTCGGATGGCCAAGCGAAGGGCGCATGCGCGAGGGCGCGCTGCCGTCGCCGGCCAATCAGGCGCGCGTGATCCAGGACGTGCTGGCGCTCGCCAAGCAGGAACATTACCGCGTCAACGTGATCGAAGCTTTCGATCAGCCGTGGAAGCGCGCGCTCGAGGGCACCGTCGGTGGCTATTGGGGCCTGCTCGACGCAAAAACGCGCGACTACAAATTCCTCTGGGGCGAGGCGGTGTCCAACCACCCGCTATGGAAATGGCAGGCGGCAGGCGGCGTTGCCTTTGCCGCGCTTATTTTTGCCGCCGCGTTTGCCGCTCGACGCGGCGAGGTCGCGCCGGCGCTGTGGCTTGCGGTGACCGCAAATGCAATTGCCGGCGGCGCGCTCATCGGCTGGAGCATCGCCGACGTGCCGCGGCAAAGTTTCGACGCCGGGGGACTGCTGCGCTCCGGCGCGCTGGCCGCGATCGCACTGGCGGTGCCGCCGCTGTTGAGCGCGGCGATGCTGCGCGGCGCGGCCGTGCCGGCATTCGCCCGCGTGATCGGGCCAAGCGCGAACAGGGAGAGCGATCCATTGACGCTCGCCGCCGGCGCGCTGCTGATCGCCACCATGCTGCTGGCGCTGCAATCGGCGCTCGGACTGGTGTTCGATCCGCGCTACCGCGATTTTCCCTTCGCACCCCTCACAGTTTCGGTGCTGCCGTTCGTCATGCATCACCTGGCGGTGAAACGCGCGAGCGGCGCGCGCACGGCGGCGGAATGCTGCTGGCGCTGCGCTGCTGGCACTTTCGGTGCCCTACATCGCGATCAACGAGAACTTCAACAACTGGCAGTCGCTCTGGCTCTGCGCCGCCTTCGCCGCGCTCGCCGTCATTCTGGCGCGCGGCGCGCGCCGTGCAAAGCTGAGCATCAGCACTCCAGCCGCCAGCGATGCCAGTTGAATATTGTAGAGCACGAGGCCGAGACAACTGAGCGCCAACGCCACCGCGAACACGACCAGCGACGGCCGCAGCAGATTGACGAGCGCGGCCGCCAGCGCCGCCCAGCCGAACACGGAATACTTAAACAGCACGGTGACGATCGCGCGCGACGAACACAGCCAGGTGTCGAGACCGGCGGCGCAGGCAAGTCCCACGCTCGATTGCTCGATCGCCAGATAGCGGATGTAGAGCGCGTAACCGAGCGAGCAGAAGCCGACGATCAGCAGCCAGTTGGTCGCGCGCCCGCTGGGCAGGAACAGTTTCATCGTGCCGATTATGCAGCCGCGCGGCCGGCGCAGCAATTATTTGAACGCCAGCTCCTCGCCGATGAACCTGGCGGTGTGGCAGGCCGGGCGCGTGTTGGTGAATTTGGCGCAAAGCTTGGCGGCGGCGGCGGCGGTCGGGAACGGGCCGACGACGAGGCGGTAGTCCGCGTTGCCGGACGCGTGCGGGCGCGGCGCGGCGACCGGCCGCAATCCGGCGAGCAGGGGGCCGAAATTGGCTTTGACCCGCGCCCATTCGTCGCGGATCGCCTCGACGGTGGCGCCACGGCCTAGATCCATGCCGTATTCGGGTTTTGCCGGTTCCGCCGGCGGTTCCACCGCCGTCGCGGCGACGCGAACCGGCGGCAGCGGCACGATTTCGGTTGCCACAGGTTCGGTGTTTGGCGCGGCCGGCGCAGGGGGTTCCGGTGTCTTTGCCGCAACCGGGGCAGGTGGCGGGGTCACCGGCGCTGCAACTGCCGGAGCCGGTGCGGCCATCTCTTTCGGCGCTTCTTTGACGGCCTGCGCCGCGGTGTTGGCGAGCATCACCGTCTTGATCGAGCCGGTCATGTCGTCGAAATTCCGCTCAAGGCTGGCGATGCGTTCCTTGAGGCGGTCACGATCGGCGGCAAGCTTGCGCACTGCCTCTTCGAGCCGGCGCGTCTCCTCGACATCGACAACGACGCGCGGCGGCAATGCGGCGATCGCCTGCGGCTCCGGCCCGCGCACTTTTGCCAGCATAGCCTGCAGCCTTTCATCGCCGGCCTGTGTCTGGGCGACAAGCACGACGGCAATCAGCGCCAGCACCGCCGCACCGCCCCAGGCGGCGAGGCGGCCGAACGCACGCAGATTGAGGCGCCGCATCAACGGCAGAATCGACGCCAGCATTTTGATCGGCCCCAGGGCCGTGGCGGCGGCCGGTTTCGGCTTGGCAACCATGCGAAGTCTCCGCGCGAATCGTTGAAAACATTAGCAGAATCCCGATCCTGACGCGCGGAGAGCGCCGATCTTTACTGGGTTGCAGCCTTTTGCGGGCAGATTGCCTCGGCTATGAGGGCGCCGATGCGGCCAACCCGTGAGGTGACAGAGAGATGAGCCGGACTTGCCTCGCGATCGTGCTGGCGGCGGGCGAGGGCACGCGCATGCGCGCTGCGCGCCCCAAGGTGCTGCACGAGGTTGGGCACCGCAGCCTGCTCGCGCATGCGCTCGATGCGGCCAAGCGCGCCGGCGCCGACGGCATTGCCGTGGTGATCGGGCCGACGCAGGACGCGGTTGCCGCCGAAGTGCGGCGCGCCGCGCCGAAGGCGGAGACTTTCGTGCAGGCGGAACGGCGCGGCACCGCGCATGCGGTTCTGGCGGCGCGCAAGGCGCTCAAGCGCAGTTACGACGACATTCTGGTGATGTTCGGCGACACGCCGCTGTTGCGCGCGGACAATCTGACCGCGTTGCGCGCGGCGCTGAGAAAGGGCGCAAGCGTTGCAGTGCTCGGCTTCACGCCCGCCGATCCGGCGGGCTATGGCCGTCTGGTGCGGCGGGGCAAGGAACTTCTCGCAGTCCGTGAAGAGCGCGACGCTAGCCCCGCCGAACGCAAAATCGCCTTCTGCAACGGCGGCCTGATGGCGCTTGCTGGCGGCGACGCGCTAAAGATCCTCGAACGCATCGGCGATGCCAATGCCAAGAGCGAATACTATCTCACCGACGCGGTTGCCATTGCCCGTGACATGGGCTTGAAGGCGGTCGCGCTTGAAGCCGAGGAGGACGATGTGCGCGGGATCAACACGCAGGCGCAGCTTGCGGAAGCGGAAGCAGTCTTGCAGAAGCGCCTGCGCGCCGCGGCCATGGACGCCGGCGTCAGCATGGTGGCGCCGGAGACGGTGTATCTGTCCGCCGACACCAAATTCGGCAAGGACATTGTGATCGAGCCGAACGTGGTGTTCGGACCCGGCGTCACTGTCGATGACGGCGCGCTGATCCGCTCGTTCTCGCATCTCGAAGGCGCCCATGTCGGCAAGAGCGCCCGTGTCGGCCCGTTCGCCCGGCTGCGGCCAGGCGCCGAACTCGGCAAGGACGTGCATATCGGCAATTTCGTCGAAGTGAAGCAGGCGACCATCGAAGCCGGCGCCAAGGCCAACCATCTCAGTTACATCGGCGACGCGCGGGTCGGCGAGGGCGCCAATGTCGGCGCCGGCACCATTACCTGCAATTACGATGGCGTCGCCAAGCACCGCACCGACATCGGCAAGCGGGCGTTCATCGGCTCGAATTCGGCGCTGGTCGCGCCGGTCAAGATCGGCGACGGTGCCTATGTCGGTTCCGGATCCGTGGTGACAAAGGATGTACCCGCCGGCGCGCTGGCGGTGAGCCGCGCTCGGCAAGTCGTTAAGGACGGCTGGGTAAAACGCTTGAAGGGATTGAAGAGCTTGGGCAAGAGCTTAGCTGGCAAGAAGCCGACCAAATCAAAGGCAAAAAGGCTCGCCTGAGCCGGCCCGGCGCCGGTTGCTGGCCGCCTGTTATATGACGAAATGCGTTTTGATTTCCAAAGCTTTACTGGCGCCGGTTAAAGCAGGCGCCGAGGACAGGGGCTAATTCGGGCGCATGTGCGGGATCATCGGAATTATCGGGGCTGAGCCGGTCGCCGGCCATCTGGTCGATGCGCTCAAGCGGCTGGAATACCGCGGCTACGATTCGGCCGGCATCGCCACACTCGATCACGGCGCGCTTTCGCGCCGCCGCGCCAAGGGCAAGCTCGGCGCGCTGGCAAGCCGCCTCGAAGCCGAGCCGCTCGCCGGCAATATCGGCATCGGCCATACCCGCTGGGCAACGCACGGCCGTCCGACCGAAAGCAACGCGCATCCGCATGCGACCGATCGCGTCGCCGTCGTGCACAACGGCATCATCGAGAATTTCCGCGAGTTGCGCGAGAAGCTCGGCAAGAACGGTTCGAAATTCGCGAGCGAAACCGACACCGAGGTGGTCGCACATCTTGTTACCGACGAAATGAAGAAGGGCAAGACGCCGCCCGAGGCGGTCGCCGCCACGCTCAAGCAATTGCGCGGCGCCTTCGCGCTCGCCTTTCTGTTCGCCGGCGAAGAGGATCTGA
Source organism: uncultured Alphaproteobacteria bacterium (assembly GCA_963738915.1). Classification (GTDB taxonomy): domain Bacteria; phylum Pseudomonadota; class Alphaproteobacteria; order Rhizobiales; family Xanthobacteraceae; genus Pseudolabrys. Next base: position 375,657 of record CAVTYO010000009.1, read on the forward strand.
TGATCGGCGCGCGCAAGGGAAGCCCGCTCGCCATCGGCTACGGCGACGGGGAGATGTATCTCGGCTCCGACGCCATCGCGCTCGCGCCCTTTACCGAAAATATCAGCTATCTCGAGGATGGCGACTGGGCGGTGCTCACGCACAACGGCGCCGTGGTCCATGACGAGCAGGACAAGGTGGTGACGCGGCCGGTGCTCAAGTCGACTGCGTCGGCGCAGACTGTCGACAAGGGCAACCACAAGCATTTCATGGCCAAGGAGATCCACGAGCAGCCGGAAGTGGTCGGCCACACGCTCGCGCATTACATTGACATGGTCGGCGAAAGAATTGATCTGCCGGTCGAACTTCCATTCGACTGGAAGGCGATCAAGCGCCTGTCGATCTCCGCCTGCGGCACCGCATTTTATGCCGGGCTGGTGGCGAAATACTGGTTCGAGCGCTTCGCCAAGCTGCCAGTGGAAATCGATATCGCGTCCGAATTCCGCTACCGCGGCGCGCCGCTGGAAGCGGGCGATCTTGCCATTTTCATCTCCCAGTCGGGCGAAACCGCCGACACGCTGGCGACGCTGCGCTACGCCCGCGAGCACAAGCAGCACATCTTGTCGGTGGTGAACGTGCCGACCTCCAGCATCGCGCGCGAAAGCGACGTGGTGATGCCGACGCTCGCCGGTCCCGAAATCGGCGTTGCCTCGACCAAGGCCTTCACCTGCCAGCTGGCGGCGCTCGCGTGCCTCGCAATTGCCGCCGGCCGCGCCCGCGGCGCCATGTCGGAGATCGACGAGCGCAACATCGTTCGCGCGCTGATCCAGGTGCCGCGGCTGATGGCGCAGGCGCTCTCGCTCGAGCCGCAAATCGAAAAACTCGCGCTCAATCTCGCCAAGGCCAAGGACGTGCTCTATCTCGGGCGCGGCACCAGCTTTCCGATCGCGCTGGAAGGCGCGCTCAAGCTCAAGGAAATCTCCTACATCCACGCCGAAGGCTATGCCGCCGGCGAACTCAAGCACGGGCCGATCGCGCTGATCGACGAAAATATGAAGGTCATCGTGATCGCGCCGTTCGACCGCGTTTTCGATAAAACCGTGTCGAACATGCAGGAGGTCGCAGCGCGTGGCGGCAAGATCATCCTGGTCACCGACCCGCAAGGGGCGAAAGAGGCGACCATTGAATCGACCGAGACCATTACTCTGCCGGAGATGGCTTCGACGGTAACGCCCCTGGTTTATGCCATTCCGGTGCAGTTGATCGCCTATCACACCGCTGCAGCCATCGGCACCGACGTCGACCAGCCGCGCAACCTCGCGAAATCGGTTACAGTCGAATAAGATAGGCCATGGCCGAATCCGAACAAAACCTGGGCATCACGCCCGGTGCCGTTGTGCCGGTGGTAACGCAAACGGGCGCCGCCGGCCGCATCCGCAACTATTTCCTCACCGGGCTGGTGGTCGCCGGCCCGCTGCTGGTGACGGCGTATCTCACCTGGTCGTTCATTACCTGGGTCGACAATCTGGTGCGGCCACTTATTCCGCCGGCGTATCGGCCGGAGACCTATTTGCCCTGGCCGATCCCGGGCACTGGGCTGTTGATCGGATTTGTTTTTCTCACGCTGCTTGGCTTTCTCACTGCCAATTTAGTCGGGCGCAAGCTCGTCGACTTAGGCGAGCGCGTGCTGTCGCGCATGCCGATCGTGCGGCCGGTCTACAAGACTATGAAGCAGATATTCGAGACGTTGTTCTCGAAAACCGGCTCGAGCTTCCGCACGGTGGCGCTGGTGGAATTTCCCGCGCCCGGCATGTGGTCGCTGGTGTTCCTGTCCCAGCCGCCTACGACCGACATCACCGAAAAACTGCCCGAGGGCGAACACGTCTCCGCCTTCATGCCGTGCGCGCCTAACCCGACCACCGGGTTCTTCTTCTACGTCAAGCGCAAGGAACTGATCGAGCTCGACATTACGGTGCAAAGCGCGATGACGCTGCTGGTCTCCGCCGGAATGGTGCAGCCCGACAACGACAACCAGAAGAGACTCGCCGCGCTTGCCGCCAATGTGCGCGCCGCGCAGGCTGAGAAGACGGCACGCAAGACAGCGACGGTCGAGTAAGGCTTTCGCGAGCCGGGCGCGAAGGGCAACGCCGATGAAATTTACCGAGGCAGTTCGATCGGGATTTTCCCGGTATGCGACTGCGACAGGCCGGGCGTCGCGATCGGAATATTGGTACTGGACGCTTTTCAACGTCCTGGTCAGCCTTGTGGCGATGGTTCCGGATTACGTACTGTTCCCCGGAAATTCGTTGCAGCCGATAACTACAATTGTTGGGTTGGCGCTTTTGCTGCCGAGCTGGGCGGTCGCAATCAGGCGCCTTCATGACGTCAATCGCAGCGGCTATTGGCTGCTTATAGTCTTTACCGGCATCGGCATCTTGCTGATCCTATACTGGGCTTGCGTCAGAGGTACCGAAGGGGACAACGCCTATGGCGCCGATCCTCTGGCGATGTCCTGACTTCAGCCGGCGCGGATGAGGCGGATCGCCTCGTCCTTCTCGAACAGATAAAGCAGTTGCCGCAACGCTTCGCCGCGCGGCGTTTCCAGATTGGCGTCGCGCGCCAAGATCAGCGCGGCGTCGTCGCGGGCGGCGCCGAGAAATTTGCCGTGAAACTCAAGCCGCGCCAAGTGAAAGCCGGGGAGACCGCTCTGCCGCGTGCCGAGCAGGTCGCCTTCGCCGCGAAGGCGCAAGTCTTCCTCGGCGATGCGGAAGCCGTCTTCCGTCTCGCGCAAAATATTGAGCCGCGCCCTGGCGGTTTCACCGAGCGGCGCCTTGTAGAGCAACAGGCATGTTGAATGGCCTGGTCCGCGGCCGATGCGGCCGCGCAGCTGGTGCAGTTGCGCGAGGCCGAAGCGCTCGGCGTGCTCGATGACCATGATGGTGGCTTCCGGCACGTCGACGCCGACTTCGATGACGGTCGTGGCCACAAGCAGTTGCGTTTCGCCGGCGGCAAATCGCGCCATCGCCGTATCTTTCTCGGCGCCTTTCATGCGACCGTGAACCAGATCCACCTTGTTGCCGAATTTCTCCCGCAGTTCGGCAAAGCGCGCCTCTGCGGCGGCGAGATCGATCTTTTCCGATTCATCGACCAGCGGGCAGACCCAGTAGACACGATTACCTTCGGTGAGCGCGCGGCCGGCGGCTTCCTCGATTTCGGCGATGCGCGACATCGGGATGATGCGGGTGTCGATGGGCTTTCGCCCGGCGGGCTTCTCGCGCAATTCGGATACGTCCATGTCGCCGAAGAACGTGAGCACCAGCGTGCGCGGGATCGGCGTCGCGGTGAGCACCAGCACGTCGACGGCGTCGCCCTTCTGCGTCAGCGCCAGCCGCTGGTGCACGCCGAAGCGGTGCTGCTCGTCGACGATTGCCAGACCCAGATCGCGGAAGGAAACGACCTCCTGAAACAAGGCGTGCGTGCCGACCAGCAGATCGATGTCACCGAGCGCGAGGCGGTCGAGGATCTCGCTGCGCTCGCCGCCGCGCTCGCGGCCGGTGAGGATCGCCACCTTTATCTCCGCGGCCTTCGCGAGCGGCGCGATGGTTTTGAGATGCTGGCGGGCGAGGATTTCGGTCGGCGCCATGAAGGCGGCCTGCCGCCCGGCCTCGATCACGGTCGCGGCGGCGAGCAGCGCCACCACGGTCTTGCCGGAGCCGACGTCGCCCTGCAACAGCCGCAGCATGCGCTGCGGCAGGACCAGGTCGTTGACGATGTCGTTGAGCGCCTGCTGCTGCGAGCGGGTGAGCGCATACGGCAGCGCCTTCAAAATGCGCGCACGCAAGATGCCTTCGCCGGCGTGCCCGCGGCCGGCCTGGCGGCGCATGTGCGCACGCACCAGCGCCAGCGCCAGTTGTCCCGCGAGCAGTTCGTCATAGGCCAGCCGCGTCCAGGCGAGGCTTTCGGGGAGAATATCGGGCGGCGTCGCCGGGCGGTGCAGTTGGCGCAGGCTTTCAGCAAACGCGGGCAGGCGCTCGCGCGCAACCCAGGCGTCGTCCTGCCACTCCGGCAATGCGGGGAGCCGTGTCAGCGCCGACTCCATGGCGCGGCGCACATTGCCGAGCGCCAGCCCCTCGGTGAGCGGGTAAGTCGCCTCGACCAACGGCAGATCGGCAAAGCCCTTTTCGTCGACCACGCGATCCGGATGCACCATCTGCAACATGCCGTCGTAGAATTCGGCGGTGCCGGAGACGTATCGGGTTTCGCCGACGGGCAGCAGCTTTTCCAGATAGTCGCGCCGGGCGTTGAAATACGTGAGTGTCAGGGTGCCGGTGTCATCCTCGGTTTCGATCCGGTAGGGCGCGCGGGCGCGGTGCGGCGGCGAGGGCCGATGCCGGATGACGGTGACGGCGACGGTCACTACCTGGCCTTCCTGCACGTCGCGTAATTTAGGGCGGGCGCGGCGATCGATGGCGCCGGACGGCAGATGGAATAGCAGGTCGACGACGCGGGGAGCGTCGCGGCCGAGCAGCCCCTGGTAGAGCTTTTCCAGCTTGGGACCGACACCGGAAAGGCTGGTGAGGGCGGCAAACAGTGGATTGAGCACCGGCGGACGCATGCGCCCTTATCTCACCTCTTCCAGCTTGCGGGGAGAGGGCAACGAGCCGCTGACATTCGCGGCCGCACCCTTTATATAAAACTCGCACCCGGCTCCAGCCGGGTTTTTGCCGTTGGAGAATTGGCTTTGAGCGAACTTTCGAGCGAGGGGCTTGATCGGCGGCGGCGGCGGCTGCTGTTCCGCTCGCGCCATCGCGGCATCCGCGAAATGGATCTGGTGCTCGGCCCCTTTGCCGACGCGCGGCTTGCCGCCATGAGCGAGGCCGAGCTCGACGAATACGAGCGTTGGCTGAATGTTCCCGACCAGCAGATTTTCGCCTGGGTCAACGGCACGGAGACGGTGCCCGCCGACGCGGACACGGCGTTGTTCCGCGCGTTGATCGCATTCCATCACCGCGGGAAATAGCAGGCGATGGCGAAGTCTCCCGCCGATTTACTCCGTCCTGGGAAGGCACTGACGCTCGCGCAAGTCGCCGACGGGGCCGAGGGCCTGGTGCTCGCCGACCTAGCGCGGACAATCGCCGCGCGCGCCAGCGCGCCGGCAATTTCACTCTGCGTCATCTGCCGCGACGGCCAGCGTATGGCGACCTTGTCGCGTGCGCTTTCGTTCTTCGGTCCTGACATTGATATTCTGGAATTTCCGACCTGGGACTGCCTGCCTTACGACCGCGTCTCGCCGCAGGCGGCCGTGGTGGCGCAGCGCATGACGACGCTGTCGCGGCTCACGCGCGTAACTGGCCGCGACAGACCATCGGTGCTGCTGACCACGGTGAACGCTGCGTTGCAGCGGGTGCCGGTGCGCGATTTCGTCGCCACGCATGCGCTCTCGGTTGCGCCCGGCAACGTGCTCGGCATGGCCGGCGTGATCGAGTGGCTGGAGCTCAACGGCTTTACCCGCGCCTCGACTGTGCGCGAGCCCGGCGAATACGCGGTGCGCGGCGGCATCCTCGATCTTTTCCCGCCGGGCATGGACATGCCGGTGCGGCTCGACTTCTTCGGCGACGCGCTGGAGACGATCCGTACCTTCGATGCGCAGACCCAGCGCAGCGAGACGCCGTTGCGCGGGCTCGACCTGGTTCCGGTTGCGGAATTCCAGCTCATCACCGAAACGATCCGCCGTTTCCGCACCGGCTACGTTGCCGCATTCGGCGTCGCCGCGCCGGACGACCTGCTCTACGAGGCGGTCAGCGGCGGCCGCCGCTATCCGGGCATGGAGCACTGGCTGCCGCTGTTCCACGACAAACTGGGGACGCTGTTCGATTACCTGCCGGGCACGGCGCTTGCCACCGAACCGCTGGCCGAGGACGCCGCGCGCGAACGGCTCACCACCATCGCCGATTATTACGAGGCGCGGCGCGAGGCGCCCAAGGACACGGGCGCGCCGCCCTACAAGCCGCTGCCACCGGACCGGCTCTATCTGGGCGAGGACGAATGGCGGGGGCTGCTCGAACACGCGGCGCTGGCGCGGGTGACGCAATTTGCCGTGCCGGAGGCTGCCGACGTGATCGAGATCGGCGCCCGCGCCGGGCGCAATTTTGTCGCCGAACGCGCGGAGCCTGACGCCAACGTGTTCGAGGCCGTGAGCCGCCACGTCGCCTCGCTTCAGGCCGCCGGCAAGCGCGTCGCTGTTGCGCTGTGGAGCGAAGGTGCACGCGAACGCATGGCTCACGTGCTCGCCGACCACAAATTGCTCAACCTCACGCCGGTTGCTTCCTGGCCGCAGGCGCAGGCGCTGCCGGTCACGTCGGTCGCGCTCGCCGTGCTCGGCATCGAAAGCGGCTTCGAGACCGAAAACGCCGCGGTCATCAGCGAACAGGACATTCTCGGCGACCGCCTGGTACGGCCGCACCGCGCTTCGAGACGGGCCGAGAACTTCATTGCCGAGGTGACGAGCCTCAGCGTCGGTGACCTGGTCGTGCACGTCGATCACGGCATCGGCCGCTTCGTCGGCTTGCAGGCAATCCAGGCTTTCGGCGCGCCGCACGACTGCCTGGAAATTCATTACGCCGAAGCCGCCAAGCTTTATCTGCCGGTCGAGAACATCGAGCTGTTGTCGCGCTACGGCCACGAGCAGTCCGGCGTCGAGCTTGACCGGCTCGGTGGCGGCAACTGGCAGGCGCGCAAGGCGCGCATGAAGAGCCGCATCCGCGAAATGGCGAGCGAACTGATCAAGATCGCCGCCGAGCGGCTCACGCGCGAAGCGCCGCGGCTCACGGCGGGGCCGGGCGCCTACGACGAGTTCTGCGCCGGATTTCCTTACGAGGAGACGGACGACCAGCTGACGGCAATCGATGCGACCCTCAAGGATCTTACCTCTGGGCGTCCGATGGACCGGCTCATCTGCGGCGACGTCGGCTTCGGCAAGACTGAAGTAGCGTTGCGCGCGGCTTTTATCGCGGCGATCAACGGCAAGCAGGTCGCCGTGGTGGTACCGACGACCTTGTTGGCACGACAGCACTTCAAGACATTCTCCGAGCGTTTCCGCGGCTTCCCGGTCAATGTCGCGCAGGCGTCACGGCTGGTGCCGGCGGCGCAGGTTGCCGCCGTGAAAAAGGGCCTCGCCGACGGCGGCGTCGATATCGTCATCGGCACCCACGTGCTGCTCGGCAAGGGCGTCGCCTTCAAGCACCTCGGCCTACTGGTGGTCGACGAGGAGCAGCACTTCGGTGTTGCGCACAAGGAGAAACTCAAAAGCCTGCGCAGCGAGGTGCACGTGCTGACGCTGACGGCGACGCCGATCCCGCGCACGCTGCAACTCGCGCTCACCGGCGTGCGCGATCTTTCGATCATCGCGTCGCCGCCGGTCGACCGCCTCGCGGTGCGCACCTTCGTGTCGCCGTTCGATCCGCTGGTGGTGCGCGAGGCGCTGCTGCGCGAACGATACCGCGGCGGCCAAGCGTTCTACGTGTGCCCGCGCATCGAGGACCTCGCCGGGGCCAGGGATTTCCTCGACAAGAACGTGCCGGAAGTGCGCGTCGCCGTCGCCCACGGACAAATGCCGGCGACAACGCTCGACGACATCATGAGCGCGTTTTACGATGGTAAGTTCGACGTGCTGCTCTCGACCACGATCGTGGAATCCGGGCTCGACATTCCGACCGCCAATACGCTGATCGTGCACCGCGCTGACCGTTTTGGCCTTGCGCAGCTTTATCAACTGCGCGGCCGCGTCGGGCGCGCCAAGCTGCGCGCCTATGCGCTGCTCACGCTGCCGGCGCAGGCCAAGATCACGGCGCAGGCGGAGCGGCGGCTTAAAGTTCTGCAATCGCTCGACACGCTCGGCGCCGGATTCCAACTTGCTTCCCACGATCTCGACATCCGCGGCGCCGGCAACCTGCTCGGCGAGGAGCAATCCGGACACATCAAGGAAGTCGGCTTCGAGCTCTATCAGCAGATGCTGGAAGAGGCGGTGTTGAGCCTCAAGGCCGGCATCAGCGCACCGGTTGCCGAGCGCTGGTCGCCGTCGATCACCATCGGCACGCCGGTGCTCATTCCGGAGGATTACGTTGCCGATCTTTCGGTGCGCCTCGCGCTCTATCGGAGGCTCGCCGAAATCGAGGACGAGCGCGAGATCGAAGGCTTCGCCGCCGAACTCGTCGACCGCTTCGGCCCGCTGCCGTCGGAGGTCGAGCATCTGCTCCAGGTCGTCGCCATCAAGGGCCTGTGCCGCCGCGCCAATGTGGAGAAAATCGAGGCCGGGCCCAAGGGTGTCGTGCTTTCGTTCCGCGACAACGTCTTTGCCAACCCGGACGGGCTCATCGCCTTCATCCGCGAGCAGGGCCCCCACGTGCGCATGCGCGCCGACCCCAAGGACGCCAAGAGCCAGCAGCTTGTGTTCTTCGATGACTGGGAACGGCCGGAGGAACGGCTCAAGGGCACAGCCGCGATCCTGCGCCGGTTGGCGTCGATTGCCGGGCAGGCGAAAGCGGCCTGATACTATTCGGCGGCTTCGCGCTCCTGCGCCGCGCGCTCGATGGCATCGGCGAGATATTCCGGCGCCTGCGCGCCCGATACCGCGAATTTGCCGCCGAAGATGAACATGGGCACGCCCTGGATGCCGGCTTCCTTGGCCTGCTCCGCTTCGCGTTCGACCTGCGCGACGTCTTCGTCGCTCTCCAGACGCTTGCGCGTTTGGCCAACATCCAGGCCCACGCTGCCGGCAGCTTTCGCCAGCACCGCAGGCTCGGTGAGGTCGGCGCCTTCGGTAAAATAAAGATCCATCAGTGCCTGCTTCATGTCCGCCGCCTTGCCGATGGCTTCGGCCCAGCGGATCAGGCGATGCGCGTCGGCGGTATTGGGCTGCCGGCTGATCTTGTCGACCGCGTAGGTCAGGCCTTCGGCGGCGGCGGCCTGCTGCACGCGGCCGGCGATTTCCTTGTAACGCTCGGGCGAACCGAATTTGGTGGTGAGGTATTCATTGCGCGACATGCCTTCGCGCGGCACCCAGTCGTTGAGGTAATAGGGGCGCCAATGCACCTCGACCGGAATATCGGGCTTGAGCGCAATGGCCTTTTCCAGCCGCCGCTTGCCGATGAAGCACCACGGGCAGACCACGTCGGAAACGACATCGATGCGGACGGGCGGTTTGGCGGTCATGGCTTGCTCCTTTACGGGGAAGCTAAGCCTTCGACTATCCGGCGGCAACCGGCTGCCGGCCAACCACACGCCGCATGAGACTGTCCAGCGTATCGCCGTCCTTGAGCGTCGCCAGTGTCACGTCGGCGGCGGGTGTGACACCGCGCTGCGCCATCGCCATGTTTTTCAGCACGCCGGCCATGCGCCGGGCGACCACGTGGGCGCCGGAAAGATCGGTCTGGGTGAAGGCGACGACAAGCGAGCCGTCCGCGTCGCGGCAGGCGAAATCGATGACGCGGGTGAGCCGCGTCAGCAGGCGGGCGCCGTCGAGACTGGCGCGCTCATCGGCCATCGTGCCTAGTCCGATGCGGGCGAGCGAAAGCGGCTGGCTGCGGTCGGCGGCCTCGTCGATGGCGCGGGCGAGGTCTTGCGCAAAAGCCTCCCGCGTCAGCAGCCCAGTGCGCGGATCGAATATGCCGTCGGCGTCGAGCGACTTTAACATGCGCTTGAGCCGCGCCTCGAAGGCATGCATGCGCACCAGCGGCACCATGCGGGCGACCAGCAGTGCCGGATCGCCGGCGACGTGGTCGATGTTGGGCAGGCTGTCGAAGAAATCGGCAGGCGCCTCGCCGATCAGCGCCACGGGGATGTCGCGGAAGCGGGTATCCTGCGCCAGCATGGTCAGGAAGGTTTCGATCATGCGCGGCGAGAAACCGTCGCCGACAACGATGCCGTCGATGTCGTTGGCTTTGAGATATTTTTCCGCGGCCTCGACGCTGAGCGCGCCGACCATGCCGACGCGTTCGCCCATGGCGACACTCAGCGTCGGATAAAGCGGGCCGCGGCCGGCAATCAGCACGGTCGCATCCTCAAGCGCATCGCCGACCGGCAGCGACGGCAGCTTGCCGTCCTGGGCGGTGAACATCTCGATACGGCGCAGCACGGTCGCGTGCAGCGCGCGAACGCGCATGGCCGATTGCAGCCGCGCCGTCAGCCGCTCGACCGGCAATGAGGCGTCATTGGGAAGAGCGATCGGCACCGCGGCATCCGTGTCGGTATAGACGCGGGCAATAATCGGCACGATCGGTCCGCTGGCGGTCACCGCCTGCAGGCAGAGCATGCGCGCGGCGGATTCGCTTGGCGGCGCGCCCGGCTCGGCGATGATGATGGCTGCGGGCTTGACCGAGATGAAGGCGGTCGGCGCGTCGGCCCAGTTGGTCTCGATGATGGGAAAGGCGCCGGCGAGGCTCAGTGCCTGCACCAGTTCAGGCGCCGGCCGTTCCGCGACCACGATGAGCGGGCCTTGCAGCGACATGACGCCCACGCGAACCGGTTAAGATCGGCGGCCAGCCTAGCGTCCCGCTGTTAATACCGCGTCAACGTTGCCGCGCAAAATCAGGCCGCTTGCGGCCGCGGGAAAGCGCCGGATATCAGCGGATTGACGCCGCGCCGCACCAGTTCCTGGGCAACCGCGGCGCGGTCGGCGGCGTGGCCGGCGATGCGCTCGCCCGTCATCTCCTGCGGCAGCGCCATCAAGGTGGCGTCGGCCTCAATGGCCTCGGTGAGCCGCTCCAGCTCGCGGGTAACAAAGCGGTAGGCGCCGACGGTCGCGACGCCGGCGGGCGGCGCCGTAATAACAAACGATTTGGCTTCGGCATCGAAGCGGCAGGGGTATCCGGAATCGATAAAGTCGCCGGCGCTCGACGCATGATGCGGCCGGCTGCCCAACGGAAAGCCGCTCACCGGCACGGCCTCGCCGCGCAGCATCACAGTGCCCAAGGTGCTGCGCGCGACTTCGAGGAGTGGCGCCGCATCGCCTTCGCCGTCCGGTGAAGGCGCCGCGCCGCAGGGAAGTGGCGCTGGCTGGATGCCGTCGCGGCGCAGCGCGACGACGCCGAGTTCACCGAAGCTCGCAACATCGATCACGATGCCCCTGGCCTCGCACGGCTCGGCGCGCTGCATGTGCTCGGGCGCGCGCCACAGCGCGAGAACCGTTTTCGCCGCGTCGAGCATTCCGGCTTGGGCGAGGCGTGAAATCGCCGGGCCCGGGACCACCACGGCATCGAAGTCCTGCGCCTGTATCTGCGTGGCAAACGTGACCGGGTCGAAGGAGTGATGCAGCGTCAGCGCGCCGCCGCAGGTCAGCCAGGGGACCAAGGTGGTGGCAATGCCGGCAAACGAGCCGGGCGCGATTGCGGAAAGTATGTGGGCGTCCTGGGCGAGCTTAGCTGCGTGACAAAGTCCGAGGCCGCCGGCTATGAGTTGACGGTGACTGCGCGCCATCGGCACGATGCCACTGGCGGTGACGTCGAAAGTGACGGCGGCAATATGCGCTCCCGGATCGGCGAGGCGGGCGGCAACGGGTTTGGCTTCGGCGTCGGCGGCGAACACCTCGTCGAGCGCATCGATCCCGTCGGGCACGTGGGCGCCGAAGGCGCAGACGCGGCGGATCGAAAACACCTCGGCCGCGATCCCGGCGGCGATCTCGGCCTGTGCCGCCGCGCCGAGGCGCGTCGAGGTCAGCAACGCCTTGGCGCCGATGCTGCGCAGCACCGCCACCGCGTCGTGCCGCCGCCAGAGCAGCGGCAAGGGCGCGGCGATCATCCCGGCGCGCAGCACGCCAAGCAACGCGACGACACTCTCGACCGTATTCGGCAATTGCAGCGCAACGACCGCATCGGTCGGCAAATTGAGAGCGCGCAAGCGGGCGGAAACGCCAGAGATGGCGCGATCGGCCTGTACAAACGTGAGCCGGCGCGGTTCGCCGTCTGTAAAATGCGCGCGGTTCTCCGGATCGGCCAGCGCCAGAGCTTGTGGCCGGCGTACGCCGGCGCGGCGAAAGAGGTCGTCGAGGGTGACGGATGCGGCGGCGTTGTCGGCCTGGTCGAGGATCATGCCTGCCACCAGGTCTCGGGGAGAAATCCGAACAGCGAGGTGCGGTCCGGATGGGCAACGCGAGTCCAGCGCGCCACCCATTGCACCGGCGGATAGTAGAGTGGAACGACGTAGAATCCCGAGAGCAGGATGCGGTCGAGCGCGCGGGTCGCGGCGACGAAATCCTCGCGGCTCTCTGCCGCAAGCATCGCCGCGATCATGGCGTCGATCGCCTTCGATTTGACGCCCATGTAGTTGCGGCTGCCTTGCGCATCCTCGGCAGCCGAGCCCCAGTAGAAATACTGTTCGTTGCCGGGCGAGAGCGATTGCTCCCAGCGATATTCCATCATGTCGAAGTCGAAGGCGATGCGGCGGCTTTCGAATTGGGTGGCGTCGACCACGCGCACGCGCACGTCGATCCCCGCAAGTTTCAGACTGCGCGCGTAGGCCAGCGCCACGCGCTCCTGCTCGCGCGTGTTGGCTAATATCTCGAAACCAAACGGGCGGCCGCTGGCGACGTGGGTGAGTGCGGTGCCTTTCAGCGCATAGCCCGCCTGCGCAAACAGCGCGAGCGCCTTGCGCAACACGTTGCGGTCGCGGCCCGAGCCGTCGGTCTTGGGCGGCTCCCAATTGCCGGCCATGATGTCGGCGCGAACGACATCGGGATAAGGCGCGAGCAATTCGTGCTCGCGGGCGTTCGCAGGCACGCCGTGCGCGGACAGATCGCAGCCGTCGAAATAACTCGCGGTGCGCTTGTAGAGATCAAAGAAATAATTGTGATTGAGCCATTCAAAGTCGAAGAGGCAGAGCAGCGCCTCGCGCACGCGGATGTCGGCAAACGCCGCGCGCCGCGTGTTCATCACTAAACCCTGCATGCCCTTGGGCAGGCCATAGGGAAACGCCTCCTTGACGACGCGGCCGTCGCGCGCGGAGGGAAAATCGTAAGCGGTCTGCCAGCGTCCGGGGTCCTGCTCGAGCCGTGCGTCATAGAGCCCCTTCTTGAAGGCCTCGAAATAAGTATTGCCGTCGCGGTAATAGTCGAAGCGGATCTCGTCGAAATTCCATAAGCCGCGATTGATCGGAAGATCGCGTCCCCAATATTGCGCGTTGCGCTTGAAGGTCACGCTCTCGCCCGGCTTGATCGCGGCGACCGCGTAGGGCCCGCTACCGAGCGGAGGTGCAAACGTCGTGTTCTCGAAGGTCGCCGTGTTCACCGCGTGACGCGCCAGCACCGGCATCAGCCCGAGGATGAGCGGCAGCTCGCGGTCATCGGCGCCGGCCAGATCGAAATGAACGCCGCGTTCGCCTACGGCTTCCGCTTTGGTCACCTTGACGTAATAGGTGCGGTAGTTCGGCCGGCCCTTGTCGCGCAGCAACTGCCAGGAAAAAATCACGTCGTCCGGCGTGACCGGCGTGCCGTCGGCAAAGCGCGCGGCGGGGTCGATCTCGAACGTGACCCAGGAACGCGCCGCGTCCGTTTCCACTGTGCGCGCGAGAAGCCCGTAAAGCGTGAACGGCTCGTCGTAGCCGCGCGCCAGCAGGCTCTCGATCACATAGCTGCGGATATTTGCGGCCGGCAGGCCTTGCACGATGAACGGATTGAGGCTGTCGAAGGTGCCGAGCACGCCCTGGGTGATGCGGCCGCCCTTGGGAGCGGCGGGATTGGCGTAAGTCGGGTGCGTAAACCCCGGACCCCAGGCCGGTGCGCCGTGCATGGCGATGGCGCGGGCGGCGCTGGCGGCGCGCGCCGGGCGCCCGGGCACGCCGCAGGCGAGTGCGCCGAGCACGATGGCGCGGCGGGACAGCGAGAATTGCGGCGGGCCGCGATCAAGGTCGGGGAACGAGCGTTGAATGCGATTCGGCTCCGTTTTGCGGGAATTTATCACAGGGGCTTGGTCCGCCTTAGCGGCCTGTCCCGGAAACATCAGCGAAGCGAATCTTGGCTTTATTGCAGACGGGAACTCGGCTATCAGGCAGCGCGACTGGCGTCACGGTCGTGCCGCATTTGACGCTGAGAGAGCCGGCCTAATGCTGCGGTATCAGACGCTCGGCCGGGCACAATCTGGGACATCCTTGGGCCGCGAACGGGGACAACAAAGGACGAATTTAATGGATCATCCGATCGCATCGGCGCGGGCCTTCGGCAGGGCGTTGACCGCCACGGCGGCTGCACTTGGCATCGGCGCGGCGCTCATCGTTGCGCCAACCGCGTTCGCTCAACAGCCCAAGCCCGCCGAAAAGAAGGCCCAGGCCAAACCCGCGGCGCCGGCCCCGGCGGCCACCCCGGCTCCGCAGCAGGCGCAGCCGGGGAATCCCGGTCAGGCCGCCGAAGCGCCGCAGCTCATGTACTCGCCGTGGGTCAAAGTCTGCGGCAAGCCCAACGACCCGGGCGGCCAGGAAGTCTGCACGACGGCAAAGGACGGCAGGCTGGAGAACGGCATGCCGGTCGCGGTGGTGCAGCTTGTCGAGCCGAAGGGCGATACCCGCAAACTGCTGCGCGTCATCGTGCCGCTCGGCATGCAGTTGCGTCCGGGTACGCGCGTGATCATCGATCAGGGTCAACCGGCGACCGCGCCGTTCTCGATCTGCTTCCCGGTCGGATGCATGGCCGACTATGAGGTCAACGCCGACACCATCGCGCAAATGAAAAAAGGCCAGACGCTCACCATCCAGGCGATCAACATGCAGGGCACTGCGATCAGCCTGCCGTTACCGCTCGCCGATTTTGCCAAGGCCTATGACGGCCCGGCGACCGATCCGAAGGTCTTCGAGGAACAGCAGCGCAAACTGCAGGAAGAACTGCAGAAGAAGGCCGAAGAGGCGCGCAAGAAGCTGGAAGGCCAGAACCAGCCGGCAACGCAGATTCCCCCCGCTGGCGCCGCTCCGAGCGCGCAGAAGAAGTAGCGCGGCACTCGACACGAAAAAAAAACGGCGCGGGGGCATTTCCCGCGCCGTATTTTGTTTCGGCGGCGATCAGTTCATCTGATTGTTGCGCGGGCGGTAATCGCCGGCCTCGTCGCGGACGAATTCCTGCGCCACCTGCGGATGGCGGATCGGCGCATCGGATGCGTCGGGCAGCAAATTCTGCTCGGAGACGTAGGCGACGTATTCGGATTCCGCGTTCTCGGCGAACAGGTGGTAGAACGGCTGGTCCTTGCGCGGGCGCACCTCGGCCGGAATCGACTGCCACCATTCCTCGGTGTTGTTGAATTCCGGATCGATGTCGAACACGACGCCCCGGAACGAATAGAGCCGGTGCTTGACCACCTGGCCGATCTTGTATTTGGCGATAAGGATCTTGCTCATAGAGACGACCTAATGCTTCGCCACGGCTTTTGCCAGATCACAGCCCATAGCGCGCGCCCATGTCCGGGTCCTTAGCCGCCACCAGCATGGCAAGGTCGAGGAGGACCTTGGCCTGCTTCCAGGTGGCGTCGTCCTGCATCTTGCCGTCGATCATCACCGCGCCGGCGCCGTCCGGCATTGCCGCCACGATCTTTTTGGCGAAGGCGACCTCGGCAGGGTCCGGCGCGAACACCTTCTTGGCGATTTCGATCTGCGAGGGGTGCAGCGACCAGGCGCCAACACAACCCATGAGGAAGGCGTTGCGGAATTGCACCTCGCAAGCGGCGGCGTCGGAGAAGTCGCCGAAGGGCCCGTAGAACGGCTTGATGCCGGCAGCCGCACAGGCATCGACCATTTTGCCGATGGTGTAGTGCCACAGGTCCTGCTGATGGGCGGCGCGGGAAGCCTCGTTTTGCGGGTCGGCCAGCACTTTATATTCCGGGTGGCCGCCGCCGACGCGTGTCGTCTTCATTGCGCGCGAGGCGGCAAGATCGGCGGGCCCCAGGCTCATGCCGTGCATGCGGGGGGAGGCGACCGCGATTGCTTCGACGTTGTTGACGCCCTGCGCGGTTTCCAGAATGGCGTGGATCATGATCGGCTTTGCGATCTTGTGCCGCGCTTCGAGCTGAGCGAGCAATTGGTCGAGATAATGGATGTCCCACGGCCCGTCGACCTTGGGCAGCATGATGACGTCCAGCTTGTTGCCGATCGCGGCGACGATTTCGCTCACGTCGTCGAGCGCCCAGGGCGAATTGAGCGCGTTGATGCGCGTCCATAGTCCGGTCGGACCGAAATCGACCGCCTTGCCCATGGCAATGAAACCGGCGCGCGCCGTTTCCTTGGCCTCAATGGGAATGGCGTCTTCGAGATTGCCGAGCACCACATCGACCTGTTTGGCGAATTCGGAAACCTTGCCACGCACCTTCTCGTTGTGTGGCGGCACGAAATGGATCATGCGTTCGAGCCGCACCGGCAGTTCGCGCATCGGCGCCGGCGCACCGATGGCCAGAGGCTGGAAAAATTGGCGAGGGGGCTTCACGCGGGGACAAGTCCTTCCAAACGGTCAAACTGCCGTTTAGAGGAATGCAAAGGCCGCGCCAAGTCCGCGGCAGCCAACAGTACGAAATAAGGCAGGCCGGGTAAGCGGATGATTGAGGTTCTTAATCTGGCACTCCCGTTTTTCGGCCTGATTTTCATCGGCTTTGCCTGCGGGCGCATCAAGCAGATTCCCGATACCGCGCTTGCCTGGATGAATTTCTTCATCGTCTACGTGTCGCTGCCTGCGCTGTTCTATCGCATCCTGGCGCAGACCCCCCTCGGCGAGCTCAGCCAGGTCAATTTCATATTCGCCACCACGCTCGCGACCTTCTGGACGTTCGCGGTGTCCTTCGGTATCGGCATGGCGGTCCGGCACGGCAATGTCGGGGAATCCACCATCGCCGGGCTTGCCGGCGGCTACGGCAATATCGGCTACATGGGCCCCGGGCTGGCGCTGGCGACGCTCGGGCAGGGCGCCGCGGTGCCGGTGGCGCTGATCTTCTGTTTCGACAACATCGTCCTCTTCACGATGGTGCCGCTGCTGATGGCGCTGGCGCGGCCGCAGCCGATGAGCGTCGCGGCCATTGTCGTCGAGGTCGTGCGCCGGGTGGCCTTGCATCCCTTGATCATCGCCAGCGCGCTCGGGGTTGTTTCGGCTGCGCTGCATTATGACCCGCCGGTTGCGCTCGATCGGCTGATGCAATTCTTGCAGAACGCCGCCGCGCCCTGTGCGCTGTTTGCGCTCGGTGTCACGGTGGCGCTGCGACCGCTGAAGAAAATGCCCTGGGAGGTTCCGTTCCTGACCGTGGTCAAGCTCGTGCTGCATCCGGTGCTGGTGTTTCTGCTGCTGTCGCTGTTCGGGCCGTTCGACCAGGTTTGGGTCTACACCGCGGTCTTGATGGCGGCGTTGCCGCCGGCGCTCAACGTGTTCGTGTTCGCCCGTCAATACGATACCTGGGTCGAACAGGCCTCAAGCGCGGTGCTGGTTGGCACGTTGGTTTCCGTGGTAACGCTCACCAGCGTGATGTGGATGGTCAAGGCCGGCGCCCTGCCGGCGCTGTTGTTTCGTTGAGTACGATTCGGACAAGAGAACAGACTGATGCAGCCTTTGTCCGGACTTCTGGTGCTCGATTTTTCCACGCTGCTTCCGGGACCGCTCGCCGGACTGATGCTGGCGGAGGCCGGCGCCGAAGTGATCAAGATCGAGCAGCCGGGCGGCGAAAACGCGCGGCGCTTCCAACCTATGATCGGCGATGAAAGCGCGGCCTTCGCGATGCTCAACCGCGCCAAGAAAAGCATGAGCGTCGATCTCAAGGACGACGCGGATCGCGCGCGTCTCATGCCGCTGATCGGCCGCGCCGACATCGTGCTCGAGCAGTTCCGTCCCGGCGTCATGGCGCGCTTCGGGCTGGGCTACGAGCAACTGCGCGCGATTAACCCGCGGCTGATCTATTGCGCGATCAGCGGCTACGGGCAGCGCGGCCCGCGCGAGGCCGAGGCCGGGCACGACATCAATTACATCGGCAATACCGGGCTGCTCGATCTGCAGCCAGGCCCGGTTGCGCATCCGGTGGTGCCGCCGATGCTCGCCGCCGACATCGCCGGCGGCAGTTTTCCGGCGGTGATCAATATTCTGCTGGCGCTGCGCGCGCGCGACCAGAACGGGCAGGGCTGCTTTATCGACATCGCCATGACCGACGCCATGTTCACCTTCGGCTGGGCGGCGCTGGCGATCGGCGCTGCCACAGGAAAATATCCCAAGCCCGGCGAAATGTGGCTGGTTGGCGGCTCGCCGCGATATCAACTTTATCCGACCAAGGACGGCCAGCTTGTGGCCTGCGGCGCACTGGAGCCGAAATTCTGGGCGGCTTTCACCAAGGCGATCGGGCTTGCGCCGGAATTTATCGACGACGCGCGCGACGCCAATGCGACGAAGGAAGCGGTGGCCAAACTGATCGCGGCGCGCTCGGCCGAGGAATGGAATCCGGTTTTCGCGCAGGCCGATTGCTGCGTCTCCGTGCTGGTGGCGCTGGAGCAGGCCTTGCAGGATCCGCATTTCGTTGAGCGCGGCCTGTTCGCGCACCAGGTGACGACCGCGTCGGGCAAATCCATTCTGGCGCTGCCGTTGCCGATCGCGCCGCAATTCCGTGACAAGCCTGCGGCGAAGAAGGCGCCGTCGCTCGAGCGCTAGAGCGCCTCGCCACGCATCAGCTTCGGCTGGACGGCGGCGGGCGCCACGCCTTCGCGCATGACTGCGCGGCGCAAAGGTCCGATCCGTTCGAGCAGATAGAGCCCGAGCCCGCGCGCGCTTTGCACCGGAAGGAAATCGCTGAGCAGCGAACGATTGAGCAGGTCGACGGCAAGCGTGCGCGTGCCGGCATCGGCCCGGCGCATCTTGTCATAAGGTGTAAGCACATCGTCGCTGCCGATGTCCTGTCCACGGCGATATGCGGTAACGGCAAGTTCGGCGATTGCCGCGGCATCGCGCAGTCCGAGATTGAGTCCCTGCGCGCCGATCGGCGGGATGGCATGCGCGGCCTCGCCAACGAGGGCGATGCGCCTGGCGGCGAAATGCCGCGCACTGGCAATGCCGAGCGGGAACACGCTGCGCCCAGGCTCGACCGCGACTTTGCCGAGGATCGAATGCGAACGCGCTTCGATCTCCGACGAGAGTTCGTCGTCGTTGAGCCCGGTGACAAATTGGGCTTCGCCGGGGTCGAGCACCCACACCAAACTCGATCGGCTACCGGGGAGCGGCACCAGCGTGAACGGCCCGGTGGCCGTGTGGAATTCGGTCGAGACGTCGTCATGCGGTCGGCTGTGCGCGAGGCAGAGCGTGAGCGCAATCTGCTTGTATCTGCGCTCCTCGAAACCGATCCCGGCGGCCTTTCGGCAGAGCGAACGCCGCCCGTCGGCGCCGATCACGAGCGCGCATTGGAGCGTCTCGCCGCCTTTCGTCGTTACGGCGACCGCATCGGCGCCGGTTGCGACCACCGTCACCTCATCCTCGACGACCCGCAACGCCGGTAGTTCGCGGGCGCGCTGTTCGAGCGCGGCGATAAGGTGCCGGTTCTCGATGTTGCAGCCGAAGGCGTCGAGACCGATTTCCTGCGCCGAGAATTTAACTTCCGGGGCGCGCCAGAGTCGCGCGGTATCGTCGACCAGTCGCATCTCCTTGAGAGGTGCGGCGCGGCGCTCGCACAGGCGCCAGACGCCAAGCGTCGACAGCGCAGTCACCGAACCGGCGAGCAAGGCGGTGGTGCGGTTGTCACGCGTCCCCGCGCGTTTCCCCGCCAGCACTGTGGCAATGCCGGCTTCGGCAAATGCAATTGCGGCTGTCAGCCCCGCGGGGCCGCCGCCGACCACGATCACGTTGTCATTGCGACCATTATCCGGCATCGCTCGACCCTGGTCTGCCAAGCGGAATAGCACCGGCCGGAGCAATGCGCTATGCACCGTATTAAATGACCGATCGCGCCGATCATGGTTTTGCCTATTTGCCGCCGGTGGAAGCGAGCCTCGCCGCGGTCTTTTCGCGTCCGCGGCTGACCGCCTGGGGCTGCGTGATGACGCTGACCGGGCTCGGCTGGCTTGCGCTCGGGCTCATGGCCAAGGGCAACGGAGGAACCGTTAGTGCCTTGGCCGCGCTGTGCCGCCCGGCGGCCGGCCCGCTCGATGTTGCCGCCGCCGCACTCGCCGCCTCGATGTGGGCGGCGATGGTGCTGGTGATGATGTTGCCGAGCGCGGCGCCCATGATCCTGACTTACGCAGAGATCGCCGATACCGCTGCGCGAAAAAATGAGGCCGTGGTCTCGCCGCTGGTTCTCGCCGCGGGCTACACGGCGGTATGGCTCGGCTTTGCCGCGTTGGCAGCGGTGACCCAACTGTTCCTCGCGCGAGTGATGCCGGCCGCCGGCGGGTTCATGGCTGTGAGTGGGCCGGTCTCCGGCGCCATCTTCATTGCCGCCGGGCTTTATCAATTTTCGACGCTCAAGCACGCTTGTCTGAACCAATGCCAGGCGCCGTTCCCGTTTTTTTTCGTCAACTGGACGACGAAAGTGAGCGGAGTGTTCCGGCTCGGCCTCAAGCAGGGCCTCTACTGCGTCGGTTGCTGCTGGGCGATGATGCTCGTGATGCTCGCCGCAGGCGTGATGAATGTCGTCTGGATGGTTGGGCTCGGCATCGTCATGACTGCCGAGAAACTCGGCACCGGCAAACGGGTGAGCTACGCCATTGGCGCCGCCATGATCCTTGGTGGGGTTGGCGTTGCTGTTGCAGGCTTGGCCGTCCCTTGGCCGGGCCATCCGATTTAAGTTAGGGCAGGAAAAACATGCGGGGAGCGAAACGTTGAGCGAAGAATGGACGCTGAAAGGCGAAATGGCGCTGTCGTGCAGCTGCACGGTATTCTGTCCCTGCGTGCTTTCGCTCGGCGACCATCCGCCGACCGAAAGCCGCTGTCAGACCTGGGCCGGAATTCGCATCGACGAGGGGCATTTCGAGGCGACCGATCTTGCCGGCATCAATGTCGGGTTGATGATGGATCTTCCCGGCATCATGTCGCGCGGGAACTGGACGGCGGCGCTATTCGTCGACGACAAGGCCTCGGCCTTGGCGATGAAGCAATTGACCCGCATCTTTACCGGCCGCGTGCGCGGCACCACGCACCTGCTCTCGATCCTGGTCGGTCAATTCCTCGGCGTGCGCCAGGTGCCGATACGCTATGAGACGCAAGGCGAGACCCGCATCGTGCATATCAAGGATCACGTCGACGGCGCCATCACCCCGGTTAAGGGCAAGGAGGGGGGCGAGAATGTCGTCATCCGCAACAGCCAATACTGGATCGGACCCGACGTGATCGTCTCGCGCGCCGACAAGTCCCGTTTCCGCGGCTTCGGCCGCAACTGGAATCTGGCGGGACGTTCCGCCGAGATCGTCAAGCTCAACTGGGGAAATCAGTAGGCGCATGACGCGTCTGGCTGAATTTCGCGCCTTCGGCGTTCACCTCTTTACCGCCTGCGGCGCGGCGCTGGCGCTGCTGGCTCTGATCTTTGCGACCGGCGGCCATTGGACCGCGATGTTTTTCTGCCTCGGCCTCGCGCTCGTCGTCGATGGCGTCGATGGGCCGCTGGCGCGCTCATTCGCCGTGGCGGAAGTGCTGCCGCGCTGGTCCGGCGCGACGCTCGATCTGGTCGTCGATTTCGTCACCTACGTCTTTGTGCCGGCCTTCGCCATTGCCGCCAGCGGGCTGTTGCCGGATGCGCTTGCCATTCCGGCCGGCATCGTCGTGACGGTCAGCGGCGCGCTTTATTTCGCCGACCGGGAGATGAAAACCGACGACAATTATTTCAAGGGCTTCCCGGCGCTGTGGAACCTCGCGGCCTTCTACCTTTATGTGCTGGAGCCGCCGCCTTGGCTTGCGGCGGCGGCGGTCGCGATCCTCACCGCGCTGACGTTTGCGCCGATCCGGTTCGTGCATCCGCTGCGGGTCAAGCGGCTGCGCATCTTCAATATCGCGCTGATTGCAGCCTGGGGCGTACTGGCGCTGATAACACTGGTAAAGAACCTGGCGCCGGGGCCTTATGTCACGATCCCGCTGGCCGTCATCGCCGGCTACTTTTTGATTGCCGGCCTTTTCCGCGAGGCAACCTGACGTGTTCGCATTGCTGACCGATGCCAATGCGTGGGCGGCGCTGTTGACGCTGACCGCGCTCGAAATCGTGCTCGGCATCGACAATCTGGTGTTCATTGCCGTGCTCACGGCGCGGCTTGACGCCAGCCGCGCGCGGCGCGCCCGCGCCGTGGGCCTGTCGCTGGCGTTCGTCTTCCGTGTGCTGCTGCTGGCCTCGCTGAGCTGGATCATTGGCCTGACCCGCCCGGTGTTGACGATCGCGGAACTGTCGTTTTCCTGGCGCGACATCATCCTGATTGCCGGCGGACTGTTTCTTATTGCCAAGGCAACGCGTGAGATCCACGGCGAGGTCGAGGCGAAAGACCATGATGTGAACGTCACTCGCCGCGAAGCGCTGTCGTCGGTGATCATCCAGCTCGCGGTGATCGACCTGGTATTTTCCATCGATTCGATCATCACCGCGGTCGGTCTTGCCGACGATCTTGAGATCATGATCGCGGCGGTGGTGATCGCCATGATCGTGATGTTTGCCGCCGCCGGGCCGGTCGGCCAGTTCATCGAGGCGCACCCCACCACCAAGATGCTGGCGCTCGCGTTTTTGCTGCTGATCGGCGCGGCGCTGCTGGCCGATGGCTTCCACTTCCACATTCCGCGCGGCTATATCTACACGGCCATGGCCTTTGCCGCCGCGGTCGAACTGTTCAACGTGCTTGCCCGCCGCAACCAGCAGAAGAAATCCAGCCGCTGAATCAGGAGACCATCATGTCGCGTCCCGTTCTTCTTATCGCCGGCGGCAGCCGCGGCATCGGCGCCGCGACGGCGCGGCTTGCCGGCGCGCGCGGCTACGACGTCGCGGTCAACTACAACAGCAACGCCAATGCCGCCGCGTCCGTGGTCGCCGCGGTAAATAAGTCGGGCGGCCAGGCGCTGGCGCTGCAAGGCGACATGGGCAAGGAAGACGACATCGTCCGCGTCTTTGACGCCGCCGCCGACAAACTCGGCGCGATCACGCATTTCGTGCATTCGGCTGGCATTATCGGGCCGATGTCACGGCTCGACGAGGTCTCGACGCAAACCTTGCGCGATGTGCTCGAGGTCGACACCCTCGGCGCGATGCTGTGCGTTCGCGAGTGCGTGCGGCGCATGTCGACCAAGCACGGCGGCAAGGGCGGATCGATCGTTCTCTTGTCCTCGATGGCCGCGACCATCGGCGGCGCCACTGAATCGGTGTGGTACGCCGCTGCCAAGGGCGCCATCGACTCCCTGACCATCGGCGTCTCGCGCGAGGTCGCCAAGGAAGGCATCCGGGTCAATGCGATCAGCCCCGGCATGATCGATACCGACATCCAGCCGCCGGGGCGCGTCGAGCGGCTGCTGCCGGTGCTGCCGATGGGCAGGGCGGGCAGCGCCGACGAGGTCGCCGAAGCCATCCTATTTTTGCTGTCGGACGGCGCTTCCTACATCAATGGCGCTAATCTGAGGGTTTCCGGCGCGCGATAGCGGACTGAGCCGCCGAGCGCCGCCTTGTCTTCGCCGCTTGGCTGCCTATGATCGCCGCGAATTCACACAACAAGTCTGTTTACAGGGGTGAAACATGGTTGCGGCAGTGCGCGTCCACAAACACGGCGGTCCCGAAGTCCTGACGCTCGACGATATTTCGATCCCGGCGCCGGGACAGGGCCAGATCAAGATCAAGCAGCACGCGGTCGGCGTCAATTTCATCGACGCCTATTTCCGCATGGGCGCCTATCCCTCGCCGGTCGGCATGCCGTTCATCGCCGGCAATGAGAGCGCCGGCGAAGTGATCGCGATCGGCCCCGGGGTCACCGACATCAAGGTCGGCGACCGTGTCGCCTTCGTCGGACCGCTGGGCGGCTATGCGGCCGAACGCGTGCTGCCCGCCGACCGCGCGGTAAAATTGCCCGACAACATCAGCTATGAGCAGGCCGCCGGCATGATGCTCAAGGGGATGACGGTCGAATATCTGCTCAACCGCACCTACAAGGTCGGCAAGGGCACCGTCTGCCTCATTCACGCCGCCGCCGGTGGCGTCGGCCTCATCGCCGTGCAGTGGGCAAATCATCTCGGCGCGACGGTGATCGGCACCGTCGGCTCCAAGGAGAAAGCCGAGATCGCGAAGAAGGCGGGCGCGCATCACACCATTCTCTACCGCGATGAGGATTTCCCCGCCCGCGTCAAGGAAATTACCAGCGGCAAGATGTGCGACGTGGTCTATGACGGCATCGGCAAAACCACGTTCCCGGCCTCGCTCGACTGCCTGCGTCCGCTCGGCTATTTCGTCAGCTTCGGCTCCGCTTCCGGGCAGATCGAAGCGTTCAACATCAACATGCTGCAGGCCAAGGGGTCGCTGTTTGCCACACGGCCGACGCTCAACCACTACGCCGCCAAGCGCGAGGATCTCATCTCCATGTCCAATGACCTGTTCAAGGTCGTCGGCTCGGGCGCGGTGAAGATCCCGATCAATCACAAATACGCGCTCAAAGACGCCGGCAAGGCGCACAAGGAAATGGAGTCGCGCGAGACCACGGGCTCGCTGATTCTGGTTCCTTGACGCCAAAGCGGAGGCGGGACAAGCGCGGCGAACACGTCTAAGCTCGCGCCATGCCCCGCCTGAGCACTCACGTCCTCGATACCGCATCGGGAAAGTCGGCGGCGAATTTGCGCGTCGTGTTGCGCGCCGGCGATGCCGTGCTCGCCGATATGGTGACCAATGCGGACGGCCGGGCGGCGTTGCTCCAAGGCGATGCCTTCAAGCGCGGCGCCTATGAACTTGCGTTCCATGCCGGCGACTATTTTCGCAAACACAACGTCACGCTGGCCGATCCTGCTTTCCTCGATATCGTCCCGGTCCGCTTCTCCCTTGATGGCACGACGGACACGCATGTGCCGCTGCTGATCTCGCCGTTCGGCTATTCGACTTATCGCGGGAGCTGACATTGAAGGCACACGGGTAATGGCCGACAGGCAGATTATGGCGGCCGCGCAACCTTGGGGCCGGGGTGCGACCCTCGGCCTTGCCGTTCTTGCGCTGCTGGCCGGGCAATTGATTGCCCTGATCACGCTCACCTGGTGGTACGGCGTCGACGTGCTGCGGCTGCCGGATTTTTCCGGCGACGGGCCGGCCGTAACCGTGATTGTCCTCACCTCGACGCCGGTGCAGGTAGCCCTGCTCGCGCTATTTGCGAAAATGCGCGGCGCCAGCGCCGCCGAATATCTCGGGCTGATCTGGCCGAGCCGCAGCGAACTGCTGGTCGGCATCGGCGCCATCGTCGCGCTGATCGTCGTCGGAGACGCGGTGAGCGCTCTCGTCGGCCATAACATCGTTACCCCGTTTCAGAGCGACATTTATCGCACGGCCGGCGATACCGGCTGGCTGGCGCTATTGTGGCTCGCCGTCGTGGTGATAACCCCGATCGGCGAGGAGACGCTGTTCCGCGGTTTTCTGTTTCGCGGCTGGCTGCGCAAGCCGGGCGACGCCTGGCTGGTGATCGCGGTCACCGCGCTGCTGTGGGCAATTATCCACGTGCAATACGACTGGTACGTGATCGGCCAGGTGTTCGTCTCCGGGCTGCTGCTCGGTTGGCTGCGCTGGGCGAGCGGATCGACGATCCTGACGATTTTGCTCCACGGCCTGATCAATTTCGAAGGCATGCTGGAAACCGTTCTGGCCTACCATGGCTGATATCGATCCATCCGCGCTGGGCGAGCGTGCCGAGAGCATGATCCATATACTGGGCTCGATCTCGGCCGAGCCGAAACGATTGGTGCGCCGGTTTCTGACCCACGAGCACCGGCGCGCCGCCGACATCGTCTCCGGCTGGATGCGCGAAGAGGGGCTCACCGTCAGCGAGGACGCAGTCGGCACGGTCCGCGGTCATTGGCAGGGTGGGAAAAAGCGCCTACTCATCGGTTCGCATATCGACACCGTCATCGACGCCGGGATGTTCGACGGTCCCCTCGGTGTCATCGCCGGCATCCTTGCCGCCGGACATTTTGCCAGAGCGAAGCGAAAACTTCCCTTCGGGCTCGATGTGCTGGCGTTCGGCGACGAGGAGGGCGTGCGCTTCCCGGCGACGCTTGCTTCGTCAACCGCCTGCGCCGGCCATTTCGACATGACGTCGCTCGATCTCGCCGACGAGCATGGCGAGACGCTGGCGGAAGCGATTACGCGCTACGGTAAGAACGTCGCCGACATTCCCGCGGCCGCCTACAAGCGCGACGAAGTCGTCGCCTACATCGAGGCGCATATCGAGCAGGGGCCGGTGCTCGAGCACCGCAACCAGGCGCTCGGCGTCGTCACTTCGATCGCCGGACAGACCTATCTCAACGTCGAATTGTTCGGCGACGCCGGCCACGCCGGCACGGTGCCGATGATGCTGCGGCGCGACGCACTCGCCGGCGCGGCCGAGGCGACCCTGCTCGCCGAACGCATGGCGCGGGAGACCAAGGGCGAGGTGGTGGCGACCGTCGGCCATCTCGATATCACCGCGCAAGCCTCCAACGTCATCCCCGGCCACGTGGTGCTGATCGCCGATATCCGCTCCGGATCGGAGGTTGCGCGGGCGCAATTCGTCGAACGCTTCAAGACAGAGATACGCGCAATCGCCGAGAAGCGGCATCTCGGGTTGCTGGTCACCACCACGCGTGAAGTGCCGACGACGCCGTGCGATCCGCGGATGCAGGAAGGCCTCGCCGCCGCCATCGGCGCCGCCGGCGGGCAGGCGATCCGCCTTGCCTCCGGCGCCGGTCATGACGGGACGGCGATGGCCAAACTCTGCCCGATCGGCATGCTGTTTGTGCGTTGCCGTGGCGGCGTCAGCCACAATCCGGCGGAATACGCGAGCCCAGCCGACATGGGGCGCGCGGTCGCGGCGCTCATCCGCTTCATCGAAAACTTCAAGCTATAACAGCGCCGCGATGCGGGCGAAGGCAGGGTGATCGACAATGCCGGGGGGTAGCCTCGGCAAGCCGATGACGTCGACGCCGTTGGAAAAGCGCTGGATACTGGCGACGGTGTCGCCAAGTTCCACCGGGTTGCGTTCGCTTTCGCAGACCACGATGGCCGCGGTCGTGAGCCGGTGCTGCGTGAGCACGTCGACCGCGGTCAGCGTATGGCTGATGGTGCCGAGATAGCCGCCGACCACCAGCAGCAGCGGAATGCGCAACGCCGCCATCCAGTCGAGCACAGTCCGCCGGTCGTCGAGCGGCACCATGATGCCGCCAACGCCTTCGATGAACAACGTCCCCGACGCTTCCGCAACCGAACGGCGGCTGAAAGCGATGAGCTCCGCAAAGTCGATCGCGCGTTGCTCTCTCGCCGCAGCCAGATCCGGCGACAGCGGCGCGCGGAAGCGCCATGGCGCGATGCGTGCGATTTCGTCGGCGCTAACCGGCCGGCCCAGCGCCTCGAGCAGCACCGCCGGGTCGCTGGTCTCCACCACCGAGGAGTCATAGCCGCTGACTATGGGCTTGAGCGCGTTCACGGCCGCCCCGGCGCCGCGCAGATGCCGGATCAGCCCGGCGGTGACGAAGGTCTTGCCGACATCGGTTCCGGTCGAGGTGACGAAATAGGCGCTCAAGGGATCACTGCAATGTTTTGGAGCACTACAATAATTTTGTCGCTCGGCGGCACCGAGTGAGTTGCGCCGATGACGCGCACAATAGCGCCTTTAGGCAGGGAAGTGCCAATAACCGGACAAATGACAATACCGAAGCCGAGCAGCGCGCCGTGCTGCATGATAACGCGGCGCGCTTTTATCGGCTCTAACGCTCAGCGATAGACGTAGACGACCTGCCGGGTGTTGGGCTCAACCAGGACCGGCACGCTGTTGACGTAGGCATAGTCGTAGCTGGTGCCGGGAACCGGCGCGACGGCGACGGTGTCGGGCAGGCCCGCGCCCTCGACCACTTCACCATTGAGGTAGACCGGCGCAACCGGATGACTGACGACGTAGTCCTGCACCGTCGGCGGCGGTGTCAGCGCCAGCGGCGCGGCTGCAATCGGCGGAGCCACCAGCTGGCCGGCGATGACCGGCGCGGGCGTGGCGCTGCCGACGACCTCGACCGGCACCTGCACCGGCGGCAGGTCGCGGATTTCGGCGATCGCCAGTGAACGGCCGGACAGCGTCGCCATCAGATATTGCGAGTAGGCCCAGCCCTGGCGGCCGTTGAAATTCACCCGACACCACAGGCTGCCCTGGATGCAGCCGGTGATGGTCGCCCGGCCGCGATCCGGGATGGCGCCGATGACGGCGTATTGCGGCCCGGGACCGGAGCGGATGTTGAGCGGCGTCACCGCCGAGACAACGATCGCGGCGGACGCAGGAATCGACAGGGCCGCCGTCGAAGCGAGGGCGGCAGCGAAGATCGCGTTCTTGAGGCGCATGATCTTTCTCCATGCTGTTGCTGGATGCCTCGGTAACGGCCAGCGCCTGCGCCCGTTCCCGACAGAACCTTGGCAAAATGCGGGCAGGGGAACTTGCAGGTACCGATCAGAAGCCGACGGCGGTGCCATGCAGATCGTAAGCGTCGGCGCGCTCGATCTTCACCGTGGCGATTTCGCCGACGCGCAGCGGCCGGCGGCTGGCGACGTAAACGGCGCCGTCGATTTCCGGCGCGTCGGCCATCGAGCGGCCTTTGGCGACGCTTGGGCCCACTTCGTCGATGATCACCTTCTGCCGCGAGCCGACCTTGCGCTTGAGACGCCGCGCCGAGATTTTCTGCTGCGCCTGCATGAAGCGATGCCAGCGCGCTTCTTTCACATCGTCGGGCACGGCCGCACCGAGATCGTTGGCCGCGGCGCCGCGCACCGGCTCGTACTTGAAGCAGCCGACGCGATCGAGCGCGGCTTCCTCAAGCCACTGCAGCAGATATTCAAACTCCGTCTCGGTCTCGCCGGGAAAGCCGACGATAAAGGTCGAGCGCAGCGTCAGGTCCGGGCAAACCTCGCGCCAGCGGGCGATGCGCTCCAACGTCTTTTCCTGCGCCGCCGGCCGCTTCATGCGCCTGAGCACGTCGGGCGCCGCGTGCTGGAAAGGAATGTCGAGATAGGGGAGGATTTTTCCCTCGGCCATCAGCGGGAAGATGTCGTCGACGTGCGGGTAGGGGTAAACGTAGTGCAGCCGCACCCAGGCGCCGAGCTCGCCGAGTTCGCGCGCGAGATCGATGAACTTGGCCTTGACCTCGCGGCCCTGCCACTGGCTCGGCGCATATTTGATGTCGAGTCCGTAGGCCGAGGTGTCCTGTGAAATAACCAGCAGCTCTTTCACACCCGCCTTTACCAGCCGCTCGGCCTCGCGCAGCACGTCGGCGGCGGGACGCGAGTTAAGATCGCCACGCAGCCGCGGGATGATGCAGAACGAGCAGCGGTTGTTGCAACCCTCGGAAATTTTCAGATACGCGTAATGCCGCGGCGTGAGTTTGATGCCTTCCGGCGGCACCAGATCGAGAAACGGATCGTGCCGCGGCGGCACCGCGCGATGCACGGCATCGACGACACTCTCGTATTGTTGTGGGCCGGTCACCGCCAGCACCTGAGGAAACGCCTGCGTGATGCTCTCCGGTTCCGCGCCCATGCAGCCGGTGACGATGACCTTGCCGTTGTCCTTGAGTGCGCTGCCGATGGCGCCAAGCAACTCCGCCTTGGCGCTGTCGAGAAAACCGCAGGTGTTGACGATGACCACGTCGGAGCCCGCGTACTCGCGCGAAAGCTCGTAGCCTTCGGCGCGCAGCCGCGTCACGATGCGCTCTGAATCGACCAGCGCCTTGGGGCAGCCGAGCGAGACAAAGCTCACCTTCGGCGCCGGCTTCTCGGTTTTGGTGCGGTCATCCATGCAGGCAGGGAGCTAGCGGTGAACGCCCGTTGGCGCAAGGGTTAGCCGTTGCGCAGCACCTGGGCCTCTTCGTAAAACTTCTTTTCCCAAGCTTTCTGGTTATCCATGCCCTCGCGAATGAAGGGCGTAAACATCGCCAGATTGAGCAGCAGCCAGTTGAGGAAATTGGCGGGAAAGCGCAGCGGCTTGCGGAAATCGACGAACAGCACCACGCGGGTGTGCGGCGTGCGGTTCCAGACCTCGTGCTCGTAGGCGTCGTCGAAAATGACGGCTTCGCCTTCCTTCCAGCGGTAAATATCCTTCTCGACACGGATGCCGAGTTGCTCGCGCGGCTCCGGCACGATCAGCCCCAGATGCAGACGCAGCACGCCGTTGTAGGGTCCGCGATGCGGCGGCAGGCGCTTGCCCGGCTCAAGGATGGAGAACATCACGGTAATCAGCCCCGGAATCTTCTGGCACACCGCCCAAGTGTTCGGGCACAAGGCGATATTGGCCTCGGACTTGAAGCCGTAGCCGGCGAGCAGAAACGTCTTCCAGCCGCGGTCCTCACTGATGGTGGCGACGTCGGTCGCCAGTTCGTGGAAACCGGGCAGTTCGTCCTTGCGCGTGAGCACGCGGTCAAGCTCGGTGCGGATTGCGCGCCAGTCGCGTTCGATGTCATTGGTCCAGGGAAAGACCGCGTTGTCGTAAATCGGTGGATTGCCGACCTTGCTGAATGTCAGATTGAGCCGTTCGACGAAAGCGACGACAGCCATGAAGACGCGCGTGGCGAGGCTCGGCCGCGTCATCGGCTTGATGCCGGCGGTACCGAAATTCTGCGCCGGGTCGTGCGCCGCCTGGCCGTGCGGCGTTGCGGAGGGGTCGGCAATGGTCACGGAATTGGTCCTCAAGCGCATCGCAAGCGCCACTGGAAACGTGCTCCGCATGTGAACTTTATGACTCTAGCAAGCCGCAAGGTGCGGCGAAAGTTCCGCCCCATCCGATTGCACGAATTTACCGTCGCGGTATGCTCACCGCCGATGACACGATCTTTATTTTCAGCATCCTTGTTCGTCTGCCTTTTGTTGCTGCCGGGCCTTGCCGGGCCCGCCGCGGCCGAGACGGACACGCATCGTCCCGTGATCTGGCGCTATAACGCGCCAAGCCCGCCGCCATTCCCGCGCAGCGAGCGGGTGGAGGCCGTGAGTGCGGAGAACGCCTGCTGGAACGATTGCGGGGCTCACTGCACGTGGGGGGTTACCGCCTGCCTGCGCGCCGACGCGCAGGGACATTGCCTCAAGCTCGGCGACGCCTGCGATCGCTACTGCCAACGCGAATGCCGCACGCAGGGCGGCCCGCTGCTGCCGGATATTTTCGACGCGTGGGAATGAACGGCCGCGCATGCGGTCGCGTGCATGGCGACATTTTACTCCCGGGTAGATACGGCACGCCTAAAACACTATGAGATTTTAACGCGCGAACGCTCCTATATTCCAGCGCATGGACGCGGGTGTGACCTTCTTGATGCGTGACTTCACGGTTTTCGGAGTCACAATCCAGTATTGGCTTCCGACATTCACCGGGATCCTCATTCTCTCGGCGATCGCTTTTCGACACCTCCGCGCATAGACGTCGAGTGGCCAGGCGCGCGTTGGTCCTCCCGGCGCCCCCCGCCTTGTCTGCAAATCACCGAACGGCTTAACTCCCCTCGCGCCCCTCCGGTGCGCGCAGAGGAGTTAAGCCCATGCAACAGCTTTTTCTCGCCCCGCTCTTGCTTTGCATGGCCGTGCTTCCGGCCGCTGCGGCGGGCGGCGTGTCGCCGCATGTTCTCAAAGACCTCGCGCCGACCGGCAAGATGCGCGCAGCCATCAACTTCGGCAATCGTGTGCTGGCGCAGAAGGACGCCAAGACCGGCGAGCCGAAAGGGATCACGCCGGACCTGGCGCGGGAGCTGGCGCGTCGTTTGGGCGTTCCCGTTGAGTTCGTCACCTTCGAGAGCGCCGGCGCCGTGTTCGCCGCCGGCAAGAAGGGGGAGTGGGACATCGCCTTCATTGCGATCGAGCCGGTGCGGGCGGCCGAAATCGAATTCACCGCGCCCTACGTGATCATCGAGGGCACCTATATGGTGACGGCGGCCTCGCCGCTGAATACCGTGGCCGACGCCGATCGTCCCGGAATGCGCATCGCCGTGAACATCGGGTCCGCCTACGACCTCTATCTGACCCGGAACCTGAAGAACGGCACGCTTGTGCGCGGCGACGGCGCCAAGGGCCCCGATGCCTTCGATATCTTCGTCAAGGACAAACTCGACGCCGTCGCCGGCGTGCGGCAGGCACTCGCGGCATACGCCGACGCGCACGCGGGCATGCGGATCATGGATGATCGGTTCATGGATATCCGCCAGGCCATGGGCACGCCCAAAGGACGCCTGGCGGGCGTTGGCTACTTAAAATCTTTCGTCGAGGACGTGAAGGCGTCGGGCTTTGTCGCCGCGGCGCTCAAGCGCAGCGGCCAGTCGGCGGAAGTCGCGCCGCCGGGGCAATAGAAAGGCGTTGCCGGCAACAGCTTACACCACCTGTTGCATGATGCGGAACGGCTCATCAGAGGCCGAATGTCTGGGGAGGAATCCAAATGGCGGCTATGCGCCATCTTGTCACCGTAGCGGCGATGCTGATCTTGCTCGCCGGGGGTTCGCCAGGCCGGGCGCAAAGTACGGGGCCAGCTTATGTCGTGACCTACATTGAAATCGCACCACCGACTCGCGAGGCGGCGCAGTCGCTGCTGCGCAAGCTGCGCGACACCGCCCGCAAGGAGCCGGGGAATGTCGATTTCATGGTGTTCCAGAACACCGCGCAGGCGCGTCATCTCGTCCTCTTTGAGACCTGGCAGGATGCTAAGGCGCAGGACAGCCACGCGACGGCGGAGGCCACAAAGCAATTTCGCAGCCGGCTGGCGCCGATGTTGATTGCACCCTACGACGAGCGCGTGCACACCGCGTTCGCGTCCGGTCCGGCGAAGCCGCACGGCAAGCGCGCGATCTACGTCATCACGCATGTCGATTACGCGGGAGCAAAAAAGGACGCGGGCCTTGCCTCGATCAAGCAACTCAGCGCCGCAAGCGTCAATGACGCCGGCGTGCTGCGCTATGACGTGCTGGAACAGACCGCCAAGCCCAACCATTTAACCTTGGTGGAAGTCTGGAGGAACGTAGCCGCGCTTGAAGCGCATGAGCAGGCCACCCATACGCGCAAGTTTCGCGACGAACTGCTGCCTATCGGCGGCAGTCCTTTCGACGAGCAGTTCTACCGCCCGATGAAGTGACGGCAATTCGGCGTCGCTGCAACGCCGTTGCACTTGGCTGGGCCAAACAGGCCACCGCCTACGCCCAAGACAAAATGGTTGGCCTGATGAAAGACCTCATTTTCCGCCGCGCCGAGACTAGCGATCTTCCGACGATCATCGTCATGTTGGCCGACGATATTCTGGGGCGGCAGCGGGAGGACCCCGGCTCTCCGCCAAACGTCAAATATCTCGAAGCCTTCCGGGCGATCCAGGCCGACCCCAACCAGTTGGCGGCGGTCGCTAGCCTGAACGGCGAAGTGATCGGTAGCCTGCAAATCACTTTCATTCCCGGCCTCGGTCGTCAGGGCGCCTGGCGCGGCCAGATCGAGGCTGTCCGGATTGCGGCGAAGCATCGGGGATTGGGACTAGGGCAACGCACGTTCGAATGGGCAATCGAACAATGCCGCGCGCGCGGCTGCACGATCGTTCAGCTGACGACCGACAAGGCCCGTGTCGACGCTCACCGCTTCTACGACCGGCTCGGTTTCGTCGCCAGCCACGTCGGCTA